>CAJXTU010000006.1 GCA_913060865.1 uncultured Cycloclasticus sp.
TTTAGAGAATTTTCTTTTCCCTACTTGGACAAGATACTCCGATCCACTTTCTAGAAGCAGTTGTTTATCGCTTACCTTCTCGCCATTCACCTTTACAGCACCTTGTTTAATCATTCTATATGATTCTGAGGTGCTTGCAGTCATGCCGGCTTCCTTCATTGCATTCGCTATCATTAATCCAGCATCTGCTTTAATTGTAGTTTTTTCTATATTCTCTGGCACTTGACCATGCTTAAATCGCGCTTCAAATACTGATTGAGCCTTTACAGCTGATTCTTGATCGTTAAACCTTTCTACTATTTCTAATGCGAGCTTAATTTTGATGTTTTTTGGATTTTCATTACCTGCTTCACATTCTGAACGCCACTTAGTTATCTCCCCAATACTCCTAAAGCTTAGTAATTCGAAGTAGCGCCACATCAACACATCGGATATTGACATTATTTTCCCGAACATCTCGTCAGGCTCTTCATTTATACCGATGTAATTATTCAATGATTTTGACATTTTATTTACACCGTCTAGACCTTCTAATATTGGCATTGTCATCACCACCTGGGGCGATTGGCTATAAACCTCCTGTAGCTGGCGCCCAACCAGTAAATTAAACTTCTGATCTGTTCCACCAATCTCTACATCAGATTTAAGCGCCACTGAGTCGTAACCTTGAATGAGCGGGTAAAGAAACTCATGTATTGCTATAGGTTTACCACTTGAGTACCTCTTATTGAAATCATCTCTTTCTAACATTCGCGCTACTGTATGCTTTGCAGCCAACTGAATAAGATCCGCTGCATTGAACGCTGACATCCAGGTAGAGTTAAAAACGACTTCTGTTTTCTCTGGATCCAGAATTTTAAACACCTGCTGTGTATAGGACTTCGCGTTTTCAACGACGTCTTCTTTCGTTAGCGGAGGACGTGTTGCTGACTTTCCAGTCGGATCACCAATCATTCCGGTAAAGTCGCCTATAAGAAACAAAATGTGATGGCCAGCATCTTGGAACTGCTTTAGTTTATTTATTAAAACTGTATGACCTAAATGTAGGTCAGGAGCCGTCGGGTCAAAGCCTGCCTTTATTCTTAATTTTTTGCCTGACGCGACTTTCTTATCAAACTCGGCCTCTACCAGTATTTCGTCAGCACCGCGTTTTAATTGCTCTAATTGTGTTTTTATTGCTTCACTCACCAAAATTTCCCTTATATATAGTATAGGCAGCGAAAGATACTTTATATCAAATATAAATCAACCATTTATCCAACAACTATATAGCTTAAAACCCCATTTCTTTTTATTTTAAATTTAACAGCTATACTTACGCCATGTGGAATAGCATTGACCTGTTCGGCTTGATACTTTTCACTTTACTTACTATATAATGTGTAAGTTAAGGCTTTATATAGTTTTTTTATTTTAGTTTAAACCACTCCTTATTGAGCATATTTTTATGATGAAACCCAGCTTCATTAATCGTGACTTCAAAGTACCAATGAGGACGACTCAAGTTCAAGCCAAAAAATTACAGCTCCCCGCTTTTCTTTTTGGCACCCTCATTTTACTAGCGACTGTCTTTTATTTTAAAAATGCAACATCGACTGCTTCTATAGATAATTACAAAACAACAGCTTCAAGCCATGTTATCGCTATAGAATTACCAAAAAAACCATCTAATACTTTTTCTACCCCAACCCTTGAAAAAGTCAGCAACAACACGGTCATCCAACCCCCTGTTATTAATAACGTAATTAAGGACAAAAGATCTTGGAAAGAGTACACCATAAAATCAGGCGATAATTTAGCTAAAATATTTAACCAATTAAAATACTCACCGACAACACTCCACAACATCATTCAACTTGGTGACAAAACCAAGGCATTAAAAAACATCAAACCTGGTCAAACGCTTCGATTTGCACAAAACTCAAAAGGCGAATGCACCGCCCTTGAATACGACATTGACCGAATTAAAACACTTAAAATACATCACGAGAACGCCGAGTTTACTGCGTCTATAGCTGAAAAACCTGTTGTAATAACCCACCAAACGACCTCTGCCGACATTAACAACTCTCTCTTTTACGATGCTAAGCAGGCGGGGCTTTCTGACAAAACTATTATGGAGTTGGCTAATATCTTTGGGTGGGACATCGATTTTGCCCAAGGCTTACGCCAAGGCGACTCTTTCACTCTATTATATGAATCTAAATTTATTGATGGAAAACGCATTGAAAATGGACATATTTTAGCGGCTGAGTTTATTAATCGTGGAGATGCATTTAAAGCCGTCCGTTTCACCGATGATAATGGTAATGCTGAGTACTTTTCACCTAGTGGCAAAAGTATGCGCAAAACCTTTTTACGTAACCCCATACATTTTGCTCGAGTGAGCTCGCATTTTAACCTTCGCCGAAAACACCCCGTTCTTAATAGAATTCGCGCCCATAAAGGTGTCGATTATGCTGCGTCATCTGGCACACCAATCAAATCAACTGGCGACGGAAAAATTATTTTTCGCGGTGTAAAAGGTGGTTATGGGCGCGTAGTTATTGTGCAGCACGGGCAAAAATACAGTTCACTCTATGCACATATGTCTAAATATGGTCGCTATAAAAAGGGTGATCGCATTAAGCAAGGGCAAGTTGTAGGGTACGTCGGTAAATCGGGTCTAGCAACTGGGCCACACTTGCACTACGAACTTAGAGTTAACGGTGTTCATCGCAACCCTTTAACGGCTAAATTTCCAGCTGCCAAACCAATCAATAAAAACCTATTGGCTAAATTTAAACAACAAACATCACCTCTTTTAGCGCAATTAGAGCTCGCAAAACAAACTCAGTTAGCACTTAATTAGAACAGCGTGAAACAGTTTTATATTGGCGTAATGTCTGGCACCAGCTTAGATGGGGTCGATGTTGTTATTGCCGATTTTAATGACACAGAACCCGTGTTAGTTTCAAGCTTATTTAAAGAATACCCAAACAGCCTACTTTTACCCTTAAAGGCCGCGTGCCAAAACACTGCAATAGAATTTGACCAATTCGGCATGCTGGATTCCCTGCTTGGTAGCTTTTACGCCCAGTGCATTGAAGAAGCCCTACTTTCAGCAGACATTAGGGCCAATAACATTATAGCCATCGGCTCACACGGACACACTGTCCAACATAGCCCAAATAGTCACCCGCCTTTTACACTTCAGATTGGCGACGCTAACCGTATCGCAGAGAACACAGGAATAACCGTAGTAGCCGACTTCAGGCGACGTGATATCGCGGCTGGTGGCCAAGGTGCGCCTTTAGTCCCCGCTTTTCACCAGTCCGCCTTTCAATCTCAGTCCAAGAGCCTAGCTATTATTAATATCGGCGGCATTTCTAATATAACCTTTCTTAATAAAAATAAAGAAGATATTATCGGTTTTGATTGCGGCCCAGGAAATACGTTAATGGACCAGTGGTGCCAGCTTCATTTTGATATGCCCTATGATACATCTGGACAGCTATCTAGAAAGGGCACTACCAACGAACTATTGCTACAAAGTATGCTGAATGACCCCTACTTCTCACAAATTCACCCCAAAACCACAGGGCCCGAATATTTCAATCTTAACTGGTTAAAAGCCCATGTAGATCAGCACCCAAACAACCCATATGATATTTTAAGCAGCTTATGTGAGTTGACCGCTCAATGTATTGCGCAAAGCATAAAAAAACTACCCGTTACCGATAACGCACTTATTTGTGGCGGCGGCACTAAGAATACGTTTCTAATGGAAAAACTACAAAGCTTGCTCGATTGCCCCGTTGAAACTACCGCTACTTATGGAGTTCACCCCGACTGGGTAGAGGCTATGGCATTTGCATGGCTAGCCAAACAAACAATGGAAGGTAAACCAAGTAACACACCATCAGTAACGGGGGCAAAAAAACCCGTCATCTTAGGTGCTATCTACTTGGCATAAATCTAAAAAATCTTTGGTTATTACTAAAAACTTTATGCTGCGAATGATGAACCACAACCACAAGTCGTCGATGCATTCGGGTTACGAATGACAAACTGCGAACCCTGCAGATCCTCTTTATAGTCCACTTCGGCTTTATCAAGGTATTGGTAACTCATTGGATCAATAACAACGACAACGCCATCTTTTTCGATACCAAAATCATCCTCCGCCATCGTTTCATCAAACGTAAAACCATATTGGAAACCAGAACAACCCCCGCCAGAAATATACACTCGAAGCTTTAACTCAGGGTTTCCTTCTTCTTTAATCAACTCAGCTACTTTTGTAGCCGCGCTATCTGTAAAGTTAATATCCGCTTGCGCAGCAAATGTTGTCATATTTACACTCTTTATTTATATAGTACCAAGATTAGTACATTTTTAATTACGAAAGTTCGCCTTCCGTGGATTCTAGCATTGTAGGAGCATCCAAATTAGCACGCTCACCTTGCTGCCTAACTAGTTGCCCATTCACCTCAGCACCTACTTCCATTTCAATTAAGTTATATTGAACATTGCCAGTGATGCGAGAGTTAGAAATTAACTGTACTCTATCTGTCGCCGTCACATCACCTTGCACTTCCCCATCAATAACAACCGTTGGCACATCCACACTACCATGAATAGAACCTAGCTTACTTAATGTAAGTGTCGCTGCAGAACCATTCTCAGCAGAAACACTACCGACTACTCGACCATCAATATGTAAGCCACCAGCATAAACGATATCACCCTGAATAACGGTACCTTCTCCAATAATCGTCGATACATTGGTCGTATTAATATCTTTTAATTTTTTTGTGTCCGAAGAAAACATATCCCTCAATCCTCAATTTCATTACCAACTTAATGGCTTAGTTTAGCTTAGATATACGCTAGCACCTAATCGCTAACCAATATCTTTGACCATAACCACTGCTGCTTAAGGTTTGCAGAGCCTTTTTTAGAAGGCTTAACTGTCACATTTACTTGCTTTGGTACAAACCCATCATCAAAGCTGATCTTACCGGTTAACAACTCGTAGTATTTAAAAGAAAATTCGTAAGATGCCTCTTTCTCAACGTTCAACTCTTTAATTGAAAGCGTTTTATCTTCCCCTTGAAAACGACCGACAATTGACAACGTATACTGTCCTTTGATTGCCCTCTTTTGATTCGCTCCCTGCGCTAAAACCAACTGGTATTCGTAAGTTGATTCCTCATCCAGCGCCTGTATTTCAAAACTATTAACATACAAGCCTTTAATGAGCGTTTCAGGGGCGACCACTCGCTGATAAAAAGCCAACTGCTCTTTGACATCACTTAATTCATCGTGCAACTTAGTTAGTGAGCGACGCGAATCCTTTTTCGCTTGAGCATCAATTTTTTCAGCATTCTCAATAAAATCTTGCTGCTTAACTAACTCTTTATTTGTTGCCATTAACTCAGCTACAGACTCTTTCAATAGCCCATTCTCAGCTTGGTACTCATCGACGCTTTTTACGGAGTATCGCCCCAAGGCAAAAAACACCAAAGCGCCAACTACAATAGCAATCAACACACTTTTTTCTACCCTACGCCTGTGCTTCGTTTGGTGATAAGGGTGTGGGCACTGGTGATGAATCATCCTAAAAATAACCGTCTTATGGGTACATGCCCACTTGATTCAAACCAGCGCGCTCATCTAGGCCAAACATAATATTCATATTATGAATCGCTTGCCCTGATGCACCTTTGACTAGATTATCAATCACAGACAACACCGTCACAATTTGCCCGCCTTGTGGTTGGTGAACCGCTATTTGACAGCGATTAGTTCCACGCACATCACAGGTATCAGGGTGTTCACCAGCTGGCAACACATCGACAAAAGGCTCGTTAGCATAAAACTCTTCAAACAACCCCTGTAGGTCTTTTTTGGTATCGTTTAAAGGTGCATATAAGGTCGCGTGAATACCACGAATCATCGGTACCAAATGCGGTGTAAATGTCAGTGATACCGGAGAAGAAGCAACGTTTTGTAACTCTTGAGAAATTTCTGGCAGGTGCCTATGGCCAGGCACACCATACGCTTTAAAACTTTCACCTGTTTCACTCATTAACCCCGCTACGCTAGCCGAACGTCCTGCACCACTCACTCCTGATTTTGCATCTGAAATCAGCATCGAGGTATCAATCAAGTCCGCCTTTATTAACGGCAAAAAACCTAACTGAGTTGCCGTTGGGTAACAACCAGGGTTAGCAACTAAGCTCGCCCCTTTAATCGCCTCACGGTTTGTTTCTGGCAGGCCGTACACTGCAGTTTCAAGTAGTTCTGGGCACATATGTTTAGCGCCATACCAATGCTCCCAAACGGTTACATCTTTTAACCTAAAGTCAGCGGATAAGTCGATTACTTTTACATCAGCGGCGAGTAAATCTTTAGCCATATGCATCGCCGTCGCGTTTGGCGTAGCAAAGAACACGACATCACAATCCGTCAAATTTTCAATGACTGGGTCAACAAACTTCAAATCATTAAAGCCACGCAAATTCGGATACACCGAGTCGACCCTCAGGCCCTTTTCAGCACGAGAGGTCACCACTTTAACCTCTACATCAGAATGCATCGCAAGCAACCTAAGCAATTCAACACCTGTATACCCTGTACCACCGACAATACCTACCTTAATCACGCTTCAACCTCATTAAGTTAATTCTCATTTATCTGCACATTTTACACTAGCACCTTCTGATATACTTAACGGAATGCTCAAGCGTGACAAACACTCTATTTTACAGCTACTTTCTACGTGGAAAACTCATATTGTTTTCTGGTTGGGCGCTATCTTTGTTGGGCTATCATCCATAGCGCTGACCGTTGGCAGTGAGTACATGAGCGGATTATTTAGAGAGTTGCATCAACAATATTTGATGTATAGCTTTTTGTTTACCCCCATCGTTCTAACGCTGCTGGCATGGATTACATTCACTTTTTTTCCTGGTTCAGAAAGAAGCGGCGTGCCTCAAGTGAAAGCAGCTCTTCAACCGTCAGAGGCCGTCAACGAGAAATCACTGCTTAGCTTTAGAATTATTATCGGTAAATTATTTCTTAGTATTGGCGGTATTTTTGCTGGTGCATCTGTTGGTTTAGGCGGCCCTGCCATCCACATTGGCGCAGCCCTCATGACTTATTTTGCTCGATTCGCCCAATTTGGCCCTCATTACCTTGAACGAGGTCTCATTCTTGCTGGGAGTTCAGCGGGTTTTGCAGCTATTTTTAGTGCCCCTTTGGCAGGCATTGTTTTTGCGATAGAAGAAATGGGGCGCTCATTAGAAGAGAAAACCAGTGGCCTAATTTTAACCGCCGTGATTTTTGCTGGTGCAACCGCCCTTATTATTCATGGGCAGTATGTTTTTCTCGATAATCGATCAGCCTTTTTTCCTTGGGGAAGAGCTTGGCTCATCATTCCAATTTGTGGCATTGCAACCGGTTTTATGGGCGGGGTATTCAGCTTAATCTTGTTAAAAGGTGGCGGCTTTCTTAAATCCTTCTCCTTTTTATCACCGCTTAAAATCGCGTTTACTTGCGGCATCATTATTTCTGTATTAAATTACTTTTCCGATGGCGCAACCGCGGGTACGGGATACCAAGAAACAAAAAATTACCTCTTGCACGCAGAAACCATGTCTGCTGAATACCCGCTGATGCGAATGCTCGCCAGTATCGCTACTTTTTTTATTGGCATTCCGGCGGGTATTTTTGTACCGTCGCTTTCAGTTGGCGCAGGTATTGGTGCAAACCTTGCTGAATGGCTACCTATCGCCCCAGTCTCCGTTGTGATTCTTCTGGGGATGACCGGGTATTTCGCCGGCATGTTACAAGCACCTCTAACAGCCTTTGTTATTATTATGGAAATGACAAACTCACACGATTTATTACTACCCATGATGGCAACCGCCTTTATTGCTAATGGAACGTCTAAGCTTATTTGCCCTCTATCTTTGTACGCAGGATTAACTCAAAATTATCTTAAATCAGAACCGCATGAAAAAAAATAAAATACCCGCCATCTCGCTTGTTTTAATACTCCTCGGCTTTACCACCCTCTACTTTAACAATGCCGCTCTTAATCAGGTGCCAAATATATCTGTCAACACCATTGATGGCGAAAAAATTGCTTTATCTTCTTTAAAGGGGCGACCCGCATTGGTTACATTTTGGGCAACTGACTGCCCAGGCTGCATTAAAGAAATCCCTCACCTCAAAGCCATTCACGCCGACTACGCTGCAAAAGGCGTCAGTATTATTGCTATTGCAATGAAACACGATCGTCCAGACCATGTTATTGCCATGGCTGAGAACAAAAAGTTGCCTTATAAAATAGCCTTAGACCCTATGGGTAAAGCCGCCAAGGCCTTTGGCGACGTCCGGCTAACGCCAACCACCTTTCTAATCGCACCAAACTCAACTATTGCTATGCAAAAACTCGGCATCTTTGATGAACAGACAATGCGCCAACGACTCGATCAGCTATTGGATAAAAGCTAATGTGGTACAAAGCGTTACATTTAATCTTCATGGTTACATGGTTTGCGGGACTCTTCTACCTGCCCCGACTATTCGTTTATCACGCGATGAGTAATGACTCGGCCAGTAACGAACGCTTTAAAATCATGGAACGAAAACTATATTTTGGCATTATGACACCTGGGCTTGTTCTGACACTTGTGTTTGGCACGTTAATGTTGACAGATTATGCGTGGGCCGCCTTTGGGCAATCTGCATGGCTTCATGCAAAGCTAACATTGGTTGCTTTACTATGCGGTTATCACCTTTATTGTGGCAAATGGCTGTTCGATTTTAAACATGACCGCAATACCCATAGCCATGTCTATTTTCGCTGGATGAATGAAGTTCCTGTGTTGTTTTTAGTGGGTATTATCATATTGGCCACTGTTAAACCTTTTTAAGGTCGGGCTCTATTCGCTTCGTCTCTTACGTTAAGATTCATAGCTTAAAACAATAAACCTTGTATAATTCCTCTTTTATTTAACTCCACAGCAGATCATGACTAATACCGTTCAATGCCTCGTACTTAAAACAGAAGCCGAAGCACTCGATAAGGCCCCTCACCCTGGTGAGTTAGGTGAAAGAATTTTAGCCAACGTCTCTAAAGAAGGCTGGAGCAGGTGGCTTGAACGCCTATCTATGATCATCAATGAGAATGGTTTAAGTACCGCAGATGTTGAAAGTATTCAGCTTATTGAGATGCATATGAAAGGTTTTTTCTTTGGCGAAGGCGACATGGGGCAAGTGCCTGCTGGCTTTCACGCAGCATCACCTTCAAAAGGCAAATAAAGCGCTAATTGCCAGGCGAACGTTAATAGTCAAACATCATGGCTATTCCCAACTAAACGACTGCTTATTGAAGCGTCACACATATAAATATTAGCTACCGCAACCACCACTCGACGAGCCGCAAGAACCACAACCGCCTGAACCGCCTGTTGCTGAAAATACATTATTGAAGACAAAACTCGCTTCGCCCATACCTTTGTCTACAAAATCAATTTCGACTCCACGCATATAATTTAGCGCAACAGTATCAACGTAAATTTTATAATCGCCAGAATCCAACACGCTGTCAAAAGGTGTTTTTTCATCAGAAAATGTCATGCCGTATGACATACCACTACAACCACCACCCGACACAAAAATACGAATCGCATCCATTTCATCACCTACCTCGGAAAACAACTCCGTTAGCTTTTCGCTCGCCGCCTCACTAATGTTGATGTCTTCCGCTGTTAGGACTGAATTAAACGAACCTATTGCACCCATGCTTGACTCCTAAAAATATAGTTAGAAACACATTATACGAGAACTATCGCTAATTCGCTTTCATATATTTGGAATGATTAATAACTTCTTGCTAATGAGAATCATTCGTATTACTATTCTTTTTCCACTAACTTTAATCTATTAGGAGAATTATCATTATGAAGATCAACATTAAAAAACCTGTTGGCATAGTTACTTTATTGTGTGCATTTACTGCCCCCCAAGTCTCTGCCTTAAGTTTAGAAGACCTGGCTAAAAGGCTCGACGCACTAGAAAAACAAAATAAACTCTTGATGAGTGAAAACAACCAACTTCGTGAGGCGGTCGCCCTAACCAACGACAAAGTCGAGGCTGCTGTCAGTGCAACCGAGACAATAGCTGAGAGCACTAGCGGCATACAAAAACTAGCTAACTTCGCAGATAAAACATCCATCGGCGGTTATGGTGAATTACATTACAACAACTTATCAGGCAAAGGCGGCGCCAGCGATAAAGACGAGATTGATTTTCACCGTTTTGTTCTATTTTTCGGCCATGAATTTACCGACAACATTCGTTTCTTCTCTGAAATTGAACTCGAACATAGTCTTGTAAAAGATACCGATGATGGAAGCAATGGCGGTGAAGTAGAACTAGAACAAGCCTACATTGATTTTGACCTTAATGAGCAACACACCGCCCGCGCCGGCCTGTTTTTATTACCCGTTGGTATTATTAATGAAACACATGAGCCTCCTACCTTTTATGGCACAGAACGTAACCCGATAGAAAAAAATATTATCCCGGCGACTTGGTGGGCTGCAGGTGCGGGTGCTCATGGTGAGCTAGGAGCAGGCTTTAGCTATGATGCCTATGTACATTCAGGCCTCAGTGTTAGCGATAGCTTTAGTGTTCGTAGCGGACGGCAAAAAGTCAGCAAAGCAAAAGCCAATGACCCTGCCGCTACTGTGCGCCTAAAATACACAGGTGTGCCGGGTCTTGAACTCGCCGTTTCTGCTCAACATCAACAGAATATGGGGCAAGGCTTAGTGGCCGGACTCGATAGCGGCAATCTGATTGAGACTCACGCTATTTGGTCTACTGGCCCATTCACCTTGAAAGCATTGTATGCTGCATGGGATATTGATGGCTCAGCCGTTAAAGCAGCTGGCGCCGATCAGCAAAAAGGTTTTTATGTTGAGCCGTCTTATAAACTCTCTGAGCAACTCGGCATCTTTGCGCGCTTTAACCAATGGGACAATAAAGCAGGTAGTAACTCTGGAAGCGCTGAGAATTCTGAAAAAGAACAGTGGGACTTTGGTGTAAACTACTGGCCACATGAAGATGTTGTGATCAAAGCCGATTATCAATACCAAAACAATGATGATGGTAAAGATCAAAATGGGCTTAACATTGGATTAGGTTATCAATTTTAATCAGTTCCTTTAATACGCATGAAAAGAATTTTACTATTCAGCGCTGTTTTTTTCTTTCAAACGGCTATCGCTAAAGGGGTCTATCAGACCCCTGAGGCTTTTTTAGAGACGACTTTTGGCGGCAATATTCCTACAATGTCGACCATTTGGCTGAATAAAGAAAAGAAAAAAGTCATCAGTGAGTTTTTACAACACTCCCCCACATTTATACGTGTTAAATACTGGCAGCAGGGATCTAAAACAGCATGGATACTCAATGAAATCGGTAAATCAAAACCTATTACCGTTGGTATTGTTATTGAAAGCAGTAACGTTCAGCAACTGAAAGTGCTCACTTTTCGGGAGTCGCGAGGATGGGAAGTTAAGCATGATTTTTTCACTAGGCAGTTTGACAATATTACCCTCGATGAAAATCAGCAGCTTAGCAGCCCAATTGATGGAATTTCCGGCGCCACCCTATCAGTTAGAGCACTTAAAAAGATGGCTAGAATCGCTCTTTATCTCGAACAGCAACTCTAAACAATGAAAAGCAACCGAAAACGGCGTAACAAACTAAAGTCGATATATCAGTGGCACCGATACGTTGGGCTATTCGCAGCCTTATTCATTATTTTTATTACACTCAGCGGCATTGCACTTAACCATACGGATGATCTCGCGTTAAAAAAACAACATATCAGCAACACTTTTTTGCTAGATAGTTACAACATCCAACCACCCACCCGACTCTTGCAATTCAAAACACAGGGTCACACTATTACACAGGCTGATGACCTTTTATTTATTAATTCTGGCAATGTTTTAGCTGCTGACACCCCATTAATCGGCATCGTTCGTCTCGATGAGTTTTTGCTCATTTCACTCACTAACACCTTATTATTAATTGATGCCAACAACCAACTGATTGAAACATTAGGCAACCTTGATGGTGTTCCAAACGACATCAGCGGTATTGGGTATAACAAAGACCAGCAAGTTATTATTATTGCAAATGGTCAATTACATCGCTTGGATACAGATTTAAATATAGAAAAAACGACTTGGGATTACAATATCCATTGGTCCACTGAAGAAATTATGTCAGAAGGCGCATCCAGCGTCGTTATCCAACAGTATAAATCCAACATTATTTCGCTAGAAACGCTTTTGCTAGACATCCATAGCGGGCGTTTTTTTGGTTCATACGGCACGTTGTTTTTTGACTTGGTCGGCGTGATTGTTTTGTTTTTAGCCCTAACCGGCGTTATTATTTGGGCTCAGCAACGGACGAAGCAAAAGGCTCATGACTAAAGAACAACAACTCGTTTTTTATTACCAGTTATTACGCCAACATTCATTAAACGACTCGCACAGCGGTAATGGGTCTGTGCGGTTAAACGATGCCTTTGTCGTCACCAAAACAGGGGCCTGCGCGGATATAATCAAACAAAGTGAGCTGGTCCATTGCCACTTTGATACCCCCCTTCCAGACAATGCATCCTTAGACGCTGGTATTCATCAGTTTATTTATCAAAATAATACAGGTTGCCAAGCAGTTTTACATGCTCACACCCCCTACACAATAGCGCTAACTCTTCAGAGTGAAAAGCTCAGCCCAATTGACTTTGAAGGCAAGCTATATTTTGGCGACTTACCCGTCATTCAGTGTGAAGCGGCGCAGTATCTTGAGGTAATGCCACAACGGATAAGCGATTGTTTGAAACAACACCCCGTTGCTATCGTCCAATCACATGGTGTTTACGCAGCCGCAGACAATTTGGAGTTGGCTTACAAGTGGTTGTGTTCGTTAGAGCAGTCGGCAAAAATCAACTGGCTATCTAAACAAATTTAAATTTGATGATGGACTCGTAAATCATACAAGTGCTGTTCCGCATCAATTAAGTGCTTACCCCAATGAAGAAAAAAACCATCGCGCCACAAGCTTAAAGCAAACGGCAAGTTTTCTTCACCTGATTGAATAAGATCAAGCCCCCGTTTAATTTCAAAATAAAGATCCGCTAAATCACCAGACAGACTGCCGTACAATTCGTTACCTACCAGCTCCTCGCCTATTTCGTAACCATCTTTTGCACCCAAAACCTTTTTAAGATGGCAAAATAAGTCGAAACGCTCATCAATGTCAGATAACGCAACAAAACACTCTGTTCTATTGTTTTGTTGATCTATCAAACCCATCACGGCGTGAATTCTTGGCAAAATCAAGCTGATATCTAGCAGCCAATCTCGCGCACCAAATTCATGTATGTTTTCAATTAAAAAACAAAATCGTTTTGCGTTCCGTTGCAACTCTTGAATTTGTTTCAATGTTTTATTTCTATTTTTCATAAGCACACAGTAAGCTTAGACAAAATTAAAAATAATGTTTGAATTAAGAAACAAATGCTAAAAATAAATTTAACCTTATGCCGCCTCATTCTAAGCAGCCTTTTTCTTATAGGCTTTTGTAACGCTTTGGCATACTCTGATACATCCCATACCAGTACAACCGACAAGCCCTTCTTTGATACTTTTTCTGGCAATTTATCAACAAACATTAAACGCACAAAAAATGAAAATAAATTGGGTTTATTTTTATTTTTCAGCACCCCAAATTGCCCGTTCTGCCATAGAATGAAAACAACCCTATTCAAGCAAACTAACGTTCAAACCTACTACCCATTAAACTTCAGCTTACTGGACATTAATATAGAATCCGACAAACATTTGATTGATGAACAAGGGCAGCGCTTAAAGCAAATTAGCTATGCAGAATTACATCGCATTAGACTCATGCCAACCAGCATTTTTCTCAATCAACAGGGTCAACCAATATACCGGCACGTAGGGATGATTGTAGACCGACAAGAATTCACTTGGCTCGGCGAGTACCTACTTAGTTAGCTGATTAGGCAGCAAAACTTCACAACATTCAAAATGAATAAACGAAAAAATAATGTGTAATGATTAGACTTTTTTTACTGCTAGCGGTTCTTTTAGGTGCGCTGTATCTAGTTCGCTGGTTTCTCACCACACCGGCCGAAACCGTTGCCGCGAATATCAGAAAATCACTTTGGCTTTTATTGGGTTTAGGGCTTATTTTTCTTGCCGTTACTGGTAAATTAAATATCATATTCGCGTTTATTGGTTCAGCTATCCCATTAATTGCACGGCATCTACCCAATATTCTTCGAGTGCTGGGTCTCGCCAAGGCAATAAAATCCACCCGAAATAACCAGCCAAACCAGAACCCACCTCCTTCAACGTCAGCGATGAGCGAGCAAAGAGCGCTCAGTATTCTTGGGCTTCAAAAAGGAGCCTCTAAAGATGAAATTATCGCAGCTCACAAACGGCTTATGCAGAAAGTGCATCCGGACAAAGGTGGCTCTGAAGAGCTGGCAATACAAATAAATCACGCAAAAGACACCCTACTCAAGAACCATGACAACTGAACAAACACTAATATTTTCTATCTTGTCCGCCACCCTAGTGTTATTTGCTTGGGGCAAGTGGCGATACGACATTATTGCGTTAGCCGCTATGACAGCCGTTCTTTTATTTGGTCTTGTCACGCCTAATGAAGCCTTTGCAGGTTTTGGTCATACTGCTGTTATCACCGTGGCCGCCGTACTTATCATAAGCCAAGCACTAAAAAATGCCGGCGTAGTTGATGTTGTTGCCGCCTATTTGTTACCCCATACCAGCAATGCCATTATTCACATTGCTCTATTAACAGGTATTGTGACGTTCTTTTCTGCTTTTATGAATAATGTAGGTGCGTTAGCGTTATTACTACCCGTAGCCATTGCAACCGCTAAAGAACATGGGCGCTCTCCCGCCATGGTATTAATGCCGTTAGCTTTTGGTAGTATTTTAGGCGGCATGAGCACTATGATTGGCACCCCACCTAACATTATCATTGCTAACTACCGCGCCGACATTACTGGCACCGCTTTTAGCATGTTCGATTTCTCACCCATTGGTTCTGTTATCGCCATTATTGGCCTTATCTTTATTACCTTGATTGGGTGGCGACTCATACCAAAAAAGCGCTTTGACGAAAACCAGCCGGAGAAATTATTTGAAGTCAGCGGTTATTTAACGGAAGTTAAAGTAATGGCCGACAGCCCATTAATAGGCATTGCTGTTAATGACATAGAAGATCTACAGCGTGAAGATATTGGCATTGTTGGCGTTGCCCGTGGCCACCGCTTTGCGCTCAACACAAACCCTAACTACGCATTAAAAGAAAATGACATTTTGATTTTACGAGGTGACCCTCTAACAATGCAAAATAAGTTTTCTGATTCAAACCTTGAATTTCAAACAGCCAGCGGAAAGGCCTTTGATGATTTAACAAAAGGTGACCTCGCCCTTACCGAATGCATCATTACTGCCACATCCCCGCTTGTAGGTCGAGATGTATCTTATTTACGTCGGCGAACAGCAAATTCTGTTGCTGTTATTGGCCTTGCACGAGAAGGAACAGTCATCAGAAAACGATTACGTAACCTCTCCTTCAAAACTGGCGATGTTCTACTATTACAATCCGAACAGGCCTTCATCACAGATACGCTCACTCAGCTAAATTTATTACCGCTTGCCGAAAGGGGCATCCAAATAGGACAGCAACGCCGTGTACTAATAGCCCTCGCTATCTTTATTGGTTCCATCCTTTTAGGCGCCATGAATATCCTACCGATGGCAGGTGCCTTTATTTTAGCCATTCTTGTGTATGCATTAATGGGGTTTTTACCAAGCAAAGACGTGTATCGTGATGTCGACTGGCCGATTATTATTTTGCTTGGCGGGATGATTCCTGTTGGTCGTGCGTTAGAGAGCACTGGAGCGACTGAGCTGGTCGCTAGCGGTATTGTCGGCCTAACAGATGGACTGCCTATTTATATGGTTTTAACACTCATCCTAGTCACCACGATGTTTTTATCAGACATTATCAATAATGCCGCCACTGCTTTGGTTATGGCTCCTATATCTGTCGGCATTGCAAACCAGCTAGGCGTCAGCATCGACCCTTTTTTAATGGCCGTAGCGATTGGTGCCTCGTGTGCGTTCTTAACCCCTATCGGGCATCAGTCGAACACGTTAGTGATGGGCCCGGGCGGCTATCAATTCGGTGATTATTGGCGTATGGGGCTACCGCTTGAAATTATTATTACCCTTATTTCTGTACCGCTTATTACTTATGTCTGGCCGCTTTGATAGCGGCCAGACATGGTCACAACGTGTTTAACGTAAAATAACGTCAGCAAGGTCAACTACATCAAGAACGGTGCCGTTACCTTCTAAAACACGAACTACCTTATTCCCCACTCGACGAATTTCTTCACCATCGCGTAACTCAGGTAGCCGTCTAGCTAACTCGTGAGGAATACGCTCTGAGTGTCTTAAAATATCGTCGTCCAACACTTCACCACGCGCTACTTTTGTTTGCCAACCTGGGGGTAATTGACCGCCACGATCTAATTTCTTTTGTAGACCATAGGGTAAATTCTTGCCTTTATTTTTCTTATTTTTTTTGTCCTTCTTATGATCGTGCTCATTACGGTCACGGTCACGACGATAATAGTCTTCTATATGAGACCGTTCTGAATCACTAAAATAGCGCTCAGTCTTTTGCTTACGTTCACTTCTTTTCTCTTTTTGATGGTGTTCTAACTTATCACCTTTGTCAGTTTTATCATGCTTAGCGCCTACCTTTTCAGAACGGGAAAACCATCGATCCCAAAAGGACTCATTATGTTCAACTTTACCGGCTACCTTTCCTTCAGGTTTTTCCGCGTGTGCTACGCCTACCGATACTAAAAAGAGTGCGATAAGAACACTGAGCGTTAATTTTTTTCCTAACATGAGTTTCTCCTATTGATGTACATTGCCGTCACTATAGATGACATTAAATGAATAGCACCTTAATCCGTTATTGAAAGCTCTTTTATATATTGAAAAATTTTGCGAGCCGCTGCGGGCGGTTTTTCTTTTTCCAATTCTAGTTTAGCTTTTCGTTGAAGCTGACGAATATGCTGACGATCTGCATTTGGAAAGCTAAGCAAAAAGTCACTCAGCGCAACATCACCTTGCTCAACTAGTTTATCTCGCCAATGCTCCATATTATGTAAACGGGCAGATGCCGCTCTGTCTTTATCTAATTGGCGCTCCATCGACTCATTAATGAGCGTCACATCGGTGCTACGTAGTAACTTACCAATATATTTAAACTGGCGTTTAATCGCACCACCTTTAGAAAGCTTTCTTGCCACTATAAAGGCTTGCCTCAGGTCATCACCTAAAGGCATCGCTTCAAACTGATCTTGCGATAAATCTGCAATTTTTTTCCCTAGTGACACGAGATCTTCGGCATCTTTTTTAATTTGCGTTTTGCTAACTAGCTCCGCCGCTCTTGCTTCTTCTTCGTTCATTTAATCTCAATTCAACTGACAGTAATCACATGCTACCAAATTAACTGAGCGTTGGTTTGACACAATCGGCTTTTTATTCGTCCAAATCGGCAACATAAACTAAGGCTAATCTCTCTGTTAAACAGCCCTTACGAACTAGACAAACCCTAGTCATCAGCCATTACAGCATTTAGCCGGTCATCACTAAAAAGATAATGAACAAAATGACTGCTCCGATTGGTAATAAAATACCCGCCCAATCCTTCTCTGCTTCTTCACTTTGCTTAAGCGCCGCTTTAATACCCGGCCTAAACCAAAAAATAACCAATAACGCGACTGCGCCAAGCGCCAATTGCTCCCAAAGTGCCATGCTCGCCATTTAATGCTCCTCTATAGTATCAACAAATTTTTCTTTTTCACAATTCCAGCAGTGTGAAAACTGACCATCACTCTCTTCTCCGCAGAAGCGACAAGTCCATGTAGGCAGATTTTGTTCGCCCAATGGGTCACTGGCCAAATATTCTCGCGCTAATGCCTCATCTGCCTTATCATTAATCCAAAGCTCTGGCCAACACTCTATTGGCGGCACTTCACCCGCCGCACTGCCTAAAAACTCATTCCTGATTTGACAAACAATGCCGTGTTGTTCGAGATAGTTTCGCCAAAAAGCAACCTCGATAAAATTTTGCGCTGAAAAAACCTTAATCATCGTTTACACTGCCTCAATTACTACAACCCTTGCTGTTATGACAAACCCTCAATATATCGATACCCCTGAACAACTCACCGCTTTTTGTGACGCCATAAAAAAAGCCCCTTGGTTAGCTATCGACACAGAGTTTCAGCGAGAAAAAACCTATCGTTCAATACTGGCGCTAATACAAATAGCCACACCTAATATTGTTGCTATCATCGACCCGCTAGCGTGTGACATCAACCCTTTATTGGATATTTTGTACGACAAAAGTATTTTAAAAATATTCCACGCCGCGCGCCAAGACCAAGAAATTTTTTATGACCTACGTGGCGACCCGCTTGCACCAGTCTTTGATACACAAATAGCCGCACCGATTTTAGGCCACCCAGAACAAGCCGGTTATGCACGCCTAGTGGATGACATATTGGGCGTACAATTAAGCAAAGCGCACTCTCGAACTGATTGGTTACGCAGGCCACTCAGTGATGATCAAAAAACCTATGCTGCCGATGACGTTATTTATTTGGCTAAAATGTATCCTTTATTAGAAACTCAACTCAAAGAAAAGGATCGGCTAAACTGGTTAGCCCCCGCTTTTTCTGACCTTTGCAAAACAAGCCTTTACGCAAACCCACCAGAACTTGCATGGAAACGGATGCGTGCGGCAAAACGTTTAAAAGGCGCCTCCTTATCTGCGCTGCAAAAACTAGCCGAATGGCGTGAAACGATAGCGCAGCAAAAAAACATTCCTCGTGGCTGGTTGATTAAAGACGATATTTTAATAGAAGTGGCGAAACTTAAACCGACTGACCAGCACTCTTTATCAAGTGTGCGTGGTGTATCAGCTAAATTCATAGAAAAATTTGGCGCCACTGTCATTGAGATTATTAGCACCGCGATTAATAAAAAGCCGACGCCGCAAGAGACTCAAAAAAAATCGGCTAGCGTTAGCGAAAAAGAAGAAGCCTTGGCAGACCTTTTAATGGCTCAAGTCAGGTTAAAAGCTGCCAACGCCAACGTTAATCCAACATCCATCACCAACCGTAAAGAGCTATTGCAACTGATCCAAGGTCAGCGTGATCTTGATTTACTCACCGATTGGCGACAAGATATGATTGGTGACGAGCTGATTGCCACTCTCGATGGTCATAATAACTTTAATATAGTGTCTGGAGAACTGGTCATATCACCTTCTCCAAAGTGACTGCGCTACTTCGACTTCTTTACAATCGTCGGAACAATCAATCGCGTACCCACGCCCACGAGATTCAAATCTACCCCCGTGTTGTATTGCCTTAACAACCACATAGGTACGCTGCGTTGTTGCGCTATCAGCCAAACCGAATCACCTTTATCTAGGATTAGCGCCTCAGTTGCAACCACACTAAACCGCTTAAAAAAATTATTCTGTAACGTCTGATGATGCGCTAACCTGAGTCGTTCAAACTCTGCTCTTTTTACTCTCGAAAAATCAAGCATTACACGCTGACCAACCGCTAGACCAGCCTTAGAGCTCATCTTATTTAGCTGCCTGAGCTTGGTTGTATTTAATCCTAACCAGCCAGCAAAATGACCTAATGTTTCATTACTTTGAATTTCAACTGAGCCATTTTTAGCCACCCAATAATTACTTGGATCTGCCCGTAAAACATTTTCCTTAACCGCCTCTTTTGGGTCCAGCACCTTCGCATTAGCCGCCACTGACAACACATCTGGGTTTTTCCTTAACCTTAGTTTCTGGCCTATATATAAATAGTTCTTATTTTTCAGCTTATTCAAGGCCAATATATTCGCTTCAGATACAGCTGATTTTTCTGCAATGACAGATAAGCGATCACCTTTTCTTACGGTATAAAAAATGGCATTCTGAGCAACTGGATGTGCGCCTTTCATTTGTTCTTTAGCTGCACTGGGTAGTTTTAATACTTGCCCGATACGAATTTTGTGTTGGCTTCTAAGGCCATTTATCGCTACCAACTCACTACTTCGCACCTTAAAGCGCTTAGCAATTTCAGATAAGGAATCCCCGCGCCTTACTTTATAAGAAACATCCGGTTTTTGTTTCGTCGACTTTTCATCGCGCGGAATAGTTGCTATTAAAGTACTCGACTCCGCATGTCGCATGTCAACCGGCACTCGAAGCTTATAACCCTTTGGAACATATTTAGTGTTTGACCAAATAGGTGGCTGCAATGCCGGGTTAAGTGATTTAAAGATATTGTTCTTCATGCCAAACGCCGTCATTAAACCTTGCGCTGTATAATATGATGGCAATTTAACTTCTTGAATTACCATCGGTTTATCACGCTCTATTTGCCCAAAATACGTTGATGGTCGTTGATCAATATCATGCGCCGCGACAAAAGCATTGTAGAAATTTCTTGAGGCAAACCCAAATGTCCGCCCCTTATACTCGCGGACAATTTTCGCAATATCCGTCCCACCGGTTGCCTTAACCGCTCGCCTCATCCCCGCAGCGCCGTGGTTATAAGCGGTTAAAGCAAGCGGCCATGTGCCCGTTATTTCGTGATTATCTTTTAGTAACAAACCTGCTGCTCTTGTGGCTAGAAACGGGTCAAGCCTTTCATCCACCACATGATCGATACGCATAAAGCGTCGGCCTGTTGGACGCGTAAATTGCCATAAACCAGCCGCTCCGGCATGCGACCTTGCATCGGGGCGAAATGACGATTCCACATGCGGTAAAGAAGCCAGCTCATTCGGCAGCCCCAGTTTATTGAACTCTTCTTTTATATACGGTTGCCATCGGCCAGATCTCACTAAGCCTTCTTTGAACCGATCTGATTGCCCCAGCTGAAACCGCAACCGATCTGCCGCCTTCTTAAATTCTTTACCGCTCGTACCTGCTGGCCACAATGCCTTCACATGCCTATAACGTGCTTTATCAAGACGTTTACTCGAATTAGCTGCTAAGTAAAGCAAAATATTTTGATAATATTTTTTCTTTTGCTTAATCGCCTTTTGGCGGGCTTTATAGTCTGTTCCAGGCGTAAAAGACAACCGCTCATAAATAACGTTTAAATGCTCCTTGTCATGAATAAAGCCTTCACTTGTTGTGACTTCTGTGTAAACTTTTAGCCAAAAATTTACATCCGGTTTTAACGTATTAGGCAGCGGAAAAAAATTGGAATCTCTCGCAAAAAGCATGCTCGGAAGCAATACAATCAAAAGCCCCGTTAACATTAAATGACGTATATTTTCCACCTATTTGCACACAAAATTTAAAATGGCCAAAAGGACCAACCTGAATCCAAATTAGATTCACACCCTTTAAGTTGCGACGCATAACGTTTCGCTTCAGCACCTACTTTTTTTGCCACACGCTGTAACCAAGGTTTGGCTAAATACGTCCCTCTACTATAACCGCCATGGCCTTCGTGATAAGCCAGGTATTGCTTTTCACCA
Organism: uncultured Cycloclasticus sp.; assembly: GCA_913060865.1. Taxonomy (GTDB): domain Bacteria; phylum Pseudomonadota; class Gammaproteobacteria; order Methylococcales; family Cycloclasticaceae; genus Cycloclasticus. The sequence goes on from CAJXTU010000006.1 coordinate 21,726, forward strand.
TCCCATTTTGACACGCCTAGTTTCCGCTGTGACACATTGCTATACCAGCCAATAAAATCAGTGACATCAGAAAAGTCATCTCGATCAGCACCTGAACTACCCGTCGACTTGATATACCAATCCCAAGTTGAGTCTTGTGCTTGCCCATAGCCATACGCGCTTGAGGATCGAGGCAAAGGAATAACACCCAAGAACCAATCTCTTGGTGGCTTAACGTTAGATTGAAAATTAGATTCCTGATGGATTATTGCCATCTGCACCGCTATAGGCGTCCCCCATTTTTTCTGAGCAGCTAATGCTGCTGTATACCAACCCCCTTTCTGATAAAAAATAGAACAAAGATCGGTTTGATTTTTCGGTGGAGTCGTTGCGCAACCAAGCTGAAGTATGATCATGGCACACACAGCGACTATTTTTCTACGCCTATTACTCATCACCTTTCTACTGAAACCTGATTAGGCTTTTTTGCCTTTTGTTTGATCAGTTGTCGTTTTTTACTTAAGCACGTCACTATATTTCCTTTTTTTAATTCACCGAAAAAATTGCGAAACCTGCTTTATTGTATGATGTTAGCCTACATGCTATGTCTCGCTCTTTCCCAACTATCAACAGCAATAACAAATTTTTTAGCCGCTTGCTCTAACAGGGCTAAGAACTGTTCATTCTCACTAAACTTCATCGCTTCCCAGGCTCGTTGTATATCCGTATCTGACTCCGCCGTTATGCCAACACCTAGTATCTGTTCATATGCTCTAACGAGCGAACTAATCATTGATCCTAGCTCATTTTTACCAACATTAGCCTCTGTTAACACCATCATACACGCAGCCTCTGCCGCTTTCTCTAATGATGCATGGCTAGACATTGCAGTCATCACCGCCCATTCATCAACATAATAATCTTTAAGGCTCGTCACCAAATGCATTAAACATAGCATGCTTGGGAGATCTTGAAGCAATGTTGGGTCACCTCGACTCGCCGCAAGTTCTGCCGCCACCTTCAACGATGGACCAACAATCATTTGATACTCTTCTGGACTCAGCCAATCTGGTTGATTCTCACTCATATATCTCACTCAAAACCTTTAAAAATATTCTTAATTTAAACACCCGCTATCTATTCAGCTTGCATTCACCTACTTAACCTCACTATACTCGGCTAAACATTCTGTCATCTAGCTCAACGAGCTTTACCATTAAATCAATATAGGGGAAATAATGAAATACTCAACTTTACTTATCGCCGTACTTGTTTCAAGCTTTTTATTCTTAACAGGTTGTGAAGAAGCCGAAAAAGCTGCTACTAGTGCTAAAGAAGCCACTGTCAACGCAATGGATTCTGCAAAAGAGATGGCGAGCGATGCTGTAGACTCAACGACTGAAACCTCAACTTCAATAGGTGAAGCGACGACTGATGTTGCAAACACTGCGATTGATGCGACTAAAGAAGCCACTACCGAGATAATAGAAACGGTTAAAGAACAAGCGGTTGGCGCTGTAGACGCCGCTAAAGATATGGCAAATGATACGATATCTCAAGCAAGCGAAGAAACTGCAACTGACGCTGCTACTGAAGAAAAAGCAAGCAGCCTTCTTGATGAAACAAAAGGCACGATGGACAGCCTAACTAAATAAATATCTAGTTAGTTATAAAAAAGCCCCTTTATAGGGGCTTTTTTTGTTTTCAAGAAATAAAAAAAGAACACTATAGGTCTCTAGTGACTATTCCTTCTTGCCGCTCCTCAAAATAGAAAACAGCAACCCGATAGCATCAATAACCGCTCCTGCAAAACCTAGTAGCCCAAAGAATGGCAAACCCAACATCGTCGGACCACCCTGCACAGTCATAACAATCGACGATCCAACAATCAATGCCGCAACAATACCGCTCATCGCTAACCGACTAAGAGACTGATCTATACGATCTGCAAATCGCTCCAAATCATCTAAATCAACCTGCACTCGAAAAGAACCGCTTTTTATCAAACGCAACACCGTACGTAAATCTTTAGGCAACCCCGTTATTAGATCAATAACTGTTGTAATGCCCTGCCAACCTCGTTTTGCTAGAACAACTGGTGCATATCGCGCCAACATCGCTCGGCGCATGAAAGGACTGGCTTCTGCTGTCATATCAAAGTCAGGGTCAAGTTGCCGCCCGACACCCCTTTAAGGTAAGGCTGACACTCTATCTTGAAACTTTTCAAATTCCACTATCCATTCAGGTGAGAATAAGTCCATTCTTGTCACTAATATTTAACCCAGCTTTACGAAAGAACTCCGGCCATTCCTAATCGCCAAACAACATATCCAAAACCATAGCGAATTAAAATTGAAGAAATATCATGCAAGCGACCTAAGTCACGCGCTGCACTGAGGGTCTCTCAAAACATTAGTCAGCTTTATCTTGCCATAAGTTATTTGTTTTGGCATTAGCCGACTCCTAAACCATAATTATATTTAAACTCCAAGAAATCATGGACCAACAAATAGCCGAATACAATTTGCTCTAGCGCAGAGAGGTAAGGGTGATTAGCTCAATAACTCAAAGCAATGTGGGTAGTGTAATGAGCTCTTCTGCATCCTATCTCTCCCTATTCTTTTAACCTACTAGCCAAATTGCCGTTTAAAGCGCCAGACACCAAATAAAAACACCACGCTTCCTAGCATGGTAAGCCCCAGCAATGAATCCCACAAAACAGCCAAACCCGCCCCTTTAAGCAAGATGCCATAGGCCATTTCAATATAGTAATAGAGGGGAGAGAAATACATCGCTTGGCGAATAACTTCAGGCATGGCTTCTGGTGGCGTCCAGGCACCCGATAAAAGGATAATAGGCATCATAATCATGATAACTAGCATGGCAGCTTGGGCTAAATTTCGACTCATGGTTGAAACAAAAAGCCCTAAGCCCGACATTGCAAAGGTATAAAGCGCCGTTACTAGAAAGAATAGCGGCAGACTGCCTTTCATCGGAACATCAAATACACCATGAAGAATTAACCCAACACTCAGCGCCGTTCCCAATAATATAACCAGTGTCATGGAAATCACTTTCGGCAGCAGTATTTGCATCGGTGTTAAAGGAGAAACTAATAACTGTTCTATAGTACCTCGTTCTTTTTCCCGCACCGCAGCGGCGGCAGGAAGCATCATCGCCAATATCGTAATCACCGTTAATAGTTCCGATATTGACATAAACCAAGCGTCTTTCTGGTTGGGGTTGTACCAGACACGATGACGATCATCGAGCATTGGGACCGTTTCCAGGCTCTCTCCTGTTAGGCCCATTCGTTGTAGCGCGGCATCAAAACCATATTGACCAATAATCTGACTGCTGTAACTGGCCGCCAGTGAACCAAGAACGGTGTTGCTGGCATCGACCTGCACCTGTACCGCCGCCGGCTTCCCTTGAAGTAAGTCATGCTGAAATTTAGGAGGGATGTCCAACACGACTAATGCTTCACCTTGATCTAATAATTGAATTCCTTCCTTTTCATTAAGAATCTCACCCGATAGCTTAAAATAAGGCGGTTGAAAGCGATAAATAAGCTCTCGTGACGCCATGCTATGGTCTGAGTCATGCACAACAACGGCCCCTTGATTAAGGTCCATCTTAACGCCACCTGCCATCAAAACATCTAAGGTAAAGAGGTAAAGAACAGCGCAGACCAAAACGGTATCACGACCGAGTTGCAATAACTCTTTGCCGGTCATGGCAGCCATTCTTGACCACCAGTGATAGCTCTTTCCTTCTGTGATTCGCGCCATAAGGCTCATGCTTTCACCCGTTTGTGAAAAAGGTTATAAGAGGCAACCCACAGGATGACGGTATAAAGTAGTAATGCGGCAACACGCGTCCAAAGTTGCTCCATTCCAACCCCTTTAAGGAAGCTCCCCAATGCAATATCCGTGTAGTACATGGCGGGAAATAAATGCGCTTCAAATTGCGAGGCTTCATCCATGGAGGCAATGGGTACCAATAACCCAGAATAGAGTACCGCTGGCACAATGGTAACCACGACGGTAATCATCATTGCGGATATCTGCGTTTTTGCGAACAGGGAGACCAACAAGCCGATCCCCGTTGTACAGGTCACATAAATAACCGAAGCGATAAAGAAAAAAAGTGGATCACCTTTGAATGGTGCGCTGAATACAAAAATGGCCATCAGCCAAAGAATCACTACGTTGATACTGGAGATAACAACGTAAGGAAATAATTTGCCGACCAAAAATTCACCACGAGTAACGGTTGATGAATAAATATTATAAATCGAGCCATTTTCTTTTTCTCGTACAACCCCCAATGCGGTTAAAAATGGCGGTGTCATCAAGAGAATAAACATCATCATCGCCGGTGCAATAGACCAAATACTCTTAATTTCTTGATTGTACAAATATCGAATCTCAATTTTTATTGGGCTAACGAGTGCCGTGGCCTGCTCGGGTGTTATGCCCATTCTTTGAGTCACATACGCCGTTAACAATTGAGTGTTGAATGCGTTATTGATGGCCGCCACATAACCTTTACTGGTCGATGTACGGAACGGAAAAGTGCCATCAATTAAGGATTGAACCGCGATAGGCCGCCCTGATAGTAATGTTTCTTGAAACTTTGGAGGCACGATAATCGCGAAGCGAATTTTACTGTCTGCGATTAAGTTATCAATCTCTTTCTCATGTTCAACATCGCCTTGATAATCAAAATAGCGAGAATCGATAAATAGATGGAGATAATCACGGCTCATTGCCGAACGATCCTGGTCGAGGATGGCGAAAGGAATATTTTCAACATCCATCTTGATGCCATAGCCAAAAACAAACATCATTGAAATGGGTACGACAAAAGCGAGAGAGAAAAATAGCCTGTCGCGTAGAATCTCCCGCCACTCTTTAAAAGCCAATGCTTTAACTCGGTTAATATTCATGGCGAGCCATCTCATTTTCGTGCGTCATAACTTGATAGACAAAGACATCCTCTAAACTCGGATGGCGATGTGAAATTGAATGCAAAGTAATATTATTTTCTGTAAATATTGACTCAATCTGTTGGCGTACTAATTGAGGCTCCTTTGCAAGCAGGTGAATTTTCTTGCCAAATAAAGCCGCCTCTTCAAAACCAGCCTGTTCGATTAACTTAAGTGCGAGTAAAGGCTGATCGGTGGTGACTTCTAAAAGCTCTCCAGCCGCCTTGACCAACGCCTCCTTCATCTGCTCCGGTGTTGCATCAGCAATGATACGACCCGCATACATCAGTGCTAAATGGTCACAGTGTTCTGCCTCGCTCATATAATGCGTAGTGACGAGAATAGCCACCTGTTCAACACGCGCCATCTGTATCAGAATATCCCAAAAACGTCGTCGTCCTACCGGATCGACACCCGAGGTTGGTTCATCTAGAAATAATACTTTTGGCTGGTGTACCAAGGCACAGCCTAATGCTAATCGTTGACGAATACCCATCGGCAAAGCCCCCGCCAAACGGTTCTCGACACCCTGTAACCCTGCGGTTGCAATCACCCAGTCGACGCGCTGTTTTAATTCTTTGCGAGCTACCGCATAAATACGCGCATAGAGGCGAATGTTTTCCAGTACTGTCATATCTTGATAGAGCGAAAATGCCTGAGACATATAGCCAATACGCTCTTTAATGGCTTGATTGGCGCGTAACATGTCTTGTCCAGCCACTTTCCCTTCCCCGCCTGTCGGCTGCAAAATGCCTGTCAGCATTTTAAAGACGGTCGACTTCCCAGCACCGTTTGCTCCCAGCAGCCCAAATATTTCACCGTAACGAACCTGAAAACTGACCTGGTCTACCGCTCTGAAGTCACCAAAATCACGGCATAAGTTCTCCGCTTCAATGGCTAGCTTATCTTTTTGTGATGCATCAATTTCACTTGCTTGATTAGTGTCAATTGATGGCGCTGTTTCACTATCAGTCAAATTAGCCTGACTTAATAGAGCAATAAAGGCATCTTCCATTTCAGCTTGTGAGGCATGTATCTCACTAACCTCCTGCCCTGATAATAAAGATTTTACCTGCTTAATCGCTGCCTCTTCTTCCTGCCCTTCAACAAAGACCCGCAGCACTGCACCCACAGCTTCAACCTGTTGAAAGATTGATTTAAGTTGCGACAAAGCTACCGCTTGAGGACGAGCAATTAGCTCAACTAAGGTACCGGGAACTTTAGCAATTATTTGATCTGGTTCACCCTCCGCAATCACTTTGCCATCGTACATTAAAGAAAGCTGTTGAAAACGGGTCGCTTCGTCCATATAGGCCGTAGAAACCAGAGCAGCAATATTTTGTTCTCGTAATAAAGCGGTCAAAATAGCCCAAAAATCACGGCGTGATACGGGATCAACACCCGTCGTCGGTTCATCTAAAATAATAAGCTCAGGCTCATGAATTAAAGTGCAGACCAAGCCCAATTTTTGTTTCATACCCCCTGATAGTAACTTCATTGGCCGGTTCGTAAATTTATCTAACCGAGTCATCGCCAGTAACTTACGTTTTCGACTAATAAGCTGTTCGCGAGAGACTTCACGAAGTTGAGCAAAAAAGTCGATATTTTCTTCTACCGATAGCTCTGCGTAAAGATTTTGCCCCAGCCCTTGTGGCATAAAGCCAATACGCCCTTTTATTTTCTCAGCGGCCGCCTCAGAGTCGATTATTTCTCCAAAAACCTCCACCTGGCCGCCATCGTAGGTTAACACCCCTGCAATGGCTTTCATCAGGGTGCTTTTACCCGCACCATCAGGACCAATTAGGCCATAAATTTCACCCTTATTGATGGCAAGGTCCACACCATCCACAGCCAGCTTTTTACGGTAGGACTTAGAAAAACCCTGAACCTTTACAATCGGCTCAGACACCACGGTATTCACCAGCGTGGGTTGGCCCACTCAACATCCTCCTGCCAGCGAATAACTGTATCAGCGGGCAAACCTGGGCTTAAGCTGTGATCGGGGTTCTCATCCAAATAAAGTTTAACCGCATACACCAATTTAACCCGTTCATCAGGTGTTTGAACCTCTTTAGGGGTAAATTCAGCTTGTGAGGCGATATAGCGCACTGTTGCCGAAAAAGGTTTATCAGGGAAGGCATCGGTGTATACACGGGCCGCTAAACCCAGTCTAACTTTACCTATCACCTTTTCAGGAATATAGACTTTTAAGTAAAGCCGATCAAGATCGACAATATCAAACAAGGGGCTGCCCGCAGCGACCACTTCGCCTTCATCAGCCAGCCGAGTGGTAATGATGCCGCTGGCCGGCGCACGAATCGTCAAATCATCTTGAATGCTCTGTACTTCTTGCAAGCTAGCTTTAGCAACACCACATTGCGCCTTCGCAGCCGCCAGCCTGTCTTTAGTTACTTTCCAGGCAAGCTCAGTCCGCTCTGCTTCTTGCTGACTCACTGATCGTTTTTCTAATAAATTTTGCAGCCGATTATTATCCCGTAGACTTTGCTGTTCTGACGTTTCAGCAGCATCACACTGAGCTTTAGCGGCAACAACAGCATTCTGCGCTTGTATCACCTTTGCTTGTATTTGTGCATCATCCAGGCGCGCTAAAACCTGCCCTTTAGTAACCGTATCACCTTCACGTGCTTTAAGTTCTACCACTCTACCGGGGAACTTGCTGGCAACACTGTAATGATCACCCTCAATACGACCATTGGCCTGAATTAACCCTTCAGGCAAGGGTTCTTTATGAAACCATAGCCAGCCAACTGTGATAGCAATACTCGCTACTAAACCAATCAATAACAGTACGACCACGTTTTTTGTTGAAACACTCATCCTTTAACTCCATGTGTTACATTTATTCCAACCACTAAACATACTTCAACTCTTCATTCATTCAAGCGATGTAATAAAGAGTACATCGCAGCGTATCTGTATAAAATTAACTTAGCGCCCTAGTGCTACCAAATATATAAGAATTATTTGTATATACACCATAAAAAAAGCCCTTCGCTATTGTAAAACAATGGACTCAGGGCTTTTATTTTAACAAAACTAAAAAAGGTGAAAATTAGAATGGAATATCGTCATCAAAATCATCCATTGGAGCTGTCGTAGGCTGCGCCGGTGCTGATGAGAAATTACTTGGCTTAGACGCCCCACCCGCTGGTGAAAATTCAGCTGAGCCACCGCCTCGGCTATCTAACATTTGCATGGTGCTGGCTTTTATTTCTGTGGTGTAGCGATCTTGCCCACTTTGGTCCTGCCATTTACGCGTTTGCAAAGCACCTTCCACATAGATTTTAGAGCCTTTTTTTAGATACTCTCCAACGACTTCAGCCAAGCGATTGAAAAACACCACTCGGTGCCATTCTGTCTGTTCCTTTTGCTCGCCTGTGTTTTTATCTTTCCACGTTTCTGATGTTGCCACCGTTACATTTGCAACGGCTCCACCACTAGGCATGTAACGAATCTCAGGATCTTTACCTAAGTTACCCACCAAAATTACTTTATTTACGCCTCTACTTGCCATGTCGTGCTCCGGTTGTTCTTGCCCCAATGGGGCTTGGGTTTAAATTTTGATTTATCAGCCTATATTAAGCTCAGTCTCTTTGACCACAGGGATGATCGCATCCAGTGCCACTTCATCTAACAATTCATTGTCTACCTTTAGATAGGCAGTTGAATCATCAACCGAAATACCAACATCTAGCACCCCTTTTACCGCTAATAGCTTATCAGTTATTTGAGTTACTTGCTCAGCCGTTTCTACCTGTACATGTTTCAACAGGCTACTCATATGGCGTGGAGCTTTCATACTTAAAGCCACTAAGAACCAAACAAATAAAACAGAGGAACAGACCAAAAATACGTCTGCCAAACCATAATTACTCCATATCAGTCCACCCATTAAGCCGCCACAAAAAGCACCAAAAAACTGCGAGCTTGAATAAACACCCATCGCCGTCCCTTTACCACCGGCAAACGCTATTTTAGAGATCAACGAGGGCAGGCTTGCCTCTAATAAATTAAACGCGGTAAAAAACACAAATAAAGATACCAGCATGCCCCACAAGTGCCCACTAAATAAATACAAACCGAGGCTGGCCAACGATAAGGTTGCTACGGCACTGACAAAAACGGCTTTCATCTTGCGCTTTTTTTCCGCGATAATTATAAATGGCACCATCGCAATAACAGACAAACCCAAAACAGGCAAATACACCATCCAATGATCTTCCGCAGCAATACCTAATTTCCCCCGCATCAATAAGGGCAATACTACAAACATTGCTGTCATCACTAAGTGCAAACAAAAAATACCAAAATCAAGCCGTAATAACTGAGCATCCTTTAGCACTTTACCCATTAATGCGGGAATCGGTTCTGCATCTTTATGCACAGATATTTTTTTAGGTTGAGGCACCACCTTATGCAAGATGAGAATACCCATTATCGCCAAAACGGCTGTAAACCAAAAGATACCCTGTAAACCGACGACCGATGCTAGCAGTGGTCCAAGTACCATTGCGATACCAAATGAAATGCCAATGCTGATGCCAATCGTTGCCATTATTTTGGTGCGATTTTGCTCTAATGTTAAGTCGGCAGCCAATGCCATAATTGCCGCCGCAACTGCACCACTGCCCTGCAAGGCTCGGCCAATAATAATGCCGTATATCGTCGTTGACATGGCCGCCACCACACTGCCGGCAACAAATAACAATAGGCCAATAGTAATTATTTTTTTACGCCCAAAACGATCTGACATCAAACCAAATGGGATTTGTAATAGTGCCTGCGTTAAACCATAAACACTGATAGACAGGCCCAGCAAAACAGGGGTAATGCCTTCGAGATGCTCGGTATACAAAGACATCACCGGCAAGATCATAAACAAGCCGAGCATACGCATAGAAAAGATGCCCGCCAAACCTAAGCTGGCTCTTTTCTCTTGTTCACTCATGGTTGATGGTTGGACTGAAGAATCAGCCATAATTACTTTGCCTAGGCTTTAAAAAGAGGGGTATATTAACAGGTTTGGCGCTTTAATTAGACACGTAAATGGACACTATTCAAATTCGCGGTGCAAGAACCCATAACTTAAAAGAAATTGACCTTGACCTGCCTCGAGATAAATTGATTGTTATCACGGGGCTATCCGGTTCTGGCAAATCTTCTTTAGCCTTCGACACCATTTACGCTGAGGGTCAGCGTCGTTATGTCGAATCGTTATCAGCCTATGCGAGACAGTTTTTGTCGGTGATGGAAAAGCCCGATGTCGACCACATTGAAGGCTTATCACCGGCTATTTCTATTGAGCAAAAATCCACCTCTCATAACCCACGCTCAACAGTTGGGACGATTACAGAAATTTATGATTACTTACGGCTATTATTTGCCAGAACAGGTATTCCTCAATGCCCCGACCACGGCACCTCGTTAGAAGCGCAAACGATTACTCAAATGGTGGATTCTGTTCTCGCGCTTAACCCAAATAAACGCTGGATGTTATTAGCGCCTGTTATCCAAGAACGTAAAGGCGAACACTTTAATACGTTAAGTGATTTACGCAATCAAGGTTTTATTCGTGCACGTATTGATGGTGAAGTTGTTGAACTAGACGATGCTCCACCGTTAGAGTTAAAGAAGAAACACACCATAGAAGTTATCGTGGATCGATTCAAAATTCGTAACGATTTATCTACTCGACTCGCCGAGTCTTTCGAAACGGCTTTAAAGCTCACCGAGGGCATTGCCGTCATCAGCAGCATAGATGATGACGAAGAAATTCTATTTTCCGCACGTTTTGCCTGCCCAACATGCGGATACAGCATCAGTGAATTAGAGCCACGAAGCTTCTCGTTTAACAGCCCAAAGGGGGCTTGCTCAAGCTGTGATGGCTTAGGCATTAAACAATACATTGATTCTACACAAGTATTACATAGCCCCGATATTAGCCTTGCCGGTGGCGCTATCCGCGGTTGGGATAAGCGTAATATGTACTACTACCAAATGGTCATGTCGCTGGCAAAACATTATCATTTTGATCCAGAAGAGCCGTTTAATTCTTACTCAGAAGAAATCCAACACGCTATTTTATTTGGTAGTGGTGATGAACCAATCAACTTTACAACACTCAACAGCCGGGGCGAATCAGTTAAACGTACTCACCCTTTTGAGGGTGTTATTCATAGTATGGAACGTCGCTATCGTGAAACCGATTCGAGTACCGTGCGAGATGAATTGGCCAAGTACCTATCGAGCAAAGCCTGCCCAGACTGTCATGGCCAACGTTTAAACACCGCTGCTCGCCATGTCTTTGTTAATACGCACACCTTGCCTGCCATCACCAACCTTTCCATTCGCCAATCTAGCGCCCTATTTGCCTCTCTAGAACTTGCTGGGCATCGTGGCGAAATCGCCAAAAAAATCATCAAGGAAATTAAAGCCCGTCTCGATTTTTTAATTAACGTGGGCTTAGACTACCTTTCGCTAGACCGAAGCGCAGACACATTGTCGGGCGGCGAGGCTCAACGAATACGCCTAGCCAGCCAAATTGGTGCCGGGCTTGTAGGCGTTATGTATGTCTTAGATGAACCGTCCATTGGCTTGCACCAACGAGATAATCAACGCCTCATCAATACGCTGTTCCACCTGCGTGACATCGGCAATACCGTTATTGTTGTTGAACACGATGAAGATGCTATTTTAGCCGCTGACCATGTGGTTGATATTGGGCCAAAAGCTGGTATTCATGGCGGAGAAATTATTGCTCAAGGCACGCCACAGGAGATTATCAACAACCCCAACTCGACAACCGGGCAATACCTGTCGGGGCAGCAATATATTGCCGTGCCAAACAAGCGCCACCAAGCCGATACGACAAAAAAGTTGCGCATTAATAATGCTCGCGCCAACAACTTAAAAAATGTTAGCGTTGATATCCCTATCGGTTTATTTACTTGCGTCACGGGCGTGTCTGGTTCAGGAAAATCAACCCTGATCAACGAAACCTTGTACCCAACCGTCGCAAAAGTACTCAATAAATCATCGCTGCCCATCGCAGCCAATGATGGTGTTGATGGCTTAAAACAGATTGATAAAGTTGTCGACATCGATCAAAGCCCGATTGGCCGTACGCCTCGCTCAAACCCTGCCACTTATACGGGGCTTTTCACACCGATTCGGGAGCTATTTGCGGCAACCCCAGAAGCTCGATCACGCGGTTATACACCAGGCCGATTCAGCTTTAACGTAAAAGGTGGCCGCTGTGAAACCTGTAAAGGGGATGGCGTTATTAAGGTAGAAATGCACTTTCTTGCCGATGTTTACGTCAATTGTGAAAGCTGTAAAGGCCAACGTTACGGTCGAGAAACCTTAGAGGTTCGCTATAAAGGCAAAACCATCCACGAGGTACTGTCAATGACGGTTGAGGATGCCTGTGTATTTTTTGACGCCATACCCGTCATCTCTAGAAAACTCCAAACTCTAATGGACGTGGGGCTTGGCTATATCACCTTAGGACAAAATGCCGTCACCTTATCCGGTGGAGAGGCTCAGCGCGTGAAGCTATCTCGTGAATTATCGAAACGCGACACAGGCAAAACCTTATATATCCTTGATGAACCCACCACCGGCTTACACTTTGCCGATATTCAGCAGTTACTCACCGTTTTACATACGCTGCGTGACCACGGAAATACGCTCGTTGTTATTGAGCATAATCTCGATGTTATAAAAACGGCTGATTGGGTCATTGATATGGGTCCCGAAGGTGGCGATGGTGGCGGTCAAGTTATCGCTGAAGGCACGCCTGAAGCCGTTGCTCAATGTAGTGATTCTCACACGGGACATTACCTTAAAGACTTCCTAAGCAAAGCTATCAATAGCCAGTCGGCATAAAAAGGACTTATTTTGATTAACACCGCCACTAAACTTTTCCCCGTTTGGGCGATATTATTGTCCCTCGTCGCTTATGCACTGCCTGGCCTATTTATACCGCTAAAACCTAGCCTCTTTTTCTTGCTCGGCCTGGTGATGTTTGGCATGGGCATCAGTCTGAAAGCCAGCGATTTTTTGCGTATTCTCAAATCGCCCAAGCCTATCGTTCTCGGTTTATTGCTGCAATTTATATGTATGCCATTTTTTGCTTGGGGCATATCCACTTGGTTACAGTTACCACTAGCGTTAGCGAGTGGTATGGTTCTCGTCGGTGCAAGCCCCGGCGGCACTGCCTCTAATGTTATCTGCTATTTAGCTAAAGGTAACGTAGCCTTGTCTATCACCATCACTACTTTCTCGACCTTATTGGCGGTCATTGCCACCCCTACATTAAGCCTGCTCTATCTTGGAAAGCACGTTGATGTACCGGCAATGAAAATGCTCATGGATATCGTAAAGATTATTATTTTACCCGTCGCTGCAGGGGTTATTGTTAATCAAGTTTTTGGCCGTTTTTTACACTCAACTAGGCAGGTATTTCCGTTGATTTCTGTCTTTGCCATCGTGTTAATTATTGCCATTATTGTCGCACTCAATCAATCTCGTTTAGGCTCTGTTGGAGCCTTATTGATTGCCGCTGTTGCCATGCATAATGCTCTTGGCTTAGTCGTGGGGTATTGGTTGCCTCGTGCGTTTGGTATGGATCAACGCACATGCAAAACCCTGTCGATTGAAGTTGGTATGCAAAACTCTGGTTTGGCTGTGGCCTTGGCTGTTAAATACTTCGCACCAGTTGCCGCCTTACCAGGCGCTCTATTTTCCTTGTGGCATAATTTGACGGGCTCACTGCTCGCCTCTTTTTGGTCGCGCGCTAAATAATCAGCATAAAAAACACCCTCTATTTGATAGAGGGCGCTTATCAAGCTTAAGCTAGCGTTAATTACTGAGCGTCAGGGTAAAACAACTGCTGACCACCTTTGCGAAAGCTCGCGATGATGTCTTGACCTTCTTTGCTCGTTACGAATTTAATATACTTCATTGCTAGGTCGTACTTAACGCCTTTATGCTTTTCAGGGTTAACAGCCATCACATGGTAGGGGTTAAATAAAGCATCATCTCCTTCAAACAATACCTTCAACGACACTTTATCAGCAAAAGCAATTTGAGTACCTCGGTCTGTTAATGCATATGCTTGCTTTTCATTCGCTATATTTAGCACGGCACCCATGCCTTGGCCCACGTCTACATACCAATCTCCGACAGGTGTAACACCCCCTTTTTGCCATAAAAGCCTTTCTTTCTTATGCGTGCCTGAGTCATCACCCCTAGAAATAAAAGCCGCCTCTACATCGGCAATTCTTTGCAATGCTTCTTCGACGGTCCCCGCCGTGGCTAATCTTGCTGGGTCATTGGCCGGCCCTATCAGCACAAAGTCATTATGCATCACAGCTTTACGATCAATAAAATCACCAGACTTAACATATTTCAATTCTGCGCCTGGCGCATGAACAAACACCACATCAACATCACCTTGTGCACCCATTCTCAATGCTTTACCTGTACCGACCGCAATCGCTTCAAGCTTGATACCGTACTGCGCTTCAAACGCAGGGTTTAACACCGCCAATAACCCTGAGTTTTCTGTACTGGTGGTGGTTGACATTCTAAGCACATCCGATGCTAAGCTGGCCGGTGCCACCATAGCTAATGTACTTAAACCTACAAATAACACTGCTTTAATTATTCTCATCTAACATCCCCTCTTACTTAAGTCATTAATTTTATTCATAACACTTAAGACGGCTAATAAAAGCCGCATTTCATTGCCTAGAATGCCCATTGACCGCGAAGCTGCATAATGTCGGCTTCTTCATTTTCGTGCGCTCCACCGTCCACTTCTAATACTTTGATGTAGTTGGCAGAAAAACGTAAACCTGCTACTGGAAACCAATTTAGACCCAGTGTCATATTGTCCATCTCACCACCGTCTATGCCAGAATCCACTAAATCAATCGTGCTATAGCGAAGCGCTAGTTCCCACGCACCCATACCACCGTTACCAAACGGGCTATTCGGTTTAACGGCTTTAAATTTTGCACCTTTGTGAGTATACGGGCGCGTATCATCCGTTAGGAACCAACCTGTTTGTGCGTACCAACCATCAAATGTAGGGTCGCTTGTCGTCTCGCGGTCTAACTGAGTACGGATATATTCCATTTGGCCAGAAAACCTATCTTGAACAACCGCTAATTCAGCCCCTAATGATAGGTAGCTATCAACATCCATTAGTTTGCCCGTATCCACAAAATTCACGCCTGATATGTTGGTTTCCGGCTGCTGTTTGAATTGAACCTCACCACCACGGCTACTACGGTAATTTGCCGCCAACCCTAAATGAACTAACGAGCCCTTTTCATTCACTGGCATCCAAGTAGCACGCCCCCCTAATCCCCAACCTTCATCATCTGAGCCACCATTGGTACTCGCTTTATCACCAAACACACCAAGTGCTGTTGTCCAGTGCTGACGGTTAATGCTGCCCATTACGCCAATATGTCTGCCTGCCGTAAAGGCATCAATAGACGCTCTTTCGGTAAATTGCGTATTATTATCACTCACTTGATCTTGCAGCATAAAAGGATCTCTAAAGTGCCCAGCCTTAACACTTAGGCCTGCAAAATCAAACCCGTTATAACCCACCCAAATATCGGTAATGCCTTTTCTTGTATCCCCTGTTCCGGCAAAATCATATTCAAACTTATAGAACCAATCTTTATTTACCGTGCCTTTAATATAAAGCCTTGCACGGCGTACCTTCGTACCATCGCCCAACGTACTACCTGTTGCCGAATCATCTTCGCCATACCAAGCTGAATCTAACTGCATTCGACCGCCGATTTTTGTAGTGAAATCGCCATCACGTGATTTAACAGCCAAGCCACCTTTATCAACATTCACTTCAACGCTTGTTGCCTTATCAAGCTTTTCTTGAATCTCGGCTGCCTGCGCTACCGTTTTTTGTTCTGAAGCGTGCGCTTCGGCTAATACACGTTGATATTGCGCATCTGATATCGTGCCATTTTCATGCAGCAACATGAGCAGCGTTTTAAGCTCCGAACCGGCGTGTGCTGGTGATGATAATCCGGCACAAACGGCCATTGCTAACGCTAACTTATTAAATTTCATTCGTTTTTCCTTATTATTGATTCCCAAAATACCTGTTGGCACAAAGCAAAACCAATGCCAACGGGTTTGCTATTTCTTCAACTAACTGATTAATAAAAAATTTTCTGAATCCTACTTAATCACGTATCAAAGATGCACTAGACTTATGTGACATTTTGTCTCAAGATACAAAGTCTTTTGACAGAATGTCTCATCACTATTTTTCATGAACACTCCAAAAAACCCTCAGCTTCGCAAAGCTATTCGCGACCGCCACTCATTTTTTGGCAATAACCCCATTATCGTCAAACTATTGGATGATATTCAGCGTGTCGCCCTTAAAAACACACCAATTTTATTAGACGGCGAAACAGGTACCGGCAAAAGCTTATTAGCTAGAAAAATTCATGATCTCAGCCAACGTAAAGGTCCCTTTGTATCCATTAACTGTGCAACCTTTAGTCAACATCTACTAGAAACTGAATTATTTGGCCACGCAAAAGGCGCTTTTACAGGTGCAAAGGACGCACGAAAGGGACTAGTCGCCACAGCGCAAAACGGCACCCTTTTTTTAGATGAAATTGGTGAGCTTCCACTAGACTCCCAACCAAAACTTTTGCATCTTTTAGAAGAAAAAACGATTCGTCCTGTTGGTTCAGACAAAGAATATAACACCTCCGTCCGTATCGTCGCTGCGACTAACCAACGCCTAAAAGACCTCGTTAAACAAGGTTTATTCAGAGCAGACTTATATTATCGCTTAAGTGTCGTCCCCTTTACCGCCCCTCCCCTTCGTGAACGCCCAGATGATATTGAGGCACTCACCACAACCTTTGTCTCCCAACTTTGTGAGGAACACGAGCTATCAAAACCTAGCATATCAACCGAATCAATCAATGCATTAAAAGCGCATGACTGGCCCGGCAATATTCGCGAGCTGCGCAACCATATTGAACGCTCGTTACTCTTAGGCACCCCGTTACATGAGAAGCTACCGATAAATAAAAACCATTCGCCAGCTACAAGCACACGATGCCTAAAATCACTCGAGAAGGCACACATCCTTAAGGTTATCGATGAGAGTAATGGCAATAAATCTCAAGCCGCGAACAATTTGGGGATTTCTCGCCGCACACTGGATAGAAAGCTGAAACGTTGGCAGCAAGCCGCCTAAGGATATCTTTTCCATCGTCTACTAGGTAGTCAGCATTTTTCAGCGTAAAATGTCGCGCTTCACCTGAACTTCATTAACCCAAGAAACCAATTATGCGTACTAGTCAATTCCCACTTAACACTGTTAAAGAAACCCCTTCAGATGCCGAAATCATTAGCCATCAGTTAACGATTCGCGCTGGACTTGTTCGCAAGTTAGCGGCTGGTTTATACAATTGGCTACCCCTAGGCGTACGTGTGCTGCAAAAAGCTCAACAAATCGTTCGCGAAGAAATGAACGATGCAGGCGCGCTGGAAGTGTTAATGCCCGTCGTGCAGCCCTCTGAACTATGGCAAGAATCTGGCCGTTGGGAACAATATGGCCCTGAATTAGCTCGTTTACATGACAGGCATGGCCGCGAATTTTGCTTAGGCCCAACGCATGAAGAAATCATCACTGAATTAGCGCGGAATGAAATCAAGAGCTACAAACAGTTACCGATTAATTACTACCAAATACAAACTAAATTTCGCGACGAAATTCGCCCACGTTTTGGCATTATGCGCTCACGCGAATTTATTATGAAGGATGCCTATTCGTTTCACTTAAGCGACGAATCACTACAAGAAACATACGACCGCATGTTTCAAGCCTACAACAACATCTTCACCCGCTTGGGCCTTAACTTCCGCCCCGTACTGGCTGACACCGGTTCTATTGGTGGTAATGCTTCACATGAATTTCACGTACTGGCTGATTCTGGTGAGGACGCTATTGCCTTTTCCACCGAAAGCCAATACGCCGCGAATGTTGAAAAAGCAGAAGCACTCGCGCCAACTGAACAGCGCGCCGATGCTAACCAAACGTTAGAAAAGGTAGCCACTCCAAACCAACGCAGCATTGAAGAAATCAGCAACTTCTTAAACGTGACTACCGCGCAATGTTTAAAAACCTTACTCGTTAAAGGGGACGACGATACCGTTGTGGCTCTTTTATTATGTGGCCACCACTCACTGAACGACATTAAAGCCGAAAAATTAGACGGCGTGGCATCACCCCTAACCATGGCTAGTGATGCTGATATTTCACAAGCAGCTGGCTGTGATGCGGGCTATATCGGCCCGATAAATTTAGGCGTACCAATGATTGTTGACCGTAGCGCGGCCAAGATGGCGAATTTTATTTGCGGTGCTAACGAAAATGACATGCACTACACGGGCGTAAATTGGGGCCGCGATTTAGCAGAACCAACTCGCATTGAAGATATTCGCCAAGTGGTTGAAGGTGACGCCAGCCCTGATGGGAAAGGCACTCTCACCATTGCACGCGGTATTGAAGTCGGGCATATTTTTCAACTAGGCACTAAATACAGCGAAGCGATGAACGCCTCTGTGCTGAACGAAAATGGTAAAAACCAAATCATGACTATGGGCTGTTATGGCATTGGTATTACACGCGTTATTGCTGCCGCTATTGAACAAAACCATGATGATAAAGGCATTATTTGGCCGCCTGCATTAGCCCCTTTCCAAATAGCGTTGTTACCGATGAATATGCATAAATCTGAACGCCTTAAAACAGCCGCTGAAAAACTATACATAGAGCTAAAAGATGCTGGCTTTGACGTATTATTTGATGACAGAAAGGTACGCCCCGGCTTTATGTTTTCTGACATGGAGCTAATCGGCATTCCTCATCGTATCGTACTGGGTGATAGAGGCTTAGATAACGGCATGGTTGAGTATCGCGCCAGAACAGATAGCGACAATCAAGATATCCCCCTAGATCAAGTTATTGCACACCTAAAAGCAGCCACCCATCAATAGACTGACATTATGGAGACTAACTTTTGGCATGAACGTTGGGCAAAAAGTGAAATTGGTTTTCACTTAAATGAAGTTAACCCGTATCTTATAAAGTACTTTGGTGCGCTCAAAAAGAAATCAAAGACGTCTGTTTTTGTTCCCCTATGCGGAAAAAGCAAAGACCTTATCTGGTTGGCAGAACAAGTAGAGCACGTTATTGGTATTGAGTTGAGCAAAAAGGCCATTGATGATTTTTTCAGTGAAAACAAGCTCACACCCTCGATTATTCAGCATGAGCGATTCATTGAGTATCGCTATGCAAATTTAACCCTACTATGCGGTGACTTATTCCAACTAACAGCTGCTGATTTAACGGGCCACCATCTCGTTTACGACCGCGCATCGCTGATTGCCTTTCCACCGGAGATGCGCTCGAGTTATGTCAAAAAATTAGATGAAATATTGCCCAATAAAGCGCAGCGACTACTGATCACTGTTGACTATCCGCAACATGAAATGAAGGGCCCTCCCTTTTCAGTACCGCCCGACGAAGTACATCAGTATTTCTCTTCACGATATGATATTCAATGTTTGCAGTCTGAGGATATTCTAGATGCATCAAAACGCTTCAAAGATAGAGGCGTAACGCGCATGCTTGAACACGTTTTTTTACTAACCGACAAAACGGCTTAGAGGAAAATACTCAGCCTTCAGTGAGTAGCTTTTCAACAATATAAACACACATGCCGCAAGCGACGTTAACTCGCGTTTTTTCTCTTACTTGTTCGAGTGTGTCTATACCTTCAGCCTTAATAACGCTTAAGAGCTTTTGTTTTGTGATGCCTGTACAACTGCAAATCACATCATCGTCTTTAAACTCATACGCCATCTTTTAGGCTCAGTGATCGTGCCCGCAACTTGACTCTGGTTCTGCCTCATAAGGGCTTTTACGTTTCGGCGTATTCATTCTGTATTGCACAAAATCTTGTACATTATGGTGATGTAAAAAAGGGTTACCCTTAATCTGCTCTTCTAGCGTGGATGTTTTCTTCACTGCATAATTATGCCCAGGCAAAATAGTGGTTGAACTAGGCAAATCGGTACGGATTTTATTCAGTGTTTTGAACATCACTTCTGGGTCACCACCGGTAAAATCACACCGTCCACAGCCAAATACAAACATCGTATCCCCTGTTAATAACTGGTCGTCTACGTGGTAGCAGGTTGAACCCGGTGTATGCCCAGGTGTATGCAGCATTTTAATCGGCGTTTTACCCAACATGACTTCATCACCACCGTGATGCAAAGTGGGTGACCCTTCGTGCTCACCCCAAAATTCTGCTTCTTCTTTAAGCAGGTGAAGCTCTGCATCAAATACATTCAACACATCTGAAATGCCGTTGATATGATCAGGGTGACTATGCGTTAATAAAATATCCGTGATTTTATATCCACGTTGATTGACTAACTCAATCGCCTTCGGTACATCCCAAGCAGGGTCAACGATTGCTGCTCGTTTAGTCGCATGGTCTTGTATCAGATAGATAAAATTTTCCATTGGGCCAAGCTCCAATGCATCTATTGTATAATTTTTTTCAGTCATCACTTACTCCTGCTATTTATATTTACAGTTCACGTGTCGCGCTAAAGGTAATATCTGGCCAACGCTCTTGTGTTAAAGATAAATTTACTCTCGTCTTCGCTAAATATACCAGATAACCACCGCCATCTTCAGCCAAGCTATCGTGCGCCTTCTTTTTAAACTCTTCAAATTTTTTCGGATCGTCGCAACTCACCCAACGTGCCGCCGTTATCGGTGCATTGTCATACACGCACTCTACGTTATATTCGCTTTTTAGACGTTGTGCGGTCACTTCAAACTGAAGCACCCCCACCGCACCCAGTATCAAATCATTATTTCTGAGTGGTTTAAACAGCTGTGTTGCGCCTTCTTCAGTCAATTGTGTGAGCCCTTTTTGAAGCGCTTTCATACGCAGTGGATCTTTTAAAACTGCGCGGCGAAATAGTTCCGGCGCGAAATAAGGAATACCACCAAATTTCAACTTCTCACCTTGCGTAAACGTATCACCAACTTGGATAGTCCCATGATTATGCAGCCCGATAATATCACCCGCAAAAGCCTGTTCTACATTTTTTCGACTATCGGCCTGAAAGGTAATCGCATTACCTATTTGAATATTTTTACCAATACGCACATGGCTCATTTTCATACCTTGCGAATATTCACCTGAACAAATGCGCATAAACGCAATACGGTCACGATGTGCGGGATCCATATTTGCTTGAACTTTAAAAACAAAGCCAGTGAATTTTTCCTCTTCTGGCATCACTTCACGCTCAACTGCGTGTCGAGACTGAGGTGCAGGTGCGTACTCTGCAAAAGCATCCAGCAACTCCCCAACACCAAAGTTATTAACCGCAGAACCAAAAAAAACGGGGGTTTGTTTGCCCGATAAATAAGCCTCTATATCGAAGGGTGTGCTGGCTTCGCGTACCAGTTCCAGCTCTTCAAAAAAGTCATCAACCTCGTTACCCACTAGCTCTTTTAATTTTGGATCATCTAAGCCTTTAAATATTTCGCCGGTAGCAATTTTGCCGCCGTGTGTCGGGCTAAAGACGTGCACCTCATCATTATAAAGGTGATAAACCCCTTTGAAACGCTTACCCATACCGATTGGCCAAGTCATTGGCGCGCATTCAATCTTTAGCACCGACTCAACCTCATCAATCAACTCTAAAGGCTCACGCCCTTCTCGATCCAACTTATTGATAAAGGTAATAATGGGTGTATCGCGTAAACGACACACTTCCATTAATTTAATCGTTCGTGCTTCCACACCTTTAGCGCAATCTATCACCATTAATGCCGAGTCAACCGCGGTAAGCGTTCGATAGGTATCTTCAGAAAAGTCTTCGTGCCCTGGTGTATCCAGTAGATTCAGCAGCTTTTCATTATGCTCGAATTGCATCACAGAGGTGGTAATCGAAATACCTCGCTCTTGCTCCATTTCCATCCAATCTGACGTTGCATGACGTGATGCTTTGCGCCCTTTAACGGAACCTGCGACCTGAATCGCGCCCCCAAACAGCAACAATTTTTCGGTCAGTGTCGTTTTACCCGCATCGGGGTGGGAGATGATGGCGAACGTTCGCCGTTTTTTGAATTCGTTAGACATGCTCATTGAATACTCACAATAATGTCTGGGCATTATACGGCAAGCGATTGTGAGCTAATAATTCTTAAAGCGGTTTTTAAGCAGGATTTACTGTTAAATCCAATGAGAGAACGATAGCATCTTCTTTACCATCGGCGGCTGGGTAATAATTTTTGCGTTGGCCGATTTGTTTAAATCCGGCTTTTTTATACAGTTTAACCGCCGCTGTATTGGAAGGACGAACCTCTAAAAAAATACTGTCAGCATTTTTTTTCTTCGCCACGCCTATTAACTCTACTAGAAACTGTTGCCCAAGCCCTTGGCCTTTATATAAAGGATCTAAACAAATGTTTAAGATATGCGCTTCGCCCACCGCTACAGATAAAATCGCGTAACCTATAAATTGATCATCTTTAATAAATGCCCAGTTTGAATACCCCACATTAAGACAGTCTCTGAAAATACCCTCACTCCACGGGTAGTTGTACATTTGCCGCTCTATCGACATCACTGCGGCAATATCCTGTTCTTTTAACGAGCGAATATACAGTGGTTTTTTCTTAACAATCCCTAATAAGCTTTGTAATCTACCCCACATGACGATTATTAACGATGTTGCTCGCTAACTGCATAGCATCCCATGCCTGTGCTTTAGCCAAGGGGGACTCTAACAAATAACGAGGATGATGAGTGACTACAATCAGCGGAGAAATATCATCCACCCGCTGTGCTTTGCCTATAAGGGTCGCGAACGTACCATCTGACTTAAGCAAGCTTTGAGCTGCCTGCTCACCTAATACTAAAATCACCGCCGGGTTCACTAACTCAATTTGGCGGAGCAAATAAGGTCTACATGATGATAACGCTGCTTGGCCTGAGTCGGCACTCACTGCATAACACTTAACACTATTTGTTAAATAGCTGTCCGATTCTTTAATACCAATAGCTAACAACATTTCTGATAATAAACGAGCCGCATTACTTGTGAACGGCCGACCTTGAAAGTCGTCTTCTTCTGATGGAAAATCACCCACTATTAGCCAATCCGCTTGCACCGGACCATCACCAAACACGACTTGCTTTCGCGTTGTTGACGCATCACAACGTTGACAGTCTGTTGCTAACGTATGAAGCTCTGCAAGACTCTCAGCTTCAAGGCCTAAATTTTCATTATCGACATCGGGCGCCTGTGTCTCATGCCTCCCTCTTTCCTGCCAAACTTGAACACCCATAGTATCCAAGTACTCTAACTGCCTAGCTGATATTGTCATTCAGGTGTTTCGACCTTCTTTTCTCGCCGCCTGCGCCTTAACAAGCTCATCGTTAGTGCAATACCTGAGAGCGCATACGCCAAACAAACAATAAACAATACCAACGGGGGAGCCGCGTAAATTAGCGCTAAGACCAGCATCACTATCACCGCAACAACAAAGGGAACTTTACCTGTAAAGTTAAGCTCCTTAAAACTGTGATATCGAATATTACTCACCATTAATAAGCCAGCACATAAGGTCACCAATGAAAGACCAATGGTTTCTACAGTACCGGAGAGCTGATAATCTTCCATTAACCAGATATAACCCGCTACCAGTGCAGCAGCAGCTGGGCTGGCTAAGCCTTGAAAATACCGTTTATCGGCTGTACTGTGCTGCACATTAAAGCGTGCCAAACGCAGCGCCCCACACGTTGCATAAACAAAAGCAACAATCCAACCAAATTTGCCGAACGATGATAGCCCCCAAGAATAAGCCAACGCAGCAGGAGCAACGCCAAATGAAACGAGATCTGCCAAACTATCGTACTGCGCACCAAATTCGCTTTGTGTATTTGTCATTCGTGCCACTCGACCATCAAGGCCATCCAGCACCATCGCAATAAAAATAGCGATAACCGATATTTCAAAATGCTCATTAATCGCACCCGTAATGGCATAAAAACCAGCGAATAAAGCACTTGTTGTAAACAGGTTTGGCAATAAATAAAGCCCTTTTGACGGCTGTTTTTTTGTTTCTTTCATCTACAACTAACTCCCCTAATAATACTTTTAGTATAGCTCAGCAACCGCTACTTTATGGCAAAAAAAACGGCCGTCAAAACGGCCGCTTCTTTATTATAGTGAAAAAAAGACTAGTTTTTAGTTTTATCCACTAGTGCATTTGCCGTAATCCAAGGCATCATTTCACGCAATTTACCACCTACTTGCTCAATTTCGTGAGCTGCATTATTTCTGCGATTCGCTGTCATTGATGGGTAATTAGTTGCACCTTCAATAATGAACTGTTTTGCATATTCACCATTTTGAATATTTCTAAGTGCTTCACGCATCGCTTCACGAGATTCATCATTAATCACTTTTTTACCTGTTACGTACTCACCGTATTCAGCGTTATTTGAAATTGAGTAGTTCATATTAGCAATGCCGCCTTCGTACATTAAGTCAACAATCAACTTAAGTTCATGCAAACATTCGAAATACGCCATTTCTGGTGCATAACCGCCTTCTACTAATGTTTCGAAACCCATTTTTACCAATTCAACAGCACCGCCACATAGGACGGCTTGCTCACCGAATAAATCCGTTTCTGTTTCGTCTTTAAAGGTTGTTTCGATAATACCTGTACGACCACCGCCAATTGCTGACGCATATGAAAGCGCTACATTTTTAGCTTTACCTGATGCATCTTGAAAAATAGCAATTAAATCAGGAATACCGCCGCCATTTTTAAATTCATTACGTACCGTATGGCCAGGTGCTTTAGGCGCAATCATCACAACATCTAAGTCGCCACGTGGAACGACTTGGTTATAGTGAATAGCAAAACCGTGAGCAAACGCTAACGTTGCGCCTTGCTTTAAGTTTGGCTCAATTTCAGTTTTATATAGCTCAGATTGAAATTCGTCTGGCGTTAAAATCATTACCATATCCGCACTAGCAACTGCCTCAGGAACTTCTTTAACTGCTAGGCCTGCTTCTTGCGCTTTAGCCACTGATGAAGAGCTAGCTCTTAAGCCTACAACAACATTAACACCAGAGTCTTTCAAGTTATTTGCGTGAGCATGGCCTTGCGAACCATAGCCAATAATGGCAACCGTCATACCTTTAATGATTGAAAGATCTGCGTCTTTATCGTAGTAAATATTCATGTTTTTCCTTAGTTTTATTAAAATTCAACTGCCTTGCCGATGCAAGACACCACTTACACCGTCAGTGATCTTTCGCCACGAGAAAGACCAATTACACCTGTCCGAACGACTTCTAGTACTTCATCTTCGACTGAAGATAAGAAATCATCCAACCAAACCTTTTCCCCCGTCAATTCAATGATTAAATAATCATCAGTATCATCGGTAACACGCGCTAAAGATTCTGCGCTTAAATTTTCAATTTTTTGCACCATTACATCAGTCTTTTTAACTTTCAGTAAAGCAAGCTCTCGCTCTAGTGAAAAAGATTCTGATAAATCAATTAACTTAACCACATCAATTAATTTGTTCAGCTGCTTCTTAATCTGTTCAACTGTTTCATCATTCCCCACAGTCACCAATGTTAAACGCGACAAAGTAGGGTCTTGAGTTGGCGCTACTGTTAACGACTCGATGTTATACGCTCTAGCGGAAAACAAGCCCGAAACACGTGACAAGGCACCCGCTTCATTTTCCAACAAGACTGAAATAATATGCTGACGACTCATGCCAGTATCCTTTTATATTTTGAACTGGGCGCCATCACCATATCGTTATGCGCTTTACCCGCTTCAATCATCGGGTACACATTTTCTTTGGTATCGGTCAAGAAATCCATAAAAACGGTACGGTCTTTCATCGAAAATGCTTCTCTTAACGCAGGCTCAACATCTTCTTTTTTGGTGATTTGCATACCGATATGGCCATATGCTTCTGCTAACTTTTTAAAGTCAGGCAATGCCTCAAGATACGAGTGTGAATAACGACTTTTATAGGTGAATTCCTGCCATTGACGCACCATACCTAAATAGCCATTATTTAAATTAATCACTTTTACGGGCGTATCATACTGCAACATTGTGGACAATTCTTGCAGGCACATTTGAATACTGCCTTCACCTGTTACACAAGCAACGTCAGCTTCAGGGTGTGCAAACTTAACACCCATGGCCGCTGGTAGACCAAAACCCATTGTTCCTAACCCACCGGAGTTTATCCACCGACGTGGTTTATCAAATGGATAGTATTGTGCGGCAAACATTTGATGCTGACCCACATCTGATGTCACAAAGGCTTCACCCTTAGTTACGTTATATAGTTGCTCTATAACAAATTGCGGTTTGATCGTATCCGTATTTTTTTCATACGCCAAACAATCAACACCACGCCATTCATCTATTTGGTTCCACCAAGCACCTATACGCGCACGATCAAACGTTTCACCCAAACTCTTCAATTGTGCAAGCATGTCCAATAAGATAGGCTTAACTTGTCCAACAATGGGCACATCAACCGTGATTGTTTTCGAGATAGAGGCTGGATCTACATCAATATGAATGATTTTTGCATGTGGGCAAAACTCTGCGATTTTACCCGTCACACGGTCATCAAACCGTGCACCAATGGCAATTATTAAGTCACTGTCGTGCATCGACATATTTGCTTCATAGGTGCCGTGCATACCCAACATACCGATAAACTGAGGATCCGTACCAGGGAATGCACCTAGGCCCATCAATGTTTGAGTCACAGGGAAATTCAATGTATGGCAGAGCTGCCTTAACTCATCACTCGCTTCACCCAAAATAACACCACCGCCACTATATATAACAGGGCGTTTAGCTTCTTTGATGAGCTTTATTGCTTTTCGTGTCTGACCAATATTACCGCTAACCGTTGGCTTATATGAGCGCATAATCACTTCTTCCGGATATTGATACGGAACCTTAACATTAGGATCAGTAATATCTTTTGGAATATCAACCACCACTGGGCCTGGACGACCGGATGTTGCTAAATAAAACGCTTTTTTCATCGTTTCCGCAATATCCGCAACATCTTTCACCAAAAAATTATGCTTCACACAAGGACGAGTAATACCAACCGTATCCACTTCTTGAAATGCATCTGTCCCAATAACAGGACGTGGCACTTGTCCTGTTATAACAACCATTGGAATAGAATCCATATAAGCTGTCGCAATGCCAGTCACCGCATTTGTAGCCCCCGGACCAGATGTCACTAATACTACGCCTGGCTTGCCAGATGATCGCGCGTAACCATCTGCCGCATGCGTGGCACCTTGTTCATGGCGCACAAGCACATGCTTGACATCGTCCTGCTTAAAAATAGCATCATATATATGTAATACGCACCCACCAGGGTACCCAAACACGTATTCCACACCCTCATCTTTCAAGGACTGGATGACGATCTCACCGCCACTTAACTCCACAACAACTCTCCAAAATTCAAATGAATTGATTCGATCTAAAACCGACCTGATTACAACGCGCAATCGAACTCGACAAAATACTAATTTTTGCGCACTGGGTCAAGCTCTTTCATTAATCAATAACTACTATATACTGGCACTAAAAGATATTCACCATACATAAACTATAAGGATTTAAGTATGTATCGCGCTTTGATTATTTGTTTTTGCTTATTTTTCGCCCATTCATCCTACGCCGCAATTTATAAGTGGGTTAATGAACAAGGTAACACCCATTATGGCCAGCGACCTCCCCGCGATAAAAACATCGACGTCAAGAAGGTTTTCGTCAAATCCAGCGGAATTATTGATAGTGAAAAGGACCCCACATCCATTCAAGACAGCGCAAACGAGATAGCTAAATCTAATGCTGACCGCAAAGCCGCTAATGACAAAATACAGCAACAAGCCAACGAGAAGAGGCGCCTTCAAGAGCGGTGCGAAACCAGTAAAAAGAACCTTGCCGAACTAGACTATGGTGGCAATCGTTTATACAAAGATGCTGATGGAAACTATTCTAGGTTGAGTCCTGACGATAAAACCAAAAAACGCGAGGAACTTAACACATTTATCAACGAGAACTGCCGCTAAATATATGATGTTTGATTATCACCTCTACTTAGACTTTCTTTCTTTTTCCACCAAGAAATTGATAATTTTTAACATATTTTCATAACTCTTTGCCATAGCGCCCGTTATAAGGTACTTACCGCCTACAACCATCGCCGGCACACCCGTCACACCATAGCGCTGCACTATGTCTTTCGCCCTAGCGACCTTGGTGTTCACGACAAACGAACGATAGGTTTTCTTAAATAAGTTTTGATCAATACCATACTGTGCATAGAAAACAGCTAACTTTTCTACCGTATTAATTGTTTTATGCTCCGCGTGCATCGCATGAAATAAAGCAGCATGAGATTCATCTAGAACATCTAAAATATCAGCCGTAAAGTAGGCTCTAGCATGCACTTCCCATAGCTCATTAAAAACGGCTGGCAAGCGATAAAAATTCACATCTTTAGGCACACTAGCTACCCAAGGCCCCAATGTGGGTTCAAAATGATAACAATGCGGACAACCGTACCAAAATATTTCCACGACCTCGATACGGTCTGGATCATCCGTCGGTTGAGCTGGCTTTATTAGCTGATAATCAACCCCTTCCTCAAAACCAGCTGTTTCTTTGGCAAAAGCAACGCCGCTCAATAACACCATGAAAAAAGTAACCCACACCAATAATTTACGCATTTTTATCTCCTAAAATTAAGCCGCTTTATAACTCGCCGTATGAATGCAAACCAGATAAGAACATATTCACGCCTAAAAAGGCGAACAAGGTAATAAAAAGACCAACAATTGCCCATATTGCCATTGGTTTTCCTCGCCAGCCTTTGGTTAGCCTCATGTGTAACCAAGCAGCATAGTTTAACCACACAATTAGCGCCCAAGTTTCTTTCGGGTCCCAAGACCAGTATCCACCCCATGCCTCAGCCGCCCATAGCGCGCCGAGAATCGTTGCTAAGGTAAAAAAAGCAAAACCCAACGCAATTGATTTGTACATCAGGTCATCGAGAATATCTAACGTCGGTAACGTCATTGCGATACCGTTTGATTGTTTCTGCTCAGCGTTTGCACGCACCAAATAAGCCATAGCCACCATCGCTGCCAACGCAAACGCACCGTAGCCAACAAAATTAGCTGGCACATGAATCTTCATCCAATAACTTTGTAAAGCAGGAACTAACGGTTGAATATCTGCCGCATCTCTATCAAATGCATACCAAAGCAAAAAGGCAACAGCTGCACTTATCACCAATAAGACAAACCCGCCCAACATGCGTGTTTGATAGCGGCGCTCGTAAAATAAATACAGCAAGGCAGTGATAATTGAAAACAGTATAAACACTTCATATAAGTTACTAACAGGGATATGCCCGACATCTAACCCAATGAGATAGGACTCACGCCACCGTACCATTAACCCAACTAATCCCATCGTTGTTGCAGACCACGTCATCGCGCTAGCTACTTTCCCCGAATACTCTGAACGGGCGAAGAACGCAATAAAGTATGTCACTGTTGCCAATACATATAGCGCACTCATCCACATAATCGCTGACTGACTTGAAACTAAAAATCTCAAGAAGAAATCTACTTCAGCATCGGCCAGCCCATTGACGTATCGACTAACGCCAAAAATACTCAGCAAAAACACAGCCAATGACAGTACTCGAATTCCTTTCCAGTTCCAGCCTAGAACAACCAAGCTAACGCCTGTAGAAACTAAAATTCCTTTTTCATACCCATCCATTAACGAGGAATAACTGGCGTAAGCATAACCTGTACCCAGCAAGACAATAATTGCCCAAACCCAATCAAAAAGACTTAACCCCTTCCAAAAAGACTGCTGATCTAATTCATGTTGCAACGCTGCATGTGTACTATTCATATTGCTACCTTAACCGTTTAAGACACGTTCAAACTGTGCCTGTATTTGTTTAAATTGCTTTGAAAAATCTAATTTATTTCTAATCGCGTGCCCTGCTAAAACAAATTTAACGCCCTCATCTGCTTGCTCTAACCAAGCCCATAAGCGTTGTTGAGGGGCGTAAAACATTAAAAACACGCCCAAAATCAACATTGCGCAACCTGGGTAAACCAAGTTTTTCCCAGGTGCTTTAGCAATTTGCAGACCACTTGCTTGATGATGAACAAAGCTTGATAACTGAAAATAGACTGGTGAGCCATAACGTCCCATCGCACCTATCGCTGCCGAAGCGGCATCAAAAAACTCTGCCTTTGTTTCATCAACACCTAAGCTGACGTCGACACCTTCTTTTATTAAAACATCTACATAGACAGCCCCTAGCATTTGCTGAAGCACCCTTACGTATAGCTTTGACACCTCATCAAGCTTCTCTGCTGGCGCGTTTTTTTCTACTTGCTCAATCACACCATCCATACCATTCTTAACAAATAACCCCACCAACCTAATCATTGCTTCATTTAGTTGCGCAGTGTTCTTAGTAGGCAACGTAGCGCCAATAAAGTTCTGCTCTGTCGCTATTCGTTGTAGCAATTCTTCATCACCTAATGCATGTAAGTACGCCATAAACCGATCAATACCACCCTTATCATCCACCGGAACATACAAATATCTAAACTCTTCTGCAGGTGATCCGCGAACACCGCTTAAATAATAATATGCACCGTCTCTCTCCACCGGCACCATATAATTTAAAAACTCTTTCGCTTCGCCCATTTTATTGCGCATTTTAAACTGAACGCTTGGCCCTGCATTTTCAAACTTTTTCTCAGGATTGTCTGATGGATTAATATTAAATAAACGAAAATTAGAAGCCTCAAGAACCCATGGCTCATTCAATACATTCATCTGAAATTCATCACCGACCTTAGTCTTTACCTTTTGTGGCAATTTATTAGCGCCCGCCAATGGCCAAGCCAACATATCGAGCTCTGAGCCCCCATCAGAAAAACTAGCTTGGTAAATAGAATACCCGTCATAGATTAACGGGTGATTAACAGAAATAGTTTCTTCTATTGGCACACTTAACCGCTCATCGTATACCACCAAATCACTCTCAAAGGACTTCGGTTGGCCGCTCTCATAGTGTTCTATTCTAAAATCCTTAACTTCCACCGAAAATGGCAGCTCCTGTACTAAATAGCCGTCTTTATAATTAAGAAATAAGACATCAGTTTGGCGGCCTTCTGGTATAGAAACACTGCCTCTAAAAGATTGATTATTAAATCCTAAACGACTTATTTGAGGCACGTCACTAGCCGCTATATTTCTTGTTTCTGGCACAACTTGCCCTAGCATTTCTCTCGCCTTCAAAATGGCATTGCCATCTATTAAGCCGCCGATACAAATCAATACAATCGCCACGTGAGTCAAAATATAACCCAATCGGCTAGCGCCACCTTTCATACCTGAAATCAACACATAGCCATCACCCTCTTTTAACCGTGCGCTATAGCCATTATGTGGCAAGATTTTTTGTACCACATGTTGAATATCCTCTACAGATTGGAGCAATACCCAACTATGTGTATTTAAATAATTCTCCAGAGTTTTAAGTTGAATATTCTGTCGATATTCACGCATCTCACGCAGCATATTCGGTGCATTTCTATAAATACATGTGCTGGTCGAAAGAACCAAAAAAAACAGAATGAATAAAAACCAACTTGATGAATAAACATCATATAAACCAATCTGATTAAATACATCAAACCAAAAAGGGCCAAACTTTATGATGTAATCGGTATACGGTTGATTTTGCTGTAAAACGGTACCGATAATAGCGGCGACAGAAAGCGCCACTAATAATGTTATCGCCAAATTCATCGATCCTAGAAACTTTAGCCATAAGGCTGAGGTTCTAGGTGCTGGAGGCGCTATAGGTGTGCTGGGCTGATTATTCATAACAAAGTTTAATGAAACACTGTAGAGGCGACATTAACCTAAAAGAAAAAAAGGGCAACACTGTTGCCCTTTTTTTGCAAAAAAACTTATATTTAATGTAAACCAGAAATATATGAGGAAACTGCTTCAATTTCTTTATTGTTCATACGACCCGCAATATCACGCATCATTGCTTGGTGATCATTATTACGCGTTTCAGCTTTAAAATCTTTCATTGTTTTAGATAAGTATGCTGCATGCTGACCGCCAATACGAGGGAAGCGCGCAGGTGCACTACCCGCCCCATTAGGGCCATGACAAGCGATACAAGCAGGTAAGCCATTATCAACCTTTCCAGCTCGATATATTTTTTCACCTAATTTAATTTTGTCCGCACTGGCCGCTTCAACCGTTGAAGGGACGCTAGCAAAGAACGCCGCTAAGTTTTCAATATCAACATCATTCAAGCCAGCTACCATTGGAGCCATCGTTGCATCAATACGTTTTTTGTTTTGAAAATCGCGTAACTCTTTTTCAATATAAAAAGCATGTTGCCCTGCCAATTTTGGCCATACTGGATTTGCACTATTACCGTTTTGGCCATGGCAAGCAACACAGGTCGCTGCCTTTGCCCGACCTGCATCAACATCACCTACAGCAAAAGCATTCACAGATACTATCGCCATAAAAAAACAAATCACTAATACATTTAATTTCATCATTATTCCAAATCTAACTTAAGTTTATTTAATACTCGCATAATACGCAGCTAGGTTTGCTACGTCAGCTTCAGATAACGCAGCAATCATTGCTTGCATTGTTGGGTCTTTACGTACCCCTGAACGAAAATTGTTGATTTGCTTTACCAAGTACTGTTCTTTTTGGCCTGCTAAATTAGGATAAATCCCTATTGGGCTAATGCCTTCCGCGCCATGACATGCCATACATTGCGCAGATTTTACTTTACCCGCCGCCGCATCGCCCGCCCATGATTGACCCGAAACTGCTACCATCAAAACTATTACTGCTAGTAAGACCTTACTCATGCCTATCTCTCCAATATATTTCGCTTAATGCTGATTTAGTTTTTGATTTTACAATAAATTCACTTGAAGTTTAGTATTTTTCTAAGTCATTTGTTGTTATACACACTGAATCTGCCTGCTCCGGTACAATACTCAAACTCTATTATCTGGCTTGAAACATGAACCCTCTTTATCACCGTGCCGAATACCTACTCAATGCTCCGAACTTAAAGACCACGCCCACTGACATTGAATACGAAGTTGCTTTTGCCGGCAGATCAAACGCAGGAAAATCTAGCGCCATTAATACAATCACCAACCAAAAAAGCCTTGCTAGAACCAGTAAAACACCCGGACGAACCCAACAACTGGTTTATTTCAAGCTTGACGATCATCGCTGCTTGGTCGATCTACCAGGCTACGGCTACGCTAAAGTCCCTCCGAGCATTCAAAAAAAATGGCAAGCCGAACTTGAGCGATATTTAGAGAAAAGGAAGGCTCTTAATGGGCTCGTGTTACTCGTTGATATTCGTCGCTCGTTGGGCGAGCATGATATGCAAATGATCGACTATGCCGCTCACTTAAACTTAGATGTCTTTATTGCACTAACAAAATCAGACAAACTTAACCGAAACACTGCCAAAAATACGTTATTCGCCGTTCAGAAGTTATTGAAAGACTCAGCCGCTAATATTCAAGTAGAGCTATTTTCTTCGTTAAAAAAGGAAGGCATTGAGCAACTGCACACTTGGTTAGACAGTCACCTTAATACAGCTGAAATAACAGGCAAAAAAAAGCCCTAGCGTCAAAAGTTGAACCTAGGGCCTAGTCGTTCCAGTTATAGCTAACCGGAAACTTGCTCAAGGGGAGGGGGATGTGAGCAAGCATATCTACATAGATACATTCAATAGAGCATATCTTTCTCATAAAGTTCATTTTTTTATCTTTTTTTCGCAACATCCACATTAAAGCTGCCTTTCTTACACCTAAATCGCTATATCACACCCGCTGGATAACTTAGAGATAAAATATCACCCTCTAGAAATAGCTTCATTAATCGGCAAAGGTGTTTTTATTTTCAGCCCACCGACTGACGGCTAATGTGCTTCATCCCAATTTTTCCCCGTTCCTACATCAACAATCAGCGGAACATCCAACATCGCCGCGCCACTCATTTTTTGCTGGATAATAGCCGTCGCTTGATCCAAATAAGCCGTATCAACCTCGAACACCAATTCATCGTGTACTTGCATCACCATTCGTACCGGTGGCTTATCTACTTGTAACCAGTCATCAACCAACAACATCGCTAACTTAATGATATCTGCCGCTGTACCTTGCATCGGCGCATTAATGGCCGTCCGTTCCGCATATTGCCTACGTTGCCCATTTTTGGCATTAATATCAGGTAAATATAAGCGTCTACC
This sequence comes from uncultured Cycloclasticus sp., assembly GCA_913060865.1. GTDB lineage: Bacteria > Pseudomonadota > Gammaproteobacteria > Methylococcales > Cycloclasticaceae > Cycloclasticus. The sequence continues at coordinate 56,283 of CAJXTU010000006.1, forward strand.
AAATAAGGTTTCAATATAACCTTGCTCACGCGCCAACTCGCGAGTCTCATCCATATAGCGTTTTACACCGGGGTACCTGTCGAAATATAAATTGATATAGCCTTGCGCCGCACCGCGATCAATATCCAATTGCTTCGCCAAGCCAAATGCTGACATCCCGTAAATCAATCCAAAATTAATCGCTTTAGCAGAACGGCGCTGATGGCTTTCCACTTGATCTAATGGCACACCAAACACTTCTGCTGCCGTCGCTTTATGCACATCTAAACCCTCTTTAAAGGCTTGCAAAAGCCCAGCATCTTGCGACAAATGCGCCATAATTCGCAACTCAATTTGCGAGTAGTCGGCTGCCAACACAGTAAAGCCAGGCTCAGCGATAAACGCTTGGCGAATTCGACGACCTTCTTCGCTTCGCACTGGAATGTTCTGCAAGTTTGGATCAGATGATGACAAACGACCCGTCGCTGCTACCGCTTGATGGTATGAGGTGTGTACACGACCAGTTACTGGATTAATTTGTTTCGGTAATTTATCCGTATACGTCGAGCGTAGTTTACTAAGACTACGGTGTTCAAGAATCAATCTAGGCAATGGAAAGTCAAGCGCCAAATCCTGCAATACATTTTCCGCCGTTGACGGCTGCCCTTTCGGCGTTTTCTTTAAAACGGGCAAGCCTAGTTTATCGTACAAAATCTCTTGTATTTGCTTTGGTGAACCCAAATTAAATGGCTGACCCGCCACATCATGAGCTTGCGTTTCAAGTATTTTAATTTTCGCTGCTAGCTCACCACTTTGCTGAGTCAACATTTGCTCATCGACCAACACGCCTATTTGTTCCATTCGTGCCAACACAGGAACGAGAGGCATTTCTATCGTTTGATAAACCTTTTTCAATGCGTCTATTTTTTCTAGTTTAGAAAAAAGCTGTTGATGTAAACGTAACGTAATATCCGCATCCTCTGCTGCGTAGGGCGCTGCCACTTCAACCGACACTTGATCAAAACATATCTGCTTGGCGCCTTTACCCGCCACATCTTCGTAATGGATAGTTTCTTGCCCTAAGTATTTCTCAGCCAATGCATCCATGTTGTGCCGCGTGGCCGTACTATTTAAAACGTAAGACTGCAGCATCGTATCGTGCTTAATACCCTTCAAGAAGATATCGTGATTTGCCAGCACATTTGCGTCATATTTAAGATTTTGACCAACTTTAGCCACATCTTCTGATTCTAATAGTGGCTTTAATTGGTCCAATACCCATTGTCGAGACAGCTGTTCTGGTGTTCCCGGATATGTATGCGCTAAAGGCACATACGCTGCGTGACCGGCCTCAACTGCAAAGGAAACCCCCACAATCAACGCTTTGGTGTAATCTAAATCGGTTGTCTCCGTGTCAAAAGCAAACAGTTCTGCATTTGTTAGCTTCTCTAACCATGCGTTAAAAGTGGCTTCATCAAGAACAGTATCGACTGTTAATTCGACCCTAGCTGGCAAAGGCTTATCATCCACCTCTTGGCTGGCGGCAACCTTAGTACCCGCCCCGCCACCTAGCTGCTTTAACCACGAATTAAATTCAAAGTGACTCACCATCGTATGCAACTTGCCCCGATCCGCTTCAGTTCTGACCAAATCAGTTGGCGCTTCATTTAACGACACATCACATTTAATCGTCACCAACTCTTTTGACAGCGGAATGGCACCTAGGTGTTCACGAAGGCTTTCACCTACTTTTCCTTTCACTTCCCCAGCACGAGAGATCAACTCATCCAACGAGCCATATTGATTCAACCACTTCGCCGCGGTTTTCGGCCCAACTTTTGGTACACCCGGAATATTGTCTGAGGTATCCCCCATCAGCGCCAAATAATCAATAATTCTTTCTGGTGATACGCCAAACTTTTCTTTCACCCCTGCTTGATCCAAAAATTGATTATTCATCGTGTTGATCAAAGAGATTTTAGCCGTCACTAATTGAGCAATATCTTTATCGCCTGTGGAAATAATAACGTTAAGCCCAGCCGCTTCCGCTTGCTTGGCTAATGTGCCAATAACATCATCTGCCTCAACGCCCGACTCCATAACCAATGGCAACCCCATCGCCTTTATCAATTCATGTAACGGCTTTATTTGTTCTCGGAGTTCCTCAGGCATCGACGCCCTGTTTGCTTTGTACTCAGGATACATATCATTACGAAACGTCTTCCCTGGCGCATCGAATATCACTCCAAAATAAGCATCTGGATACGTATCGACCAACTTTTTTAACATATTGGTCACCCCCAAAATAGCATTGGTATATTCGCCTTTTGAGTTCGTCAGCAATGGCAATGCGTGATATGCACGAAATAAGTAAGAAGAGCCGTCAACGAGCACCAACGTTTTTTCTGTCATGAAAAGTATCCAATAATTTTTATATTGCCGATTATACCCAAGGGGCATAAGTTACACACAAACGATCTAGGTCGTTTAGTTTAGCTTTATACTATTTACATCCATCATCATGTTATGCAAAAAAACAGGGGCTGCTAATGAGTGATCAAAAACGCGAAGCATGGAAAGTATTCCAAATTATTGCTGAATTCGTCGATGGTTTTGAACAACTATCACATATAAGACCTGCCGTCAGCGTATACGGCTCTGCCAGACTCAAAGAAGATCACCCAGATTATCTACGCGCTGAAGCTATTTCGCTTGCCCTATCCAACGCCGGCTTTTCAGTCATCAGCGGTGGTGGCCCCGGTATTATGGAAGCAGCCAATAAAGGCGCTTTCAACGGCTCTTCAGCTAGTATTGGCTTAAATATTCAACTGCCGCGCGAGCAACAGGCGAACCCGTATCAAGATATTAGCTTAAACTTCAGGCATTTTTTTGCACGCAAAGTCATGTTCGTTAAATATGCAACTGCTTACGTTGTTTTGCCAGGCGGCTTTGGAACATTAGATGAACTAGCCGAAATTCTTACCTTAATTCAAACAGGAAAATCACGGAGAATCCCCATTATCCTAGTTAACAAAGATTTTTGGAGTGGATTAATCGATTGGTTTTCAAACACGTTGGTTGAAGCCGGAACTATCAAAAAGGACGACATGCACCTTTTTCAAATTTGCGAAACACCTGACGAGGTTTTAGCCGCTATCTTTGATTTTTACGAACAACGTGGTTTCGAGCCTTCCGCCGAAGAAGAAGAGGTGTTATTAGAACTATAACCACCTGCCTAATTATGCAAACCATAGAAGATAGTGGCATAATTAACACGTTACCCATACTTTAGTCCAAAGGAAAAACCATGCGCCATATCTTACCCATTATTCTAGTATTACTCTTTATGCACTCATCGAATACTATGGCGGAAGATATTACGCCGGCTATTGTTCCTGAACCACCCGAATTACCTGCGCAAATTGTTAGTGGTGAAAATATGTCACCTGACATCACCATTACGCGTAAAAAGAAAAAAACTATCACCGAGTATAGTGTAAACGGTAGTGTCTACATGGTAAAAATCACTCCTGAAAGCGGGCCGGCTTATTACATGGTGGATACCGATGGTGATGGCAATTTGGAAACACGTCGTTCCGAGTTAGAAAAAGGCATGGACATTCCTCAATGGTTATTATTTAGTTGGTAAACACTCACCCTTTTTCCAATTATGTCTGTTTATACCGTCGTTGAGCGCGCTCAACTAATAACTCACTTAACGCATTATTCTGTAGGCGAGCTCGTTGATTTTCAAGGTATCAGTTCGGGCATTGAAAATACTAATTATTTCGTTAGCACCACCCGTGGCGACTATGTATTAACTCTGTTTGAAGAATTGAAAGCTGAAGAGTTACCTTACTTTTTAACTATCATGGCCTTTGTTTCTGCCAATGGAGTACCTAGCGCCCAACCCATTTGTAACAACGATGGTTCCTATCTTTCTACGCTAAATGGCAAACCCGCAGCCTTGGTTGAAAAGCTAGCCGGGGGAGATATTGAAACGCCAAACACAACACAGTGCGCCGTTATCGGCGAAGCAATGGCGAATTTTCACCTAGCCAGCTTAAAACTCGATATTCATCGCGACAATAGCCGGGGTGCAAATTGGAGGCAGCAAGCCGCTGAATTACTACTGCCTTTGGTTAACGAAAGCTCAGCAGAACTTATTCAAGATGAGCTAACGTTTCAAGCTCCTTACAAGCAGTTAAATCTACCAAAAAGCGTTATCCACGCCGACTTATTTAGAGATAACGCCTTATTTTCTGGCAATAAACTATCTGGCATTATTGATTTTTATTACGCCTGTAACGACTACTTTACTTACGACATAGCCGTTGCGGTAAATGACTGGTGCGTCACTCCCAACGGGCTATTAGACCAAAAACGGTTCGACGCTTTCATATCGGCTTATCAGGCCATTCGGCCATTAACCGAAATGGAAATAACGCATTGGCCCATCGTAATACGCGCCGCAGCCTTTCGTTTTTGGTTATCAAGATTACGCGATGTACATTTCCCAAAAGAAGGCGAAATGACGCACCTAAAAGACCCCGATGTAATGAAGCGTATTTTAAGCGCCCGTCGAGACTTCCCAGACAATTATCGTTTGGAATAATTGCTTCTCCACAACCACTGATACCTCTATACACTGTGATGGCAACCCCCATAAGTAAACTAATGCGTAAGCCTGTATTCGGTCAACAACTCGTTGTAACATATCGCCTTCATTATGAAATTCAAACCATATGCTCAATAAACTGATCTGTTGTATAGACTCTATTAACGAGACTATTTCTAATGTAGTGTCTTGGTTGGTTGCTTTAATGGTGATCACGATGTTTTGTATTGTTGTGTTGCGTTATGGTTTTAATATTGGCTCCATTGCCGCTCAAGAATCCATTACCTACATGCACGGCTTCGTCTTTATGCTGGCTATCGCGCATACGCTAAAAATAAACGGTCACGTTCGCGTCGATATTTTGTATCAGCGCTTAAAACCAAAAGGTCGCGCTATCGTTAATCTATTAGGTTCTCTCTTCTTATTACTCCCTGTTTGTGCGTTCATCATGTATATCAGCTGGGATTATGTATCCACCTCATGGGCATACTATGAGGGCTCTAGAGAGGCAGGCGGAATTAATGGCATTTTTCTACTTAAATCGTTAATTCCTCTCATGGCTGCTTTACTCTTTTTGCAGGGCTTGTCTGAGGCAATGAAGTCGATTTGCCAACTAAGTGAGAAACACTAATGGACGGTAGTATTGCTTTATGGATGTTCGGCGCGGTGTTTATCGTTTTATTGATGGGCTACCCTGTTGCTATTAGTTTAGCGGGAACCGCTCTAGTATTTGCCTTTGCTGGCGATTATTTCGGTATCTTTGATGCCGCTTTTTTAGAAGCCTTACCCAATCGATTATTTGGCATTATAGAAAATGACACCTTGGTTGCCGTACCCTTGTTTGTCTTCATGGGGGTGATGCTGGAAAAGTCCAACGTCGCTGAGAGCTTATTGGAAAACATGTCCAAACTTTTCGGCAGTCTGCCCGGTGGTTTGGGCTTCTCGGTTGTTTTGGTCGGCATGCTAATGGCGGCTAGTACCGGCATCGTCGGCGCAACGGTAGTCACAATGGGCTTATTGTCCTTGCCAACAATGTTAAAACGCCATTACGACTCTGCCTTGGCGTGTGGCACCATCTGCGCCTCTGGTACACTCGGCCAAATCATCCCCCCCTCTATCGTCTTAGTCCTATTAGGCGATGTGATCTCATCGGCCTATCAACAAGCTCAATTAGATATGGGCATCTTTTCACCAGAAACCGTGTCAGTTGGTGACTTATTTGCCGGCGCTTTAATTCCGGGTATTATTCTGGTTATCTTGTATTTAGTCTATCTAGCAGGCCTCGCCTTAGTTAAACCATCGGTTTGCCCTGCAATACCAGCTGAAAAACTGAGTACTTCACTGTTTATAGAGTTAGTAAAAGGTCTTTTCCCACCGCTTATTTTAATCATGGCCGTATTAGGGTCTATCATTGCTGGCGCTGCCACCCCAACTGAAGCTGCCGCAGTCGGCGCGATGGGTGCTACTTTTTTAGCTTACTTAAAAAAACAGCTCAGCATTAAGCAGTTAAAAGATGTTGCTCAAAACACCACTCAAGTGACCAGCATGGTGTTTTTTATACTCATTGGCGCCTCGTTATTTTCACTGGTCTTTAGAGGCTTTGGTGGCGATGAGCTCATAGAAGAATTCTTATCGAACCTACCTGGCGGTGCGTTTGGTGCTGTATTAGTGGTCATGCTAGTGATGTTTCTTTTAGGTTTCGTTTTAGACTTTATCGAAATCACCTTTGTTGTCGTTCCTATTGTTGCCCCTATTTTATTGGCCATGGATATCAACCCTGTTTGGCTAGGCATCATGATAGCCTTAAACTTACAAACATCATTCCTCACGCCACCGTTTGGTTTTGCCTTATTTTATTTACGGGGTGTTGCACCTGCATCAATTAAAACCAGTCAAATCTACCGGGGTGTTATACCGTTTATTTTAATTCAACTGTTCCTATTAGCTTTATTAGCTGTTTGGCCTGATTTAGCTACTTGGCTTCCCAACATCATTTACAACAATTGACTTTAATCACCTATAAACAAATCTTATGTGTAATAACATTGCTTTTTTAAGGGTCAGTAATAGACTAAATGGAATGTAACCAACGAGGGTTAAAATGTCATCTGTAGCAGAAGTCAGTAATAACGTAAAAATAACTAAAACTATTGTGCTGAATACAGGCACTGTTGCACAAAAGCGAGAAGAAATTCGCGATTACTTGCATAAAACCTTCCAATTGGAAGAGCAACTATACGAAGCGCTGACATCTGATGAAGCCTTCTATCTAAGACCTGAATCACTTCGCCACCCACTGGTTTTTTATTACGGTCATACCGCTACTTTTTTCATTAACAAATTAACGCTCGCCTCTCTCATTCATCAACGCGTTAACCCACGTTTTGAATCCATCTTCGCTGTTGGTGTTGATGAAATGTCCTGGGATGATTTAAATGAATCGAATTATGACTGGCCCAGTATTGCTGAGGTCCGTGAATACCGGCAAACCGTGCTGACGCTTATTGACTCACTCATAAGCACGCTACCGCTCGACCTACCCATCACTTGGGAAAGCCCTTTTTGGCCTATCCTCATGGGTATTGAACATCAACGCATTCATATTGAAACCTCCTCAGCTATCATTCGTCAAATGCCCCTTGAGTACTTGCAACCGCATAGTACTTGGACTGTTTGCCCTCACGTTGGAGAGTCACCTACTAATCAGTTACTCGATGTGGAAAGTGGCCGTATTAAACTGGGCAAAGATAAAAACCACAAAACCTACGGCTGGGATAACGAATACGGCGAGAAAGTTGCCGACATTCAAGAGTTTTCCGCCAGTAAGTACCTTGTCTCAAATGGTGAGTTTCTCAGCTTCATAAAAGACAATGGCTATCATCAAAAAAGATTTTGGACCGAAGAGGGCTGGAACTGGGTGCAATATAAAAAACCCGAGCACCCGCTTTTTTGGATACAAAAGGACGATCGCTACCTTCTTCGTACCTTATTAGAAGAACAAGAAATGCCTTGGAATTGGCCAGCAGAAGTGAATTACTTAGAGGCTAAAGCTTTTTGTAACTGGCTAAGCGATAAAAAAGGAACCACTATTCGCTTACCCACCGAAGAGCAATGGCAGCACTTACATGAATTGCATGATATTCCAGATCAACCCGAATGGGAGCAAGCACCGGGTAATATTAATCTTGAACACTGGGCATCTGCCTGCCCTGTTGATCACTTTGCCTTTGGCGAATTTCACGATTTAATCGGCAATGCTTGGCAATGGACAGAAACACCCATCAGCGGTTTCGATGGCTTTGAAGTCCACCCTTTATATGATGACTTCTCAACACCCACCTTCGACACACAACACAACTTAATTAAAGGCGGCTGTTGGATTTCCACTGGAAACGAAGCCACCAAACACGCGCGCTATGCCTTTAGACGTCATTTTTATCAACACGCGGGTTTCCGCTATGTAGAATCAAATCAACCTATGGAAAAACCAACCGCTATGTACGAAACCGATACCGCTGTCTCACAATATTGTCACTTTCACTACGGCCCTAGTTATTTTGATGTGGAAGATCTCTCTGCTCATTGTGTTCGGCTATGCATGGAAAAACTCGACGCTAAACCGACCGCTCGCGCACTCGATTTAGGCTGCGCTGTTGGTCGCGCTTCTTTTGAACTAGCACAACACTTTGACACCGTAACAGGCATTGACTTCTCTGCACGTTTTATTCGTATCGCCCATCAAATGCAGCAAAAAGGCAACATTCATTACGAATTGATTGAAGAAGGCGAGATCGTGTCCTACCACGAACAAACACTTGAGCAGATTGGCCTAAGCAAAAACCAAGAAAATATTGAGTTTTTTCAAGGCGATGCTACTAATCTAAAACCCCAGTTCACGAATTACGACCTAGTGTTAGCTATTAACCTCATTGATCGATTACGCACACCCGCTGTTTTCCTCGATGATATTCGCCATAGAATTAACGTTGGCGGCGTATTAGCCATTGCTTCACCGTACACTTGGCTGGAAGAGTTCACCCCTAAAGAAAACTGGCTAGGCGGCATCCGTAAAGATGGTGAACCGTATTCCACCTTAGAAGGCTTAAAGGATCATTTAGGCGTACATTTCAAATTGATTAACGAGCCTACGGATGTCCCTTTCGTTATCCGTGATACTAAACGGAAGTTTCAGCACAGCTTTAGTCAACTAAGTATTTGGCAGCGCATATCGTAACTATGGCCGATAATATCGACACCCCCGTTACCGTTTCGATTGCCCGTAAAATACGTCCTGGTGCCGAAGCGCAATATGAGGATTGGTTGCACCGCATTTCAGAAGTCGCCACACACTTCCCTGGCCACCAAGGCGTACATATCCTAAAGCCTTCATCAAAAACCAGCGGCGAATATGTGTTAATTGTTGGCTTTAATAGCTATGCAAGACAAAAGGCATGGGAAGACTCGGCCGAAAGGCAACAGTTTCTCGATGAGTTAAGCGAAAAAAAGCTGACTGAAGGCGATGCCGAAATCAAAAAAGTCTCAGGGCTTGAATTTTGGTTCACCCTACCTGAAATACCCGCATCCGCTACTCCCAACCGTCATAAAATGGCACTGATATTAATTGTAGTTGTTTTTTCTTTATTAGTGTCCATCAACCTTATCTTTGGGCAGTGGCTAAACCTATTGCCTTTTATCTTGAAGCTTGCGGTGATGGTCATTGGACAAGTATTACTGATGACTTATCTTGTGATGCCAGCCATAACACGGGTATTGAAAAATTGGCTATATCGCTAAGAAAGGCCCTTATTACTAGCTGTGCTGCTGCAAATCAGTACGTATCCACTCTGCCATTTTAGTGGCACGCGCTAGCCAAACACCTGCCGTCTCTTTAGTTAAGTGTTCATGCAAGTTTGTGGAAAATAACTGTATCCAATCATCGATCAGTATCGGCGGAATTTTTAAATGACGATGCACGAAATGAGGGTTATAAATATCTTCACGGTAACGTTCGCCACCTAAGTCAATCCACCAAAAATGGCCGATTCTAGCCTTAAGCTCATCCCAATCTTTAACCTCAGAAAAGTAACCACCAAGAGTTGGATGCTCCTTAACAAGGTCATAGAAGCTATTGACCACTACCTGGATTCTTTCTTTACCTAACGTATCGTACAATTGTCGATAAGCCTTGTTAGAATTTAATTCTTCTGCCTTCTTGTCCAATTCATCCTCCTCAGATAAACCATTCGCAACGGACGCCCCTTTTAACATAACAAGACTGAGGACGCTGATTATTTAAAATAACCCAGCATCATTACCATTTAAGTAGCATCCTATCTAAACCAATAGAAAAACTATTTTGTAAGTTATATAGTGAGTTAGCACATTTTATAAGGAGCATGAACATGGATACTGTTATAGATAACGTAGATTACGGCCCATTGGCCCAACTGATTGGAAAGTGGTCTGGCAATGTAGGCTTAGACATTGCTCCCGACGCAGATGCAAACCCAGATGAAAGCCCCTTTACCAATGTCATCACCTTTACGGTTGCGGGTGCTGCTGACAATGCAGAAGAGCAAAAACTGGTTGCGGTAAAATACCACCATGTCGTTCGTAGAGCCGACAACGGCCATATTTTTCACGATCAAATTGGCCATTGGATTTACGAGCCTAGCAGCCAAGTCATCATGCACTCATTAACGATTCCCAGAGGTGTTTGCCTACTCGCTGGAGGCACGTTTAAGCAAACTAACGACGAAAGCATTTTTGATGTAAAGGCAACGGCAGGTAGCGATAGTTATGGCATTGTTCAATCTCCATTTATGCTAGAAAAAGCAAAAACAAATGCTTTTCATATGCAAATGACCGTTAAACATGATGAATTAAGCTATCGCGAAGTAACCTCTCTTCATATTTACGGCAAAGATTTTGAGCACATAGACACCAGCACTCTTCAACGTATTACTTACGACCAAGACTAAGTACTATTTTAGCTGAAATAGCGTTACTGGTATTAACCTTTAAATGAGTTGAGGGGTTCCACATTAGCATTTAAGGCAAGAACGAGTACTTAAGGAACAAACTTTATTACTGAGTGATTTGATCTTGACGACCAATACCAACATACTTAAGCCTTGTGCAGAATAATAACTCAACAGGAGAAACGCCTTGTCAACATCTGTCTACGCACTCAATCTATTTAATATAGTCAGTAAAGAAGAATACCTTGCGTACGCCAAACGCTCCGTCAAAGAAGTCAAAAGCCATCATGGCCGAGTTATAGCGCTAGGTAAACACCATGAATCTGTTGCAGGAGACCTCTCCCCTCGCCAGGTATTTATATTGGTTGAATGGGCGTCAAAAGAAGCCTTTGACAGTTACTGTAACGATCCCGCTCTAGCAGATTTGCACCCTCATCGAGAAAATGGAACTAAAGACTATATATGGCAACTGTTTGAGAAAACCGAAGACCTTAGGCCCTTCTTTAATTAACACCCTTACGGCTCTAAGAGAGCTTTACCGAAAACTGTGCTACATTAACTTTAAGGGAAGCAACGAAAATCAAACTGGCTAGTCGTTTGATTTCTTTTACGCAAACATTAAGCATTTAAGGAAGGTTAATATGGACTGGGGCATTGTAATAGCCATTTGCGAGATTATAGGTGCGGTAGCTATCGTGGCCACTTTAGCGTACTTATCAGTTCAAATAAGACAAAACGCAAAGGCACTGGAACGACAAGAAGACATAGCGCGGAGCCAGATATTGCAGAATAGAGCTGATTCAGTAACCAATTTAGCCGTGCTCATGTCCTCTGTCCAAGAAAATGTAGAGCTCGTAACAAAATTGAAGTCCTCCGAAGAAATTGGCCCCGCAGACCTCTCGCCAGAAGAAAAAATCCGCGCTTACCTACTCTTAACTGCGTTACGATCTAATCTTGAAAATACCTATTTGCAATATAAAAGAGGCTACCTACCTGAGGACTTTTATAAAACCGCAGGCGTGAAAAATAACAGAGACTGGGGAGCACTACTTATAAAATTTGGCATGCCCCTAACCGAAGACTTCAAAATGGAGCTTGTGAGAATCATTACTGCCACAGAAAACACGGGGGATACGACTTAACTACTCTATAAACTTATGCTTTTACTTCATGCTTGGGCGAACAAAAAAATAAACGCTCAGAAGAGCACCAAGAAGTTAAAATATAAACGGTCTTACAATAATAAACGTACACATACAGCAACCAATGGAATACCAGCAAGGCAGTTAAAGGTGGCTTGACTTCGACTATTAACAGGGAAAACTCACTCCTCCTCAATAATTGGCTCAATAATGACTCGAATACAAAATATAAGAAAGCGGGCATTTAACGTCCTTGAAATTGGCGAAAAAGGTGACCGTCTAAGTCGAATTATCGACATCCTATTAATATCTCTTATCTCACTGAATGTTCTTTCTGTCATCCTAGAAACACTTCCGTCACTGCAAAATAAATATCAACTTTTCTTTGACCGTTTTGAATTTTTTCCGTCTGTATCTTTAGCATCGAATACTTTGCCCGTGCTTGGAGTGCTGTAGAAAGTTCTGACAAAGACTACACGCACCCTTTCTGGGGGCGGTTACGCTATATGCTCACACCGATGGCCTTGATCGAGCTTATTGTAATATTACCATTCTATTTAGGAATGTTTCTACCTGTTGACCTACGTTTCATGAGGGTTCTAAGACTGCTTCGGGTCTTCAAGTTAACGCGTTATTCCTCATCCATGTCATTACTATTACAAGTATTAGCAGACGAAGCCAAATCAATTGGAGCAGCGCTTTTCATCTTATTTATTATGATTATTATGGCGTCCAGCCTCATATATCTTGCCGAACATGAAGCTCAACCTGAGACATTTAACAGCATTCCCGCCTCTATGTGGTGGTCTGTTATCACCATGACCAGTATTGGTTACGGTGACGTCATACCCATTACCGTCATCGGAAAAATACTAGCCTCAATCATCGGCATCATCAGTATTGGCATTGTTGCACTCCCAGCAGGTCTTTTGGCATCAGGCTTCAGTGAAGCTCTGAGGCAGCGTCGCGCCCATTATGAAAAATTGGTAGACAATGTATTAAGCGATGGCATTATTAGCCCAGTCGAAGAAAAAGAACTTAAAGACTCACAAGAAAACCTTGGTTTAAGCAGGGATGAAGCTGACTCAATCCTTAATAGTGGCCGTACTAAACAGGCAGAAAAGAAAATAGAGAGTGTCGTGACCGACCTTGAAAAGGAAATAAAAATCGCTCTCAATAATGAATGCCCTCATTGTGGAAAGCCCGTAGATTGGCGCCAAGAAAAAAGAAAACAATGACACCCCCGTCGTCAGAAACAACTTCCGCAGGGGACCTTATAAAGCCGATTGAGTAATCAGCTCGATAGGCCTTGGAACGTCGATCTTGGCAGCTAGTTCAGCGTTGCCACACAGGCTAAACATTAGGTCTATAGCCTCTAGTACTAATCAGTTCGCTTTCAGACTCAGGCACTACCTTTTTTGATAACCCAGTACCAACAAATTTTTGTTCCATGTTATTTGAAAGTAAGTGTCATTCTTAACTCATTAACCAACTTAAGTATGAGTTTTAATAAATGTGCCTATCCGTTGAAGTGCTTGTCGTGCTTCAGGAATCAATTTGGACATTAATTGCCATACATGGACCTGCCCATCCCACACTTCAAGTGTGCTATCAACACCGGCTTTTTTTGCTATTTTATTTAGACGCACAGCATCGTCTAGCAATACTTCATTACTACCTACCTGAATTAATAACGGTGGCAACCCAGTAAGATCAGCAAAAATGGGCGAAACTCGTGAGTCATTAGCTGTTAAGTCTGCTAAATACTGCTTACCAAGCCAGGCCAACGATTCCTTACACAAAATAGAATCTGCCTTAGCATTTGTTTGCATTGAATCACCTGAAAAACTTAAATCAGCCCAAGGCGACAAACAAACACCTGCGGCAGGTAACGGTATACCTTCTTCCTTTAAAGCAACCATCAGTGCCACGGCTAAACCTCCACCTGCTGAGTCACCTGCAATAACAATTTTTTCTGGTTTTTCAGCATTTTCAAGCAAGGCTTTATACGCAGATATTGCGTCATCCAATGCGCCTGGGAATGGCGTTTCTGGTGCTAAACGGTAATCTAAGACAAACACTCGCGCCTGAGCTAAATTCGCCATCAGCCCCGCCAAACCACCGTGACTGGTTGGCGACCCAAGCACATAACCACCACCATGTAGGTATAAAACGACTGTTTCTTTGCTGCCTAATTGAGCCTCATGCCACTCTCCAGCCAGACCACCTATCACCTCTAATCGGCCAGGCTTACCCTTAACACTCATCGCAGACATCTTATCCATCGATGCACGTTCTTTTAGCAAATCACCGCTTCTTGCAAACTTCTTTTTAACGGTCATTCGCAGAAAAGTTGCTAATAATTGACTTCGCACACTGGCCATTACATCCCCTTTGTTATCTATTTTTTTATTCTGAGCACCCTATCTTCTGTCACAACAGACAGAGAGTTCTACTCATGTGAGTTTCAACATAATTTCCTAAGAATATATCTTTTTACTAATGTTTGATATCTTTACCTTAAGAAGTATTTAATAATGAGTGTTAGAATTTTTTAAAAAAAACTAATAATCAATTAGAGCAATAGCTAAGAGGCGAAAATGTCAAATATATCGGAAACAATTAACGCACTAAAAAAGGGAGGTGCTAAAGAACCTCGCATCATTATCATGGGTGCTGGCATGTCTGGTATTTTAATGGGCATTAACCTATTAAAAGCGGGTTTAACTAACTTTAGCATTTATGAAAAGCGCCACACCATTGGCGGCACTTGGCGTGAAAACACATACCCTGGCATTGCCTGCGACATTCCCTCTTACTTTTATACCTATAGTTTTGAACCCAACCCAAACTGGACTCGACGCTTCCCCCCGGGCTCTGAAGTTCAAGCCTATTTTGAACGTGTATTTGATAAGTATCAGTTGGCTAGCCACACCACGTTTAATGAAGAAATCATCAACACTCAACATAAAGATGGCCAGTGGCATATTGAAACCGCCAGTGGTAAGAGCGATACAGCTGATTTTATTGTAGCGGCCACTGGTGTTTTACATAAAATAAATCAACCTAAGTTTGAAGGTATAGAAAATTTTAAAGGCGACACCTTTCATACAGCACGTTGGAATCATGACATCGAATTAAAAGGCAAGAAAATAGGCATTATAGGGGGCGGTTCCACAGGGACTCAGATGATTGAACCTCTCTCAAACGTAGCAAAAGAACTTACACTATTCCAACGTACCCCTCAGTGGGTTTTCCCAATCCCTGATAAGGCTTACTCCAAACTATGGATCAAAGCCGTTAAACGTTTTCCTGCTCTTGGTAAAGGCCTGTACCGCATTTATAAATTTATGCAAGAAAGAACCGTGGGCGTTGCGACCATTAAACCGGGCTGGAACCGATCCATACTGAATAAGGCCTGCCAATGGAATTTAAACCATGTAAAGGATGCTGCATTACGCGCCAAGTTAACACCCAACTATGAACCCGGTTGTAAGCGCCTGGTTATGTCTACCTCCTTTTATCCCGCTATTCAAAAACCCCACTGTTCTTTAGTAACAGAAGGCATAGATAAAATTGAAGCTAACGGTATTCGTACCAAAGATGGCGTGCTGCATGAATTGGATATTATTGTCCAAGCCACTGGCTTTGATGGCTTTGCTTTTATGCGCCCGATGACCATGCAGGGTTCAAACAACACCAGCTTAGCTAATGCGTGGGAAAACGGCCCGCGTGCTTTTCGCGCCATTACCATCCCTAATTTCCCTAACTTTTTTATGCTGAATGGCCCCAATAGCCCTATTGGCAATTATTCCCTTATTGCCATTGCTGAAACACAAAGCACATATATTATGCAGTGCATACAAAAATATATGGAAGGCGGTTTTGACTATATCGAACCTAAACAAGAAGCCGTGGATAGTTTTTACGAAACTGTCCACAAAGCGTTACCTGGTACTATTTGGACGACCGGTTGCCAAAGTTGGTATTTAGATGACAAAGGCGTGCCTTTATTATGGCCATGGTCCCCACAGCGTTATGCAAAAGAAATGAGTCAACCGAATTTTAATAATTACCACCTAAAAAAGGCTTAATACTTCCTCTTTAACAAAGCCCTTTGAATACCTATCCCTGCAATATGTCAGGCTATACAAAGGGCTTTGTTAATGACAACTAAAAAACCAACCTATTCAGTTTGAAATTGAAATATAACATTTAGGTCAAAAATAGACCTTATGTCTCGTCGACTAAAAAGGATGTTTAAATCAAGCGGTACGCAAGCCCATCAAGGATGAAAAATTACCCCCATCTATAGCGCCAATAAAACTACTCGTTAAGTCGGCAACGCCCTTGCGCGCATAAACGCATATTCTGATATATCTGACCATTTCATCGCTTGTTGCTGAAACCCACTATAAGACGCATACACTTTTTGCGAAAAGGCATCTCTATCTACGATTTCCTGCACGACTGCATTTGATAAGGCGTGGAGTTTTTTCAGCACGTCATCCGGTAGCGGTTTAACATTAACCTGATGCTTATTCACCAATGTATTTAACGCGGTATTATTTTTAGCGGTAAATTCCGAAATCATATCCATATTCGCGTCTTTACAGGCGTGCTTTACAATCGCTTGCAGGTCTTTCGGTAAAGAGGCAAAGGCATCTTTATTAATAAACGTTTCTAGCGTTGAACCGGGTTCGTGCCAACCAGGGTAATAATAGTTCTTTGCTGCTTTATACAAACCAAATGCTAGGTCGTTATAAGGCCCAATCCATTCGGTTGCATCGATAGCGCCCGACTGTAAGGATGTAAAAATCTCACCACCGGGCATACTGACAGGTGTTCCACCTGCACGGCTTAGTACCTCGCCACCTAAACCTGGAATACGCATTTTTAAACCATTGAGGTCATCAACTGAGTTAATTTCTTTACGAAACCAACCCGCCATTTGAACACCTGTATTGCCGGTAGCCATAGGTATTAGGTTGAATTGGTCATACAATTCTTCCCACAGCGCTAAACCACCACCGTAGTACAACCAACCATTAACTTCCTGCGCCGTCATACCAAAGGGGATAGCAGAAAAGAATTGCGTTGTTTCGTTCTTACCCTTCCAATAATACGCCGCACCGTGACCCATTTGCGCCGTTCCGCGAGAGACCGCGTCAAAAGCTTCGAAAGCAGGCACGAGTTCATTCGCACCATAAACCTTGATACGAATACGCCCCGCAGTCATCTCCTCAATTGTTTTCGCCAAATAATTAGCATTGGTACCTAACACTGGAAAGTTTTTAGGCCAAGTCGTGACCATTTTCCATTTAAACTCTGGTTTAGCTGCGAAAGCCTTGCCGCCCATTGCTAGTGACGTGGCCGCCACTACCCCTGAACCGAATGTTTTCAATACATCACGACGTTTCATTTTTATATTCTCCATTGACTATTTAGCACCAGCTAGCGGCTGCTTTTGGTTTACTCAGTAGCTCTAAAACATTAGCCTCAATAACTCGATAGCCTACATTGCCATAAATGATTTGACGGCCTTCGTTAAACACAAGGGTCGGGCTACCCATAACACGGTATTTTTCTTTTAGCTGTACGTCTCTATCTAATGCGGCAAATGCCGCACCACTAGCTATTTCTGCTTGAATTTTATCGATCGGTAAGCCTAATCTTTCCGCTAAATCTATTTGTGCGGAGAGCGTTGAAACATCAATGAGATTTTTAAAGAAATCTTCTCTCATCGCCCAAACAGTCGCCTCAATAATAGATCCCTCACCCTCCACTTTAGGTATTCCTCCTTTCGCCTCGACTAGTTGAATGGCTTTAAGAAATAGGTGGCAGGATGCAGAACTCGTCGGCGTATTTTTAACCCAAATATCTTTATGCACGTCTATATGATCAAACTTAGAGGCTTCATCACAAACCAGCTTCCCATACGCCGTTATGCCTCCTCGATGAGCCCAATTTTGCTCCATTTTT
Organism: uncultured Cycloclasticus sp.; assembly: GCA_913060865.1. Taxonomy (GTDB): domain Bacteria; phylum Pseudomonadota; class Gammaproteobacteria; order Methylococcales; family Cycloclasticaceae; genus Cycloclasticus. Next base: position 73,985 of record CAJXTU010000006.1, read on the forward strand.
GACTCTACAGAACCAAAAACCTGGATAAAATGATAATGAAGATTAATGCGCTCAGCAAACTTGGCTTTCAATGTATCTATTCGAATTTGTGTTAAATAAGCCCATACGCATAGCACATCGGAAAAGTGCAAAATAGAGACGCTTTTAGATTCCGGCATTTAATCCCCTGCTAACTAAATTTATTATTTTAATAGCCCCTTATACTACCGACTATGCGCTATTGAGAGAAGTATTAAAAAGTAGACTTAAGCCATGTATACTAACTTTTTCAAAATTATCTTAATTAACATTATGCCGTCCATCGAACAACACTTAGAAAAGTTACTGTATGCCTCAAGGTGGCTACTCGCACCCTTGTACCTTGGATTAAGCCTTGCGCTCATTTTGTTATCCATCAAATTTTTTCAAGAAGCGCTGCATTTCTTTCCAATTATTTTATCCACAACCGAGTCTGATATGGTTCTCGTGATTCTCTCGCTGGTCGATATGTCGTTGGTCGGTGGCTTAATCATTATGGTGATGCTCAGCGGCTATGAAAATTTCGTTTCACGAATTGATATCGCAGAAGGAGAAGAGAAACTGTCTTGGTTGGGCAAACTAGATTCTGGCTCATTGAAGCAAAAAGTGGCTGCCTCTATCGTCGCTATTTCGTCCATTCATCTACTGCAAAAGTTTATGAATGCTGAACACATTGATAATGACAAACTCATGTGGTTTGTTATTCTCCACATCACTTTCGTCCTCTCTGCGATTGGCATGGCGTGGGTTGATAAGATGAATCAACGATAAAAAAACAAGGATCAACGATGCAATACAGACAACTGGGTAAAACAGATCTTGATGTTAGCTTAATTGGCCTTGGCACCATGACATGGGGCCGCCAAAATACCCAAGACGAAGGCTTCGAGCAAATGGATTATGCCCTCAAGCAAGGCATTAACTTTTTTGATACTGCTGAGATGTACGCGGTTCCACCTTCAGCCGATACCTACGGTAAAACTGAAACCATTATCGGCAATTGGTTCGCCTCTCGTAAAAATCGAGAAAAGGTTATTCTTGCCTCAAAAATTGCGGGACCGGGAATGCCTTGGGTAAGAGAAGGCAGCAATTACATCGATCGAAAAAACATTCTCCTTGCGGTTGAAGGGAGTTTGAAACGCTTACAAACTGACTATATCGACCTGTATCAATTGCACTGGCCTAACCGTGGCTCATATCATTTTGGACAAATTTGGGACTACGCACCAAACTTTGACAAGCAAGCGGTTGAAGATAATTTCATGGACGTTCTTGAGACGCTAGATGAGCTTATTAAAGCAGGAAAGATTCGTCATGTGGGCCTATCAAACGAAACTGCCTGGGGAACATCCAAGTGGTTAGAGCTTGCTGAAAAACACAACTTACCGCGTATGGCGTCCATTCAAAACGAATACTCATTAATGGCACGACATTTTGAACCAGACCTGAGTGAAATTAGCCTACATGAAGACTGTGGCTTACTCGCTTGGTCGCCCCTAACCCGCGGTCTAATTAGTGGAAAATACCTTGATGGGGCTATGCCAGAAGGTACACGTTTAGCTATTGATTCACGCGCCGAACACCGCGCATCCGCACAAACCGATGCCACCATTAAAGCCTATATTGCATTAGCTAAAGCACATGATTTAGATGTTTGCCAAATGGCACTGGCTTTTGTTAACCAACAACCCTTTGTCACCTCTAATTTAATTGGTGCAACCAATATGCAGCAATTAAAAAGCAACATCAACTCTATCAACTTAACCCTATCCGATGACGTGAACGAAGGGATTAAGGCGATTAGACGACAATACCCTATGTCTTTTTAGTACCTTAGCCAATGACTTAGTTCATCAAATTGCATTTCGCCCGAATAAACCTCTCGCTTAATTCTCTACCTGGTGGCAGGGGTGCGTGTTTACAAAATGCTGAAGCACCAATTTAAGCTTAGCGGTTTGAACAAGGTTCCCACACGCTTCCGCATCACTAATATCATCTAAAATAATCTTTTTAATCGCAGGGATCCCGGCCTCAGTTTCGAGCAAATAATGCCCTAATTCTAACGCCACAATTCTAGGAACGTGTTCGTGTTCTGCGATGGCATCTATTTCCTCATCCGTTAAACCACTCAAATCAACACAGTCTTCGTAAGTAAGCATAATTCCTCCTTAATAGTATTAACTTGGACAGTTAAAGAAGCCTCTTTACTCAATGAGTAGTTGGAGAGTTCACCCCTCTATCAAACTATTTTGATCTGCATCAGGAAAGCTACTCAAACTCCATTTGCCGAAACATAGTACTCGCGTTTCTAAGCGTCAACTCATCAAAAACATCTAGATGCTCATAGGCGGATTGGTCTATTTTAGTGGCATCATGCAAGGTCCCATCTTCTTCCAACAGCTGACTAATTTGTTGCCGCATGTACACTAAATAATCACGGGTGTATTTAGTCACTTCCTGCATAGTTGTTGGCCCACCATGGCCAGGAATAACGATCTGTGCGCCTAACGCCGCAAATTGATCCCATGTTTCCAGCCAAGCCGATGTGTCGGTATCTTCCATCACCGGCAAAAGGCGTTTATGAAAAGCCATATCGCCAGCAATGACTAGCTTTTGATTCGGCAACCAAACAATAATATCGCCAGGACTATGTGACGGGCCTAAATGTAACAACTCAATCCGCTCACCGCCCATTTGTATTATTTTTTTGTCTTCGAATGTTTCATCCGGCAGTGTTAACGCGGTGCCTGCTGACTTATCCTTTCGGCCTTTTTTCATTCTATCAAGGCTCTCATGACCGTGCATTTCAAGCTCTTGTTTAGTTTCAATATGCGCAATGACTGAAACACCTTGCTCTTTCCAATAATTAGAGCCAAGAGCCGCATGGCCTTGGCCATTCTCAAGCACTACATATTTTACGGGCTGATCGGTAATTAACTTAATGGCTTTGTGCATGGATTGCGCCAATAAGTAATTATCACTCGCATTTACCAGTAAAACCCCTTCACTGGTGATGATAAAACTCAAATTATTGTTATGCCCTGAGTTGTCATACGTCGGCGGTGCCGTGGCGCCAATGGCTGACCAAACATTGTCGGTAACCTGTTGCGGCTGACTGAACAGCAATGAGCTCGGTGCGTTTCCTGCCAACAACAAGGTTGGCATAAAAGCGACTATTAACAAAACCAATGCCATCCACGTTTTAATCATTTTTGCATCCCTCCGTTACAGTTTCTCAAGCCTAGCATACGCCAACATAAGCCATTTACTACCCGCCGTTGAAAAATTGACTTGCAGCCTTGCCTGGGCGCCACTGCCTTCGTGATTCAGCACGACGCCTTCGCCAAATTTTGCGTGCATCACACGCTGACCCATTTTATAACCGCCTTCTGACTGTTCTTGCGCGGTGGCCTTATAACTAGGTGCTACTGGCCTAGATACGCGCGCACCTAAACGAACCTCTTGCATTAAGTCAGCCGGAATTTCCCTTATAAAGCGTGATGGCATCGGGTAGGTTTCTTGGCCATGTAAGCGGCGCGACTCGGCGTAGGTTAAATATAACTGCTCCATCGCTCGGGTGATACCCACATAGGCTAAGCGACGCTCTTCTTCTAACTTGCCCACATCATCAACCGAACGTTGGCTGGGAAACAAACCTTCCTCCATTCCTGTTAAAAAGACCAACGGGAACTCCAAACCTTTTGCCGAATGTAAGGTCATTAATTGCACACAATCTTCAAATTTATCGCCTTGCGCATCACCTGCCTCTAACGCCGCATGCGCTAGAAATGAATCTAATTCACTCAAGTTCTCATCAGCATCCGCTTCGTATGAAAACTGCCTTGCCGCGTTACTGAGTTCTTCTAAATTTTCTACTCGTGCCTCACCCTTTTCACCTTTCTCTTTTTTATGGTGCTCTATTAACCCAGACCGACTAATCACTTGCTCCACTTGTTCATGTAATGTCATCGATTGCATATCATTCACTAACTGACGAATCAGCGCTAAAAAGCCTGTTAGCGCATTCAAAGCGCGGCCACTGAGCTCAATTCCTTCGCACAAATAATTTGCCGCTTGCCACAGACTAATATCTTGCGCGCGCGCCCGTTCACGAATAATGTCTAACGTACGCGTTCCTAAGCCACGCGTCGGCGTATTGACGATGCGCTCAAAGGCTGCATCATTTTCATGGTGCGTAGCTAGCTGCATGTAGGCTAAGGCATTTTTAATCTCTAACCGTTCAAAGAAGCGATGCCCGCCATACACCCGGTAGGGAATACCTGCCGCCATTAAATATTCTTCAAATAAACGTGACTGTGCATTGGAGCGATACAAAATAGCCGACTCAGCACGAGTATGGCCGTTACTGACCCAATCTTTAATTCTATCCACCACGAAACGCGCTTCGTCTTGATCGTTATAGCCTGCGTACAGCGAAATTTTTTCGCCTTCCTCACCATCCGTCCAAAGCTCTTTACCCATTCGACCATCGTTATTAACAATCAACGCGTTGGCCGCGTTAAGAATCGTACTGGTTGAGCGATAATTTTGCTCTAAGCGAACAATTTTGTGTTTAGGATAATCTTGCTGAAAACGATGAATGTTTTCTATTTTCGCACCACGCCAGCCATAGATGGATTGATCATCATCGCCCACCACATATAAATTATCTGATTCTTGCGTTAGTAACCGCAACCACGCATATTGAATGGTATTGGTATCTTGAAACTCATCCACCAAAACATGTTTAAAACGTTGCTGATAATGCGCCCGCACCTCATAATTGTCGCGTAATAACTCATGCGCCCTGAGTAATAATTCAGCAAAATCAACCAGCCCAGAACGCTGACAGGCGCGCTCATATTCTGTATAAATTTCCAGCATTTTTTGCTCGAAATGATCACTAGACGGTGCAATGTGCCCCGCTCGACGCCCTTCATCTTTTTGAGCATTAATAAACCACTGCACCTGACGAGGCGGCCAACGTGAATCATCCACGTTCATTGATTTAAGCAAACGCTTAATCATGCGGAATTGATCATCTGAATCCAACACCTGAAACGCGTCCGGCAAGCCCAGCTCCTGCACGTGCATTCTTAATAAACGGTGAGCAATACCATGGAACGTACCAATCCACATTCCACCAACAGGTGCCTTCAACATGGACTGCACCCGTTCACGCATTTCCCCAGCGGCTTTATTGGTAAACGTAACCGCCAAAATACCGTAGGGTGAAACACCCTCCACTTGCATTAACCAAGCAACACGATGAACCAGTACGCGCGTTTTTCCACTACCAGCGCCTGCTAGTATTAACGCCGACTTTTCCGCACCACTCACCGCATCACGCTGAGCGTCATTTAAACCATCTAATATATGTGTAATATCCATGTGATTATTTTAACGCTTATCCAGTTAATAGGTTCAGTTGATTGAATGTTCAAAAAATTACACCTAATATAAGGTGATGATGGACGATATTAAGAAAAAAGAAAGACTCACCATTGAGCATTACGATGCAAATGCTCATTCATTTTGGGCTGGCACTAAAGATCACGATGTTTCACAAAATACCCAGGCCTTTCTTGATGCTCTCCCCCAACAACCTAGCTTAGATATTCTTGACTTAGGCTGCGGCCCAGGCCGCGACCTGTATCATTTTAAATCGTTGGGTCACCGCCCTGTTGGGCTAGATGGTTCAGCAGCTTTTTGTAAAATGGCTTCAGATTACAGTCACTGCCCTACGCTGAACCAAACATTTGTCGACATGCGCTTACCAGACAATCAGTTTGATGGCGTTTTTGCTAATGCCTCCTTATTTCACGTACCCCGTAGTGAATATATCAATGTACTCCTCAAACTACACGCCTGCCTGCGCACCAATGGCATCCTTTTTACCTCAAACCCTCGTGGTAATGGCGATGGCTGGCAAGGGCAGCGTTATGGTAATTATTTAGAGTTAGAGCCCACTAAAAATTGTTTAGAGCTTGCAGGGTTTGAATTACTGCAACATTATTATCGCCCCAGCGACAAACCGATTGAGCAACAACCGTGGCTTGCGACCATTAGTCGCCGAATATAAAACCAACAATACAACAAATACCAGCTCTTGTTATATTAAGAAATAGAAGCCTTGTCTTTTTGCGACGATGTCGCATATAGTTTTTTATTGAAGGGCTGCTTCAAGATGCCCAATAAGCTACCCCTCGCTAGCTGATCAAATTCGTCACCCAAACCTAAACGAATATTTTGAGGGTCTTCCCTCAAGCGAAAACTAGCAAACAAGCGATCCCAAACTGATAGCAAACTCGAGTAATTTGAATCTGTTTCCTCTTTAATATCAGAATGGTGCACCCAATGCATCCGCGGCGTCACAATAAAAACCCTCAGGCACTTATCCAACATAGCTGGTATCGCAATATTACTGTGATGAAATAAAATAATGGGTAATACGATAAGCTCATACACAACGAGCTGGCTTACGCTAAAACCAAGCAGCGGCAACACTAATAAGCGAATACTGGCAGAGTAGATTATTTCAACCGTATGAAAACGAACCGCCGTGCTGGCATCCATCGCTGCATCAGAATGATGAACCGCATGAAAGCGCCAAAAAAAGCCCACTTTATGATTCAGTCGATGCCAGCAATATTGCCAACAATCGAACATCAACAAACCTATTAACAACTCAACGTAAGGATTTAGCGCCCATATGTTAAGCAAGCCAAATTGTTCCTTAGCCGCCCACTCCGTGACGCTCACGATTAAGCCTGCGAAAATAAAACCCACTAACATTGCATTTAAAACACCCAGCGTAATATTCGACGCATCATGCTTTACACGCCCCTTCTTGAAATGGAACATGGGGTAGATAGCTTCAAGTGCCCACAATATAGCTAGCACAGCACCCACTAAAAGTGACTTGTACATTGGATTGATATCAAACATAGCGTGATGATAACTTAATTAATTGGAGCTAAATGACCTTATCATTTAACCATCATCTTGATACGTATTTCGTGCTCAATACCTACCATCAAACACAAAAAATGTCCCTCTTGTTTTTACAAAACCGTGGGCGTAAGATGAAAAAACCAACGGATTCTTGGTCATTTATAATTATTTACTTGTGCGCGAAGGAGTCGTCACCATGAATATTTTTTTATCTCGTTTATCACCTAACACAACCTTGAGTGAACTTGAAAAGACAGCCCACTCATTACTCTCCAAAAAGATTCACATTCCCTTTACCGAACCAGCTACATTACGTAATTGTAAAATTATGAAAATTAAGGATGCTCACGGCGGTGTCGAATTTCACGGTCTATTAAATATAAAACCGGCCAGTGCAGGGAAGTGGTTCATTAAATCTTGCCGCTCTAAAAAAATTCATAACAAACCTTTACTGCCTCACCAATACATCACCCGCAACTCTGCTTGGCAACCTAACTATCACAGCGAAGCCGACCATCGGCGCCCCTCTCTAACAATACGTTATATAACAAAAAACTCCCCTCCCCTTATTACAGAAGGGCTAGATAGTTTCAGAAGAGAGTATTAAACACTGGCTACAAAACCTTAACCAACATTTGTAATGTTTTATTCATTGCTTCAGGTCGTGAATAAAGCGGCCTCGAGACTCTTTTTTCTCTTTAATTATTTAACCTTGAAAGTAGCTTTGAAATGAATACTTATAAAACTTTAGATATCAATTTTTTGATGGTAGCAGTATGAATGACCGCTAAGATGCCAACCACCCAAACTCCAAGTCAAACAAATTAAAGGCCAAATACTAAAGAAAGGTTATATTTAAAATCATTGTTACGGGAGTCCCCTGAAGCATTTGAATCAAACTCATTCAGCAAACCCAATTTAAGGTCTATACCATTTAAGTCGTCTAGCCCAATTATCCAACTTAATTCAGAAGTATTACGAAATTCGCCAACGTCTCTAAAGCTTGGGTATAAAGTATTTTTAAAAACCAACATATTTCTTTCTGCAATTTTCCAATCACTCTCAATGCCGATTACCCCTTCTGGAACCCATTCTGCATCTTCGCCACCAAATTCTTTACTAAACCCTAAGCCCAACCGCCCCAACACTCGCCAATTGTCTTTCTTAACAAGCTGTTCACCCAAACCACCGCCGAGACTTATTCGGTAATCCCAGTCTTCAAACTCGTCCCAATCATAGCGTCCTTCGGTAAAGTAAAAGCGTGAATCACCGGGCGTTAAGTAATCCCTTGAAAACTTTGCAAAAAAGTCACTTCTAGATGTTTCGCCAGAGTCCTCTGTACTGTTATAAGCCGCTTCTATATTCCAACGTTTATAGTCATTTTCATACTTTAACTGTGTGCCCGTATGAACATGCATATTGCGCGTATTGCCTTCACTGCCATTCACGCCTACTTCAACAAGCCTTTTCCAACTTTGCAGCCAACCTGTGTTGAATACACCTGCATCCATAAGTTTTGGCTCTTCTAACTTCATCGGTTTTATAGCCGCACCCACTAATACAATTGTTCCTAATACTGAGTGCTTAAGAGTGATCTCTCCACCTTCATTGTGGAGAACTTCCCCGTTTAATACATCGCCGTTGCTCAACACCACTTCTGCGGCATGGGTCAGTGTGCCACTTAAGACCAGTAAGAAAGCACAACAGTTAAGAACTAGTTTCATATTTTCGATCTTTTAAATTTAATGGTTGTTAGCACGAACCAAATGCTCTATTTATTAATTTACTTTTGGTTCGCTTATTTTGTCTTTTATATAATCGCAATACTCACCCATATCATCACAATATTCAGCCGTCACTTCATTCGCCACATCTTTAGATGCATCGGTAATTTCGCTTGTGTATTGTTCAATCGTTCCACCAGGATTTTCCTCTTTCCATTCGTCGTATTCTTTCTTTTCAAACCACCCTATGGCGACCAAGCCAACCACTGGAATAGCGGCCAAAAGCCTCTTCCCTCGCTCTTTGACTTTCGTTTTAACCAATTGTTTTTTATGCTTAATAGTTAAGGCCGTTATTGTTCCTTTTAATTTATCTATAACGTCGATTGAATAATAAGCTCCGCCAGAAAGGCTAAGTAACAGTGTAAATATTATTATGTTTTTTATCATAACGGCAATTTAGTATCGAAAAAAAATCAAACTGACTAACCTCTCGTTTTATTTTAAAAAAAACTAGTATTTCAGTGACTATAAAGGGAGAGCTAAATCAAAGCCGCTTGGCTTTAATCTGCTATTTTACATTCCCCTTTATTGTATTTTATATTCTTTGGAATCGTATACGTGTCGCTTTAAAGCTGAATTGAAGCTGCCCTATCACTTCAATAAAACTTATACACTTTGAATAGAGCGCACCCAGCTTAGCGCACGCTCAAAAAGATAGAAACTCACACGGTTTAGGTGACTTTTTCTTTGGTTCGTTCCTTTTAGGCAAAAAAAGCATAGCCACCCATACGGCAACGAGGAGTTAAAATATAAGCTATGCCGCACTAAGCTTAAATCAAGCCCATTTTGGCCTATTTGTTTTTCTTATTAAACCTTCTTATACAACTGCGCACCTTTAGCCTTAAACTCATCCGCCTTATCCGCCATCCCTTCAACTAATGCATCGGTGGCATTGATGCCTTTTTCTGCCGCGTATTCGCGTACATCTTGGCTTATTTTCATGGAACAAAAATGTGGCCCACACATGGAGCAAAAATGCGCGACTTTTGCGGAATCTTTTGGAAGGGTTTCGTCGTGGTATTCGCGTGCTCTGTCTGGGTCTAGGCCTAGGTTAAACTGGTCTTCCCAACGGAATTCGAAACGCGCTTTTGATAGGGCGTTATCGCGTATTTGCGCACCGGGGTGGCCTTTGGCTAAATCTGCCGCATGCGCTGCAATTTTGTAAGTGATAATGCCGACACGTACGTCTTCTTTATTGGGCAAGCCAAGGTGCTCTTTTGGTGTTACGTAGCACAGCATCGCGCAACCAAACCAACCAATCATTGCGGCACCAATGCCAGAGGTAATGTGGTCGTAACCCGGTGCAATATCTGTGGTGAGTGGGCCAAGTGTGTAGAACGGCGCTTCATCACAACATTCCAGCTGCTTGTCCATGTTTTCTTTTATCATTTGCATGGGCACGTGACCGGGACCTTCTATCATCGTTTGCACATCGTGTTTCCACGCGATTTTTGTTAGTTCGCCAAGTGTTTCTAATTCGCCAAACTGTGCTTCATCGTTTGCATCAGCAATTGAACCAGGGCGTAAACCATCACCTAATGAAAACGATACATCGTATGCTTTCATAATTTCGCAGATATCTTCGAAGTGCGTATAGAGGAAGTTTTCTTTATGGTGCGCTAAACACCATTTCGCCATGATAGAACCCCCGCGTGACACGATGCCAGTTGTCCGTTTCGCTGTCATTGGCACGTATCGCAATAATACGCCTGCATGAATGGTGAAGTAATCCACGCCTTGTTCTGCTTGTTCTATTAACGTATCACGGAAAATTTCCCACGTGAGGTTTTCTGCCTTACCGTTTACTTTTTCCAGCGCTTGGTAAATAGGCACAGTTCCAATGGGCACGGGCGAATTACGTAAAATCCATTCGCGTGTTTCGTGAATATTCTTACCGGTAGATAAGTCCATAATGGTGTCGGCACCCCAGCGGATACCCCACACCATTTTGTCTACTTCTTCTTCTATTGAGGAAGTAACTGCTGAATTTCCTAAATTGCCGTTAATTTTCACTAAGAAGTTACGGCCAATAATCATCGGCTCCACTTCTGGGTGATTAATGTTGGCGGGGATAATCGCTCTACCTCGAGCAATTTCATCACGAACAAATTCTGCTGTTATTTCTGTTGGAATACTTGCACCAAATGATTCGCCGGGGTGTTGTTCGGCATTTATTTCTGATCGCTTCATGTTTTCGCGAATAGCGATATATTCCATCTCTGGCGTGATAATGCCTTGTTTTGCATAATGCATTTGGCTTACGTTAGCACCCGCCTTTGCCTTACGTGGTGCACGGATATGTTCAAAACGAAGACTCGCTAATTCTGGATCACCCTGCCTTAATTGGCCAAATTTAGAACTAGGGCCTTGCAATAGTTCAGTGTCGTTTCTGTCTTCAATCCATGTTGTTCGAACATCAGGTAAGCCTTTGCGTAGGTCAATGTCGGCTGTCGGGTCGGTATACACACCCGAACAGTCATACACATACACATCTGGGTTTTTTTCTACACCAAAGCTTGATGGGGTATCCGCCAACGCAATCTTCCGCATGGGTACATTTATGTCATCACGCGATCCCTTAATGTAAATTTTTTCTGAGTTCGGCAAGGGCTCAATTGCAGCGGCTTGCATTGCTTCGGTTTTTTTCTGAAACTCTTCTGGAATTGCACTCATACTGACCTCTCTTGATGCACTTAATTAATTACTGAATAGGCGGCATCTTATCACAAACTGCTATAATCAATTTCGAATAACAAAGCCTCTTTCTATATGAAAACAATTACCGCTACTGAACTCAATTCACACTTGGAACAAGCCGATAACGCTCTCTTTCTACTCGATGTGAGAGAGCCTCACGAGTTTGAAATTTGTCAAATTCCAAACAGCCACCTGATGCCCATGCGAAGCATACCTAATCGTTTAGATCAGCTTCCAAAAGATGCCGCCATTATCACTATTTGCCATCACGGTGTAAGAAGCCAACAAGTCGCCCAATTTCTATTACAAAATGGCTTTAACAACATAACTAATCTTATTGGCGGCGTTAATGCTTGGGCGGCCGATGTTGATGGGTCTATGCCAACGTATTAGTAAATTGGATACCCTTCCAGACATATTAAGCGACCGTTTAGCTATTTTATCTATCGGTTTAAACCCCTCTATCCCATCTGTAAAAGCTGGGTTCTACTTCGCCAACCCTAGAAATCGTTTCTGGAAGGCACTCAATGCCTGTGGGTTCTTTGACGAAGAGTTCAAACCTAGCCTCCAAAGCTGTCACCGTTTACACACTAAGTATCGCATTGGCCTTACCGATCTGGTTAAACGACCCACCGCCGGTTGCAAAGATTTAAATGCGACTGATTACCGCGACGCTAGCTCACGTTTATACCAACTTATTAGCGACCATCAGCCTCGTATCATTTGGTTTCACGGGAAATTAACCTGTCAAAAATACCTTCAATATAGCCTTGAAAAAAAACACCCTATTGAATGGGGCTTGCAAGCATGGAGGATCAACAACAAACCCGTCTACGTAACACCAAACCCCAGCCCCGCCAATGCCGCCTTCTCCTTATCTGTTATCAGCGAGAGCTATCTGGCATTATTTCAACACGTATCCGGCACCTCAGCATGTTAACGGTTATTCAGCGTGTCACCCATGCTAATGTTCTCGTCGATGGCTCTATTATTGGTGAAATAAAACAAGGTATCGTGGCCTTACTCGCCATTGAAAAGGGCGACAGTGAAACAGAAGTCAAACAGCTCGTTGATCGAATTCTAAGCTATCGAATATTTGCCGATGCCGATGACAAAATGAACTTAAGCGTTAAAGATATAAACGGCGGTTTATTACTTATTCCACAATTCACCTTAGCCGCGAACACCAAAAAAGGAACCCGTCCGAGCTTCACTCCTGCGGCAGCCCCTTCAGTATCTAAGCCTTTGTTTGAATTTGCGATCCACTATGCCCAGCAACAATACGGAAATATATCGTCTGGTGAGTTTGGGGCTGATATGCAAGTGTCTTTATGCAATGATGGCCCTGTTACGTTTACCCTAAAAACACATAATGCAGTTAGTTAATCTGCACTAAATCGTAAGCGGCATGCTAAAGTATTAATGAATATAATTATTTACTAATTCACCATGAATTCCTTAAAAAAATTACTACCTAGTCTCATTCTTTGCCTTTATTCTTCGCTCAATTATGCACAGCCGATAGACCTTGTCACAGCATACTCATTAGCGCTTGAACACGATGCCGATATTCATGCCGCCTATAATCAGTTGCTCGCGGCAAAAGAAGCCAAACCGCAAGCGCTCGCAGACTTACTGCCCAGCGTTAATGCGTCTGCTATCACAAATGATGTTCGACAAGAAAGTGAAAGTAGCTTTTCTGGTGGTGGTAAAAGCACCAGTCAATTTCGCGATGAAAGTTTTTCTGTTTCTTTACGCCAACCTCTGTTTAATTGGGCCAGTTTTACTCGCTACAAACAAGCCAATAAACGCGTATCTAAAGCTGAGATAGAATACCGCTTTGCTGAACAGGCACTCATCTTACGCCTCACCGAGCGCTACTTAAACTCCCTTCAAGCAGACGTGAATTTAAAGCTCGCGAACGATGATGTTAACGCATTTACACGCCAGCTTGAGCAAGCCACCGTTCGTTTTGACGTGGGCCTTATCGCCATTACCGATGTACATAACGCTCAAGCTCAGTATGATTTATCAATTGCCACTCAAATTGCTGCGCAAGATGAGCTTTATTCAGCACAAGAGGCGTTGCGGGAAATCATTCAAAAGGATGAATTAGTTCTCACACCACTCGCCCCTTCTTTCCCATTGTCAGCACCTAAACCTAACGATATTAATACATGGGAAACATCCGCTTCCAAGAACAATCTTGCGCTTGAAATGGCAAGGCATGACGTAGGCATTGCAAAAAAAGAAGTTAATATTCAGCGTTCAGGCCATTACCCCACCGTGGATATAATCGCCTCACATCAATACAGCGAAACAGGCGGGGGGAGCTTTGGTACTGGTTTCAGAAATGAATCCGATAGGCTGGGTTTAGAATTAAATATGCCACTATTTTCTGGTGGAAAAACAAGCTCTCTTACGCGACAAGCAGCCTTTAGCCATCGGCAGTCAATAGATGCGCTACAATCATTACAGCGCACAACATTAAGGCAAACTCGTGATGCATTTAGGGGAGTCACAACAAATTTAAAACGCATTCAGGCTCTCGAACAGGCCATTGTTTCAAATAAAAGCTCACTAGACGCTAATGAAGTCGGCTTAGAGGTTGGAACCCGCACGATCGTCGATGTTTTGGACGCGCAGAGTAATTTATCTAGAGCAAAACTTCAGTTAATTGAAGCGAAAAAGAGCTACATTCTAAGTATTTTAAACCTTAAGCATACGACTGGATCGTTGTCTAAGGCTGACTTGGATATAGTCAACCAATGGCTACAACACTAGTCGCAAAAACTATTGATGCGCTTATTATAAACAAGTAAAAAAGCCCTTTAGCTAGGGCTTTTTTACGGGTTGCTCCAACAAAAAAATATCCCCAGCGGCCCATTTTTTGATGGCTAAAATCACACAAAAGCCTGCTAAAACAAACCCACTGGCCATAAACAAAGAGGCGTTATAATCACCTGTCGAACCGGCAAGGTAACCTGCAATAGTCGGCGCTACAATCTGCGGGACGCCATAACTCATCGTCAACATACCCATTAATTTTGCGGGCTTCGTCGGATAAAACCTACCCGCCATTGTTAACACAATGCTGACAATACCCACAAAGGTGAAACCATATAAACTCGCGCTCAGCAAAGCGAATAACAACGTATCATTGATGGCAGGAAGCACTATTCCCACCGCATGAATTAAGTACGCCAACAGTAAGGCATTAAGAACGCCCGTTTTTCTAGATATTAGATCCCAAGCAATACACGCGGGAGCAGCACTTAGACCCAAGATAAGAAAGGCTATCCCCCCCTGCCCTTTCAATGCGGGTTGATTTTCCACTATCGCCACAATATAAGTCGCACTGATAACGAAGCCAAATCCAGCGCAAAAATACACAACCAGCATTAGTCTCAAGAAGAGCTTGCTTGGTGGCTTATCATCTAGCCGCTGTCCTGTTTCGGTAACGCCTTTAGTATCAGGTACTGGCAACCAACGCCAGGCTGGAACAGCAAACACCACACCTATACAACCGAGAAACAGCCATTGTTCGGACCAAGCCAATTGAGTTGACCACTCTAGCAGCATGGCTACTAACACGATACCTAGCCCAATGCCCGCAAAGTGGATACCCATTTCACTTCGGTGCTGATGTCTAATCAGCCAATTTAACATTAGACCTGCACCAATCAACAGGCCCGCTGCCGTACTAAACCCAGCGATAAACCGTGAAAAAGCCCAAACCCAAGGATTATCAGATAAGCCCATCATGAAAGTTGTCATAACCGCCAGTAGCAAACCTGCTCGGTAAATTCGATCTTTAACAACCAAGCTACCCACCAAGGTCGCCGTTAACGCACCTAGCATATAACCGATATAGTTTATTGTCGCCAGCCAACCCGCAAGCACCTTGGTCAAGCCTACTTGCTCAAACATTATCGGGATCATCGGCGTATAAGCAAAGCGCGCAATGCTCATGGTTAGTACCAAACAAAAAACACCGGATGCGAGCACTTTGAACCGGCTGTTAACGCGCCCCATCAAGCATACCAATAATACATTTTGCGACGCTATCCACAGCACCTTTGTTTTGCTCTACAAAGTTGCGCCCCGCTGCTCCCATTTTGTCTCGCTTCTCAGCGTGTTCTAGCAACTCAATGACCCAAGTCGCAAGCTCATCGGCATCGGTGACTTGATGCGCAGCTTGCTTAACCAACAAGCGGTTACTAATTTCGGTAAAATTATGCACAAATGGACCAAAAAGAATTGGCACCGACTGCGCCGCCGCTTCAAGCATATTATGACCACCTGTTGGCACAAAACTACCACCAATAAAGGCAATATCTACCGTTGCATAATATAATTTCAACTCACCTAAGGTATCTAATAAAAAGACATCGGTAGTAACCCGCGATGACTTCTGTTCGCTACGCCGAGTTACCGTATAACCTTTCTTTTCACACAGCTTTGCCACCGCATTAAAGCGTTCGGGGTGCCTCGGTACAAGAACTAATAGCGTATCAGCATGCTGCTTTTTTATCGTCGAAAAAGCATCCAATACTTTTTCATCTTCCCCCTCATGCGTACTAGCGGCAATCCAGCTGGGTCGTTGCTGAAACCAGTCCCGCCTGATAACGTCTGCCTGCTCCAACAAATGAGCCGGCATATCTATATCAAATTTAATGTTGCCCGGCACGCTGATTTTATCTTTATCCAAACCTAGGTGGACAAACCGCTTCATGCTCTCATCTGTTTGTGCACAAACGTGTGTAATATTGGCCAGTGTCTGCCGCATAAAGCGTCCTAAATAAGCATACCCTTTGGCAGATTTTTCAGAAAGTCGCGCATTGACAATGATAGAAGGCACGTGGCGTAGCTTTGCTTGATAAAGCATATTCGGCCAAATTTCAGTTTCTAGAATAATCGCTATCGCCGGTTTAAAACAGCGGTAAAAACGTCTCATTGCGCCGGGCATATCGTATGGTAAATACACGTGATGAACCCGATGGCCTAAAAATGCCTTTACTCGCGCTGACCCTGTCGGCGTCGTCGTCGTCACCAAAACCGGCGTTTCTGGAAACCTGCTGACAATCATGTCGATTAATGGAAACGCCGCTTCGGCCTCACCCACAGAAACCGTATGAAACCAAATAACACCTTGAGGCTGCCCTTTTCCATACCAACCAAAACGCTCACCCCAACGATTTAAGTAGGCCGGTGCTTTACGCCCACGGATCAGTAACCGCAAAACAAAAAAAGGCGATAACAAGTACAGCAAGGCTGAATATGCCAATCGCATAAAGCTAGTTAGTATTCAACCATTCCATATAACATTTGACGCCTTCATCGACCGTTTTAAACGTGAGGTTGCAGCCAGCAGACCGAAGATCGGTCAAATCGGCTTCGGTAAAACTTTGGTAATGCCCAATCAAGTGGTCAGGAAACGGAATATAACTTAAGCTGCCTTTTTGATGATAATCGAGCACGCCTTTTGCCACATCATTAAAGGGCTGGCTTTTACCTGTACCACAGTTAAAAATGCCCGACACATTGGGGTTATCCAAGAACCATAAATTGACATCGACCACATCGCTAACATACACAAAGTCACGAAGCTGCTCACCGTCACCATAGCCATCACAGCCTGCAAATAACTTAATCTCACCCTTTTCTAACAACTGGTTATTTAAGTGAAAAGCGACACTCGCCATACTACCTTTGTGCTGTTCGCGCGGTCCATACACATTAAAGTAGCGCAGCCCAACAACTTGGCTACTCATTTCTTGATCGCTTGATAATTCCTGAGCACGCACATACTGATCAAACAAGAACTTAGAATAGCCGTAAACATTTAATGGTTCTTCGTTTGCCAAATCTTCTTTAAATACACTGCCCCCACCGTACACAGAAGCACTGGACGCATAGATAAAAGGAACTTTTTTCGTTTGGCAGAAGTGAAACAATGTTTTTGAATACTCGTAATTGTTCTCCATCATGAACTGCCCATCCCATTCTGTCGTAGACGAACAGGCCCCTTGATGAAAGATCGCCTCGACTGCTACATCATCGAAATCCCCACCGAGAATGCTATCTAAGAAATCATCCTTATCCATATAATCAGCAATACGGGCATCGACGATATTTTTAAACTTGGTACCGTCGGTTAAATCATCCACCACCAAAATATTTTCATGACCTTTAGCATTTAAGCCCTGCACAATATTACTACCAATAAAACCCGCACCACCCGTTACAATTATCATCTTCGTTTACCTTTTATCGCTTGTATCGCGTATATTTTTAATTAAATTGGTTGTCGAACAACCATCCACATAGTCAAGCACATAAGTTGAACCGCCCGCCTTTGCAACGCAGTCATAACCTTCAATATCTTCAATTCGCTTATAATCGCCACCTTTCACCAATACATCGGGTGAAATTCGACAAATATGCTCTCGTGGTGAATCTTCTGAAAATGCGCACACCCAATCTACACACGCCAGCGCCGATAACATTTCTGCGCGCGTTGCTAAATTATTAATAGGGCGCTCGGGCCCTTTTAAACGAGACACGGACGCGTCATCGTTCACCAAAATAATGAGTCGGTCACCCAATGCTTTGGCTTGCTGTAAATATCGCACATGACCTGGGTGCAAAATATCAAAACAACCATTGGTTAAAACTATTTTCTCACCGTTAATTCGTGCTGTCGTTATCGCTGCCTCAAGCTCATCAACGCCCAAAAATCCACGCGGCATATCATTCAGGGTATGCAAGGTCGTTTTTAGCTCTTGCTGGGTAATCGTCGCTGTTCCCAATTTCGCTACCACTAAACCAGCCGCTTGATTAGCCAACACCGTCGCTTCGGAAAAACTTGATCCGGCAGCCAAGCACGCCGCTAATGTTGAAATAACCGTATCACCAGCCCCCGTCACATCAAACACTTCTTGCGCCTGCGTTGGCAAATGAATCGGTTCTTGTGCCGGTTGCAGCAAGGTCATACCTTTCTCGCCACGAGTGATTAAGAGTGCTTCTAACTCTAATTCGTTTAGCAAAGCTGAGCCGCGACTAACGACATCCTCTTCGCTACCACACTCACCCACCACGGCTTGAAACTCACTCCAATTAGGCGTGATAAGTGTTGCGCCACGATACTTTGTAAAATCGGTTCCTTTCGGGTCGATCAGCACTTTTTTACCCGCCGATATTGCCTCTACAATAAGTTGCTGCACCGAGGCCAACGTCCCTTTGCCGTAATCTGACAAAACAACCACCTCGTGCGATGGCAACGCTCTCGTATAGTCCTGTAGTAGTTTTTCTACTGGGAGGTCATGGAAACTATCTTCAAAATCTAAACGAATCAGCTGTTGATGTCGGCTCAAAACGCGAAGCTTAGTAATCGTTGGTTGGTCAGGTAATTGTTCAAATTCGCACACCACGTTCGCTTCTTCTAATTGGCTCCTTAAGGCGTTTGCAGCATCATCAACACCGGTATAACCTAGCACAGTAACAGTAGAATCGAGCGCGGCTATATTTAACGCGACATTACCTGCGCCACCAGGACGATCTTCTACGTCTTTAACATGCACCACAGGCACAGGCGCTTCAGGCGAAATACGTGACGTATCGCCTTGCCAATTTCTATCTAACATCAAGTCACCAACGACAAGTACGGAGGCTTGGCTAAAATCAGGTAGTTTCATCGTAAATTCTTATTAAATTATCTGCCAACCATCATATCATGCAGCACACGCAGCAGAAAAAGCCTACCTCACATTAGCAGATAATTTATAATCCTCAAAAACAATGATAAGGACACCGCGTTGAGCATTAAAATTTACCACAATCCACGTTGCAGCAAGTCTCGCCAAACACTTCAGTTACTTGAAGAAAAAGGCATTCAACCCGACATTATTGAATATCTAAAGCAACCTCCTAGCAAAGCGGAGCTAGAATCAGTTTTGAGCTTACTCGATTTTGGCCCACGCGATTTAATGCGAAAAGGAGAAACTATTTATAAAGAGCTAAACCTAAAAGACGATACTCTCAGCGACGAGCAATTGCTGACGACGATGTTGAATAACCCTATTCTAATCGAACGTCCTATCGTTTTAGCTAATGGTAAAGCGGCTATTGGCCGCCCGCCTGAAAGCGTTTTGGATATTCTATAAATGAGTAAAGACGTTCTGGTCCTATTTTACAGTCGCCACGGTGCAACCGCCGACATGGCGAGCCTTATCGCACGCGGGATAGAAGAGGTTAGCGGCGTGCAGGCGAAAATTCGTACCGTACCCGCTATTTCCACCGTTTGTGAAGCCGTAGAAGATGATATTCCAAACAACGGCGCATTGTACGCAAGCTTAGACGACCTTAAAAACTGTAGCGGCCTTGTGCTTGGCAGCCCAACACGTTTTGGCAATATGGCCGCTCCATTGAAGTATTTTCTTGATAGCACCAGCTCTCTTTGGTTATCTGGGGCACTCATTGGTAAGCCTGCCGCCGTTTTCACCTCAACCAGCAGCCTGCACGGTGGACAAGAAACGACTCTCACCTCGATGATGTTGCCTCTACTTCACCACGGCATGTTATTAGCCGGCCTTCCCTACTCTGAACCCGCTTTGTTAGAGACCACATCCGGCGGCACTCCATATGGCGCCAGTCACTTAGCTGGAACAGATAATGCCCGCAAACTAGACTCACATGAATCTAAGCTGTGTATTGCACTTGGAAAAAGAGTGGCAACACTCGCTAAAAAACTAGACTGCTAATGAAACTACCCAATCAAAAAACAGCCTATTGGTTGCAACTATTAAGCTACCTTTCGTTAATTGGCTTCATCACTGCGTGGATTACATTGTTGTCACCACCACAGTCTTTTCCTATTGCTTTAGTCCTAATAGCCTGTGTTGTTCCCTTACTGTTACCGCTAAGAGGCGTACTATATGGGCGAGACAAACCCGTCAACTGGGCCGCTTACCTTAGTTTGTTGTACTTTATACACGGCACAATGGAGGCCGTTGCCGACCCATCAACAAGGCTCTTAGGTATTATTGAAATCATCATCAGCTTAACAGTATTTTTTAGCGCCTCTTTATATATTCGTCACGTTAGCAAGCACTAATGTATCCACAGCTTCCACTCCCCTTCACGTTACAAGAAGACTTTAATTTTGAAAATTTTATTGCCCATGAGAACCAGCTCGTCATTGAGTCGCTAAAAAATCCCAACGAGCCCTTTATTTTCCTTTGGGGCACGCTAGGAACGGGGAAAACCCATTTATTACAATCAGCTTGCCAACATCAAACTCAGCTAGGCGGCACAGCCAGTTATTTACCATCAAAAGAGCTAATTAGCACATCACCACAACTTCTAGACGGCTTAGCCAATCTTGATCTAATTTGTATAGACGATGTTAACTCCTTGTACGAAAAGGCGGACTGGGAAGAGGCTTTGTTTAATCTGTTCAATCAAATCAAACAAGTCGGTGGTCGTTTGATTGTTAGCTCGACTGTATCGCCACAACACTCAAAAATAACTCTTAACGATTTGAAGAGTCGACTTAATAGTGGCCTCCCTCTTAACCTATCCACCCTAAGCGATGAAAGCACCCTTCAAGCCTTACAAGCTCGCGCTCAAAAACTAGGCTTAGAACTTAACCGAGAAGCCGCCAATTACTTGATGACTCGTTTCCCTAGAGACTTACATACACTCTGGGGTTTACTAAACCAACTAGATCAAGCTAGCCTTGTTGCACAGCGTAAATTAACCATCCCGTTTTTGAAGGCCACCTTATCTAGCTCGCTATAAGTCCGGGCAGTTAAGTGTATGTTCAGCTTATTTTAAATATGATATCTTCTTTAAAAATTAAGGAACCTGTATGAATTGCTTACTAAAACGCTCCATTCTTATTTCGGCCCTACTCAGCACACCCATTGTTAATGCCGGTTTCTTGGACTTTATTAAAGATATAGACACAAGCAAGCTTTTATCTCCAACTGTAACGGCAACACAATTACCAACGAACCTCTCTCAATCTGACATTATCTCCGGGCTCAAGCAAGCGCTTGAAAAAGGCACCGCCATTGCCGTTGAAAACCTTAGTAGCGATGGTGGTTTCTTAAACCATGCCGATGTCAAAGTACCTATTCCAAGCAGCCTACAACCGATCGCCTCTTCACTAGAAATGCTGGGGCAAGGTAGCCTAGTTGAGAGCTTTCAGACGACCCTCAACAGAGCTGCTGAACAAGCTGCACCTGAGGCCGCAGCCATTTTTTCAAGCACCATCCAGGAAATGAGTATTGATGATGCCGCAAAGATTCTAAAAGGCCCCGACAACGCCGCAACCGAATATTTTAAACAACACAGCACAGACCAACTACTTGAAAAATTTCTACCCATCGTCAAGCAAGCCACTGATAGCGCCGGCGTTACCGCTAGCTATAAGCAATTATTGGCAAATTCTGGCTCGCTTGGTAACTTATTAACATCACAATCAACAGACCTTGATACCTTTGTTGCACAAAAGGCCGTTGATGCCATGTTTTTACGCATTGCCGAACAAGAAAAACTCATTCGTGAAAACCCTGCTGCTAGAACAACCGATTTATTAAAAAAAGTATTCACGCCTTAACCAACCCTAAGAGACTCTAAAATGGAAAACTTACTATCCGAAAACACCGTTAATCAAATTCAAGAATTGCTCACTGTATACGGGCTTAAAGTGATTGCCGCCTTAGCAATATTCATTATTGGTAAAATGATTGCAAAAGCCATTAAGTCCGGCACGGCTAAAGCTATGAACAAGGCTGGCTCAGACCCGATTCTTGTCTCATTCACTACCAATATGCTGTATGCCGCTTTACTAGCCTTCGTTATCATCGCGTCATTGGGCCAACTGGGCATTCAAACCACCTCTTTTATTGCCATATTAGGTGCTGCCGGTTTAGCTATTGGTTTAGCGCTTCAAGGCTCATTGGCTAACTTTGCCGCCGGCGTACTGATGATTATTTTTCGCCCTTTCAAACAAGGTGACTTTATTGAAGGCGCAGGTGTTGCAGGTGTTATTGAGGAAGTCCATATTTTTAACACCGTAATGCGAACTGGCGATAATAAGACCATTATTATTCCTAACGGCGGCCTAATGAACGGCAATATTGTCAACTACTCAACCAAACCAACTCGACGTTTAGATTTAGTCATTGGTATCGGTTATGACGATGATATTAAGAAAGCAAAGCTGGTTTTAGAAGAATTAATGCAAAATGAAGCACGTATTTTAAAAGACCCCGCTCCTACCATAGGCTTACTAGAACTTGCTGACAGCAGCGTAAACTTTGCGGTGCGCCCTTGGGTCAACTCTGCTGATTATTGGGGTGTTCATTTTGACCTACTCGAAAGTATAAAATTACGTTTTGATAACGAAGGCATTAGTATTCCCTACCCACAGCAAGACATCCACTTACACAATTCACCTTGCGATAAATAACAACGCTTAATCTATGAAAAAGGGCTGGTTCGCCAGCCTTTTTTGCTTTTACCGTCGAAAATTACAGTTAATATTAAAAAATATTGATTTATATCATAAATTTCACTATTGTTAGGCACACATTTTTAACGCGCTTAGCGCACAACTTAACTATAAAGGCACACTATCATGGCTCATGAATTACCTGCATTACCTTATGCGATTGACGCATTAGAACCACATATTTCTCAAGAAACACTTGAGTTCCACCACGGCAAACATCACGCAACATACGTGACTAAATTAAACGGTTTAATCCCTGGCACAGAATTCGAAAATTCTAGTCTTGAAGATATCGTTAAAAATTCTTCTGGCCCTATTTTCAACAATGCAGCACAAATCTGGAACCACACTTTTTACTGGAACTGCTTAACACCTAACAGCACTGAACCAACGGGTGATTTATTGGCTGCTATCAATGAAGCTTATGGCTCTGTTGATGCCTTCAAAGCTGAGTTCACCGACAAATCTGTTAATTTATTTGGCGCAGGCTGGTGTTGGTTAGTTAAAAATGCTGATGGCAAGCTTGAAATTGTTCAAACAAGCAATGCTGGCACACCTTTAACATCTGGCCAAACGCCCTTATTAACGTGTGACGTATGGGAACATGCCTACTACATTGATTGCCGCAATGCTCGTCCTGCCTATATGGACAAATTTTGGGCATTAGTAAACTGGGATTTTGTTGCACAAAACCTATAGTCACTAAGCATTTATGATAAAAAAGGCACCTAATCGGTGCCTTTTTTTATGCCTGCTTATATAACTCGCTGTTTTTATACTGATCGTTTACGTGTCGTAGTAGCACCAACAAAACAGCTGCCACGGGCAAGGCCAATAAAACACCTGTAAAACCAAATAACTGCCCACCGGCCATCACTGCAAATATAACCGCCACAGGATGCAAACCAATCCTATCACCCACCAATATCGGTGTTAACACAACACTTTCTAACGTTTGAGCGACCGCAAATACAATTAAAATCGGCAATATCCCGCTAGCATCATGAAGCTGAAAGGCTGATGCACCACAGGCTAAAACCACGCCCACAATCAACCCTAAATAAGGCACAAAACTAACCAGCCCAATCAACAGACTAATTAATAAAGCAAACTCCAGCCCGACCAAGCTTAGCCCAACATAATAAATAACTGATAGACTCACCATCACTAGGATTTGCCCTTTAAAAAAAGCGCCTAAAACAGAATCCACCTCTTGCATGATACTAGTCAGCCTACCTTCTACTCTGCGTGGAAATGAATCATGAATATGTGCCATCATCACATCCCAATCACGCAAAAAATAAAACGTAACAACTGGAATCAGCACTAGGTTAGCTAGCCCAGATAAAAAGGCCATTCCGGACGAACTAATAGAGCCTAGTACACTGGCTACAATACTGCCTGCGCCACCGATGTTTTCTTGTAACGTCTGCTGCAACTTATCAACATCTACATGCCCATAACTATTTAAACGAACTTGCAACCACGGTAATACCGTTTCTTTTACCCAGCTGATAATAGCAGGCACTTTTTCTATCAGGCTAGAAAACTGTTGCTCTATTAAAGGTACTAAAATAATCAAAATAGACGTTAAGCCAACAAAAATAACCGAAAAAACTAAGGTGACGGCCCATGATCTTTGCCACTTTCGACTCTCCAACCAGTCCGCTAACGGGTCGCCCAAATATGCCAATAAAGCCGCACTCAAAAACGGCATCAATATAGGTGACAACAAATAAAGCACACCAATAAAAGCGATAAAAATCAGGAAATATTTACTGTTATCTTTGATCATACTACCTCTTTAATTGATTATCCCAGGCCTTAAAACCCCAAACCCAAATATACTCTAAGCCACTGATTGTTGTTGTTGCTGCAACAGCATACAACACAAACTCTATCCAGCTTGGCGGTATCTCAATGACACCCTGACTGGATATTAACATCATCAAATAAACAATTTGGAAGGTGGTGTTTAGCTTACTAGAAAATGGCGGCGTACCATTAAAACTCTCAACAATAAAATGGTAGGCCAGTGCGCCAAAGGCAACGACCAAATCACGGAGTAAAATAAGAACAAATAGCCAAGCAGGTATCAACCCAGTAAACACACAAACCGAAAAGCAAGAAACTAACAGTAGCTTATCCGCTAAAGGATCGAGAAAAGAGCCTAATTGACTTGTCCAATCAAAGCGTTTAGCTAAAAAACCATCCAATGCATCAGACAACCCCGCGATAATAAAAAGACTTAAAGCCAACTGATAACTTTCATGCAATAACATATAAATAACAGGCGCTACAAGAACAATTCTAATGCCGCTAATCACATTAGGAATATCCTTTCGAGTCATTTAGTTTGCTCGGTAATATAACGTTTGTTGAGGTGCTTCCACTACCATCTCGCTTCCAGCTACAGGGTGAGGCACCCCAACGTTAGGTGAGATATTAACCGATAACACGTCATTCAACGCGATGATATCTTTCAATACCCGCGCATCACCTGATATCATCAAATCCATTATCACCTTATTACCACTCAATTGAGTCCAGCTCACTTTTTGGACCATATCCAGTGCTGACAAATAACTGGTAATGCGAATAAACTGAGCTATATCTTTTACCCCACTGATATCCATTTTAATGGCTGTATCCAACATCAACCTGCCTCTAGGCGCGTAAATGTTAGCTAAAATCTCTGCAACTTCGGAGAAAGCCTGCTGAAAAGCAGCGCCCTCATTAGCTGACTGTTCAACCGCATTATGTTGGCCACCAGCTTCCATTAACATCCAGTTAAATCGCCACCCATGGCTATTTTTTAATAGCCTCCCCACCATGATTTGCTTAACACCATAACGCTTTGAGGCATTCTTTACCTCATCGGGAAACGCTGCCCACACATCATTAAAGCTTATGGCTTTTTGGTCTGCCAAATCAAGTAACGGTAAAGTAACCGCTAAACCCGCATCGTTTATTCCTTGCTTAAGAGTATCATTCAACTTACCGTTTGAACCCGCATTGGCAATATACCGATTTTTACCATCATCCACGGCTAACCACAGTAAAACATCCGGCCTATTTGCTCCCCAAATAGGCACGTCAAATTGTTGTAATGTCCTATCCAGTGCGGCCTTTTGAAAACGCACAATAAGCCAATAGCCTACGTTGCCATCCTTTTTTTTATATTGAAACTGCTCAACATACGCACCAACATTCGACAACGCAGCTAACAAAGCCTTATTGCTTAACGCGCTACGTCGGCCAGAAACTTTTTGCACAACTTTATTAAGCGCCGTTCCAATCGCAATATTTCGCGCCGATTGCGACTGATCAGCCACCGACACCTCAGCACTGTATAAACCCTCTAATTGCACCGCATGCAGGGGCTGCGATAACAAAACAAACAAAAAAACAAACAAAAACCGTATCGTCACGTGTAAAAAGCCTTTATTAACATGGCCCATAGCATAATATAGTTACCCCTATTACTGCCAACAATTAACTCAACTGTTATAATCTCACTTTTTACAACCTAGTAGAATTGATTTTGAGTGACTCAGAAAAAAGCCTAAGCTATAAAGACGCTGGCGTTGATATTGATGCTGGCACACAGCTCGTTGAGCGAATTAAACCCATTGCTAAGCGAACACAGCGGCCGGGTGTGCTGTCTGGGTTAGGCGGTTTCGGTTCCTTATTTGAGCTCCCTCTTGATCGTTATAACAAGCCTGTACTCGTCTCCGGTACCGATGGCGTTGGCACCAAGCTTAAGCTCGCCATGATGCTGAATAAGCACGACACCATTGGCATAGATTTAGTCGCCATGTGCGTCAATGACATCATCGTGACGGGTGCAGAACCGTTGTTCTTTCTAGATTATTACGCAACGGGGAAACTTAATTTAGACGTTGCGAGCGATGTTATAGCCGGAATAGGTAAAGGCTGTGAACTTGCTGGCGCGGCCTTAGTCGGTGGTGAAACAGCTGAAATGCCAGGCATGTATGAAGGCGGAGATTATGATTTAGCCGGTTTTAGTGTTGGTATTGCAGAAAAAGACAACATTATCGATGGTTCAAATGTTGCTGTTGGTGATGTATTAATTGGTCTCGCCTCATCTGGCGCCCATTCAAACGGTTATTCATTAATTCGAAAAGTTATTGAACTGCAAGACGACCTTAACCAAACTTTAGATGGGAAACCCTTAGCAGACGTACTCCTTGAACCAACCCGCATTTACGTTAAGTCTTTGCTTGAACTTATTAGGCTACAACCCATCCACGCACTAGCGCACATTACCGGCGGTGGCATCACAGAAAATCTACCTCGCGTGCTACCTGACAACACCGTAGCTAACGTAACACTCGGTAGCTGGCCAACACCCGCTTTGTTTGATTGGTTACAAGAAGAAGGCAATATCAGCGACGATGAAATGCTCAAAACATTCAACTGTGGTATTGGTATGGTCATTTGCGTAGCACAAGAAAATGTAGACGCCGCACTCGCTCAGCTAAAACAAAGTGGAGAGTCCGCCTATATCATCGGCCATATCGCCCAAGCTGATGGTGAACCTACGGTTAATTACCAGTAACTCACCTATGAGCTCCGACTATCGCATCGTTGTATTACTCTCAGGCTCTGGCACCACGCTACAATCAATTATAGACACAGGCGTACCGGCCACGATCTCCGCCGTTATTAGCAACAAAGCCGATGCCATGGGCTTGAATCGCGCCCAAGAAGCCGCCATTCCAACCCATGTTCTAGATCATACCGCTTATTCATCCCGCGAAGCATTTGACCATGATTTGCAAAATTTGATTGACCAATACCAACCAAACCTAGTGGTGCTAGCTGGGTTTATGCGCATTCTCAGTGATGATTTTGTTAACCATTATTACGGTAAATTAATCAACATCCACCCTTCATTGCTACCAAAATACAAAGGCATGCACACGCATCAGCGCGTGATGGACGCCGGCGAACCGCTACATGGCAGTAGCGTACATTTTGTAAATTCCGAGCTAGACAGCGGCCCTGTAGTACTCCAAGCGCGCCTCCCTATTCTTCCCGGTGATAGCCCAGAAAGCCTGGAGCTGCGTATTAAAACAAAGGAACACCTTATATACCCAACCGCTATAAGCTGGCTAGCTGAAGGTCGCATTGAGCTTAAGGATGAGGAAATTTATATGGATGGAAAAAAAATGACCGGTCCCGTCGTGATGGATTATATGTAAAATAAAGTAATGAATTTATTATTTAAAAAATTCAACCCTTACTTTTTAGCCTTCTTCTTTAGTTTATATTCTGCAAATGCTTTTGCCGTCAAACCGTCAGTGCCTCTATTTATGGCTGACTATAAACTCACGCATAACGACATTGAGATCGGTCATGTTGCATTAAGCGTTACCCCCTCAGAAAGCGGTCAATATCAGTTGAAATCTGCCACCGAAACGAGCGGAATACTCGCTTTTGTTCGAGATGATGATGTACTTGAAACCAGCCTCTTTGAACTCACTGAAGAACATATCAGGCCACTCTCATACCACTACCAACAAGCACTCGGCAATAAGAATAAAAACATTAGCTTACAATTTAATTGGCAAAAACAAACCTTAACCAACTCATCACAGGGGCAGGATTGGACGTTAACCCTGACAAAAGGCGTGCTGGATAAAGCCCTTATGCAAGTGGCTCTAATGCTTGATTTAAACAACCCTGCTACACAGGTTTTTCGCTATAAAATTGCTGATGGTGGCAAGTTAAAAACCTACGCCTTTTCTCGCTTAGGGGCTGAGAAGATCGACATAGGCGGCACCGAATATGACACCGTTAAGCTCGCTCGTCAAAAGGGTACGAAACCCTTAATTACTTATTATTGGTGTGCGCCAGAGCTGCACAATTTGCCCATACTCTTGCAACGCGAAAAGTCATACGGCACATTCGAAATGCGCCTAATAAACGTCAAATTTAACAACTAACCCAGTACAACCATATTAAGCTTTTGGTAAGGTAACCCCCGTTTGGCCTTGATATTTACCGCCACGATCGCCATACGATGTTTCACAAATCTCATCAGCGCCTAAAAATAATATTTGAGCAACGCCTTCGTTTGCATAAATTTTTGCGGGTAGCGGTGTCGTATTGGAAAACTCCAACGTTACGTGGCCCTCCCACTCTGGCTCAAGCGGCGTCACATTCACAATAATGCCGCAACGCGCATAGGTAGACTTGCCTAAACAGATGGTCAATACATCTCGTGGAATTCTTAAGTACTCAACCGTTCTCGCTAAAGCAAACGAATTTGGTGGAATAATACAAACATCTGACTTGATATCGACGAAGCTATTTTCATCGAAGTTTTTAGGGTCAACCACCGCTGAGTTAATATTCGTAAAAATTTTAAACTCATCAGAACAACGAATATCATAACCATAACTCGATGTTCCATAAGAAATCACCCGACCTTCATCTGAATGCCGCACCTGATGCGCTTCAAAGGGCTCGATCATCCCTTTTTCATCCGCCATGCGACGAATCCAACTGTCTGACTTAATACCCATAACTAAACCTGATTAATTAATAACAATATTTGGAATTTTACCGCTAAAGTCCTTCGATTTAACGGATAAGCTAGCCGCTAATTTTCTAGCCATATTTCTATAAATTGCTGAAATCTGACTATCTGGGTCTGCTGCTACTGTTGGCGTACCCGTATCGGTGCTCGTTCGAATTGAAATATCCAACGGCAACGCCCCTAAAAATTCAACGCCATATTCTTTTGCCATGGCTTCACCGCCACCTTGTCCAAAAATTGCTTCTTCATGCTGACAGTTTGAACAGATATGTAGGCTCATGTTCTCAATAATTCCAAGAACAGGAATATCCACTTTTTCAAACATTTTCAAACCCTTCTTAGCATCAATCAAGGCAATATCTTGCGGCGTTGTCACCACGACTGAGCCCGTCACAGGAACAGTTTGCGCTAACGTTAGGTGAATATCGCCAGTGCCTGGTGGCATATCAATAATCAAATAGTCAAGATCATCCCAATTCGTATCATTCAACAATTGACCTAAGGCTTGCGTCACCATCGGCCCACGCAAAATCATCGGCGTATCTTCATCTACTAAAAAACCAACCGACATCACTTGTAAGCCGTGGCCTTCCATTGGTTGAATGGTACGACCATCCGGCGATCCTGGACGACCACTAATTCCAAGCATCGTTGGTTGACTCGGGCCATAAATATCCGCATCAAGAATACCGACTCGCGCACCTTCTGCGAGGAGCGCCAAGGCTAAATTAACCGACGTTGTTGATTTACCAACACCCCCTTTACCAGAGGCTACCGCAATCATATTCTTAACACCATTCATCGGCTTAATGCCTTTTTGAACGGCATGCGGTTTTATTAACCAACTCACCTCAACATTGGCGCTGACAACACCATCTAATTGCAATAAATGCTCCGCAATCTCCGACTCCAATCGATCTTTAATACCCGCAGCTGGGTAACCCAAAATGATTTCAACCCTCAGTTCGCCATTAACCAGCGTTAGATTCTTTAGCGCCTTATTAGGCAGAATACTATTTCCCGTTAAAGGGTCGACAAACTCTTTTAGCCGTTCTTCTATCTGTGTTACTGACAACTCACTCATCTTTAGCTCCGGACGCCCATGCAATTAAACGGATTATTTTATACGTTTCTCAACTACTTTGGTTAACTTTAGACTGAGACTAAAGTTGATTCACATTAGAATCTGCTAACATCCATCTGAATTAGTTTAGTAATATCTACTTTTAGTACTTCTCACCTCAACAAAAAAACAAGGACCTTCAAATGAAATTAGTAAAAAAAATCACGCTGACAATCCTTTCGACTGCATTTTTATTATCACTGACCGCTTGCACACCAGAAATTGGTAGCGAAGCTTGGTGTGGCGACATGAAGGCTAAACCGAAAGCTGATTGGACTGCACAACAAGCCTCTGACTTTGCTAAAAGCTGTATTTTCAAATAAATAGTTATACAAGCAATTTACTGATGGGCCCTTGAAATAACAACCAAGGGCCTATTTTATTCCAACAGGATAAAAACAAGCGAAGCGTCTCGTTTTGTGACCCAGCCATCAAACCAATGACCGCTCTTGCCTTACAATTGTCTTAAGGCTTTAAGGTTATTTTAAGGTTCACTCATTATAATATAGAGTGATCCTAACTAACCCATAGTTACTAGCAGGACTTTTAGAAAACTTAAGCGATGCCATTAGATTTATCAGCAAAAAAATACCGACGGTTTTTCCGCCCACCTATCAGCTTATTGCTGATTTCTTTGCTGCTTCTAATTATCCACATTATTAGCGAACAAAACCTGCATACTTTTCTTACACCCGAAAGTGTCTATAAATATACGCTCTCAATGTCTTTTGAGTCTGATGGCGACGTAACCGTGTCAACCTACCTGCCAGACAATGACGATCGCCTAGAAATACTAGATGAAACAATCTCTTCCCCCAACTTTGATATTGAGCACCCAAACAACGTAGGGGGCCGCTATACCCAATGGAGCGGCAGTGAGGGCAACGAAACAATCTCATATAGTGCTTTATTATCACTAAAAGATATCCAATTCGAACTATCAAGCCACATCGAAATACCAACGCTTTATGAACGCTGGCTAACACCCTACCTCAAAGAAACGGCCGCCATTCCAATTGCCCACCCTGAAATTCAAACGCTATGGACTCAAATAAAGCCCGCTAATCAAACGAATACGCTTGATGTGCTTCAATCTATCTACACGTATACCCACCAAAAGATCAATTCATTACCCTTCAAAGGCTTCACCGACTCTCTCACCGCTTTGCGCCTTGGCGCAGCAAGCTGTAATGGGAAAAGTCGTCTATTTGTCAGCCTTGCTAGATTAAATAACTTACCCTCTCGGTTAGTCGGTGGCGTCATCCTAAATGGCGAAAAGAAAAAAACCTCACATCAGTGGGTTGAAGTTTACATAGAGGACTACTGGGTACCATTTGACCCGACCAACGGACACTTTGCGCGTCTCCCACGTCATTATGTCGCGCTTTATCGTGGCGACTATCAACTGTTCAAACACACCAGTAATATCAACTTTGACTACAGCTTTAACTCATACAAAGGCGATATTTCTCCCGCCTTATACCGAGATACTTCATCACCTGATACCTTAATACCTAATGCAGCAGCGCTACTAAAAACCCTAGGCCTTCCCTTACAAACTAGCTACATCTTCTTGTTGTTCCCCATTTGCACCTTATTGATTACCTTTTTACGAAATATAGTCGGGCTTAAAACATTTGGTATCTTTATGCCTATGTTAATTGCCGCCGCTAGTGTGTACACAGGGTTTTGGGTGGGTCTTATCGGATTCACCACCGTTTTGCTTCTTGCCTTCATTAGTCATGTCATTTTAGGCAAACTCAATATTCTCAAAATACCTCGACTAGCCTCCATTATTACCATTACAACCATTGCATCCTTAATAGGCATGTCGAGCATAGCGATACCACAAAATTTTGAGTTCGGATTATTAGCACTATTTCCAGTCGTTATTATCAGCTTTGCTGCAGATCGTATTCATCAAATGACAAATGAAAGTAGTTGGCCAGAACTGGCCCAGAACGCTGTAGGCACCTTGATAACTCTTTTTCTTTGTTACCTGATTTTCACTTCTTTTTTACTTCAAGGGTTGTTTGCACTGTACCCCGAGCTATTATTAACCGTACTCGCCCTACAAATATCTATCGGTAGCTGGTCGGGTATGCGCATTTCCGAAATTATTCGATTTCGTCGACTCATGGGTCACGGTAAAAAACAAGTACTCAGCATTAATGGTCGCAATAGAGACCTCATATACAAACATAATAGCGAAACGCTTTTAAAACTCGCAACAAATAAATTAGAAACCAAAAAGTGCTTATCACTAAATAACGTCCCTTGCCCAGCTACCATCGCAAGCTGCTATGAATTTGGAGACATTGCTGCCTTCATGCAGCAACTTGATAAGCAGGCAGATATCGTTATTAAACCAAACAAAGGCGCTCGTGGTAATGGCATCCTTCTACTCGCAAAAAAGCAACATGATGGTTTCATCAGCACATCTGGAAAGTCATGGCCTTCAAAGGCAATTAAGCAACACATCGAAGAAATTCTATCTGGTAGCTTCTCTCAAAATGGCGACGAAGATGCCGCCTACATTGAACCGATGATCCATCAGCACCACACACTAAAGTCCTTTGCGCCATTGGGACTATGTGACATTCGAATCATCGTATGTAATGGCAAGTTATTGAGCGCAATGTTACGTATTCCAACCCTAAAATCGAAAGGTAAGGCTAACCTTCACAAAGGCGCTATTGGTACCTCTATCGACTTAAAAACAGGCCGGACTGGACGCAGCCTAATGGGTCGCCAAATTATACACAACCATCCCGACAGCAATAAATCATTGCAAAATATCCAACTACCTTATTGGAATGATATAAAAAACATGGCCGAACAATGTTATCAATCAATCCCTTTAGGCTACATGGGGGTTGATATTTGCATCGATGAAAAAGAAGGACCTCTCGTACTAGAAGTTAATGGCCGACCTGGACTGGAAATACAGAATGTTAATGATGAAGGTATTCATAATACGGTCTTAGGTGCTTTTTAATGTTGAAAAAGTATTTTTTCCAAACAGGGCTTCCTTACTTACTCTTTGCCGTATTCATTATGCTGGGGCTTATCTTCACAGAAACCTTGTTAAAGAGTTCAGTGAAAGAATCACCCATCATAAAAATCACCCCGTCATCTGATGAGGCCGCAGAAACGTTACAGGAAATTACTCCGCGTTTAGACGCATCTCACCCGCTTGTCACCCTCTTAATAAAGCGTTTAACATCTAATCAATTAACGAGTGTTAACGACGTATTAAATGCTGAGCCATTTTTGTCGTTAAGCCCTGCTGAGCACTTGGCGATCGTTTCTTCTGGTGCTTATATCTTGTCAAAAAAGCAGGATTTCGTGAATACCATAAATTTACTAACCACACTCACCGTCGAACAACGCGTTACACAAGATGTTCAATTTACGTTTGCCCACGCCCTATCGAAAACAGATAAAACAGCTGCATCTATTGAGCAATACAAACTGTACAAAGCCTTCAAACCAAATGCCTTCGCCGCTATATTTAATCACGGATTATTATTAAAGAAAACGGGGGCATATGAAGAGGCTATTCGTGTCTTTTTAGATGCTGCCGATAAATCCAGCGGATACAAAAAAGCTAAAGCCCTCCGAAGTTTAGCTGATAGCGAATATCAACTTTCTCGCTATACGGATGCTATTAATCACTATAAAAAATCCATCGAGTATCGTCCCAACAATCCCAACACGTGGGCCCAACTAGGCAAAACATTAAGCACATCTGGCGCACCGTACAAGCAAGTCGCCGATGCTTACGAAAAAGCAACCGCATTAAATCAGCAAGACCCTAGATTGCAACTAGCCAAAGCTAAACATCAATTACAACATTATGACTATACGGCTGTTTTTCATACTCTAAAAGCCACTCAATCCAAATCTAACAATATAAATGGTCATCGCTTGTTGGCGTGGAGTTTTCTTGAGCTAGGTAAACGAAATAACGCAAAAAAACATATCCGTTATTTGATTCAACACGAAACCTCTAAACAGGGCAAGAAAAAAGCTGAGCTGATGCTTCTATACGCGAATAAGCACTACAAAGAGTTGCTCTCGCAAGCTAAAAACTCTCAACTGAAATCAGATGATTTTTATTATTTGAAAGCGCTCGCCTATAGAAAATTAGGGTTCTACAAAAGTTCAATGCCTATACTTAACCGCCTCTTAGATAGTGAAACTCATCACTGGCGTTCGCGCATTCAGATTGCACGAATCAAGCGATCTCGCCATCAATACAATGAGGCCGTAGCCGACTATCAGCAATTGATACTACATAATAATGCTATTGCGTTTTTGCCCTTCGAGCTGTCGTTAACATATGAGTCTCTTGCTCAAGCCAAACCCGCTCTTGAGTCTATTCGTCACGCACTTTCAATTAATGCAGCGAATAAAGCTTATCAGCTGGCTAATATCCGACTCCTACAGCTATCAGGTGCTTCGGATGCTGCGCTACTTGGAATTAACACACTGTTGGCAGAAAATCCCACTTATGCTCGGGCAATCAAACTCAAAGCTCAACTGCAAATAGCCAGAAATGAACCCGACAATGCCACTAAAACACTTGAACAAGTCCTTGCCCTACAGCCTTCAAACATTGCCACGCTTAAAAAATTGTCTGAACTACTGATCGATCGCTCTCGTTATAAGCTCGCCCAGAGTTATTTAACAACGCTTCTTACCGAGCAAAGCGATAGTGTTGACGCTAGATACCTTCTAGCTTACTCTTACTTCAAGGACAAAAAAATCGCACAAGCATTGACTGAATTAGACAATGTATTGAAACTAAACCATCAACACCAACTAGCAAAAGAACTTAAACGCACCATTAACTCCAACTTCATTAGCTAATCAATAATAAGGTA
Organism: uncultured Cycloclasticus sp.; assembly: GCA_913060865.1. GTDB lineage: Bacteria > Pseudomonadota > Gammaproteobacteria > Methylococcales > Cycloclasticaceae > Cycloclasticus. The sequence goes on from CAJXTU010000006.1 coordinate 109,539, forward strand.
ACCTATCATGAAAAAACTTATCCTGTGTGGCGCTATTGCCGCCTCAATCAGCGGAGCAGCCCATGCTGTTAATATAAAAGGTGAAATCTCACCCGGTTATGACTCAAACCCTTATCGCCTTTCCGATAACCTAGATGACGGGGAAACTTGGTTTATAGATACTAATGTGTTTGCAAATCAAAAGTTTGGCAAATTTAAGCTCAGTGGCGCTCTAAAAAATCGCGCTCATGAAGGCTCGTTTAATAATGCTGATGTATTAACCGGAAAACTAAAAGGGCGATACAAGAGTAAATACAAGGTTATGGGTAAGAAGTTTTCCTCATCCACTACCATCGAAACAGGATTCAAAGATAAAACTTATGTTAGTCGTACGACAGGAAAGATCGGCACATCCAGCGGTCAAAAAATAGAAGATCGCTATGATTACGATTACTGGAAACTTTCAACATCCAGTTCAGTTTGGCTACACGATCAAGTAAAAACCAGTTTGGCGCTAAGCTACAACAACAAAAGTTATGATGACCAAAACATCGCCACGCTTAGCAATCTTGATTACGAGCAAGCTAACTTACTAAACACTTGGCTATTTAAACAAAATAAAGACAGCGACTTCAAACTCGCTTTTGGTATTGGTGAAAGAGATTATGACAATAGACGCCAAAAAACTAAAGCAGGTGCATTAGTTGCTGGTTCTGACCTTAAATACTTCTACCATAATATTAAACTGTCTCATCAGCATGACCTAACGCCAAGTCTTAGCGTTGATCTCGGTATAAAATACGAGGAAAGAACTGATAATGGCTTTGGCTATTACGACACTGACACCATCAAGTACTCGGCTAACGCTTTCTACACGTTGGACAACGAGATAACACTATTTGCTAAAACTAGTTACGAAGATTACGAATACAACAACGCATTTACAACTGATGAAGATGATGAAGACTTACCTGGCAGACAAGGCTACACCATCAGGCTAGGTGCAGAAAAGGACCTAAATGAGCTAACTGGTCTACCCGCTCTTGGTTTTATTGGTGTCAGACTTGATGACTTTGATTCAAATGATCCCCTTTACGAATACGACCGTTACCAAGCATTTATGGGTATCAAAGTAAGCTTTAAGCAATAGATTACCATCTAAAATGAAAAGCGCAGTGTCATCGGCATTGCGCTTTTTTTGTCTCTAATCGCAGGTTCTCCTTAAACACCTCGCTTGCGTCAATAACACTCTCTCCCATGATGCCCGTTTTGTGGGACAATACCGCCAAATAAATCAAACCCTTAACGTTAAATCCGAAGAGTAACTACCTGTTTTATCTTGTGGTTAGTTCTATTCCTATTTATAAGCCATAGTTATGTCAAAAGAAATTAGAAAGATTCTCGTCACCAGTGCACTGCCATACGCCAATGGCCCAATCCATATTGGCCATTTAGTCGAATACATCCAAACCGATATCTGGGTGCGTTTTCAAAAACAACGCGGCCACAGTTGCCACTATGTTTGCGCCGATGATGCTCATGGCACTCCAATTATGCTCAGAGCACAGCAAGAAGGCATCACGCCTGAGCAATTAATCGCCGACACGTGGACCCAACATAACGCTGACTTTAAAGGTTTTAATATCGGGTTTGATAATTTCTACACAACTCATTCTGACGAAACACGTGATTTTGCCGAGCTCATTTATAACCGCCTACACGCGAAAAAATACATCCACAGCAAAGTCATTACCCAAGCGTATGACCCTGTTAAAGAGATGTTTCTTCCTGATCGGTTCATTAAAGGCGAGTGCCCTAAGTGTGGCGCAAAGGATCAATATGGTGACAACTGCGAAGCCTGCAGCGCTACTTATTCACCCACGGATCTAGTCAACCCCTTTTCGGTTATTTCTGGTGAAAAACCCATCGAGAAAGACTCTGAGCATTACTTCTTTAAACTTGGCGAATTTGAAGCCATGCTGAAAGAATGGACTCACTCCGGCCACCTACAAGAGCAAGTGGCCAATAAACTTAATGAGTGGTTTGACGTTGGGCTACAAGACTGGGACATCTCGCGTGATGCACCTTATTTTGGTTTTGAAATCCCTAATGCACCTGGTAAGTTTTTTTACGTTTGGCTTGATGCCCCCGTGGGTTACATGGGTAGTTTCAAAAACTTATGTGATAGAGAGGGCTTAGACTTTGATGAGTATTGGTCAAAAGACAGCTCCACAGAGCTCTACCATTTCATCGGCAAAGACATCGTTTATTTTCACGCGCTATTTTGGCCGGCCATGTTAACGGGTGCTGGCTTTAGAACACCAACGGCTATTTTTTCGCATGGTTTTCTAACCGTTAATGGCGAAAAAATGTCCAAATCTCGTGGTACATTTATTAAAGCCCGCACATTTTTAGACCACCTAAACCCAGAGTACTTACGCTACTACTTTGCGGCAAAACTAAGTAACCGCGTTGAAGACATAGACCTTAATTTTGAAGACTTTAGTCAACGCGTCAATACCGACCTTGTTAATAAAGTCGTTAATATTGCTAGCCGTTGCAGCGGTTTTATTAAAAAGCGTTTTGATGGTCAATTATCCGCAAATTGTAGCGAGCCTGAGCTATTCCAATCGTTTGTCAATGAAAGTGACAACATTGCCACGCTCTATGAAACACGCGAATACGGCAAAGCCATGCGCGCCATTTCATCACTGGCAGACAAAGCCAATCAATATATTGACGATAAACAGCCCTGGGTTATTGCAAAACAGTCTGATAGCGATGAAGAATTACACAATATATGTAGCATCGGCATCAATTTATTTTATGTTATTGCAGGTTATTTAAAACCCGTTGTGCCCGACATGGTCAGCAAGGCCGAAACCTTTTTGAACACAGGCGAATTTACTTGGCCAGATCAATTTACCCCACTCACTGAACACCGCATCAATAAATTCAAACCATTAATGACACGCGTTGACCCTGATAAGATAGCGGCCGTTATAGACGCTTCAAAAGAAAACTTAGAGAAGACCGCTGCTAAAATGCAACAAAAAGCGCCCATAAAAAAGGCAGAAGAAATATCCGATACGATTGAGTTTGATGATTTTGCCAAAATTGATTTACGCGTTGCACTGATTGAAAAGGCTGAGCACGTAGAAGGAGCAGATAAATTATTACGTCTAACATTAAGCCTTGGCGAGGAAACACGACACGTCTTAGCGGGCATAAAATCAGCCTACGCACCTGAGGACCTTGAGGGCAGGCTGACCGTCATGGTAGCAAACCTCAGGCCACGAAAAATGCGATTTGGAACATCCGAAGGTATGGTGTTAGCAGCTGGTCTAGGCGGGGATGAGCTATGGATTTTATCACCCGACAATGGTGCAAAGCCCGGTATGCGTATCAAGTAAAGGACTCTTGTTGCTCAAAAAGTTGAGCATTTAATGAAAAGCCTTTATAATTCTTAAAGTGAATATAAAATTAATTTTTCATTCTATCTAGTTATATAAGGCTTAACAATCCAATGAGCATTGCTACGATTTGGGTGAATGAGGATATACTAGCCATAAATCGTAACTTATCCTATGTCTGAATACCTACTCATCTTAGTCAGCACCATACTGGTTAACAATTTTGTTTTGGTGAAATTTCTCGGCTTGTGCCCATTTATGGGCGTTTCAAACAAGCTAGAAACAGCTATGGGTATGGGTTTTGCGACAACGTTTGTATTAACGCTAGCCTCCATCTGTAGTTATTTAGCCAATCAATATTTGCTCGCACCTCTTGGTTTAGAGTATCTACGCACCATCACTTTTATTGTCGTCATCGCCGTTGTTGTGCAAATGACCGAGGCCATCGTCCATAAAACCAGCCCGCTGCTGCATCAAGTATTAGGCATTTACCTGCCGCTCATAACAACTAACTGTGCTGTATTGGGCGTCGCATTATTAAGCGTTCAAGAAGACCACAACTTTATCGAGTCAGGCTTATACGGTTTTGGCGCTGCCCTCGGGTTTTCTTTAGTACTGGTGCTGTTTTCCACAATTCGCGAACGCATTACCGTATCTGATGTACCCGAACCATTCAGAGGCAACGCCATCGCTTTAGTCACCGCTGGCTTAATGTCTGTCGCATTCATGGGCTTTTCTGGCCTGATTAAGTTCTAAATCATGTCATTCTTTGTACTCATTATTATGTTCGCGGTACTTGGTATTCTTCTTGGGTATGCCGCTATTCGCTTTAAGGTAGAAGGCGACCCTCTCGTCGATCAAATTGACGCCGTATTACCACAAACGCAGTGCGGTCAATGCAACTTTCCCGGTTGTCGCCCTTATGCCCAAGCGATCGCTAACGGCGAGGCCGATATCAATCAATGCCCACCCGGCGGCGAAGCGGGTATTGCTGCATTAGCTGACTTATTAGGTGTGGAGCCTAAGCCCCTAAATGAAGACAATGGCGTTGAAAAAGAAACCTTGGTTGCTGTTATCGACGAAAACACCTGTATCGGCTGTAAATTATGTATTCAAGCCTGCCCAGTTGATGCCATTTTAGGCGCACCAAAACACATGCATACGGTTATTGAAGCTGAATGCACAGGTTGTGAACTATGCATCCCGCCCTGTCCCGTCGAATGCATAACGATGGAACCTGTAGCAAAAACGTTAGCACTTTGGGAATGGGATAAACCCGACACCTCTCAGCAAAAGGTGAGTTCATGAGATTATGGTCATTTAATGGTGGGCTCCCTTCGCTGGCCGAACATAAAAACGAATCGGTCAACTTACCCATTGAGATAGCGCCCGTACCAAAATGCTTGGTTTACCCACTAGGTCAACATATCGGTAATGCTGCAAAGCCTTTAGTTCAAGTTGGCGACAACGTGTTGCGTGGACAAAAAATAGCGAGTGCCCAAGGTATGGTCAGCGCGCCCATTCACGCTGGTAGTTCCGGTACCGTGATCAGTATCGCTGATCATCTTATTCCACACCCTTCCGGCTTTTCTGCCCCCTCTATAACTATAGAAACTGACGGGGTTGATAATGAAATCGACTACACGCCTTGCACTGATTTTCGACAGTTAAGCGCTTCTCAATTAGTTGATATTGTTCGTGAAGCCGGTATTGTTGGCTTAGGTGGCGCTGCATTTCCTACTGCTATCAAACTTGATACGCAAGGTAAGCCCGTTACCATCGACACCGTCATTTTGAATGGCGCAGAATGCGAACCTTATATTTCATGCGACGACAGACTCTTAAAAGAACGAGCAAATCGCGTCATAGAAGGTGTAGAAATTTTATTGCATATGCTCAGCGCCAAACGTGCCATTCTTGCGGTTGAAGACAACATACCTGAAACATTCACCTCAATTCAAAACGCGATCACTAACAACCAAAACCCAGCAATCAACGCCGTTCAAATACCCACCATTTATCCAACAGGTGGCGAAAAACAATTAATTCAAACCTTAACGGGAAAAGAAGTTCCAAGCGGCAAAATACCCGCTGAAATTGGCATCGTCTCCATCAACGTAGGTACTGTTTATGCCATTCAACAAGCTGTTATTGAAGGCAAGCCCCTTACCTCAAGGATCATCACCGTTACTGGAGAAGGAGTCAATAAACCTCACAATCTTGAGGCTAGAATTGGCACGCCTATTAGCGCATTAATTAACGTTTGCCGCGGCTACACTAAACAGGCTGATCGGTTAATTATGGGTGGTCCGATGATGGGTTTTGCGCTACCAAGCGACAATATTCCTATCGTAAAAGCAACTAACTGCATCCTTGTTGCCAGCAAACATGAGGTGGTCACCGAAAAACAAGCAATGCCTTGTATTCGCTGCGGCTTATGCGCTAGCGCTTGCCCAGCCTCATTATTACCCCAGCAACTTTATTGGTTTAGCCGCTCAGACCAACTCGACAAGGCGGTAAAACTTAACCTATTTGATTGCATAGAGTGTGGTTGCTGCGACGTAGTTTGTCCAAGCCATATCCCGCTGGTGCAGCACTTTAGATATGCGAAAAGTGCGCTGAAAGTACAAAACCACGAAAAACATCAATCGAACGTTGCTCGCGAACGCTTTGAAGCGCGAGAAGAGCGCATCGCACGTGAAAAAGCGGAACGGGCAGAACGGTCTCGCAAAAAGAAAGCCGCTCTAAAAAGCAAACCGGCAAAAGAAGAAATCGACGCCGCTGTTAACCGTTCAAAAACAAAAAAGAACTCGATAACCAATGAAGATTAGATTGTGCATTTTTTAACCTCTAACGCGCCTTTTATCGCCCCGCAAAATAGCGTTCAGAAAATGATGCTATGGGTGCTTATTGCACTAGTCCCCGGCATTATCACCATGATTTGGCAGTTTGGATATGGGGTTTTAGCAAATATCATTATTTGCGTTTCAACCGCATTAATGGCCGAAGCGAGTATGCTACGTCTTCGCGGAAAAGCCATCGCACCTGCGCTATCGGACCTAAGTGCCGTGGTGACGGCTATTTTATTAGCGCTTGCCCTACCCACGCTGGCACCTTGGTGGATTCCCTTTATCGGCGCCTTTATCGCCATCGTGATCGCAAAACATTTATATGGCGGCTTAGGCTACAACCCTTTTAATCCAGCCATGATCGCCTTCGCCATACTGATGGTGTCTTTTCCAAAAAGCATGACTGTTTGGGTGCTCCCGCACTCGATGCTACCAACTGGCATTAGTCTGTCAGACATATTCACTATCGTTCTTGATCAACAACCTAAACAAACGCTCATTGATGCAATAACGGCAGCAACGCCATTAGATGAAATGAAAACCCAGCTCGGGCTCAATCAAACCGTTGAAGAAATACGCTCATCATCTATCTTCGGTAGTTTATCCGGTCAAGGCTGGCAGTGGGTTTCTATCGCTTACCTTCTCGGCGGCATGGTATTGATGTTTAAAAAAATCATCAGCTGGCATATTCCTGTTGGTCTATTAACAGGCCTATTCATTATTAGTTTTGCTTTCTATTTACTTGAACCTAGCGTTACACCCTCTCCTTTGTTTCACTTACTCAGTGGTGGCGCAATGTTGGGTGCCTTTTTTATCGCAACCGACCCTGTCACCGCAGCAACAACCCCAAAAGGGCGTTTTATTTATGGTGTATTAATCGGTTTGCTAACCTATATTATCCGTACTTGGGGCGGTTACCCAGAAGGTATCGCATTCGCCGTTATTTTAATTAATATGGCGGTACCATTAATCGACTATTACACGCCACCGCGTGCATACGGGCATAAATAACATGGCTAACAATAAAACAATGATGATGAGATCAGGCTTGGTACTGGGGCTTTTCTCACTTATTGGTATAGGCCTAGTATCGCTGACTCAGTCGGTGACACACGAAAAAATTGCCGAGAATGAGCGCTTATACGTTTTGAAGAATTTGCGTGAATTAGTGCCTGAAACGCTACACGATAACGATTTGCTGGCAGATGCCTTACACGTTATAGACGCCGAAGCGTTCGGCAATACGCATGAGGTGACCATCTATAAAGCTATGAAAAATAAGCAACTCGTTGCTATTATTGCCTCACCCACCGCCGCTGACGGCTACAATGGCTCTATCAAGTTACTCGTCGCCATTCGCAACAACGGTGAATTGTTAGGTGTTCGAGTCGTCTCACATCATGAGACACCCGGCTTAGGTGACGCTATTGATACCAATAAAAGTAATTGGATATACTCATTTAATGGGCGATCACTAAATAACCCTAGCCCTCGTTTATGGCAGGTAAAAAAAGATGGTGGCGAATTTGATCAGTTTACTGGCGCAACCATTACACCGCGAGCCGTCGTAAAAACCGTTCTAAAAACATTACAATACTACCAAGCAAATAAAAAAGCGCTAACAACCACGACTCAACAAACCAATGGATAACTACAAACAGATTTTAAAAAATGGCCTATGGGAGAATAATCAAGCCTTCGTCGCGTTGCTAGGGCTTTGCCCTCTCTTGGCAGTCAGCAACACCGTTATTAATGGCTTAGGCTTAGGCCTAGCCACAACACTCACGCTCATTCTGTCTAATTCGATCGTCTCTCTTATTCGTCGACAAGTTGGCAATGAAATTCGCTTACCCGTGTTTGTCCTCATCATCGCCTCTATTGTAACGGCCATTGAACTGGTCATGAATGCGTTTTTCTATGAGTTATATCTAATACTTGGTATTTTTATTCCGCTGATTGTCACCAATTGTTCCATTATTGGTCGCGCAGAAGCATTTGCCTCGAAAAACCCATTAGTCGCTTCATCTATTGATGGCTTAGCTATGGGGCTTGGCTTCACAGCCGCCTTAATTATTCTCGGTGCCGTACGTGAAGTATTAGGCTCCGGCACCTTATTTGCCAATGCTCATTTAATGTTTGGAGATGCCGCTAAAGACATGGTCATTTATGTCATTCGCGACTACGAAGGCTTCCTACTCGCTATTTTGCCACCGGGTGCTTTCATTGGTTTAGGTTTACTGATTGCACTAAAGAACGTGATTGATAAACGCTTAGCAAAACCGGCTAGTCAAGCAGTCAGCTTCGCCATGGATACAGAAAAAGCTTAACAATCTACGGTGAGTAGCGTTACGTATTCATGGAACTCCCTTGCTTACAAACCTAAATCGGTACTGTTGTTTGTTGTCATCTCGCTGCTTGTGCATGCGGTACTAGCGGCGTTTGTTTATAAGATGGGTGTTTTTTCAACACCTGACATTGACAGCATTCCGGCAAAATCGATCCATATTTCTATTACCCCTGTCTCTTATACACATCTCCGAGCCCACGAGACCAGAGAG
>CAJXTU010000007.1 GCA_913060865.1 uncultured Cycloclasticus sp.
TGGGCTCGGAGATGTGTATAAGAGACAGACACGCACCATCACCCGGAATAACAGCTAAATTTAAAAACGACGAACAAAACGTTGCGCGTTCGGATGCTATTCTAATATCGCAAAGCAAAGCCAAATCAAAACCTGCACCCGCAGCAGCTCCATTAACGGCGGCAATAATGGGTATTTCAATCGAATACAGCAATTTAGATAAACTATGAATACCTTTACGGTAATTATTTTGTAGCTCTAAATGATTACCCGCAAACATTTTTTCTCTATTCAACATATCCTTAACATTACCACCGGACGAGAAGCCCTTGCCTTCGCCAGTAAGAATACATACCGATACATCTGGATTATCTTGAATACTCGTGAATATCGCTTTTACTTCCTCAAGTAGTACTGGGTCGGTAATCGCATTACGTGTAGCAGGGTCACTTAAGGTCACCGTTGCAACTTTATTTTCTATCTGTAATTTGACCGTTTTATATGTCACTTCTTTTAGCCTATAAATTAATTAAGGTTACCAATAACGACGCGAAATAATATGATTATCGCGGGCTTGCTGTAATAAGCCTTCTCGGTCATCTGGGTGTGCAATACTGATAAGTGCTAACGCCCTTTCGCTGATACTTTTGCCTTTCAAATTAACAATACCAAATTCCGTAACAACATACATCGTATCGCTCCTTGGTGTGGTGACCACGGTTCCTTCTTCCAAACCAGGCACAATACGAGAATGTGGATTACCTTCTTTATCGACAAACCTAGAGGAGAGGCACATAAACGATTTACCTCCTTTAGACGCAACAGCACCGCGTACAAACTGCAGCTGCCCACCAGTACCGGAAATCTGTCTATAGCCGCTACTTTCTGAAGCAACCTGTCCCGTTAAATCAATCTGCAAACAGTTGTTAATAGAGATAACGTTATCATTCTGCGCGATTTTGTTCGGTAAATTCGTTTCATCAACGGGAATGCTGACACACAGTTCATTTTTGTTGATAAAGTCATACATTCTTTTTGAACCTAGCGCAAAGGTATAGACGATTTCACCACGGTAAGTTTGCTTGTATTCCCCCGTTACTTTTCCTTTTTCTACGAGATCTACCATCCCATCGACAAACATTTCCGTATGAATACCCAGATCTTTGATATCTGAATGTGCCAAGGCGGAACAAACCGCATTTGGCATACCACCAATGCCTATTTGCAAACAACTTCTGTCCTTTATTAATGGCACAATAAAGTCAGCCACTTGCCGATCAATATCACTAATCGACCCACTCGGTAACTCAAATAACGGTGCATTGTCGCCTTGAAAAACAGCATCTACTTCGGTGATATGAACGGTATTCTGATTACCGTAACAAACAGGAACAGCATCAGACACTTCGATAACAATTTTTTTCGCAATATCACAGCAAGCTCGCGCAAATGTATTCGATACACCGAAATTAAAATAACCATGCTCATCCATCGGCGACGTTTTAAGCACCAACACATCCGTTTTTAAATATTCTCGATAAATCCCAGGGCCTTCACCAAAGTTGAATGGGATATAACTCATCCCCCCCTGCTCTGATTTTTTTCTATCATAGCCAGAAAAATGCCAATTCTGATACTCAAAATGCCGTTGCTCAGGATCCTGCTCAATAACTTGTCTAGCAGCTACAGATAAGGTACCTCTAACAATCACATCCTTTAGGCGATCTTTTTGCGCCGCTAACTCGGTATCAAATATATCTGATTGAGTAACACTAAAGCCATAGTCAACGGTGTCGCCACTGTTAACTAACGCCACCGCTTCTGAGACGCTTACCATTTTTTCCCTGAGTAATTTCTGTACCGGCATATCTCTCCCCTTGCCTTAAAATAAACGTGATTATTTTTTATGTCGTACTAACGAATATCAATAAAAAATCAAAAGATTAGGGTTTCATCATCGTGCAATCACCGATCACAACCTTCGTGTCACCTACACTACAGACGGTATCTAATTTAACAATTTTTTTTTCGATATTGATATCGGTAATCGTCACCGTGGTTTTCACCGTATCGCCAATTTTAACCGGCGCTTTAAACTTCATACTTTGACCTAAATAAATCGTTCCCGGCCCCGGCAATTTCATCGCTAACGTCGCACTTATAAAACCAGCCGATAACATACCGTGGGCAATGCGCCCTTTAAACATACTTTTTTTCGCATACTCTTCATCTATATGCGCGGGATTAAAATCACCTGTAATACCGGCAAATAAAATAATATCTGCTTCAGTCACTGTTTTGCTCATAGAGGCCGATTGACCCACTTCCATTTCTTCAACACTAAACCCTTCTGACATACTTATTTCCTCTTAAATTAATCGATCATTCTTTTTGAGACTTCTTCAAGCATCACTTCTGTAGCGCCGCCACCGATGGATTGAATACGGGCATCACGATACATACGTTCGATAGCACTTTCTCGAATATAGCCAAAACCACCATGGAACTGAAGACAGTCATACATCACTTCATTTACCAACTCTCCACAATACGCTTTAGCCATAGACACTTCCTTAATACAATCTAACCCTTGCGTATCAAGCCAAGCTGAATGATAAACAAGTTGCTTGCCAGCCTCAACGCGCGCTGCTAACGACGCTAAACGCTGACGTATCGCTTGCTTATCAAACAAAACACCACCGAAGGCTTTTCTGCTTGTGACGTAATCGAGTGTTAACTCAATCGCCTTAGATGCCTCACCCATAGCTTGCGCACCCAATACCAACCGTTCATTTTGGAAGTTACGCATAATTGAATAAAAGCCTTTATTGACCTCACCCAATATATTGTCTGCCGGCACGCGGCAATTATCAAAAACTAACTCAGCGGTATCCGATGATAACCAACCCATCTTTTTAAGGTTTTTTCCCACGCTAAAACCGGGCGTTCCTTTTTCAATGGCAAATATTGAAATACCGCGTGACGGTTTAGCGTCCGTATCTGTTTTTGCAGCAACAAAAAATAAATCACCATGGACACCATTGGTAATAAACATTTTTGAACCATTCAGCACATAATGATCACCGTCTTTAACGGCTCGCGTTTTCATCGCTGCAACGTCCGAACCAACGTCAGGCTCTGTCACCGCAACACCGACAATTTTTTTACCCGAAATAATATCCGGCATGTATTTAGCTAATTGATCTTTATTGCCAAAATTATCTAAATGCGGTGAGGCCATATCAGTATGGACCAATACCGTCACCGCAAAACCGCCAAAGGTTGAGCGACCTAATTCTTCAGCCAAAATAACAGACCCTAATGTGTCCATTTCGCTGCCACCATATTCACCTGAGTAACGTATTCCTAGGAAACCTAGCTCACCCATTTCTTGTAGAATTTCTCGGGGAACCTTGCCGCTTTCCTCCCATTCCTTTGCTACCGGCATAACCCGTTGTTCAACAAAGCGTCGAATCTGGTCACGTAGCATTACGTGGTCTTCATTAAAATAAATTGAATTCATTTGTTAATCCCTAAAAATATAAAATCAATTCCAGCTTGCTTTTCGTTTATTTAAAAAGGCATCAATACCTTCTTTACCTTCTTCTGTTTCCCATGCATCTGCTAAATTTGCTGCGGTGTAAATTCGGTTATCTGCTGCCGTATGCGTGTCCACAAAATCAATCAGTTTTTTTGTAGAGGCAATTGCACCGGGTGCACACTTTAAAATCATCCGTACTTCTTTTTCTATCGCAGCATCTAACTCGTCTTTACTAACAACATCGGTTAGAAGCCCGATAATTTTTGCTTCCCCCGCATTAAATGTTCTGGAGTTAAAGAAGTTTCTACGTGCATGCGTTGCGCCAATTCGTTTAACAACATAAGGCGAAATAGTTGCAGGCGTGAGGCCGAGCTTAACTTCCGTTAGGCCGAACTTTGCGGTGTCTACGCCGATGCTAATATCACATACTGACATCATGCCCACACCACCCCCATAAGCGGGGCCTTGAATACGCCCAATAAGGGGTTTACTTAAGCCATTTAAAGCCGCTAGCATATTGGCAAGCTCGCCCGTTTCTTCAACACGCTGAGCTCTTGTTTTAGTGATATTGCTTTCCATCCATTTTAGGTCACCGCCTGCACAAAAGGTTTCACCTGCTCCGGTCAATACAACAACACGAACCTTGCTACTAGCCTCAATGCTGGCACAAATATGCTGTACTTCGTGAATAAGCTCTGCACTCATCGCATTATGTACGCTAGGTCGATTAAGGGTCACATAAGCGACGCCTCTTTCATCCACATCCATAATAGTATTTTTGAACTCCACGCTACACTCCCTTTCTATAACAGCCATTTAGAAATAGGTCAGCTTGTGATTCTGCTATTTCTTCTACACTGGCACCACTATCAACATACCAAATGGTCGCCCAATTCATACTTCCAAAAATAGCGAGGCGCAACAAATGTTTGTCTACTCCTGTTCGAATCACACCATCTTTTTCGGCTTGCTCAAATAAATTTCGCCAAAAATTTTCATACGCATCACGGTCAGGTTGGGCTGCGTTATGAACCGCTTCTGGAACCTGTCCATAGTTTCTGATGCTCGCTAAGGTATAGTCTGAGTGCCGCAAAATTGCGATTAAATGTCCACGTATAGCGGCCCTTAACAAATCAGGGAACGTAGGAGTTTCACTTAACTGCTCGACTTCATAATCAACAATGTCGTGAATCAGCTGGACGCTTTTATTAAGTACCTCCTGCATTAACGCTTCTTTAGAATTGAAGTGATAATACAAGCTACCCGCTTGCATATTAATCGACTCTGCAATGTCCTTTAGGTACGTCCCATGGTATCCATGTCTACTTAGTTTTTTAGCCGCGGCATCCAAAATAAGCTGGCGTGTGACAGAGCTTTTCTTTGTCGTATTGGTCACTTTGATGGTCATTTAATTTAGCCCTATTATGAATCTAACTCGGTTTAGATTCTAATTGATGTTAGATTGAGTATAATGATATGATCAATCAAACGCAATATACAATAACTCAAATAAACACGAGGAAACCAAATGCCTTTCAATATTCAAATTAATGAAGAAGTTGATGAATTACGCGATGCTGCTCGAAAGTTTGCAGAGGGTGAAATTGCCCCTTTAGCTGAGTCTGTTGACCAAGAAAATGAATTTCCAAATAAACTATGGCCAATGTTTGGAGAAATGGGGTTGTTAGGTATGACAATTCCCGAAGAATATGGCGGCACAGGGCTTAATTATCTATCCCACCTCGTTGTGATGGAAGAAATATCAAGAGCCTCTGCTTCCATTGGCCTGTCTTATGGTGCTAATTCAAACCTCTGTTTAAACAACCTTTATTTAAACGGTACAGAAGAACAGCGGCATAAGTATTTGCCCAAACTGTGTACGGGGGAATACATCGGTGCGTTGGCTATGTCAGAACCTGGTGCAGGCTCCGATGTTGTTGGCTCAATGAGTTGTAAGGCCGAAAAAAAGGGTGATAAATGGGTCGCTAATGGCAACAAAATGTGGATTACCAATGGCCCTGATGCAGACGTACTGATTGTCTATATGCGAACAGCTGGACCTGAGGCAGGCTCACGCTGCATGACCGCATTTATTATTGAAAAAGGAATGCCCGGTTTCTCTACAGCACAAAAATTAGACAAACTGGGAATGCGCGGTTCTAACACTTGTGAATTGGTGTTTGAAGATTGTGAAATCCCCCATGAAAATGTACTCGGTGAAGTCAACGGAGGCGTAAAAGTCTTAATGAGCGGCCTTAACACCGAACGCATGGTGTTATCAGGTGGTCCCATTGGCATTATGCAAGCCACGATGGATATCTGTTTACCCTATATTCATGAACGCAAACAATTTGGTAAACCCATTGGTATGTTTGAACTCATGCAAGGAAAAATGGCCGATATGTATGTGGCTCTTCAATCGACTCGTGCGTTTGCTTATCGCGTTGCCGAACAATATGACAAAGGTAATGATTCTCGAAAAGATGCCGCGGGGCTTTTACTCTTTGCCTCTGAAAATGCTGTAAAAGTTGCGCTAGAAGGCATTCAAACACTCGGTGGTAACGGCTATATTAATGAGTTCCCTACCGGTCGTTTATTACGCGATGCCAAGCTTTATGATATTGGTGCTGGCACAAACGAAATTCGTCGCATGCTAATCGGCCGCGAATTATTTGAAGATACGAAGTAATCATGAGTACAAAAAACGTTGTTATTATTGCTGCCAAACGAACCGCTTTAGGTGGCTTCCAAGGTCAATTTTCCTCACTTAGCGCATCAGACTTAGGTAGCTACGCGATTAAGGCTGTAGTCGAAGAAAGTCAACTTAATCCCGACCAAGTCGATTCGGTTCATTTTGGTTGTGTGTTACCTGCTGGGCAGGGTCAAGCCCCTGCACGCCAAGCCTCATTGAAAGGTGGAGTTCCATTATCTACGCCTTGTAACACGGTAAATAAAATGTGCGGCTCGGGTATGCAAGCGGTTATGTATGGATACAACCAAATACTGGCTGGTGATGCAGTTTGCGTTGTTGCAGGTGGTATGGAATCAATGACGAATGCACCCTACCTTTCTCTCAAACTTCGAGCTGGCCTAAAAATGGGCCACAGCGAAATGATTGATCATATGTTTCATGATGGTCTTCAAGACGTTAAACACGGCAAATTGATGGGATCGTTTGCTGAAATGTGCGCCGAAAAATATAACTTCACTCGCGAGCAGCAAGATGATTTCGCTATAACCTCACTCGAGCGAGCTAATACAGCCATTCAAACAGGCCTCTTTAAGGCTGAAATAACACCGGTTGTTGTTAAAAGTCGCAAAGGTGAAACAACGTTTTCCGACGATGAGCAACCAGGCAAAGCAGCCATTGATAAAATCAGAAAGCTGCGCCCTGCTTTCAAAAAAGATGGCACCGTTACCGCGGCAAACGCTTCATCCATTTCTGATGGCGCGGCGGCTTTGGTGCTAATGGATGCAACTGAGGCGAGCAAACAGGGTTTACAAGCACTGGCCAAAATCACAGCTCAAGCCACCCATGCGCAAGATCCTGATTGGTTTAGCACCGCGCCTATTTTCGCTATTCGAAAAGTCTTAGATAAATGTGGATGGAATCTCAATGAGGTTGATTTATTCGAAATAAACGAAGCGTTTGCAGTCGTCACTATGGCGGCAATTGAGGAGCTGAACTTGGATCCGAACAAAGTCAATGTCAACGGTGGTGCATGCGCATTAGGTCACCCCATTGGCGCATCAGGCGCACGCGTTCTGGTGACATTAATTCATGCATTAAAAGCACGGAAACTTTCAAAAGGAGTTGCCACACTTTGTATTGGTGGTGGTGAAGCGACTGCGATGGCCATTGAAATCATTTAATCATTACGTCTTAACCATAATTAAGGTAAAACATGCCCGTCATTAAATCAAAAATTGAAACGGCATCCGCTGAGTTCAAAGAAAATAAGATTCAAATGGAATCGCTTGTTGAGGAGCTTAACCAGCGAATCACAAAGGCTGCTCGTGGGGGGGGTGAACGTGCCCGTAAAAAACATTTAGACCGCAATAAAATGCTTCCAAGAGACCGTATCAAGGCACTACTCGATCCGGGTAGCGCATTCCTTGAGTTATCTCAATTAGCGGCTTACGGTATATATGAAGATGCAGCACCAGCCGCTGGTATTATTACAGGTATTGGCCGTGTACACGGTGGCGAAGTGATGATTATTGCTAATGATGCCACTGTTAAAGGCGGTACTTATTACCCGCTGACCGTCACCAAGCATTTAAGGGCGCAAGAAATTGCATCGGAAAACCGTCTACCCTGTATTTACTTGGTTGATTCAGGTGGCGCGTTCTTACCCTTACAACATGAAGTATTTCCTGGAAAAGAACACTTTGGTCGTTTCTTTTATAACCAAACACGTATGTCTGCGGCTGGTATCCCACAAATTGCGGTCGTTATGGGTTCATGTACAGCCGGTGGCGCTTACATTCCTTCACTTTGTGATGAGTCTATTATTGTTAGAGAACAAGGCACTATTTTCTTAGGGGGGCCACCTTTAGTTAAAGCCGCAACCGGTGAAGAAGTATCATCGGAAGAGTTAGGTGGTGCAGAGTTGCACTGTAAACAATCGGGTGTTACCGATCATATTGCTGAAGATGATTCACATGCCCTCTCTATTGCACGTAACATTATCGAACACCTTAATGAAACTAAAGAAGTTCATGTAAAAGTTCGCGAATCGCGTGAGCCGCTTTATCCAACCGATGACATTCTCGGTGTTATCCCTAAAGATGCAAAGCAACCGTATGATGTACGAGAAATTATTGCCCGTTTAGTAGATGCATCCGAATTTCAAGAATTCAAACCACTGTATGGCCCAACATTGATTTGTGGTTTTGCCCATATTCATGGTTACCCTGTCGGCATTATCGCCAATAACGGCATCCTATTTTCACCGTCAGCTTTAAAAGGCACTCACTTCATTGAGCTATGTAACCAACGCGGCATTCCGTTACTATTTTTACAAAACATTACCGGCTTTATGGTCGGTAAAAAATACGAAGAAGAAGGCATTGCTAAAAATGGCGCAAAAATGGTCACCGCTGTTTCTTGCTCTAGCGTACCTAAATTCACCGTATTAATTGGTGGTTCTTATGGTGCTGGTAACTACGGTATGTGCGGCCGTGCTTTTGGCTCACGAATGTTGTGGAGCTGGCCGAACTCACGCATTTCAACCATGGGTGGTGAACAGGCTGCGTCAGTTCTTGCAACCGTTAAACGTGATGCCATTGAAGGCGCTGGTAATAACTGGTCGGTTAAGGAAGAAGAAGACTTTAGAGCACCAATCCTTGCCCAATTTGAAGAGCAAGGTAACCCCTACTTTGCCACTGCAAGACTTTGGGACGATGGCTTAATAGATCCACGAGATACACGGCGCATACTCGGTTTATCGCTTGCGGTAGCGGCTAAAACGCCAATAGAAAAAGCCAATTTCGGCGTCTTTAGAATGTAGGGATTGATAAGATGTTTAAAAAAATACTAATAGCAAACCGTGGTGAAATCGCTTGCCGAGTTATCTCCACACTTAAGAAAATGGGCATCACCAGTGTGGCCGTTTATTCAGACGCCGACCGCGACGCACGCCATGTTAAGCTAGCCGATGAGGCTTATCATATTGGTGGTTCACGCCCTGACGAATCATACCTAAAAGCAGACGTATTATTGGCATTAGCTAAAAAGGTTAACGTTGATGCGATTCACCCTGCGTATGGCTTTTTATCTGAAAACAGCAGCTTTGCGCGTGCGTGTCCAGAAGCTGGCATTGCCTTTATTGGCCCTTCTGCTGAATCCATCGAAAAGATGGGCGCTAAAGATGCCTCGAAAGCACTGATGGAAACGGCCGATGTACCCGTTGTACCCGGTTACCACGGTGCAAACCAGGACCCTGATTACCTACAACAACAAGCGGAAAAAGTTGGTTTTCCTTTACTGATTAAAGCGGTTTCTGGCGGCGGTGGTAAAGGTATGCGTGTGGTTAATAACACTACTGAGTTTGCTGAATTGCTAGATTCTGTAAAACGCGAAGCGCTTAACGCGTTTGCTGACGATCGCGTATTGCTTGAACGTTATATCAGCAAACCTCGTCATATTGAGTTCCAAGTATTTGGTGATTCACATGAAAACTATGTCCATTTACACGAACGTGAATGTTCTTTACAGCGTCGTCATCAAAAAATTATCGAAGAAACGCCATCACCTTTCCTAGACGAAGATACTCGTCAAGCAATGGGTGTTGCTGCTGTTAATGCGGCGCGTGCCATTAGCTATTTAGGTGCTGGAACTATCGAGTTTATTGTCGGTGAAGATCGTTCATTTTACTTTATGGAAATGAACACACGTCTTCAAGTGGAACACCCTGTTACCGAAATGGTCACCGGGCAAGACTTGGTCGAATGGCAAGTTCGTGTCGCAGCTGGTCAAGCCCTACCCTTAAAGCAAGAGCAAATAACCAGCACAGGGCATTCCTTTGAAACACGTTTATACGCGGAAAACCCTAATAATTTATTTCTGCCCTCTACCGGCAAACTGCATCACTTACGTTTCCCAACAACCGACAAAAACTTGCGCGTTGAAACGGGTGTAGAACAAGGTGACACCATCAGTGTGTTTTATGACCCGATGATCGCTAAACTGGTGGTTTGGGGTGAAGACCGTGAAGTAGCGCGCGAACGCTTACTCAATGCATTGGGTGAAAGTGGCATCATTGGCGTTGAAAACAATATTGCTTTTTTAGAAACCTTGGCCACACACCCAGACTTCATTGAAAACAAAATTGATACGCAATATATCGATAAAAAACTAGATACCCTTCTTACTGATAGCCAAGTTGAATTGCCAGAAAACGTATTACTTGCCGCGACGGTCAGTATTCTGCTTGACGGTAAGCAATCAGTTAATGACCTGGCAGCAATATCCGCCGATGGTAATTCGCCATGGTTTGATACGACCGGTTGGCGACCCAATGGACAAAGCCAGCGTAGTTTATTTTTCAGTTATGAAGAAGCCGATGAAGTTGAAATTAAGGTCACCGAAAATGCCAATCACTTTATTTTTCACTTAGACAATGATCTAGATGTAATTGCTGAATCAATAGGAAACAATGTTATCCGCCTACAAATTAATGGTAGCTGGGAACGCTTCATTACCCTTAGAAATGAGGACATGGTTCTAATTTCCTGGAAAAACCGTTGGTACGCTTTAACTGAAGTCAATCCATTCGAACCTGATCTATCAACCATTGGTGGCGCTTCAAATATTATCGCACCAATGCCTGGTAAATTATTAAAAGTGCTTGTTGCTAATGGTGATGCCGTTACTGAAGGTCAGCCACTGGCTATTATCGAAGCCATGAAAATGGAACATACCTTAAGCGCACCCTTTGACGGCGAAGTTGATCAAATATTCTATGCAGAAGAAGACTTTGTAGAAGCCGATGCCTCCTTAATTACCTTTAAGGAACAGGAGTAAAGCCATGCTTCATACTTACCCTAGCCATGTAAGAATCGTGGAGGTTGCACCGCGTGATGGTCTGCAAAACATTAAAACGAATGTATCAACTGAGGTTAAAACCACATTGATCAACAAACTATGTGACGCCGGTATTAAAGACATTGAAGTGACCAGCTTTGTTAGCCCAAAGTGGGTACCACAAATGGCCGATGCGGCGGACATTCTTAAGCAATTAACGCCTAGAGAAGACACTGCATACATCGTATTAACGCCCAACCTTCGCGGGTTTGATCGCGCGATTGAAAGTGGCGCTAAAGAAGTCGCTATTTTTGCTGCTGCGTCAGAAACCTTCAGCCAAAAAAATACTAATTGCAGTATTGCTGAATCGCTCGAACGCTTTGAACCGATCATGCTCAAGGCCGCTGAACTGGGTATTCGCGTTAGAGGTTATACCTCCTGCGTTATAGGTTGCCCCTATGAAGGCGATGTTGCGGTTTCTGAGGTTGTTCGAGTCACCAAAGCACTCATCGATATGGGCTGCTACGAAGTATCGCTAGGCGACACCATAGGCATAGGAACACCGACAAAAGCACGCGAAATGATCGCTGCTGTCATAAAAGAAGTACCCGCAGAAAAACTCGCCCTACACTTCCATGATACCCGCGGCCAAGCCTTGGCTAATATTTTGGCATGCCTTGAGTACGGTGTGCCTAACATTGATTCTTCAGTCGCTGGTCTTGGCGGTTGCCCTTATGCTGCAGGCGCATCGGGTAATGTTTCAACTGAAGACGTTGTTTACATGCTGCATGGCATGGGCATTGAAACGGGTATTAATTTAGAACAATTAGTCGCCGCTGGGTACTACATTACAGATCAAATTGATTGCAGTAACAATAGTAAAGTTGCTGCGGTCTACAAATAACACTTATATAAAAATAATTAAACAGGAGTAAGGCCATGAGTGGTTTTAACAAAGTGGTATCCAGCTATCAAGAAGCAATGGTTGGGCTAACAGATGATATGACCATTATTGCCGGTGGTTTTGGGCTTTGTGGTATTCCCGAAGGCTTAATTAGTGAAATTAAGCATATGGGCGTAAAAGGCTTAACCATCGTATCCAATAATTGTGGTACCGATAATTTCGGTTTAGGCATATTATTAGAAGACAAACAAATTAAAAAAATGGTGTCGTCGTATGTTGGCGAAAATGCTGAATTTGAACGCCAATACTTATCTGGTGAGCTAGACGTTGAGCTAACACCACAAGGTACATTAGCTGAAAAAATGCGTGCCGGTGGTGCAGGCATTCCCGCTTTTTATACCGCCACGGGTGTTGGAACCCCGGTGGCAGAAGGTAAAGAAGTTAAGCAGTTTAATGGCCGAGACTATATCTTAGAAGAAAGTGTTACCGGTAACTTTGCCATTGTAAAAGCTTGGAAAGCCGACAAAATCGGTAACCTTATTTACCGTGATACCGCCATGAACTTTAACCCAATGGCAGCAACCGCCGGCAAAATAACCGTGGTAGAGGTTGAAGAAATCGTTGAGGTGGGTGAACTTGATCCAAACCACATCCATACGCCCGGCATTTATGTTAACCGCATCATTAAAGGGTCTTTCGATAAGCGTATCGAAAAAATAACCCTAGCAAAAAATTAAGGAGCCTCACATGTCATTAAATCGTGATCAAATTGCCATGCGAGTGGCTCAAGAACTTCAAGACGGGTATTACGTCAACCTTGGTATTGGCATTCCAACCCTAGTCGCAAACTACGTCCCTAGCGATATCGAGGTGATGTTGCAATCAGAAAATGGCCTGCTGGGTATTGGCCCCTACCCAACCGAAGATCAAGTTGATGCCGACATGATCAACGCAGGCAAAGAAACCGTTACCGCCGCTGTAGGTGCTTCAATATTTTCATCCGCAGAAAGCTTTGCGATGATTCGCGGCGGCCACGTGGATTTAACCGTACTCGGCGCATTTGAGGTTGATCAACATGGCAATATTGCCTCTTATATGATTCCCGGTAAACTGGTTAAAGGAATGGGTGGCGCAATGGATTTAGTCGCTGGCGCGGATAATATTATTGTCACTATGAGCCACGCCGATAAGCGCGATAATTCTAAATTACTAGAAAATTGTACTCTTCCTTTAACAGGTGTTGGCTGCGTTAAGCGCGTGGTTACCAATCTTGCAGTAATGGAAATTAAAGATGGCGCCTTCCACTTACTAGAACGTGCACCCGGTGTTAGTGTTGAAGAAATTCAACAAAAAACTGCAGGCAAGCTAGTCGTTCCCGACAATGTACCCGAAATGTCTTTTGGCCAATAAAAGACTCTTAATAACATAGGCCCATGCTCCAAAATGCCTGTCATAATTCATGATCGGTTAAATTAACAGGTTAATACAATAACGGCAGAAACGAGCTAAAGAGCATCTGAGTAAATCTATACTACAAACAACTACCAGTGCTATAACAGGCATTATTGATTATATAATCGGGTAATATAGCCAAATTAGACCTCACCAACATAATCATGGCCTTGCGCTGAATACTGCTGAGAAAACCTACTACGCCGAATATAAAACCCTTGCTAGTAAAATTGACCACTACATTGCGCGCCTTCAGCGCAACAAACTTTAATAGAGATTCTATCAATGCTTAAAACACTATAGCGCCTTCCTCCATAGAGCACTGTGAGTGCCCTCAATTCAACGGATACATTAAATAACCGAGTATTGTATGAAATAGTAAAAATATGAACGTGTATTTCTGCTCTAATAGAGCAAATAAGTTATTACAAGCCCGCTTTTTGAGCGGCGTTTTTTTAAGGGTAAAAAAAACATGGATAAAGAAACAATAAAAGCGCTAGCCTATTTGAATATAGCCAGCATCCTATGGGGAGGTAATGTTTTTTTTGGTAGCTACCTTAAAGACTATTTAGGCCCATGGAGCATCATGAGTGTGCGAATGGTGATTGGTAGTCTTATTTTTTTATTTTTATTACACAAAGCCGGCCAGCTTAAAGGTGTTACCCGTTTACTTAGCTGGAAAGAAGTTTTTCTAATTGCACTATCCGGCACGGTGGCTTATCAAGCGTCTGTTTATTTCGGTTTGCGCCATACTACAGCTATCAATGTAGGCTTGATTAATTCGCTAGCACCCATTGCTGTTGCCTTTGCTGCTGCGTTTTATTTAAAAGAAAACTTAGGTAGGCAGCACTGGATAGCCGCCTTTGTCTCGGTTATTGGCTTGGTATTTATTTTAAGTCAAGGGAGTTTAGAGAGCCTTTATGCGCTTAGTTTTAATAAGGGCGACCTGTTTATTTTAGGCTCCATTTTTATTTGGGCTGTTTATAGTGTTGCTGCCAAACTGGCCATGGGGAAAGCATCACCTCTTGTAGTAACGGCGTTAGGTATTTTATTATCCACATTTATCGTATTACCCCTTGGCTTATACGAAGCGAATTACCTGATAACACCCGTTATTAACACTAACGTTATAATGGCCGTTATTTTTATCGGTGTTGGCCCAACCGTCTTATCCTTGTTGTTTTGGAATAAAGGGGTGATGGTTATTGGCCCTGCTCGAGCATCATTATTTCTTAATATGGTCCCTATTTACGTCATCGTATTGTCGTCTTACTTATTGGATGAAACACTACACAGTTATCAACTAATAGGCATGGTGCTCATTATTGGTGGTAGCCTTTATGCCAATAGACAAAAGGCAGACAAAAAAACGTAATTTCTCGTGCCAAAGGCCAAACAATAATAGATGTTAGAATACTGTTACGACTCTCAGGGTCGTGTTATACGTCAGCCGCTTATGTTTTTTTTGACATCAGCTGACATTCAACATGTATTCGCTAGGCTCATTCTAAAACTTTTTTATTCCCTTTATTCGCTTATTTCTTTACTTAGCGACGCTTCCTTTGGTATTATTTCTAACAATTGTTAGGTTTTAAAGCAGCTTTACTTATTCCAAGGAAATCGAATGGATTTTAGTTTTTCAGCAGAACATCAATTACTTAGAGAAACGGTTAGACGGTTTTCTGAAACCGAACTCGCCCCACTGGTGCGAGAAGCTGATGATAATGAGGTTTTCCCGCGTGAGCTTTTTCCCAAATGGGGTGAAATGGGCCTCATTGCTGCGCGATACCCTGAAGCGGATGGCGGTGGTGGCTTTGACAAAATAGCTGATTGCATTATTCGCGAGGAAACCAGCCGAGTGTGCCAAGCCTTTGCTTCATCTTTATCGGCACATAGTCACCTTGGGATTTGGCCTATCTGGCGAATTGGAACTGAGGCGCAAAAAGAGCAATATTTAAAGCCGGCTATGGCAGGGCTAAAAGTATCGTGCTTTGGCTTAAGTGAGCCCGATGGAGGCTCTAATATTCGTGCGCTTAAAACCCATGCTAAAAAGGTAGATGGCGGGTATATTATTAATGGTAGTAAGTTGTATATAACCAATGCACCGATGGCTGATTTCATGTTGCTCGCTGCTCGTACATCGCCCGAAATGAGTGCTAAAAGCATCAGTTTATTTATTGTTGATTTACCTTCAAAACAGGTTGAAATACAAAAGCTTGCTAAAGAAAGTATTCGCGCTTCTGAAACAGGTTTAATCTTCATTGACGATTTATTTGTACCTGATGATGCTCTACTGGGCGAACAAGAAGGGACTTACCCCATTATTCTTGAATCATTAACCGAAAACCGAGTCGGTGTTTCTGCTAACTGTTTAGGCATGGCTACAGCGGCATTTGAAGAAGCGGAACGTTATGCCCATGAACGCATTATTTCAGACCAACCCATCGGAAAATTTCAGTCAATTGGCCATAAGTTAGCCAATATGTCAGCTGAAATTGAGGCCGCAAGATGGATGGTTTATCACGGTGCTTGGTTAACCGACAACAACACTTTAGATAATGCGATGGCCGCAAAAATCAAACTCATTGCCAGTGAAATGGCGGTTAAGGTTAGCGAAGACGCTATACGTATTTTAGGTGGCGCAGGTATTATGCGCGACTATCCAGTTGGTCGTATCCATCGAGATAGCCTGCTTTATATCATTGGTGAAGGAACCAGTGAAATTCAACGAAACATCATTGCACGTTCATTAGGTTTTTAACGTATATGTCTACCCTAACATCACTTTTTGAAGCCGGCTCTGTGGCTATTGTTGGCGCTTCCGACAATCCACATAAAATCGGCGGTCGCCCTGTTGCCTATATGAAACGCCTTAATTACCAAGGTAAATTAATACCCATCAATCCAAAAGCCGATGTCATACAGGGTTTACCGGCTAAACGTTCTTTACTAGAGCTTGATACGCCAGTTGACTTAGCTGTTGTGGCTGTCCCAGATACCTTAGTTGAAAAAGTTATCAAAGAAGGTCTTAGCGTCGGCATTAAAAACTTTGTTGTCTTTGCCTCGGGTTATGCCGAAATTAATCAGCAGGGTTTAGAAAAACAACGTCAATTACAAGCTCTTTTCGATGGCACACAAGCTCGCTTGCTGGGCCCAAATTGTCTGGGTTTCATCAATACTGAAACTCAACTCGTTGCCTCCTTCACTACCGCTATGGAGCAACATCCACTTAAAACGGGAGGATTAAGTTTTGCTGGACATAGTGGTGCATTAGGGGCTTATTGGCTTGATAAAACCATTCATGCTGAGATTGGTGTTAGTAAGTGGATTTCTAGTGGTAATGAAGCCAATTTACCATTGGACGAAATTGTGGACTACCTCGCGACTGACCCACAAACCACTATTATTTCTTTATACATTGAAGAAATTCGCCATCCTGATAAATTTGAAAACGCGCTGTTACTCGCGAAAAAGAATAACAAACCGGTGATTGCGTTAAAAGGTGGGAAAACAGCTGCCGGCGCACGTGCAACAGCAGCCCACACCGCATCGAATCCGCTTAAAGGTGTTGGTTACGCCGCTATCTTTAAACGCACAGGCGTTATAGAAGTTCAGTCATTAAGCGAAATGATCGACTGTAGCCAGTTTTATGCAAAAGGCCTTACATTGTTTGGCAATAAGGTCGGTATTATTTCTATTTCCGGTGGCGCAGGCGTTCTATTAAGTGACCAATTAGAAGCAAACGGCCTATCAATTACTGGCTTTAGCGATGAGCTTTACACAACAATGGAGCCCTTACTACCCTCCTTCAGTACGGTTCAAAACCCAGTTGATTTAACCGCAGCGCTTGTCGCACGACCTGAAATGCTTCGCGAAACTACCCAACAACTCGTCGACTCAACGGAGTTTGATGCAGTAGTTATTTTTATGGGCCTAATGGATAGTGTGGCGCAACAACTTACCGATGCCTTACTCAAACTTAAAAGTGAGCCTAGTTGTCCAGTTTTTCTAATTTGGATGGGCGGCAATAAAGCCTTGTTAACACAGATAGCTCAACACGGTATTTTAGTTTTTGAAGAAATTCCGGACTTGGTGACTTTATTATCTAACGTTAAACCTTAAGCCCGTTTTTGAAAAACCGGATATTCCACTTCGCCTTCGGCTAAATTGATAGTAACGGAAACGGGTTTGCCTTGATCCCCCCAATTCATAATAGGCTCAGTAACCGGAATATTGCCCTGATTTTTTGCAAAGGCCAATACATCGTCGCTGGTATTAAATTTAGAGAGCCGTTTAAGCTGCACGTGTGTTACGGGCATTAATTTCACCTTGCCTTGGTCATAAAGGGACAAAATATCCTCCGGTAATGCCCAGCAAGACGAATCTGTTTCTTTATTATCGTGCGCAATATCGTGATCAAGTAATGCTTTAGTCAGAAAAAAGCGTGTATCAAAGCGTTTTGGTGCGCCATCAGGCGTTATCCAATGATCATAAAAGATAACATTATCTAAATCTAACGACGCCGCGTGTTCCGCTAATAGCATTTCAAAACTTAATTCACCATCATGCAATTTATGCCGTGATGAGCTATTAATCACAGCAGTTGTATTCACATTGGCCGCCAAAATACCCGCCTCTTCCAAGGTTTCTCTTAGCGCAGCTACTTTACAGGCCAACAATTTAGAATCCGTCTGTTGTTCAAAAAAACAAGCATTCGTTGTGCTCAAGCCATGGTCTGCTTCATCAACAGCGCCTCCTGGAAAAACATAAGCTCCTGCGGCAAAACCTGATGTTTTAACTCGACGAAGCATACAAACTTCCAAGCCGTTGCTTGAGTCCCTTAATAGTATTAGCGCGGCCGCTTCTCTAATCATTTTTGCCTTGTTTTATTGGAGGTTAATTACTCGCTTTGTCAGCGTACAAGGATCATAATATAACAAGTGTTTGGTAGACTTGCAGGAGTTTAAGTGTGGACAATGATGATGAACAATTAATATTAGAAGCGGTCGATAAATTTCTAATAAAAATAAAACCATCGATACGTCAATTAGAAGCGGATGATGAGTACCCCGAAGAGATTGTCGACGAAATGAAGGCAATGGGCTTATTCGGGGCCGTTATTGACCCCCAATACGGTGGTCTTGGCCTCCCCGTTTCAACCTATGCAAAAATCGTAGAGCGCGTTGCCTGTGTGTGGATGTCTTTAACGGGTGTATTTAATTCTCACCTTATTATGGCCATGTCTGTACAGCGCTTTGGAACAGAAGAACAAAAAAACAAATGGCTGCCGTTATTTGCCTCCGGTGAAGTGCGCGGCGCATTAGCACTTACTGAACCTAATTGCGGAACTGACCTTCAAGCCATTAAAACTACCGCTAAACGCGATGGCGACGATTATGTTATTAATGGTTCTAAAGCATGGATTACTAACAGCCTGCATGGTAGCTGTTTTGCTCTATTGGTAAAAACTGATGCCTCCGCCAACCCTTCACACAAAGGCATGAGTCTTTTCATTGCACCTAAAGCTGATGGTTTTGTGATGGGTAGTAAACACAAAAAATTGGGTTACAAGGGTATTGATACCGCTGAGTTTTTTTTAGATGACTACCGCCTCCCTGCTGAAAATTTAATTGGCCTTGAAGAAGGACACGGCTTACAACATGCATTAGGTGCATTGGCACTGGGTAGAATCAATGTTGCATCGCGCGGAATTGGCGTCGCCTCTGCCGCCTTAAAAGATTCCATTGAGTATTCGCAACAACGTAAAACCTTTGGTAAACCGATTTGCCAGCACCAATCTATACAAATTTATTTAGCTGATATGGCCACTCGCGTTGAAGCGGCACGGTTACTCGTTCAATCTGCTGCCACCGCATTTGACCGAGGTGATCGCTGCGATATGGAAGCCGGTATGGCAAAACTATTTGCCACGGAAGCAGCCATGACGAATTCAGCAGAAGCACTGCGTATACATGGCGCTTATGGTTATTCAACCGAATTTAATGTTGAACGCTATTATCGGGATGCCCCGCTCTTAGCTATCGGTGAAGGCACTAATGAGTTACAACGTATTATTATTGCAAAACAACTCATTGAGCAAAATCCGCTTTAAATTAACGAGTATGCCTTTACAATAACCCTTTATTTTCGCAACACTAACAGTCAATTTTATGAGCAATAATCATTTTGAAGGCACCAGTAATTACATAGCCACCGACGAACTTAGCATGGCCGTTAACGCCGCTATAACACTTGAGCGTCCTTTATTAATAAAAGGCGAACCCGGAACGGGTAAAACGCAACTAGCGCTTGAAGTGGCTAAATCATTAGATGCACCCTTAATTGAATGGCATATTAAGTCCAGCACAAAAGCGCACCAAGGCTTGTATGAATATGATGCTGTTTCGCGCCTTCGCGATTCCCAATTGGGCGATGATCGCGTTCACGATATTGGCAATTACATTATTAAAGGTAAGGTGTGGGAAGCGTTTGCATCTGACAAGCGGGCTGTTTTACTAATTGATGAAATTGATAAAGCCGATATTGAATTTCCAAACGACTTGTTGCAAGAACTCGATCGTATGGAATTCTTCGTGTATGAAACACAAGAGCTTGTTCAGGCAAAAAATAGACCTTTAATTATCATCACTAGCAATAATGAAAAAGAGCTACCTGACGCCTTCCTAAGGCGCTGCTTCTTCCATTATATTCGCTTCCCTGAACTTGAAACCATGCAACAAATTGTGAATGTTCATTTCCCAACACTCAAAAAAGACCTACTGTCCGAAGCGCTAGGCATCTTTTTTGATGTTCGAGAAGTGACTGGGTTAAAAAAGAAGCCGTCAACTTCTGAACTACTCGACTGGATCAAATTATTGTTATCAGAAGAGTTGACGGCCGAGACATTACGCGAGGCTAATACTAATAACATTTTACCGAAGCTACACGGGGCGTTATTAAAAAACGAGCAGGATGTTCACTTGTTTGAACGAATAGCGTTTATTAACAGGCGCAAACAAGAGCAATAAACAGTTTTTTATGTTCATTGCTTTCTTTTTAGACCTGCGCAAAGCGGGCCTGCCTGTCACCATTACTGAGCTACTCAGCTTACTGAGTGCACTTGAAAAACGACTATCCAGTTTTGATATTCAAGCTTTCTATTATTTGTCCCGTACCGCGTTAGTAAAAGATGAACGTTATTACGATCGTTTCGATCAAGTCTTCGCCGAAACATTCAACGGGTTGGAATACGACCATGCGTTAGAAGATATTGTTAACCAAATTCCTGAAGAATGGCTTCGTAAACAAGCAGAAAAATTACTCAGCGAAGAAGAAAAACAAAAAATCCAATCACTCGGGGGTTGGGAAAAACTGATGGAAACGCTTAAAAAGCGTTTAGAGGAACAAAAAGAAGAACATCACGGTGGCAATAAATGGATTGGTACCGGTGGCACATCACCCTTTGGTGCATATGGTTATAATCCTGAAGGCGTTCGAATTGGACAGGATGAATCGCGCCATCGGCGAGCTACCAAAGTATGGGATAAACGAGAATTTAAAAACTTGGATGATAGCGTTGAACTGAATACTCGTAACCTGAAAGTAGCCTTGCGAAAACTTAGAAAATTTGCCCGCCAAGGTTCCGAAGAAGAACTAGATTTGGACGATACGATCCGTTCTACTGCATCTAATGCCGGTTATTTAGATATTAAGATGGTACCCGAGCGGCACAACGCCATTAAGGTTTTATTGCTATTAGACATCGGTGGCTCAATGGATGACCATATTCGCATTTGTGAAGAACTCTTCTCTGCAACCAAAACTGAATTCAAACATCTTGAATACTATTATTTCCATAATTTCACTTACGAATACCTTTGGAAAGATAATACTCGCCGATTTGATGAAGCGACCCCCACTGCTGAGGTTATTAATCGCTACCCCAGTGACTATAAGCTTATTTTTGTTGGTGACGCCAGCATGAGCCCATACGAAATTACCTACCCCGGCGGAAGTGTAGAACACTGGAACGAAGAAACCGGTGCCGTTTGGTTTCAGCGACTATTAACGGCTTTTCCCAGCAATGCTTGGCTTAACCCAGATGCCGAACAAAATTGGGACAGACGCCAATCAAATGTTCTTGTGCGACAATTAAACGCCAATAAAATGTTCCCTTTAACTATTGGTGGGCTAGACAGTGCTATCAAATCGCTGCTTTAAATAATTAGTACGCACTAGTCGTTTAACACCTTATTTATCGGCTTTATAGACCGGTTGTTTCATATCAAAAAGATTATCGACATGGCAGTAACTATGCCCACCTAAACGCCCGATAACATCAAGCCCTTTCATATCAACGTAACGGCCATCGTAAAGTTCATCATTAATATGGCAGTAAACAACCTCTGCGATCACTAAACCGCACTCTCTTCGTGTCCCCTCATTAACGGGAACCACTTGAATTAATCGACACTCAAGACTTACCGGAGACTCTGCAACACACGGTGGCGTTATTAATTCAGAGGGCGTTGTTGTAAGCCCAGACAGTTCAAATTCATTCACCTCCGTTGGGTACTCAGCTGCCGTTTTATTCATCGCTTCTGCGATATCCCTATTCACTAGGTTAACAACAAACTCGCCTGTTTCTTCAATATTAACCAAGCTATCTTTTGACTTAGCGCCCGCAAAACGCGCAATCGATACACTAATCGTTGGTGGAACGTAACAAACACCATTAAAAAATGAAAATGGCGCAAGGTTTAAAATACCTTCTTTTGATTGAGATGAGATAAAAGCTATAGGTCTTGGGATGACCACTGCTTTTAAAATATTAAAAAATTTATCATGCGTCTTAGGGTCAATCTTCATATTAAATCCTCTCGTTAAACTTGAACATTAGTGGTTTTGGCACTAATAAAAACCTCTTCTACAGCTTGATAAAAAGGGGCTTATTAGCCCCTTTTTATACACTATTTAAGCTAATGAATCATTAATACCCTAAAAACGGAAATTTCGTTATTATGTGAAAAACTCACATCACTTAGTATTATTGCGCTGATGGAAAGTTAGGTGCCCTTTTCTCACGAACAGCAGCCACACCTTCTTTTGCATCATCACTTAAGAAGTTAAGCATCTCTTCACGTAAAGAAGCTTCAAAAATAGGCGACGCCATTTTCATCCAGCCGTTTAATGTGTTCTTAGTGCCATTAATTGCGGACTGACTACCTTTTGCTAATTTATTAGCGACTTTAAATGCCTCATCCATCAACTCACCATGTGGCACACATAAGCTGACCATACCCATTTGTTCTGCTTGTTCGCCATTAATGAACTCGGCCGTCATTAAGTAATATTTCGCTTTTGCCATGCCGCATAACAACGGCCAAATAATAGCCGCGTGATCACCCGCCGCGACACCTAATTTCACGTGGCCATCGGTAAACTTACCTTTTTCTTTTGAAATAATACTAATATCGGCCAACATCGCAACCACTAAACCGGCACCCACCGCAACGCCATTAATCGCTGAAATAATAGGTTTTTCGAAACTTAAAATATTGTAAACCAAATCAGCTGCTTCTTTTCTTACCGCCTCAACTTCCTTTGGGTTTCCGACCATATTTGCAACCCAATCTAAATCACCACCGGCTGAGAATGCGCGATCACCTGCACCTGTTACGACAACATTTTTAGTTTTGTCATCATTTTGAATAACATCCCAAATTTTCGTTAGTTCCCAGTGTAATCGTGCGTTTGTCGCATTCATTACATCGGGCCTATTAATGGTCATTAATAGCACGCCATTGCCTTGCGGCTCTAACAATAAATGTTGAAAATCTTCATATTTCATTCTGTTACATCCTTTATTTAAAGTTATTTATTGTATTTATTTGGCTTTTTTTAAAGCCCTATCTCTTCTTTCATTACATCGCGCATAACAAACTTTTGTATTTTTCCTGTTACCGTCATTGGGAACTCATCTACAAATTTTATATAGCGAGGTACTTTGTAATGGGCCATTTCCTCTTTGCAATAGGCTCTCAGTTCATCTTCATCTAATTGGTGATTTGCTGCTACTTTTACCCAAGCACAAATTTCCTCACCAAATTTTTCATCCGGCACACCAATCACTTGTATGTCTGCAATCTTTTCATGTCGATACAAAAGGTCTTCTATCTCTTTTGGGTAAATGTTTTCACCTCCACGTATCACCATGTCTTTCGAGCGCCCTACTACCGTGACGTAGCCATTCTCATCCATCGTCGCAAGGTCACCCGTGTGCATCCAACCACCGGCATCAATCGATTCTGCTGTTTTTTCATCATCGTCCCAATAACCAAGCATCACGCTATAACCGCGTGCGCAATATTCACCAATCTCACCGATGGGAACAACTCGATTATCTTCATTGACTATTTTACCTTCCACGTGGGGGTGAGACACACCAACCGTCGAAACACGTATTTCAAATGAATCATCCATTAAAGATTGGTTAGAAACTGGACTGAGCTCTGTCATACCATAGGCAACCGTTATTTTGTCCATATGCATTTCTTTGATGACTTGCTTCATCACTTCTACTGGGCAGGGCGACCCCGCCATAACTCCGGTTCTAAGTGAATCTATATCGTAGTCATTGAAATTTTCTAAGCCCATCATGGCAATAAACATTGTCGGCACGCCATAGAGTGTTGTACAGCGTTCACTTTCTACGGCTGATAACACGGAAGTTGGATCAAAATATTCATCCGGTAATACTGCAGTACAGCCTCGAACAACAGACAGTAACGTACCAATAACCATACCAAAACAATGGTAGAGCGGAACAGGAATACAAACGACATCATTTTCAGAAATCCCCATCGTATGCCCCGTCAAATTGGCATTATTAACAATACCGTGATGGCTTAATGTTGCTCCCTTTGGAGAACCTGTTGTACCGCTGGTAAATTGAATGTTAATGGGGTCATCAAATTGTAAATATTGTTCTAAACGCTCCATTTCTTGCTGGGCTTCGACTGTGCCAGCTTGAAGGACATCCCTAAAATTAAACATTCCGGGCGTCTGTTCATCACCTAAACGGATAATTGTTTTTAATGCTGGCAAGCGCTCCGATACCAGTTCACCCGGCTTACAAACAAATAGTTCAGGCGCCAACTTAGCTAAAATATCCAGGTAGTTACTGCTTTTAAATGCTGCTGATGTAATTAATGCGCTGCAGCCTGATTTAACTAAAGCGTATTCAAGTTCACTACTACGATACGCAGGATTAATATTAACTAATATTAACCCTGCCTTAGCCGTAGCAAATTGTACTACTGCCCACTCAACATTATTTTGCGACCAGACCCCAATGCGTTCACCCGCTTTGAGACCCATTTCAATTAAGCCCGTCGCTAACGCATCCACCTGCTGTTTATAGTCCGCATAAGTCCAACGAATTCCCTGATGTACACTAATTAAAGCCGTTTTATTTGGGAAGCGAGCGGCTGTTTCATCAAAAGCCGCACCAATGGTTTTTCCCATTAAAGGTATATCGCTAACCCCGTGGTCATAACTTAATCTTTTTGAGCTCATCTATGTCGCTCCTTTAGTTTATACAGGATCCCAAGAAAAGACATCTGGCGAGCGATCCAATGGATAGAAACTACTTTTCAATGCTGGAATCGCATGTTCTGAAATCGTTTGTGGCGTCCAGCCTTCTGAACGATGCGTTGAACGTAATGGGCGTGATTGCCCCATTAAGAAAACTTCATTATTACGCACTGCAAAAATTTGCCCTGAAACGTCTTTTGCTGCATCACTCGCGAGGTAAACCGCCATAGGGGCAATTTTATCGGGTGTCATTTCTTTTAATTTATCAACCCGTGCTTGTTGCTCAGGCGTATTTACTGGAATCGCTCCAATCATACGGCTCCATGCAAACGGTGATATACAGTTTGAACGAACGTTGTAACGTTGCATATCTAAAGCAACACTTTTAGACAGTGCAGCGATACCTGCTTTTGCGGCAGCATAATTTGCCTGACCAAAATTACCGATTAACCCAGATGTTGAGGTCATAAATACAAAGCTACCACTTTCTTGTTGCTTGAAGTGCTTTGCTGCAAAATGAGCTGTATTGAAACTACCATTTAAATGAACATTAATAACCGCATTCCATTCTGCTGGAGACATTTTATGGAAAATTCGGTCACGTAAAATACCAGCATTATTAACAACCGTATCAATACGGCCAAAATTATCAATGGCAGCCTGAACCATCGCTTCAGCACCGTCAATATCAGCAACATTATCACCGTTGATCACCGCTTCACCGCCTGCTGCACGAATTGTTGCCACCACTTCTTCAGCAGGGCTTTCGCCTGTTTCTTCACCACCAACACCAGCACCAAGATCGTTAACAACTACTTTTGCGCCTTCTTCAGCCATCATAATCGCCATTGCACGACCAATACCACGACCTGCTCCGGTGACTAGAACTACTTTATCTTTCATCATCATTTTATTTTCTCCAAATAGAATATTTTTATAACGTTAATTTATCGACCTTTAAACTCACCCTTACGCTTCTCAAAAATCGCATTCATCGCTTCTCGATGATCATCCGTGCGATGTGAGACTGCTTGCATCACCGCTGCTGTTTGAAGATGTGTCTCTAAATCCGTTCGTTGCCCTTCGCGTATTAATTGTTTTGCCATGCGGACTGATACAGGTGGGTTAACAGCAATTCGTTTAGCCAACGCTATTGCCTCATCAATCAATTGATCATCTGGAACCACTTTGGAAACAAGGCCAAATTTCAAGGCTTCGTTCGCGTCAATGGGGTCGCCGGTAAAGGCCATTTCAGAGGCTTTTGCTAAACCAACCGCGCGTGGTAATAACCATGAACCGCCGTCACCTGGAATAATGCCCAGTTTCACAAAACTTTCAGCAAAGCGCGCACTTTCAGCGGCAATCCGTATGTCACACATGCACGTAAGGTCGCAACCCGCACCAATAGCAGGGCCATTCACAGCGGCTATAATAGGAATGTCTAGTGATTGAAAGGCCAGTGGAATTCGCTGAATACCTTCTCGGTACCATGCAGCTAATTCATGTGGTGTTTTATCTGACTCGGTCATTTCTGCACGAATTTTTTTAACGTTACCGCCTGAAGAAAATGCGGGGCCATTGCCCGTTAGAATGATCACTCTAATTTGAGAGTTTTTTTGTGCTTCTTCAGCCAATGACACTAGATTATTAATCATATTGCCGTCTGATATCGCATTACGCGTATCCAAACGGTTCATTCGCCAAATGGCGATTCCATCTTTCACTTCACTTAATACATCTGTCGTCACTGTCATACCCTCGCCTATTCACCTGTTTGTGTTGTTAACCAGTTCCAAAGGTTGTCTGTTTTTAATTCAAAACATCGTTGACCTAATTGGGCTGACCATTTCGCCTCGTTGCCATATTCATCGCGCCACGACCATAACCGACGTGTGCTGAGTTGTAATGGGTGCTCTTGCGTAAACCCTATAGCAGCATGTACAGCATGTGCCGTTTTACAAGCATACCCAGCAGACTCACCGGTAGTGATTTTTGCACATGCAATCAGCTCCCATTCTTGCTCAGTATTTAAATGATCTATGGCCGCATCAACTGCACAAATAGAGGCACTGGTCATCTCGGCCAATACAGCCATCTGTTGTTGAACTGCTTGAAACTTACCAATTTGGCGACCAAATTGAGATCGTTCATTTGCGTAGTCAACCGTCATTTCCAGAACTTTTTGTAACGCACCCGCCATTTGAGCCGCACGGCTTAGTGCTAACCATGATTCAATCTGTTCAATGGTAATGCCTTGCAACTCACTAAAGTTATCAAGCTGGCTAACATTAATCGTCACATCATCACGTGGCTCACCAGCCATGTTCTGAGCTGACTTGATCGTGATATCCTGAGATGAAATGATACTAACCCGTGTCGCATTATTTCTTGTAAAAACAACTAATAACGATGCAGCATGTCTAGCCCAAGGAACCCCATATAGGTTGATGTCAGACTGATCATTAATGGGGTCCGTTATGACAACAGGTATTATTAGTTCATCCGTACACTCAGCTCCAGATTTAGCGGCCAAGTAAACGGCTATTAACGACTCTACGACTGGTAACGGTACTTTGTGATACCCAGCTAGTCTCATCAGCACGCAACCACCCGCAAGGCCAAGGCCAGCGCCTCCGTCATCTTCAGATAGCAGCGTTGTCAGCCAGCCATCGGCTAAAAAGTCTGCCCAAAGTGTATCTGGAAACTGACCCGCTTCCATTAACTCATGGCCATTACCATTTGAAAAATCTTCAAATAAACGAGTGGCCGACTCTTCAATTAATTGTGCTAATTCATTCATCGTAAACCCAAGCCTCTGGCAATAATGCCACGCAGAATTTCTCGCGTACCGCCACGCAATGAAAACGATGGCGCTTTTAATATTGAATCTGACAGTAGGCGTGCTACACCACCCTCAGCTGATGAACGTGGTTCTGTGGCAAGAATTAAACGCATCGCTTCGGGTAACTCTTGTTCAAACGAGGTACCTAAATCTTTAACCACAGATGCTTCGTTAACAGGTAACTTACCTTCTTGCAATTGGTTCGCTACAGATAACGACATTTGACGCAACACCATCAATCTTGCTACAAATTGGCCAATAATAGGTTCCGCTTGTTGAGTTAAATTCGCTTCACGTAATTCTTTAATGGCCGCTTCAAGTAGTTGATAACTACTTAAAAAACGTTCTGGCCCACTACGCTCAAAAGCCAACTCAGCAACCACTTGGCTCCAGCCTTCGTTCACTTGGCCAACGAGCCGGTTATCTGGAACAAAAACATCATCAAAAAATATTTCATTGAAGTGTGCTTCACCCGCTAATGTAACAATCGGGCGAACAGTAATCCCTTTATTATCAAGATTAACGATCAATTGACTCATACCGGCATGACGATTGTCTGAAGTCGGCGCAGTTCTGCACAAGGTAATCATCTGATGGCAGACATGCGCCCAACTGGTCCATATTTTAGAACCATTAATAAGCCAACCACCGTCAACTTTCTCGGCGCGTGTTTTAATTGATGCTAAATCAGAGCCGCTATTAGGCTCACTCATTCCGATTGCAAAAAAACACTCACCTTTCACTATTTTCGGTAAGAAATGTTGCCGTTGCTCTTCAGTTCCAAAACGTAATAAAAGGGGCCCACTTTGACGATCCGCCACCCAGTGCGCTCCCACTGGCGCGCCCGCTGCTAGGAGTTCTTCAATCACCACATAACGTTCAAGGTAACTACGCCCTCCACCACCATACTCGGTTGGCCACGTCATCCCTAGCCAACCTTTTGCTGCTAGAGCACGGCTTAACTCAGGATCACAAATAGACCACGAGTCAATAATATTAGACACATTAAAGTCACCGTAATTTTTTAAAAAAGAACGTACTTGGTTTCTTAAAACTGCCTCTTTTTCTCCCGTTAACACAGGACTAAAATTAAGTTTTTTCATAAATTATCTGTCTCTAAAGCTGCTTAATTTAATTAAACCGCCGTATAACCTCCGTCTATAACCATTTCAGAGCCGTTCATAAACGATGATTCGTCACTGGCTAAATGTAATACTGCATAAGACACTTCTTTGGGTTGAGCCGCTCTATCAAGAATAGTGGTTCCCATAATGGCTTTTCGTGTTTCTTCATCGCTATGTAACAAATCTTTTGTCATCGGTGTATCAATCACACCTGGGTGAACTGAGTTGGCACGAATATTATATTGTGCGTAATCAACAGCCGTGGCTTTTGTAAACAACCTAACCGCACCTTTAGTCGCTTGATAAGCTGCGGAGACTGGCGCACCCACTAGGCCATATATAGAAGAAATATTAACAATTGAACCACTACCTGCTATTTTCATAGCCGGTAATATAGCTTTAGTACCAAAGAAAACACCTTTTACATTAATATCAAATATGCGGTCCCATTCTTCAGTCGTCGTTTCTTCTAACGCCTTCATAACGACAATGCCCGCATTATTAACAAGCACATCAATTTGGCCATAAGTTGCTACTATGTTATTTACTACGCTAAGCCATTCAGATTCTATCGTCACGTTTAATGGGTGAAATTCAGCTTTACCACCTGACGAAATAATACTATCGGCTGTCGCTTTTCCTTCAGCTTCATTCATATCCGTTACGATAACTGTTGCGCCTTCAAACGCTAGTAATTCACAGTGAGCACGCCCCATACCCATTGCACCACCAGTTACTAAGGCAATTTTTCCATCGACTCTACCCATGCTCTTCGCCTTTCATTTATAGCGTTATTAAATTTTTTAATATGATTTAGGCATGCCTAATACATGTTGTCCGATGTAGCTTAGAATCATATTGGTTGAAATCGGTGCAATCAAATACAACCTCGCTTCACGCCACTTACGCTCTATGTCATATTCACGTGCAAAAGCGAAGCCACCGTGCGTTTGCATACAAGCTTCCCCAGCATTCCATGCTGCTTCAGCACAGAGCATTTTCGCCATATTTGCTTCAGCACCACAAGGTTCGCCTGCTTCAAAAAGTGCTGCGGCTTTTCTAGCCATCAGTTCTGCCGCTTCAATCTCAGCGTATGCGCGCGCAATTGGAAATTGAATGCCTTGATTTTTACCAATCGGACCACCGAAAATTTTCCGTTCGCTGGCGTAGTCTTTTGCACGCTGAATAAAGAAACGGGCATCGCCAATACTTTCACCAGCAATAATAACTCGTTCAGCATTCATGCCACTCATCACATAGCGAAATCCCTTACCTTCCTCACCGATGAGTGAATCGGCAGGAATTTCCATATTATCGAAAAACACTTCTGTCGTATTGTGATTAATCATGGCATCAATGGCACGAATTTCCATTCCATTGCCGACAACTTCACGCATATCAACCAAGAAAATTGACATCCCATCTGTTGGTTTTGCAACCTCTTCAATAGGTGTAGTTCTTGCCAATAGCAACATTAAATCAGATTGAAAAGCACGGCTGGTCCATACTTTCTGACCATTAACAATATATTTATCACCTTGCTTTACAGCCCGTGTTCTTAACTTAGTTGTATCGGATCCTGATGTTGGCTCAGTGACACCAAAGGCTTGTAGCCTTAATTCACCGGTTGCAATTTTTGGTAAATACTTTCGCTTTTGTTCTTCGCTTCCATGTCTTAGCACAGCACCCATAATATACATTTGCGCATGACAAGCCGAAGCAGATCCACCCGATGCATGGATCGTTTCCATAATGACGGCCGCAGCACGTAAAGGAAGACCAACACCGCCATATTCTTCAGGAATCAAAGCTGATAAAAAGCCTGACTCGGTAAGCGCATTAACAAACTCTTCAGGGTAAGCGCTTTCAGCATCTAATTTACGCCAGTATTCACCAGGAAAGTCCGCACATATTTTATTAACTGCATCGCGAATATCGGCATAGTCATTACCTAATGGTATAGAAATTTCTTTCATCGTTTTTCTCTGTTATTTTTTATAAGTGGCATTATCAGCACCTAACGCAGGCGCTTCATTTTGTAAGGGAGGTCTTTGGCCGTTAAATTTAATCGGCAAACCAACTAGCTTCATCGCATTTTCAACAGATTCTTGAACAATACCCAGTGACTGGGTTTGTGGATCGTTTAGCACTTCATCAACCAACTGAATCGGTGAGTTGGGAATACCCACATCATCTAGTTTTTTCTGCCAATGTGAGCGGGGTTCTTTTATTAAAATGTCAGTCATCCGACGATTGAGCTCTACCTTATTTTCGAATCGCTTAGGATTTGTTTCAAAATGTGGTTCATCCGCCCAAGCTGGGTTACCCATAACGCCTTTAAGTAAGTCAAACAGCTTATTATTAGGTGCAGCTACAACCAGATACCCATCAGAGCATTCGTAAGCTTGATAAGGCGATATGCCTTGCACACCCGAGCCTTGTGGCGTTGGGTTGATTCCGGTCGCGTGATAACCCGCCATATGATACGTCATCCAACTGAGCGCTGTTTCGTATAACGCTGTATCAACAATACAACCTTCCCCTGTTTTTTGGCGATTGTATAACGCTGCAATAATGGCAATGGAACACCACATGCCTGTTCCCATATCGATGGCTGACGTACCTATTCTTACTGGGGGTCGGCCTTCTTCACCGTTTAAACTCATTAACCCACTATAGGCTTGCATGAGCGGGTCATAACCGGGTTTATCAGCCATAGGTCCTGTTTCACCAAAGGCCCAAATATTACAGTACACCAGCTTGGTGTTTTCTTTACACATGTCTTCCGCACCAAGACCAAGGCTAGATACCTTTCCTGGGCGCATATTTTGTAAAACCACATCGGCTTTACTCACTATTTCATTGCGAAGCCATGCCTTATCATCTGGGTCATTTAAGTCCACTGTTACCGACTTTTTATCCCTATTTAATGCTTGAAACATGGCTGAAGTACCATTCCAAAAAGGAGGCCCCCAATGACGGCAATCATCACCACGCCCCTCTGGTTCTATTTTAATTACTTCTGCACCCATAGCGGCGAGAATCCAAGTACCAAATGGAGCCGCTACACTTGTCCCTATTTCATAAACGCGAATCCCGCTAAGTGGTAATTCAATTTTTTTATTGTCTAACATTTTGATCCTAGTACGTATTGAAGAACCATCTTAATATGGTTAAAAAACGAGACTAAAGCCTCGCTGATGAAGAGTGGAAAGCACTACCTAACGATCGTTATAATACAATAACTTCCCCCATTATAAAAACAAAAAATCGTTCGGCGTAAATATCAAAAAGCAAACTAAGTAAACAAAATGATATAAGCGATTAATAAGAGGTCTAAAGATAATCAATTAAAATAACGCTGACTGTGCATTCACTATTTTTAAAAATGGTTATTGATACAAAATATTAGGTGTTAGCCCCAATCCTTTATTCCCCGTGCAAAGAAAACCTACGATGGCCTAAGAGGACTAGATCGTATTGTTGAAGTCACCCCTAAAATAGCCAACTATCTAGCGTAATCATTAGAGCGCCTATCTAAAATCGACTCTGAAAAAGGTCAAAAAGCCCTGCAAAAATCCCTGCAAAGGGCCACGAGAAAATTATGGCCTCGGCGTAAAAAACAGATTGTGCTTTATAACTTCCGTCATCAACTGGCCTCTGATTTAAAATCAATTAATATGAGCAATAAAAAGCGAAGTTATATTATGGTGCATCAAAACACTGTGAGTATTGGAAGATACGGTAGTAGCCGATCTGGCACAGGCGCTTGCTCTATCCGTGCAGGGGGTTCACAAGATCAAATAAATGCCGTTAGAAAGACAGGAGTATCAGACTATTTTGACAAAAAGCTAAATTCACAAAATACAAACACCCTCCATAAACAAGTCTGATTATGATTTTCACATGACAAAAAAATAATTACATTTACCCTATTCTCATCGCTACTGCAATTACTCAAACACTATGTGGTGAACAGCACAGAGAAAACATAAGTGATTACATTGAAATAATTGAATATACAACATTAGAAAAAATATAATCTAACCAAAAAAAGTAGCTTAGATTACATATGAGTTTATCTCTTAAAACTCATATTCAACTAACAGTCTCAAAGTGTTGTTTGGTGCAACAGAGTTTATACCAAAAATACTGCCTACTTCCCAGTGCACTTTTTTTGCTGCTTGTAAACGAATATCACCCATTATCACGGGCCCTAATGCTACCCCTTGATCACTGCTATAAAATTCCACAGCGGGTTCTAAATAGGGCTTATAGCGGTAACGTATTTGGGAGGCTAATGCTGTTTCCAGTTCATCTTTTATCTCCGGGCCCCATTCATAAATCACATTGAGATTAGCGGTTCCAACCCAAGCGCCCCACTCTTTTTCTACCAGCAAACCAACCGAGGCTTCCCATGTGTCATCGTGTTGCTCTTTTTCCAATTCGAATAACAACCCCCAATCAGCAGCATATTCACCCTGTTCTGTTAACTGCCACTTGGCTTCTATTTCATAAGCTTCAAGTTTAAGGTGATTTCTTACATCTTTGGCAATAAGGTAGCCTTCTACAAATAACCTATCAGTTATCGACTGACCAAGGCCTAAACGATAGGTTTGCCCATCCCCTGTGGATAGCATTCGCCATTCAAATTCGCGTTCAAGGGGTTGCACATAGGGGTGATAAACTTTATCTACAACGTTCCCATCAGCTAATAACAAGCTGGGGTACAAGGCGGTTATAAAAAGTATTCGAAGCAACGTCTTCATAACAAGTTGCCTTGTTGGGTTCGTTTGATTGAGCCAATAGCAAAAAAACCGGTTAGTAAAATACTTGCTGTATACAGAACAACCTGAAGTAATATGGGTGTTGCTTCATAGCCCATCATCGCAAATAGGATTTGCCCAACTATTGATTGTTCACTGACTAATTGTGATGTATCCCAAATAGGCAGCTCACTGCTTATTAAATCAGCTTGTAATAACATTTGGATGGCTTGCGACACCATACCGCCTGCAATAAAAACCAACACAAAAAAGCCAGATATTACACCGTAAATAAAAGGCAAGCTGACAATTAAATAGTAAACAAATACGCCTATACTAAGACCAATACCTGCACCAATTGAACTACCGACTAACACGGGGGTAAATAAGTCAGGAATGGTTGAGAAGCCATGAATATAAACAATAATTTCTGACCCTTCGCGAAGAACCGCCAATACTACACAGCCAAACATTGCTGCGGCTGCTAGCTTTAAATATTGCTTATCACGCAAGCAATACACAATGGCTAATATGAGTGTGAAAATAAAAACATACAAAACTGCATTCACTATTTCTTGTCCTACTCCCTCGTGTAATGCAGAAATCATTGCTAAATTTGCAGCATACATTACGGCTGCTAGTCCGCCAAGCAATAAGGCTTTAAGACTCCAGCTTTTTGAAATTTGATTATGCTGACTGAGTGCTAACAGCACACCCAAAATCAGCGACGCTTCGAGCACCTCACGTAAAATAATA
The DNA here is from genome assembly GCA_913060865.1 of uncultured Cycloclasticus sp. Classification (GTDB taxonomy): domain Bacteria; phylum Pseudomonadota; class Gammaproteobacteria; order Methylococcales; family Cycloclasticaceae; genus Cycloclasticus. Next base: position 34,488 of record CAJXTU010000007.1, read on the forward strand.
ATGACCGCATTAATCAACATGGATACTACCCTGTGCTGTTTTTGGGAAAAATTCGCCGAAAAATGGATACACTCCTTTTTTCAATGGGCCGATAAAAACGACCCCTGTGCTTTTTCCAGGAATAACCTTTTCGCGGTTTAACTCATAACTCTCAAACTCTTCAGCTGATGTGTCTGTATTGTTAATAAGCAGCTTTACTTTGGTATCAACTGGAATTGTTAATTCCGCTGGATAAAATAGGTGATTACGTATTTCAATGTTAAAAACCGGGGTTGCAAACGCTGAGCCCGTCAGCACAACCAAGAGAAATCCCAGTAAATAGGTATAAGAAAAACTATTCTTTTTCATATCGCGTTAAGCTCCCTTAAATTCAACCCGTACACATAAGCCACCCAGCAATTCAGACTGGCTAAGTATAATCTTTGCATCATGCACGGTGACAATATGCTTAACAATGGCAAGTCCCAACCCACAGCCTATCTCACCAGAACCATGCTGGTCTCCATCTACTCGATAAAACCGCTCCAGCACGCGTTCATAATCCTCTTTAGGAACGCCTGGGCCAGAGTCTTCCACCATCAAACAAACGTGTCTTTTATTCTGCTCAACAGTCACTTGTATTTCACTCTTGTCAGGTGAATATTTTGCCGCGTTATTAATCAAATTCAGTAGCAGTGTTTTCAGTGCAAATTCATCACCCTCAACGCCGCAGCTTTTATCACCTATTAAGCTGACACATTGATTTTTTCCTTCAAATTGTGTGTATTGTTCGGCCAATATTTTTTGGGCAAGCGTGTATAAGTTAACAGCTTGAAATGTTTTAGATGCTTGATCTGGGCTATTCCTATATAACGACAAAATTTGTTCAACCACGTGCCCCATACGCTCGATGCCATCTACCAATGGAGTTAGCTCGGCATCTTGAACGTTAGCTTGTTGTTTTAGATTATGCATTTGTACCTTAAGTGCACTAATGGGCGTTCTTAATTCATGTGCAGCATCGGCTGCAAATTGTTGTTCGCGAATAAAGGCATCGTTAAGACGGCTAAGTAAATCATTCGTCGTGGTCACTAGTTGTGACAATTCTTCTGGCGTGTCCTTTAAAACAACAGGCGTTAAATCATCTGCCCGTTTATTATTCAACTGCCTTGCTAACTGCTTTAACGGACGCAAGCCGAAGCCTATCGCGAACCAAATGATAATGGCTGCTATGGGTATTGCTAATACGGTTGGCTTAATGGCTGCGCTAACGATGGTATCGGCTAAGCTATAACGTAAATCGATACGTTCAGCGGTAATGACCCAACGGTTTAATGAGTTATCTTTTAAAACAAACGTACGCCAACGATACTGGTTGAAATTAATATCATGAAATTGCTCTGTATCTTGTAAATCAACTGCCAAGGTGCTGGGTGCATTACCCGACCGTGCCAACAATACATTATTGTCAGACCATATCTGAAAAAACACACTCGGTTTGGTATTAATCATGCGTTCTTGTCTTGGCTTGGTGTCGTGGTTAGCGTGAACAATAATATTTGCCAGATTTTTCAAGCGTTGATCAAATAGCTCATCAACTTTTTGAGTGCTGGAACGGTAGCCCTGTAAAACAGACAAAAATGACACCAAGGTAATGGTGGCCAGTAAAGCCAGTAATAAATAAATTCGAATAGACTTCATGACCGTTTGATGATGTAGCCAACACCGCGCATCGTTTGGATAAAACCATCAGGTAATTTTTTGCGTAGGTGATGAATATGAACTTCGATGGTATTGCTCGATACTTCTTCACCCCAACTGTATAACTTTGATTCTAGACTTCCTTTGGTTAATACACGCCCTGCATTCTCCATTAAGCCTTTTAACAGCATAAATTCACGGCGTGACATATTAACGACCTCTCCAGCCACAGACACTTCGTGGCTTACCGTGTCTAAGAAAACATTACCTACTGTAATCCCTGAATGTTTGAATGAACTCGCACGCCGTTCAATAACACGAATTCGTGCCAACAATTCATCCACATCGAATGGTTTTACAAGATAATCATCTGCCCCTAAATCTAAACCCGCTACTTTGTCATCTAAAGACGAGCGTGCCGTTAGAATAAGAATAGGCAGCTCGACACTTGTTTTACGCATTGCGCGCATAACATCTAAGCCATCCATGTCTGGCAAGCCTAAATCCAGTATCACCATATCGGGTAACTCTGTTTTAACCGATATAACGGCCTGCTTGCCCTTAGATAATGAATTAACAGCAAAGCCCTCAGTAACGAGGGCTTTTTTTAACGCCTCAACAAGTGCTGTATCATCTTCAACCAGTAGTATTTGCATGTGGTTAGTTTAGCGCGTCTTTTACCTCAAGTAATGCTTTAGCTATGTCTTCTTGTCGGCCTTTATCCGCCACAGGACGATTCGAGCGTGCTGGTGCACGTTTAGCTTTTTCCAAATATACCTTTGCATTAACCAAATCACCTTGGTCTCTTAAAAACTCAGCATAAAAGAAATTACTATCAATACCATCTTGGTTAATTTGCAAAGCCGTTTGTAGCAACTTTTCTGCTTCTTTATCATCACCAAAACTAATCGGCCAACCCGGTGCTTTAAAATAAAGTACGCCCAAGCTTGTGTAAGCAGAACCAGATAATGCTTTATCGTTAATATCCAAGGCCTTTTCAAGATCCTGTTTGGATTCTTTAATAAGAGATAATGCGCCTAGCCCGCCCTTTACTCCGGCAAAGCTGGACTTAATAATGCCGCGCCATATCAATATGTCAGCAGATGTTGGGTTGTTATTTAAAGCAACGTCAGCCTTAACAACCAAGGCATCAAATGCTTTTTCTTGGGCGTCACCTTTAAGCTGGTAATTAGCAACCGCCCAACCTTTTTGTAATGACATAACATCATTGTTCGCTAACGCTATTCCGGGTAGTAATAACATGAGTATTAGTGTGATATTTTTAATTGTCATCACCTTTTCAATCTCCATTAATGTATTAACTTAGCTTCTGCCAAGTAATGTTTGATTCGAGGCAACTGTTTAACAATGGAACTTTCAACCAAACCAGGAAACAAACCATTTAATCTTATAAATAATTTTTCAGGCCACCCCACAAAGTATTGCCTATTTGTTGTATGCATAAATTGTACTAATTGTTCCGCCACCACATCCGCTCCATCCATTTTTGAACCAAGCTCATTATTCATCGCATCAACACAAGAATTATTGATGGATGTTTTTGCCGCTCTCGGTGCAAAATATTGCACGCTGACTTGGGTATCTGACAGTTCGCGCCGTAGTGCCTCACTAAACCCTTTAATACCAAACTTACTGGTGCAATATATGGTGTAGCCAGGGTACCCAACACTGCCAAAGGTTGAGCCAATATTAATAATTTGGGCCTTATTTTGTTTTTGCAACAAAGGTAATAACGATTGCGTTAACAAGATGGTGCTAGTGAGGTTAATATTTATAATTTGAGCCACTTTTTCCTGAGACATCTCTTCAAAAAGGTCAAATTGCCCAATACCGGCGACATTAATTAAAACATCAACACCTTGCTCCAACTTCTCACAGGTATCTACAATCGTCTTGCGATCATCATCAGAACTAATATCTGCCTGTATAACTGTATGCCCTTCGCCAAACTCACTTTTTAGCTGGGCAACCTGTTCCTCGCCCCTTTCAACCATCACTAATATTGCGCCTGCTTTACAAAGTAGCTTTGCAAGCTCACTACCAATGCCACCACTAGCGCCCGTTAATATAATTGTTTTTTGTTTCATTAAATTCCTTGTCACTTGTGAGTCGTTACGCTAAGAAATACATCGCCATATAAACGATAAAAGATGTTTGCGCATCGAACAATAAGTGCCTGTTCTTGAGGGTCAGTTACCTTATTCATCAGCCCTTCAAAAAACTTCACATGGTCTTGGTCGAGTGCGCCATGAGATCTTAAATAACTAAAGGCTGCTTCGGGCAACCCCAATGCCTTTTGGATCCCATCAGCTGCTCTATCAGCCGTTGTAATGCTCGTTCCTTCAAGCACGTGTACCATGCCAAAAAAGCCTAATGGATTAACTCGGTTTGCCATATCGTAGGCATAGGCAATCATTAACTCGGTTTCTACTGCAGGCAGACTGTTACGCACCGCTTCCTTATCACCACCACAAGCGGCGATATCATTTAATATCCACTCTTGGTGGCCTAATTCTTCTTCTATGTATTCAGCAACAGCATTCCTTAACCATTCTTTGTCTTCTGGCAAACGTCCACCAACAGTCATTAACAATGGAACGGTGTGTTTAACGTGGTGATAGGCCTGAGCCAAATAATCACGGTATTCGTTTAGCGTGACTGTACCAGATACCGCTTTCTCGATAATTGGCGCTTGTAACATCTCATTTCTAGCGTGTTGTGTTGTATCTTGTAACTGCTCGAAAAAACTCATTTGTACTCCGTATAATAAGATTATTGTTCATTAAAGGGCCATTAGCTCAGAACCATAAAGTGCTGCTAACTCCGATTGGTAAAAACCTTGTATAGCCACCCGTTTTGGTCGTCCATTGGCTGTTAATAAACCAGAACCCACCGTTAATGGATGACTTAATAAATGCCATTTCTTTATTTGTGCATAATCTGGCAATGTTGCATTGTTTGAATCAACACATTGTTGAATTTCATCGACAGACGCTGATGTATTGAACGGGTAAAGCAGCGCTGTACAAAAAGGTTTTGAATCACCAAATACAACACACTGCTTTAGCAAACCGTTGCTTAGCAAGCAGCTTTCAACCCATTCGGGGTTAATATTTCGGCCAAAGCTTGAGATAAGCAGGTTCTTCTTTCGGCCATCTATGTATAGATAACCATCATCATCTACATGGCCTATGTCTCCGGTGTCCAGAAGTTTTTGGTTCCAAGTACCTGGTTGATTCACATACCCTAAGAATGTATTCCCCGAAATAAATATTTCACCACCATCAACTTTTATAGATACGTGTTTCAAAGGTTTGCCTACCGAGCCTATTTTTTCCTTAACACTAGTATTTAAACTAACAACTGAACTGCATTCTGATAAACCATAGCCCTCATAAACAGGCAGCCCAAGTTGTTTCGCCCTATTGAGTAAAACAGGAGATACCTTACTGCCACCAACAGCTATAAATTCCAATGATGGCGGCGGTTGCCAACCGTTCTCGATTGATTTGACCAGCACTAATAACAATTCAGGTAACAAAATAAGGCTGCTGGGCTGATGTGTATCGATAGTACGTAAAAGAGTTTTTATATCTAGCCCGCTGCTACCATTAAACCCCAGCGTTTGTTGCGATAAGGCCAACACAGATCCACCTGATAATAACGTTAAATAAACGCCAGCAACATTTTCTAATAAGGTACTAAAGGGCAATAACGCCAAGTGTTTATTCGCCTTTAAGCTCACCATGCTTTGAAGCGCAGTTGCCACAGACAGTTGCTGCTGGTTAGATAAGCAAGCACCTTTAGGCTCACCTGTTGAACCAGAGGTAAAGGTTATTTTTGCGGTCTGGTCCGGCAATTTAGATAAATTAATAACCATCGTGCTGATGGTAAATTTTCTATAAATATCGCTGTTATACTGTAGTTCTAATACATCCGGTAGCCGGTCTCCTTGCAAATGAATAACAGCTTTAGCGCCAGCTTCCTTTACTGCATGTTTCAGCTGTAAATCTGAGAAAAAAGCAGGCAATGGTAATAACTTGATATCAGCCATCTGGCACGCCAAGTCAATAACAATCCACTCAGGACAATTATCAATATATAAAGCAACCACTTGGTGTTTGAATGGCTTTAACTGTTCAGCCAACTTTTCAACAGACGACACTAATTCATTGTACGAGTACGAATGAGCATCACCCATTAAAGCAACATTATTTCCAGCTTGCTTAGCTACCATTTTAATTTGCGAAAACATAACAACCCTTCCTAATGAATTCGCTTCACAATGTCATTGGTTGTTTGCTGATAATTGCACATAACAAACCCCGCAACTGGGTGATTTTGCAGCTTCTCATAGGCATCTTTAAGATTGCCCGCAATGACTTTAGGTCTATTCTTGTAATAACCACCCCAACTATCACCCTTGTCATCCAAACGCTCAGGGTTTGCATCACATAGCTCTTGAGTGACTATACCTAAACCATCTACCATTTTTTGTACGTGTGGCGTCACAGTAAACAAAGCCCATTCATAGCCAGCTTCATACAAAACAGCCACTATCAAAACAAACAAAGCTTGACTTGCACCGGGGAATTGCGAGGTCAAATTACCAATTTCAGCTAATGTTGAACGCTCAACTGTTTTGCCCAACAAATCTGCCAAAGTATTTTCAGCACTGTCATCCAAATACTGCTCAAGAAAAAAGGCTTCTGAATTATTACCTACTCTAAAGCCAACTGTGCTCGTGATTTTTTTCTGAGTGCGTGATGTTAATACATAAGGTAAAAATGAATCGACTTCAGCCTTATGGCTCTTATAGAAGTGTCCAGCAATAAATTCTTCGACTTGAGAACGCTCTAGTGAGTTTTTTGCGACCAAATCAATCATTAAATGCGGCAACAAAAGCCTCTGTGGCTTTTTTACCGCAGTTGCTTGTGCAATTTTTAATTCAATATCAGATTTATTAACACTCATATTCATCACCTCTTGATTATTGGTGATGACATAGTAAAAGGCGTTTATTAAATAAACCTTAAGGCGGAAGAAAGGCTTCTCAAGTAATACAAACCCAATATATAACGACCACGTTATATCTACGAAAATTAAGGTTTCTTAAGTTTTATTGTAAGTTTCCAATGATTAAATCCCCCTAAGTCTTAACCGATACAGAAATCTTCACATAAAACAGCACGATACGCCTTCACTTGCTTTCTCCGACAAATATAGCGCAACACATGCCAAACAGTATTTTGAAAAACACAATGATGGGTTTTGGCGCAAACTGTCAAATTATTTTGATCATCAACAAATCAGAAAAGCGCTAAAGACTGCAGGAGAACCGATGCATGTGCTGGATGTGCCTTGTGGCACAGGACGTTTTGGGAACTACAGAGAACAAGCCAGATAGAAAAGTTATGGCCTGTGATTATAGTCAAAACATGATTAATACCGCTGTCCAGTTCAGACAAACAAACCCAGTAAGGATGATTGTCCAGCTATTATTAAGCGTTGTATCAATGGTTTTATGCGTGAGAAAGGGATTCATTCAGCTCATACACCCATTTTAGAAGACTCGGATTGGCTATGGTTTCAGCAATATTATGCGTCACCGAGGAAAGCCAAGAAGGCTGTATACAAATGGCTAGCCTATCGTTTATTCTCGTCAACGAACGATATCGTCCACTAAGGCTTATGTTGTTTATTTACCGAAATTTAAATCATTTCCAAAATGTGGGGGCAGGATTAGGAGTAAACCAGTAACTTATAGCTAAGTTACTGGTTTACATAGATGAATGGCGGAGAGACAGGGATTCGAACCCTGGAAGGGTTTGACCCCTTGCCGGTTTTCAAGACCGGTGCATTCAACCGCTCTGCCATCTCTCCAGTTTTAAGCGGTTATACGAAAGCATTCATTAAATGTTTTGCTCTCAAGCCGCGCATATTACTTAAGTCTGAGCTTTTTTTCCAGCGTAATTGTTAAAAGACTTGAAGTATTTTTCTGAGGACGTAAGATTGAACCTTCTGTGTTTTTCGAAGTCTGATTCGTTAAGCATTTGTTAATTATCAATGAGGTATTTTAGTGAACCAATTTAATCAATCAATTTCTCGTAGTGAAGAAAGTATATTAGCAACCAACAAAGTGTTAAAAAACACTTATATGTTGCTTGCTATGACATTAATTTTTAGTGCCGGTACTGCTGCACTTTCAATGAGCTTAAATCTCCCACACCCTGGAATGATTATAACGCTAGTCGGCTACTTTGGACTTTTATGGCTAACAACAAAGTTTAGAAATAGCTCAATGGGTATAGTGTGCGTATTTGCCTTAACTGGTTTTATGGGAATAACGCTGGGCCCTATTCTTAATATGTACCTGAATGCCTACTCAAATGGCCATCAGCTCATCGTGACTTCGTTAGGCGGCACAGGCGTTATTTTTCTTGGACTATCAGCTTACGCACTAACATCGAAAAAAGACTTTAGCTTTATTTCTGGCTTTTTAATGGTGGGTATTTTAGTGGCTTTCTTGGCAGGTATTGGCGCAATGGTATTTAGCATCCCCGCTCTATCACTGGGTGTTTCTGCTATGTTCATCATGTTAATGTCTGGCATGATTCTATACCAAACTAGCGCTATTATTCATGGTGGTGAAACTAACTACATTATGGCAACGGTATCGCTATACATTAGCTTGTTTAACTTATTCACCAGCTTATTACACATACTAGGTGCAATAAACGGGCGTGATTAAGCTTTAACCTTTCCATAAAAAAAGCCCCTTATCGGGGCTTTTTTTATGCTTCTTCTATAAGCTTATCGAGGTGATATGCCCCATATAAGGTTGCAATGCATCGGGGACTTTAATAGAACCATCTGCTTGCTGGTAATTTTCCATAACCGCTATCAACGTACGACCCACCGCCAAACCAGAACCGTTAATTGTATGCACTAACTCTGGCTTTCCTGTGTCAGGATTACGCCAGCGCGCTTTTAAACGACGTGCTTGAAAGTCATTAAAGTTACTGCACGATGAAATTTCGCGGTACGCCTCTTGACCGGGCAACCACACTTCAAGGTCATAGGTCTTTGTTGCTGAAAACCCTGTATCACCAGAGCACAATAACATTAAACGATAAGGCAAGTTTAATGCTTGCAGAATACTCTCCGCATGCTGAGTTAACTCTTCATGAGCCTGCTGCGAATCAGACGACTTAACCACTTGAACTAACTCAACTTTTTCAAATTGATGTTGACGAATCATGCCTCTTACATCACGACCATAGGCACCTGCTTCACTTCTAAAACACGGTGTATGTGCTACGTATTTTAGCGGCATATCATCGGCGTTTATAATTTCATCGCGAACTAAGTTAGTCACTGGAACTTCAGCCGTAGGGATTAAATAATATGGCGAATCATTAGCCATTTTAAAAAGGTCTTCTTCAAATTTAGGTAACTGTCCTGTACCTAACAAACTCTCTTTATTAACTAGATAAGGAACATACATTTCTTTATAACCGTGCTGATCCACGTGCATATCCAACATAAATTGTGTTAATGCACGTTGAAGCCTAGCTAAAGGGCCGGATAAGGTCACAAAACGTGAACCCGCTATTTTTGCACCGGCTTCAAAATCAATACCCGCTAGGGATTGCCCCAAATCCACATGATCTTTCACCGCAAAATCGTATTGTGGAATCGTACCCCATTGTCTTAGTTCAATATTGTCTTCTTCATCATTACCCGTCGGCACATCGTCTGCCAGCCTATTAGGTAATGACATTTGAATATCATGAAGTGCCGACTGGATAGTATTCAGCTCCGACTCAGCGGCTTTTAATTCATCCCCTAATTGAGAAACGCTCTCTAATAACGGTTGAATATCCTCACCTTTCGATTTTGCAATGCCAATTGATTTTGATCGAGTATTACGTTCATTTTGTAAAACTTGAGTCTTAACTTGAATATCTTTACGCTTTGTTTCAAGTTCATTAAAAACATCCAGATCCAAATCAGCTCCGTGGCGCTGCATGGCTTTTTTTATATTATCGGGCTCGTTTCTTAAAAGCTGCGGGTCAAGCATATCGCTTTCCTTTAAATTTAGTTTAGTGGTGTTGCTCAGCTAACCAACTGATGGTTTGACTGACATTGAAGTTTTCTTTTAAGTGCTTAAGCACCATTAATACATTATTTGATTCATCAAAAAACTCGATGGTTATCGGTAAATTAAACGATAAATCAACCAGCGATGAATCATGCATTTTTCCTGATGCGCCATAACCCTCTACCCCTCGATAGGCGGTTGCGCCAGAAATGCTTTCATGATCATGAAGGTATTGCATAATGTCATTAAGCTGATGGTCTGCTTCGGTTAAATAAACCCGAGCGATTCGAATACCTTGTGTTTTCATAATTGCCTCGCTATTTGTAAACCTACCCAAGCCGCTAGCACGCATAAAATAACACTCGCTAACACATTGGTAATGGCCTTGAGTACATCTCCTTGTTCAATCAAGTTAATGGTTTCAATTGAAAACGTTGAAAACGTAGTGAATGCGCCTAAAAAGCCAACCAATAAAAGCGCTCTTACTTCAGGCGATACTGACAAACGTTGTAAGAAGAGCTCATAAAGCAAACCCATTAATAGCGAGCCAATAACGTTAACCGCTAACGTTCCATAAGGGAAATCCTTACCAAGCCAACTGTAAATACCGGTCGACACAAAGAACCGCATCACGGCTCCGATGGAACCGCCTGCGGCAATCGCTAGAATTTGATTCATCTGATTTGTTGTCAACTATGGTTAATTAAAGCCTTCATTTTACTGGCATCGGGCGATTCAATCACCCCTTTTTCAGTCACAATGACAGATATTAATTCAGCTGGCGTCAAATCAAACGCCGGATTTAAAGCATCAACGAGCTCTTTTTTATAAACCGTTGGTAAAATTTCATCGGTAGAACGCTGCTCTATAACAATATCATCAGCAGATTTTGCGTTTAAATCTAGCGTTGTTGTAGGCGCTACAACCATCAGTTTAACACCGTGATGTTTTGCTAAAACAGCTAATGAGTAAGTACCTATCTTATTCGCAACATCACCATTCAGGCAGATACTGTCGGCACCAACTATCACCCAGTCTATAAGCCCTTTTTTCATCATCGATGCAACAGCACTATCCGCGGTTAACGTAACGGGAATATTGTCTTTTTGAAATTCCCACAGCGTCAACCGAGCGCCTTGGTTCCAAGGTCGCGTTTCTCCAGCATATATCGCCCCAATTAACCCCATTTGGAACCCCGTTCTAATAACGCCCAACGCCGTACCATAACCCCCGGTTGCTAATGCCCCAGCATTACAGTGAGTTAACACGTTTACTGGCTCCGTTAAATACTGGGCTGCCTGCACGCTCATTTTTTTATTGGCAATAATATCTGCTTCAAACCAGCTATTCGCCCAACTTAATAAGTTATTAATAGGGTCTAAAACCTGTTTCGCAGCATTTAATGCATTAAATAAATTAACCGCCGTCGGTCGAGATGAGGCCAGTAAATCTAAACGACTGTTAAAGCTTTCGGCAAAGCCTTTAGACTGATCGCTACTGGCCTCCTTCGTCGCCAATACGGCACCATAAGCTGCGGCAATTCCAATCGCTGGTGCACCACGTACCGCCATGTTTTTTATTGCCTCATGCAAGGCTTGCGTGCTGTTTATATGTAGATATACTTCTTGTTCAGGTAATTGTCGCTGATCCAACAAGCGCAAGCCGTTATCGTGCCACGTCACTGGACGAATGGTGTCATATATAAACGTGTCTATTTCAATCATTTTATGCAAGTAAGCCTTCAAATTAATGCCCGTTGGATTATAACGGTAGACCCTGATAATAACGTACTGGAAAATCATGCTGTCATCATTCAAGATGACATATTGCTGGATATTTTGCCGCAGCAACAAGCCAACAAATATACCCCATCCAATATTATTCATTTAAACGATCATGCGCTAGCGCCGGGTTTTGTTAATGCACATACGCATGCCGCCATGAGCTTATTAAAAGGCCTTGCTGATGATTTACCCCTTGATGAATGGCTAAATGAACACATATGGCCAGCAGAAACTGAATTAGCCGATGCTGCATTCGTAAGAGATGGGTCGGAGCTTGCCATCGCTGAAATGATTAAAGGTGGCACTACTTGCTTTAATGACATGTACTTTTTCATTGACCAAACAGCGCTAGCTGCCGAACAAGTGGGGATTCGCGCGTGCCTTGGTATTCCAATTATAGATTTCCCTACCCGTTGGGCAAAAGACCTGGATGAATACATTAGCAAGGGTCTCGCCGTACATGAGCGTTTCAACGGTAATGAGCTTATTAGTTTCACATTTGCCCCACATGCGCCTTATACCGTTTGCGACGAGTCTCTAAAGACCCTTCAACCCATTATGGATGAACTAGGTTTACCGATGCACATTCATGCACACGAAACGAACCTTGAAGTTGAACAATCAATCGCTGAACATGGTGCTAGTCCTATAGAGCGATTAAATAAACTCGGGTTATTAAACCCAGATTTAATGGCGGTGCATATGACGGCCTTAAGTGACGCTGATATTCAGTTAATAATAGAACATCGCGTTAATATTATTCACTGCCCAGAATCGAACTTAAAACTGGCCAGTGGGTTTTGCCCCATCTCTAAATTGCTACAGCTAGGGATCAATGTTGCGATAGGTACCGATGGTTCGGCCAGTAACAATGATATTGATATGTTAGGTGAAACACGTACCGCAGCATTATTGGCTAAAGGTGTTGCAAAAAAAGCTGATGCATTACCCGCTCATCAGGCCTTACGTATGGCCACGTTAAACGGGGCTAAAGCACTGGGTATGGATCATAAAATTGGTTCTCTTGAAATTGGCAAACAAGCCGATCTGTTCGCAATCAATTTAAACCACCTAGAAACCCAACCCATTTATGATGTTATTTCTACCCTCATTTATTCTGCAAACCGTTCTCAGATCAGTGATGTATGGGTTGCTGGCAAACAACTGATGCAAAACCACGAACTAACCACCATAAATGAAACTAACCTACTCAAAAAGGCTCAACAGTGGCAAGGAAAAATCAGCCCGTTTCATCATCAACCCTATAAAGCCGTGTAAAATAACACCATGAATCAAACTCAAGAAAACGTAAATCCAAACGAAATCGAAAAATTTAGCACGATGGCTTCTCAGTGGTGGGACCCTGAAGGGGATTTTAAAACACTACACCAAATTAACCCGTTACGTCTAAACCTCGTCAACAAAACTATCTCACTAGCTGGGAAAGACGTCTTAGATGTTGGTTGTGGCGGCGGAATTTTATCTGAATCAATGGCCCTTAAAGGCGCTAACGTAACCGGCGTTGATTTAGGCAAGGCGTTACTCGATGTAGCTGATCTTCATGGTTTAGATAGCGGTGTATCCGTTAACTATCAGCATATGAGCGTGGAAGAGTTAGCGGCTCAGCAACCCGCCAGTTTTGACTGTGTTACCTGCATGGAATTACTAGAGCACGTTCCAGACCCCATTTCTATTATTGATGCCTGCTCAACCTTAGTTAAACCCGGTGGTTATGTTTTTTTATCTACCTTAAATAGAAATCCAAAATCTTATTTATTATCAATTATTGGCGCTGAATACATTTTGGGGATGCTACCCAAAGGTACGCATGATTATGCCAGTTTCATTAAACCATCAGAACTTGCTTCATGGGCAAGACAATCTGAACTTGAACTGATTGATAGCCGTGGCATTGAATACAATCCCATCAGCAAATCATTTTCTATGACAGCCGACATTAGTGTGAATTACATTTGCATCTTCAAAAAAATTGATAAAAACCAATAAATCAATAGGTTTCCAGCGATGCATGATTGGCAAGTAGACGGTGTTTTATTTGATTTAGATGGCACTTTAGTGGATACCGCGCCTGATTTAGCCGCTGCACTCAATGCAACGTTATTACAACATCATCAAACTGAACTACACTATGACGTTATTCGACCTTTTGTATCTAACGGCGCTAACGCACTGATAACATTAGGGTTTGGTGATGGTTTATCAACCGAAGAGCACGAAGAAATAAAGGCCTACCTAATTAGCCATTACCAACAAAATATTGCCAATGAATCAAAATTATTTGACGGTTTAGACGAGGCATTACAACACCTAGAAAAACACCAAATTCCATGGGGCATTGTCACTAACAAGCCAGACTATTTAACACGCCCATTGCTCAAAGCATTAGAGCTGACCAATAGAGCCAGCAGTATCGTTTGTGGCGACCAAGTTAGCCACCCTAAACCGCACCCAGAATCAATTTACCTAGCCTGCAAGCAAATGAATATACGACCTAACAACGCCATCTATATTGGCGATGCAGAACGTGATATTCGGGCTGGTAGATTAGCCGGGTTAAAAACAATTGCTTGTGCATTTGGCTACATTACAGACACCGACAACATAAATGATTGGCAGGCAGATAAACAAGTTAGCCACCCTTCCGAGCTGTTAAAATCACTGCAATTATTTACCTAAAACTCTTTAAATTATGATCGAAACGAATGATATTTTATTAATAATTGGCGGCATAATTGTTGGGTTTTTTAGCTGTTATTTCATTATGTTACGTGCTAATACTAAACTTAAAAATAGCTTAGTAGCGTATGAAACACGACTGTCCGTTGAAAAAGAATTAATCGAAAAAACAAAAGCCAATGAAGCCGACCTTATTCAAGGCTTTCGTGATAGTTTCTCAGCCCTGTCTAGCCAAGCGTTAAGAGAGAATAATGAGGAGTTTTTAAAGCTGGCTAGAGAAAATTTCAGTAAACAACAAAACACCGCTGAACAGCGTCTAGGTGAAAAAGAAAAAGCTTTCAGCGACATGGTTTCACCGATTAAAGATATTCTTAAACAGACTGACGAACAGCTTAAAAAATTAGAAACTGACCGTCAGCAAACGTTCGGTTCTATTAGTCAATATTTACAAAATATGACCGAAACTCAACACCAATTACAAAGCGAAACAAGAAACCTTGTGCAAGCATTAAGGCGCCCCGAGGTACGTGGTCAATGGGGTGAGTTAACTCTTAAGCGCTTAGCGGAGTTAGCCGGGCTGGTCGAACATTGTGATTTCTTCGAGCAAGAAAATTTAAATACCGCTGAGGGCGCTATGCGGCCCGACATGATTATTCGTATGCCAGATCAACGCGATATTGTCGTGGATGCTAAAACACCATTAGATGCGTACTTGAGTGCGACTGAGCAAAGCAGCGATGTCGAGCGTAAAGTCCACCTGATAAGACACGCCAAACAAGTTAGGGATCGCGTTAAAGAACTATCAAAAAAAGCATACTGGTCGCAGTTTAAAAACACCCCAGATTTTGTTGTGCTATTTATTCCTGGCGATCAATTCTTAAGCGCCGCGCTTGAGCAAGATCATTCATTACTTGAAGATGCCCTCGCTCAGCAAGTCATTTTAGCCACCCCAACGAGCTTAGTTGCTTTATTACGTGCCATAGCCTTTGGCTGGCGCCAACAGGCTAGTACCGACAATGCGGAAGCGATCAGAAAGCTCGGTGAAGACATGTATTCTCGTCTAACCACTTTTGTAGACCACATGGCTAGGGTCGGTAGCTCCTTAGATAAAAGCGTCGACCATTACAATAAAGCCGTTGGGTCGTTAGAACGACAGGTTTTTCCCAATGCTCGTAAGTTTAAAGAGCTTGGTATAGAAACACGCAAATCTATGTCAGATTTAGAACCCATCGAAAAATCAACTCGTCAACACACTACCTTATTAAATAAAAAAGATGAATAAACCCATAAGCTCATTCGATCAGCCGAAGAATCACCTTAAAGACCACGTTTACCTTATAACAGGGGCCACTGGCGGCTTAGGGCGCGAAACATCTCTTGCACTCGCAAAGTTGGGCGCAACGGTTATTTTAACGGCTAGAAATGAACATAAATTAGATGCACTGTACGACCAAATTGAACAAGAAGGTTATCCAACACCTGCTATTATTCCATTTGATTTGGAACAAAAAGATGATGAAATTTACAAACAATTAATCCAATCCATTTACAATGAATTCAAAAGGTTGGATGGCATAGTTCATGCTGCTTGCCATATGGGAGTTATTGGCCCTATCGGTAGCCAAGATGGCTCACAGTGGCAAAAAGCCCAACAAGTTAACGTCAACTCAGCCGCTATGCTCAGCAAAGTGTGCCTTCCTCTTCTACAACAGTCTAAACACGCGTCTATTAGCTTTATTTCAGATTCTTCTGCTCGCCAAAGCAAAGCCTATTGGGGCGCTTATGGTGTTTCTAAAGTGGCCATTGAATGCTTCTCTAGTATGCTGGCTGATGAGTTAGATGCAACAACGGTGGTGAGTAATGTTTTTATCCCCGGCCCTTGTATTTTACCGATTAGAAAAAAAACACACCCAGGGGAAGAAGAGGTAAATTTGAGCACATCATCAGAGCTTGCTAGTAGTTTAGTAAATGTCATCCTTAGCGAAGAGTCTGGACAATTTTTTTCACATCAAACAGGCTGATTCACAATACCTTTTAAGGCTGTAACAAAGTCTAAAACTTCTTGCTGTGTATTCTGGTGCCCTAAACTCACACGAATCGCGCTGAGGGCTAAGCTATCTGAAAAACCCATCGCTTTCAGCACAGTGCTGGGCAACTTGCTATTGCTTGAACAGGCCGAACCGCTTGAAATCGCCACGCCTTTTTGATCAAGCTGCATCAATAGCATTTCGCCATCAATATTGTCCATCAGAATTTGACTCGTATTTGGCAGTCGCTCAACACTTGATGCCACCACAGTCAAACCGTTGACCAGCCGCAACTCCTCCTCCAATACTAGCTGAAGGTTCAACAGGTGCTTGGAACGCTGCTCAAGTTCCTGTTGCGCTAATTCAGCCGCTTTTCCAAACCCAACAATAGCCGCAACATTTTCTGTGCCGGGTCTTAAGCCTGCTTCTTGCCCACCACCATGTAATAAGGGAGTTAGCAGTGTTCTTTTATCGTGAATAACCGCTCCAACACCTTTTGGAGCATTCACTTTATGCCCAGACAAGGACATCAAATTCACGTTAAGCGCGTTAAAATCGACAGGGACTTTGCCAATTGACTGAACTGCATCTGTATGAAATGCAATGCCTTTTTCGTTAGCCAATTCTGCGAGCTCTGAAATATTCTGAATGACTCCCGTTTCATTGTTTGAATGCATGATGCTGATCAAACCTGTATCAGCATTAATAGAAGCATCTAAAACATCTTTGGCGATTAGGCCCTTATTATCAACACCCAATTCATCAAAAATAAAACCGGTATTAGACAGGTAGCGCACCTGCTCACTCACGGATGGATGTTCGGTAGCACCCAATAAAATATTTTGCTTACCAGAACAAATGGCAGCAGAAAGACATAAATTATTTGCTTCAGTACCACCACTGGTAAAAATAACTTGGTCAGCACTAACATTAACAAGACTAGCAACCTGCTGCCTTGCCTGTTCAATAGCTGTTTTAACAACCCGCCCATGCCGGTGTAAACTCGATGGATTACCATAAAATGTCGTTAAGAATGGCTGCATCGCCTCAAATACAAGAGGGTCTATTGGCGTCGTTGCATTATTATCAAAATAGATCATTAGAACGCTAGACGCTAATCTTCTTTAGATTGCGTTCCTCGGCAGGTAGAGCCCGTTCCATCGTCAATGGGCTCGCTGTTAATCTCTTCAACCGATCCTTCATCCATTCTACCGCCCAATGACTTTATTTCATGGCACATGCGTTCCATTTCTTTATCCATCGTATGAATATGCTCCAACATACTATTGATAGCCACAGCAACAGGGTCAGGTAGCTCTTGAGAGGCACCGTAAGCGTCAAAACCAATCCTCTTAGCCATCGCTTCTTGTTCAGGGCTTGGCTTCGTCGTTTCGGTGCTCGCTACACGACCGGGTATGCCAACAATCGTTGTATCGGCAGATACTGACCTGACCACCACAGCATTTGAGCCAATTCTAGCGTTATCACCTATTTCAATCGGCCCCAGCACTTTAGCCCCAGCACCAACCACCACACCATTGCCTAATGTTGGATGTCGCTTACCTTTTTGCCAACTGGTGCCACCCAATGTTACGCCATGATAAAGCGTACAATCATCACCAATGACGGCTGTTTCCCCAACAACAACACCCATACCATGATCAATAAAAAAACGTTTCCCTATCACCGCCCCTGGGTGTATTTCTATACCCGTCAGCCAACGTGAAAAATAAGCGCTAAATCGAGAAATAAACTTTAAATTTGCTTGCCACAACCAATGATTTAGCCGATGCAGTAGAACAGCATGAAACCCGGGATACGTTGTTATAATCTCAAATCTATTGCGTGCCGCAGGGTCCCTGTCAAATACTATATTTATATCTTCTTTTAATTGCTTAAACATAAGGTTTTTTAATTTAAATGGTTACTCTATTCTAACGTGCGTAATTGTTTGGGCAGGCTTTTTTTAAGCCTTTAGCTTTTTTGCGCCACTAGCCCTTCTTTATCCCTTCAATTTTATTATTTATCGCTGTTAACACACCACGTAAGATATTAACCTCTGTCCGGTTAAGCTCAGACCGATAAAAAATACGCCTAATTCGCTGTTGCAACCTTTTTGTTTTATACAGTTGTAAGAATTCTGTTTTTTCAAGTGTCGTTAAAAGGTGATCAAAGAAACCCTCGAACTCTTGGCTGGTTGCCGCTCTATCTTCAGCCTCTGGCGAATCGATCACCTGCTCGCCTATCACCGCTGAATAAATTTCATAACATAGCACTTGAACAGCAGAAGCGACGTTTAATGAACTAAAATTTGGATTCGTTGGAATATGCAATAAATGCTGACAGAGCTCTAACTCTTCATTGGTTAAACCCGAGTTTTCACGACCAAACACAACAGCAACCTTCGCCGTCTTTGCTGAGGCGATAGCTAATTCACTACCCTTTTTAGGACCTACTTCAGACCAGCCTAAGTGCCTTATTCTAGCACTAGCACCTAACACTAACTCACACGGTTCGAGCGCATCTTTTAAGCTATCGTAGACATTGGCCTTTGCCAAAACATCATCCGCACCAGATGCCCTTGATGTGGCCTCCGAACTGGGAAATATTTTGGGATTTACCAAGGCTAAATCACTCAAACCCATATTTTTCATTGCGCGCGCAGTGGCGCCAATATTACCTGGATGGGAGGTTTGCACTAACACAATCCTAATATTTGACAGTATTTCACTATTTTCATCGACATTCAAAAGACATACTCCGGCTGTATCTGTTATCCTTTCGCCATTTTAAAGGCTAGGCAAAATCATGCACCCAATGTTAAATATTGCAATTCGAGCAGCAAGACAAGCAGGCGATATTATAATACGTTCGGCTGATTCAGTTGATACTCTTAAGATCACTATTAAGAATCAAAATGACTTCACAACAGAAATTGATAAGCGTGCTGAAGAAGAAATTATCAATACTCTGCTGACCGCCTACCCAGATCATGGTGTTTTAGCCGAGGAATCGGGCTATTTAAATAAAGATGCAGAATACATTTGGGTCATTGACCCGCTTGATGGCACCACTAACTACATGCATGGCTTTCCCCACTATGCCGTTTCTATTGCGTTAAAAAGAGGCGATGTCATTGAGCAAGCCGTTATTTATGACCCTGTTCGCCAAGATCTATTTACAGCCACTCGTGGTAAAGGCGCTATGTTGAATAACAGACGTCTTCGGGTAGGCCGCCAGAGAAAAATTGAAGGTTCCTTTCTTGGCACCGGCTTTCCATTTAAAAATAATAAAAATATTGAACCTTACTTAGATATCTTTCGCGATATTTTTTCCACAACATCTGGCGTTAGGCGCGCTGGTGCAGCTTCTTTAGATTTAGCCTATGTTGCCGCTGGCAAATTAGACGGCTTTTTTGAAATTGGTTTAAAACCTTGGGATTTTGCGGCCGGCGTACTTCTCATACAAGAAGCTGGTGGTGTTGTAACAGATTTTGCTAATAATCATGATTACCATACAAGCGGTAATATTGTTTGCGGCAATCCTAAAATGCATCGTGCTTTATTGGATAAAATCACGCCTCATGCCGATAAGGTTATGAATAGCTAGAAGAAATAACAATAATACACATATATAAAAAGGCGCTGTTTTAACAGCGCCTTTTTATATGTTAGCTAGTTGATTGTTAAGGAATTTTATCCAACTCGTCTTGATCAATTTTAACAACGATCAAATCGGCTTTAGTAATACCTAACGCAAGCGTTATAGGGCTGGCAACATAAATAGATGAATACGTTCCAACCAGCACCCCTACTATTAATGCGAGTGCAAAATCATGAATAATTTCGCCACCTAAAACAAACAAGGCAATCAATACTAATAATGTCGTCATGGATGTCATAATAGTTCTTGTTAATGTTTGATTTAACGAAATATTAACGACATCAACCGGCGAGCCTTTTCGAAGTGCTCTAAAGTTTTCTCTTACTCGGTCAAAAACAACAATCGTATCGTTTAGCGAATAACCAATCACCGCTAAAACAGCCGCCAATACCGTTAAGTCAAATTCAAACTGAAAGACAGAAAAGAAGCCTAACGTAATAATGACATCATGTGCCAATGCGGCAACAGAGCCTAGTGCAAAACGGTATTCAAACCGAATAGCGACATAGATAAGGATGCAAATAAGAGCATATAACAAGGCTAATCCACCATCCTCTTGCAATTCCTCACCCACTTGCGGGCCTACAAATTCAGCACGCCTTAGCTCACCTTGTTGTGCAAAACCACTATTCACAGCTGATAACACTTTATTGCTTAAAGCCGCTGTATTCAGCGCGCCATCAGGCAATAAACGAATCAAGACTTCTTTAGATGAGCCAAAATGTTGAACCACAGCACCGTTGAAACCCGCTTGAGCTAATAACTCTCTTAGGCCTTTAAGCTCAACCGGCTCGGCAAAACCTAACTCAACTAATGTACCGCCAGTAAAATCGATCCCTTTCTTTAATCCAGAAGTCGCTAAAGAAGCAATAGAAATAATAATCAGTAAAACAGAAAAAACGAGGGCAATTTTTCGTTTACTTAAAAAATCAATCTTAAATGTATTTTGATTACTCATAATTTAAATCTTCAATTTATCAATTTGGCTACTACCGTAGGTCATATTAACCAAAGCTCGTGTGCCAATAATAGCGGTAAACATAGAGGTTAAAATACCGATACTGAGCGTAATAGCGAACCCTTTGATGGGGCCTGTACCAAACCCAAAAAGAATAAGAGCAGCAATCAAGGTAGTAACATTAGCGTCAGCAATGGTTGAAAAAGCCTTTTCATAACCAGCATGTATGCTCGCTTGAGGCGAGTTGCCATTTTTAATCTCTTCTTTAATACGTTCAAAAATCAGCACATTGGCATCCACTGCCATACCCACTGTTAAAACAATACCCGCAATACCGGGCAACGTTAGAGTCGCTTGCAATAGCGATAAAATAGCAATAATGAACACCAAATTAACCGCCAAGGCTATATCAGCAAATAGGCCAAATGTTTTGTAATAAACGGCCATAAAGATCAACACCAACACAAAACCAATCATCACTGAGTTAAAGCCTTTATCAATATTGTCTTGCCCTAAGCTTGGCCCAACAGTGCGCTCCTCAACAATATCAATAGGTGCAGCTAAGGCTCCTGCTCGTAATAGTAACGCTAAGTCACGCGCTTCAGCTGAGTTATCTAACCCTGTTGTTTGAAAACGGTTACTAAAGTGACCACGTATTGTTGCTACGTTGATCACTTCTTCAACCACCGTTTTGTAGCGTACAAGCTCACCATCAACCATTTTGGTATCGGTTCGGTTCTCAATAAAGACAACCGCCATCGGGTTACCAATGTTTTCACGCGTGGTTTTACTCATCTTCTTGCCACCAGGTCCGTCTAATGACACCGACACCATTGCTGAACCAGTATCACCTTCGATACCCGATGATGCATCTATAATTTCATTACCCGTCACGATCACCTGTTTTTTCAACAGAACCTGCCCACCATCACGACTGTTATATAGTTTTGAACCAATAGGCACTCTTCCGGATAAAGCTGAAGCCAAAGAATGTTTAGTGTCCACCATATGGTATTCAAGCGTTGCCGTTGCACCTAAAATCTCTTTTGCACGAGCAGTGTCCTGCACGCCGGGTAATTCAACAACAATACGGCTGTCACCTTGCCTTTGAATAACGGGTTCCGCTACACCTAGTTCATTAACCCGATTTTTTAGGGTAATAATATTTTGCTGAACGGCATAATCCCTGATATTTTTTAACTCTTTAGCAGACATCTTTGCCGTTAACGTTGGCGTAGATGACGTATTTACATCCGGTTTAAACTCCCAATCACGAAATTGAGATTCTAACTGACTAACAGCCGAATCATGAATCTCAGGGTTTCTAAATTTAATGAGTATATCGCTGCCACTAATAATTACACTCAAATAGCGAAGTTTATTTTCGCGTAAAAATTGACGAATATCGCCTGCACCGCGATCAACCGCCTGCTTTTCTGCAGCCTGCATATCCACTTCTAGTAAAAAGTGCACCCCACCACGTAAATCCAAGCCTAAATACATCGGCGAAGCATTCAACGAGCGTAACCACTGGGGTGTTGTCGGCGCTAAATTTAAGGCTACAACGTAGTTATTACCTAACGTAGCCTTAATAATATCGGCTGCCTTAAGCTGGTCATTGGTATGATTAAAGCGCAATAAAACCTGACTTTCGCTCAACTCAGCTTTCAAAAACGCAATATCGCTTTCGTCTAACTGATTTTTAACCTTACTTAACAAGCTATTGTTTATAGGCGCGCCACGTAATGGTGAAATTTGAACAGAAGGGTCTTCACCATAGATATTTGGCAAGGCGTAAATAGAAGCAATAACCAACGTCATTACTATCATTAAATTTTTCCACACAGGGAAATGATTCATCATAACAACAGCTCGTTTGATAGTTTATTTTTTTGCTTTTCCAGCCGCTGCGTATGTGCCTTTAGGCATCACAGAAGAAATGGATGACTTCATCACTTGCACAGACATATTGGGGCCAATTTCAAGCGTGATAAAACTATCATCAACATCTGTTATTTTACCCAGCAAGCCACCATTGGTAACGATTTCATCACCTTTTTTCGAACCTGCGACCAACTCTTTATGTTCCTTGTTACGTTTTTGTTGTGGTCGAATCAAAAGGAAGTAAAAAATAATAATTAGAGCTACAGGGAAAAGCAATCCTTCGAAACCGGCTGCCCCCATAGCTTGTGTAGCTGTTACCGCTTCATCTGCCGCCATTGCGTTTGGTATTAAAAAATCTAACATATTTTTTCCTATTTTATTGTATTAAGTCAGTCGCGCATTATGCCACAGCGTTTCGCTTTTTGCCCTGTTGCTCGTAGAAATCATCAACAAATTCAGCCAGTCGCCCTTGTTCGATCGATTTACGTAAACCACGCATCAAGTCTTGGTAATAATGAAGGTTATGTATGGTATTTAAGCGTGAACCTAAAATTTCTTTACACTTATCTAAATGCCGCAAATACGAACGAGAGTAATTTTTACAGGTATAACACTCACAAGCTTCATCAACTGGCTTGGTATCAAACTGATACTTCTCATTTCGTATTTTCACTAAACCCTTGCGGGTAAATAAGTAACCATTTCGTGCATTTCGTGTCGGCATCACACAATCAAACATATCAATGCCTTTTAAAACAGCCTCAACAATATCTTCAGGCTTACCCACTCCCATTAAATAGCGCGGTTTATCACTCGGCATGGCAGGAACAATATGTTCAAGAATTCGCTCACGATCGTCTTTCGGTTCACCAACCGATAAGCCACCAATAGCAAACCCATCAAAATCGATACTTTTAAGCGCGTTTAACGATTGATCACGCAGGTGTTCATACATACCACCTTGAACAATACCAAACAAGGCAGATGGGTTATCGGCATGAGCATCTTTACTTCGTTTAGCCCAACGCAACGACAGCTCCATTGATATGCGCGCTTCTTCCTCCGTTGCTGGAAATGGCGTGCATTCGTCAAAAATCATTACAATATCTGAGCCCAACTGCCGTTGTACTTGCATAGACTCTTCAGGCCCCATAAACACTTTTCGTCCATCTACCGGTGAACGGAAATGAACACCTTTTTCGGTAATTTTACGCATCTCATCTAAGCTAAATACTTGAAATCCACCTGAATCGGTAAGAATAGGCTTTTGCCAGTTCATAAAGTCGTGCAGGTCACCATGCGCTTCTATTACCTCAACACCCGGGCGCAACATAAGGTGAAATGTATTACCCAGCACAATTTCAGCACCCGTTTCTAATAACTCTTCTGGCGCCATCGCTTTAACCGTTCCATACGTACCAACAGGCATGAATGCAGGTGTTTCGATGGTACCACGATCAAACGTTAACCGCGCACGACGAGCCTTAGCATCGGTATTTAATAAATCAAATT
Source organism: uncultured Cycloclasticus sp. (assembly GCA_913060865.1). GTDB lineage: Bacteria > Pseudomonadota > Gammaproteobacteria > Methylococcales > Cycloclasticaceae > Cycloclasticus. Next base: position 58,818 of record CAJXTU010000007.1, read on the forward strand.
TCATATCATTAATTATTATCTGACATTTTTGTTAAAAACATAGCATCACCGTAGCTAAAAAACCGGTATTGTTGCGCTATTGCGTATTCATACGCCAACTTCATTCGCTGATAGCCAGAAAATGCACTCACCAACATTAACAATGTCGACTCGGGTAAATGAAAGTTCGTTACCATCGCATCCACTACATTAAAGCTGTAACCCGGCGTAATAAATAGGTCCGTATCACCCGTAAAAGGTTTAATAGCACCCTCTTTCGCTGCCGATTCTAGCGAACGCATAGCCGTTGTACCCACGGCAATAACGCGCCCACCACTTTTTTTAGTGGTTTCAATTTGTCGAACAGCTTCCTCATCAACCGTTAACCACTCTTTATGCATAATATGATCAGCAAGGTTTTCTTCCCTAACCGGTTGAAACGTTCCACTGCCGACGTGCAAAGTAACGTAAGCAAAATCGACTCCTAGCAACTTTATCTCATCTAGAAGGCTCTCATCAAAATGTAACCCCGCTGTCGGCGCTGCGACAGCACCCGGCATACGGCTAAACACCGTTTGATAACGTTCAATATCAAGCGTTTCATCATCCCTATCTATATAAGGAGGTAACGGCATATGCCCAATAGCACTCAACACGGTATCGATCGAATCTAAAAACGTGAGTTGGAATAAATCGCCCTCACGGCCATCAACAACACACTGATAATCATCATTTAAAATGATCTTTGCGCCCGCTTTAGGCGATTTACTACAACGAATATGCGCCAGCGCAGTGGTATCATCAATAACGCGATCGAGAAGAATCTCAAGTTTCCCGCCTGTTTCTTTATGGCCAAATAATCGTGCCGCTATAACGCGGGTATTATTAAAAACTAATAGGTCCCCTTTTCTTAATAACGAGGGTAAGTCGGCAAATATCTTATCGGAAAACTCATCATCACCCACCACCAGCAAACGGCTATCTACACGCTTATCAAGTGGATAGCGAGCAATCAATTCATTGGGCAATTCGTAGTTAAAATCACTTTTTTTCATGGCGAAGGATGTTAACAGGAACTACCCACATCAGCGAGCGTAAAAGAGCTTATAAAATGAATAATTCAATAGAGTTTAATTTTGATTTTGTCTATAATGCCCAAACTTATTTGGCCGGGGTGGCGGAACTGGTAGACGCGCCGGATTCAAAATCCGGTTTCTTCGGAAGTGCCGGTTCGATTCCGGCCCTCGGTACCAAATTTAAGTTTCATGAAGTCCCAGAACATACTCAAACCCCTTTATCCAAGGGGGTTTTTATTGCCTTAAATTTATACACAACCCTAAGACGTTTTAAGAAAAACTATCAAGCACCTCTGGATGCGTTGACTGTAGAATGAACCAGAGCATTTATATCGGCTTAATGGTGGCATTTTTTCTGCTATAAGTGATTGACCTAATCGTAGGCCCTTAGCTTCAATAATAACCGCCACGAGAAGAATAGCGTCATGTATTAAATACTGTCATGAAGCGAGGCTTGAAATGCTCCATATCAATCTTCGATATAAAATCATTGCTCATCTGCAAAAGTTCTTTTTATTGCATACCAATCACAAGAGCCATGCCGTTGTTAACCCTGCTAAAACGACAAAAACTAATGGCAATAAGACTCTTACCCCCATACTAGACCCACCGATAAACACGGCGAGCATAGCCTTAATCAAAGTGTTAGAAGAAGATGCTATCACTATACTTAAAATAGCTACATCCAGAGATAGCTCTGCATTACTCATTCTAGATAAGGTTAAATTAATAGGATCTACATCAGCAATACCAGATACTGCAGCGAGAAGATAAATACCCGTCTCACCGAAAAAATGTATTGCAGCCTTCCCCAAGAGGATAATTAAAACTAATAACGCCCCAAAAAATAGTGCCGACTTTAGCTCTAAAGGGTTACCCAAGTGAGTCAATTTACTCGGCTGGTACTGAACACTTCGATTCCACATAAACGCCGCAGCGCAGAGTGTCAGTATAGTCATCACTCCCATCGGAATAATCAATGAATCAAATAACACAGGATTGATTAGACTTGCAATTAGTACAGTCCGTGGGAACATGGCTCCACACGCCACCAATATACCGGCAGCAAGCACATTCTTCATGCTCTCTTGTTTTTGTGAGAGTCGTGAAAAATGCAAAGTCAACACAGTCGATGACACCATTCCGGCAGCCAATGCGGTTAATATGACCCCTTTCCCAGAGCCTGATGTTTTCATGACGAAATAGCCGACAAAAGAAACACTCGCAATAAGCACAACCATCAACCATATTTCGTACGGATTAAACGCCTGCCAAGGACCGTAATTATGGTCAGGGAGGATAGGTAACAATACAATGGAAATAAGAAGAAGCTGTAAAGCCGCATGTAGCTCATCTCGTTCTAAGCTTCTCAACCAGGCATGAAGCGTATCCTTAAATCGTAGCAATATCGCAGCAACTACTGCTGCAGAAGCGGCAAGGTTCACATGGTCTAGCGCCGCTAACGCACCCAGCATAAATGTTAACAGTAGTGTTATAAGACTAGTGATACTTGCATCACCGCTAATACGCCGATGCATTGCGTATACAACAGTCACAGCAACTGCAAATCCAACAAAGATAAGGCCAAACGTTATTGTTCCAATATACTGTGCTAGTAGGGCTGCACTACCGCCCAAAAGGCCTGTTAGGCCGTATGTTCGTAGACCAGCTTCTCGGTTACCGTCTTTTTCATCTCGTGATCGCCAACCACGTTCAACACCAATCAGTAACCCTATTGCCAGTGCATAACCCACCAGAGAAATATTTTCGGCATCAGCAAAATTATTCAAACTACAGCTCCATTAAGTTGCATCAGTTACGTTTGTGAAGGTCGCAAGGTATCATCTGTTAGAGTTATCGAGGTATGGAACACCTATCTCTTCACCATCGTTGTTGAGTATACATGTAGGAATAGCCCCATCACGACACGTCATAGTCCCAATTTTCTGGAGATTAATCAATATCCGATTTAGCGCCAATACTACCCTTTGAAGCATCTCTAACAAGCAACTGGGTTCAATTTTATTTAAATCAATAAACTTATTAAACCCTAGAAAATACTAAGTTAAAGCTGACTAGTTACAAACCATGAGACACCTTCGTTAAATACCACTATTAACCATCCTAAGATGCTTGTAACTCTTATAATTGTTTAAGCAATTTACTATGCGCCTTATTGGTTAAGTCCTGTTCATTTTTTTGCCATAAAACACCAAGATAAATAGTCAGACCTATTATTAATACCTGTTAAATAGATATAAGTATTTGTTTTACGTTTTCTCCGGCAAGGCTTTCGCTATGATCGCGGACATTAAAATAAACGCGGCGGAAACCCATAGGCACATTTCAAAATTATAGTATTGATATAGCCAGCCAGATAAGACGGTGCCGAGCAGCCGACCTGCAGCGTTGGCCATGTAATAAAAACCAACATCTAGCGATACGCCGTCTCTATTGGCATAACTCACTATAAGGTAACTGTGCAGTGATGAGTTAATGGCGAATAACACACCAAAAACAGCTAAACCAATCAATAATATATAACTAATTTGAAACTCATAATGCAGTGCTAACGCCATCAGCATGGGCGCAATAAATAGAATAACGGCCCATTGGTACAGACGCTGCCCCTCTTTTTTATTTGCATTTTTTTGGCCTGATAACCTTGGCGCTACTGCTTGTACAACGCCATAGGCAATAACCCATAAGGCCATGACCCCGCCTACCTGCGAATAATCCCAAGCAAAATGTGCGGTTAAATACACGGGTAAAGCTACAACAAACCAAACATCTCGTGCGGCAAATAAGAATAGACGTGCGCTAGAGAGGCAGTTAATAGCCGAGCTTTTGGAAAAGAGGTGTTTAAATTTAGGCTTACTCGTTGCCTTACCCAATTCTTTTTTTAATAGAACACAGCTCGTTAGCCAAACCATTAGCAGAACAAGAACCATGATCAATACCGCATTATGAAAACCAAACTGGCTAAGCAGTACACCGCCGAGGAAAAAACCAACCCCTTTTAAGGTGTTTTTTGAACCCGTTAATAAGGCCACCCACTTATAAAGTGTATTATCGGCCTCTTTTGGAACCAATAATTTAATCGCGCTTTTGGCACTCATTTTATTCAGGTCTTTGGCAACTCCAGAAAGGGCTTGCGCTGCCATTACCCATACTATGCTTAGCATATCCGGTGACACTAACAACATTGATAAAGCGAGTACTTGTAAAACTAGGCCAATGTTCATTGTGGTATTTAAGCCAACAATCGCCCCCAGCCAACCGCCGAGTAAGTTCGTGAGAATGCCAAACACTTCGTAAAAAATGAACAACAGGGCTATTTCTAGTGGCGTATAACCCAGTTCATGAAAGTGCAAAACGATGAGCATTCTTAACGCGCCATCCGTTAGCGTAAAGACCCAATAATTACCTGTGATGATCAGGTATTGTTGAATGTCGCTAGACAGTGATTTCAACGCATGCATATTAGCCGATCAACTGATCTGATTGAGCCACCATGCGTACTAACTCAATAGTACGATTGACGTATCCCCACTCGTTATCGTACCAAGCGTATAGCTTCACTTGGGTGCCGTTCACCACCATGGTTGATAGTGCATCTATGATGCTGGAGCGTGGGTCGGTTTTATAATCAATGGAGACGAGTGGTCTTTCTTCGAACCCTAAAATGCCTTTTAATTCATTATCCGCGGCGGACTTTAATAGCTGATTAACCTCTTCTATTGTGGTTTTTTTAGCCACTTCAAAAACGCAATCGGTTAGTGATGCATTGGCTAAAGGAACACGAACTGCATGCCCATCCAAACGGCCTTTTAACTCGGGAAAAATATGCGTAATGGCCGTTACTGAACCCGTTGATGTGGGGATAAGGCTCATTCCACAGGCTCTGGCACGCCGTAAATCTTTATGTGGTGCATCAAGTATGGTTTGTGTATTCGTCACATCATGAATGGTCGTTATTGACCCATGTTTGATACCCAGGTTTTCATGAATAACTTTAACCACTGGGGCTATACAGTTTGTTGTACATGAGGCTGCTGTAACAATCTGGTGTTCTTTTTGGTTGAACAAGTCTTCATTCACACCCATCACTACGTTCAAAACGCCCTCTTCTTTTACCGGTGCTGTCACCACAACGCGCTTAACACCTTGCTTAAGGTAGGGTTGTAACAGCGCTTTTGTTTTCATTTTTCCAGATGCTTCAATAACCACATCGCAGCCCGACCAGTCTGTCTCGTTAATCGCTATATTCTGACTGGTACTGATTTTCTTACCGTTAATAACGATAGTATTACCCACATGCTCCGCTTCGTAAGACCAGCGACCGTGTACAGAATCAAAGTTTAATAGGTGCGCCAAGGTCTTAGCATCGCCTGCAGGGTCATTAATGTGAACGAACTCTATATCATTAGTGCCAAACCCCGCTCTTAATGATAATCGGCCCATTCGGCCAAAGCCGTTTATACCTACTTTTATCGTCATAACTATTCACCCTTTTTCAATTATCAGTATTTAAAACAAAAGATATATGGAATTATACATATATGTTAAATCATATGTATTAAATTACTTTAATCCGCAAATAAAAATCAGCAGAACGGGGTAGTTACTTAATTAGCAGCAGGCTTGCTCACGATCAGGGCGTGATCGCATGAGGGATAAATTATCGAGACTTTCTTTGATGAAAGCAGAATGGGATTGAGAGGTTATGTTCAGAATATCTACTGCCCAGCCCGGTAATGATGGGTTAATGCTATAAAAAACCCATTGGCCTTGTCGCCTATCAGACAACAAATTAAATTTTCTTAATTGCGCTAAGTGTCTTGATATTTTAGGTTGGCTTTCTTGCAAGGCTTCCATTAATTCACAAACACACAACTCCCCTTCTTGCTGAATAAGCATAAGGCACGTTAACCGTGTTTGATCAGACAGGCATTTAAAAAAAGCTAAAGGTTCCATAAGCGGATTATAAAGCACCCTATGATTATCAGCACGGTTGTGGTGAATAAAAAAAGGCCCTAGTAAAATACTAAGGCCTTTTAAATACGTCCTTCGCTTAAATTTAAGCCGTTGTACCTGTTTTAACTTTAATAACTTTCATTGGGTTTTTAAAATGATCATCTAATGTATTCCAGCGGCGCTGCGCTGCTTCAACACTTTCTGTTCTCACATGACCATAACCACGAACAAATTCAGGAACTCGCGCCATTTCAAGTGCAACGTCTTTATTTTCTTCAGTTAAACCACTAATAATTTGATTCAATACCGTTTTATATTGCTGTAGAAGTTCTTTGTCTTCTTTGCGTTCTGCAGAATAACTAAATGGATTTAATGGGGTATGTCTCAGCACTTTAAATTTAGACGCTAATTTAAGCGCCGATAACATCCAGCCACCAAATTCACGTTTTTTCAATTGGCCTGTTATAGGGTCACGTTTTGAAATAAGCGGTGGTGCCATGTGGAACTTGATTTTATAGTCACCGGAGAAGTTTTCCTCAACCTGCTTCGCCCATGTGCCATCGGTATATAAACGGGCAACTTCTAACTCGTCTTTATACGCCATCAATTTATACAAGTAACGCGCTGCTGCTTGAGTAATTTCATCGCTATCGCCAGTTAATTTTTCTTCCGCTTCGCGAACTTGGTTGATCAGTTTGGTGAATTTATTAGCATACGACTTACTTTGATAAGCAATTAAGTCCTTCTCACGGCGGGCAATCAAATCTTCCGTGGTGGCTGATAACACTTCCCACTCAGGTGTTGTTGCACCTTGCTCCAATAACGCTTTAACTGCATCTGGATCATGCGCCATTAAGCGGCCAATTTTGAACACACGTTGGTTATACGCCACCGCTACGCCATTTTCCGTAATCGCATCCTCTAATGATTGACGCTTAACAGGCAACCAACCTTTCTGGCATGCAAAACCCAATAACATCATATTCGCGCCGATGGTATTGCCGGTTAAGGTTTCTGATACCTTTGTTGAGTCGAAGAAATTACAATTACCTTCGCCAGTGAAACGCTCTAAAGCTTGTTTCATATCATCCACGGGGATACTGAAGTCTCCATCGCGGGTAAACGCACCAGTAACAATACCGTGTGAATTAACCACGCCTTTTGTATGCCCTTCGCGTAATCGAGACATGCCTTCATCACTCGCACTGGTCACAATATCCGCACCAATCAACAAGTCTGCTTTACCAATGGATAAGCGTGTTGAGTTAAGTTCTTCAACATTATTAGCCACTTTAAGGTGGCAATACACTGCGCCAAATTTTTGCGCCATGCCTGTCAAATCAAGCACTTGCGAGGCAAAGCCTTCTGCTTTTGCCGCTTCACCAATCATTGATGATATGGTAACAACGCCTGTTCCACCAATACCGCATACTAACGAACCAAAGACGCCATCTAGTGGCTTAGGTGTTGGCTCGGGTAAGGCTGCAAACACATCATCCGATAAGTTCACTGCATTGCCCCGCGCTAACTCACCACCTTCTATAGTAACAAAGCTTGGGCAAAAACCTTTTACGCAGCTAAAGTCTAAGTTACAGCCTGATTGATCAATAACCCGTTTTCTACCCAACTCTGTTTCCAGCGGTTGAACAGACAGACAATTAGATTGAACGCCACAATCACCACAACCTTCGCAAACTCGCGAGTTAATAAAGGTTAATTTTTTAGGCGTTTCCACAATTTTACGTTTACGACGACGGCGCAGCTCTGTCGCACAGGTTTGCTCATAAACAAGAATTGTCACGCCTTTTGTTTCCGCCAATTCTTTCATCACCACTTGCAAATCATCACGATGATACAAATCGGTACCCGGTGCAAACGCCGCTTTATTCAGCGCTTCAGGTTCTCTTGAAACCACGACCACACGTGCCGCCCCTTCTGAGTGCATTTGCTGGGTAATGCCTTCAACAGACAATGGACCATCAAATGATTGCCCACCGGTCATTGCTACCGCATCGTTAAATAAAATTTTGTAGGTGATATTAATATCTGAAGCAATCGCCTGACGAATAGCCGTAGAACCCGAGTGATAGAAGGTTCCATCACCCAAGTTAACAAATGTATGGCGATTACCGAGGAATGGTGATGCGCCCGCCCATGTAGCCCCTTCGCCACCCATTTGTGTGTACGTGGTGCCCTTTCTATCCATTAAACCAACAAGGAAATGACAGCCAATACCTATCAACTGCTCACTGCTACCCTCAGGTAATTTAGTAGACGAACTGTGTGGGCAACCTGAACAAAAGTACGGCGTACGTTCCACGGTATTGCGTGGCACACTGAGTTGTTTCTCGGCATTATCAAGCACATCAATCCATTGGGTCATGGACTCCGTGGTTTTATATGGTTTCAACCAATTAACCAGTGCTTTAGAAATAAGCGCCGGTGTTAGTTCACCGTTGGATGGGAACTGTGTTTGTTGATCGCGACCCTTTTTACCCATTACCAACGGGCGAATATCCATTGGCATATCAAACAAAATATCTTTGACTTGTGTTTCAAGAAACGGACGAGACTCTTCAATCACAAGAATTTCATCGACTGACTCTGCAAACTCACGCACCAAGGTTTCTTCCATTGGCCAAATAACGGCAATTTTAAATACCGCCAAACCAAGCTCATCACGCATCGCTTCGTTGATACCTAAATCATTTAAGGCTTCAGTCGTATCTAAGTAACTTTTACCGGCGGTGATAATACCCACGCGACGCTGTTTTGCATCTAATGTGACTTTATTCAGTTTGTTAGCCTTAGTGAAGGCTTTAACCGCTGGTAAACGGGCATTTACAATACGTTCATCTTGGTCAACTGAACGATCTGGCCAGCGTGTATGCACGCCACTATCTGGAATAACAAATTCACTAGGGTCTGGCAAAACTGTTTCAGTACGCTTAGGGTCAACGTCCACCATGTACCAAGATTCAGCAATATCAGAGACTGATTTAACGGCTATCCATACGCCTGAATAACGCGACATTTGGTAAGCAATAAGACCAAAGTCATAAATATCTTGCACCGATGAGCAATGCATAATGGGAATACATAAACCCGACAGAACGTATTCACTTTGTTGTTGAATACTGGATGAGCGACTCATTGGATCATCACCCACCGCCATCACTACACCACCGTGCTTGCTAGTTCCCCACAGGTTTGCGTGATGAAGCGCATCAGCCGCTTGGTCCACACCTGGGCCTTTGCCATACCAAAGGCCAAAAGCGCCATCAAATTCATTGCCTTCAAAGAAATCAATTTGCTGCGAACCCCAAATTGCAGTCGCCGCCATCGCCTCATTAACACCTGGGTTAAAATGAATATCGCGTTCGTTCAATGACGATTCAACGCCTCTACATTCGGTATCAAAATTACCGAACGGTGAGCCTCGATAACCTGAAATAAACCCACCAGTATTAAGACCCGCTTCACGGTCACGGCGTTGCTGTTCAAATGCTAGACGTAAATAAGCTTGGTTACCTGATAAGAAAACAGGTCCGTCTTCGCGTATAAATTTCTCTTCCTTAGAATCTGACATAAGCCCTCTTTAGTTTGTTTTTGCTTTTAATTTTGCCGGAATCGGTTTAACAACCGCCTCACCCGTGATAATTTTATTGCCTTCTTGATCAAAACATTCCGTACTAAACGTTACCGTATTATTTTCTTTATTAATAGCCAGAACTTCAACAACGGCTCTATATTCATTACCAAAAAAAGCTGGCCTTAGAAACTCAACGCTTTGTTTAAGCCACAATGTACCAAGGCCCGGCAGATCCATACCCAAAATGCCTGAGAATTGAATCACTGAAAACATACCGTGTGCGACTCGCTGTTTAAAAATACTCTTCGCCGCATAGTCCTCATCGTGATGCGCTGGGTTCCAATCACCCGACATTTTAGAAAACTGAACCGCATCATCGTGCTCAATCGTATAGGTTTTTTCTTTGCGCATACCGATAGTTAGGTCATCAATACTCATGCAATTAGTTGGTAATGGAATACTCATCGTGCTCCTTATTTTTTAATTTATAAGCTGCTGATAAAAGCAACTCTGCCCCTACTTCACCCTTAAGCTATCAGCCTCTTGTTCAAGCAACACAATGATAAAGAATAAAGCCTTATTAAACTATGACATAAAACAACCCTAGTCACTATTATCAGCTATTTATATAGATAATTCGTTTGTCATTTTATGACTGGATAATTGTTAACGGGCTATAATTTAAATAAAAATAACTCATTTAAATCTATGCTCCCCTCTAAGCCTCATCAAGACTTCACCATAGGGTCTATTTACCAGCATTTAATTCGCCTTGCTATACCGGCTTCAATGGGTATGTTTTTTAACACTCTGTATAACCTTACCGATAACTGGTTTGCCGGTAAAGTGTCTGATGACGCATTAGTAGGCTTATCCATTTCGAGCGTTGTCTTTTATCTGTTTATTGGGCTCTTGGCAGGATTGCAAAATGGCACATCCGTGATGGTCTCAACAGAGCTTGGCCTAAAACAACCCAAACAACTAAAGAACATTATTAGAAACTGCCTAGGTCTAGGCATTTCCTTTTCTATCATGATCATTGTATTTGGTCTTTTATTTGCTAGAGATGCCATCGATTGGCTAAGCAGTGGCGAGATAATAACCGCACTGGCATGGGATTATATTCAAGTATTAATCCTTGGCAATGTTGCGTTCTCATTAAGTATTGTCGCCGCTGGCGCGCTGATGGCTTTAGGTGACACCAAGTCCAATCGTAACGCACTGGTTGTTGGTTTTTTTGCTAACCTAGCACTCAACCCATTATTAACTTTTGGTTTAAATATGGGTGTTGCAGGGCTCGCTTGGGCTACATTAATCATTAAATTAACATCCGCACTCTATTTACTAATCATTTTATGTAAAAAATTAGGCTACACACCCTTCCCTTGTTTAAATAAAAACGCCTCTCTCGCCATTTTAAGGCAGGTTTTACCCGCCAGTTTTAATTTTTTTATTATGATTATTGGCAGTTTGATGATCACCGCTTTTGTTAGTCGTTTTGGTGATTATGCTGTGGCCGGCTACTCTGTTGGCTTAAGGGTTGAACAAGTTTTATTACTCCCCGCTCTTGGGCTTAACGCAGCCGTATTAGCCATTTCTGGACAAAACTATGGTGCCAAAAACTACCGACGAATCGCAGAAACTTATCGTAAGGGTTTGATACTCAGCTTTTCGATTTCTCTCGTGTGTATCCCCATTATGATTTTTCTTTCACCTTATTTAATGGGCTTTTTTAGTCAGCATGAATCCATTATTTCTGTTGGCACGTCATACCTAAGAATCGATGCCTTAGCTTTTTTCTGCTACGTTTCTCTATTTATTAGCGTGGCAACACTGCAATCAATCAAACAGCCTGATTTTCCTGTCATCATGGGGCTTTTTAGGCAATTAATTTTACCCTTTATTGTTAATTTCTTTCTAATTATTCAATTTGGTTACAGCATTGAATGGTTATTCGGCTCTGTTGCTATTATCGTTTTTTTCAGCATGATCATCACCCTAGTCTACACACGAGCTAAGTTAAAAAAATTAGCTTACATTGATGAGTAAATTTGGCGGGGATAGTTACTAAACACACCATCAACCCCCATTTGCTTCATTCGCTTGATATCAGCCAATTCGTTAACGGTATAAACGTACAATTTCAGCCCTTGGTGATGCGCCCGCTCTACCCATTCTAATGTTACGTTTTGTAAACTGACGTGTATTGAAAAGGCTTTTAACTTGCCCGCCCACGCGATAGAGTCGTTTATATTATCACTAGCCAACACACCTATTCTGACTCGCTTATCTAAACAAAACACCGCCGATAGTTCATCCATTAAGAACGAAGAAACGAGCATGTTTTCTCGCTGACTGTCCGGCGTTTTTTCTAACAAACTAACAAGCGCTTTACCCGTCCCTTTACCTTTTAGCTCAATATTCAAACCGACTACACCTGCCGTCGCGTTAATCACTTCTTGTAGGGTCGGTATTTTTTCTCCTAAACCTGCGTCCAAATTCCTCATTTCATCAAACGTATAGTCAGCTAATTTGCCCTGCCCGTTGGTTGTTCTATCGAGTGTCGCATCATGAATAACGATCAGTTTTTCGTCCAATAGATGCACGTCAACCTCTACCCAATCCGCGCCTAATTCTATTGCCTTATGAATTGATAGAAGTGTATTTTCTGGCGCACAACCCATCGCGCCTCTATGTCCAATCATCAACATAATACAATCCACTTTTTATAATTCGGCAACGCCAACGAAGCAAGTCTATAAGGAAATTTTAAAAAAGGATAGAATGTTCATTTTCTTAAGGCAACCAAGCTGATGACTGATAACTTTAGTAATGAATTTAATTTGGATGAAGATGTTATCTACCTCAATCATGCGGCTGTTGCTCCTTGGCCTATTCGAGCAGAAAAAGCCGTTAATGCCTTTTGCCGCGAAAACGTCACTATCGGTTCAAAAAAATATGCCAATTGGCTGAAAGTTGAAGCACGATTAAAACAGCAACTGGCAGAATTGATAAATGCCTCGACAGTTGATGAAATTGCGCTGGTCAAAAACACCTCCGAAGCCCTTTCTTTTGTAGCTTATGGCCTTGATTGGGCAAAAGGCGATAATATCGTTACTAGTGATGAAGAGTTCCCCTCAAATATGATTCCCTGGGAATCACTTGCGGACCAAGGCGTTCATGTCATAAAAACACACTTGAAAGACGCTGAGGACCCTACTGCTGAACTCATTAAAAATATTGATAGCCACACCAAGTTGTTAACCATTAGCTCTGTTCAGTACGCATCTGGTTTGCGTGTTGACCTCGAACGCTTAGGTGAAGCCTGTCAGCAAAAAGGCGTGTTATTCTGCATTGATGCCATTCAGTCGATTGGCGCATTCCCTGTTGACGTACAAAAATATCAGGCTGATTTTGTGATGGCCGATGGTCATAAGTGGATGCTCGGTCCGGAAGGTTTGGGTGTTTTCTATTGCCGACAATCAGCTATCAACAAACTCAACCTTACCCAATATGGCTGGCATATGGTTGAAGATATGGGCAATTATGATGTGCCTGAATGGACAACCGCACAATCGGCAAGGCGGTTTGAATGCGGGAGCCCGAACATGCTCAGCATACATGCACTGTCTGCCAGCATAAGTTTACTTCTAGACGTTGGCATGGATACGGTAGCCAAAAATGTTATAGAGCGTGGCCAATACGTTATAGATAAAGTGCAACAAAACCCTTCTTTAACGCTATTGACCAACCCTGATCGTGCAGGAAATAATATTATTGTTTTCAAGCCATCAAATGGCAAAACGAACGAGCTGTTTGACTACTTAACAACACATCAAGTTGTTTGCGCTAAGCGCGGTGGTGGTATTCGATTTTCACCTCATTTTTACACGCCCCATAGTGTTATAGATCGCGCTTTTTCACTGATTGAAGCATTTGAGAGCTAAAGAGTTCATTCAAACGTTAGCTTCATGCAATATCAGTATATAAGTCAAAAACTCAAGCTTTTGCGAATAAGAATACTGGCATTATTAAAGTGAACATAAAACGTATCATTTATTAAACGACTGACTTGTGAGCTTATCTTGCTGACTAAATCATCTGCTGAAAAACCCATCAGGCCTGCATAAAGCCCGATGGATTCTCTAAATTAACCGAGCAAAAATTCTAAATGTAGCTTATTGAATTCCTCTGGTTCTTCCCACTGCGGCCAATGAGCACTTTCTTCTAAAATAACCATTTTTGCATTTGGAATCATTTTTGCGCCCTGTTGTGCTAATTCAACCGGTTGACCAGGATTATGCCGAGTCCATAACACTAAGGTTGGGCACTTAATATCACGCATTGACTCAGGGTTTACCCACTTATTGCACCACTCATCATCAATAACGCCACCTAAAATACTATTAGCAATTTTACCCATCACAGGGAGCATACCCGGCTGGTCGTAAATGGTGTAACGAACATCTATAATTTCATCGGTCAATGTTTTTTCAGGTTCCGCCATTAACCAGCTCATTCTTGCACGAACAATATCCTTACTCAGTTGTCCGGCTGCTTTTCTTGAACGTTCTAGCGCATCTGCTAACTCAGCTTTCCCTTCTCCATTTGGCGCCATCAGAATACCCGTGTTTTGCACCAGTTTAATAACTTTTTCGGGGAAACGTATTGCTGTCCACGTTGCAACCATAGCGCCTAATGATTCACCAGACAGGTAGACTTTTTCAGCCCCTATCGTGCTAATAAAGTCCACAACATGATCGACGAAATTATTCATATCGTAATCGCAATCAGGTCGGTCTGTATAACCGTGCCCAATCATATCTATCGCATAAACATGAAAATGCTTCGCATGCTCCTCTATGTTTCTAACATAAGCTTCTGCATGTCCGCCTGTGCCGTGTAAAAATATTAAAACTGGTCCACTACCCGCCTCAATAACACGCGTTTTAACTCCCTTAACATCGTAATATTTTTGGCTGTACTCAACGCCCATTAATTCTGTCCAAATGCTACTCATCATTTCTCCTTAATATTTAATTTCTAACTTATCTCTTCTACAAAGACATATATTAGTTTACTCTTCTATTTATTAAAACTAATGACAGTTATAAAATAAAAAGGAACTCCAGCTATGGGTAATATTGAAGAACTAAAGGCAATGGTTGACCTCAAAAATGGCCAAATTGATCGGCGTATTTTTTGGGAAGACTGGATATACCAACTCGAATTAGAAAAATTATTTGCTAAATCATGGTTATTTGTGGCTCATGAAAGTCAGGTAAAAAATACAGGTGATTTCATCACCACTTATATGGGGCAAGACAATGTCATTGTTACTCGTCATAAGGATGGTGCTATTCACGTCTTTACTAATTCCTGTACTCATCGCGGTAACCGTATTTGCTTTGCTGACCGAGGCAAAGCCAGGCAGTTTACATGTAATTATCATGGTTGGGCTTTTGGCACCAATGGTGATTTATTAGGTATGCATGAAGAAGAGCATTACAAAGGCCATATAGATAAGTCTAAAAACGGCCTTCAAAATGCGCGGGTAGAAACATACAAAGGCCTCGTATTTGCCTGTTTTGATGATGAGGCACCCAGCTTAGAAGACTTCTTAGGGGATTATCGCTGGTATTTGGATATTATTCTTGACCAAACTGAGGAAGGGACAGAGTTTTTAGGCGGCTGTATTAAAAACATGTATAACGCAAACTGGAAGTTTGGTGCAGAAAACTTCATTGGTGACTCACTTCACGTTGGTTGGACTCATGCATCAGGCGCTAAAGCTGTTAGCATGGGCCATGAAGTACCCGAGTATATGCCTGTTGACCCCTCGTCTTTTCATGCAAATGCCAATGGTCATGGTTGGGAAGGAGGCATTGATGGTGTTGGTACATTAGAACTCATCTCCAGTGGTAACCCAAGATTAGTTGAGTACTTTGAACAGCAACGTCAAAGTATGGCAAAACGCCTAGGTGATCTGCGGGCTCGCAAAATATATGGCTCAGTGATATCTGCGACTGTATTCCCTAACTTTTCATTTTTACCGGGCATCAATACCATGAGAACGTGGCTGCCGAAAGGTCCTCGTCAATTTGAGTTACGCGCTTGGACAATGGTGAATAAAAACATGCCCGACGATATTAGAGAAATTGTTCAAAATGCTTGTGCTATGACCTTCTCTCCTAGTGGTATTTTTGAGATGGACGATGGCGAAAACTGGGAAAATGCAACTCTAGCTAATGAGGGTGTTGTAACACGCAAACAACATTTACATTACGGGCTTAGAGTTGGAACAAGCCACAGAGATGACCCAGAGTTACCCGGCAATATTAGTAGGCCGATGTACAGCGATGTTAATCAGTTGGCATTTTACCAACGTTGGGTAGACTTTTTAACTGCAGAATCTTGGGATGATATCCCGAAGGTTCGTTAAGGGATTTAGCATATGACAAGCACTGACACACAACAAATAGACACTGAAAACATGCTACTTTGGCATAGAGTTAATCAATTTTATAACCAAGAAGCGCGTGCATTAGACGAAGAAGATTACGCAACTTGGTTCACGATGTTGGCAGATGATATACATTACTGGATGCCCGCAAGAGAAAGCATGTTTCGTAAGGATGAAACGCCTGATTCAACGACCAATATGAATCATTACAATGAATCATTACAAAGTTTGCAATTACGCGTTGCACGCCTGCACAGTGGCGCCGCTTGGGCAGAAGACCCACGAACCCGTTATAGACACCTTATTACGAACTTAGAAGTGGAACTCAGCGATGTGGAAGGAGAAGTTAACGTTCGCTCCAATACGTTAGTTTACAGGAACCGATTAGAACGTGAGGAATATTGGTTGCTGGCCAAACGGGAAGACATATTACGCGTAACAGAAGGTTCATTCAAAGTGGCCAAACGTAAAATAACGCCAGACTTCAGCAGTCTGTTAAGTAAAAACCTCAACGTTTTTCTCTAGTCTTTTTTAACCGGTTTCATTAGTCGGTAGCTGTTAACTGATAAGTTACCCACTAACAGCTAGATTTTGATGATCACTTACACCCTGCCACCTCAATATTTATTAAATGGGGTGGCAGCTTCTACTGCTGATGTTCATTGAGCTATAGCACTTATATTATTAAACATCAGCTCTTTGTCATTTATTGGCACCATAATCAGTTCAACTGGTACATCAAGCGCGTTTAAATAAAGCCTACCTTTTCTGGTCGTTGGCAAATACTTAGTATGCAAGACGTCCAATCACTTCGTTAACTTAACGTAATTTTCAAAATTTAACCCAATAAACTAATTTGTTACTGTATTGAGTACCTTATTATCCATTACAACTGGATATAATAGCCTCCACAATACAACTTTATAGCCAGATAAGTCAGCAATATGCACAAATCCATCACCGTTAAAGTAGGGACAATATCTATAGGTCACCAACACCCCGTCGTTATCCAATCAATGACAAACACGGATACTGCCGATATTGAAAGAACCGTTAAACAAGTTTATCAACTAGCTCAAGCTGGTTCTGAGTTGGTTAGGATTACGGTTAATTCTGAGGCTGCGGCAGCGGCTGTCAGCACCATTAGGCAAAAACTTGATGCCTTAGGCTGCGATGTTCCTCTAGTGGGCGACTTTCATTTTAATGGTCATAAATTACTGGCCAAATACCCATGTTGTGCTCAGGCGTTAGCCAAGTATCGAATTAACCCCGGCAATGTGGGCCGTGGTAGTAAACGTGACCCCCAGTTTGCACAAATGATAGAGTTTGCTATTCAATACGACAAGCCTGTACGTATTGGGGTTAACTGGGGAAGTCTTGATCAATCTGTATTAGCACGATTAATGGATGAGAACGCTATCTCAAGTACACCTCGCGACTCTGTTGCCGTTATGCACGACGCTGTCATTACGTCCGCCTTAGAGAGCGCAGAAAAAGCAGTTGAACTGGGCTTAGCCAAGGATAAAATTATACTCTCTTGCAAAATGAGCGGTGTGCAGGATCTTATCTCCGTTTACCAAGACCTCGCCTCACGTTGTGACTACCCACTTCATTTAGGTTTAACTGAGGCAGGTATGGGTAGCAAAGGCATTGTCTCTTCCACCGCTGCATTAGCGATATTGTTGCAACAAGGTATCGGCAACACAATTAGAATTTCCTTAACACCTGAACCCGGTGGTGATAGGTGCCAAGAAGTTGTTGTCGCACAAGAAATTCTACAATCAATGGGCATCCGTTCATTTACACCGGCAGTTATATCTTGCCCAGGGTGCGGTAGAACAACCAGCGATTATTTCCAACAATTAGCGCAAGATATTCAATCTTATTTGCGCCATAAAATGCCAGAATGGAAAACTCAATATGCAGGCGTAGAAAACATGAAAGTAGCCGTCATGGGCTGTGTTGTAAATGGCCCAGGTGAAAGCAAAAATGCAAACATCGGAATCAGCTTACCCGGCACCGGGGAAAAACCCGTTGCGCCAGTTTATATAGACGGACAAAAAAATGTCACCTTAAAAGGTAACGATATCGCAGAACAGTTCCAGAAAATTGTTGAGCAATATGTCACAAAAACCTACCAACAATAAAGACAGCTAACCTGTCTTTATTGAAAGCAGGTATTTTTTATTTTAGCGTTATAGCAGTCATTGACTGCTTAGGCTTAAATTATTCCAAGCCTGTTACTTCTTCTGCCTGAAGCCCTTTATCGCCTTTAGTGATAGTAAATTCAACAGCTTGATTTTCTTTTAGTGTACGAAAACCATCACCTTGAATTGCTCTGAAATGAACAAATACATCTTCACCACCAGCATCAGGCTGAATAAAGCCGAAGCCTTTTGAATTATTAAACCATTTAACAATACCGCGAACTCTTTCTGACATCTCTCTTCCTTAATTATAAATAAACAAAAAAAATCAGTTAGTTAGAAAGGCTAATTAAAGCACATCGTTATAGTTATTGTAACCTAGCTAACCGATCTGAAGCCTGAGTATACTAAAAGCAATAGAAAAATCCTAACTTTTCATTAACTCGATGAATTAATTTAAGTTTCAGCCTTTTTGGTGGCTACTTTAGCCTCATCCCAAAGAGCATCTAAAGTGCTTAATGAACAGTTTTCAATGTTTTTATCCGATTCCTTTAACCTTTCTTCAATGTGTGAAAAACGGTTTGAAAAACGCTGATTAGCTAACCTTAAGGACCACTCTGGATTTACATTTAAGTGCCTAGCTAGATTAATGCAGCTAAAAAGCACATCACCTAACTCCTCCTCAATTCGTTGAGAATTATTTGCGACCCCAATTTCTGCTTTAAGCTCATCAACCTCTTCATCCAACTTAGCTAAAACACCCTCTACATCAGGCCAGTCAAAACCAACTGATGCCGCTTTTTTTTGAAGCTTGCAAGCTTGATTCATGGCAGGTTGGTTTTTACTAACACCATCGAGCACACCTTTTAGATCACTACCTTTTTGTTCTGCTTGCTTATGCGCTTCCCATTGTTTGCTTAAATTGCCTTTGCCGATGAATGATTCATCAAATACATGGGGGTGGCGTCGCGTTAACTTATCGCAGATAGATGCAACTATATCTGCAAATTCAAAAGCTTGCTGCTCCTTTGCTAATTGGGCATGAAAAACGACTTGAAATAACAAGTCACCTAACTCATCTTTTAGAGCGTGCAAATTTTTACGCTCGATGGCATCAGCCACCTCGTACGCCTCCTCAATGGTATAAGGCGCAATACTGGCGAAATCCTGCTCTAAATCCCACGGACAACCGTTCTTCCGATCTCTAAGCTGAGCCATAATGTCTAACAATTCTTTGACTTTGTTATTCGCTGGATTATTCATATATGGTCTTACATGGGTGTGTTAAAGTTAAGCTCAATTGTCCACCATCCGACTCTGACGACAAATACTGTTTTTGACAATATTTATTGTTGGCGGTTAAATTTTATTCTTAATTTTATGTTAAATATCATTTGGCTCGGCTTTTTTTTCATTGCCTTTCTAACCGGCCTTTATCGTTTATTTATACTCGGTGAAATTGACGTTTTTAACGACATTACCCTAGCCACATTCACATTATCCAAAACCGCCTTTGAAATTTCACTTGGGCTGACTGGTATTTTATGTTTTTGGATGGGCATGATGAAAATTGGCGAAAAAAGTGGTTTTATTGAGCATTTAACTCGATTCTTAAATCCACTTTTAAAACGATTAATGCCTGATGTTCCAGACAAGCACCCTGCTTTTGGTGCAATGGTGATGAACTTATCTGCCAATATGCTAGGCCTTGATAATGCGGCAACACCGCTCGGTATAAAAGCCATGCAACATTTACAATCAATAAACCCAAAAAAGGACACGGCGAGTAACGCTCAAATTTTATTTTTAGTTATCAACACATCTGCTGTCACCCTGTTTCCTCTAACTATTTTTACTTATCGAGCGCAAATGGGCGCCGCTGACCCAACAGATGTTTTTATACCTATTTTAATAGCCACCTACGCCTCAACTATCGCTGGGCTTATAGCCGTAGCCACCGTTCAACGCATTAAACTTTACGAACCAATTGTTCTTTGTTATTTAGCCGGCTTTAGCGCCTTAGTCGGCCTGATTTTGTTTTATTTTTCACGCCTCGATCAAGCCGCTATGCAACAACAATCAGCGCTCGCCAGTAACTTTATTATTTTTAGTTTAATCGTTGTATTTATGCTGGGTGCGCTAAAACAACGCATTAATGTATATGAAACATTTATTGACGGCGCTAAAGAAGGCTTTCAAACGGCTGTCATGATTATCCCTTACCTTGTTGCAATGCTCGTTGCCATTGGCGTTTTTAGGGCGAGTGGCGCACTCGAACTAATACTAGGATCTTTACGATCATTATTAATAAGTGCTTCTCTTGACACTCAATTCGTCGATGCATTGCCCACTGCTTTTATGAAACCACTGAGTGGAAGTGGTGCTCGAGCGATGATGATAGAAACCATGCAAACACATGGCGCCGACTCCTTTGCCGGTAGGCTTGCCTCTATTGTACAAGGCAGTACAGAAACAACCTTCTATGTATTGGCGGTGTACTTTGGTGCCGTTGGCATAAAAAAAGCGCGTCACGCTGTTGCCTGCGGGTTATTTGCTGATTTGATAGGCATTATCGTAGCCATTTGTATCGGCTACTTGTTTTTTGCCTAAGAATCACAATAGCTTTGTTAGAATAGCTCATTCTTTTAACTCTACTACCTCCCGACATAATATGGCCAAAAACAGGCAACCGTTTATCTCTCGTCTTTACCCGTTACTAGGAAAACTTCCTCTTTGTGTGCTCCACGCCCTTGCTTTTCCTATTTACATTATTGGGTATTATTTTGTTGAAAAGAAACGTAATGTCATTTATTCCAACATGCTAAATTCTTTTCCAGACACCCCAGCCAATGACGTGCAGAAATTAGCGAAATTGAATTTCAAGCACTTGGTATACGTGATACTCGAAGCCATCAAAACCGGCACTCTAACAGAGAAGCAAATTCGTCAGCGTGTAACATTGAGAAACCCAGAGCTTATTGAAAAATTCGCCGATAACAACCAATCTGTGTTGATGCTTGCCGCCCATCATTGTAATTGGGAGTGGATGCTTGCCGGTTGTAGCTTACAACTCTCTTTTCCTATCGATGTCGTATACAAACCATTACACGATAAGATCGTTGACGAGCACATGAAAGCCTCTCGTTCGCGCTTCAATGCTCGCCCTATACCCAACAAGAATGCATTAATTGAAATTATGCAGCGTCGTAAAGAAGTCCGTGGCTTTGCAATGGTTGCTGATCAATCTCCGGTAAGAAAAGAAGAAAAGTATTGGACTAATTTCCTAAATCAAGACAGTTCCTTTGCAGTGGGCGCACAAAAGATAGCGAAGTTGACTAAATACCCTGTTATTTTCGTTGGAATGAAGCGCTTAAGCTTGGGGCATTACGAAGTCTATTTTGAAGAACTCGGTCAAGCACCTTATGAAAAAGAGGGCTACGATATCACCGAGAAATACGCCCGAGCGACTGAACGAATGATCCTCGACGCACCTGAAGATTGGATGTGGTCTAACCGTAAATGGAAACGAAAACGTGGTATTTACGACTAAACAGCTATCGTTCAGGCCTCAATTTTCTGAGCAATAAACCCAGCTAGTTCTTCAATCGTTGGGTAATCAAAAAAATCCGTTAACTCCACAATATCTGGGTACGCTTCGTCTATCTTCTCGTGAATTTGTGCGAGCTTTAATGAGCTCGTTCCCATCTCAAAAATATTATCATTCAAGGTTATTTTTTGATCGGCGACAACAGAGTGACAAACTTCCATTAGAACTCGTTCTATAGAGCTACCCGCAGCAACAAATTCTGTTGTTTGTGTTTCAGACAGTTCCGTTAAGGCAGCAATAATTTCATTAAATTCACCGTCAACAAATTGTTCGGCTAAGGCAAAACGCTGAACCTTACCACTGGTCGTTTTAGGCACCATTTTAATCGGTAAAACATGCGCCACGTCCAAACCTGACTTTTCATTCAATTGACGTCTGACATCAATGGTTGTTTGATAAAAACGGTCTAACTCACCTCGATATAAAACAAAAACAACCAACTCATCGAGTGCATCCTCAGTATTACGAATACCGCATACGACGACTTTACCTAACTCAATTCCATCAACATGCTCACAGACAGACTCAAGGTCTGGAGCATAGTAGTTTTGACCATTAACAATAATTAAATCTTTGGTTCTTCCAGTAATAACCAATTCCCCATCATTCAGCAAGCCTTGATCACCTGTATCTAACCAACCGTCTGCACTAATCAGCTGTTCGTTTAACGCGGCTTCATGGTAGTAACCTTTCGTCACATTCTCACCTTTAATAAGCACGCGCCCGATTACATTCTCCGCAACTGCTTGCCCATTGCTATCCGAAATTAACATTTTCGTGCCTATAATCGGGGACCCAAGGCGAACTAACTCAATACTTTGATCAGAAGCTTCGGGGGTAATTATGGCTGGCAAACCCTCTACTAATGAACTTCTCAGCACATGAATAGTAGAAAGCGGTTGAGCTAAAGCAGGGAACGTCACGGCAAGGCAGGCTTCTGCTAAGCCATAGACGGTAAACATGGCTGTTTCTGCCAAACCAAACGGCTTCATGACCGAGTTGAACTCCCTACATAGATCAGCTGAAATAGGTTCTGCTCCATTAAAAAGCAAACGGACATGTGACAGATCAAGCTCGTTTTGATTCTCTGGTTTGAAGCGCTTTAGAACGTGTTTATAACCAAAATTAGGTGACGATAGAATCGTTGCCTTCTTCTCGCTGGATTTTTCAAGCCAAAGCGCGGGGCGCCGGACGAACAAGTCGGTTGGCATCATATATTGGTTTATATTCACGAATAAGGGCGTTAAATGAAAACCAATAATCCCTAAATCGTGCGTTAATGGCATCCAACTAAAAAAGCTATCCTTCTCATCAAACGCGCTGCATTCGATAATGCCGTATAAATTAGTAACTAAGTTCTTATGCGTTAGTACGACGCCTTTAGGGTCGCCTGTAGAGCCTGATGAAAACTGAATAAACGCCGTTTGTTCAGGCTTAATATCAGCAGGTTCAGCCAATACATCGACAGTCTCAATTCTATCGAGCATGACGGCTTTATGTTTCATCTCTTCATAAATTGCTTCTTTACCATGCTCCTCAGCGTACACTTTCAAACGTTGCAATGCTTTTCTGGACGTCGCTATATAGGGATTTTCTAGCTTTTCAAAAACATTAAACACTTTTTGACGATGCCCATCACTCGTACCTATCGCTAGTGGTACAGCAACAATACCACCATACTGACAAGCCCAAAATGTATCTATAAACTGCTCATTTTCAGCCAGATGAATGATCAGCTCATCACCTTCCTTTGCCCCTTTTACTTGCATATGGTTTAACAAACCTAACGCACGCAGCTTTAAATCAGGGTAGTTAACTTGGCGTTCTTGATCTTTACCGCTGATATAGGTAATTGTTTTACTGCTATCTTGGTTCTTATCAAGTGCTTCAACTAGGGTTTTCGGAAAGTCATTCATAGCGTATTAGTCGTGTATTTAAGTAAAGTATTAGCCCAATTTTGGGGCGTATTTTATAGTCATTAAATAATTTGAGGTGGATTATCAGGGTCAAATGCATAAATAATGGGCTGACAACTGTTAGATTCCACTATAAGTGAAGCACTCGTTTGATCACCCACATCGATGGAAACACAAGTCCAATGAGATACATCACCGTATTCATCAGGGCATTCCAGTAATTGATTAGGCTGACTTAAGCTAAAACCACAACGTGACACACCTAAGCCCAGCCCTCGCCCCGTTGCTTTAATAAAGGCTTCTTTACATGTCCATATATTGAAAAAAGTAGACATGCGGTCATGATCAGCGATATTCAACCATTGAGCTTGCTCAGCCTTGGAAAAGTTTCGACAAACCATTCCTTCTAAATTATCCAGATGCCGCCAGTTTTCAATATCAACACCTAACTCTTTTTCTAATGTTATGGCTACTAGTGCCCTAGATCCAGAGTGAGACACATTAAACGAGATGGGCGAATCGATTATATAGGGCTTTCCAAACGCTGCTTGTTGAAACCTTATATCGCTCGGCAGCAAACCCATATAGCATGACAATAGCGCCCTAAGCTGTTCTTTCATTGATACGGCATACGCTCTATGTCGCTGGCTTCTTAAGCGATCTATCTTTAGAATTTCATCATCACTCAAACTAGTGAACTCATTCGGCTCTACTGCACCTTCAAGGCTTATTTTCCACACATGCACATCACCCATTTTCAAATAGGGAATTTGCTGTGCAGTTTTAGGGGTAAAACTAACCATAATGAACTACTATAATTTGAAACGCTTAGATTTTAATTAAAACACAAGCATGAGCAACGACTCAAAAGATAAAATCGACTCTGAGCAATATACGATAAATCCAGATACCTACCATTGGACTTATCATGCCATGAAAGCTCTCTTTAAGGTTTTCAGTCTGACCATTCGCACCCATGGAAAAAACACATCTTGGCTAGATGGCGATATCTTTTTATTCAACCATTTTGCTCGATTTGAAGCCTTCATTCCGCAATATTTAATTTATGAAAAAACAGGGCTTTATTCTAGATCAATTGCTTCAAAAGAACTTTTTGCTGACAATTTTTTCAGTCGATACCTCATTGATTTAGGTGGTATACCTAATGATGCTAACGCACTGATGTATCGGGTATCTAAAGATATTTTAAAAAACCAAAAGCTGGTTGCTTTTCCGGAAGGAGGCATTGTAAAAGACCGGCGTATCCTTGATGAGCAAGGCCGTTATCGAATTTATTCACGTTCACATAATGAACGACGAAAACTACATACCGGTCCAGCCGTTATCGCGTTAGCCATTGCCATTTTCAAACAAGTTGTGCGCGATATTCATCAACAAAATAACGCTGAATTATTGTCTTTATGGGTTGATGAATTAGGTTTCGACAGCTTGCAAAAATTACTAGAAGCCTGTGAAAAGCCGACTGTTATCATTCCATGTAATATTACTTTTTACCCTTTACGTATTAGCGATAACGCCATCAATAACAGCGTACATTTTTTCATTGATAACCTCCATAAACGCTTATCGGAAGAACTATTGATAGAAGGGAATTTTTTACTAAAAGACACTGATATGGATATTCGGCTAGGCAAACCAATCATCGCAGAAAATTATTGGACGAGAATGGAGGCCGCAATTACAACCGCTTTTGTAAAGAATTCAACATTAGCGCTCAAACAAATTTTAAGCAAAGTTGAGCAAGATAAAACATGGAGTAATATCCTATTTCGGCTTAGCTACCAACGTAATGCTAATAAAATTCGTGATGATTATATGCACGCTATTTATGACAATGTCACCATCAACATTGCTCATATTGCCGCAACACTCATTATGCATTTTGTGGACGAAGGAAAGACCCGTGTTAATAGAAGAAGGCTCCATCACCTTATCTACATCACCATTAAAGCACTACAAAAAGAAAGCTCTCTAAACTTTCATAGAACATTAGAAAATCCCTCAATTTATCGCAACTTATTAATGACCAAAAGTGAAACATTTGATCAGTTTTTAAGGAGTGCTTGTCAGGCAAACTTACTCGACATATCCGGGGCTTATTACAATTTTACCGAGCAGCTCGCATCAGAACATGATTTTGATAGTATTCGATATAAAAACCCAATGGCCGTTAATGCCAATGAAGTATCCTCTATTCCACAGATAAAAAAAGCCATAAAAAGTAGTTTAACGTTTAGTTTTAGCAAGCAGTTAGGCAAATTCGCGCAACTGCTTTTCGAGGATGAACTACTTGAATATCAATGGGATATCGCTCAATTCAAAGAGGCTAAACACCAAGATATTAACCAGCAACAATTCATCACAGAAGCATCAGCAAAACCCTATCTTTTGATGCCAGAAAAACCGAATGGTGAATGTATTATCCTCATCCACGGTCTACTCTCTACCCCAGCTGAACTTAAAGAATTGGGTCATAAATTTATTAAAAAAAACTATATCGTTATAGGGTGTCGACTCAAAGGACATGGAACATCTCCTTGGGACTTACACCAACGAACTTGGCAAGATTGGCGTCAATCGTTGCAGCAATGTATGAAAATAGCGCACTGTCACACTAAAAAAGTTCACCTTATTGGTTTTTCTAGTGGCGGCTTATTAGCTCTAATGGCTGCTGCTAATCATCGACTTAATATTACCTCGGTGACGGCTTGCTCAACGCCAGTCGTTTTTAATGACCCGTTAATTCAACTCGCCAAAGTCACCCATTCAGCAAATAAAATTATAAAAAAAATCAGTTGGTCTGAAGGCATCCTACCTTTTAAAGATAATTCACCAGAACACCCTCACCTTAATTACCACAACATACCCATCGCTGCCATTAACCAACTATTAATATTAATTAACAAAGTAACTCCTCGCCTAAAAAAACTCAACTGCCCTGTTTTCTTGGTACAAGGTGATAATGACCCTGTTGTCGATTCATCTAGTTTCGCAGAAATATCCAAACATATACCTAAGGAACTTTTGTCTTATCAATGGGTTAATTCCGATCGCCATGGCATTCTGTATGAAAACACCGATGGCTGCCAAGAAAAGGTCATCGACTTTGTCGGCAAACAAAGCAAATAGCGTAAAATAACGGCCAATAACATTACTTAATATTTAAACATGCGCGTTCACCTTAAAACCTTAGGCTGCCGACTCAATGAAGCAGAAATAGAATCATGGGCCAATGACTTTAGCGCCCAAGGTCATACGCTCGTTAACGAGGATGCTGCACCTGATGTTTTAGTGCTGAACACCTGCGCTGTCACTCAAGGGGCTGTGCGGAAATCTCGTCAATTGGTGCGTAAAACACATAAAAAAAACCCCAAAGCCAAACTGGTTGTCAGTGGGTGTTATGCAACATTAAATGAACAAGAAACGGTTAACCTAGATGGCGTCGATTTACTTGTTAACAATCAGCAAAAAGATCAGCTTGTTCAATTAACACTCGCTCAACTTAGCGAAGAAACGATGCCAAGCATCGCCACTGAGCCTAACTCAGTCGCCTTATTCTCAAGAGGCCGACAGCGGGCGTTTATTAAAGTACAAGACGGCTGTCGATATCGCTGTAGTTTCTGCATTGTCACCATCGCAAGAGGTGACGAAAAAAGCAAACCTATTGAAGAAATTGTGGCCGAAGCCAATGCTATCCATCAACAAGGCATTTCTGAAATAGTCATCACCGGCGTACACCTCGGCGGTTATGGAAGTGATATTGCAGATAACCTTTACAACTTAGTAACGGCCTTATTAGCAGAGACCACTATTCCTAGAATACGTATGGGCTCATTAGAACCTTGGGACTTGCCTCCTGGTTTCCTTGAACTTTTCAAAAACCCAAGGTTAATGCCCCATATGCATTTACCCATACAAAGCGGTTCAGATTCGGTTCTAAAAAGAATGTCTCGCCGTTGCAAAACAGATGAGTTTCGCGCACTTGTTACTGAAGCTCGCGACATTATTCCTAACATCAACATTACCTCAGATATTATCGTAGGCTTCCCCGGTGAAACGGATGAAGAATGGCAGCAAACATTAGATTTTGTTGAAGAGATGGAGTTCGGTGATTTACATATTTTCACCTACTCAACAAGAGATGGAACAAAAGCCGCAACGATGCCAAATCAAGTGAGCTCTGAAAAAAAGAAAGCTCGAAGTAAGCTATTGCACGCATTGGCTGAATCGTCCAAACATACACAAATGAGTAAGCTAATCGGCTCGACTGTTGATGTTTTATGGGAGGACAGCCATCAACTCAATGAAGATGGAACCAACACGTTATTTGGTTATACCCCTAACTATCACCGTGTTAAAGCCATTACCACGCAACCAGAAAAACTGATAAATCACATCAGTGCTTGCAACATAATATCGATTGAAAATAACGTGTTTAACGCTGAATTAATTTAAATCGCCTCGCTCATAAAACATTTTTGTGGCACCAGCCACTGCAATTGCCGGTGCAACCAAATTTACGATGGGGATTGTCGTCGCAAGTAAGCTCACTCCACCAAATGTCATGCTATTCATCTGAGCTTTATTCAAAATACGCTTTTGCTCTTTAAATAAGATTTTGTGATTTTCAAATCCATAGCCTGCATATTCAAATGTTAAAAACCATGCACTAAATAACAGCCATAAAGGCAAACTAATCACATTAATGCCAGGAATAAGCGACAATATCAAAAGAGGAAGTGCGCGGACTAAATAGTAAGAAATCTTTCTTAACTCTGATCCAAGCATTTGCAGTACCTCCTTAAGAAAAGACTCATCCTGACTCTCTTCATAAGGCTGCCCCCTTAAGTAAGCCTCTACACCCTTAGACAACTGCCCATAAAAA
This sequence comes from uncultured Cycloclasticus sp., assembly GCA_913060865.1. GTDB lineage: Bacteria > Pseudomonadota > Gammaproteobacteria > Methylococcales > Cycloclasticaceae > Cycloclasticus. The sequence continues at coordinate 87,481 of CAJXTU010000007.1, forward strand.
GGCGCAGCAATAATGTTCGCGACTAGGGTAAAACAATAATAAACAAGCGTTAAAATACTCGCCATAAAAACAGGCAGTACTAGCCAAGCAAGCCACGATAACCAACTGGGTAACATAGAATCGACAGTGGTCGATAAATAATGCCATAACAACCAACTTGCCAGACCAAAAAGAGCTATATTGATCAACAAGGGAATAATGACAAAACGTCTTAACCTTGGCTGATTAATTAAGTTAAAACCCGCAATAAAGCAACGGATACCGTAAGACAACGATTTAGCATCAATATTCATTTTTATAAAATTAAATTATTCAACTTAGTAGGAACGTATTTTGGTAGAATCGAATCAACTTTTATTTAAACATTGCAGTAACACGTGGATAACGAATCTAAATGGAATTAGCTTACAGTAACACAAACATTTATAGCATGAATAAACCTAAAGCAAAGGTTATCACCATCACCAGTGGTAAAGGCGGGGTTGGTAAATCTAGCACAGCAACCAACTTAGCTCTTTCACTCGCCGCTTTGAATAAAAAAGTGTGTGTATTCGATGCAGATGCAAGCTTAGCTAATATCAACATTTTGTTAGGTATTCAACCAAGCTATACATTACAGCACCTATTAAAAGGCGAAAAAGAACTAAAAGACATTATAATTGATGGCCCTCGCGGTTTGAAAATTGTTCCTGGCGCTACAGGGATTGCCGAGTACTCACATTTATCAAACGAGCAAAAAACGATCTTATTGACGGCTTTAGATAAGCTCCAAGAAGATTTTGATTACCTCATCATTGATACGGCAGCAGGTATTGGCGACGATGTTCTCGATTTCATTAAAGCATCACAGTTCTCAATCATCATCATCACGCCAGAGCCTACCTCTTTAACAGACTCATTTTCGTTGCTTAAAGTTTTAAAGCGCTCAAGCTATAATCGTACTTCATATATTTTAGTTAATATGGCATTGGACGTTGATAATAGCCAAGCTATCTATAAACGTTTTGAATCCGCGGTAAAAAAATATATTGATGTTGATATCGCATACTTGGGTTATGTTCAGGTAGATGAAACAATGATTTCATCCGTCAGCCTCCAATGCCCTGCCGTACTTCTAACGCCCGACTCTGCCGCCAGTCATTGCTTTAAGACATTAGCCGCCGAACTTAACGAAAAGATAGATGATAGCCCCGTTGACTCCTTTAGTGACTTTTGGCGCCAACAAGGCAGCATTACTAAAGCGGCCACGGAAACACCCTCTGAAGCACCTAATAACGTGTTTATCAATGAGGACAAAAATCCTGAACCACCAACGCCCCGTACACCTACACCCGCTCCTCTTGAGTTTGAACAAGCGGTCGCTTTTTGTATTAAACGCTTATCGAGTGGAGAGTTAACTGAAGAAGATTCAACTGCTTTTTTTGATGCCATTGCTCCGTTTCAACCTTTACCAGAAAAAGACATTACCGAACCCGCTCCAGCACCCGCGTCTTCATCCGTACGAGAGTTTTACAAATACTTAGAGCATCACTCTTTTCCAAAAAAAGATATTCGTGAAGTTGTATCGACGCTTGAGCAAGTCTACTTTGAAAAGCACGGTGAAAGCCTCAATAGCCTTGACTCAACCACGTTAAAATTATTTTCTCAATTTAGCGGGTCCGAAGAAGACTTACGTTACGTTAATGAGCAACTGTCGGATAACTATCAACGATTGTTCAATAAACCGTTATACGATGTTATTGAAAAAACTCAAGAACTGTCGTCTTCTAACGACTTTCAACAACATGAATTTGACGCACTACTGAGTGAATTACTATCTACCTATCAGCAACGTTTTTCTACCCACTTTAAAACCGAAGCAGATACTCATTTAGAAAAGGCCTCTGAAGAGATTTCAACCCTGAAAAAACAGCTATGTGATATTAATAACGAACTTAACAGCACGACTAGCTTGTTAACAGATAAAATGCTTCTTATAGAAAAAATACAAGAGCTTTTGCCAAAGGGCTAACGCTTTTAACGCCACATATATAGTTAGTTAACGATTAAAGAGTGTGTCGTAATTTTTAGTACTCATACTGGCAACCGTCTCTAATGACCGCCCTCTTAGTTCAGCCATTTTCTCCGCCACATACTTCACATAATTGGGATAATTTGGTTTGCCACGCATCGGAACTGGCGCTAAATATGGCGAGTCTGTCTCTATCAAAAACCGGTCATCTGGAACTTTTTTTGCTACTTCCTGCACTTGCTTAGCATTTTTAAACGTCACAATTCCAGAAAATGAAATATAAAAACCAAGGTCTAATGCTTTTTTTGCCATTTCCCAGTCTTCTGTAAAACAGTGTAGAACCCCCCCTGTTTCACCCGCCTGCTCTTCTTGCATAATGCTAATCGTATCTTCTTTCGCATCACGTGTATGAATAATAAGCGGTTTATTTATTTTCTTTGCAGCGGCAATATGGTGACGAAAGCGCTGCTGTTGGGTGCTCAATTCAGTTTCACTGTTCAACCTATAATAGTCTAAGCCCGTTTCACCAATCGCCACTACGTTATCTTTCAACGCCTGCTCTATAAGCTCATCAACACTAGGATCATGCCCATCTACTTCATTTGGATGCACACCAACCGATAATGATATTTTTTCATAACCAGCAACTAAATCCCGCATCGCTGGATAATCTTCCCAATTAATGGAAACACATAGCATATGATCTAATAAATCCGCTTTAACGGCCTCTAAGTATTCACCAACATTATTTGCATAAGGCTCTAGGTCAACGCGATCTAGGTGACAGTGTGAATCAATAAACATAATTTTCCCATTAAAATAAAAAACGGCCTCTAAGGCCGCTTTTACAACATTACAACACCCAGACTACATTGTATGGGTCGGCCTTCCAGTCTGTGATGTTCCAGCTAAATAGGTTTCTATTTTTGCACGCGCAGCTCCACCATCTTGATCGTTAAACTGAACACCAACACCATTAGATCGTGAACCTTCAGCACCAACAGGTGTAATCCAAATAATGGTACCCGCTACTGGAATCCGCTCTACTTCACCCATTAAGCTCAATAACATGAATACTTCATCACCTAAGTTGTATTTTTTATGCGTAGGAATAAACAAACCACCACCTTCGACATAATCCATGAATGCAGCATATAAGGCATTCTTATCTTTAATTGTTAAAGATAAAATCCCTTGTCGCGCTTCTGTCCCAACAGTCTTCATTTGTCTAGCCTTTATTTAAGCGTTAGCGAATAGCTCTGTATCGCAAACTCTTCTATCATTAGTTGTTGATTAACTTGATGCGACTCTAACACTTTTAACTGTGCTAACTGGTCCAACAAATCATGCATGTCTGCTAAGTTTAGCTTTTCTACGAGAACTTTCAAGTCTGCAAGACGTTCTGGGTGGACTAACTCGTGATTTACTGTCCCATGAGCATATTTAATTGCATCATTTAACCCAGACATTAACCACTTTAGACAAGGTAAATTATTCAGCTTTATACATTTTTCGGCGAATAATAGCGGATCTAATCGCCCTTTTAGCAACGCTAAAAAATCATTTAATAGGCTTGCCTCAACCGCTAATGCATCTTTTTTCCATAATTCATGGGCTAGAAGAGGTACATTATTAGCTAAACGTAAGTACTGACTGGCTTGCTTACACCCTAAATCATTTAACCACGATTGAGCCTGCACTAATTCAATATTTTTTACGACCATGAGCTGGCAACGGCTACGTATTGTGACAGGTAACCTCGACAAGCGGTGCGTTACCAATACTAAACATGTATTCTCGCTCGGTTCCTCTAAGGTTTTAAGCAAACTATTCGCTGCTTGGTGCAGCATTGCATCAGCAGGATCAATAATAACAATTCTTGGTTTAGTGTATTGGCTACTCAACGCCAACGACTTAGTCAATTCACGTATAGCATCCACTTTAATACTTTCTTTTCCTTCCTCAGGAACAAGGTGGTAAAAGTCCGGGTAATTTCCAGCATTAAATAACAAGCACGACTCACATACGCCACAAGCAGTATTATCTTCATTTGGCGAAAGGCAAATCGTTCGATGTGCAAACGATTTAGCTAGCGATGATAAGCCTAGCCCTTCATCACCAACCAGCATTAAAGCACTAGGTAACCTATCTTGTTGCAAATAACGCGTTAACTTATCCCAGTAAGCTTGCAACCAAGGATAATTAGGAAAATATGGTTTATCCATCCGTCAACATCTTATCTAGATAACGTTGAATATTTTTTTGCACTTGTTCAATACTCTTTGAGGCATCTACAATACAAAATCGATTAGGCTCAGCCTTCGCCCTTTCTAGGTAGACCCGTCGCACATTATTGAAAAAAGCTTTTTTCTCCGATTCGAAGCGATCTGGTTCACTCCGGCCAGCTGCACGCTCTAAACCTACGTCGACTGACAAGTCTAATAATACTGTTTTATCCGGCGATAAACCCTTCTGTACAAATTTTTCAAACCAATTAATATCCGCCATTTTAAAATGACGACCACCGCCTTGATAGGCATAAGTGGCATCAGTAAAACGGTCACAAACAACCCATTTTCCGGCGTCTAGTGCTGGTTTAATAATATTCTCGATGTGTTGTGCTCGTGCCGCAAACATCAGCAATAATTCAGATTCATTGCATAACTTTTCTTCATTATGTTCTAGCAATAAGTCTCTGATTTTTTCAGCTATTTTTGTACCACCTGGCTCTCTTGTGGTAATAATTTTTTTGCCATTAGAGGTTAAATAACTAGCAATAAAATTAAGGTTTGTCGTTTTACCAACGCCTTCAACACCTTCAAGTGTTATAAATTTCCCCATTGTCATCGTCATTTATTCCGCTGATATTTATCGACTGCTGCATTATGTTGTTTTAACGTTTCCGAAAAAATGTGTGAGCCATCACCATTGGCCACAAAGTATAAATTCTTAGTTTCTACCGGGTGTAGAACAGCCTCAATAGCCGCCTTGCCTGGCATCGCGATAGGTGTTGGCGGTAGTCCATAGCGTGTATAGGTGTTGTAAGGCGTATCTTTGCGCAAATCTCGGTACCTTATATCACCTTTATAAATATCGCCCATGCCATAGATAACCGTAGGGTCTGTTTGTAATTTCATTCCTATTTCAAGTCGACGAATAAACAACCCTGCTATTTGCTTACGCTCTGATGCAACGCCCGTTTCTTTCTCTACAATGGAGGCCAAAATAAGTGCATCATAAACGCTAGGTAGCACCTTCCTTTTTTGCCTATTAGGCCATGCTGAATTAACAAAAACCTGCATTGAGCGATACGCACGTTTAATGATATCAACATCTGAGGTATCTTTAACGAAGAAATAAGTTTCAGGTAACAACATGCCTTCTAGATGTTTTTCTGAAATATTTAATAACTCCAAATACTCATCCATCTGTGCATCTGCGGGCAATGTACTTTTTATAGCCGGGTGCCCCTGAATATCTTTTAACACCTCTTTAAATGATTGACCCTCTATAATAGAAACCGCATATTGATTCACCTTACCATTGACCAAAAAAGTTAATATTTGCGCAGGCGTTAGACCTGGAGAAAACTCATATTCGCCTGCTTGAATTTTGCCTGCAGCACCTTCAAAACGAACCAACCATTTAAACCAACGACCGCTCACCACTCCTTTTTCGTCAAGGATTGAAATAATTTGATTGAGATTCTGGCCCCTTTCAATACTGACAATGACCGAGCCCATTTCATCAGAAATATACGATTCGTTGATTGAGCTTTCATACAACATCCAAAACCAACCAGCCAATAGACTAAGTACAATAATACTAGCCGCTATTAAACGTCTCATCAGTGTTGAAGCCCTTTTAAGTTAACTTGTCGTTGAATATCTTGATAAACAGAATTCAACGCCCAAGATGTATACTGATCATTATTCTTAGTAAAAAAAGCGCCATCGATATTAAGCTGCTTAACTCTACGAACAGGCATCAAACTATTCGTCATAAATATTTCATCTGCATTTTTTAAATCATCCAATGTTAACTCCGTTATCTGGCAATCTATATCCTCTTGACGGGCTTGTCGAATCAAATACTCTCGAATAACACCTAACACCCCTGATTGACTCAATTCAGGGGTCATTAAAACACCTTTATTAACAATAAATATATTACTCATCGTGCCTTCAATAACAAGTCCATTTTCATCAACCATTAACCCTTCAAGTTGTTTGTTATCGCCTAATTCTCCACGTGCTAGAACCCGTTCCAATTGATTCAAATGTTTAATTCCTGCCAGTAATGGCTGACGACTCAGCCGTGTATGACATAATGTTAAATCAACACTACTCAACGATTCATTCACCCCTACCTCAGCTGCAACAAAAGACACTACTCGCGTTAGGATAGGCTTCGTTGGTGGAGTAAAGCCGCGTTCCCCTACTCCTCTTGATAGAATCAGCTTTATAACCCCGTATCGCGTTGTACTTATTAGCTGTGAAATCTCCCGTTCAATAATGCCTACATTAACTGGCGGCAAGCCAAGTACCTCACAACCTTTTTGCAGCCGCTGAATATGCTCTTTTAAAAAACAAGCTGTATTTGATTCAACTAAAATGGTTTCAAATAGTCCATCACCGTATTGAAAGCCCCTATCAAGCGAATTGATAAATTGCTCATATTCACCATTAATAAGAGTATTAGATTTCATGAAAATCTAATGCATCTAATAATGCCTTTGCTTTATGACGAGTTTCTTCTAGCTCATTAACAGCAATTGAGTCGGCGACAATCCCGGCACCTGTCCGTAGAGTTAACTGTTCATCGTGAATAGTAAACGTCCTTATCAATATATTAAAATCAAGGTCACCATTACGATTAATATAACCCATAGAGCCGGTATAAGCGCCTCTTGGGGCATCTTCCAGTTCGTTAATAATTTCCATACAACGAACTTTAGGGCAACCCGTTATGGTACCACCAGGAAAAACAGCTTTAATCACATCTGTTGGCGTCTTATTAGCTGATAATTTGCCACTCACGTTTGAAACAATATGATGCACCGCTGCATAAGATTCTAGCGTCATTTTCTCATCTACTTTAACCGTACCTGTCTCACATATTCTACCCAGATCATTGCGAATAAGGTCAATCAACATAATGTGCTCTGCGCTTTCTTTTGAGTTTAGTAGTAACTCTTTCGCAATTTTTTTATCGATAGCGTCATCATCATCCCGCGGTCGTGTACCCGCAATCGGTCTCATTTGAACCGTATTACCGATGCAATTGATGAGCCGTTCAGGTGATGATGAGCAGATAACACTATCGTTGTAACAAGCAAGCCCAGCAAAGGGCGATGGGTTATATTGGCGTAATGAACTGTAAACATCTAGGTAATCAATACCTTGGGCAATATCACCAATCCATTGTCGAGATAAGTTAACTTGCAAGGTATCCCCTTCCACTAAATACGACTTAATTCTTTTAACGCCATTAATAAAAACATCAGGCGCATCTTCCTCAAGCATCACCATGGGTTTTTTTGGCTGATGGGTATTCAACTTGCTAATATCAGCTAGAACATTATCAATCAATGCCTCTTCACCTGATTCACACACAATCCAGCAAGTACTGTCCTTATGATTTTTAATAATCGCAATAGGGATTCTAACGGCACTTGCAATGGGTAAGTTTTTATCTCTAATAAGGCCTGAAAGTTTGGGCTCTATTGCACCAACCAATTCATAGCTTAAAAATACGAACCAGCCCCCCGTAAATGGGAGGTCAACGCTAGGACTTAAGTTTTTATGTTTATTAAAAGATTCATCAAATTTAGAAAAAAAATCATTATTTTTTAAGTTAAATGACTCGATTTTCTCACCAGGAAAGGCAAATAAGATGTCAAAGCCATTATTTAATTGGCCAACACCATTACTTTCCAATAAAAATGGATAACGTTGACGATTAGCTGCATGGCAATCTAATAAATCAACATTTGATGAAATTTGAAGCTTAGAAAAAGCGCCACAATGTTCTATGTCCAGTGTCACCTGGTGTTACTAGACTAAAGTCGTTTGAAGACTAGCGTACCGTTGGTTCCACCAAACCCAAATGAATTTGATACAACTACATCTATACCCATTTGACGTGCTTCATTTGGTACGTAATCTAAATCGCACTCAGGATCAGGGGTAAATTGATTTATTGTAGGAGGAGCGACTTGGTCACGTAATGCCAATACAGAAAATACAGCCTCTGCACCACCCGCAGCGCCAAGCATATGGCCCGTCATTGATTTTGTAGAGCTCATGGGTACTTTGTAAGCTTTATCAGCAAGTAACGTTTTTGCCGCATTTGTTTCAGCAAGGTCACCTGCAGGTGTCGATGTTCCATGGGCATTGATGTAATTAATTTGCTCAGGATTTAAAGACGCATCTTTTAACGCATTTCTCATGCAACGATAGGCCCCTTCACCATTTTTGGATGGCATCGTCATATGGAAAGCATCCGAACTCATTCCATAACCAGCCAACTCAGCATAGATTTTTGCACCACGTTTTTTAGCGTGCTCGTACTCTTCAAGCACCAAAACACCAGCACCATCGCTCAAAACAAACCCATCACGGTCCTTATCCCAAGGGCGACTCGCTGTTTCAGGGGAGTCGTTCCGACGTGACAGTGCACGTGCTGAAGAAAACCCACCGTATGATGTCACCGACGTAGCCATTTCAGCTCCACCAGCCACCATCACATCTGCATCACCATATTGAATAATACGCATTGCATCACCGATATTATGGGCACCTGTCGTGCAGGCTGTCACAATGGCAAAATTAGGCCCTTTCAAACCACGCAGTATCGAAAGGTTGCCTGAAATCATATTAATAATATTTGATGGAACAAAGAACGGTGATATTTTCCTCGGCCCACCTTTCTGAAATCCATCAAAGCCTGCTTCAATACCTGAGATCCCACCTATACCAGCACCAATCGCAACACCAATTCTTTCAGCATTTTCATCGGTCACTTCAATACCAGAGTCATCTAACGCTTGCATCCCAGCGGCAACACCATAATGGATAAAAGGGTCCATTTTTTTAGCATCTTTACGAGACAAGTAATCATTGACATCAAAATCTTTAACTGCGCCTCCGAAATTTGACGGAAATTCAGTTGTATCAAATCGAGTAATAGGTCCAATCCCACTTTGACCCTTTAAAATATTTTCCCAGGAATCCGCAACATTACCACCAACCGGTGACAACAAACCTAACCCTGTTACTACAACTCGACGTTTAGACACAATATGCGCTCTCTAAAATAAAACAAGCACGGCTTGTCTAGCAAGCCGTGCTTGAAAAAAGGAATTGATTTATTCTGCGTTACTATTAACGTAGTCAATTGCTTGTTGAACTGTAGTGATACCTTCAGCTTGCTCATCAGGGATTTCACAATCAAACTCTTCTTCAAGAGCCATCACTAACTCAACAGTGTCTAATGAATCTGCACCCAAGTCATCGATGAATGAAGCTTCGTTTGTTACTTCTTCTTCTTTAACACCAAGCTGTTCTGCAACGATTTTTTTGACGCGTTCTTCAATGTTACTCATTATTTTATATCCTCTATATTTTTTGGAACCACAAGCTCTGCCCGTGGAGTTTGTATTATATTGCTAAATTAAAAAAGTTTAAACATTTCTGTTTATCCGATCATTTTATACTGCTTAACAAGCTTTAACCTAAAAAAATTTTAACTATCCCATGTACATGCCGCCATTAACATGTAATGTTTCACCTGTTATATAAGCTGCTTTATCTGAGCATAAAAAAGATACTGCATGAGCAATCTCTTCTGGATCACCCAAACGCCCTAATGGTACACCTTGTAACAAAGCGGCTCGTTGTTCGTCCGCCAGCGCTTTCGTCATATCCGTGTCAATAAAACCCGGCGCTACTGTATTGACTGTAATATTTCTTGACCCGACTTCTTTAGCCAATGATTTACTAAAACCAATAATCCCAGCCTTTGCAGCGGCATAATTTGCTTGGCCCGCATTACCCGTTACACCAACAACGGATGCAATGCTCACAATACGACCTTTTTTGTTTTTCATCATACCGCGTAAACAGCCTTTGCTTATGCGAAAAATAGAGCTTAAATTCGTTGATATAATATCATCCCACTCGTCGTCTTTCATTCTCAACATAAGGTTGTCTCTGGTAATGCCCGCGTTATTGACCAATACGGTTGGCGCTCCAACGGTAGTGCTAATGTCCTTTAACACAGATTGAATTGACTCTACATCCGTTACGTTTAACGCCATTCCTTTACCTGAACCTGATAAATAGTCAGAGATAGCATCTGCGCCACTTTCCGTGGTCGCCGTACCTATAACATAAAAGCCATCTGCTACGAGTTGCTGCGCAATTGCTTTACCAATACCACGGCTAGCACCTGTTACTAATGCAATTGTCTTATCCGTCATGATAACGCCTCTATCGTTTTATTAAGAGCAGCTTCATCGCCTATTGAATGAAGCATTAATGATTTATTGATTCTTTTATTAAGCCCACTTAACACTTTACCAGGACCACATTCAATAACCGTATCAACACCCGCGTTTGCAAGCGCTTCTATTGTTTCTACCCATCGCACGGGTGTATGCAATTGTTCACCCAAAGCTCGCTTAATATCAGCTCCATCAGTATGTTGAGCAACATCAGTATTATGCAAAACTGGAATATCAGGCGACACAAACTCAATTGCCGACATGGCATTCAATAAGTTTTCCGCCGCTGGCATCATCAATGAGCAATGTGAAGGAACACTAACGGGTAAAGGTAGCGCCCTTTTGGCACCGTGTTCTTTTGCTAGGTCTATCGCTCGGTTAACAGCCGCCGTTTGACCCGCTATAACAACCTGACCTGGCGCATTATAATTAACCGCAGACACAACCTCACCTTCTGCTGCTTTATCACAAATATTGATTAGCTCTTCAACCTCAAGACCTAGTATAGCGGCCATAGCCCCCTCACCTTCAGGAACGGCTTGCTGCATAAACATTGCCCGCTTCTCAACCAACTTAGCAGCCTCTACAAAACCAACACTACCCGCACAAACTAGCGCACTATACTCACCTAAACTATGTCCAGCCATAAATGCAGGTTGAATAGCCACTTCAGATTGCAAAACGCGCCACATAGCCACACTGGCGGTTAATATTAAAGGTTGCGTATTTTGCGTTTGGTTAATTTCTTCTACAGAACCATTTTGAGCCAATGCCCACAAGTCTCTGCCCAAGGCTTGTGATGCCTCGTCAAAAGTCTGTTGAATTTGACTATAGGTGGCAGAAAGGTCCCCCAACATACCCACAGATTGTGAGCCTTGCCCGGGAAATACGATGGCTATTTTATTTACTGTCATCTTTATTTAACTTTATTTAATTGTATTCAGTGATTACATCTTTACTAAGGCTGAACCCCAAACAAAGCCGCCACCAAATGCTTCCATCAGAACAATTTCACCCTTTTTAACTCGACCATCTCTGACTGCTTGATCTAATGCCAAAGGAACTGAAGCTGCGGAAGTATTACCTTGATTCTCAATCGTTAGCACCACTTTCTCCATCGGCATACTCAGTTTCTTTGCAACAGATGAAATAATCCTTATATTAGCTTGATGAGGTATCAACCAATCAACATCAGATTTAAGCATATTATTAGCCTCAAGTGTTTCATCAACAATGCGACTTAAGGTTTTAACCGCCACTTTATACACATCATTTCCGTGCATCGTCATGAAGGCTTGGTCGCCTTCTTGTTTTTGATCTTTGATTGGATTGTTGACATAAAGAAGGTCTTGATATTGACCGTCTGAATGCATATGCGTTGAAAGAACACCCAACTCTTCAGATGCTTCAAGTACGACTGCACCCGCACCATCTCCAAAAATGACACAGGTATTTCGGTCTGAGTAATCTAGAATTCTTGAGTTTGCTTCAGCACCTATAACCAGTGCTTTTTTGGCGCCACCGGCTTTAATAAATTGGTTGGCAATACCAAGGGCATAAATAAACCCTGAACACGCTGCTTGAACATCAAATGCAGCGCCACCTTTTGCACCCAACTTATGCTGTAAAATACACGCAGTGCTTGGAAACACCCTATCAGGTGAACTTGTACCAACAATAATCAAGTCGATTTCAGACGCATCAACGCCTGCCGCTTGAAGTGCATTATTCGCCGCAATCTCCGCCATACTTGACGTCGACTCATGGTCAGCAATGACGTGCCTTTGCTTTATTCCAGTACGAGCATAAATCCACTCATCAGATGTATCTAGAATGGATTCAAAGTCTTTGTTAGTAACGATTTTTTTAGGTAAGTAACTACCCGTACCCGTTATTTTCGCATTAAACATCAAACAACGCCTTACTTATAAGCACGGAATTTTTTGGCCTTAAAAACATTAAGGCCAACAATAACGCTAGTCTTTATCGGCGACGACTTGCTCGCCACGGTAAAAACCATCAGCGCTCACATGGTGGCGCAAGTGAACTTCACCTGTTGTTGGCTCCGTTGACAAGGTTTTTGCTGTTAACGCATCATGTGAACGACGCATACCACGTCTCGAACGTGACTTTTTACTTTTTTGTACTGCCATCTCAAATTCTCCAGAGAATTAATATATCTTTATGACATAAACGCCATAAATGTTACTAAAGCCAAACGCATCGCGTTTTGCTTAAAATTCAACATCATACCTTTAGAGCATGATCACAGTGAACTAAAAATTAACGCCCTTTTAGTTCAATTTTAATTTTTCTAGCGCATCAAACGGATTTTTCTTTTTTTCCGTTTCATGCGTAAAGTCTTTACTAGTACTACTTTTTGGTAACTCTATTGGGCAAACGTCATGTCTTGCAATAGTGGGCATGACTAAAGCAACCTCTGCCTCAACCACATCACTAATCAATAAACGATCGCCTTCATATAAATAAGGCTCATAATCATCTGCTAATAAACTGATCCGCGCTTCATCATTGATGATCGCCAATTTCACGTCTATATCGACTGGATAATCAACCAATTCCAAACAAGCGGCGCATTGTAACACGAGATTAGCGGAAATCCGACCCGTTAAAACAACAAATTTACCCGCTTTGCCAAATGTTAAATCGGCTCTTATCGCTGAGCTGGATGGATCTATATCTGCTTGAATTTGCTGTAGTTCCTCATAGGCTAATTCACCACTTATCATTCTTTCCTGGCTTGCGCACAAGGATGGATCTACTTCTATATGTAATGTCTTAGTCATATTAGGTAAAATAGCATTAATTTAATTGGGGTATTATATGAAAGATCAACCGAAATTAGTATTAGCTTCTAGCTCCCCTTTCCGTAAAGAGCTATTAAAAAAAATTTACCCCATTTTCGAGACCGCATCACCAAACATTGATGAATCGAGTCAAGCTAATGAGACGCCACTCGAATTATCAAAACGGCTGGCTAATGAAAAAGCGAACGCATTACGTTTGGATTTTCCTGACCACCTTATTATTGGCTCTGATCAAGTCGCCATGTTGGGTGATTACCAACTCACAAAACCCAATACATTCGAGAACTCCGTCCAGCAATTAACTCGCTCATCCGGCAAAACTATAAATTTCTATACCAGCTTTTGCATTCTTAACTCCAAAACTCATGAAACTATTACCGATACAGATATCTGTAGAGTACATATGAAAACGTTATCACCCCTGCAAATTCAACATTACGTTGAAAAAGACAAGCCTTATGGCTGTGCCGCTGCATTTAAATCAGAAGGCTTAGGCATTGCATTATTTGAGAAAATTGAGGGCGACGACCCCAATGCTCTCGTTGGACTACCTTTAATTAAACTAATCCGTAGTCTAGATCAAATGGGCGTTCAAATACTTTAACGCTCATCTAAAAGCTCTATTGCATAACCGTCGGGGTCTTTCACAAAAGCTAAAATACTATTCGTGCCTCTCATAGGGCCTGCTTCGCGTATTATCTCGCCCCCTTTTTGATGAATTAGTTTGCAAGCTTCATATACATCGTCAACTTGTATAGCGATGTGGCCATATGCATTGCCTTGCTCATATTCATCGGTATCCCAATTGTGCGTCAATTCAATAACCGAGCCTTCATCTTCTGCTTGAAAACCAACAAATGCTAGCGTAAAACGCCCTTCCTCAAATTCCTTACGCCTTAGTAATTTCATTCCAAGCACCTCTGTATAAAACTGAATGGAACGATCTAAATCGCCAACTCGTAACATCGTGTGTAGTAAACGCATATATACTGTCCTTAATAAAATTTCATTCGTTAAAAATCCCGTTTTCCACTCAAGTAGTTTTGGTAATAAACCAATACTTTTTTAACGTAATGTTGAGTTTCTTTATATGGCGGTATCTTGTTACCATATTTTTTAACTGCTGATTCACCGGCATTATATGCCGCTAAAGTAAGCCTTATATTGAAATCGAATAACTCCAACAGATACCTCAGATAACGAACCCCCCCTTGGATATTTTGCGCAGCATCATTACGATTATTCACACCGAACCGCTTAGCGGTGCCGGGCATCAATTGCATCAAGCCCACTGCACCCGCTCTAGAAATAGCATTCTTATCATAAGCAGACTCTGCATGAATCACAGCCATGACGAGCGATGGATCAACTTTAAATTGTCTCGCCTGCTGACGGATTAAAGGCGTTAATTGACGGCGATTTTGTTGGAAGTTCTTATACTGAATTGTACCTTTTTTAGGCGTACGCATAATAAGACGGAAACCACTGCCTTCAGGTGTGTCTGTAAAAAAAACACGGCCCTGCTCATCTGTTTTTTTATACAGGTCAGCCTTAACCTCAGGTGCCGTTATAAGCAAAACCAACATCACAGAAAAACAATAAATAGGACTCATGAGCACCGCTAGTAAAATAGTTATTAATTCACATTCGTTATAACATAACTCAATCATCAACAAGCTCAGAATAAAAACTTAGCTAATCAAATCGAGTAAACGTCTTTGACTGTGAATAAACTCACACCTTTAAACAAAAAAACTGCCATTCCTCAACAAGCTTGATATTTTGTACTATTATCTAGCTAAAGCAATTATTACAAATTAAGGAACAACATGCTGCAACAAGAAGAGCCAAAGCAAGCGGCCGAATATCTAAGACAAGTCATCCCCATGCTGTCTAAGAATAACTTAGCCCCCACGCCTATTAACTACTCTATATTCTATAGCTACCTAGCTGGCACCTCTCAAGCCCTCAATGATATTATTGACCGCTTCATCAGTGAGAAAAAACCTTTCACTGTTTTATTGATGCTTGAGCTTTATGAAAAATTTATAAATGGCGGCGCCGCATTAGAGCAACAAGAAAAAATCCAGCAGTCTTTAGAAAAAATTATGTCTGAGGCTTCAGAAGAAGTCCAACAGGTCAATAATGGAGCTGGAGAATTTGATACCGCTATCAGCAAGCATGCTGAAACCTTATCTACCGTTAATGATCCACAGACAACTGCGCTTATTTTAAAACAAATCATGGAAGATACTAGAAACATGGTTAAAGGAAATCAAGCCACTCAAGCTCGCATGCAAGAAACGAATGCTGAAATTGCCAAGATGAAGGCTGAGCTAGAAGCAGTTAAAGCAAGCGCAGAAAAAGATGCGCTAACCGGCCTTAAAAACAGGGGCGCTTTTGACAAAAACATTGACTCCGTTGTATACATTCAAAAAGCTCCGGACACAACATTAATCATGCTCGACATTGATCATTTTAAACGCGTTAACGATGACTTTGGCCATCTAGTTGGCGACCGGGTAATACGATATGTCTCAGCATTATTAACTCAAATTATTGGACCAGATCATCATATTGCTAGATATGGCGGAGAAGAATTCGCTGTTATTTTAACTGGCGTACCAATTGATGAGGTTAAGCACTTAACAGAAAAAACGCGCGTTGCTATGTGCAATAGCAAGCTTCAACGCAAAGAGAGCGGAGATACTATTGGAAAAGTCACTATTTCTGCAGGCATTACAACGCTCAAACCTGATGATAGCGTGGATTCATTTATTGACCGCGCTGATAAAGCGTTATACGAAGCAAAAGAAACCGGACGAAACAAGTTCGTCATCTCCACATAATACGGTCATTGCTGATATAAGAAAAGGCTCATTTAATGAGCCTTTTCTTTATCCTAAAGGTCGCTAACATAGCAGCTGTCGTACCAAATGCAGCCAATACAAATAAATGCAGAAACACCGACGACACCTCACCCCCTGTCATTAACGGGCGCACCAAAGAAATAGCGTGGTACAAAGGTAATATTTTAGTTAGCCACTGAACCGCATTTGGTAACGTATCGATAGGGAAAAACACACCACTCAATAAAACCATCGGCGTAATAAACAACGTCGTGTAATAAAGAAAAAAGTCATAACTTTTTGCGCTAGAGGTCACCAGCAGGGCTAATGAAGCAAAACATAGACCCGTTATGAAAGCAACCGGTAAAATAAATATCGCCCACGCATCTGCAATCAAGCCAAGTAGCATCGAGACGATTAAAATAGCACTGACGCTAATCAAACTTTTAGTCGCAGCCCAGAGTATTTCCCCAAAGACCACTTCCCCAACATTAATGGGGGTCGCTAACATACCTAGCCATGTTTGCTGCACGTCCATTCGCGTATAAGCAGAGTACATACCTTCAAAACTAGCCGCATTAACCGCGCTCGTACATGCCACTCCAGACGCTAAAAAAGCCATATAGGTTAGCCCTTCAACCTCACCGACAAACTGCCCTAAGCCGTAGCCTAATACCAGTAAATACAGTACAGGCTCGCCAAAATTACCCAATAATGATGGCCCCGCCAACTTACTCCAAACTCGAATATTCCTCGACCAAATTGACTTGCTTCTTGTTAAAAAAAGCATCACTCTCGCTAACTTACTCACGAAGATCCCGCCCTGTGAATTTAATAAATACATCTTCCAAGTTCGCTGGACGAAACAAATAATCATCGTGTGAACTTTCTTCCAAAACCTCTAAGGCGTGACTCAATTTTTCACCATAAAAAAAGTAAATATCACCTGATTTTTCAAAACGTGCAATAGAACCATCACAGCGCAATTGCTCAAGAAGCTCTTCTGTCGCAGCATGCACCTCAAGAACATGTGATTCAACTTCATTTTTAATGAGCTTTTTTGGAGCAGCATCAGCCATTACCTCACCATGATCCATGACAATCACGCGGTCACACAGGCGCTCGGCTTCTTCCATATAATGCGTTGTTAAAATTAGTGTTAAACCTTGTTTTTTTAGTTCGCGCAGTTTTTGCCATATCGCTTGACGCGCCTGAGGGTCTAAGCCGGTTGTTGGCTCATCTAAAATTAATAACTTAGGTTTATTAATCAGCGCTCTCGCCAACGTTAAACGCCGCCTCATTCCACCCGATAACTCCGAGATTTTACATTTAGCCTTTTCTTCTAACGAGGCAAACTCAAGGAGCTCTTTTGTCCGTTCTTTCAACACAATCGAACTAATACCGAAAAACCGCCCATACACATATAAGTTTTCTTCAACTGTAAAATCAGCGTCTAAATTATCCATTTGTGGAACCACACCGACTGACTCTCTAACTAAAGAGGCGTTATCTGGCATAGGCAAACCTAAAATAGATAGCTCACCTGAATCAATAGGACAATGTCCCACTAACATTCTTAATGTAGTCGTTTTACCCGCACCGTTGGGGCCCAAAATTCCGCAAAAACAACCTGAATCAATGGTTAGATCAAGTTCATTGACAACCGCCTTACCACCATACAACTTAGATAGCTTGGTAGACTTTACGATTTCGGGCGACAAAGTGGCAGCATGCATTGGCGTTTAAATAATGATTTTTTATTAATTAATCATTATAACGCGCCGCCTATAAACTTAAGAAAGTTTTTAAGCACTCCTTTAGTAAATATCACGAAATTTAATGGATGAACTTCTGGGCGCAGCATCTACCATAAACACCCAATTGTTTATTAAAAGGTTAACCTCAATCATTTCTCCATCGCTTTAAATCGGCTGGCGTATCAACATCCCAAAGCATCGGTAATAATTGGCTTGTTAAACCAGCCTTTGTTATCGCATCGACCGTTTGTTCTAATACCGTCGAGTGGCCCCAGTTAACACCATCAAACATTTTTTCATGCGTTTTTCGACAACCGACTAAAACAAACCCTCCATCTTCTGCGGGGCCTAAAACAACATCTGATAAACGTAAAGCCTCAAATGCTTTAATCAAATACTCCGTTGTAAAAACAGGGCAATCTGCACCAATCAACATGACTTCATCAGCCTCTTTAAGCCCTTGCCTAAGTGCATATTGCATTCGTTCACCTAAACCTCGACCCAGCTGATCTTTTAATATTACGCCATACTTTTGTTTATTGAACTGAAAGAAATCATATTGCTGATTAGGAGCGCACCATATTTGCGTTTTATATTCACTGGTTAACGCTAAGTTGATTGTACGATCTAACAGCTCTATATACACATCCGTGGCTTTTTTATCACCCAACTCAGCTATCAATCGAGTTTTAACAAACCCTTGTATTGGTGCTTTAGCAAAAATCTGCAGCAATCTATTAATCATTCGTTGTTGTATTATTGTTGGCTAGGCGATTTTATCCTAAACGCTAATCACCTATACTATCGCGTTACGAAAAAGCATCTTATTATTTATGAATCAAGATTTGGCACATCTTCAACCTTACCCATTTGAGAAACTAGCAAAACTCAAACACGGTATTACTCCACCTAACGATATCGAGCATATTGCTTTATCTGTTGGGGAGCCAAAGCATCCTACGCCTAAAATAATAACGGATGCATTATTGAATCATTTGCACACTTTAGGCCAATACCCAACAACAAAGGGGCTTGATGCATTACGCCAAAGCATAGCGGCTTGGTTAACTCAACGTTTTAGTATCAGCGCTAGTGCCATCAACCCGAGCAGCCAAATTTTGCCTGTTAGCGGAACACGTGAGGCGCTCTTCTCATTTGCTCAATGTATTGTACAAAGAGGTAACAATGCCATCGTTATGATGCCAAACCCTTTCTATCAAATTTATGAAGGGGCCACCATATTAGCCGGTGCAACACCCTACTTTATTAATTGTGATAAAGAAAATAACTACTTACCTGATTACAATAGTATCAGTGCCGAGACGTGGAAAAATTGCCAATTACTCTATGTGTGTAACCCGGGCAACCCAAGTGGCGCAACACATAGTGAAGAGCAACTAAAACAGCTCATTGAATTGGCCCACCGCTACGATTTTGTTATTGCTGCCGATGAGTGTTATTCAGAAATTTACAATACCGATCAAAAAAAACCACTGGGTTTATTAGAAGTAAGTCAACTAATGGGCAATACAGATTTTGCCCGTTGCGTGGTTTTTCATAGTCTCTCAAAGCGCTCTAACGCGCCCGGTTTACGTTCTGGCTTTGTTTCGGGCGACGCCATGATTTTAAAAAGCTACCTTAGCTATCGGACGTATCACGGCTGCACCCTTTCAACACCTACCCAACACGCCAGTATTGCTGCTTGGAATGATGAGGAGCACGTTAAACATAACCGCCTGTTATATACCCAAAAATTCAACGATGTTTTAGGTGTAATAGGCAATAGTTTGGACGTTAAAGCCCCTGACGCGGGCTTTTACTTATGGGCCAAAACACCCATTTCAGACATTGATTTTAGCCAACAACTTTATGCCCAACAGAACATTACTGTTTTACCGGGGCAATATCTCGCACGTGGCACAACAAACGGCAACCCCGGCTTAAACCACATACGAATGGCTTTGGTAGCACCCGTTGATGAATGCTTAGAGGCGGCCCATCGAATTAAACAATTCATACAAACTCTTTAAAATAATTAACCAATAAACAACAGGATAAACACATGCAAAACCTTGAAAACATCATTAATGAAGCCTTTGAAAATCGTGCAGACTTCGATTCAAAAACAGTATCAGCCGATATTCGCAATGCCGTTGAAAAAGCGCTAAGCCTACTCGATAGTGGTGAAGGTCGCGTCGCTGAAAAGAAAAATGGTGAATGGATTGTTAACCAATGGTTAAAAAAAGCGGTATTACTATCATTTAAAATTAACGATAACCGCGTGATGGATAGCGATGAAAATCGCTACTACGATAAAGTAGAAACTAAATTCGCTAACTACTCAGAAGAAGACTTTAAAAACGGTGGTATGCGTGCGGTGCCGGGCTCAGTCGTTCGTGCTGGCTCATTCATTGGCCCTAACGTTGTGCTTATGCCATCGTTCGTCAATATCGGCGCCTATGTCGATAGCGGTTCAATGGTAGACGGTTGGGCAACGGTTGGCTCATGCGCACAAATTGGTAAAAACGTACATTTATCAGGCGGTGTTGGCATCGGCGGCGTATTAGAACCTTTACAAGCCGGCCCAACCATTATTGAAGACAACTGTTTTATTGGCGCGCGATCAGAAATCGTAGAAGGCGTGATTGTGGGTGAAGGCTCAGTTATATCAATGGGCGTTTACATTGGTCAAAGCACTAAAATTTACAACCGTGAAACAGGCGAAACAATGTACGGGCGCGTGCCACCTTACTCTGTGGTTGTTCCGGGTAACCTGCCATCAAAAGACGGTTCGCATAGCTTATACGCTGCCATCATCATCAAAACAGTAGATGAAAAAACACGCAGCAAAACAGGCTTAAACGACTTATTAAGGGATTAATATGTCCGTTGTTATGTATGGCATTAAAAATTGCGACACTATTAAGAAAGCCAAAAAATGGCTCAACGAACATGATGTTCAATTTACATTCCATGACTACCGTAAAGATGGCTTAAGTGAGGGCCTTTTATCCTCACTTGAGTCTTCGCTCGGCTGGGAATCCCTACTTAACAAACGCGGCACAACATGGCGTAAACTGCCAGAAGAAATAAAAGATTCCATTAATAGAGAGTCCGCTATAGCTATTATGCTTGAGAATCCAGCCATCATTAAACGCCCTATTCTCAACACTGGGAAATCACTCGAACTGGGCTTTTCTGACGCCACCTATCAACAGTTATTTCCATCATCATGAGCACAACACTTGAGCTAACCCAAGCTTTGCTTAAAAAAATCTCGTTAACACCTGATGATGCAGGCTGCATGGATTTAATGGCAGAATATCTTCAGCAACGTGGCTTTGTTATTGAATGGATGAACTTTGGCGATACCAAAAACATGTGGGCGCGACGCGGCACAACAGCGCCCGTATTCGCCTTTGCAGGCCATACTGATATTGTCCCTACTGGACCAGTAGACGAATGGGATTCGCCACCGTTTGAGCCTACGATTAAAGCTGGGCACATCTACGGGCGTGGCGCAGCGGATATGAAAGGTAGCCTAGCGGCTATGCTAACCGCCTGCGATGGCTTTATTACTCAGTATGACAACCATGCCGGCTCTATCGCCTTTCTAATCACCAGTGATGAAGAAGGCCCTGCTACAAACGGGACAGTTAAAGTCATGGAAGCACTCGATGCGCGCGGTGAAAAAATTGACTATTGCATTGTTGGTGAGCCCACAAGCCACAAGAGTTTTGGTGACATGGTACGAGTTGGTCGTCGAGGCTCTATTAATGGTTACTTAACACTTAATGGCAAACAGGGGCACGTGGCGTACCCAGAGCTGGTTGAAAACCCTATCCATGCCTTTGCTCCAATCTTATCGATTATTACCACAGAGCGTTGGGATGAAGGCAATGACTACTTTCCACCCACCAGTTTTCAAATATCCAATATCAACGCAGGAACAGGTGTAGAAAACGTTGTACCCGGTGAGCTAAAACTTGTTTTTAACTTACGTTTTTCCAGCGAACTTACACCAGAGATCATCAAAAGCCGCATCACACATATTATCGACCAACAATCAGATAATTATGAACTTGTATGGAAGCTATCCGGCCTACCGTTTATAACCGAACGCGGCGAGCTCACCAACGCAGTTGAAAAGGCCCTGCTTGATGTCACCGGTAAAACCCCCATATTATCAACAGGCGGCGGCACATCTGATGGTCGATTTATTGCTCCCTATGGCACACAAGTGATTGAACTTGGGCCCATCAACGAAACCATTCACAAGATTAATGAGTGTGTCAGCATTGCAGATTTAGATGCTTTATCATTAACTTATAAAAAAATATTAAGCAATATCTTACTTTGAATAACCCATTTAACTTATTGGAAATTATATGAAATATGATTATGATCTAATCGCTATTGGTGGTGGAAGTGGTGGTATAGCGGGCGCTAACAGGGCTGCTTCCTACGGCGCAAAATGTGCAGTAATCGAACAAGCACGTTTAGGTGGCACTTGCGTCAATGTTGGTTGCGTTCCCAAAAAAGTCATGTGGTTTGCAGCCGCAACAGCCGATGCGATTCATGCGGCCAGTCATTATGGTTTTGATGCCTCGCTAAACGGGTTTAACTGGGCTGAACTTAAACAAAAACGTGACGCGTATATCAAACGCCTTAACGGCATATACTCAAACAACCTAAACAATAACGGCGTAGATCATATTGAAGGTAGTGCTTCATTCATTGACCCTCACACTATCCAAGTTGGCAACCAACAAATCACCGCAGAACGATTCCTTATCGCCACCGGCGGCAAACCTTCCATACCCAATATTCCTGGTGCAGATTATGGGATTACCTCAGATGGTTTTTTTGAACTTAATACTCAACCCAAAAAGGTGGCTGTTATTGGTGCTGGCTTTATCGCCGTGGAACTAGCAGGTGTTTTTCAAGCACTGGGTACTCAAGTCAGCCTAGTGGTACGTGGCGAGCAAGCACTTAGGCAGTTTGATAGCATGCTGGGCAAAGAATTAGCCAAAGCTATGGCGCACCAAGGTATCACGCTAGAAACCAATAGCTCACCCGTATCTATAGAAAAAAACTCGCACGGTAAGCTAATCATCCATACCCAACACGGTATTTTAGACGGCGAATTTGACGAGGTATTATGGGCCATTGGTCGAGAAGCTAACACCGATGGGTTAAACCTCTCAAGTGTTCAACTAGAAACAAACTCACGGGGTTTTATTGACACCAATGAATGGCAAGAAACGACTCAGAAAAGCATCTACGCCGTTGGTGATGTCACCGGAAGAATCGCCTTAACACCCGTCGCGATTGCAGCTGCTCGTCGTTTAAGTGATCGTCTATTTAATAACCAAAGCGACCGTAAGTTGGACTACAACCTTATTCCCAGTGTTATCTTCTCTCACCCACCCATTGGTACAATTGGGCTCACAGAACAGCAAGCTAGAGAGCAACATGGTGATGACGTAACCATATATACATCAACGTTTAACCCAATGACACAAGCACTGTCTACCAGCAAACAACCAACCACAATGAAACTAATAACCGCCGGTAAAGATGAAAAAGTCGTCGGCTGCCATCTATTTGGCGAAAGCTCTGATGAAATACTTCAAGGCTTTGCTGTTGCAATTAAAATGGGTGCAACAAAGAAGGATTTTGATGACACTGTTGCTATTCACCCGACTAACGCTGAAGAATTAGTGACGATGACTTAATCAGATCAAGCCAACCGAGCCTACAAGATAAATATTTTACCCTTAGTATCCATCATCATACCTAGGGTAAAATTCAGCTAAACAGGAATACTAAAAACCCCATCGAGCTGGTTCTGCAATAGCTTGCTGTTTATCCAATGCTTTCATTCCCGCAATACAACGCACAATCATCCAAACGACAATAACAAAAAACAAAACATAGCCAATCAGCACAAAAACAAGGATAAAGGCAATAAACGAGTACAAAATTCCTAACCAAAACGTCCTTATTTGAAATTGATAATGTGTTTGAAGCCAGGGCTCTGCATCCTGCCTATTCATATACGCCATAATAACGCCAATAAAAGAAGTAATGCCAAACACCAGACTGGCTAAATATAAAAAATAAACAATTTTAGCATTACCCGAGTTAGCCTCTAATGGCTGATTTTGTAGTTCACTCACAATTCACTTCTCCTTATTTAGAATTGACTAAGACAGTCCCTTACGTCTTTTTTCACCTTCTTCAAATATCGCTAGTTGTTCAGCTGTGGCTGGCTGTTGGTATTTCTCTTTCCATTCAGCATACGTCATACCGTATACCACTTCTCTAGCCGCATCATAATCAATAGCCACATCACGTTCTTTCGCTTCAGCCATATACCATTTAGAGAAACAATTGCGACAAAAGTCTGCCAAATTCATTAACTCGATATTTTGCACATCGGTATGCGTTTGGAAATGTTGAATAATTCGTCTAAAGGTTGCTGCTTCTATTTCTGTCTGTGTTTGTTTATCCATGGTTATTCCCTGTTTTATGGTAGGTGGGGTCTTTCTAAATAATCGTGTGATTGCATTTCAAGTAGACGGCTGACCGTTCGCTCAAATTGAAAGGCTAGCTTCTCGCCTTGATATAACTTATCGGCAGATACCTGTGCCGAGATCACCAATTTAACATTATGATCATACAACTCATCCACTAAATTAATGAAACGGTTAGCTAAATCATTCGTCATATCGTTCATTATGGCAACATTAGAAACTAAAACAGTATGATAACAACGTGATATTTCTATGTAGTCTGCTGCACCACGCGGAATATCGCAGATTGCTTGATAATCAAACCAAACAACGCCTTCTGCACAACGTTTAACATCGATCATACGCCCTTCTATTTCAAGGCTTGATTCAGGCTCCACATCACTGGCAGACAAATGCTCAAAAAGATTTGTTAACACCTGGTCTGCTTGTTGATCTAGCGGCCAATGATAAATTTCTGCCTGTTCCAGCTCACGTAATCGATAATCTGTACCACTATCGAGCTTCAGCACATCGCAATGCTCTTTCAAAGCTACAATGGCCGGTAAAAAGCGCGCTCTTTGAAGACCTCCTTTATATAAACCATCCGGTTCTATATTCCTGTCTCTTATACACATCTGACGCTGCCGACGATATGCAGTGTGTAGAT
>CAJXTU010000008.1 GCA_913060865.1 uncultured Cycloclasticus sp.
TGAATGCAGCATAACCTCTACTTAAAACTTCGGTTATTAATGGGGGGATTACAATTACAAACATGCTTTATTAGATATACTTGCATTGCTTGAACTAAGTTTTATAAAACTCAACAAGCTAGGGTATAAAAGCTGGACATAAAAAAACCGCAGCCACTTTCTCGACTGCGGTTTAACTTATTTGAATGGTTTTTATCCGTTAAGTATACTTTCGTCTCATGCCCAACAAACCAATCAACACGGGGCTCAACAACCATAATGCGGCTGGGATTGGCACAGCTGGTGGTACGCTCATATCAACTATCGCCTCATCGTTAACACAAGCCATGGTTAGGTAAGTGCTAATTGTTCCACCTGTTGATGCATCAAATAAAGCGAGGTAACTTAAATCAAACTCACCTTCAAGCACATTGTCATCTCCACCATTAGATGTCCAATTGCCATTAAAACGTAAAATCTCTTCCAAGCGCCCATTAGAATTACCCATTCGATACGTTTCAGACGTGTGACCACTTAAACCACTATAGATATCGGCCTTTTCCCAAGCACCACCTTTTAATAATGAAAACTCCGCTACACCTTTACTGTCATTCACACCTAACAACCTAAGAGCATAATCAAAACCCGCTGATTTAGTAGTAGGGTCGGTATAGCCATTGACACTAATAGCAAAATCGCCTAAATAAATATTCGAGCCAGTTTCTTTTCCGCTTAAAATATCTCCACCCACTGCGCCAAATTGGAATTTCCCATCCATAACACTGGTACCAAGATAGTTGATATCCCAACGGTCACCGGTGCTCGCATCATCATACTCATGATTCTGTCCATCTAAATAATCATCAGAGTCGGTATCATTTGAATAGTTGCCTTTTGAATGCCACTTAGCTGAACCTTCTACGCTATCGGTACTGGCTTGGTATTCAGACGCACCTTGCACAATAACACCGTCAATCGTTGCAGAAATAGCATTTGTACTAAGAAGTAAAGCTCCGAATAACACACCAACTTTTTTTAACTCTGATCCCATAATCCCACATTCCTTAATTATTTTAATATGTGAGTAATTGTAGCTATAGGATACGTCGTTGAAAATTGTACCTTGGTACTAATCGACTACACCAAGCTCGTTTTCAGCCCATGAACTTAGTATCAAAACACAGAACGTACGCTTATTCATCTGTGAAATATCGGCATGTTATAGGCAACACGTTGTTTACAACTCAGGCCACAGCTATTAATACACAATAAAAACTGCTTAAGATTACTGACTCAATTTATTAGCTAAATCAATCATTGCTAGTACTGCCCCACTTTTCTTGATGCGAGCCAACAGCCCCAGGTTCAAAAAAACAAATCGTCCAAATAAAGCCTATCCATTCTGTTAAAACGGCTTTTGAACCTTGGCTAGTTTTCCACCAACTATACAGTTGATAACCTTCAGGCTCACTAGCATAAACCCCAATATTACTATCAGGTAACGCCAATTCATATAATAAACGGGTACGTCTTGCATGTGCTCCTTGGCTAAAAACATCCAGTTTATTAAGCTTAATGCTCTTGTCGGCAAACCAATCACGCACCATAACTGCGCTTAAATAAGTACGGTTTTGCGCCGATGCAGGCGTGGGTATAGACACAACCTTTGCAGCGGCTATACCATGGGACACAAAATAATGAGCCGACTTATCAGCGTAGTTTGACCAAACCTTTTGCCCCCACTGGGTATTTGGCCCACCTGTCGTAATTAAGTATTTGTAATTGTTTGTTGGTTCATTAAATATTAACAAAGCTTGCTGCAAACTTTGCTCACCTTGCCAACCTTCAACCACGAGATATTCTGCGTATTTAGGGGTTGTTTGCGCCAAGAAAAAACCAATGCCTCTAAAACTCAGTAAAAGCATTAACCCGATAGAGAACAATACCGTAAGAAGAAACCAAGTCTTTGGCAACCATAAGGTATACCGTTTGAAAAATACTGATCTCACCGACATGTATTATTAATGAAACCTTGCTGATGGTTAATCTTCTACGTCAGCAGCAACCTATGCTTGAAATAAACATAGGTTGCTTATTTCAAGCTTTTACTCCGCTGCCAACAAAGCAGATACCTGCTCACTTATTTTTGCATCCCCTTGTTCGTCCGCTAGTTCCTTAGCCTTTTTTAAGTACTCAGCAGCCTTTAGTGATTTATTTTGTAACTGGTATAAGTACCCTAAGTGGTAATTAAACACAGCAACATTTGGCGCACTCAACGTCGCCACTTCAAGTGCATGCTGGGCTTCAACTAGCAAGCCTAATTGCACCTTTACCCAGCCATAAGTATCAAGGTAATAAGGCTCAGTTGCATTTTCAAAACGAGCTGAAATCTCTTCTGCTTTTTTAAGGTTTTCCTCTGAACGAAACTGATCCGTCAATAAACTTGCCAAGTTATTGATAGCAGGCTCTATTGTTGCATCACGTTCCACCACTTGCTCGTACAATTCTTTTGCCTTAGCAAACTCATTTTGCTGCTCGTATAATGAGGCTAATTGCATCGCTAAACCATTATTATTAGGTGCTATCTCTAAGCCTGTTAAGTAAGTATCAATGGCTTTATTAAACTGCTTCTGCTGTATATATTTTATGGCCAATGCGCCATATCCGCCTAACCATTTTTCTTCTGCCGCTAACCCCCTATTTAATACTCCTATTGCTTGCTCCCAGGCTTTATCGTTAGCATAGATATTTGATTGCACTAAATACGCCGTAAACTGGCGAGGATTATTCGCGGTAAACTCTTTCAAATAGCTTAACAGTTCTTGTTGCTGACCTAGCTTAACTGAACAATAGGCTAAACCTTGTATTGCTCGCCCCATACTTGGGCGTTCTTGCAATACCTTTTTGTACTCTTCGATTGCATCAGCATAACGCTCTTGTCCCTGCGATATACGAGCAGACAAATATGAGGCGACAGTAATGTTTTTGTTAGATTCAAATAAGCTATCAACAATACTTTGTGCACCCAACCAATCTTTCTTTAGAAGCCTAACTTGGGCAAGTGTTTGTAAAATCGCGTCATTATTTGGTGTTTTAGCTAAGGCATCCGTCAATACCTTTTCGGTTCTATTTAAGTCATTTGACTTCATCAAACCCTGTGCTACTGATAAAGCTGCCACCGTATTACCTGGGTTAACGGCCAACGCCTGACGGAAGCTATCTTCTGCCAACTCAACAGAACCACTATTCATATATGCCTGCGCTAATAATACCAAAGCTTGTTCCGACTCAGGGTTATTCCGCAATACGATCCTTAATCGCGTAACTGCTGAATCAATATCACCATTTATTACTTCAATTCGTGCCTTTAATAATAAGGCAGCTTCATGCTCAGGGTTTTTAAGAAAAACCTCATCTAATTTTTTATTAGCAGCTTCCCTATCATCTTGCTGCATATCAAAGTTAGCTAACATCACACTTGCTTTATTCGCACTCTCAATGTCATCAGCTTGTTGACTAATCGCTTCTAGGTCAGTTTTTGCAGCATCTATTTTCCCTTGAGAAATTAGCAGCCCTACCATTTTAAAACGAAGATCAAATGCTGTTGGGTCTTCTTCTATATAGCCCTTCAATATACTTAATGCCTGCTCTGGATCATTTCTTTCGACCAAGGAAACAAGCAGCTGTTTAGCTTCTACATTAGCAGGTTGAGCTTTTACAAATTTTTCTAACACCTCTTTTGCCTCAAGGTATTTACCCTGCATATTGTATAATTTAGCTAACGATACAAAGACCCATGCCTCAGTGTCAGGCAGAGCCATCAACTCTTGATACATGGACTCCATAGACGAGTAATCTTTTTGCTCTTCTAAAATAGAGAGCTTAATCATCTTCAATGCCAGCTGATCTGGTTCTTTTTTGATTGTTTCGGTTAATAAAGCAAGAGCTTGCTCAACGTTGCCCTGCTTGTTTAATAAAATGGCTTTTAAAGAGATGCCTTCTATATTTGAAGGTTCAATTTGCAAGGCACGCTCAATATGCTCCATTGCCAAGTTATAGTTTTCTTTTTTTAGTTCAATACTAGATTTCAAAATCCAAGCCAAGGTGTTCTCAGGCTCAACACTCAAAACCTTATCGGCACGCTCCATGGCAAATTCATTATTGCCCGATAACAGATACATCTGACCCAATTTAACTGTCGCCTCGTGATGCAGTGGGTTTAGTTGCTCAACCCTTAACAAATTCGCATACATGGATTTCCAATTCTTTGCTTTTTCATCAAGCAAAGCAAGTTGGTAATATGGCTCTGCTACCTTTGGATCTACCTGAATAGCATTCTTAAATTCAATTCTAGCTTTTTCAGGCTTGTTCTCGGCTAATAGTTCTTTGCCGCTTTCAATAAACCTTGCCGCACTATCGGCAGGTGAACCACACGCCGTTAAACCGCAAAAGCTAACCAGTAAAACCAACACATATTTTAAAGTTTTCATTATTATTCCTAGTCCACTATATAGTTATTAAGCTGAGATTCTGATTCAGCCATAAAAGATAGAATTTTTGCTTCAGCCACCTTGATATCTTCATGCTGCCCAACTGCAATGGTGTAACGTACCAAAGCACCATCGGTACGATTTTTAAATACCGAATCGACAAATAAATACCATTTATTAATATATTCATTTGCAATTATGCGCCCATGGCCTTGAAACCAGTAATAAACCAATTGTCGCTGATTACCTTTTTTAATCAATACACGATTAACCGGATGATTATTTGCTTCAGTACGTTCAAACTCTGCAATTTCCCAGCCCCCGCCAGGAATACAAACTCTTGGTGAATGTGGTGAAACACCTTTCCGTTGAGATTGATAATAAGCTACATAAAAATTAACGAATGTTCCTTCATCATTATGGTAATTAGCAAGCAAATAATCAGTCATACCAAGCTTTTCAATAACTGGGGCATCAAGCTTTTCATGCTTACCCACCCAGTCCCCCAGTTGTAGAGGGTAATTCACAAATGATCGATGTTCAGGAAATTTTTCTGTACGTTGATCCAAGAACTGAGCCACAACACCTGACCCTATTAAGAATAAAATAGCCACAATCAGTGGTTTTGAACTAAGTTGTTGAACTGACTTATTTTGTTCGGCAGTTGGTAAAGGAGTATCAACCACAGCAAACACAGCAGCTACGCTCCCACCTTTATTCGTTAACTTTTCTAACACCCAAATTAAAATAAATAACAACACTGCACAGGCCATAAAAATAATCCAGCCTTCAAAGTCGTGTAAAAAGCCCTCCGCCATAGAAATGCCCCAGTTATCCACCAGTACACCAATAGCCCCTATACGGAAGCTGTTCATTAATATGGTTATAGGAATCGTTGCTAAGAAAACTAAGGCTCGTTTCCAAAATGATGCTTGATAAAAATAGGCTGCAATAAAGCCCAAGCTCATTAAGGGGAACAAATACCTTAAACCACTACATGCTTCAACCACCTGTAGCTGATACACACCTAAGTCGATAACATTACCTTCTAGAAACACAGGGATTTGGCATAGGCGAATAAAACTAACCCCTAGCGAAGAAGAAATTAACTGCAACTTAGCCGTTAACAACACCTCAATGACATAAGGCAAAGGAATAGCAAACAACAAGAGAAGAATCGGTGTAACTGTATACCGCGTACCTTTACCAATAGTCACTAGTGAGATACCAATTAAAGCCAATACAAAAGCGTATTGGATTAATAAATATAGAGCGCTAACTTCGCCAATTAAAAATACAATAGAGGCAATAACAATTAACCATACACCTGACCATTGTGGAGCAGTTACGGACGATAAAATAAGCCCTTTCTTCTCCCAAAGAATATATAAGGTGACTAATGGAATTAAAAAGCCATGACTATACTCTTCTTGACTCTCCCAACGAAAAAAGGCCTCTGACAAACCGTTCCAATAAGCCCATATAGCCGCGCACAATGCCAGCAAGAACAAACCCGTATGTTTTCTAGTTACCAATCGACCTCTCCATTATTTATTATAATCCTAAATTAACGCTTAACCTTAAAGCGCTGCCGTACATTATTAAGTACGAGCAAGGTACTGATTCGCTTTGGCACTTTAGTGAGTATTAGTTCCCTACCTTGTTTTGCCAAACGTGCCTGAAACAGCATTAAAGTGGCAATAAATGCTGCATCAATATAACTTAACTTAAAGCAATCTATTGTCACGCGTCCTTTTTCTTCACTAAGTATAGATGAAAAAACTTGTTTTACCGACTCCAAGGTTGAAGCTTTAAAACTCCCGTTTAAAAAGACCACTCCGTCAGCTTTTTGTGACGGACTTATTACGCATGGTTGCTTGTAACATACTGACCGTTTAAGTAAACGATCATAAATTGCCAAAGGAAAAATATAAATTAACAACATTTTAATAAACATTAACCCGTCGTAAAAATACCGTTTCCACAAACTAGGTTCTTGCTTAATACGCCATAACCATTCAAGACCAAACCTTTGCCAACACTCTGGGGCACGCTGTATATCTCCTGCTATAAAATTAATAACAGCGCCTAAGTGGCTAATAACCGGTGCCTTCAAGTACTTTCGGTTTTTTTGAATCCAAGCCTGTCCTTTCTTAGCACCTAAAGCCACCACAATAAAATCTGGTTTCGCTGTGTTTATCGCATGCAAAATATCCCTACCACTCATTTGCTCAATAGACACAAACCCAGGGTCACAAAAACCGCAGCTCAGCATACCCACACTGGTTTCATTTAATTGCTTATGCGCTCGTTCGGCTACGCCTTGTTGGCCGCCAAAAAAATAAACCCGTATTTTCTTATTTCGTGAACGACAAGATAGCTCATCAAACAACGTAGACCCCGCCACTCGTTCCTTGATAGGCACACCGAGCAACTTCGCCACCCAAACCAATGGCATCCCATCGGTTACACTTAGGTTACTATCAACAACAGAATTAAAAAATGCCGTATCCGATTGAGCTGCTATAGCAAAGTTAAGGTTTGGGGTAGAAAGAAAGCAATGAGTGTTTTGTTCTATTGCCTCTTCAATTAAGGTAACTGAACGATTTAAATCAACAACATCAAATGGTAAGCCTAGAACTGCCCATGTATCTCTACTTTTTAACATGTTTATATTAGGCCCATTCAAGTCTTATTTTGGTGAACACTATGTTTAGGCATAGAAAATAAAAAGTTGAACCGCATTCTCTTAACCGCTTCAGCAAACAAAAACGAGATAAAAACCCCAATCAAGGTACCCAATATTAAATGGAAAACACTGTTTTCAATATTAAAGCAATATTGCATAAAAATTCTAAAGCCACTCCCAAAAATCACATGAACCAAATATATCTCAAGCGAACAACGTCCTAGTAACCCCAATAAATGAAAACGCTGATCAAGAAGTTTAGAAAGCAGTATCACCATACCAACACCAACAAAAGCCATCATCAACTTTGCCAAATCTCCGGTGTAAAATTGGTTATGAAAGCAAAATTGAGATATGACAAACACAAGCAAGCTCGCTAATAGCCAACCATAACTCACCTTAAACTCATTAGCCTTAAAATGGGAAAACAACATACCCGCACAAAAATAAATACCAAAGTTTATAGCGGCATTAGCAACAGACCAACCAATACTCAAGTCAGCTTTAAAAATATAAAGCAAAAGAGACAAAACAAATAGAGCCATAACATTTCGAAGCAAACTATAGGCAAGAGCATAAAAAATAAAAACAACAAATAAGGCATACAGAAACCAGAACTGATCCTGGGGTAACCACAACAGGCTTAATACATCACTAATTGTCGTCTTATAATTAGTGATATTTTGTAATGAGTATGCAAGCCCACCTTGAATAAGTGACCAAAGAATATAAGGGTATACGATGGTACCTAACTTGCTACTAACTAACCCTTTTACACCTCTTTTATTTAACGAATTGAGAAAAAACAAGCCTGATATAAAAAAAAACAAAGGCATATGGAATGAATAAATGACAGCATCAACAAGCCTAAAAAGCGTCTCATCTTCAGTTATTCCCGCATTAAAAACACCTCTAGCAACATGCCCGTAAACCACCAGAATAATTCCGATGCCTTTAGCGTAATTCACCCATTCATATTGTGTCGAACTGGACGTTTTCATTAACAGGTACGATCTATCATCTTTCTATACCCAACAAAACGCTAACCCCTCGATGGCTTAATTTATTATTCACTCTCATAAAAGCTCTTTATTTACTAAATAACACTCGTCGTATAAAACCACACAGTCCTTAATATAGCCTAGACACAAACAATTATTTTAAACTATACAATATGATTGATAACGCGATTAAACATATCCTTCAACTTACTTGCATTGTGTTCAAGTGAGAAATCCCGTTTTACTTTAGAGGCAGCACATTCAATCATCTGATTTTTTAACACAGGTGAGTTTATTAACATTAAAATTGTTTCGGCTAGTTGGTCCTCACTATCTGGGGAAACCAACAAGCCCGTTTCTTTATGCACAACCAACTCTGGAATACCCGACAATTTTGTAGAAACAACCGGCACCCCCGATAACATGGCTTCCATTAATACTACAGGTATCCCATCTACATCACCCTGTTCATCTTGCTTGCAAGGCAACACAAAGGCATCTAACGATTTAATAAATGAAGCTACTTCAGCATGGGCAATTGCACCCATAAAAGTTATATCTTGCGGACTTAAATCAAGGCTTAGCGCCAAAGCCTGCAATTGTTGAAACAACGGGCCATCACCCGCAAGTTGCAGTTCAATTGTCTCACCTTGCGCTTTTAAAATAGCCACGGCTTTAATTAAAGTATCGAAGCCTTTTTTCTCGACCAGTCTGCCAATAGCACCTATTCTAGTTTTCTTATGCTCTAAGACAGCCGTTCTTTTAGAAAAAAGATTAGGCTCTACACCACAGCGTACAATGCACATTTTGCTCGCATCAACGCCTTTATCTTCAAGGTAATGTTTATTAAATTCTGAAATAGTGGCAAAAAAAGCCGAACGTTCAACTTTTTCGTTCAGTAGCCATCCACGTTCATATATATCGTTAGCATGTGCCGTAACACTAAAAGGAACTGCTGATAAAGAAGACGCATACATTCCAATATCAGTCGGTATATGTGCAAAGTGAACATGCAAATGCTCACAACCATTCGCTTGTAACTGGCGCGCTAAACTGGCAGCAAAAAAGAAACGATAAACCAACCCTAAACCAATACGACTAAACAGCCCAACTTGCCACATATCACGCCCCACCATCATCAGCGTTTTTAAATAACATACTGGACTTTTCAGCAAGCAAAGCAAATTATCTTTTAATACATTAAGTTTAGACTGCGCATAGAGATAAAACGTACGTTTCGCTAAAGCCTCAACCCTTGGTTCATTAACCTTTGAACTTGGAGTGTGCACCGAAAATGGAACCACTTGCACACCTAAAGCTTCCAGCTGCAAAATTTCGTTGTAAACAAAAGTTGCCGATAACGCAGGTATCTCTGGTGCTAAATAAGCAATTTTCATAATAAGAGACTTCTCATGATCAACTTCTTGCTAGTCATTACCAAATAAATCACGGGTATATACTTTATCTGAAACATCCCGAATATCATCAGTCAGTCGATTTGCAATAATGACATCAGCTTCGTGTTTAAACGTATTTAAATCCGCCACAACATTAGAATTAAAGAACTTACTTTCTTGTATAGCCGGTTCGTAAACAATAACTTCTATACCCTTTGCTTTAATACGTTTCATTACTCCCTGTACCGCAGAAGAACGAAAGTTATCAGACCCACTCTTCATAACCAACCGATAAACCCCAACAACTTTTGGCTTAAGCTTAATAATGCTATCTGCGATAAAATCTTTTCGCGTACTATTTGCATCAACAATTGCAGCAATCAAGCTATTAGGTACATCTTTATAATTTGCTCTTAACTGTTTAGTATCCTTAGGTAAACAATACCCACCATAACCAAACGACGGATTATTATAATGACTCCCAATACGCGAATCTAAGCCAACACCCTCAATAATCTGCCTACTATTTAAACCATGTATTTCAGCATAACTATCGAGCTCATTAAAATAGGCTACACGCATCGCTAAGTAAGTATTAGAAAACAACTTAACCGCCTCAGCTTCTGTTGAATTGGTATGTAATACAGGAATATCTTTTTTGACGGCCCCCTTAACTAACAAGTTTGCAAACTGTCTGGCTCGATCAGATGTTTCACCTACAATAATTCTCGATGGATGCAAATTATCATACAGCGCCTTGCCTTCCCTTAAGAACTCAGGCGAAAAAATAATATTATTAGTCGATAATTTCTCGTTTAGTTTTTTAGTGTATCCAACTGGTACTGTAGACTTGATCACCATCAGAGCTTGCGGGTTGATTGAGAGCACGTCAGAAACCACTAACTCAACTGAACGAGTATTAAAGGAATTAGTATCAGGATCATAATCAGTAGGCGTTGCAATAATCACAAAGTCTGCACCCTTATATGCAAACTCTTTATCTAAGGAAGCCGTAAAATCAAGTTTTCTATTCTGCAAAAAATCTTCAATTTCCCTATCAACAATTGGTGATTTTTTTTTATTAAGCTCATCAACTCTTTCCTTAATAATGTCTAACGCCACCACTTCATTATGTTGTGCCAGTAGCATGGCATTTGACAGCCCTACATACCCTAAACCTGCGACTGCAATTTTCATGTTTTAATTTAATTCCTTATAGTTTAATTGCACACTAAGACTTCCATACCTTAGCTTGTTGTTCATTCAACTCAAGTGTGGCTTGTTTCTTGCCTTTCAACAAACACCGCCATTGATAAGCCCGAATGAAGTCAACCAGCTCAGCATCCTCAAAACGAGGTTTACGCTGTAACATACTCTTAATGTAACCCCACAACATGGCAAAGCCGCCTATTATATAGGGAGGATGTAACATTCTAAAAACTGAGGAAGCCGTCATATAAAGCAGGCTCGTTCCCATAAAGTATTGTCCAAACCCATGACGCATACGTCCGGTAAATATTCCTTGTTGGCTAGAACCCATAGGCCGTAAATGAATAAAATTCAAGTCAGGCTCATCCCAGCTAACTGCAATCCAACCCAGTTGGCGGCATTTATGACAATCAATCCCATCCCACATCACTTGCCGAACAAAACCACCAATTTCTTCAAAGCATTCACGACGATAAAACTTTGTCATTCCAACAGACATCTCATCACCACATTTTTCGCTAATTAACGTGCCTGTTTTTTTATCTTCAAAATATGCTTTACCACTGCAGGTTCCTATTCGAGGGTTCTCCTCCATACGTTGAATTAATACTTCAAAATAACGCACGGGCAGCTCTAAATCCAAATCAAACTTACAGACATAGTCAAACTGCTTCACATCAACCTGATCATAACCGTGATAAAAAGCTTCAATAACACCCGGCCCAACACTACGGTGACCTCGATTTTCTCGAGTAATAATTTGGATAAATGGATAACGTGCTGCGTAATCTCGTAGGATTTCAGGCGTTTGATCGGTTGAACCATCATCAACAATCACCCATAGTGCAGGCAATACACTCTGCTTCACCACGCTCTCAAGCGTATCAAGCATAAAATCTGCCTCATTACGGCAGGGTGATACTAATAAATACGACATATTTTATCTATTACCCTCATTATTTTATACACTAAAAAAAACAATAAACTTTACAAGCGCCCATCAACACCAACCGAAGGAAACAAGTACTTAATATCGTATACAACATGATTATCTTTACCTAACGCTTTCACACCCTCAATACCCAGCTCTTTAAATTGCTCATGTGAGACTGCAATAATCATTGCATCATACTGCCCAGCGGCTGGTTGATCTATTAAATTCAAATTATAAACAGCCTGTGCCTCTTGCTTATCCACCCAAGGATCAAATACATCAACTTTTGCGTTATAGGTATTGGTTAGCTCTTCAATCATTCCCACAACACGAGTATTTCTTAAATCAGGGCAGTTTTCTTTAAACGTTAAGCCTAACATTAAAATTTTTGCATCAACGATATTAAGCTTTTTACTGGCCATCAGCTTAACCACCTCGCTCACCACAAAGTGCCCCATATTCTCGTTAATACGACGGCCTGCAGAAACAAGTTGAGGGTGATAACCCAATGTTTCGGCTTTATGTACAAGATAGTATGGGTCAACACCAATACAGTGCCCCCCCACTAACCCCGGCCTAAAGGGTAAAAAGTTCCATTTAGTGCCCGCAGCTTCCAGCACCTCTTCAGTATCAATACCTACACGGTTAAAAATTAACGCCAGCTCATTCACCAAGGCAATATTAATATCACGCTGGGTGTTTTCAATCACCTTAGCGGCTTCGGCTACTTTAATGCTGCTCGCTTTATGTGTTCCGGCTGTAATAATGGATTGGTACAACTCATCCACCATAGTGGCAATAGCCGGTGTTGAACCCGATGTTACTTTAAGTATATTGGTTAAGCGGCGTGTTTTATCACCCGGGTTGATTCGTTCGGGGCTATAACCACAGTAAAAATCAACATTAAAGCGCAAGCCCGACACCTGCTCAAGAATAGGCACACACACTTCTTCGGTTGCCCCCGGATAAACCGTAGACTCATAGATAACAATATCGCCTTTTTTTAAATGTTGCGCCACTAAATGAGTCGCTGATATAACCGGCGAAAGATCAGGGTTCTTACTACTATCAATAGGCGTTGGTACCGTTACAATATAAATATTGCACATCGCCAGCTGGGAAGGTTCATCTGTAAAACTTAATAAATGCGCCTCTGCCATCTCTTCCGTACTTGTTTCTAAGGTAGCATCTTTGCCAACCTGTAAGTCGCTTATACGCGTGGTGTTGATGTCGTAACCTATCGTAGAAAACTGCTTGCCGAATTCAACCGCTAAGGGTAAACCAACATATCCCAAACCTATTATTGCTATTTTAAAGTTCATTTTTTCCGATTTTATTAGTTGCGTTACTTATATTCGATTATGTGCGCATCATCGCCTAGTAACCTATTTACCGCAAATTTCATTATCCCTACAAACTGAGGAAATTTTGCTATTACGGTCGATACAGCGTAGCTTATTGTCACTGTTTTTGGCTTATTCAAGCTTTTAAATTTTAACGTTAATCTACATATCTGTAATGGATATAGCAGCAGTAAAAAGAATGCTCCTAAATGAAGTGTCGACAAAAAAACCACGAGCACAGGTAAAACTCCGCCCCATAACAAAATACTGACCACCTCTTTCACTTTAAAACTCTCCGAAGACGTCCCGTGCAGAAAGCTTAATGACGCATACGCATAACCAGCTCTTTTAGCTCTATTCCACCACTGTAAAAATTTAGTTATCGCCGCATCATGCAGCGTCATCTCTTCATCAAGCCGATAAATTTTCCACCCTTTTTCGCGCAAACGAAAACACATTTCTGGCTCTTCGCCGGCAATTAAATCATCTCGATACCCGTTAACCTGCCTAAAGGCATCCGTTCTAATCAGCGCGTCGCCACCACATGCCGCAGCATCCCCTGCCGGCGTATTCCATTCAATGTCACATAGCTGATTGTATATAGATCTTTCAGGAAACCTTTCACGTCGGCGACCACAAACCACCGCATACTCGTTATTTTCATCTAAAAAGGATTCGGCTTTATGAAGCCAGTCTTTTTGAATCTCGCAATCCCCATCTATAAATTGAATAACCTTTATATCGGGATATTTTTGAAGTAAGTAATTAGCTCCTTCGTTACGCGCACGTGCGGCGGTGAAAGGAATGGTCAAATCTAATTGTATAACTGTCACTCCGAGTGATTTTGCCTTATCAACACTTCCATCTGTTGAGCCTGAGTCGACATAAACGATCGTAGAAAGCGAACTTAGTAAAGACTTAAGGCATCTTACCAACCTACTACCTTCATTTCGACCAATTACGACCCCTGCACAAGATTCGCTCTTAGTATTAGAAATGAGTTCATTCATATAATTCACTAATGAACGTCCGTCTTCATATATGAAGCCAGGTGATTTGCAAGTTTTGAAACGTTTGGAGCTTTAATAATACTTAGGTGGTCACCCGATATTTCATAACAATCCAACGCTCCTTTAACGAAGCAATTCCAACCATAATCAGGTAAAAACGACACCCCCTTACCCCATGAACTATGGTCTGTTGCTTTCATCAAAATAACTTGCCCATCATACAATCCATCTGATGCTTCATACGTTTCCATACATTTAATAAATGCTTGCTCACGGAAATGAGACATATTTATTGGATTTTGGCTTTCTGATGAATGAAGACATTTTTGAATAAATAACTGAAATGGATTTAAAATCCTTTTCATTAACTTCTTGCCATTATTTAATATACTTCGTTTAATACCTGCCGGTAGAATAGTATCCAGTAAAATAACAAGAGCCACTTCTTTATTATTTGCTTTCAATAATCTGGCTGTTTCCAACGCTAACAACCCACCAAAAGATATCCCAGCCAATTGATACGGCCCTTCAGGCTGTTGTCGACATATCGCATCGTAATAAGATAAGGCAAGCCGTTCGACCGAAATATCAGACTTTTTACCTGCCATTACATCCTCTAAAAAGGCTTGCTCCTCAGCCACATAAATACCGTATACAGGCTGCGTAGAACCCAAACTATTTGCCAGCTCTTGATATATGTTTATCCCGCATAAACAAAATAGCGGAACACCAGCTCCTTTTGATTGCAGCGGAACAATACTTGATGCTCTTTTTTCAACATTGTCATTTTGCGCATCAACCAGCTGTTTAATCGTCGGGAAACTAAACACACTCCCCAAATCAAACTTTATACCCGTAGCACGTTCCATTTTCTGGATTAATAACACGGTCATCAACGAATCCCCTCCCAAATCAAAAAAATTATCTTCTATTCCAATTTGAGACAACTTAAGAACTTCCTGCCAAACCGAGACAAGGCTTCGTTCAAAATCATTTCTAGGTTCAACGTATTCTGTGCTATCTGAAATTATTAAAGAGAGTGCTGGGTCCGGCAATGCTTTACGATCAACTTTCCCATTTGACGTTAAGGGTAACGTTTTTAACATGATGAATTTAGATGGGATCATGTAATCAGGCAATTTTGTTTTTAAGTAACTACGCAGCTCACTACCATCAATACCGGATTCCTTCGACGCCAATAAATAAGCCACTAGAGCTTGCTGGCCAAACTCGTCAGGCCAAGTTGTAACAACACTTTGAGCAACAGAGTCATGATTACTCAAAACTGTTTCCACCTCGCCTGTTTCTATACGAAAGCCTCTAACCTTTACTTGAAAATCTATCCGGCCAATATACTCAAGGTTCATATCCAAGGTATATCTGACTAAATCTCCAGTCTTATACATCTTTGCATTATCAACAGTTGAAAATGGGTTCGGCTGGAATTGTGCTTTTGTTAAATCAGCGTTTCCATAATACCCTTGAGCTACACCATCCCCTGCAATATATAACTCACCAGAAACACCTACTGGTACAGGTTGTAAAAACTCATTCAAAACAAACATTTGTGTACCAGCAATAGGTTTACCAATCGATATGGATCTCTCTTTTTTTGCAACCCGATGAACTGACGACCAAATTGTAGTCTCAGTGGGACCATACATATTCCAAAGACTCGAACACTTAGGCACCAACTGCTGAGCTAATTCGTAAGACAGCGCCTCCCCACCACACAATACCTTCAGGTTTTGATCCCCCTTCCAACCGCTTGAAATTAATAATCGATACGTCGCCGGGGTTGCCTGCAACACAGATATATCATTTCTTAATAGCTCTATTAGCGCTTCGCCATTGATTGTTGCATCATAAGGTGCAATTCTGACAGTGGCCCCTAGAATTAAAGGCAAAAACAATTCTAACGCTGCAATATCAAATGAAATAGTCGTCACTGACAATATGACATCTTGTGACTTCATGCCTGGTTGAGCAGACATCGCCTGTAAAAATGTTGTTAATCCATGATGACGAACTTCAACACCTTTTGGCCTTCCAGTAGATCCCGATGTAAAAATAACATAGGCTAAATCACTTCCTTTTACATCAGGATATTTCAATATTTCTTTAGCCGGACTTTCTGGCTTACTGTCTAAACAAATTACTTGTGTACGGCTGTCAACAGAAATCTTTTTCCTTAAATTCGTTTCAGTGATCAACACAAGTGGATTTGCATCTTCAAGAATAATAGAAATACGATCTGATGGTTGCTTTGGGTCTATTGGCACATAAGCACCTCCAGCTTGCATAATCGCCAGTAAACAGACAACCATTCGAGGTGAGCGATCAATGCAAACACCAACCAGTACTCCTGGCCTTACGCCTTGTTGGCATAACTGCTGAGCCAAGCCTTCAACTTGCTTGGCCAACGACGCATAGGAAGTATTCTCAGCACCAAACTGAACAGCAATTTTATCTGGAGTTTGCTCGACTTGTTGTTTAAAAAGTTCAACAACTGTTGGCACTTTCTCATCTCGAAAATAAGCGCTGTCTTCTTTCGGAAAAAGAAGAGCGCTTTCTTCTGGGGTTAAAAGTTCAATCGTTGCTATTTCTTGAGTACGATCAGTTAAAAACTGATCTAATAAAATAGAGAAGTGTTTAATCGCCCTTTCACGAAGAATCGAGGTCGTCCAAACACCCAAATTAAAATCAAAACTCACTTCATACTGTTGTTTGTCTGAAGATTGCTGAATTTGTATCGCCAAACTTTCTCGACCCGACCACCCTGCGCCAGAAACATCTGACTCTAATTCATCTAAAAGATTAAGCGGTGTGGTGAGTTCATAGTCGGCATTCAAACCTGCAAATGTATCAAGTGGTGAGGCTAGAATATTAAGAACAACCTCATAGCCTGCTTTTTTTGCAGAAACGAAATGGTCTCTATGGTCTCGGACAGCTTCAATTTCCTTACGAACCTTACCCACTATCGTTTCAAAGGTATCGCCATCTTCAAGAGTTACTCGATTAGGACAAACCTCCATAAATAGCCCTAGAGTATCAGAATAGTCGCTCGTCCGATTTAATAGCGGCAGGCCAATCGACAAATCCTTATTCAGGGTGACGCGATTTAAAAAAGCGAATAAAACAGTGGTAAACACAACCGACATTGAAATAGAAGTCGACACATCATTAATCAATGAAACTGTTTTGCCATCCAGTTTGTATGTTAAACGTGTTGTCTGAGCAGTTTTGTAATACGAAGGCTGGTTATAGAACTGAACTGGCTCTACTGCTTGCTCATAACGCGATTGCCAAAATTTATTATTATTTTCAAAAAATAATGTTTCTTTCTGCTTGTATTTTTCAACCAGAAAATCAGGGTATTTATCAGGACATTGACTACTTAATTCACTAGCCCCTTCAGTCCCAAGTTCCTGCTGATAGTAGCTTGATAGCAACTCATGTACTTTTTTACATGAAAACCCATCCGTAATTGAATGATGCTGATTTAAATAAAAAACAAACAATTCATTTGAAAATTTAACTATCTTTGCTCTATAAAGATTCTCACCGTAAGCAAACCGACATTCGCACCAACTCTGAAAATCCCTCGTTTTTTCATAATCTGAAATTAAACCGCCATCCATCTCCAATATTTCTGGTGCTTGTGATTTTTCAAAACAACCAAAAACTCGTCTGCCCGTAGTCTTATCTACTTCAACGAAAGAAGAAAAAACGAAATACTGATCACAAAGCCTATTAA
The DNA here is from genome assembly GCA_913060865.1 of uncultured Cycloclasticus sp. Lineage (GTDB taxonomy): Bacteria > Pseudomonadota > Gammaproteobacteria > Methylococcales > Cycloclasticaceae > Cycloclasticus. The sequence continues at coordinate 17,810 of CAJXTU010000008.1, forward strand.
ATGCTTTCAAAAATGCATCCGTATCCACACTTCCATGCATAACAAAGCGCGTTAAAACATTATTAATCGGAAGCAATGGATGCAAGCTATCATCTATCCAAAGTGCTTCTTGCCTGTCGGTAAGCGGGTATATCTTTGTTGAATTTATTCTATTCACTGCTAAGAAGCTCCATTTCGTTCATTGCCATTAGGTATCCAGGGGGCACGCCTGCCAACTACCCTAGACTGAAAGTTCATTTGTTTTCAAATGATAGTTTTGCAAATTATCTCTACTCCTGTAATGACCGTCCAGAAACCATGTTGAACAGCGGATAACCTAGATAACAGCAAGGCAATAAAGCCTTTTTTGTTTGGTCCTTTGATATTGCCAAATAGACTGTAATAGCTTTCGGCTAGGATCCCAGAAATTTCCTGGAGTTTCACGTTGCCAATCAGGAACTTTAGAATCCATTATGATGTTACTTTGACACTATCATCTAATGTCTTAATAATTTTAGCGGGCACTCCAACAGCCAGTGAAAATGGCGGAATATCCGCAACCACCACTGCATTCGCTCCGATCACACTATCATGGCCTATCGTCACATTTCCCAAAATTGCTACACCGCATCCAATATCAACTCTATCACCTATAATAGGCTTGCCATTAAGCTGGCTTTTCTTAGCAATACCAAAGGTTGTATTTTGCCGAATAGTCACATCATCACCTATTTCCCTTGGCACCAACACCATGCCTCCAAAGTGCTCTAACTTAACTCGCCGACCCACTTTAACCGTATACCCAAGACTTATTCCAAACAACACCTCAGTCAATGGAAACAACAGCTTATATAGTATAGAAAATGGCATTCTTAAATAACGATTGTGAACTCCCATGCGCCAATTACCAAACCTGTGTAACGTCAATACCCAAAAACCTTGAACTAACTTTCGCTCATGCGTATTGAAATCCTCCTTGATAAGCGCCCAAAGGCTCATTCCAGCAGGATTTTGATTTTTCTTTCCATCTGACAATGGTGGTAAATCAGGGTCAAACTCACCGTCTCTTTTCATCCTAAATCCCGCTCATTTATTTTTAGCAGGCAACATGCCAACACCCTTTATAAATACACTATTCATTAAGGAGTCGTATAAAAAATGAGGTGGGTTATTGTGTGTTTTTTTCTGGATTAAGTTTCGCACAACCCAAGCAGAGTAACCCGTTAGCCACGCGATGTCTGCGAGACAAGCGCGTATAACGCCATAATTCTTTACAAAAAATCGCCGTCTTGAATCAAACCAATATGCCGGCCTCCTTTTAGCTTTAACACTGGTATCCGTAACACCCGAGCTTTGCCCTACATAATGCACTACACGACTATTCGGCTCGTACCAACATTCCCAGCCACAGCGCGCTGCTTGTAAGCAAAAATCCATTTCCTCATAATACATAAAGTACGACTCATCTAATAAACCAACCTGCCTGAAAACATCCGTACGAATTAACATACTCGCGCCCGCCACCCAGTCAGTTTTTGTGGCTTGGCTTGGTGCTTGATTAGCGTCCTGAAGATTTAATATTTTCGAAATAAACCCCCACCTAAACCCACGATCAAGCTCTGAAAGCCATGTGTGAAATCTAAAAGACGAACCTTGCGGCGTGCCATCTAGACCCTCTAAACGACTACCAACCATACCAGCAGCCGAATGCGAATCTAAAAATGAAACCAATGAATTAATAGCACCTTTCCTAACAACCGTATCAGGATTTAACAAGTAGATATATTCTGGAGGGAACTCTCTCGCTAAAAAATTCCGAATAGCTAGATTATTACCGTATGAAAAACCGCCATTAACCTCAGCTTGAACTACTGTCACCCATTGCGCCCAGCCTTGAGCATCGACAGCTGACAAAAGAGTACCGTAAGAACCGTCTTGCGAGTCGTTATCAATAACTGTTACTTTGAACTCAACACTTTCACGCTCTAGTAATAAAGAATGCAAACACTCTATCGTCAGACCTGCTGTTTTATAGTTAACAATGACAATCAGTACAGTATCTGTATGTATATCTCTCATTTACTCTGTCCATTGCTCAATATTTTTTCTAGGAATAAAGCTCTATCTTTGTGCATTTGGATATGAGTTTTACTTTCAACACTTTTCAATGCCTCTGTAGCGAGTGACTTTAAAGAACTAGGGTTTTCTATAACATAAAGCAGTTTTCTAGTTAAGTCTGCCGCGCTCCCTCGTTGATACAGTAACGCATTCACATTATCCTTAGTTATGTCCTCTATTCCTGTCGTATTGGATGCAATAACCGGCACTCCTTGACTAAACGAATCAAAAATAATTCTTGGTTGCTCTTCTGCTAAATTAGCTACTATTACCAAGTCATAATCAGCTAACTTATGAAAAAACTTTGCTCCATATTCAACAGGTGATTCATACTGTACATTTATAAACCCATGATCTACATTTGAAAATTGAATACATTCACTAGATAAACTCCCACTTCCCATCAAAGTAATATTTACTGGGGTATGAAGTTTTATAGACAGCAACCTAATTGCCTCTAAGACAACAAAAACTCCTTTATTTTCTTCCATTCTCGATGGAAATAAAATGTCCAATGCTTTCTTCTTTGGCTTCAAATGTTTTTCCGCAATAGCATCTAAAGGTAATATATTCTCAGGTTCAACCCAGGTAGCCGGCGCAATTAAAATACGATCCTCATCAGCCGTAAAGTAATCTTTGTAAAATGTTTGCGTGAAAACTCTAGCATCCGCTAGCTTTATGCACTGCCTTAACATTATTGTATGAAGGTGATGCTCGAAAAATTTTCGACACGTTACCTTTTCATTTTTACGAAGCATCCAAAATGATGATTCAATAACCACTATCCATTGGAATTTGATGAACGGTTTGATAAATAACAAATAGAATGAAAGTGGGAATGCCCAACCAGCACCACCTGAATGAATAACTTCAGCATACCTTGATGCATGTACTATTTGAACCCAGTTTGGTAAAAAATTTTTTACAATACTCCCTAGGCCAGCATCCTTTTTTAAAGGAAAAAGTTTAGTTATTTGGAATTTTGATATGTTTGTCATTTCAAGGATATCAGATGCGTCAGTTATCTCAACAACAGGGCAACATAAACTAAAGTCTTCTATATAATCCAAATGATATTTTAGATCTTTAGCCCATAATGGATCACAATATAAATCTCCTGTAACTTTTCTGAATATTGGTATTCTTGTGCAGAGTAAATACCTTTTTTTTATCATATTGATTCTCTACTCTGGTTGTTCAAAGCGTTTATACCGTTTGCCATAACTCTATTTATTTTATTATTCTCTTAACCACGCCCTTTATTCCCCTAATTCTAGACTTTAAACTTCTCGATGCCTTTTCAAGCGGCATAAGAACATTATCTTTAGCCCACTCATCAGGCCTAGCTTTGAAAATGGTAGAATGCTTGTCTCCAGCCCATCCCTTAGGCTCTTCTTTCGTATAATAATACGTAGCAAATGATTTACGCATAACATCTAATGGGCAGGTTAATGGCGTTACCCCATGAAAACTAATTTCACTGGTTATAAAACCACAAGCACGGTTAAATTTTGGCTCAAAATAACCAATGCGTTTTTTTACGTCCTTGTCCCAAAGATCTAAATACCCACCATAACCTTCTTTCCAGTCTTTATTAAAATAAATAAGTATATTTAAGCGTCGATACGCTCGATTTTCATTATTGAAGTTGAAATCAACATGCACATCGAGATGCCCACCGGTATTAGTCTCATGAATGCCACCTCCGACCAACTCAGCATCGGCAAACAGATTAGGGATACCCGTTATCTCAGACCACATATCAAGGTATTCTTTTGAGCAAAGAAGCTGATTCAGTTTCTGGATAGCAGGAGAGAATTTTGCCGAATCTGTAATTTGAACCTTTCTTTTTTCATTAACCGCTGAAAACTCTTTTCCAAGTTTTTGTGCTTCTTGAAAGCTAGGGAAAGATTGATAAATTTCTTCAGCAAAGTCTTCTTTTAAGAAATTATCAATACAAAAATGCGGGAAACCCTCTGATGCAAAAAAATCTTGTTTTAGTCTATCTCTATCTATCTCGTTTAAAAGGTCCATCATATTCCATCCTTGTTTAAGTCATCACATCTCAGTTTATACTGCTTTTTAATAACTGTTTTTAGCGGCTTATCATAAAACTGATCTATGGCAAAACAAAAAAGAAGTGCCACCAAACTGTAAGTAAAACTATTGGCATCCATTTTAAAATAAATCAAGTCAGCCTTCACAACCATATCAAAATCCTTACACTCTTTTAATTAAAACCCGCCTGATATAGAACTAAAACTATTTGATTTTTTGCAATGCCTCTTCAAATAATTTAGCCGCATCATCCCATGTATACTCACTTGCATGCTGATAGGCTTTGTCAGAAAACGCTAGCCATTCTTCATCACTAAAACTAAGAACTTTATGTGCTGCACTGGTTAAACATTCCACATCGTTAACGTCACAAAGATAACCATTACTAGCATCTGTAACAATGTCTTCAGGGCCCCCGCATTTTGTAGAAACCGCTGGTACTCGACAGGCCATCGCTTCCAAAATTGTTAATCCAAACCCCTCACTAAGGCTACAACAAAGCCATAAATCACACTGTTGATAAAGCAAGCGGATTTCATCTTGAGGTGGGTTGATATTCAACTCGACATAATCAGGAACGCTGATATCTACTGGTGGTCGAGTACCAAAAGCAACCACTCTAAGACTAGGCACCCTTTCTTTCAAGCCCTGTATTACCTTTAAAGCGACTCTCACCCCTTTAAGCTCTATTTCTGAAAATAGAAATCCAACTGTTGGGATAACTTGCTTTGTTCTTTGATTAGCATAAAACTGTTCAAGTGCGACACTATTGGGTACAAGTGATACGCTTTCCTGTAAAAAGTCTTTTCTTATAATATCTACCAACCAATTAGCAATTGTTATTTTATGCATAGGATACTGCCATGCACACTCAATCCTACTGCTTATACTAACTCGATTATACAAGTCATATCCCTGAACAAAATGTACCTTAACACCCTTAGACTTTTGGAATTTACACACCCACTCAATAGTTTCCCACCACGTTGCAATTACAATATCAGCATCAATTACATCCTGGCTTTTAACTGGCGCAAAGTCATTACAATAGGTTACGGCCAAACCCAGGAGGTCAAAGTGATTTTGAGCTTGCTTTTTTTTAGATACCCACTCCCCCCCTTTAAGCAGCCTTTTGATCTGATGTTTTATGCTCAAAAACCGTTTTTTAGGTGCGATAATATTAACCTTATGGCCGAGCGCATTAAGTTTTTGTGCATAGATAGCGCAAACCCTATCACCACCTGACATATTTGGATTAGCCATTACAAAGGTAATTTTCATTTTATCGCTTAATCAAAATCATAATAATATTTTTCCAGACCAACCAATAAAACGGCTTTTTCAAACAAGCGCGCAGCGCAATAACCAAGGCTGCATATTTTTTATTATCACTATGTAATTGCCATGATTTACCAATCATATAGCCAACCACCTGATCGACACTATCAGTCGGTTTTCCAGACACTAGTGGTGGCTTTGGTGCGTCGCCCTTTTGAAGTTGGTCAAAGCCCATATCCAGCCGTTGTTTTAAGAATTCTCGCGCTGTCGCTTCATAAAATACTCTTGCGTTTGTGCCTTGCGTGTGGGTAATAGAACTATTATGGATGCGGTAAAAATACATATTCCAAGGAATATACCCCACCAAGCCACACTCCGCTAAACGTAACTGCATATCTATATCTTCAGCTGTTATAAAATACTCGCGAAAACCTTGAAGCTCTTTCAATACAGACGATTTTATTAAAAATGCACCTAAATGTGTCCGTGTTTTGCCCATCAGTAATTCAGGTGTAATATCAGCTTCTTCGTTACCGGTATTAAATTCAGCAATCACTCTACTTTTCTCATCCATGCTACTAAATTTACCAGCAACCGCTATATAGTTCACATGCGATTCTAGCCAATCAACTTGTAGTTTAAGACGATCGGGCGGGTACAAATCATCCGCATCACATCGACAGACATACTTTCCCTGTGCATGGTTTAACCCCAAATTTAATGCCGCAGAAATACCCTGACCCTTGCCTTGAATAATCTTTATTCGATCGTCAACAAACGATTCGACCAATGCTTGGCTCGCATCATTTGAACCATCATTAACGATGATTATTTCGAAATGGGAGAAGGATTGATTCAATAGCGATTGAATCGTTTCTTTAATATAGGCCTCTGCATTTCGCATCGGCATTAAAATTGATACCGCTATAGTCATCGGCATATATGACTTTTCAAGTCAGTCACAATAAAACAGACGCTAGCTTTATTATTAAACAATAAAGAGTGGGGGGACCTTAATGCAACAAATCTGAGTATCATAATAAATTATAAACCGAGGTAGTTAACAACAGAATCACCCATGTAATAACTGATAAAAAATAACGGGAAGAACTTAAATTCACTTTTCAAACACAGTAGTTTGTATTGATGCATTTTGTAAAAAATCAACGGAACCTCTACTATTGAATTCAAAGCTATCACAACCACCGCACCATATAACCCATAGATTCCATAAGCAAGTGGGACTGAAATAAATAAAAATATTGCCGACACGCCTGTTAACAACATAATGTATTTAGAGTTTCCTAAGGCCATAAAACAAACACCCGCCATAGTGATTCCTAAAAAAATAGTGGATAAGGATAAAATTTCGAGCATCCATCCTGCGTTCTGGTACCTATCATCATAGAGAAAATCGATAACTACGTGGCCTGTACTCGCTAAAATACCCACCACTATCATGACAACTGCATCTAGATGACGACGCATTTTGTAATATACTTTTTTTAAATCTTGAGGCCTGGATCTCACTACTTCACTTAGCACCGGATAAAGAACCGAGGACATTACCTTTCTCACAATCTCTTTAAATGCCATTGCAAGAAAAAAAGCAATGGTATAAACACCCAATTCTTTAGGTGACACTAAGCCACCCAGCAATAGGCGATCTCCTTGGCCCATTAGAAAGGTAAAGATGGACGCACCAAAAACCCACTTCCCAAAATGAAATATTTCATACAGGGCCTCTTTATCCCAGCCCCAACAACTTTTATCGCCAAGCGACCGATGATGTGACAATAGCATTTTACAAAAAGCTGAAAACACCGTGCCCACAACCAACGACCAAATATCACGTTGATACCAAGCTAATGCAATCATGACCAGCAACCCCATCACTTGGCTTAACACCTCAATCGTCATGATTTTTTTTAACTTTAAATCACGGTTAAGAAGCGCTAGATTTATCGAGTTAAAGCCTGAAATCAAGCCGGTAAGTGACATGGCTGCTAAAATAAAGGGTAACTCAGTGTCAGAATATACAGAGCCCTCTGCAAAGAGTCCTGACCCGCCAACGTAATAAAAGCTAATACTTAATATTAACATTAGTAGAAACATCACGCTGCCACGTAATATTTGAACAGACCAGGCGGTATTTATATAATCTCGTTCATCACTTCGTTTACTCTGAATAATATTCTGAGTAACTCCTAGATCTGAAAACATTGCCAACCCATTCAAGATAACCGAAACGACTGCCATCAAGCCAAACATTTCCGGCACCAGCAAGCGAGTAAGAATCAAGTTCCCACCTAAACGAATAAGCTGCGAGGCAGCATGTCCACTTAATACCCAGCTGCCTGCGTGTATTGCCCGCTGCTTAAGTGTTTGGGTCATTTATGTGCGGGCCATGGTCGTTACTATTTTTTTACTTTCAGCAATTATCTTTTCAGATCGTCCAAGTAAAATACCTGCTAGCAGCCATAGCCAGGGGCCTAATGATGCATTAGGGAGCTGATCTATCATGACTATAGAAATTAATAAAGCATGCGCCGCTAATAATGTTATTTCTGATTTAGACTTAAGATAACGGGATGCTTTATATGCCAACAATACAGGGATGGCTAAAAAGCTAAACTCCGTTAAAAATCCGATTAAGCCCGACAACCCAAAAGTGATAATCCACCTGCCATCAGTGGTGGATATATCCCTCCCCGTTTCTTCATTATATACACGGTTACGCCCCCAACCTCCCCAACCGAAAAAAAGACGTTCACGGGCATGAGATAAAAGAATACGTTCATTATCAAATCTAAACTTTATCGACGCTGCTCGCTCTGGGCTCATAGACTCAGCAGCATTGATTATCGCCTGGTGAGGAAACACATCTACGATAGACATCATTGGATATAGCATGGCCAGACTAACTAATAAAATAGCTATTTTATGTTGCATTTTAGGCCTTATAAATTTGATGGCGAAAAAACCAAACATGCCATAGAAAATTGAGGCGATACTTTTACAAAAAACTAACACCACGAATAAATAATAACTAACAATGGCTGGGGAGTAGTTTTTAATTTTCACTTTATTTTTCCAAAGCGCAACAGCCGACATTAAGGCAACAACTGTAAAAAATGCAACTAATAAGCCATGCCCCATAAACACCACTGGGCGAAAACCTCCAAATCTATATTGCTGGATAAAACTATGTGGAAAATAACCATAAGCCCAGGTATGCAACTGAGGACTCATCCTTACTTCAAATAATTCAGCTATTGAATAAAGCAAACCAGCAACGACCAAAAATTTAAACATCAATAGTTGATGTTCATAAGTTTTAAAAAACTGCCTGCCTATAAAAAACGGCGTAATCAGCAGGAATTGATTCAATGTTGCTGACAAACCATCGTAATAGCTTAAACCGGGCAAATATCTGCCGCCAATATTGACAGCGCCGCTATTCAATACAGCCGTACAAAAAGGGATTAACAATAAAGCCACAACAAGATATTTTATGTTTCCAAGTTCGGAAAAATACGCTATTTTCTTTTTTTTGATTAACAAGCAGCCTATTAAGGCAGCGATTACAGGAACCGTCTCTTTACCCAGGGGGGGAATCATTGGAAAGTCAACGAAGGTTTTAACAGGCAGAAACATAAAACCGCCCACTATTGTCCATAATGTGGCGGTGTTAATGTTTTTTGTTTTATACCAATAAATTGCAAGCAAAGGCCATAAGGCTAATACTGCATAGGCCAATCCATTTCCCATCTTATTGTTTGTTGCCTACTATATTGTTGTCTGGAGTATGTTATTAAGGGGGGTGTAAACACCCCCCTTAATTGAGTTATTACCTAACGGTTGCTTTAGTTTACATCAGGTTAGATATGACAAACTAATTTAATTAATTAATTAATGACTATCTACCACCTTAAATAATAAAGTACTTATGTGTGGTATTTTCACCTTACCTCATCAGGCAACTGCCACTTGATGATACGGCTCTACATTTTGATTTTACATGCTTTGTTGATTTCGCATGGTTTGTAAGGCTTGAATATTTTGGACTTATATATACCGCGCTTACGATTGTGGAGCCTGTATCCGTTGAGCTTTCATGTGTTGAGCTTGCATACGTTGAGCTTGCATACGTTGAGCTTGCATACGTTGAGCTTTCATGTGTTGAGCTTGTATCTGTTGAGCTTGTATCTGTTGAGCTGATATGTATTGGCGTCGCGTCTATTGGCTCTTCACCTAACGGAATACCTACTTTTGGCTCAGCATCTATTGGCGTTGCATCTATTGGCGTTGCATCTATTGGTTCAGCATCTATTGGTTCAGCATCTATTGGCGCTGCACCTATTGGGTTAGTGCCGTCATAAACATCTGAAAAAGACACATACTTATTACACTGATTTGAGGATATATCTGTATCAGCATTTGCACTAGTTCTTCTGATACAGTCTGCATAGGCCAAGGAGGATTGCTCAATGCTGTTATTAACAACACTAAAGACATTACTTCCCTCTACATTAATTCCTGAGCTGTCGGTTTTGCTCAACAAAATTCTATTCCCTGAAATTTTCACGTCATTTGATTTAACGGCATCCTCTCCTCTATTCGGCACACTAATCCCTCTAGACAAAATTCCTGAAGGATCAACAATGGTATTGCCTTCAATTGACACACCAACACAAGATGAACAACCTATTGCCATACCGCCTACGTTAATAATAGTATTATTTCTAATGGTTAGGTTCTTAAATTCTTCTTCCGTTGCATAGCCTGTATCAATAGCAATACCCCAACAGCCCCCCCCTGCTTTACCTTCATCTTCCTTAATAATATTGTTTTCAATAAGGACATTATCCATCACCCCATGCCCAACTAACGAAACGCCCTGACACTGACCATCAACAATAGCCGATTGATATAAGGTGTTCCCGCGAACAATAACACCAGAGGTAACAGTACGGGTCGAACCTGACAAGTAAATATTATGGTTGAATACGGCCTTTTCAAACCCGTTGTTTTGAAATAAATTATTTTCAATAAGAAGATTTATCCCACCACCTAACCAACCTTGAGCAGAATTATTAATTATGGTTGAATTTTTAAGTGTTATTCTGTCATTAGTGCCATTAACGTCTGTAGAGGTAACTGCATTGGACCCTGCAGAATAAACGCCAATACCAAAACCCTGAATATGCAGATTATCCAGCAGAACGTCATCTACATCATTAATAAACTCTACCCCAAAAAGTGTCGTGCCATCTGAAACCAGTTTTAAGTCTCTAACAACATAACCACCACTTTTAGAAGGTGCTCCGCCATCTGAAAAATGTATTGCGGCAGGCCTAGTGTTTCCTTTGGATATTATTATTGGTCTTTCACCTTCACCGTAAGCACCTATTGTACAAACATTGCTAGTGCTACATTTTGTGTTATATAAAGATGAGCTTGGGATAATATTGAAGGTCCCACCTCTACAAAACAGGACACTATCGCCTCCTTGCATTTCATTAAACGCACGTAGACCACGGGGAACCGATTGAAATGGTGCGAATGTTGATGTTCCAGAATTCTCATCATTCCCCGTATCGCAAACATAATAGTCTTGTGCATAGAGCGATGTGCTAGCTAACAGTAATACGCAAAGGGTAAGAAGGGTTTTTAACGTTTTCATTTCGGTATCCAGTTTTAAGTTTGACTGGAGTAAAGAATAGTTGATAAAAACAAACTAGGTGGAAAAGTGACCTCACATTGATCAGATGTGTGAGCAACCTCTCAAATCGCTAGCTCAGGTCGATTTTATATTTTTCTTTTAATAAGTTTCGAACACTATCTACCTGTGGGTTCGGTTTCCCGGACGGCTTTATGATGCGTGATGTTTTTTTATCTTTCATCATGCTTAAAACGGTGCTGATTTTGATCGTTTTAACGTCATCAGCAAAGGCATATACCAAGGAAAAATCACATAAATTATTAATTCGTCTTGGCACACCTTCGCTATAACAAAAGATGGCAGCACACGCTTCATGGGTAAAAATAGGATAACTAGCACCCGCAGTTTTTAACCGGTGAGTGATGTATTTTTCTGTTTGCCTATAATCCAACGATTTAAGGTGATATTCAACCCCGATACGTTGAGCAAATTGCTCAAGTTCTGGTTCATTTAGTTTATCTATTAATTCCGGTTGCCCTGTTAGAATTAATTGCATAAAGATATCTGCGTCAATATTTACATTTGATAATAAACGTAGCTCTTCTAGCGCTTTTACACTAAGGTTTTGTGCTTCATCTATTATAAGAATCACACGTTTTCCTTCTGCGTACTGCTCTATAACAAAGTTGATGTAATCTCTATACCTACCGGCGTTATCTGAAGCGTTTGACTCAATTTCTAATGCATCTAGCACCCACTCCATTAGCCCGCCAAATGATTCATGTGTATTGTTGATTAAACCAATAACACAGTCATCGTCTATTTTTTTAAGTAATGCTCTAATCAGTGTTGTTTTACCTGCACCAATTTCACCCGTTACCACTGTAAAACCCGCATGACTAACAACCCCATACTCTAGCAGTGTTAATGCTTTTTTATGATTAGGGCTTAAGTATAAAAAATTTGGATCAGGTACTTGATTAAATGGCTTATGATTTAAGCCAAAGTGTTCCGTATACATTTTTTAGTAACTTTGGTGCATAGGCGGTTTTTCGGACTTATTTAGCACGCTACCAATGAGATGAGTTCCTTCTAATAACTGAAGTGATTTAACTATTTCTGATTCTTTATTTTTACCGTCTTCCAAAACTAGCAACGTAGAGTCAATATATTTAGATGCCAATAAAACATCATCTGTTTGTAGGATTGGCGGCGTATCAAATATAATCATTCTTGAGTTATATCTCGCTTTTAAGTCAGCAACTAAGCGACTCATTTTTTTGCTTGATAGTAATTCTGCAGAGTTTTCTGCTCGACCTTTTCCTGGCAATATAACCAAGCCTTTAACACCAGGGTTTATTAGGACGTCAGTTAGATCAATATCACCTTCCAAGTAATCTTTTAGGCCCACCTTTACATCCAAACTGAAATAATCATTTAACCGTGGGTTTCGTAAATCCAAGTCAACCAATAAAACCGTTTGATTTGATTCCATTGCCATAGCAACGGCAAGATTAGAGGATACTAAAGACTTACCTTCACCTGCAGTTGGCGATGTAATCGCTAGTGTCTGCCAACTCTTTTCACGCATTTTTTGTAACACTTGTGTACGCAGCATTCTAAACACGCCGGACTGTGAATTACTATATTGCGATGCAATTACTCGTTTATCGGCTAAACGTTGCTCAGAAACCTCTACCACTTTTGTTTGGGTATAAGTAATGCCTGTAACATCTTGTGTATTTTTTAAAGCTTGGTTTTTTGAAGTGACACTATCACCTCTTTTTACATTAAGCTCATTGGGCTCAGATTGTAGTTTTTCTTTTGCTTTATCCAACGCTTTTTGAATTCTGTCCATATACCTATTTCCCTAAATTAACGTTGAATATTTAAAGTAAACTAATTTTACGAAGGACCTTAAACCAAAGTATTTCTAGGTCCATAACAAAAAAGTGAACACCTAATACTACAATCACAACCGCTCCAATCAGCCAGTATAATTTTGTGTAGCAATTTGTCGTTTTTACAACATTTTCACCTTTAACCGTCAACATAGGCACCACAACAAGTGGTGCGCTACCAGTAACTCGCTTCATTTCATCATAACCACGCACACCACCGACCAATAACTCAAACAACAAAGCAAGCCCAACACCTACCGCTATAGATGCCACCACTCCCAAAACAAATATTTTAGGCCGGTTTGGTTTTTCTGGTTTACTAGGAACCCGTGGTGGTTCAATTAATGTAAAGCTTTCACCTTTATTTTCAGATTCGAGGTTTTTGGCTAGTTCCGCTTGTAGTTCTTTAGACTTTAATTCCTGATATTTCGCTTGGTTGTTATCATAGTCACGAATTAAATCTTCGTAAGCCCTTTTAACTTGATGGGTATCAACAACTCGTTTCTCATACAGGGCTAATTTTTGTTTTAATTCTTTTTTTGCAGATAAAAGCCTATTAATTTCCCGTTCAGATGATTTTATGTTTGACTTTATTTTTAAAGACAATGGGCTTCTGTACTGAGTTGAAGAAGCACCACCCTTTTCAACCGAGTTCTTAGCATCAAGCTCAAGGCTTTCAATTTGTCTTTTTAAGCGTTTAATATCTGGGTGATTTTCAGAATATTTCCCTTGAAGAGTAGCGTACTCGGCTTTTGCCATAGCTAGTTGCTGAGCCGCTGTAGCTGGTTGCTGCAAGCCAGATGATGGCATTAATGCATCAAGGTTCGCTAACTCTAAGTTCATTGTTATTATTTGCTCTTTTAAATCAATAAGCTGGTTTTGACCATCTACCAATTCTTTCTGAATGCTCTCTACCATCGATAAATTATAAGGAAGCAGTTCAGGCAAACTGTTGTTATAAGTGTCTTTAAAATCAGCAATATTTTTTTCTAATAATTGAATTTTACGCTTAAGCTTGTTTGCCTCGTCTTTAAGAAAACCTTCTGTTTCTTTTGCTCGCGCCGTACGTGTTTTAACGTTTTCATTAAGAAACTGCGTCGTTAATTCATTAGCAACCACTTGTGCTGTTCTTGGGTTTTTATCCATAAAGGATACATTGAAGGCGATATTCGCTCGCTTTGCACGCCCACTACGAGGGTCTGTTACATTCGCACTGACCATATCAATAAACATGTTTTCTTGGAAGTGCGAAACAATCACTGAGGGGGGAGATTTTTGACGTTCTTCAGGGTAGAGGTTATGGCGTTTAACGATATCCATTATTCTCGTCGTTGTCATTAACTTTTGCTTAATGACCGCTATTCTTTGATCAGCATAACTTGTCACCGTTGAGCGCACTAAATCATTAGGAATTTCTTGCGATTCAATTAAAATTAACCCACTGGATTTGTACGTTGCGGGCAACAAGAGTGCCGTAGCAGCCGAGACTAATATTAGAAATATCGCTGGGTATATAACTAATTTTTTATGACGATTAAGAATTTCTAAATAATCGCTTATTCCTTTAACTTCTTCTTCCATTTTCTTCTCTATAAATTAGCGAGAGACTCTAAAACCGTCCCAACCATAGTTTAACGTCAACATAACCGCTTGACTGCTTGCATCAGTATTTGCATCTGACTCTTTTTGCTGACGAAATTTATACGATAAAGAAAGGCTAGCATCCGGAGAAAACTTCCAATTAACAGAAGGTGATAAAGTGAGGTTTTCACGTTTATCGTTACTATCATCTATTGCGGATGTCGTTGTTAGGAAACTACCACTAATGCGCGCTGTCAATGTCTCTGTCAACTCTCTAGACCAGCTAAGACTGATTCTATCCTGCTCATTCACACCACCTGTGCTAGAGGGTGATATTGAGCGTGAAAGGCCTAAGCTTGCAGTATCCACTTCGCCTTTATAGGAGATATTCAGGTCTAGTGATGAACCTGTATCACTGGTATTGTCTGTAAAACCAAACAGGTCCTTTTGTTCGCTATCGAGTTGGCGCAAGCCCACACTACCGTTTATAGCCCAAATTTCTGAGAGATCATACTTCGTTGTTAAGGACACATTATAAGTATCGTCATCTATCGTACTGGTTAGACCACTCGATTTATTATTGTTGGCAGACACGCTAACACCACCATTAAAGCGTTCTGTGAACTGATGTTGCCAATTCGTTGATAGTGAGCGGCTTCTACTATTACTAAAGTCAGCCGTTGAATACTCTTTCGTAGAATAACTGGCACTTACCGACAGAACGTCACGCTCTGTTAATTGAAAGCTATACGATGGTGATATCCGTTCTGTTGTTGAAATTGAGTTTGTTTCAAAGTCACCTGTGTCTTCTTCTGCATCTGTCCGACTGGTGCTTTCAACATAACTCGCGTTAAGCCCCCAAGTGCTTCTTTCTGTTTTATAGCTGGTATCAATACGCCAAAAAGGGTTCTCAGTGTCAAGCTGACTAGAGCGCTCATATCGATCTAGCACATAGCCTGTGCTTAATGATGTTTCAGAGTTTTCAATTGCATGGACCACTTTTAATGTCGGGCTCATTCTTGCGTGATAATCACCTAATTTATTTTCATCGCGCATAAAAATATTGTCATCATATTCTAACGATGGATCCACACTGCCTGATAAAGACCATTCAGCTGCCTGTACGCCCGATGTTATGACTGCCCCTAGCAACGTTAATGAAATTATTTTATACATAAAAATACTCTATGGAATGACAATAACATCGCCACTTTCAAGCTTTACATTAGTAGACAAATCACCACCGCCTTTTATCTTTGCGTAATGAACAGGCATAACTGTCTGCTTACCCTTATTCTCACGTAGCACGATAATATTATTTTCTTCAGCATAGGTAGATAAACCACCTGCCAAGCTTAATGCTTGCATAACCGTTAGCTGTTGATTCATGACAAAACTACCTGGGTTTGTAACCTTACCCAATATATGCACCGTATTCCCACTGACCTTTGCAACAACAACGGTTACCACAGGGTCTGTTAAAAATGCCTCAAGCTTTTTCTTAAGCATTAATTCAAGCTCACTAATGCTTTTACCCTTAGCCTGTAACTCCCCTGCAAGCGGAAAAGATAAACTACCATCTGGCAAAACAGCGACTGTTTTTTGCAATGATTCCTCTTTCCAGACTGATATATCTAATATATCGCCGGCATTCAATAAATACCGTTCAGAAGCGATAACGCTGTGACTAAGTAATAACGTAAACAACAATAAAAAACTACGACGTAAAATTGTATTTCTCATTTTGATATTCCTTTCTCATGAAAATTAAACTTATTGTAGCCCAATATATAAAAAAGGGAGCAAAAGCTCCCTTTTTTACCTAACCATGTTTGCTAAAAGCAAATTTATTAGAAACTAAACGGCAACCGCTGCTTTACGACGTAAGCCGAAGAAGCCTAGTAACGCTGGAGCGAATAAGAATAATGCAGCTGGAATTGGTGTTTCAACTCTAAAGTCATAACTTTGACCTTCGCCAGCTAGTACTTCAATCACATAAATGCTAGCTTCTTTAAGCATTAAATTAAAAGCAAAACTTCCTGCATTATTTGCATCTGGCCCAATAATCAAAGCACTTACAATTTCTAATCCATCTTCAAATAATTTAAAATAAGACTTTGTGGTAAAATCATCGAAACTTCCACTGAACCAACCTCTAGTGTCTCTACCTTCAACATCCAAAGCAAAGGTCGCCGCTCCATTAGCAGCTTGAAAATAACTATCTGATGCGGCAACTAACTGCCCACTTGCAGGGTCAACAATTGACACCAAATCACCACCCGTTTGAGCCAATGTTAAGTTTAACGATGCCGCATTAACTGTTACCGCAAACAACATTCCCACAATAATAAACATTACTTTTTTCATAATTTTTTCCTTTAAATTAATTTAAATGTTTCTTAAGTAATGCAGTCCAGCCATCTTCAGGTTTGCATGCATTAAAGATCTGTGACTTTCCGTCCTTGGTTCACACCAAGTTTGGCCTTAAAACCGCTTGTTATAATTAACAAGTGGTTTAAATCTAAGTAACGCATTATTACCTTACTTAGACGACACCAAAGTACACAATAGTAAAAACGATATCAATTGTACTTTGGTACTAAATTCTTAATAAAAAAACTTTTTCTAAAGCTAATCAAGAATTAACTGAATTATATATTCAATAATATGCAAATGTTGATTAATTTAACTTTAATCACCTTAATAAAGTGATATTCATCAATGTAGCTTATATTGGAAAAAGATATTGATAGTAAATTAATACGCATTTTTATTGACGAAGCCTTTAAAAATAGTGAGAAATATAATTTTAAGATCCAAACCTATGGACCATGTTTGGATATATTTAAGGTCGTAATGAACGCGGCCTTCCATTTTATCCAGCGTATCTGTTTCGCCCCTGAACCCATTAATTTGCGCCAAACCGGTAATTCCCGGCTTTACTTTATGCCTGAGCATATAACCTTGTATTTTCTCTCGGTACTCTTCGTTATGCGCCACAGCATGTGGCCTAGGGCCAACGATGGACATACTGCCACTTAATGCATTAAAAAACTGCGGCAACTCATCAAGTGATGTTTTTCGCATAAATGCACCAAACGGTGTAATACGTGGATCACCTTTTGTCGCTTGCTGTATATGCTCACCATTGTCTTGGGTCGTCATTGAGCGAAACTTCCATACTTTTATTTCATCCCCATCGGCGCCATAGCGTGTTTGCTTGAACAATACAGGACCTGGCGAGGTAAGCTTTATAGCAAAGGCAATAATCAACATAATAGGCGTTATTAAGGTGAGAATAATGATACTTAAAACAATATCCTCTATGCGTTTTAACAAACTATCTAAACCTGCGAATGGCGTTTCGTAAATACTGACCGCCGTAATGCCTTGATAATCAACCCAACGAGAATTAAGTAAGTTAAAGGTAAACAGGTCTGGTACAAAATAAACGGATGCTGTGCTATCGGCTAGCTTTTCCGTTAACGTTTTAATTCTTTTCTCCGCAGACATGGAGATCGTAATATAAACCGTATCGACAGCACCGCTTTTGCAATCGCTTATCAACTGCTCTGTGCCACCAACAATGTTAACCCCTTCCCCATCGAGTCGCCTATCACCAGATACATCGGCTCGATCATCATAATACCCAACAAACTTGAGCCCGCTCCAATCCATATCCTGAAAGGCTTGCCTTAATCGGTTGCCTAGTGGCGTTGCCCCAACGATGGCCACTTGGCGAGAATTATGCCCCTTAGATCTAAAATAACTGAGCATAACGCGCACAACTGCATGCCAGGCAATTAATTGAATAGGCACGACAACCAACCAGGTTTGCATTAAGGTTGCATAATAAATATCTGTTTCAAACACCAACCAGTCTGCCAGTATGAGAGAAACTACTGTCATAACCCAAGAAAACAAGACAGCACTTATTTCAGCGCGAATTCCCGTCCCCCTCCAAGACCGATACGCATCTTGCGATTCAGCAAAGAAATTGAACAACACCATTGCTATAAGAACAACTGGTAAATACAAAGGCATCCAGTCAACAGCCAATATATCGACAATTGATACGAACGTTAAAAAAATAATAGCGCTATCGGCTAAACGCGCAATGGCATTGATTTTAGTATCGTACTGTCTAATTTTCCCCTGTCGCTTCAACTTTCACTCTTCCTTAAAATTACGTCAACACCCGTTGCACACAAACAAAACCCGATTTCTTCTCGTAAAAACCACGCACCCGTTATATTTATAATCCACCATCTCAATAAAGAAGCTTCGCAGCTAAATAATCGGACCGTGCATTTAGAGGGGCAGATAGCTCTAGGGTATTTACTCGAACTAACATCAAATCGATTAGTCATATTATTCAAGTATAGTCGAAATAACTGAACAGTTACTGAAGCGTAAAAAAATCACTTAAGCGCTGCTAGTGATTCATAAAGGATGAGCAATATGATACATATAATGAATTATTAACCGTGCGCAAACCGCTGTAATCCCCGACTTCGAAGTATAACGGACTATACAATATGAAAACTTGAGTATTCTCACTAAAAAACCCACTTCTTACAGTTAGAATAAATGAACACCCTTTCAGTTTTTTATAGGTTGAAATAACGATCATCTTTAATTTGTTTATAAGGCTTAATAATGGAATCTACTACGCAGAAAACTGACATCCTTAATCCCCAACAAATATTGGCTAAATTTCAAACTAGCCCAGAAGGCCTGTCAACATCAGAGGCCGAAAAACGCCTGCTTGAAAAAGGCGAGAACCGACTAGAGGATGACGAACGTAATCTATTAAAATTACTCCTAAACCATTTCTGGGGGCCTATCCCTTGGATGATCGAAGCGGCTGCGCTTTTATCCGCGATGGTTCAACATTGGGCCGATTTCGCCATTATTCTAACCCTACTCCTATTCAATGCCGCTATTGGATTTTGGCAATCTTATCAGGCTGGCAATGCGGTCGATGCGCTTAAAAAGAAGCTAGCCCTTAACAGCCAAGTCTGCCGGGGTGGAAAATGGCAACAAATTGAAGCGCGTTTGCTCGTTCCCGGTGACCTCATTAAGTTAAAACTGGGCGACATTATTCCTGCCGATTGCTTATTGCTGGAGGGGGAGTACCTCAGTATTGACCAGTCGGCCCTTACGGGTGAATCTCTACCCGTCACTCGGCACCAAGGCGGGCTTATCTACTCGGGAGCAGCCGTTACACAGGGCAAGATGACGGCCATCGTTAGCGAAACAGGTCGAGAAACTTTTTTAGGCAAAACAGCCGGACTTGTTTCAAGCGCCCATTCCGCCTCTCATTTTCAAAAAGCCATTCTTAACATTGGCAACTATCTGATCTACATGAGCCTCACCTTAGTCGCACTACTCGTTATTGTGCAACTGTATCGCGGTGTGCCAATAATGGAATTAATGCAGTTCTCCCTCATCCTAATTGTTGCCTCAATACCGGTTGCTATGCCGGTTGTCTTATCGGTAACAATGGCGATTGGCGCACTGAAACTCTCAAAAATGAAGGCGATTGTAACGCGCCTTGAATCCATTGAAGAGTTGGCTGGCGTTGATATTCTTTGTTCTGATAAAACCGGCACGCTCACACTCAATCAGTTAACGCTGGGGAAGCCTATTCTTATAAAAGCTGATTCCGACCAATCACTCATTATTGCAGCCTCTCTCGCTTCTGAAGTAGACAGCCAAGATGCCATCGACAAAGCGGTTCTCGCTGGGCTTGATAACAGAGCCACATTGTCGGCTTATCAGCAAAAAAATTATCGCCCTTATAACCCTGTAGACAAACGAAGTGAAGCTCAAATTATTGATCAGAATAATAATCAATTTCTCGTCTCAAAGGGCGCGCCCCAAGTTATTCTCAACCTTATTGAAGATAACAAAGACGTTGCATTAACAATAAAAACAGACATTGAAATTCTCGCTAAACGAGGATACCGCGCACTGGGTGTCGCTCGCACAGATGAAGAAGGAAAATGGCAATACATGGGGCTGCTCGCACTGTACGACCCACCTCGAGAAGATTCTGCCAGCATGATTCAAGAGGCCAAAAACCGTGGTGTGCAGACAAAAATGATCACTGGAGACAATATTGCCATCGCCGTTGAAACCGCCAAAAGTCTCGGCATGAGTAGCACCATATGCACAGCGGACTCACTATTCAATACAAAAGGACAAAGCGATATAGAACTCGCCAATCGAATTGAAAAAAGTGAAGGACTTGCTGAAGTTTTCCCTGAGCACAAATTTGCAATAGTCCATACACTGCAGGATAAAAATCATATTGTCGCCATGACAGGCGATGGGGTTAATGATGCGCCTGCCTTGAAACAGGCCGATATGGGAATAGCCGTTAGCGGTGCAACTGATGCGGCCAGAGCGGCAGCTGACCTAGTGTTAACACAACCAGGGCTGTCCGTCATTATCCATGCCATTGACGAAGCCCGTCGTATTTTCGGCCGTATGAATGCATACGCCATTTACCGTATAACCGAAACCATCCGTATCATGATTTTTATGGTACTTGCAATGGTAACGTATGAGTTTTACCCCCTCACGCCTGTGATGATCATCTTACTCGCACTGCTCAACGACTTCCCCATCATGTCCATCGCCTATGACAATACTTGGCTAGACCCCAAGCCGGTACGCTGGAAAATGGAGCGTGTGCTCAACATTGCAACCGTGTTGGGAATTATAGGCGTCGTTTCTAGTTTTGGCTTGCTTGTTATTGCGGAACAGTGGCTACAGATCAGCACTGAGCAACTACAGGTTTTTATCTTTCTGAAGATGTCTGTCGCAGGCCACCTCACCCTCTTTGTTGCTCGTACCAAAAAAGCCTTTTATTCAGGACCTCTCCCCTCACGAACTCTATTTCTTGCCATTATTTCCACACAAATCACCGCCACCATTATCGTTGCCAATGGCTGGTTTATGCCAGCTTTACCCTGGCATTATATTGGCTTAATATGGGGTTATGCGATCATTTGGATGCTAATTGCAGACATTATCAAAGTACGTGTTTACCGGCATCTAGACTTAACGGAGAAGCGGCAACAACGCTTTTTAAAAACGGTTAAGCAGCCGCTGGGTAAACTCTAAAACTATTCAAGAAAAAAACCCATGAAAACGGCCTATATCACACACCCCGATTGCCTTAAGCATGAAATGACAAAAGGCCACCCAGAAGAGCCTGCACGCATTATAGCGATACAGGAGCAACTTCAATCACGACAACTTTGGGATTTTCTTGAACATTTTGAGGCGCCTACCGTGGACAGACAGGCACTCTTACGCGTCCATACCGAACGGCATATTGATCATCTGTTCAAAAATTCACCTCTGCCTGGACAGCCCTTGTTTCATACTGACCCTGATACCTTTATGAATGAGCACTCACTCGATGCAGCCCTCAAAGCAGCGGGAGCCGGTGTTATGGCGGTCGATCTCATTATGGAGAAAAAAGTAGATAATGCTTTCTGCGCTGTTCGGCCACCCGGCCACCATGCCGAGCGTAATCAAGCGATGGGGTTTTGCTTTTTTAATAACATCGCTGTCGCTGCTGCCCATGCACTTGAAAAGTATCATTTAGAACGTGTTGCCATTATCGATTTTGATGTCCATCACGGCAACGGCTCTGAAGATATCTTTGAAAATGATGAACGCGTCATGGTCTGCTCCTCGTATGAACACCCGTTGTACCCCTACTCAGGCCGACCCACCGTTCCAGGCCACCTGATTAACTGCCCACTAAGCCCTGGTTCTGCTGGGCCTGAATTTCGTATGGCCGTACAAAAAGAATGGTTACCAGCATTAGAGGCTTTTCAGCCTCAATTTATTTTTATTTCAGCTGGCTTTGATGCGCACTGGCAAGACGATATGGCACAACTCCAACTCAACGAGTCGGATTATCGTTGGGTCACCCAAAAAACAGCCCAAATTGCCCATCGATACGCCGATGATCGCATTGTTTCAATGCTTGAGGGGGGCTATGTCGTCGATGCGCTCGCCAGAAGCGCCGAGCAGCATATACGTGTTTTAATGGGGCTGGATTAAACTTTCTTGAACGGCGACATAGAGAGGCGTTATGTTTCAAATTTTTACCGATTTTGCTAGCTGGCTGACCTATCAACTATTAGGGCTAGCATCAGAAACGAAATTAGCTGATGCAGTACATTTTTTCATTGAAGATGTCAGTAAAATATTTGTATTATTGGTCGTCATGATCTATCTCATCGCGCTGATGCGCGCTTCCCTGAATGTTGAAAAGGTACGAGACTACCTGCAAAAGAAGCATAAGGGCGTTGGCTATTTAATGGGCTCAAGCTTCGGCGCAATCACGCCTTTTTGTTCTTGTTCAAGCATTCCCGTTTTTCTTGGCTTCACATCGGCCGGTATACCGGTGGGTATTACGATGGCATTTTTAATAACCTCACCCTTGATTAACGAAGTGGCTATCCTTTTACTGATGAGCCTGCTCGGGTTTAAATTCATGGTACTTTATGTTTTTGTCGGCATGAGCATTGGTATATTGGGCGGGCTTTTTTTAGATGCCATCAAAGCAGAGCGTTGGTTACAATCATTTGCTGCTGAAGCGTTGGTTCGAGGACAATCACAAACTGAAAGCCAAAAATCAACACCACAAGAAACCGAAAGACTTTCCATAAAGGAACGCCACCAATTTGCAAAAACAGAAGCCTTTGACATTTTTGGTCGCGTTTGGAAGTGGGTTATTATTGGTGTTGGTCTTGGGGCCGCTTTACACGGCTTTGTGCCTGATGGATGGATAGAGACACATTTAGGTGATGGCCAATGGTGGTCTGTCCCAGCCGCTGTGTTTTTGGGCATTCCTCTCTACTCCAATGCAACAGGCGTCATTCCCATTATGGAAAGCTTAATCACTAACGGTCTACCGGTCGGAACGACTCTGGCATTTTGCATGAGTACCGTTGCAGCCAGTTTGCCAGAATTTATTTTATTAAAACAGGTTATGCAGTGGCGCTTACTTGCTATTTTATTTGCCACACTTCTGTTTGCGTTTACCTGTGTTGGCTGGATATTTAATGCCTTCACCCCATTTTTATAGAACGAGAGAAACATATGAAAAATATCAAAGTACTCGGTACCGGCTGTTCTAAATGTAAAAACACCATCGTGCTAATCACTCAGGTCGCAGAACAACTTGAGGTCGCCATCAATTTAGAAAAAGTTGAAGACCCAAATCAAATTATGATGTATGGCGTTATGTCTACACCTGCCGTGATGGTTGATGAAGTGATCGTTCACAAAGGTGGTATTCCTACTAAAGAAGAAATTACAAGTTGGATTTCTGACACCTAATTAATATTTTACAGGCGGAGAGCTTTCTCATACACAGATCATTGAATCTTATATGACAGCCCCAGCTTTGCTAGACAATGGGTTACTCAAGGTCTGTTCTCTCTTGCTCTGTTTGGCTAAGTAATTTGCCTGAATTATTATCATCCGTGCCGTAATAAATGACCTGTGGCTCAGAATAATTAGGGACGTCATCATAACTGAAGGCGGCATAGTATTTTGAAATTTTGTTAGAACCAAAACTATCGTAGGTGTAGTTATCTGCACCGGCATAAAGTTTAACGCCATCATAAGGTGAACGAGGCGGGCGAAATCTATTGCGTACGATGTAGGTACCAACAAATGCTTCAGTTTGTGGGTTGACCCATGTCAATTTAACCAATCCATTTTCGTTCGTTGTTTTTAAATGAGTGACCGGTGAAGTTGGTTTTTTACGACGTTTGATATATTTAATGATTAATTTGACTTCATTTTTGTGCCCTGCCTCGTGCCAATTAATTAATTTCGCATAAGACTCTGATTCAGATGTAGCTCGAATAACAAAGGCAGCCGTTTCATTAGATTGGTGTTTTTCCTCAAGCGTTAATTTGCTGTAGTGGTCAAAAATAAAATATTGTTTTTGTTTGCTAATAAGGTCTTGAGTGGTTGCTTCATAGCCAACATATTCAATATTTTTACGGTTTCTGACGTCAGAATAACTAATAGCTTTCATATCAATGAATTCAACATTGAAACAAATATCATGGCCGTTGGGTGGCGTGTTTTTGTTTTGCAAACAGATAAAGGCTTCGGTGATAACCGTTTCTTCAGGGTTCGGTAAGCTATAGAGGTTAAACTCCATATAGCCATATGTTTTACCATCATTTTCACTAAACCCTGACTGTAATTGGTTCTCGACAACGCCTTTTTTTGACAAGCTGCACAAACGTGTAGGAGATAAGCTTATTTCAGTCTCAGGAACGGTATAAATAATGTCAAGATGGGGGCGATAATGTATGCCACCACCGAATTTACCGTAGCCAATGTCAAACTGCATCATTTGTGAATCACGTCCCAGTGGGAGCGTTTTCGGGCCGTCAATACGGAACAGGACCGAACGTTTAGCTAAGTTTGATTCGAGTATTCGACATTCATGAGCGGTGAAGGTCCAATGACTCCATATTCCCTGCGTTAAGGCATCTGAGCGAATGGTTTGACCCAAGGTTTCGATACTCTCAGCTTGCTCGATGTGATCAAAGTCTGTCAGGTCAGCGACGCTGTCTTGTTCTAAAATAGAGATGGACCAGTCACCGAATTTTTCAATTTTTGCGGCTACGCGGTTCATGGGGTATAAAGAGGCTCTTGCAAACTTTATGGTTGCGTTTTCTGGTATGTTGTCTAGGCTAAACTCTAGAACACCGGTACAGATACCTTTAGACTGATTTATGCCAATAAATAACGAGTTGTGGCCGAAATGTTGGCGATTTTGTTCGCCGGTAAACTCGCCGACATAGCCTGCTTGGGTTTTACTGGGGAAGAGAACTCTGGAAAACTCATTATGCTCTAATAAAGTTCGTAAGCGTATTTTGGTTGCAAAAGGCGACTTTATTTTACTAAGGCGGTTAACGGCTCGAATGTAGTAAAAATACATGGTGCCACTGGTTAACTCTACATCTGTAAAGCGTTGCGCATGTGTAACACCGACTAAATTACCCTCTGTACACGCTTGTTTATTTTTAGTATTTCGGTAAATTTCAAAATAAATATCCTTATTTTCTTCATAGTTCCAGGTGATAGAAGCGGACCTACTTTCAATGTTGAGTATATTGAGCTCAGTAATACGTTTGGGCGCTAGGGGTGAGTAATTAACCGCCTCGCTAAGCGCATATTGTATCGCTGGAATATTCTCATGGATCGATTCGGTCATATTTTGCATATAATCGGGAATATTACGTGTGCCAACCTCTACCACGGTCGCAAGAATGCCTCGGCTATAATAGTATTCTCGCCCGCTTCCGCCGACTAGATTAGTGGGGGGCTTGCCCCGGTGAATGCCATATTTACGGCCAGTTACCTTATAAATTTTTCTTGCCATATTGGCACACAGCATATTTAAATCAGTCCCCTCGGGTTCTGCTTCATGACTAAATTTATGGGCAGGAAAAAAAACATTACCTTGAGAGTGATAGTCTAAAGCGATGGTGATATTTTCATGGCTATCAACAAACTGTTTAATGGCTTGCGTTTCAGGCTCACTAAAAGCTTTGGGTCCGCTATAAACGTTTGACGAGGTGTTTTTTGACCCTGGAAAGCCATAACTAAAGTTACGATTAAGGTCTACACCATAGGTGCCATCATGATTTAGACGACGATTTTTTCGCCAGAACGAGAAGTGCTTCATTGAATATTCAAACCCATCAGGGTTTAAGCAAGGAACCATGTATAGGGTATTGCTGTTTAATATATCAATTAGCTGTGGGTTGTACTCATAGTTATCGACCACGTATTCAATAAATTTAACCGCTAATTCGTTACCAATCCATTCGCGCGCATGGATAGTACCGGTATATAGCAAGGCAGGTTTTGATTCTGCATTATCTACATCGAAGGAGACCGTTATCAGCATAATGTCACGTTGTTCGTGCGTTTTCCCTATGCTTTGCACTTTGAATAGATCAGGGTGTTCTGAAACAACTTGCTGTAAAAAGTGTTCCGTTTCTTGGTATGTCTTGTATTGTTTTTTCACTGCGTTATGTTCTTATGAAAATAGTGATGGTTCCCTCGGTTAAGGAAACCCGTTAAGTCGTTAAGGGTAAATTTTCAGCATAAAATGGAGCAATACTGAGGTTTAGAAAAAACTTAAATTATAACAGGTGACTTTATAATCGGGTTGTTTCGTCCATACCACAATGATATTGGTTGAGGTATGGACGTTATAGATTGAGTCGGGTTTAGTTGTATGGGATAGCTGAAATATCATCCGCCAAGCCTTTGATGCTACGTGGCTGCTTTTTTGCGGTGAGGCGCAGGCACATTAACTGGGGCAGTAATTTTTTTACTTCGTCTGATCGTCCTTTAAAGGCGCCGTCGTTGCCCCATATAGCGATGACTTGGTCGGCTTGTTTGCTGCTGTCTGACAAACTGGCATTATTATAAGCTCCAACGGGGTCATTGCATTCTTTCAGTTCAGCGATATTATTAGCTCGATAGGCGAACAGATTACCAATGATTATTCCACCATATCCCCAGTGTTTTGCATAAGCACTACATTTTTTTATCAACGCATCGTCATGATCAGCATCCGCTGTTGAGGGGTGTAAGGCTATAAACATAATGCTGGGTTTTTTATCGTCCCAAGTACGACTGAGTGTGTAGCGGTAAGTATCATCCGTTAGGGTTGTCGTGATCGACTTTGCCGTATGAATACTCACTTTGTTGGTTTCCTCTTGGTGAGTTGAGACCACAGATTCAGTGTTGGACGCTTTCTTGGTGATATTTTTATTGGTGATGTTTTTTTTGCGACCTATATTGTCCTGAAAATTCCAAATATCACTGGGCCATTCTTCTTGTTCATCATTATCATTGATCAACAACATCTCCGCAGCATCTGGCGTTTTTATCGATGCAAAGCAATCAGCATCAGAACTTGGCGTATATTTACCAAAGGTAATCTGGCGCATTGTTCTCAATAAAGAGCTGTCTATTTTTCCAAGCTGCTCCCAATTATTGATGGGTATATTTGGTTTTTTGAACTGCCCATTGCTAAATAACCACATCAAGTACTGTCCAATCCAATCTCGAATATAGGGGAATGCGGCAAAGGCTGTCGCACACTCTAATATTCGGTATTTTCCATCCTTACCAACGGCGATATCACAAGCCCAATATTCAGCTTTTGCAGCTTTGGAGACTTTTACTGCCAGATCGAGTACTTCTTTGGGTACATTCTGGTAATCCATGCTACCGCCCTGGCTGGTATTGGTTAACCACTCCCCTTCTGGTGGGCGACGCCAGAACGCACACGCTGGCTTATGACCAATCAGCATGACACGGATATCTGCGGACATGGGGATAAAATCTTGCACATAAACTGGGTTGTATTTTTTGCTATCCAATAGGTTTGTAGCTTCTTTAAAACTATCAACTTTGTGCACAAAATAACCCCCATAATTAGAGGGGCCATAGGACTTTTTGATGATTTTAGGGTAGCTTGTTTTTTTTAAAAAGCTATCGGCTTTTTTTCGGTCATAAAAAATATTGGTTGGTGGTATAGGAATATCATATTTTTTACAGAACCGCGTGACGTTTTCTTTAGATTTATTAGAAAACTGAGTATCTAGAGAGGGTACAAGCCGAACCTCTGGCAATGCATTAGCAATCTCTCGAAAGGTTTCATAAGCTGTCGCGGGAACGTTGCCAATCAATACATCAATTTTTTTTGCTTTAACGTCATTAATAAAGCGCTGTTTATCATTTTTCCAATGGTAAGTGACCGTCTCAATTTTATCTGGCCAACCTTTAAAATTAGATTTATTAAAAAATTGCATAACATAATCCATATACAGCAAACCTAGCTTTGGACGTTTTTGTTTCTTAGTCATTTATTTTCCTGTTACTCGTTTTTCTATCAGATTAACGATAGCATTGATTTTTTTGTCATTAAAATTCAGCCCAAGCTGTTCCTGATCGGGTGTTGCAAATGCAGGAATACCATTAACTTCCAAGACGACATACTGTTCTCGTTCTTGATCATAGATCATGTCGACACCCGCTAATTCTAAGCCGGTTAATTTGGCGGCTTTTTTAGCCAAGCTGATGAGTTCGTCTGTTGGTTCACGCAATAACAAGGTACCACCACTGGTGATATTAGTTTTCCAGTCATCTGGTGGTGCTTTACGACCGTAACAACTGATAAATTCGCCGTCGACAATATCAACTCTGAAATCGGTGTTATCGTAATCAATAAAACGTTCAACATAAAAATGCCGTAAATCAGTATGTTTTATAAAAGGTATCAGCATATCAAGGGCCGCATCATCTTCAATTTTAACTAACCCCATACCTCCCCAACCATCGGTTGGCTTGTAAATAATTTTGCCTCCCCATTCTTTTAAAATCCTGCGCAGTGTATGAACATCGTTACGATGACATAACTCATATTCAGGCGTTATGATGCCATTGCGTTGTAATAAATGAGCCGTTTTGAATTTATCTTCAGTTAAACTGAAGGAAGAATAGTTATTGATAATAGGAATATAGCGATCAAGTGTTTCATATAGATACAGTTGATATTGTGTTTGCTGACCGGCATTGTAAGTGAAGAATAAATCTAATTCCTCCATTATGATGCCGCCACAATAAGTAGAGCCATTGGTCGCCGTGGCATTTCTTAGGTTAAGGTCGGTTATAACTGATATATCTCGCTCTTGTAACTTGGCGATCATTGAGTTTTGAATAACATCACCACCACCGTTTTGATACATCCACATTCCGATTCTATGTGTTGGCATGTTCTTTAATCCTAACATTAATGAAGTCAATCACTTCTCAAGCAATATTAATACCAAGTCTTTTATTGCTTGCAAAAGATACTCTAAAGTTCCTTTTGAATATACTGGTCGCACCATGTTAGGGCCTCTTTGCTGCAATCCAGGGCAGCAAAGGCGTTAAGGTCTAAAATTCATTTCTAGACGATTAAAAATACTATATATTGCTACGTAGTTCAGTTAACTTTAACTGATAACTTTTTCCGTTAGCTGTTTTTACACGTTATTGTGTTGACTCGATTTACTTAAATTTTAGGCCTTAGATAAGCCTTGATTTACACACTAGGTATTATTATGAGTACTGGTATGGATTTTTCTGAATTGGCGGACTTGATGAATATCAATTCATATACCAAAAATAAGCAAGGTGTTGATCAAAGCGGTTTGTTGTTTCAGCAATGGATGGAAGATATTGGATACGATACGCGTACTTATCAGCGAGAAACAATAGGTAATCATCTGCTATTCACCTCCGCTAAATCAGCGGGTAAAAAACTGCTGTTGTTGGGTCATTTAGATACGGTTTTTCCACCCATGAGTTTTGAAACCTTCAGCGAGGATGACCAGTGGATCTATGGGCCAGGTGCTTGCGATATCAAAGGCGGCAATTACGTTGCGCTATGCGCATTAAGAGCGGTCAAGGCATCTTCTGGTAGCATTGGTAATATCGACATGCTATTGGTTAGCGATGAAGAAACAGGCAGTGATGACTCCAAGCTTATTAGTCATGAACTCGCCAAGGATTATGACTACGTGATGGTGTTTGAAGCCGCAGGTAAAAATAATGAACTGGTCATTGGGCGTAAAGGGGTTGGTACCTTTTTTATTGATATTGAAGGAAAAGCTGCACATGCGGGTAATCATTATATTGATGGGGTTAATGCCAACTTAGAAGCCGCACATAAATGCATTCAGTTAACCGCACTGACTCAGTTAGACAAAGGTACAACCATTAACGTTGGCAAAATGGAAGGTGGTATTGGTGCAAATACAATCTCGCCCCATGCCCGTTTGATTGTTGAAATGCGCTACACCGACGCTACAGAAAGAGATCGAGTGCTTGACGCAATACATTCAATCGTTCACTCCCATGAGATTGAAGGTATTGAAGCGACATTGTCGGGGGGGATTCAACGAGATGTGATGCAGCCCAATAATGAACAGTTGGTTTTTTTGCGGGAGTTAGAATCCATTACCGGCGAACCATTTTTAACTGAACAACGTGGTGGTGTTAGCGATGCCAATATTTTCGCTGCCAAAGGTTGTGTGACCTTAGATGGATTTGGCCCTTTTGGAGACGGAGACCATACCATCCATGAACGCGCCAGCAAACATAGTTTTATGCTTCGTGTTGAACAAGTGACAAAGATTTTATCTTATTACAATCAAGGCCTAATGACAGAAGCTTGAAATCCAATAATAAATTTATCTGCAACGATGACCGATAAGGTAGTTTGTTGTAAGTAATTAATGCTGGCAGCTCATTTTTACTTCGGTGATTTGACGTGATCAATTGAGAAGTGGTTCCTTTTCCTATCCAACAATTCACTTCTATATCTGGAAGCTTCCCTTCTTCTCGCTCAATAACATGAGCCTCACAGAAAGCATTTATTAGGTTCTGTAGTGATTTTTCAAAAAACAAGGCTCTAGCACCATGAATTGATTTTTCTTATATCGCCCTGTGAACTTCAGAAACAAGATGATGCCGAACCAATTCTGCAATTTGATCAGCTGAAAGACCCAAATCTCGCAATGTTTTAATTGCTTCAGGGGCTATTCTTTTTCCTGACTTAATTACCCTCTCTTAGGCTCAAACTTTGATTTTATCTTCTACATCATCTCCGTATAGTCGAGACAAAATAACAGTTTTTAGTGGATTTTTTTAACGAATACACAAATCATTACTTTTTAAAAAGCATTGCAATCGTTTAGATAGATACTTTTTTTCTAAAATAATAAACACAATTTCTCTCTTGTACTTTTATTACCCTACTACATGAGGAGAAAACCAAAAGTGTCATTGCTGTTGCACAAACGAGCGTACCAAATGACAAATCTTGCTCTGGGGCGAGAGCAGAATACATCTCATTTCACTACTTAATTAGCTCCTAATAACTAAATCAATCAAAAGGTTATATTGCTTTACGGCTTTAACTGAATCTTGGTCGGGGCGAGAGGATTTGAACCTCCGACCACCAGTACCCCATACTGGTGCGCTACCAGGCTGCGCTACGCCCCGATGTAATGAATGGTTATTTGAGAATTTCTAGAATTTCTTCTAATTCAGCTTTGATTTGTTGAATTTCAATCTTTGTCTGTGATGTGTCTTTTTGTGTGCCTTCACCTGTAAGATGTGAACGTGCACCACCGATGGTATAACCATCTTCATACAGTAAACCACGAATTTGCCTTATTAATACAACATCTTGACGTTGGTAGTAACGCCTATTACCACGACGCTTAACAGGTTCCAGTTGGGTAAACTCTTGCTCCCAGTACCTTAAAACGTGAGGTTTGACCGCGCACAATTCACTGACTTCACCAATAGTGAAATATCGTTTCGCCGGGATAGCCGGCAACTCGTTGTTATGACTGGCTTCCAGCATACGCTTCTACTCGATCTTTTAGTTTTTGCCCTGCTCTAAGTGTCACGACTCTTCTGGCAGAAATTGATACGTCTTCGCCTGTCTTTGGATTTCGACCAGGCCGTGCTTCTTTATCTTTTAATTCAAAATTTCCAAATCCAGAAATTTTGACTTGTTCACCCTTTTCTAAAGAGTTTTTTATTGCTTCGAACATTTGCTCTACAATCTCTTTGGCTTCGCGCTTATTGAGACCTAATTCGTCAAATAGTTGTTCTGTTAAATCAGCTTTTGTTAATGACATTATTTATTCTCTTAGCTGAGCATCAAATAGATTTTTAATATTTTTAAGTAACTCACCAATGAGCTCTTCAATATCTTGTTCGGCTAGTGTCTTAGATTTATCCTGTAAAATCAAGCCTAAAGCGACACTTTTTCTACCACTTTCTACACCTTTACCCTGGTAGACATCAAACACAACGACGTCACTTACAAGGTCATATGTACTGTAAATATAGCTGACTATTTCATTTACAGGGAAGTTTTCTTCTACTATAAGTGCTAAGTCACGTCTTACCGGCGGGTATTTAGTAATCGCCTGAAATTCTGGAATATGCCTTGTTTGAATGAGCGACTGCTTTAGCTCTGCTAGGTAGACTGGTTTCTTTATATCAAATTCGCTCTCTAAAGCCGGATGAAGCAAGCCAATATAACCCACCTGCTCACCATCTTTATTAAGCAACTGTGCCGTTTGTCCTGGATGTAACGCATCATGTACGGCTGATTTAAATTGATAGTCTGCCGCCATATTATTCACTGCCAATATCGCTTCTATATCGTGTTTTAAATCATAAAAGTCGATAGCTCTAGATGGTTCACCCCATTGTTCTGGTTGGGCTTGGCCTGTTACCAATAATGACAGCACTTGCTCTTGAACCAACTGGCCTTTTTCAACTGTAAATTTCAGGCCTGTTTCGAAAAAACGAACCGTTTCTTCGTTACGCTTGTTATTAGCATCCATTGCTTTAAGTAGACCAGCCCACAGGGTG
This sequence comes from uncultured Cycloclasticus sp., assembly GCA_913060865.1. Lineage (GTDB taxonomy): Bacteria > Pseudomonadota > Gammaproteobacteria > Methylococcales > Cycloclasticaceae > Cycloclasticus. The sequence continues at coordinate 50,915 of CAJXTU010000008.1, forward strand.
GTACGCATAACTGCCAAATCGGACGATATGGGGTTCTGCAACGGATACAACTCATCATTAGGCGTTAACTTTTTAAGCGCTGCTTCGTCAGTAAAGCTATATGTAATCGCTTCTTGATAACCTAAATCTACTAGCAAATCTTTAATTCTATCAAGTGGTTGTATTTTCTCTTCAATGGCAGCTAACGAAGCAGAAACATTTAGACTGTTTTGTGGCAAATTATCATAACCGTAGAGGCGCGCCACCTCTTCAATCAAATCGGCTTCTATAGCAATATCAAACCGATAACTTGGAGCCGTGACAAGCCACTCATCAGCCATTTTCTCAAGCCCCATACCTAAGCTCGTAAAATACGATTCCACGGTAGCCTCCTCCAGCTCAATACCTAGAACACGCTGAATTCTTTCAAATCTAAAGCTCACCTGATTGTTAACAGGCATTGTCTTAACAGATGTTGCATCGGTGATTGAACCAACCTGACCTCCAGCAATACCCACTAACAACTCAGTGGCACGATCAATAGCGCGGTAACAAAGTTCTGGGTCTACGCCTCTTTCAAAACGATGCGAAGAGTCGGTATGTAAACCAAACTGTCTAGATTTGCCTGCAATAGAGATTGGTGTAAAAAAAGCACATTCTAAAAATATATCGGTGGTTTCATCATTAACCGCTGAGGCTTGACCACCCATCACACCCGCAAAAGCCAGTGCTCTTTTTTGATCGGCGATGACCAACACGCTCTCATCCAATGTAATTGTTTGCTCGTTTAAAAGCTCTAACGACTCACCAGCCCGCCCGCGCCGAACAACAATATCACCTTCAATTTTATTTAAATCAAACGCATGTAGTGGCTGACCTAACTCTAACAAGACATAATTAGTCACATCGACAAGGGGGCCTAGGCTGCGTTGACCGCAACGTCTAAGTTTTTCCTGCATCCAAATAGGTGTCGTCGCTGAACGGTCTAATCCTTTAATAATGCGACCTAAGTAACGTGGGCAATCGTCTGGCGCCTCTACCACTACCTGTTTAATATCCTCAGTAGTCACATCAATAACAGCTGGTTTTACACCATTAAAAGGTTGATTAGTAAAACAAGAAATTTCACGTGCAACACCTTCTATACTTAAACAATCGGCACGATTTGGTGTTAAATCAACTTCAATGATTGTATCGTCAAGTTGTAAGTACTCTCTAATATCAACGCCAACAGGCGCGTCACTAGGCAACTCCATTAAGCCATCTGCTGAGTCGGCCAGACCAAGCTCTTCCTCAGAGCACAACATGCCATTAGATGGTTCTCCGCGCAATTTAGACGGTTTGATGTTGAAATTCCCAGGCAAAACAGCGCCTATTGTTGCAACAGGGATACGTAAGGCTACGCGAACATTACTCGCTCCACATACGATATCTAATGGCTCTGTGTCACCAACTGAAACTTTACAAAGACGTAATTTATCGGCGTTAGGGTGCGGGGCTACGGATAAAACCTCACCAACAACAACACCTGTAAACTCTGCCGCCGCAGCATTGACTGAATCAACCTCTAATCCAGCCATTGTCAATTTTTCAGTTAAACGTTCGGTTGGAATTGCGTAGTCTACAAATTCCTTAAGCCATGCTTCATTTACTAACATTTATAAATCCTTCTCTCAGCTTAATTAAATTGCCTTAAAAACTTAAGATCATTTTCAAAAAACAAACGCAAGTCATTGATTTTATAGCGAAGCATCGTCAACCGCTCAACACCCATACCAAATGCAAAGCCAGTGAATTCATCTGAATCAATATTAATATGCCGGAACACTTCTGGATGAATCATTCCGCAACCTAACACTTCAAGCCACCCCGTATGCCCACATACACGACAACCCTTCCCTTCACACATCACACACTCAATATCAACTTCTGCTGAGGGTTCGGTGAATGGAAAATAAGAAGGCCTGAACCTTACAGAGACATCTTTTTCAAAAAATGCTTTTAAGAACTCACTAATCACACCCTTAAGGTCTGCAAAATTGATGTTTTTGTCGACAACAAACCCTTCAACCTGATGAAACATAGGGGTATGGGTAATATCTGAATCACAACGGTATACGCGACCAGGTGCTATAACTTTCAGCGGCGGCTGTTGATTTTCCATCACACGAATCTGAACCGGCGACGTATGCGTTCTTAATAAGGTATGTTCATCAAAATAAAAGGTATCGTGCATCGCTCGTGCAGGGTGATGTGCGGGTATATTTAACGCTTCAAAATTATGAAAATCATCTTCAACTTCAGGGCCCATTGCCACGTCAAAACCAATTCGATTAAAAATTTGTTCTATACGACGCATTGTTCGAGTTACCGGATGAACACCACCAACTGACTGACCACGCCCAGGTAACGTGACATCTATAGTTTCTTCACTCAATCGCTTGCTAAGCAACTCATTCTCGAGTTGAGCTTTTCGCTGTTCTAACAAGGTTTGAAACTGTTGTTTAGCGTGGTTAATCGTCGCGCCGACTATCGGCCTCTCCTCAGGCGATAAACTACCTAGGGTTTTCATTTGGCGTGTAAACACACCTTTTTTTCCTAGATAGGAAACACGAATTTCTTCAACAACAGAAAGTGACTGAGCCTCAGCCAATTCCTTTTCTGCCTTCTCAACAATGCTCTCTAATGAATTTTCCACGTTGCCATCTTTTTATTTAGTCCCAATAAATAAGGGAAAGGCCAACAGACCTTTCCCTCACGACTCACTATCAGTTTGTAGTAATTGCAATTGCAAATACCTGAGTAATATTATTTACTCAAACACAGTTTTCTACAGATTTGATTTCGCAGTCGCTACCAATTGCGAAAATGCATCTTTATCAAATACAGCAAGATCTGCTAATACTTTTCTATCCAAACCGATAGATGCTTTTTTAAGGCCATTCATAAAGCGACTATACGATAAACCACAACTACGAGCGCCAGCATTAATACGAGCAATCCACAATGCACGGAATTGACGTTTCCTTTGGCGACGATCTCGGTAAGCATATTGACCAGCTTTAATAACTGCTTGTTTAGCAACACGGTATATACGGCTACGCGCTCCGTAATAACCTTTTGCTTGCTTTAATACTTTTTTGTGTCGTGCTCTTGCAACAACACCGCGTTTAACTCTAGGCATTTCTAATCCTCAATAAATCTTAAATTAACTATAAGGCAACATACGTGTCACACTTTTAACATCATTAGCGTGAATCAATGATGCTTTACGTAGTTGACGTTTACGTTTAGTGGTTTTTTTGGTCAATATGTGGCGCAAGTGAGCTTGCTTACATTTAAAAGCACCCGTACCCGTTTTCTTAAAACGTTTGGATGCTCCGCTGTTTGACTTCATCTTTGGCATTACTTAACTCCGTTAATTAATTTTTCTTGGCGCCATAACCATAACCATCTGGCGACCTTCAAACTTTGGCCGTTGCTCGACCACTGCTAACTCATCTAAATCTTTTTCTACACGTTGTAACAGCTCCATACCCAGCTCTCTATGAGCCATTTCTCTGCCACGAAACCTGACGGTGATTTTGGTTTTATCGCCGTTTTCTAAAAACGAGCGCAAATTACGTAATTTCACGTTGTAATCACCAATATCTGTTCCAGGCCGGAACTTAATCTCCTTAACCTGGATATTCTTTTGCTTCTTTCTTGATGCTTGTAATTTCTTACTGGCTTCAAATTTAAACTTACCGTAGTCCATTATTTTACAGACTGGCGGCTTAGCTGTCGGCGAGACTTCAACTAAGTCTAAATCTACTTCAGCAGCCATGCTCATAGCTTTTTCTAACGTGACAACACCAACTTTTTCACCTTCGTGATCAATAAGCCTCAGGGTTGGTATTGTTATATCTTCGTTTATTCTTACTTTTTTTGTTGCGATTTTACAATCTCCAAAATATAAAAAACCTTAAGGCTCTAATTTATTACGTTCGGTAATGTTTTTTACCAATAACGCGATAAAGTCCTCAGGAGTGAAGTTACCCATATTTTTTCCACTTAACGAGCGCACTGCTAATTCATTATTTTCAACTTCTTTATCGCCGGCAACAACAAGATATGGAATACGCATTAAAGTGTGTTCGCGAATTTTAAAGCCGATCTTCTCATTTCTCAAGTCTAATTTGACTCTGATGCCTTGTTTTTGAAGGATTTTTGCAATTGAGGCAATATATTCGTCATTTTTGTCCGTAATTGACATTAAAACGACTTGTGTTGGTGCTAACCAAACTGGAAACTTGCCTGCGTATTCTTCAATTAAAATACCAATAAATCGCTCAAGCGATCCTAAAATAGCTCTATGAAGCATCACTGGCGATTGCCTTGACCCATCTTCAGCAATAAATTGGGCATCTAAGCGATCCGGCATTGAGAAATCGACTTGAATTGTTCCGCACTGCCAAACTCGATCTAAACAATCCTTTAACGAAAATTCAATTTTTGGTCCGTAGAACGCACCTTCGCCCGGTTGCAGTTGCCAATCTATATTTTTTGCATCCAGCGCATCTTCCAATGCTTTTTCAGACTCATCCCAAACTTCATCTGAGCCCACACGTTTCTCAGGCCGTGTTGAAAGCTTGATAATAATATCTGTAAAGCCGAAGTCAGCATAAACCTCATATAACAGATCAATAAAGTCTGATACTTCTGACTGAATTTGATCTTTTGTACAAAAAATATGCGCATCATCTTGAATAAAGTTACGTAAGCGCATCAAGCCATGTAATGTACCCGATGGCTCATTACGGTGACAGGACCCAAACTCAGCCATCCTTAATGGTAAATCACGGTAACTCTTTAACCCTTGGTTATAAATTTGCACGTGACAAGGGCAGTTCATCGGCTTGACGGCATACTCGTGATTATCTGAGTCGACCGTAAACATATCATCACGGAACTTTTCCCAATGACCCGACTTTTCCCATAAGGATTTATCAACTAATTGTGGTGTCCGAACTTCGATGTAATTATTTTCTTGTAATTTCGAGCGAATATATTGCTCAATAGTCCGGTAAATACTTAAACCCGCATCGTGCCAAAAAATCATCCCCGGCGCTTCTTCTTGGATGTGGAACAAATCTAATGATTTAGATATTTTCCTATGATCACGCTTTTCAGCTTCTTCTATTCTATGTAGGTATTTCTTTAGTGCTTTTTTATCACCCCAAGCGGTACCGTAGATTCGTTGAAGCATTTCATTATCAGAATTACCACGCCAGTATGCACCAGCCAACTTTGTTAATTTAAATGCTTTTAAGCTACCCGTATGCGGAACATGTGGTCCTCTACACAAATCGGTGAAGTCACCTTGCTTATATAATGACAACACTTCATCTTGCGGAATGCTTTCAATAATTTGCGCTTTATACTCTTCGTTTTTACCTCTGAAGAACTCAACCGCATCATCACGTGATAGCTCAAGACGCTCAACGGGTATAGATTGCTCTGCCAGTTCTGACATTTTCTTTTCTATTTTCTCAAGATCATCCGGCGTAAAAGAACGCTCAAAAGCAAAATCATAGAAGAAACCATTGTCGATAACTGGGCCAATCGTTACTTGCGCGCTAGGAAATAGTTGCTTTACCGCTTGCGCTAACAAGTGAGCCGTTGAGTGACGAATAACATCAACACCTTCTTCGTCTCTTGCTGTCACAATTGCTAGCGTTGAATCATTTTCTATAACAAAAGACCCATCGACTAGCACATCATTAACTTTACCCGCTAGCGTCGCTTTAGCCAAGCCAGCACCAATATCTGCCGCAACATCAAGTACGCTAACAGCTTGCGAGAACTCGCGCTGACTTCCATCCGGTAGTGTAATAACTGGCACGTTAGAACCTTTAGCCTTTAATAAAGTGAGTAGTAGTTTGGCTTTAGAAAATTGGTAGGCACGAGTGGATTCGAACCACCGACCTCATCCATGTCAAGGATGCGCTCTAACCAACTGAGCTACGCGCCTTCAAGTCAATTATCTAAAGAAGCCGCGTATTCTACTTAAAGTTACCTCGTTAGTGAAGCGGTCAACCACTTTAATTTGCTTAATCTAACCCCCCAACACAATCTGGTTCTGCAATCTATTGACTTCATCTCGCACTTTTGCCGCCTCCTCAAATTCTAAATCTTTTGAATGCTGATACATTTTTGCTTCTAACTGGGTCACCTTTTTTGCCATTTGTGCTGGCGTCATCGCTTGATACTTTACTGCTTCTTCAGCCACGCTCTTCATCACGTCACGCTCCGTACGCTTTACCCCTTCCATCACATCGGTGACTTTTTTAATGATACCTTTAGGCGTGATGCCATGCTGTTTATTAAACGCCTCCTGTGTTGCTCGGCGGCGGCTCGTTTCATCCATCGCTCTTTGCATTGAGCCGGTTATTTTATCTGCGTATAAAATCGCCATGCCTTTTACATTACGAGCTGCTCGTCCCATCGTTTGTATCATCGAGACCTCTGAGCGCAGAAAGCCTTCTTTATCAGCATCCAAAATGGCGACTAATGAAACCTCCGGAATATCTAAACCCTCACGTAATAGGTTGATACCGATCAACACATCAAAAACACCCAACCGTAAGTCACGAATAATTTCCACTCGCTCCACGGTTTGAATATCTGAATGCAAGTAGCGAACTTTAATGCCATATTCCATTAGGTAATCGGTTAAATCTTCAGACATACGCTTGGTTAGCGTTGTGACTAAAACTCGCTCCTCAAGTTTTACACGCTTATTAATTTCAGATAATAAATCATCCACCTGCGTTGTTGCGGGTCGCACTTCAATAATAGGGTCTAACAACCCCGTTGGCCGTACTACCTGCTCAACCACGGCCCCTGAGCGCTCGGTTTCGTACTGGGCGGGTGTGGCTGAAATATAAACAGTCTGCGGCGCCTTTGCCTCAAATTCTTCAAAACGCATCGGTCGATTATCTAGTGCCGACGGTAACCTAAAACCATACTCTACCAATGTTTCCTTTCTTGAACGGTCGCCTTTATACATTGCCCCTACTTGCGGCACGGTCACATGCGATTCATCAATAAATAGCAACGCGTTATCTGGTAAATAATCAAATAACGTAGGTGGTGCATCACCAGGATTCCTGCCCGATAAATAGCGTGAGTAATTTTCAATTCCCGAACAATAACCAATTTCACGCATCATCTCTAAATCAAACTTCGTACGCTCTTCTAACCTTTGCGCCTCGACTAATTTATTTAATGATCGCAATTGTTCTAACCGAATGGCTAACTCAGACTGTATTTTTTCTATCGACTCTAAAATAGTCTCACGCGGGGTAACATAATGAGAAATGGGGAAAATAGTGTAGCGCGGTATGCGCTGAACAATCTCACCCGTCAACGGGTCAAACAGCGACAAGCGCTCAATTTCATCATCAAATAATTCCACACGAAGCGCATCTTGGTCGGACTCGGCAGGAAAAATATCGATCACATCCCCCCTCACCCGGTAGGTCGCTCGAAGCAGCTCAACATCGTTTCGCTTGTACTGCATATCGGTTAATTGGCGAATAATGTCACGCTGGCTCACTTTCTCACCGCGTGATAAATGCAAAATCATACTAAAATATAGCTCCGGGTCACCTAAACCATATATACAAGAAACACTGGCCACAATAACCGCATCATCACGCTCCATTAGCGCTTTAGTCGCAGACAAGCGCATTTGTTGAATATGCTCATTTAACGAGGCATCTTTATCAATAAAGGTATCTGAGGCAGGCATATACGCTTCTGGCTGATAATAATCGTAATACGACACGAAATATTCAACCGCGTTATCCGGTAAGAATTCTTTAAGTTCACCATAAAGTTGCGCTGCGAGCGTTTTATTGTGCACCAATACTAATGCGGGCCGCTGTAGCTCCGCGATGGTATGCACCATCGTAAAGGTTTTGCCTGATCCGGTTACCCCCAATAAAGTTTGATGCGCTTCTCCATGCTCAATCCCATCAACCAATGCTTTTATTGCCTTCGGCTGATCGCCGGCAGGCTGGAAAGGTGAGTGAATTTCGAATTTTTTATTCATAGGGATTATCTGTGAACGCAGCATCTAGTAGAATACTGATTTTAGGGGACGTAATAATATTTTAGGAATACGTAATATTGAATTTTATTCTAAAAAGACTTCCAACGCCCCATTAAGCTGAATCTTATTGATAGAGACTATAATTATGAGCATTAAACTGTCACAACGCGTTCAACGCATAAAACCATCTCCAACGTTAGCGGTTACTGCAAGAGCCGCTTCCTTACGTGCCGCCGGGCAAGATATTATTGGGCTAGGCGCAGGTGAACCGGATTTTGATACGCCAGAGCACATCAAACAAGCCGCTAGAGATGCTATTAATGCGGGTAAAACTAAATATACGGCAGTTGATGGTACCGTTGAACTTAAAAACGCCATTATTGAAAAATTCAAACGTGACAACGGCCTTAATTATCAAGCAGATCAAGTGCTCGTCTCTTGCGGCGGCAAACAAAGCTTTTTCAACTTAGCTCAAGCCTTATTAGATGATGGCGATGAAGTTATTATTCCTGCGCCGTACTGGGTGTCTTATCCAGACATGAGCTTATTAGCCGGCGGCGTGCCCGTCATCGTACACGCTGGTCAAGATCAAGCCTTTAAAATCACGCCCGAACAGCTTGAAGCTGCCATCACCGAAAAAACTAAACTTGTTGTTATCAACAGCCCTTCAAACCCAAGCGGCAAAGCCTACACTAAGGCTGAGTTAGCTGCACTCGGTGCGGTACTCATTAAGTACCCGAACATTTTAGTCGCCACTGATGACATGTACGAGCACATCCTTTGGTGTGACGAACCTTTCAGCAACATCGTCATGGCTTGCCCTGAACTTTACAATCAAACCATCGTCCTCAATGGCGTTTCAAAAGCATACTCCATGACAGGCTGGCGCATCGGCTACGCGGCAGGCCCTACCGATTTGATTAAAGCGATGAAAAAAATTCAATCGCAAAGCACATCAAACCCAACCTCCATTTCTCAATATGCCGCACAAGCTGCACTAGAAGGTGATCAGTCGTGCATTAGTGAAATGTTAGTGGCTTTTAAAGAACGCCATGACTATGTTGTAGAGCAGCTGAATCTCATTAACGGCATTAGCTGTATTTCATCCGACGGCACGTTCTATTGTTTCCCTGATTTCAACGCCATTCTTAATCGCCTGGACAATATCGACAACGACGTTGATTTAGCCGAATACATTCTAGAAAAAGCAGGCGTTGCACTTGTACCCGGTTCAGCCTTTGGTCTTGATGGACACATGCGCATATCCATCGCCACCAGCATGGAGAACTTAGTTAACGCTATGGATCGAATAGCCAAGTTACTTAACGACAATTAAATACGCTTTAAAGCTTATTAGCTATTGACCAAAACAGTCGCGTTTCGTAAGATACGCGACCTGAACAATTCCTCTGTAGCTCAGTTGGTAGAGCAAATGACTGTTAATCATTGGGTCACTGGTTCGAGTCCAGTCGGAGGAGCCAAATATATCAAAGCCTTAGCATCTAAAGACGCTAGGGCTTTTTTATTGGGGGCTACTCAGGGGCTACTTTTAAAGTAGCCTTCCAGCCTAAAAGGAAAAAATAAACCATCAGCATGGCGTAGTTGTGATTTAGGCAATAGCTGAGTAATTAAGTATATCCCCGAAGGAGACGACCTCCATTAGTCACAAAAACAATTTTCACCTAACTACTAGGCAAATTTCCGCCCTCTTATCGACATGCCAGCGTAGCGATCTTTACGTCATACAAATTGAGACAAAAATTAAATTATCCTATTAATAAGGTTGTATAAACTTTAGGAGTCAATATAGTAATTTGGAGTCAATTAACTTTTCGGCACATCTCCTATGAAACTATCCCCAGCACCAATAACAATAAAAGAGAATGAAGGCTTTGCTAAAAATGATATTTTTAAGAGGGAGCTTTTCGCAAAGAGCCTAACTAACATCATTAAAAATTGTGATGATGAATTAGTAATAGCTATCGATGCGCCGTGGGGTAGTGGTAAGACCACCTTCGTGAAGATGTGGCGAGGAATGTTGAAAAGTGATGAGTATAAGATAGAAAGTATTTATTTCGATGCTTATAGAAATGATTTCTTAGATGATCCTTTTCTTGCACTTGTAGGTGAGATTTATCAATTATTAGATAAAACGAATCCTGCAACTAAGAAATTTAAAGCACAAGCGATAGCTACATTAAAAGTTATTAGCAAGGTTGCTGTGAATGTTGGACTCAGAGCCGTGTCTGCTGGGGTCGTAGATGGTACTGCTCTTGAAGGAGCCGGCGTTGGGAGCGAAGCTGTAACCGTAGCCGACAAGTACCTTGAAAGCCGCATAGATTCTGTAGAGGCGGATAAAAAATTAATTACTGACTTCCATAACACTTTAACTAAGGCTGTTGAAAAAATGGCTGATGGTAAAAAATTGATCTTTATTATTGATGAATTAGACAGATGCAAACCATCTTTTGCTTTAGATCTATTAGAAAAAATTAAACATATATTCTCCACGCCAAATATAGTGTTTGTACTGGTTATGAATCGTAAACAAATAAATGAAATTATAAAATTAAGATATGGCCAAAAGGCAGAGCCAACTCTTTACCTACAGAAATTCATACACCTTTGGGCAGGGCTGCCCCAGACGCTAGACAGATTTTCTAGCAACAGAAAAATATATTTAAATGACTGTTTATGGAGAATGGGGTTTAAACAAAATGAAAGCACCAATAATTCTGCCATTCAGTCATTCGAAGAATTAATAGAATATTACTCGCTTACTTTGAGGGATATCGAAAGAAGCTTGACTAATTTTTCAATATTGGTGAACTTAGGGTATAACCACCATCATGGTTACGCCCTAATTGCACCTTATCTTTCGATAATAAAAGTTCTTTATCCTCAAATAATTAAAAGTTTAGCTGTTGAAAAAATTAGCTATGAAGAATTACTAGATGATACAAAGCTTCATGACTTAATTGACCGATATTCAGAATGCTGGGAACCAGAAGGACACGAATTGCGATGGCTATTAAAGTACTATTTAATAACTGATAATGAAGAGTTTGCCGCATTTATTGAGCAATCTAAACAAATGTCAATTAGGGATAGAAGACCAGCAAACATCGTTAAAAATATGTGTACAGCATTGGAAACTTTTCTTGAAGGGTAATTACTAAATGTTTATGCAAATTCTCAGAAATGAAGGGCTTTAACCACCTCCCCCAGCAACATTAGTGAAAATGAAATTTGCAAACAAAAACTGGCTCTACAGTTTCTCAGAAATACCAGCTACATTAAACGAAGCTTCTTGTGAGAAAGTCGCCAATAGATTACATGCAAGATACTCAAAATTAGCTAAAAACTGGTCAGCCGAATTAAACACAGAATGGTTATGTAGATCCTATTTAGCAGCTAAGTTGATCATGCAAGCCACCTTAACAGTTAACTCAATGGAGTACGCGAAGTCAAAAAACCTTCGCGTTACCGTACCATACCTAAGATACAACTCAATACTTTCTCTTACACGTGCCTTAATCCTTACCCTGCCAGAACATGATTGGAAAGAAGGGGGATTATTAGAAATTGGCCACACGAGAGCCATTGAACAAGCTGCCGACTATATTTCAAAGTTTGACAGAAACGTATCAGAAATATTTTTAGACAACGCACTAATCATGAAAGCATCACGCGAGCTTATTTCATATAGAGCACCTTCATCTGGTGATAATATGCTGACTGATATAGAAAGCTTTCTTTCATTATCATCACTCATAGCAGAACTATGCCAATTCAATTCTGAGCTCCTAGAAGCCTCAATTACAAAACATGCTGAACGGAGTGCTTTTAGCCTAAAAATAGACAGTCTATCGAAACTTTCAAACATCGAAGTTGGAGACCAAGTCATAGGCGACCCAGAAGATGCTTATCGATTAGGTTATTTCGCGAGAAAGCATCCCGGAATGACAAATATTTATTCTATGATGCGTGAGGGACATGTTGATGACTACTTTGGTGCGTGGTGTAGCGAAACTGAAAACCTTGGCGACTTCGACCCAGATGAAGAGAAAAATATTATTTTTGATATCCCTTAAAACTGTATACCGTCACGTAAAGCAACACGCCAATTCATCGAGTCACCTCTTAAACAACATGCCAAGAATATTAATATGAAACAAAAGGGTATCAGGTTCGAAGCGCCAAAAAACTTTGACGATTGTATTAAAATCATAGCATTTCAAAACAATACCTACGTCGGTTATGCAAATCTAACCAGAAGCAACAACACTGCAACCCTGGCCGATATCTATATAACCAACCACTCAAAAACCATTTTAAAGATTTTCAAGGTACGCCAAAGCTTTAGAAATCAAGGAATAGGCACACAGTTGCTAAATCACGTCTTGAGCTATTGCAAATCCCAAGGCATTACAAAAATAGAAGGTGTCGCTAAAGGCAACTTAGAAGAATTAAAAACATGGTACGGAAAACATGGGTTCACTATTCACGACAACAACAACATTTCCCAAGAAATACGTCAGTAATTATTAGCGCTTAACCAATTCACCAACATGACACCAAGACTATATAAAAACAAACAACCCTTAGTCACATCTCCCGACTATTTATTAGCCACCAAACCAAACAAATTAAAACATACACTCCCGCACCAAATACTCCAAAATAAATAACTTCTGTATATAAATGCAAGGAATGTGAATTATGAAGCAGAAGAATAGTACCTGCCAATATAGAACCAGCAACTATTAGACTTACAATCATTAAGAACCAACGTTGCGTCCGCTGGCGGCCAATCAATTGCAAATAGCTTGAATTTAATCTTTCAGCTACGAATTGGTGTTTATTTTTTATATTTGACCACTGCGAGTCTATTTCCATCTGAATAGCTTTCAATGTGCTCCGCTGGTTGCGAATCAACAGCGACATAAAAACACCGAAAATAATTATACCGAACCAAATAGACATGTTTTTTAAAGAAAGACCTTCAGTCATTTGCATTTGACTGCTAACTAGGACTAAAGCGATGGGTACTGCAAGTAGTTGATTCTGTATACCGGAAAAAACTTTATTTAGTTTTAAAGTAAACTCAAACTTCTCACTTTCAACTTGCTCTTTAATCTTTTCAAACGAGAACTCTGATACATATAATTGGTAGTTTGCATTAACGCGCTCAAGAAACTCCGTAAAACGTTTAATTAGACAAGGTAGCGTAAGGCGGTCAATTTCATTATTCTTGAGCATTTCAATAAGAACCCCCTTTATTATCGTTGCCTTCTGCTCTTTATGTATCTCCGCTCTTACAAAATCCTCAATAAATTTATCCAAGCCCTTCAACTCCACAAGGTCATTCGTGCAATATGCAAGGGATAGCTCTAGCTTTTCTCCTTGGAGAAATATAGCCTTTGGTATTGAAGGAAGACTATGGTCAGCCAACTCATTTAAGGTAGAAGCAAAGGAAGAAGCATAAAGGTAATTTTCAACCTGCCTTGGAATTTCAACCTCCTCTTCATTGAGTAAATAGTCAATATCTGCCAAATAAAATTGACGTGGACTAGCTAGCAATCTCGTCGGAGCTTCAAGAAGGCTAGCCATACTCTCCACAAAAAGCGCATCACTTTCAGATGGAAGCTGAAACTTAAGCTGGAAGCACTCATCTACGAAAGAATGTAAAAGGTCATAGCGCTCCAACTTAGCTTTACATCCTACATATTCGCTCTCAGGGACATTTCCTATTACTTCGCGATCGCTTATCTCTTCATTTTTCATGAGGCGATAAACATTTACAGCAGTCTCTAATTTATTCATCGCCTTAAGTATCGACACCTTGTGCTGTTTTAATATCATGCACCAATTCAGCAGGGGGGTTTCTAACTACAATCGAACCATCATCCTTATTATAATAAATACGCTCTGAAACAATATCAGCAACATCAAAGCCAAGGTTGATAGTTCCGAACCGCTTGCTTATTCGCTGTAATTTTTTATAACTTTGCGGACTAGGGGAGAAAGTATCGCTAACCTCATAGTCATTTTCACGCACAAAATCTCTAAAGGAAGCTGGCTCTTGGTCGTTTAGCATTGATGACAAGGAAATTAAATTGACAGGCTCATCCTTATCCTTTTTTTCTTTACAGTAATCATACATTCGAGACCTAAGTTCTTGCCTTGTTTTCGCATCATATTGCTTATATTCAAAATAATCATCCATGGCTTTAACTGCCACATCTGTATTATGTTTTGCATCGGTATAGTCCAAACATGAAAGAGCATTTCTAAAGTACCGCGATGACTCAGAGTCAGACCCTGCTCCTCTTTTTATGAAAGAGAGATATGGTTGCTCATCACCTTTCCATTTTTCTATATTAATACGCGCTGCTTCACGTAGATCACTGATATCAAAAGAAAGAGAATCATTTAAATCCAATGTACTCTCATCAATACCGACACCTTCTTTCAATTTTAGCACTGCAATTAGCAACCAGTCACAACCTAGATTGCTGTATCTAAAGAATATTGGGTAACTGGTAGTAGTTAACCTTTGTTGGGACATCGTTTCAGCGATTACCTTAATGGTGTTTTGAGAAAACTGAATGAAGTCAGTCTGTCCATCAACATATGTTTCCATATACTTTGGGAAACGATCCACATCAGCATCATCCCCTAACGTTCCATAGCCATTAGCTAACTTCCCATAAAGCTTTAAAATTTCATATCCAAGCTTTTTTAATCGCTCATCGATCAATAGTGGCTTTAGCCGTGGCTTAATTTCAACATTTTCAATTCCTGACGTATCCTTTTCTTTTATAACCCCATGGATAATGGCTTCTTGTATATTCACGACTCTCCTCCCTAAGTTTTCATGCCTTACAAAGCAACTGCTTGGCACATACTAACCTGAACTAAACTAAGTACAAGTTAAAAATAACATCTGGTTACTCGTCAGACCCTTACTAAAAAAATCGGCGCGGAAGCGGCAAGGAATTATTTTTTTAACATTCAGCTGTCTTATATTCATACAATCTTTTACCCCCTCCCCTATGTTCAGCCCCTATGTTCAGCCCCTATGTTCAGCCTCTATGTTCAGCCCTTGTGTTCAGCCTCGTTACTAAGTCGCTTAAAGGGGGACGTTTTAAACCCCAACGCACTTGAAATTAATTGGCTTTTATCAGCTATATAATTGGCTTCATTAGTAATATTTTTGGAATTTCTCACTAACACTAACCATATTATTCTTGATCAGCGTTCTAATCATTTTCTCATCTTATAAGCGACTGCTTACTTGCTCGCTAATTGCGCTCACTTCTTTTTCTGTTTTCTCTTCAAGCCCTTTATTTACTTAAGCTAGAACACTTATTAACTGCTCATTATATTTATTAGTCCTCTTTGTTAACTTAGCGGTTAGACCTAAGCTTATTTTGTGCTTCTTGGCTGAGTTGTTCCGCCTCCTTATCTAAAGTGTTCGTTTGCTGCTCGGAAAGGTTCGCTTTACTAACTACAACCCGCGCTGCTTCAACTGCTAACTGTTCGTTTCCTTTGCGACTGTAACCCGCGCATCATCTAGCACAAGCTGTTTCCCTTTCTTGCTCTTAGCACCGTAACAACCAAGAAAATGAGTTAATTTTTACGCCCACTTAGTACTCCCCCTGATACCACCTCAAAACCATGTTGTTAATACTTCATACGCGAAGTTCCATAGTCTTTTGTTTGAGGTGGGCCGCGTCCTTTTCCTCTTGTTTTAGCTAAATACGAAAGACGGGTAAATTGCATCTTGGGCTATGCTCTCATGGTCAACAAAGTAAAAAGGACGCTTGATATACCCTAAGCTATAACCACCCATGGGGCGTTCCCATGAAGCCCGTATCGGCTCATTGATTCTTGATGAATGCCGAATCTTGTTTCCATCAAGAAACAGCGCATAGTGGTAGTGCTGGCCTTTGCCTTTTCCGTGATATTCACGCGCCCAACAGAAACCTATATTCTTGAACCCATATACACGTCTAAGGCGTTTGAATAATCGTTTGTTAAAGTTCGTTATACATTTATTGTCTTGTGTCTCATGAGGCATGTGTAGCTCCACTCTCAATACAAAAACCCTATTCCACTTTTGCTGGGCTATCTCGAATTGGTCAATCATTTGGTGAAGCATTGGAGTGTACAAACCGCACCTACCTTCGCCGTTGTTTATTCGATATTTTTTGCCGTTATGGGTGATCATGTTTTCGGTTGTTATTTGCTTTCGGTTAACTGTCCTTTTTGAATCAAGGGGTCAGCCAGCTTGATCGTTCACTTGATGGGTGAATTCACCCTTAGCGATTAGCTTTCAAACTGTAATTCCGCAAGCCTTGCGTATAAACCGCCTTTTTTTCGCAGCTCAACCGCATCGCCTGTTTCTACCATCTCACCATTTTCCATAACGACGATCTTATCGGCCTTTTGTACCGTGGCTAATCGGTGGGCGATAATCAGCGTGGTTCTGCCTTGCATGGCGGCACTGAGCCCTTCTTGTACGAGTATTTCAGATTCTGCGTCCAACGCACTGGTGGCTTCATCTAATAACAAAATAGGCGCATTTTTTAACATCGCTCGCGCAATGGCAATGCGTTGTTTTTGCCCACCCGATAAACGTGTACCACGTTCACCTAAGAAGGTGTTGTAACCATCGGATAGTTGCGGCACAAATTGCGCGACTTGTGCGGCACGGGCTGCGGCAATCACGGCCTCATCCGTGGCGTTGGGTTGTCCGTAACGGATATTTTCTAATACATTGGCAGAAAATATCACCGGGTCTTGCGGGACAATTGCCATTAAGCCTCGTAAATCATGCAAGCTAATGTCATTAATATTTTGATCATTAATGGTAATGCTGCCAGTTTGCGCATCGTAAAACCGTAACAACAGTTGAAAAATGGTGGTTTTGCCTGCACCTGACGGCCCAACCAAGGCGAGGGTTTCACCTGCGTTAATGTGTAGGCTCACGTTGTTTAATGCTGGGGTACGTGGCCGTGATGGGTAATGAAACGTCACATTGCTAAATTGGATGGCAGCTTGCGATACGCTAGCTAATGGTAATGGGTTAGCCGCTTCAGTAATCGCTGTTTCTGCATGCAGTAATTCGAGCAAACGCTCAGTGGCACCCGCTGCACGCATAATGTCGCCCCATACCTGCGCTATAGTGCTCACACTACCGGCCACCATCGCGGCATATAAGACAAATGAGGCCAGTTCGCCTCCTGTCATCACGCCTTCACTCACTTGCCGCGCGCCTAACCATAATACAAAAATAATCGTACCCATTACGGCGGTAATAATCACTGCTGTGAGTAATGCCCTGACCTTTGTTCGTCGAATCGCGGTTACAAAGCTTAACTGTGCGCTATGTGTAAAGCGGTTCGTTTCACGCGTTTCTTGCGTATAAGATTGTACGGTTGGCATGGCATTTAAAATCTCACCGGCCATCGCTGAGCTATCCGCGATACGGTCTTGTGATTCACGTGAGAGTTTTTTGACTGAACGGCCAATGAGCATGATGGGGAAAATCAAACAGATCATTAAACCTATATTGATCGAAAACAAGTAAAAGCTAGTCACCGCGAGCATAATCATGCCACCCACAAACTGAAACACGCTGCGTAAACCCATTGATGCTGAGCTGCCAACAACCGTCTGAATAAGCGTGGTATCACCGGTTAAACGGGAAAGCACTTCGCCTGTTTGTAAGGTTTCAAAAAACTGTGGCGATTGCCTTAATACACTGGCATAAACCCCACTACGCAAATCCACCGTCACACGCTCACCTATCCAAGACACCATGTAATAACGCGAGGCAACCATCAGCGCCCAAAAAGTGGCCAAGCCAAACAGCACGCCAAACTTCGTATCAATATTAATCGTCGGGGCTGCGCCATCACTTTTGCCAAAACCCACATCAATTAAATCACGAAAGGCTAAGGGCACTAATAGTAACGTTGCTGAAGCCAAGCACAACAACACAAACGCAATGCCCACTTGCAGGCGATAGGGTTTTAAAAAAGGCCATAAATCTTTTAACGAGATAATGCGTTTTGGTTTGGGGCTATCTTTTTGATTCGTTGTATTTGCTTGCGCCATTGGGTGAAGTTTTTATATAAAGGTTTAGTGGGACTAAATAGCTTGTTTGCTCAAGTGAAGTTTGCTCAGGCGCACTTCACTTGGCCCGGAGCTTTAATAAACGTCTTTGCCACGTCAGCTATTTCTTTTTAGCCCAAGAATCCCGCAGTGTTACGATTCGATTAAACACAAGTTTGTCGGGTGTAGAATCAACACTATCTTGGCAAAAATATCCTTGCCTCTCAAATTGATAAGCATCCGAACCTGAGGTAAGTAACGATGCTTCTAATTGGCAATTTTCAAGTACTTTAACAGAGTCCTGATTGATAAACGCTTTATAGTCTTGGTCTTTGCCTGATGCGGGCGCTGCGATGCTAAACAGACGATCATACTCCCTAACTTCTGCGCTTACCGAATGCTTTGCTGACACCCAATGAATCGTTCCTTTTACTTTACGCCCATCTTCAGATTGTCCGCCGCGGGTTGCAGGGTCGTAGGTGCAATGTACCTCAATCACCTCTCCGTTTGAATCTTTAACAACATGAGTACAAGTTACGTAGTAAGCAAAACGTAACCTCACTTCTCGCCCTTCAGTTAAACGAAAGAATTTCTTTGGCGCATCGGCCATGTAATCGCTTCTTTCGATATACAGCTCTTTAGAAAAATGAATGTCTCTTTTACCTTGCTCTTCCTTTTTAGGGTGGTTAATGCCCTTTAATACTTCTTCTTGATCTTCTGGGTAATTATCAATAATCAGCTTAATCGGATCTAAAACGGCTAACGCTCTATTTGAACGAGCGTCTAAGTCTTCACGTAATGAGTTTTCGAGCACACTCATTTCAACAATGTTGTCTTTTTTAGTGATGCCAATACGTGAACAAAAATCTCGAATCGCTGTCGCTGTATAGCCACGTCGACGCATGCCGCTTAGCGTTGGCAGCCTCGGGTCATCCCACCCATTAACGTAACCACCTTCAACCAGTTCGTGCAATTTACGTTTGCTCATCACTGTGTAATCAAGGTTTAAGCGTGAGAATTCTATTTGTTGCGGATGAGCAGATGTACCTAACTCATCTAAAAACCAATCATACAAAGGACGATGATCTTCAAACTCAAGTGTACAAAGCGAATGCGTGATGCCTTCGATAGCATCTGACACACAATGAGCAAAGTCGTACATGGGGTAGATATGCCACTTATCGCCCGTCATCGGGTGCGCCATATTTTTAATACGGTAGATCGCCGGATCACGCATATTAATATTTGGTGAAGCCATATCAATTTTGGCACGTAACAGATGCTCGCCTTCGGCGAACTCGCCATTTTTCATGCGTTCTAGTAAATCAAGGTTTTCGTCAACTGAACGGTTTCTATACGGGCTTTCTTTGCCTGGTTCAGTTAAGTTACCTCGGTATAGCCTCATCTCTTCAGCCGATAAACTATCCACATAAGCTTTATCTTGCTTTATCAGTTGTACTGCGTACGCATACAGCTGATCGAAATAGTCTGATGTATGATGAAGGTTTTCATCCCAGTCAAAGCCCAGCCAACGCACATCTTCCTTAATAGCGTCTATATACTCTGATTTTTCTTTTCCGGGATTGGTATCGTCAAACCTTAGGTGACAAATACCGCCGAGATAGTCCTGAGAGATTCCAAAGTTAAGGCAAATTGATTTTGCATGGCCAATATGCAAATAACCATTAGGCTCTGGCGGGAAACGCGTGATGATTTGCTTGTGTTTCCCTGATGCTATATCCGCATCAATAATAGTACGTATAAAATTAGTCGGTGTTGACTCGGTACTGTTGTCATTCATCAGCTGAAAACCTTAACTCTAAATTAAGCGCTGAATTTTAAAGCATCTCAGCTTTGCCGTCTTTAAAAAGTCTTCACTGTGTTTTATCTATAACCAAATCGTGAATCGTTTTATTTCTTAGCGACATTTCTATAGCTTCATCCATACTATGGACTATAGCCAGTGTGTTATTGGGTAACGCGAGCATGCTAGCAGACAAGTAACGCTCCTCTTCCGCCGTTCGCACTGCCTTAATGACGTCAATAACCATCAATACATCTAGCGATTTGGCGGGTAAGTAGCCAACTGGGGTTTCGTTACTTTCGATCACCAAGTGTTGACTCATCAACTTATTGAGTACGTATTGAACTACTGTTTGGGGAGCAGATATTCCTTCCGTCAGTTCACCTAAAGAAGGAGGCTCATCGCCTTTATGATGATTTTTAGCTATTATCTGCATTAGTAATAAAGCTAAACGTTCCTTAACCCGGTTACTAATTTCAAACCCTTCTCGCCTCATCTTTAATGACGATGGGTTTTGCACATAAAAAGCGAGGTTTGAACCAAATAATAGAATCAACCAACTAATGTACAGCCAAATCAACAGCATGATGACGACTGCAAAGCTTGAATAAATAGCCGTGTACTTCGTTGAATTAACAACGAACGTTGCAAATAAAACACCCGATGTTTCCCATAAAAAACCAGCAACAACAGCGCCAACTAAGGCTGCTGACAAACGGACACGCGTATTCGGCACAAACATGTATATAAAGGCAAAAACCCCCATCACCATCACATAAGGAAGGAGCTTGGTTGCTAACAAAATTAAGCTACCAAAGGGCTCAATGGCAGCAAAATAGGTAACAATTGAAGAGTTCATCACCGTCGCGGTCATCCCGAGGGCCGACACCATCATCACCGGGCCAATCAAAATAACGCTGAGGTAGCTGCTAAAACGCTCACCCATACTCCGTGTAGAATCAACATGCCAAATCATATTGAATGCATTTTCGATCTTTTGAACCAAGGACAAAACGGTGTAAATCAATAAGCCCAAGCCCAGTGAACCGAGTACCCCGACTTTTATGTTGTCGATAAAACCAATAATATTGTCACCAATTTGCTGCCCTTGCTCACCCAAAGGCATTAAGAATTGGAATAAAAAAGGTTCAATTTCGTTATGGGCACCCATTGCTTTTAGCACTGAAAAACTTAACGCTAACAACGGCACGATAGACAATAGGGTTGTGTACACCAAGCTCATGGCTCTCAAACTGAGTTGTCCATCCATTAAATCTAAAATAGACACATAGGTGACGCGTAGCACCTTTAGTAACAAACGCTGAACCCGTGACAGGCCCACTTCGGGAGGCCATAATAAAGCGGTCACTCTAGCTTCCAAATTAGACTTAGTTTTAGACACTTTCACCCCTTTAATGACCTTATATCGACACTTTTCCTATTTAAATATCCTACAGCTTTAGCTTTTCTTAAACAACACGGGTATCATTCACGCAAATTCACTTTCCATTTTAAACGCCATGTCAGATCAAGAAGCCATCGTACTTAATAGAGACGTAAATGCCATCGTCATTCCAGCTGGCATACATGTCAGACTTAAAAAAGATGATGTAGTTACCATTATGCAATCACTCGGTGGCTCTTTTACCGTGTCGAGCGAAACAGGCATCATTGCCCGCATCTCAGCTATTGATGCTGATGTATTGGGTAAAGAGGTTGAAGTAATTCATGCCTATGAAACGGGTACTGACCCAGAATCCATACGTGAAGCTGCTTGGGCTTTCATGAAAACTGTCTATGATCCAGAAATTCCTGTGAATGTTGTGGATTTAGGTCTCATTTATGACTGCACCGTACGCGCACTCACCGATGGTCTTAATCACGTGCATGTTAAAATGACTTTGACCGCACCTGGTTGTGGCATGGGGCCTGTTATTCAGAGTGATATTGAATCGGGTATTAAACGTATGGAAGGGGTTGAAACCGTCGACGTCGAAGTGGTTTTAGACCCACCTTGGAATCAAAATATGATGTCTGAAGCCGCTAAACTTCAACTTGGTATGCTTTAAAAACTAGAAAGCACTCATAGTGCCACACATTTAGCTCACTATTATGTTGACCGAAAGCACTTATTTTATTGCCTTTATCTTTGGGTTTTTAGGCTCAACGCATTGCGTACCCATGTGCGGCGGTATTGTGGGAATCTTAAGCCAACAAACCAACTCGAGCCCTCAACAAGCTATTACGAAAACGCTGTCATACAATGCGGGGCGACTTCTCAGTTATAGTTTTATTGGCCTTCTAGCGGGTGGTATTAGCCAAGCTGCGCTCTCTCCGCTCGACAGCAAATCGCTGATGCAGTTTTCACATATCTTAACGTCTGTTTTTATGCTAGCTTTTGGTTTTTACCTTCTTGGATGGCTAAATTTTCTTAGCTATTTAGAACGATTAGGTCAACGACTCTGGAAGCACATTTCTCCGCTTGGACGTAGACTATTACCTATCCAAAATAAACGCAGTGCCTTTTTTCTTGGTATTATTTGGGGTTGGTTACCCTGTGGGCTGGTCTATTCTGCACTCGCTTGGAGCCTCGCTAGCGCTGATCCATTCAATGGTGCTTTTATTATGCTTTGTTTCGGTCTAGGCACCTTACCGATGTTGTTAGTCATGGGTATTGCATCAGAAAAGCTTATCCAATTTAGAAGCTCGGTTATCATTCGCCGTAGCGCAGGCGGTTTAATTATTGCGTTTGCTTTATTTAGCTTAATCAAAAAATTTAGCGCTCATATTCATTGAACCTACTCAGTTTTTGAGTCGTTACTTTCTGGCTCTTTATCGAGCTCATCATCGACTTCTTCTTCAAACAAAATACTATGCGCAGGTCCATCTAAATCATCAAACTGTCCACTTCTAACCGCCCATAAAAAAATAACGGCAATTAGGCCCACTAAAATAACCGATACCGGTATTAAGAAATATAAGCTACCCAACACGAACTCCCGCTACTTTTTCAAGGTTATTCTTTGACGGTAAGACAAAACGTAACCTGAAAGAATTTAAAACAACCACCAAAGAACTAACCGACATACCCAACGCTGCTTGCCAAGGCTCAACATAGCCTCCCATCGCTAACGGCAATGCACCAATGTTATACACCAACGCCCAGCCCATATTTTGCTTAATAATTGCACTGACCCTGTTTGAGAGCCGAAATACATACCGCAAACTTTGCATATCGTTATTCATTAATAACACTTCCGATGATGCCCGCGCCAATTGGCTTGCCCCTGAAACAGAAATAGAAACATCTGCCTTCGCTAAGATAGGTGCATCATTAACACCATCACCAACCATCGCCACACGCTCACCTTTTAACTGTAACCGACCTATTTCATTCAACTTATCACTCGGAGATGCGTCAAATTTAAAATCATCTATTCCCACCTGTTTCGCTAACCACTGAACAGGCGTGTGTTTATCCCCACTCAATAAACTGACCTTTTTTCCCTGGCCTTTTAACCAAGCAACCGTCAATTGCGCACCCTTTCTTATGTCATCTTGTATTTCAAAAGAGGCCAATACCTGCGTCTCATCCGCCAAGTATACTTGTGTCACACTAGCATCAACGCCATCAAGCGTTATCCTTAATGATTCATTAATATAATCCTCGGAGCCTAAATAATAGACGCTCCCTTCCACCTCACCTCGTAGCCCTCGCCCACTTGCCTGCTCCACATTGATGGCTTGATGATTCACTCTTACCGTTTCACGCTTGAAGGCTCTAGCAATCGGGTGATCGGAAAAGCTTTCTAAACTAATAGCAATATCCATAATCTTCTGCTGATCTTGCGGCCCGAATACTTTGCAATTAGATAGACTCATAGCACCTTGGGTAAGCGTTCCTGTTTTATCAAAAATAACCCTATCAATGGTCGCTAATTTTTCCAGCGCCGTCCCTTTTGTAATGATAATGCCTTGACCAAATAAGGCACTCATTGCAGCTGTATAAGCAGTTGGGGTTGCTAAAGACAACGCACAAGGACAAGTCACTACCAGCACAGACAGTGCCGTTGAAAACCAATCCACCTGACCCTGAGAATAACCATAAATAGCCGTACTGGCAGTCACCAAAATGACCATTGAAACAAATAGGCTAGCAAAACGGTCTGCAGCCTCTACCCAAGCGGGCTTTTGTGCATGAGCCCGATCAATCAAACGCGCTATGGTCGAGAGGGTACTATCTTTGCCCACACAACTAACTCTCGCCATCAACGTGTTAGTTAGATTGTGGCTACCGCCTAATAAGTGATCATCTGACGATTTATTGATAGGCTCACTCTCACCCGTCAAAATGGACTCGTCCACTTGTGAGTGCCCTTTTAAAACAACCGCATCTGCAGGAATAACTTCACCTGGATTAATCTGCACTTGGTCGCCCAGTAGTAATGATTTTGCTGAAACAGTCTCTACACTACCATCATCAACAACTCGTTTAGCCACCATCGGTACAGCTTGCATCATTCGCTCACTTGAACTTATCGCATACCAACGAGTAAGGAATTCGACGTAACGTGCTAGCATTAAAAATAAAACAAACATACACACCGATTCGTAGTAAGTGTCTCCGCGTCCGCTATATGTATTTATAAGGCTGGCCAAAAAACCTAGGCTAATACCCAACGCAACGGGCACATCCATACCCGGCATTTTATTTTTAATATCTCGATAAGCCGCTTGTAAAAAAGGTTTTCCTGAAAACAAAACCACCGGTAGGGTTAATAAGGCACTCATCCATTTTAAAAACTGCAACAAATCAGCATCTATTTCACTGGGGTCGGCTATGTAAATACCCAGTGTCATCATCATCACCTGCATTCCACAAAATACAGCCACGCCTACTCTGCCGAGAAAATCTTTACGTTCTTTTTGTAAGTTCGAAAACTGCTTACTCGTATCAAAGGGTGCTGCTTGATAACCGACCGCCCTAATAGCCTCCAGCACATCAGAAACATGAATGCTTTGTTCGACTATTTTAAGTCGTGCCCGCCTTGTCGCATAGTTAACATTAAAGGACACAACCCCATCTAATTGCTTAACCTGCCGTTCAAGTAACCAAATACAAGCAGAGCATGTAATTCCCTCGATAATAAGTGATGTTTCTAGCAACTCAGTGTCCGCAAAATCGGTTTTTGGTTGCTCAACAACACTAGGCTCAAGTACATCATCTAGTGAAGTAGCGGTCACCGAATAAGCCGTTCGTTTTTGATAAAAACTGGCCAGACCACTATCAATAATAGTTTGTGCAACTGCCTCACACCCTGGACAACACATGGGCCTCCATTGCCCTTCAAAGTCAATACCCCAAGTTTTATCCCTTGGTACAGAAAGGCCGCAGTGAAAACACACGGTATCATTTTCTAATTTAGTGTTAATTGTCATGAGCCAAGTACTGGTTTTAACGTAAAAATGAGTTAATATAAACTTACTTTAGAATTTGGCAAATTAAACTGCATGAGCTCATTAGCTAAAAATTTATTTCGTGAACTGACTGTTTCATGTGGTGACTGTAGCTTAGGTGAGCTTTGCATTCCTCACGGTTTAGCGCAACAGGACATCGATAAGCTAGACGATTCGGTCAGCCACACAAAGCTGTTACACGCGGGGGATAATCTTTATCATCAAGACACGCCTTTTAAATCACTATATGCTCTTAAATCTGGTTCTGTCAAAATCATCTCTAAAAATGAAGAAGGTGGTGACGACATTATGGGCGTTTATCTACCCGGCGAAATTATTGGCTTTGATGGCGTAGCCACTGATCAATACCAATGCTCAATTCACGCACTCGAAACCAGTAATGTTTGTGAAATAGACCTCGATAGTTTGCAAAAAAATATTCCTAATATTTTTAAACAGCTACTAAAACATGCCAGTAAATCTATAAATCAAAGTAACAACACCAACACTGTTAGTAAAGCCAGTGCTGAAAGACGCATAGTTTCTTTACTATTAGACTTATCGGATCGCTATCGCCTCCGAGGGTACTTTTACACCGAGTTTAATCTTTTCTTATCCCGTAGTGAAATTGGTAGCTTACTCAACTTATCACCCGAAACCGTCAGCAGAGGTATCCGTAAGCTTGAACGCGATAAACTGATTAGCTTACAAAATAATCGCCGGATCAAAATAAACAATCTCGATGGATTGAGAAGCCTAATTTCAGTGGTCTAATTCGCTGTTCAATTATAGGCGAGTATTCAGTCTATCAAACGCGATATTAATTAAATAAAGCAAAAACTGATGTAAATCACTTTTGAATAACTTCTCTTACATTTGCTGCGTTACAACAACTATAATTTAACCTAAATTTTTTAATGACAGAGAATCTCGTATGAGTACAACTATTTACAACGATACTGTGGTTAGGCAGCTTTCGATTGCAACCGTTATATGGGGCATTGTTGGCATGCTTGTCGGCGTCATCATCGCCGCACAATTGGTTTGGCCTGCCTTAAATTTTGACCTCCCTTGGTTAACCTACAGCCGATTGAGACCATTACATACCAACGCTGTTATTTTTGCATTTGGTGGGTCTGGTTTAATGGCCACCTCTTTTTATGTTGTCCAAAGAACTTGTCAAGTACGTTTGTTTGCTACCGGTTTAGCTAGTTTTGTTTTTTGGGGATGGACGCTAGTCATTCTGCTTGCCGCTATCACCCTTCCTATGGGGTTCTCGCAAGGTGGTGAGTATGCCGAGTTAATTTGGCCTATTGATGTGTTAATTGCCCTTGTTTGGGTTGCATATGGGATTGTTTTCTTTGGTACTATTGTCAAACGTAAAACACCACATATCTATGTTGCTAACTGGTTCTTTGGCGCATTTATCATTGCCGTAGCCTTGCTACACATTGTGCGTTCATTAGCTATCCCTGTGAGCCTTACTGAGTCGTACCCTATTTATGCGGGTGCTACTGATGCTATGGTTCAGTGGTGGTATGGACATAATGCAGTTGGGTTTTTCTTAACGGCTGGCTTTCTTGGCATGATGTACTACTTTGTTCCTAAACAAGCCGAGCGTCCTATTTATTCTTACCGTTTATCTATTGTGCATTTCTGGGCACTTATTTCGATCTATATGTGGGCGGGCCCTCATCATCTTCATTACACGGCTTTACCCGATTGGATTCAATCGGTAGGCGCTGCATTCTCTGTTGTTCTGCTAGCACCCTCATGGGGCGGCATGATCAACGGTATCATGACCCTTTCAGGCGCATGGCAAAAATTACGTCATGACCCTATTCTTAAATTCTTAATTGTTTCTTTGTCTTTTTATGGCATGTCTACATTTGAAGGCCCCATGATGGCGATTAAGTCCGTTAATGCCCTATCCCATTACACTGAATGGACTATTGGACACGTACACTCAGGTGCACTTGGCTGGGTAGCCATGATCACCATTGGTTCGCTGTATTACCTCATTCCAAAATTATTTGGCAAGCAAGATATGCACAGCATGAAACTGGTTGAAACACACTTCTGGGTTGCGACTATCGGTATTGTTCTTTATGTAGCCTCCATGTGGATTGCTGGTGTTATGCAAGGCTTAATGTGGGGCGCTATTAATGATGACGGTACGCTTACGTATAGTTTTGTAGAGTCTTTATTACGTATGCATCCTTTTTACCTCATTCGCTTCCTTGGTGGCGCAATGTTCTTAAGCGGCATGTTTATCATGGCCTACAACGTGTACAAAACAATTAAAGGTACCGAGCCTTCTAATATTGTTGTACCCCAAAGCGTTTAACTGGAGTAGATTAAAATGAGTCACGAAAAAGTTGAAACTAATATCGGGTTAATGATGATTTTAATCGTCCTCGTTATATCTGTGGGCGGATTAATTGAGATTGTCCCCCTGTTCTTTTTGAAAAAAACGACAGAACCTGTATCAGGTTTGATGCCATATAATTCACTACAATTAGCCGGTCGAGATGTCTATGTACATGAAGGTTGTTATGGCTGTCACTCGCAAATGGTTAGACCATTTCGCGCTGAAACAGAACGTTATGGTCATTATTCATTAGCCGGTGAATTTGTATACGATAGACCATTCCAGTGGGGTTCGAAAAGAACGGGCCCTGACCTACAACGTGTTGGTGGTCGTTATAGTGATGATTGGCATCGTTTACATTTAACAAACCCGCGCTTGGTTGTGCCTGAATCAAACATGCCGGCCTACCCTTGGCTTAATGAAAACATGGTCGATGGCGAGCTGATTGCCGACAAAATGCGCGTTCTTCGCATACTGAACACACCTTATACAGATGAAGACATTGCTAACGCACCTGCTTCAGTAGAAGGTAAAACCGAAATGGATGCCCTCATTGCCTATTTACAAGTTCTTGGCATCCACGTAAGCACAAGGAGATAAGGTATGTTCGAACTTAATACACTACGCTCTGTTTTTACATTAGTGCTATTTGTTCTATTTATTGCCATCTGGATTTGGGCTTGGAGCAAAAACCGCAAAAAGGAATTTGAAGAAGCCGCCAATATTCCGTTTCAAGGCGACGAGATAAGCGCAACATTACAAGAGGATAAGAAATGAGTGTTTTTTGGTCTATCGTTGTAACCATTGTCATTCTTTTAAATATTATTGGCTGTTATCTACTCATTAGGTGGGTTGCAAAGCCAAATAAAGGTGAAGCAAAACGAGGTGAAGCTACAGGTCATGTTTGGGACGATGACCTCATGGAACTCAACAACCCTATGCCGCGTTGGTGGCTATACATGTTCTATATCACTATTGTTTGGGGATTAATTTACCTACTCATGTACCCAGGTTTTGGAAATTACCCTGGCTTACTAGGCTGGACATCTGATAAAAAGTACAGTGACGAAGTAAGCGCCGCAAATGAAGCCTATGGGCCTATTTTTAGCAAATACGCGGAAACACCTATTATTGAACTGAGCGAGATTAAAGAAGCAAACCTTGTCGGCCAACGGTTATTCGTTAACTATTGTGCTCAATGTCACGGTTCAGATGCCGGTGGTTCTAGAGGCTTCCCTAACTTAACAGATAATGACTGGATCTGGGGTGGCTCCCCCGCTGATATTAAACATAGCATAGCAAATGGTCGTCATGCCGCTATGGCCGCTTGGGGATCTATACTAAAGCCCATACAAATTGAATACCTTGCTGACCATTTAATGAGCCTAACTGGCAGAAAACATAAAGCAACAGATGCCCAGCGAGGTAAAGAGCTTTTTGCAAGCTACTGTGCTGCTTGTCATAAGGCAGATGCGACAGGCAACCCATTATTAGGTGCGCCTAATCTTGCTGATAAAATTTGGTTATACGGTGCGTCACGTAACAAAATTATTGAATCCATAACCAAAGGGCGTACAGGCCAAATGCCGGCACATATGAATTTCTTAGGTGAAGATAAGGTTCATATTTTAACGGCATACGTATATAGCTTATCAAGCCACTAAATCAATGCTGGCATTAGATAAAAAACTACTCATCATTGGTTCACTTTGGCCATCCTTTTGGATGGCCACCGCCCTTAGTGGCATTATTTTTAGCGCCATTGATCCATTGATTATTGCATCACAAATGGGCTTTAACCACGTTTCATATTTAAGCGCTTACTCAATTGGATTTTTTTTCTTTTGGTTAGTTTGTGCATGGAGCGGTTTTTTTTCCATCATATTCTCACGTAGCGTTACTAAAAAAAATGTCAGTAAAAAATAATGACTCCATAGAGTCATCTCTTTTTGAAAAGAGAAAAAAACTATATCCGCGTGAAGTTCATGGACTCTTTGCCAACCTTCGTCTTCTAAGTGTAAGCATACTTCTTGGCGCCTATTACCTACTACCTTGGATTAATTTGAGTGGTCGTCAAATTGTGCTCTTTGATTTGCCTGAACGTAAATTTTATATTTTTAATTGGATCTTCTGGCCTCAGGACTTTATCTACCTTGCGCTACTGCTTATTTGCGCTGCCTTTGCCTTATTTTTATTTACTGCTCTAGCAGGGCGATTATGGTGCGGCTACGCTTGCCCCCAAACAGTTTGGACTGAAGTTTTTTTATGGATCGAACGAAAAGTTGAAGGCACCCGCTCTCAGCAAATGAAGCTAGACAAGCAAGAAAGCAGCTTCACCAAATTCCGTATAAAAGCCACAAAACATACTATTTGGATCATATTTTCCCTATATACGGGATTTACTTTTGTCGGTTTCTTTACCCCCATTAGAGAATTAGCTCAAGGCATTATGTCTTTTGATCTAGGACCATCGGAAGTCTTCTGGCTTCTCTTTTATAGCCTAGCAACATACGGCAATGCAGGCTGGCTAAGAGAACAGGTCTGCATGTACATGTGTCCATACGCACGCTTCCAAAGTGCAATGCTAGATAAAGACTCCCTAGTGATCTCTTACGACGCCTTAAGAGGTGAACCACGAGGTGGTAGAAAAAAAGGTGATGACTTAGAAGCAAAACAATTGGGCAGCTGTATCGATTGCTCTTTATGTGTTCAAGTTTGCCCAACCGGGATCGATATTCGAAACGGTCTACAGTACGAATGCATAGGGTGCGCCGCTTGTATTGATGTATGTGATGATGTAATGGATAAGATGGACTATCCGCGCGGGCTTGTTAAATACACGACTGAAAACAAAATGGAAGGTCGAAAAACTACAATTCTAAGGCCTAGAATTATCATCTATGTCATTTTACTTGTTAGCATTTTATCCGGTATTTTTTATTCAATTGAAACACGCGACTCTGTTGCCCTCAATATACTAAGGGACAGAAATGCGTTATACCGTGAGAATTTTGAAGGCACTATCAGCAATAGCTATACTATTAAGGTGTTAAACATGGATCTTATTGATCATGACTACACATTAAAGGTGACGGGTATTGAAGGCCTACAATCATCCATCAAAGAACCTATTAAAGTAAAGGCAGGACAAGTATTGGAAATGCCATTACTATTATCTGCTGAACCTGAATCACTTCATCACACGTCGTTAACGATTAAACTCACTTTACAAGCCGTTGACGACATTAACGTCTCTACCGAATCCGAAGGCCGTTTTATTGGCCCAATAGATCCATAATTATGCATACTAAACCTAGTGACAACTTGCCTTGGTACAAACAATTCTGGCCTTGGTTTTTAATATTTTTGCCATTATCCGTGGTTATCGCTAGCGTCATAACTTTTTTTATTGCGCAGAACAACCCACCATCTCTAGTCTCAGGCGATTACTATAAAGATGGCCTTGCCATTAATGCAAACAAAAAATTAGAAGCTAACGCAAAAAAATTGGGGTTGTCGGCAATCATTACAAACGATAACTCTACTTTTACGGTGCAATTAAATGGTTTAAAAGAGCAGCCTCCTGTGCTGTTCATAGAACTTAGGCATTCAACAATCAGTCAACACGACCAATCCTTTTCATTAACTAAAGTAGCTAACGGTATATACCAATCCCCTTTCGTCTTGCCTCAGCAGGGTAAATGGTATGTATCCATACACGCCCCCAATGGCGAGTGGGAAATCAAAAAAGTTTCTTACCTAAAAACCCCATAACCTCTTCTATCAAATTACCAGCCTTTATAATTCTATAGTTTTGCGTATTAACGCGCGAAAAGCGACTTACTCAAGCCTGTCAATTTTCCGGCATATTTAAAATTAAAAAAACTTAAATAGCATAACTAGTTGTTTTTATTTGTTTTTAAATTATTGGCACACTTATCGCTTTAAGATAATCGTACTGATAATAACGGGTTTATCATGGTCATCTCAACAGAGAAAATTGTTATGGAACTAAGAAAAAATAAAAACACTATCGCTAGTGAAGCTCTAGAATTAGAACAGCTTAAACAATCAAGTGATATAAGTACGCTCATAAGCGCCCTTCAAACAACCATCAACTTAGATGAGTTATTGCCTATTTTTCATAGGGAATTATTAAAAGTAGTCAATTATAGTGGGTTTATTTTCGTCCATAATGAGCTCAATATATCAGAACAATATGGCCAACGAACTAATCATAAGTGTGAATATGATTTATCTATAGAGAGCACATCTCTTGGTAAGCTCACTTTTATGCGTCGAAAACGATTCAGTGAAGATGAACTTCAAGCGATCGAGAGGTTTGTTGGGGTTTTACTATACCCTTTAAAGAATACGTTACTATACCGTCAAGCCATTCAATTAACTCATACAGACCCGCTTACCGGCGTTTTAAACCGGTCAACATTACAGTCAGTTTTCCAGAAAGAAACCTCTTTAACTAAACGTCATCATTCAGATTTAACCTTAATTACTCTTGACATTGATTTTTTTAAGGCAATCAACGATAACTTTGGACATTCCGCTGGAGACTTAGCACTACAAGAAGTAACGAAATGTATCCAGCGTACCGTACGTGAGAGCGACCATGTGTTCAGAACTGGGGGAGAAGAGTTCGTAATATTGTTAAATGACACCAACCTAAAAGGCGCCGAACTGCTAGCTGAAAGGTTACGTATTGCCGTACAGTCAATCAACATCAATTATGCTGAAGCTCAATTTGCTGTAACCGTCAGTATGGGTGTTACAGCTTACCGCGAGAACGAACCATTAGAAAACATAATGGATCGCTCTGACAAAGCATTATATGAAGCAAAACATACCGGCCGTAATAAAATCGCTAGCGCTTAATCAGTCATCAACGACTTTAGTGCCGCCACTTCTTTTTTATCAAGAAGCTGATGCTGCCCTGCGGGTAACCCTGGCGGTAAAAAGACGGTCCCATAACGCACCCGAATTAAACGACTTACTTTGCAGCCCTGAGACTCCCATAGCCTTCTAACAACACGGTTACGACCCTCTGCCACCACCACGTGAAACCAGCGATTAACGCCCTCACCACCCGATTCATGAACATCTTCAAAACGTGCTATACCATCATCCAACTCAACACCATTGACTAAACGATCGAGCATATCGTGTGTAATAGTCCCCATCACTCGAACTGCGTACTCTCGATCTATTTGCTGTGAAGGGTGCATTAATTTATTCGCTAACTCACCGTCATTGGTGAACATCAGCAAGCCTTGAGTATTTAAATCTAGTCGACCCACAGCAATCCAACGACCCATTTTTAAACGCGGCAAACGCTTAAAAACACTCGGGCGACCCTCAGGGTCTCTTTTGCTCACGATTTCTCCAGTTGGCTTATGATAAATTAACACTTGCGTATCTACGTCTAACTTACCGGCGAGTTTAACCGGCTTACCCCTGAGCTTAACAACATCACGCGTTGTGATTTTATCACCCAGCTTGGCAACTTCACCGTTCACATGGATAGTACCCTCTATAATCCATTTCTCTACTTGCCGGCGAGAACCAACACCTGCCTGCGCGAGTAACTTTTGAATTCGTTCAGGTTGTCGACGTTTTGTTTTATTCGAGTTTTTTGAGGAATCGTTCTGAGAGATATTCTTTTTCATTTTAAATAACTTCTTTATCAGTTGGGGTACCGTCACCCAGGTTAAGCTGCACGTCTGTGCTTGGCTGTAAATCTATATCAAGTAGAGTCGCTAATGGCGGTAGATCCGCCAGTGTTTGCAAATTGAAGTAGTCTAAAAATTCTTTGGTCGTTGCATATAGGGCCGGCCTGCCGGGCACTTCTTTATGCCCTATCACGCGCACCCATTCTCGCTCTTGTAACGTACGAATGATATTAGTACTAACAGCCACACCTCTAACGTCTTCTATTTCACCTCGAGTAGCAGGTTGCTGATAAGCAATGATCGCTAGCGTCTCAAGTAAGGCACGACCATATTTTACAGGTTTTTCTTCCCACAATCTTGCTACCCAAGAAGAATAAATTGATTTAACTTGAAAGCGATAACCACTCGCTACCTCAACTAACTCAATACTCCTAGGCAAGCAATCCTCTTGTATTTCTTTAATGAGCTCTCGTACAACATGCTTATCAGGTCGGTCTTCAAGAAGAAACACGCCTTGTAGCTCAACGATAGATAAAGGTTCATTAGCAGCAAACAACGAGGCTTCAATAATATTTTTTAATTCCATAATCAATAACAATATTATTCGATAACGGGCTTAATCCAAACATCTGACAATGGCTCGCCTTGAATAACTTCAATCAAGCCCTCTTTACATAATTCCAAAATAGCTAAAAAGGTCACTACAGCACCACCCCTCCCTTCTTTAGCTGTAAAGAAAGAATGAAAGCCTAAAAATTCTTCCGTACTCTCTCCTAGCACGAGCAGAATAGTTGACATTCTTTCTCTAACTGACAAAACTTCTCGTTGAATTTGATGGTGAGAAAACTTTTCAGCCCGTCTAAGCACATCTTGGAAAGCTAACAAAATGGTTTCCAACTCAATATCCGGAACCGGTTTATCAATTTTGTCGATGACCAACTTAGCAGTTGCTAAATAATTATCACGGTATAAACGTGGCATCGCATCAATATCATCGGCTGCTCGTTTAAAGCGTTCGTATTCTTGCAATTTCCTTATCAACTCTGCCCGAGGATCCTCTTCATCCTCCAGATCATCTGCCTTTTTAGGTAGCAACATCCTCGACTTTATTTCAGCTAACATCGCCGCCATAACCAAGTATTCAGCCGCTAGCTCCATCCGCAAATTTTGCATTAGATTTATATATTCAATATATTGCTGCGTGATCTTTAAAACAGGAATATCAAGAATATCTAAATTTTGATGTTTAATAAGATAAAGCAATAAATCCAGCGGCCCCTCAAACGTTTCTAAAAAAACCTCTAAAGCATCGGGGGGAATATATAGGTCTTCAGGTAAATCTTTATAAGGCTTGCCCTCAACCAAGGCTAATGGTTGTTGAATAAGCACTTCATGGTTAGAGCTATTATCCATCTATTTAAATAAAGTGATGCGTTAACAAGCAGTTTACCACAGCAAATACTCGTTAATAGTGGGCGTTACATTACTCGACCTGAAGTATCTTCATCGTGTTAGTTCCACCGTGTTGCCCTGTCATTTCACCTATTGTAATAATCACTAAATCATCTTGATTAACTATTTCAAGCTGTTTTAGCTTTGTTATTGCTGCTTGGTTTGCATCTATTGAATGACCTTGAGGAGCCTTTAATAAAATAGGTATAACCCCACGATACATGGTAACTCGACGGCAAATTTCGCTATCTGGAGCCATAGCAAAAATAGGAACACCTGAACTAATCCTGGACATTCGCATTGGCGTACTACCTGATTCAGTAAACGCCGCAATCGCCTTTATGTTGGTATGATTCGCAACATACATGGCTGACAATGCAATTGCTTCATCAATTCTACCAAATTCCTTACCCATACGATGCCTAGAAAGAATTGTCCTAGGTTGGCGTTCTGTCTCTTCACAAATACGGCCCATAGCCTCAACCGTATTAATAGGGTATTTGCCAACAGATGTTTCAGCTGACAACATCACTGCATCCGTGCCGTCTGAGACGGCATTGGCGACATCAAAAACCTCTGCACGGGTCGGAATTGCATTTTCAATCATTGACTCCATCATCTGCGTAGCCGTAATCACCGCTGTATCTCTATCTCGTGCCATTCGGATAATGTTCTTTTGAACAGGCGGCAAATTTGCATCACCAATTTCCACGCCTAAATCTCCTCGGGCCACCATGACGACATCAGACGAATCAATCATTTCCTCAAGAACATCCAGTGCTTCAGCACGTTCTATTTTAGCGACTAAGTGAGCACGACTACCTGCCGCTTCAACCAAAGCGCGAGCTTGATTCATATCGTCAGCATTTCTAGGGAATGACACGGCAACAAAATCTACGCCTATCTCTGCCGCTGTTTTAATATCAAGCTTATCTTTTTCGGTCAATGCTTTAGCCGATAACCCACCACCTTGAACATTAATACCCTTGTTGTTTGAAAGCACACCAGCAACAACCACACTGCATTCAATCTTGGAACCTCTAACGGCATCCACATCTAATACAATACGACCATCATCTAACAATAACCGGTCACCTTTAGAAACGTCTCTCGCTAATTCTTTGTATTCACACCCAATTTCAATCTCATTTCCACTAGAAGCGTCTAGCCCAACATCAATTGTAAATTTAGCACCTTTTTGCAAGGTTACTTTTCCTTCTTTAAAACGAGCAATACGAATTTTGGGCCCTTGTAAGTCAGCAAGAATACCAACATGACGACCTAATTTTTGCGACAACTCCTTAACGGCGTGTGCGCGCTGCTTATGATCATCTGCATGACCATGCGAGAAATTCAAACGGACCACATCAACGCCTGCCTTAATTAAGCCCTCTAAAACAACAGGATCATCAGTTGCAGGCCCTAATGTTGCAATAATTTTAGTACGTCTCGGCTTCTTGTAATTAGCCATAATTGATTATCTCCAGATCATGTTATCAGTAGATTACACCACGCTAATGACCACCTGATGACAGTTCTACTTATTCCCGTATCTACTCAACGAACGAACAGCAATAATCTGTCGCTTGGTGAATGATTAATTTAAAGTTTGAGTTCTCAGGCACATCAAAAGACTCACCGCCTTTAACCGCTAACCAATCATTTGAACCTGGTAATAGTACCTCTAACTGGCCATCCAATATCTCCATCACCTCTGCCGCCGCCGTGTTGAAGTCATAGTTACCCGGCATCATATAACCTAAGGTTTTAACTGAGCCATCTTCTAAGGTCATCGTCCGACTGACAACATTCCCATCGAAATACACATTCGCTTTCTTTACGATCGTTACATTTTTAAATTCTGACATCTTTCTTCCTAGAATAGTGTTCGTTTTAACTTACAAGTAATTCATGCCCATCGCAGACTTCACTTCATCTAATGTTTCTTTTGCGACATCCCTCGCCTTCTCAGTACCCTCGTTAATAATTGATCGCACGAGTTCCGGTTGCTCCGTATATTCTCTTGCCCTTTCTTGCATCGGTTTTAACTCACGCAAAACGGCATCAATGACCGGTTGTTTGCAATCTAAACAGCCAATACCAGCTGTTTTACATCCTTCCTCTACCCAGTCACAAACGCTCTGCTCAGAATACACTTCATGAAACTGCCAAACGGGGCACTTAGCGGGATCGCCTGGATCTGTTCTTCTAATACGTGCAGGGTCTGTCGGCATCGTTCGAAGTTTTTTCTCCACATCTTCTGGCTCATCGCGCAATGCAATTGTGTTGTTATAGGACTTAGACATTTTTTGTCCGTCCAGACCCGGCATTTTAGAAGCTTTAGTCAATAAAGCGTTAGGCTCAGGTAAAATCACCCGACCAC
Organism: uncultured Cycloclasticus sp.; assembly: GCA_913060865.1. Taxonomy (GTDB): domain Bacteria; phylum Pseudomonadota; class Gammaproteobacteria; order Methylococcales; family Cycloclasticaceae; genus Cycloclasticus. The sequence goes on from CAJXTU010000008.1 coordinate 88,268, forward strand.
TGCCTTCTAAATAACCAAATAAGCGCTCTTTATCGCCTACAGTAATATTTTGTTGGGCTTCCAATAAAGCTCTTGCCACACCAAGGGCATCCTGGTCACCATTTTCCTGATAAGAATTACGCAATTTATTGAACATTTTTGCATTTTTCTTACCCATTTTTTTAATCGCTGCTTCTGCTTTTTCCTCAAAATCTAGCCCACGGCCATATAGGTAATTAAAACGCCTTGCGACTTCTCGTGTTAGTTCAACATGAGCTACTTGATCAGCTCCTACAGGCACTAGCCCTGCTTTATACATTAGAATATCTGCACTTTGAAGTAAGGGGTAGCCTAAGAACCCGTATGTTGCCAAGTCCATTTCTTTTAACTTTTCTTGTTGATCTTTATAGCTAGGAACCCGCTCCAACCAACCCAACGGCGTCATCATAGACAGCAATAAGTGCAATTCAGCATGCTCTGGAATACTCGACTGAATAAACAAATCAGCCAAACCATGATCAACTCCTGCCGCCAGCCAGTCTATGACCATATCCCACGTGCTATCAGCAATAATGGATGGGTCTTCATAATGTGTCGTTAGAGCGTGCCAATCAGCCACAAAGAAATGGCATTTATACTCTTGCTGCAATTCAACCCAATTTTTTAGAACACCGTGATAATGACCTAAATGTAATTGGCCAGTCGGCCTCATACCTGATAAAACACGACGATACTGCGCTGGAACTTCTGAACTCACACTTCCTCCTAGATACCAAATATTTTAAAAATACTGGTTTGTAAAAAATAAACAGGCGGGCCTAATATTTTAGATAGCCAACCGAATGCAATAATAGCGACCAAGATTGGAAACCCAAACCGCTCTAGCTTACTAAATTCATAACTTATTTTTTGCGGCAACAAGCCTGCCAATACGCGCCCACCATCCAGTGGCAGAATGGGCAATAAATTCAGCATCATTAAAACTGCATTGATAAAAATGCCTGCATACCCCATATAAATTAACGGTGTAGAAATAAATTCATTCGATGCGCCCAGTAAGAAGCCTATTTTCATAATAGCTCCCCAAGCTACTGCCATCAGTAAGTTAGTTAATGGGCCTGCAATTGCCACATAAACCATATCTCGCTTTGGGTTTTTTAAATTATTCCAGTTAACCGGCACAGGCTTTGCCCAACCGAACATAAAACCACCCAAAAATAGTAAAACGACAGGCACAATAACGGTACCCAGCAAGTCCATATGGCTAATGGGGTTTAATGTTAAACGTCCTAAGTTTCTTGCCGTATTATCACCTAACTTGCTAGCCACCCAGCCGTGCGCGACTTCGTGTACGGTGATGGCGAAAATAACGGGTAACGCCCAAATTGCTATTCGACCCAGCAGGGTCAGTTCATCCATAGGTATCAATGGTTATCCTTTTGCGAAATAAAATCGGCTTCACCTTTGCCTTGACGCACAATCTCTGGAAAGTCATGATCCCACACAACCACGGTGGTCGGCTCATACGGTATAACACCCGCATCAACAATTAGATCTAATACATTCGCCAAGCGATCATCAATATCGTACGGATCTGCTATCGCATCAGACTCATCAGGCAGAATCAATGTACTAGTCAGCATGGGTTCTCCAAGCTCTTCAAGAATCTGCTGAGCCACTATATTATCTGGCACACGAATGCCCACTGTTTTACGCTTTGGATGCTGAAGGCGACGTGGCACTTCTTTTGTCGCTTTCAGCACAAAGGTAAATGGGCCTGGGGTTAACGACTTCAATAACCGATACGTATCATTATTGACCTGAGCATAGGCGGATATATCTGATAGATCACGGCATACCAATGTAAAGTTATGCTTATCATCGATTTGACGAATTTGACGAATACGCTCTACTGCTTGTTTGTCGCCTAAATGACAAGCTAACGCATACGATGAATCGGTAGGGTAAGCTATCACCCCTCCGTTGCGGACAATATCAGCTGTTTGTTTAATGAGGCGTTGCTGAGGATTATCGGGATGAATATAAAAATGTTGTGCCATAACTATTGCTGCGCCTTTTTCTTTGCCACATTATCGCGTAAATATACCGGCAATGCATGTTCAGCCTTTACTGTATCACCCGCCTCAACCATTTTTACGGCCAATTGCGCCACTTCCTTAGCCCTAGGCAAGCCAGCAGCTTTAATTAGTAAACTCTCAGCTTGAACAATGTTATTTAGTTCATTTTCATATGTCTTCCACCCATGCCCTATACCAACAGCCTTTTTACCTTGTTCAACGCAAATGTTAGTGGGGGCTATGACGACTTCATTAGAAACTGCCCGCAAAGCACCTTTCTCAATAAGGTATTCACACCAATACACCTCTCCCATTCTGGCATCTAATGCGGCATAAACTGTATGATTTTCGGGTTCGTTGATCGTCTGTTGTGCTAATGCCGCCAAGGTCGATACCGGCGCAACGGGTAAATCCGCTCCAAATGCTAAGCCTTGAATGACACCTGTTGCCATTCTCACCCCGGTAAACGAGCCGGGGCCACGGCCAAATGCCAGCGCATTTAAATGTTGTAATTTCATACCCGCTTCACGTAATAATTCGTCAACCATCGACAGTATTAAATTGCCATGCTCACGTGGTGCCACTTGAAAGCGCTCAATCACTTCATTATCAATGAGTAATGCGGCTGAGCATGCTTCGGTCGCTGTTTCAATCGATAAAATTTTCATGCTGATTTTTTGACTTTTGTACGTTGCTGATCAATTCGCTGAAAAAACCTTGCTACATCAGCTAATTCTTGAGTAATTGGCATCGCGGGTAGTGATTGAATAAAAACTTTTCCATACCCCTTACTCGATAACCGAGGATCGCATAAAACCAGTACGCCTTTATCTTCTACGTCACGAATCAATCGCCCAACGCCTTGCTTTAATGTTAATGCTGCTGAAGGTAATTGAAACTCGGAAAAAGGGGATTGTCCATTAGCCGTCATATGTTCAAGTCGTGCTTTAGTAACGGGGTCTCCCGGCGATGCAAAAGGGAGTTTATCAATAATCACGCAAGTTAGCGCTTCACCACGCACATCAACACCCTCCCAAAAACTTGCCGTACCAAGTAAAACAGCTCGTTCCGACCGTCTAAAAGAGTCTAACATTTGTTGTTTTGGCAAATCACCCTGTACTAACAACTTAAAATCTGTTTCAGCCGATAGTATAGTCGCAGCCTCTTGTAATGCCTTATGAGAGGTGAATAAGATAAAAGCCCTACCGTGACTCGCTTCGAGAACCGGCTTTATCTTTTCGATCATGCTGGCGGTATAACCATAATCTCTAGGTTCTGGCATTCCCGTCGGCACATACATCAATGATTGGTGCACAAAATCAAACGGGCTTTCCCACATACCTGTTTCCGCCTCTTGCAACCCCAACCGTTTGGTAAAAAAATCAAATTTGTTATTAACCGATAATGTCGCAGATGTGAATACCCAGCTTGCTTCACTGGCAAAAGCAAAGCTTGCAAATGCTTTTGAAATATCCAATGGAGTTCTATTAAATGTAAATGTTCGGTGGTATGTCTCGAACCATTGAATCCAATCGTGACTTTCGGTGTTGGAGAAAAGTTTGAGCCCCAACAAAAGATCTTCACAACGTTTCCAGCAAGCTTCTAACCCTTTAGAGCGAACAGCGGCCTTGGTTAGTACTTTAAACAATTGATCAACTCGATCAATTAAACAATCGAGCGCTTGTATAAAATCTTTTAGTTGACCAAGTTCGTCCCATGAGCCTTTAATGGATTGCTCAGGTAATAATTTTCGCATTTCGCGGATATCTTCATTAATAACGTGGGTTAAATCATTTAGCGCAGGCATATCCGAACTCAACTTTAACTGTTCTGAACTCACATCACTTAATAAGGATAAAATCTGACGTGCGCTAACTGATATACCTAAAAACCTGGACGCTGTATCAATTAATTGATGTGCTTCATCAATAATAATTAACTCAGCATCAGGTAACAATTGCCCAAAACCATCGTCTTTTAATGACCAATCTGCACAAAGAAGGTGGTGATTAACAATCAGCACATCCACTTCTTGGGCTTTTTTTCTAGCCATCAATGGATGACATTCGCTAATCATCGGGCATTCTTGCCCTAAGCAGTTGTCCGCTGTTGAGGTCACTTGCTGCCACACGAAAGAATCTTCAGCTACCGACGTCACCTCAGCGATATCGCCATCAACCGTTTGGTTCGACCAACGTTCAATTTCTGATAACTCAGCATCTGACTCTGTATCAAAACTAGAGGTTTTCATCTGTGCCTGATTAAGCCGATATAAGCACAAATAATTAGATCGCCCTTTTAGCACCGCTCCCTGGGTAGGCACTTTCAAAACATCACGAATTAATGGGAAGTCTTTTTCAAAAATTTGATCTTGGAGGTTACGCGTTCCCGTTGAAATAATGGTTTTCTTACCAGACAAAATAGCAGGAATTAGATAAGCGAAAGTCTTTCCCGTACCTGTTCCCGCTTCAGCAACAAGGTGTGTTTTCTGTTCAATGGCACGTTCAATGGCATGCGCCATCGATAATTGCCCCTCACGTGGCTGAAACCCATTGATATGTTTAACTAGCTCGCCGTTTGAGCCAAATATACTGTCGAGATCGTGCAAAAGATTATCCGCGTTTAAATTTATTATGTTATCTCATCAGGCCAAGCTGATGCATCCAAACCACCTTCTTTCGTCCACACTAACGTCGCGATATTGCGAAATTTTGCAACCGACATTGCCCCGCGTTTCATTCGACTCGAATTCTCATTAAGGTTATTAACAATATCATCACGTGTCGCTTCATATATATCAAAGGCCTGGTAGTTCTCGTCCATTAATACCAGCACGACCGAATCCCAAGCTTTATCTAGTTTCAGCTGCCCTAACCGTTGCCCCCGGTAATTATCATTAAAGATGGAACGCGCTTTAATTTGCACCCTTTTGGGCCCATTAACATTCACTCGTTCGGCATCAAACCCTTCTGAGCGTTCCTCATATAATTCAAGACCCAGTAGTTTGCAGGCATCATACTCAGCAATTTCATTACTGACTCCCGGCAGCGGTTTGCCTGTCATTTTTCTAAAATCGGTGGCCAACTGTCTAGCTTGCTCTATTAACTTATCAACAGAATAAAGGTTAGTCGGCGCTGGCACTCTAAAACAACCTATCGGCGGTAGTCCGAGCCTGTCTCGCAGCATCGTCACTGCCTAAATTGTCGTAGCATGTAGCCATTAATAACCAGTTATCACGTTGTAATTTTTTATTATTATTTGATAATAAATTAGATTTCTTTGCCAAACTAATAGCCAATGCGTACTTATTTTGCTGAAAACGAATTTTTGCCAAGGCATGCCAAATCTGTGGGTCTCTTGGTGAAATACGAACAGCTCGTTCCAATTTAGATGCCGCAATATCTAAATGGCCTGATTCGCTTTGTTGATACGCACTATCTAGTAAAGCGATCACCGCTGGGTTTTGCGCGTCTAAAGGCATTTCACCCGACAGGTCATGACTCTGCCCAATTTCGTCTTCTCTAGGTTGATCATCAATAGGGAACGTTTTAGCACTTTCTGGGAAGGGCTGCGACGGATATTCCACCGCTTCCCCCGTTCGACCTATTGGAGCCGGTACTTGGTTGTACATCGACAAATCCGCACAGGCCGTTATGGCGAACACAAGCACAACAAATATGACTGATTTTATGATTTTACTGTCTACCATTACCCAAGCTCTCAAACCAATTTCCTGCCCGCTCTAATGTTCTACCAACCGCACCTACACAGGGTGAATATTCAACAGGAGCCGATCCTTTTATAAAAGGATATTGTACAGCATTTGCACAATACTCATTCGCACGATAACCCAATGGGTCAACCCAACTATACTCTACATTTTTAGGCTTAGTTAATCGTACACTTTCTTTGGAAATGACACTCATCACACTGGACCAAACTTGTAATGCTCCGCTAGCCCCAGTTAATTTTGAAGGTTTATTATCATCACGCCCCAACCACACCACTGCTAAATAGTCACCACTAAACCCTGCAAACCAGCTATCTCGTAACTCATCCGTCGTACCAGTTTTACCGGCTAATTTATAATTAGTCGACATATATCGGTAGGCAGAACGCCCCGTACCTTCTGTCATCACCTCTTGCAATGCCGTGTTAACAAGGTAGACAGCCGATGGGTTTGCTACCTGCCTCACGCTTAAGGCGTAACGTTGCAACGCAGAATGATCACTAGAGGTCACCGATTGGATAGAGCGTAAATGTGTAAAAAAACCCTCACCTGCCAAAGTTTGATACATTTGCGCCACCTCGATCGGTGATAACGGCAACGCCCCAAGCAATAATGATGGATACGGTTTGATCGGGCGCCTAACCCCTAATTCTTCCAGGGTACGTTTTACATTGGGTACTTTAAGCTCCATCCCCAAGCGCACGGTGGCTAAATTATATGAATCCGACAAGGCTTTGTGTAATGGAACATCGCCATGTTCCGTCTTATCATAATTTTGTGGCATCCAAAGATCACCAGACTGCTGTTTTAAGCTAATGGCTGAATCATCAATCAAGCTGGTTAATGTATATTTGTCGGGTTGCGATAAAGCGGTTAGGTAGACAGCGGGCTTAACCAACGAGCCAATCGGCCTAATGGCATCAAGCGCTCTATTGAAACCATTAAATGTAGGGTTTCTGTCACCAATGACTGCAACAATTTCGCCTCCCTCACGACGTGTAATAACCATCGCTCCTTGTAACTTGCCTTTTTCAATACCATATTGATTATTAAGCGCCTGTAGTTTCCGCTTAAATAAGTTTTCAGCTGTTGTTTGAATGTTGTAGTCTAAGGTCGAGAAGATATTCAAGCCTTCTGAGCGTAAATCTTCATCTTTATAATCACGGCTCAGTTGTCGTTTTACTAAGTCTAAAAAAGCAGGAAAACGAGAGCTTTTAATTTGCTTAAACGGCGAAATATCGGTACCAAATCGCCTTGCAATTTTTCTTTGCTCGTCGGGCAATACGCCTAAGTTTGCCATTTCATCGAGCACTAAATTTCTACGCTTCAATGCACGCTCAGGGTGCCGCCTCGGGTCATAATAAGAAGGCCCTTTCACTAGACCAACTAACAAGGCCGCTTGGTGTGGTTTCAATTCAATCAGTGGCTTATTAAAATAAAACACACTCGCCATTCCAAACCCATTAATAGAGCGCTCACCATCTTGCCCTAGAAATACTTCATTGAGGTACGCTTGTAGAATCTCGTCTTTTTCAAACCGTGCTTCAATAATCAAGGCCATTAAGGCTTCTTTTACTTTTCGCCATAAGCTTCGTTCTGAAGTCAAATAGAAATTTTTAATCAGCTGTTGCGTTAAGGTGCTACCGCCCTGAACAACTCCACCTGCTTTAAAGTTTACCCACACCGCACGTAAAATAGACTTAACAGACACCCCGTAATGTTGGTAAAAATCACGGTCTTCGATAGCTATTAATCCATCAATTAATGTCTGCGGCACATCATCGAGCTTAACCAAAATTCGGTCTTCATTATGGCTAGGGTAAAAACTTCCTACTTGAACGGGGTCTAGACGAACAAGCGCCTCACTCCTACCGGTCTTAACATCTTTTATAGCGGATACTTGTTGATTGCTAAAGTAAACTTTAATGGTTTTAGATGCTTCCTTACCATCAAAAAACTCAAATGGGCGCGTTTTCACCGTAAAGGTTGAACCTGAACGGTAATACTTCCCACCTGAACTAAAATCCGTTGTCCGTTGGTATCGTAGGTCTCCTAATAAAGTCTCAAACTGCTGGATAGAAAGAGGTAGGCCTTGATAAATTTCAACGGGATTCGCAAATACATGAGCAGGCAACTCCCAACGTTTTCCCTCAAATTGGGTACGGACAATATTGTCTAAATATAAAACGTAAGCCGAAAGTATAACGATAAATAACAAGCTTGCTTTTAGAATTAAGCCTTTAAGAAAGCTTGAAGAGTTTTGTTTTTTTGATCGTTTAGTCGGCTTTTTTTTGCGGGGGAGAGCTTTAGTTTTGGGCTTAGCCATCTTTTATTTAACAGATTTAAAAGTTAAGCAGTTTGCACTGCAATACATTTGCGCCATGATGGCATAGACTGGTTCCTACTGGGTGATTAATTTCTCGATATCTAACGACTTACCCAATAACTCATCTATTGAAATATATTGATCCTCTAATAACTCTAGAGACGGTTTACCCAACAAATAACCCTGAACATAATCAACACCTAGTTCTTTTAATACCCGTAATATTTCGGCATTCGATACATACTCTGCTATCGCTTTTTTACCTAGACTATGCGCCACTTCAATCATAGATTTAACGAGTACTTGATCCGCATGATCAACGGCTAAATTATTAATAAATTGCCCATCAATTTTTAAATAATCCACGGGGAAATTTTTAATGTAGTTAAACGAACTAAAACCAGCGCCGAAATCATCCAGTGCAAAACGACAACCCAACGCACGTATTTTTGACACCATTTCTCGTGTTTTACTGAAATTGGATACCGCGGCTGTTTCAGTAATTTCAAACGTAAGCCTCGATGGAGAAATCCAGGTTGACTCAAGTTTTTTCTTAATAACGGGTAGTAAGTAATCACCTTGCAAAGCATGACTTGACAAATTAATGGTAAAACAAATGTTTTCTTGTGTTTTAGGTAACGCAGCAATGTAATCAATCGCGTGAGATACAACCCAAAGATCAATATGATGTATAAGGCCCATACGCTCCGCTACAGGAATGAATTGAACTGGGCTTAAAAGCTCCCCAGCATCACCGACCATTCGAAGTAACGTTTCGTAATGCGATACTTGACCGTTAGATAACTTCACCACCGGCTGAAAAACCAGTTTAAATAAATCTTCACTTAACGCATGGCGTATCTTTGGTACCCACTTAGCATCGTCTCTTAAGCTGATAAGCTCATCATTATCACTTTCAAACAAGCTGACTCTATTGCGACCTAATGTTTTGGCAGAATAGCAAGCGTGGTTAGCCCGAGACATCAATTCACTTGGGCGCTTAATTGCTTCTATAGGTTCTAACATAGCAACGCCGATACTGGCGGAAATATTATAAATATTCCCTCCAGACTTAAAGTCAAATTCATCAATCGTCAGCCTAATCTTTTCTGCCATGTCCAAAGCCTTTTCTTGCACTGTTTTACTCATGAACACTTGAAATAAATTAGAGCCTACTCGGGCAATAAACGCTTCGCTATTAAGTACAGAACGAATCAATACTGCGATCTCTATTAATAAACGATCGCCTGCCTCGTGCCCTTCAACATCATTAACGACCTTAAATTGATCCAAATCAATGTCTAATAGCGCGCCATGTTGCTTAAAGTTATTGCACCTTAATATGGCAAAATCTAAGGCTTTTTCCAAGCCACTTCTATTAGATAACCCCGTGAGCTCATCGTGTGCAACCAAGTATTGCAAACGTGCTTCCATAATCCGGCGCTCAGATAACTCTCGTATTAACTTCTCTTCATTTTCTATACGATCATCACGTTCGTTTTTCAGAGCAAACGCCAGATCAACCAAGGGTAATAAATCATTCCCTTTATCTGGATACTGGACAATAGTTGCGGCATTTGCTTCATGACATTTAGTCATTAATACCTCATCAATTTTAGTCGCCCGGTCAGCCATTAAAATTAACGGAATAGCATCATGACCGTCTAAGGTGGTCAACATTTGACTGAGTTTTAACGTATCGCTCTGAGGCAAGTCATGAGCCAAAAGAATGACACCTATTTGATCAATTTTCCCTTGAAATGGGCGAATAATTTCAAATACCTTCTCTTGGTTTGAAGCGCAAATTAAATGCCGGTAACCACTTGCTGACAACATATTTTGCAATGTCGACAAACGATCTTCATCATGCTCAATGATTACTATGTATTGTTCTTTTTGTTTTAATTGCTTCATAGCAGTAACCCTTTTTACTCTAACTGCACGTCATTTTGATTATAAAAAACATTAATAAAAATAAAATTTATCTTGTCTATCAATAACTTTACGCCTGTTCTTAATGAAGTGTCAACATTAATTTCCATAACAAATTGATATAACAAGTAAGAAAAGCATAAAGTCTCCATAGTAGAGAACATTAAAATTTCTACCTTTCTTAAATTAAAAAAAAATTAAAAAGAAGTTAAAAAACCTAAATGATAACTAGCTCAATGACTATTGTTTACTATAATCATTACACTTAACAATTACTGACAACGGTCCTTATATGTCACCAACAGCAGCGAATATATGCACGATAAATGATTTCTTAAGCGGTGAAATTGACCTGTGCTCACCACCTGAAATTTTTATGCGTATTACACAGGCTCTTGATGACCCGATGAAAAACGCTAAAGATACTGCTGGGATTATTGAGCAAGACCCTTCCCTATCTGCTCGTATGTTAAAAATCGTTAACTCAGCCTTTTTTGGCTTCCCTGCGACCATTAAGACAATTGATCACGCGATATCCATTTTAGGTGATCGTGAGATTCGCATGCTCGTTATGACCACTAGCGTCGTTGACAAGTTTTCGAGCATGCCTAACTCCATTCTTGATATGCGTGAGTTTTGGGCTCATAGCTTAAAAACTGCTTTATTTGCTAAGTTCCTAGCAGATAACCACCCAAAAAAGCGACAACTCGCTTCTGTTTTCATTAGTGGACTTCTTCATGATATTGGGCGATTGATTTTATACACTAAAGCCCCTGATCTTGCTCGCGCCGCTGCTTTATTGGTCAAGTCAAATCAACTCAGTGAAATTGATGCCGAAGCATCAATATTTGGTTTTAATCATGCCCAACTGGGAGGCGCACTACTAGAAATGTGGCAAATACCCGCATCCATTCAAAACGCAACAACATTCCACCATCAACCTGAACTCGCCCCTAGTGATAAAGATGAAACTAATATTACCTACCTTGCAAATAAATTAACTCATATAGACACAACATCAGAAGAAATGATCGATGCTGCCAAGTTATATGAAGATCAAGTATGGGAACACATTGATATGCCGTTTGGTATTGTCACCTCCGTATCTGGCAAGGTTAACGAACAGTTCAATCAAACCTATTCATTGTTTTTCAGCTAACCAAGGCTTGTATATTCCTTAACGCCCAAACGGAAGACACTAAACTCATTGACCAGCATTTTTATCCACTGTTCATTTGATGTTAAAGGCTCTGTCGCGATGACCGTAACGACATCAGTACTGGATGTTTCTTTTTTGAAATCGACACACAAATCCGCGTCCAACAATTGCGCTTCTTCAAAGGGTGCTTGACGCGTTAACCAGGATAACTTCGTACTACAAAAAGTGTATAAATGGCCTACATTACTCATCAACACGTTAAAAACCCCATGCTTGGCCACTTCCCTACATAAGCGCTCTATGGCATTTCTAATCGCTACATGACTCTTTGGTTTAACAGGGAATTGTTCACGAAGTTGGCTTAATATCCAACAAAATGCATATTCACTATCAGTTGTACCTATTGGAGCATAACCATTCAGCGTTTTTTTCTTGATGCCTTTCAACTGGCCATTATGCGCAAACGACCAAACATCTCCCCATAGTTCACGTGAAAATGGATGCGTATTTTCTAAACAGACTCGTCCTCTATTCGCCTTTCTAATATGACAAATAATTTGTGTACTTTTTATCGAATAATGTTGAATGAATTTAGCCACTTCAGAGTCAGCACTAGCAATAGGGTCATGAAAAGAGCGAAAGCCTCTGCCTTCATAAAAAGCGATACCCCAGCCATCTTTATGTGACCCCGTTTCCCCGCCACGTTTAATTAGCCCACTAAAACTGAAACAAATATCCGTGGGTACATTTGCGCTCATCCCCAATAATTCACACATGGCCAGTTATTACAGTTCTTCTATAACTGTCCGCGCGATGGGCACTTGAACATATCTATTCTTACCGTCTTTTTTAACCCAAAAGTAGTAATAACCTTTTTGTGAGTCTGATGTCACTTTACTATCTAAGACAGTCCATGATTTTTTATGCTCCCCTTCATAAAAGCTTACTGTGTAGTCGCCTTCCATCCAACTGACACCTAAACGCGAAATTTTATTTTGCTGCTCCTCAGAGCAGCCCATACTGAGTAATAACACAGCCATTAATATAATATACTTCACGAGTTCTCCAGCTTTCTTAACACAAGAAACACCATCACAAATGCTCCGCCAATAGCACACATCCACACATCGGAACGTTGCAAACCTAATAAACTACCTAGCCCCGCTCCAATAGCAGCCCCAAGACCACTAAACGCCATACTTCTCATCATCTTACAGAAGCTACAGTCTGACCCTTCTCCAAAAAACTTTGGCATTACGATACCTCCAACGTTGGCTCTGAATTGACCTCTTTATTATTCTCTTCAATTAAAGATAAAAGTGCCGCAATATGAGCATCATCATCATTCAAGGCTGGAATATAACGATAGTTCTCGCCGCCGGCCTTTAGAAAAATATCTTTATTTTGCATAGCAATTTCTTCCAGTGTCTCCAAGCAGTCCACAGAAAAACCTGGGCAAACCACATCAACACTTTTAATACCTTCTTCGGGTAGTGCTTCTAATGTTTCCACGCAATAGGGCTGAATCCATTTTGCTTTACCAAAACGAGATTGAAAAACCATCCGCCACTCTAATGGCTTGAGTCTCAACTTTTCAACCAACAATTCTGTCGTCTTCGTGCAGTGGTCTAAATAGGGGTCACCTTGCTTAATCGTTCTATCAGGTACGCCATGAAATGAAAGTAACAGACATTCGGCTTTACCATGCTCTTTCCAATATGTCTGTACGCTCTGTGCCAAGGCATTTATATAGGCTTCGTTATCGTGGTAATCAATAATTGTTTTACTGCGCGGCGCAGCGCCCCATTTAGCGTATGCCTGTCTAAAGGCATGCAAAGCGGTGCCTGTACTTGACGTAGCAAACTGAGGGTATAACGGTAAAACGATGATGTTATCCACACCCGCTTTTTTCACCTGGCCAAGCACTGACTCAATTGAAGGTTGCCCGTAACGCATTGCTAAAAAAATCTCATACTGACCTGCTCGATTTTGCTCCGCTAGCGCCTGCAAACTAACCTGTATTTTTTTTGAATTTACCAGTAAAGGTGAGCCTTCATCCGTCCAGACCTTTTGATATGCCTTAGCCGATTGCGCAGGGCGTTTCTTCAATACAAAGAAATTTAGAATAACCCACCACAGCGCTCGAGGTATCTGTACCACCTTAGGATCCCATAGGAATTCTCTTAAATATTCTCGAACAGCCTCTTCGGTAGGCGCCTCTGGCGTCCCCAAGTTAATCAATAAAACAGCCGTTTTTTTCATATTACAACCCTATACAGCACTATTTCCCCATTTTTAATAAACTTAAAAATTCTGCTCGTGTCTCAGAGTTTTTACGAAATTGACCTAGCATGCTCGATGTCGTCATTTGCGAGTTCTGCTTTTCAACACCTCGCATCATCATACATAGGTGTTTTGCCTCTACAACAACCGCCACCCCTTTTGCACCGGTTACTTTGAGAATCGAATCTGCAATTTGCGTGGTCAGTTGTTCTTGAATTTGTAATCGACGTGCATACATGTCAACGATTCGGGCTACTTTAGATAACCCTAACACTTTACCATTGGGTAAGTACGCCACATGGCACTGCCCAATAAACGGTAATAGATGGTGTTCACACATCGAATACAGCTCTATATTTTTAACAATCACCATATCGTCTGCATCTGAGTCAAAAATAGCACCATTGACAATGCTATCGAGGCTTTGCTGATAACCACTGGTTAAAAAAGACATAGCTTTCGCCGCACGCTTTGGCGTATCTACTAGACCTTGCCGATCTACATCCTCACCGATATCTGAAATAATTTGTTTGTACAGTTTTTCCATTTAACTCAGTCGTTTTTAATGATCTTGAAAGTATACCGTTTTATTCGTAAATTTTAGCTAATTAATTGTAGCGTAAGGGCTCATTGCAGCTAGCGCTTGTAATAAGACTTCTGGGCCTGCATTTTTTTCCCGTGCTTGTTCGCTTAGATAACGACGCCAATGTTTCCCGCCCGGTTGACCTGCAAAAAGCCCTAAAATATGCCTTGTCATGCTCTGCAAAGAAACGCCTAGTATTAATTGTTTTTCGACATAGGGAATAAAGTCAAACAGGACCTTTTCTCTATCTAGTAATGGCTGTAAAAATAGTTGATGTTCGATATCTGCCAACAAGAAAGGATTATGGTACGCAGCCCGTCCAATCATCACCCCATCTAACTGCTCCCAGTGCTGAGGAATATCACTGACAGTTTGAATACCGCCATTGACAACTATAGATAAAGCGGGAAAGGTTTTTTTAACTTTGTACGCTCTTTGATAATTTAACGGTGGAATGGTTCTGTTTTCCTTGGGCGAAAGACCACTCAAAATAGCTTTACGTGCATGTATGATAAATGTCTCACAACCCGCTTCAGCAACTGTTTCCACAAATTTTAATAAAAACTCGGCAGAATCAAGGTCATCAATACCAATTCGAGTCTTCACCGTTATAGGAATATCTACACGCTCTCGCATCTCGGAAACACATTGGGCAACCAACTCTGGTTCAGACATTAAACAAGCACCGATACGCCCATTTTGCACACGGTCACTCGGGCAACCCACGTTGATATTAACTTCCTGATAGCCTGCCTGTTGCGCGAACAAAGCGCAGGCCGCCATATCTTTTGGATTACTTCCGCCTAGTTGTAATACCAACGGTTGCTCAACATTATCAAATGCCAACCAGCGTTGTTTATCTCCATGTAATAACGCTCCTGTCGTCACCATTTCTGTATATAGCAATGCAGAGGGAGATAACAACCGATGAAAGTAACGGCAATGTCGATCAGTCCAATCCATCATAGGCGCGACGGATAGTGTGCCTGTTGGCTTTACTTTTTGTTTACTGAGTGTCACTGGGGTTTAGTTTGTCGTTTCATTATACTTTTCTACACATTTCCAATATGTTAGTGCATTAAAAGTAGCCCATTCACTCGCATACGCTAATAGCAAAAGCAGGGAAGGGTATCTATTTAATATTGAGATGCGTTATATGTCGAGTTATTCTATGGGGAAATGTAGTGGCAAAGACAAGGAATATTTAACAAAGCTAAGCGGTACAGCCTATTTCTATATACTTTTAGGACAATAAACCCTCTAAGTAACTAGGGTTACCCCATGCCTTTCAGGATCAAATGTTTTCTATCCAGTGTGAACGGGTAACGGCCTAGCAAGATCAATATTTTTGACATTGATCTCTTGCTCTCAATACTCACTCAGCGGATGATTAAAACACAGCCAAACTCTTTCATTAGTCCTTTATACCGGAGCAAAAGACCGTTAAAAGCCCAACTGTTTAAGGCTCGCGCCTAAATAAACAACTTAAATTTTAGCCGTCCCTTACCCAACAATAGCCAACAAGACACCCGCGGCAACTGCCGAACCAATAACACCCGCCACATTAGGCCCCATCGCATGCATCAATAAGTAATTATGAGGGTTTGCCTCTTGACCAACTTTATTCACTACACGAGCAGCCATAGGAACAGCCGATACACCCGCAGCGCCAATTAATGGGTTAACTTTTCCGCCCGTTACTTTATGCATTACTTTCCCCATCAAGATACCACCCGCGGTGCCAATTGAGAACGCCACCATGCCTAACACTAAAATACCCAGTGTTTCAGCGGTGAGAAATTTATCAGCCGATAATTTTGAGCCAACTGCTAACCCTAAGAAAATCGTCACGATATTAATTAACTCATTTTGCGCGGTTGAACTTAAGCGATCAACCACACCACTTTCACGCATTAAATTACCAAAAGCGAGCATGCCAACCAATGGTGCTGAAGCCGGTAAAAATAAAATAACTGCGGCCAGTATAATCAACGGAAATATTATTTTCTCTTTCTTACTGACGTGCCTCAAATGTTTCATTTCCACTCGTCGTTCAGACTCTGATGTCAGTGCACGCATGATCGGTGGCTGAATAAGTGGTACTAGTGCCATATAAGAATATGCAGCAACTGCTATTGCACCTAGCAAATCGGGCGCTAATTTTGACGCCAGAAAAATAGCCGTCGGCCCATCTGCACCGCCAATAATCGCAATGGCGGAAGCATCCGCTATACTAAACTCCATCCCGGGAATCATATTCATCGCTAACGCTCCGAGGAGTGTCGCAAAGATACCAAATTGTGCCGCAGCACCCAGTACTAAAAGACTTGGCATCGCAATGAGCGCACCAAAGTCAGTTAAAGCACCCACCCCCATAAAAATCAACAAAGGGAATAAGCCTGTATCAACGCCCATATGATACAAAATACCAAGCAAGCCATCAGGTCCACTGATACCCGCAATAGGAATGTTGGCTAAAATGCCTCCAAACCCAATCGGTAACAATAATAAGGGTTCAAAGTTTTTAGTAATGGCTAGGAAAATTAGTAATAAGCCAATGCCTATCATTAACACATTGCCCCATTCGAAATTTGCAATGCCCGTTGATTGCCAAATATGTAATATGCCGCTATCCATTATTAAACCCTAACAAATGAGAACTAATGGCGCACCAGCAGGAACTGATTCACCTTCTTTAACGAAAACATCCGAGATTTGACCTTCAATATGTGCTCTAACCTCGGTTTCCATTTTCATGGCTTCTAAAATAATAACGACCTCACCTTCATGAACATCATCACCTGCGGCCATCGCTATCCTGATAATATTACCAGCCATTGGGGATAGTAAAGGCTCATTTTGACAAACGGCCCCTATTGGTGCGGCTTGTTTTGGAGCAACAGAAGCAACAGGTACGGTTGATGTACTAGTCGGTACTAAGTTCTCAATTGAACCACTCGGACCTACTTCAACCTGATAGGTTTTACCATTAACAGCCACGTCATATGTTTCACTACCGGTAGTTTGTCCTGCATTTACTTCAACTACACCCGTAGGAACAGGTTCAAATGCATCCGGATTATTTCTATTTTTAATAAAATCTAAACCAACCTGTGGAAATAGCGCATAGGTTAAAACATCATCAATCACTTGCTCTGCTAACGTCAAACCCTCTTCTTTCGCCTTGCCTTCTAACTCTGATACTAACTTATCCAGCTCATCATCAATTAAATCAGCTGGACGACAAGTGATTGCTTCAGCACCGTCTAACACTCGCGCTTGTAGCTCTTGATCCACTCCTGCAGGTGTTGCACCGTACTCACCTTTTAAAACGCCCGCTGTTTCTTTACTAATTGATTTGTATCGCTCACCCATCAACACGTTCATTACTGCTTGGGTTCCAACAATTTGCGATGTAGGTGTTACTAATGGTAAATAGCCTAGGTCTTTACGAACCTTTGGTATTTCTAGCAACACCTCGTCAATTTTATCGCCTGCATTTTGTAGCTTAAGTTGGCTTTCAAGGTTGGTTAGCATCCCACCTGGAACTTGAGCGATTAAGATTCTGGAATCGACTCCTTTTAACGAACCTTCAAATTCTGCATATTTTGGTCTAACTGTCCTAAAGTAAGCAGCGACTTCCTCAACCTGCTCTATATTCAAACCGGTCGCACGATCGGTTCCTTCCAACATTGCAATAAAGGTTTCTGTTGGCGAATGACCATACGTCATACTCATAGAAGATATGGCCGTATCAAGCATATCTAAGCCGGCATCAACTGCCTTCAAACAGGTCGCTACACTCATTCCAGTTGTTGCGTGACTATGTAAAGCGATAGGAACGTCACATTCTGCTTTTAAACGTTTAACCAATATTTCAGCGTCATACGGCTTGAGGAGACCCGCCATATCTTTAATTGCAATCGAATGGCAGCCAGCATCTTCTAGTTTTTTACCCATATCAACCCAACTATCGAGCGTGTGTACAGGGCTTTCTGTGTAAGAAATAGTACCTTGGGCGTGCTTTCCAACTTCAACGGTTGCTTTAATAGCCACCTCTAAGTTACGCACGTCATTCATCGCATCAAAAATACGGAAAACATCCATACCATTATGCGCTGCACGTTCGACAAATTTAAAAACAACATCATCTGCGTAATGACGATAGCCTAATAAATTTTGACCACGCAGCAACATTTGTTGTTGCGTATTAGGCATCGCTGCCTTTAGTAACCGTAAGCGCTCCCAAGGATCTTCACCTAGATAACGAATACAGGAGTCAAAAGTTGCTCCACCCCATGTTTCTAGAGACCAATAGCCGATTTTATCTAACTTTTCAGCAATCGGCAGCATGTCTTCAATCCGCAAGCGGGTTGCAAAAAGGGATTGGTGAGCATCGCGCAAGACGACATCAGTAATTTTTAATGGATTCATCATGGTCTTCGAGTTTATTTAGAGCGGAAACGTTGAACAGCGATTGTGATGGCCGCAACAATATCTTCATTAATACCTGCGCTAGCAGGGGCTTTAGGGCTATTTTCAACAACGGGTTCAAACCGTAAAATTAAAATAGACATCCCTTTGATAACAAAAACTAACAAGCCCAAAATAAAGAATACCATCCCCATTCCAAGCATCATTAGCTCAACACCTTGTTCTAATAAGTTTTCTATATTCATTTGTGCATTATAAGACACCCATCATAGAAATATAAAATAAATATACGTTCTAGTGATTAATTAAATTAAATATACCTAACTTTTAATCCAGTTTAGCACCCTTAAATACTCGATCATCGGCTTCATTTTGCTCCTGCCGGCCTACATCAGCCTGTTCCTGATGTTTAGACTTTTCAATGAGTTTTTCCACCACTTTTTTTCTACTATTCGTTTTTTTAAACGCATGCTGATGCTCACCTACTCTTACTTGCATACTTTGAACAGCTTTAGTCTGCTCCTCTATGGCATGATCTAATTTTTGTACAAACGCCTGGTATTCAAGCAATCTAGACGCCGCCATGCCGCCTTGCCCCTTAACCTTAAACTGAGCAACATAATCATCGCGGTACCCCTTTAGTTTTTCTAATTGACTAAGAGATTCACGTTGTTCTTGAAATGATTGCTTCATCTTAACAGCCGCTGCTGTTTCTTTATTTTCGGCCATTTTCTTAACTGGCTCAAATCGTTTTGATTTTTTCAATCCTACACCCACTTATGATATTGCCGGTACAACAACCGGCTCCCTTCGTTGTTGTAATACAACCTGCAAGCCATCAAAGCTTTCATCAAAACTAACGGCTTGAGTTATTCGCTGCTGAAGAAACTCTAACATTGATTCATGCATATCAATGGCCTGATCAACGGATGAATTTGTACCTGGCTGATATGCACCCACATTAATTAAATCGGCATTCTGCTGATAGGTAGAGTTAATTTTTCTAAATTCACGTGCCATATCCTGATGTTCTTCTGGTACTACTTCGGTCATTAGTCGACTCACTGATGCTTCCAAATCTATCGCGGGGAAATGCCCTGCTTCAGCCAATGATCGAGATAAATGAATATGTCCATCCAAGATAGCCCGACTGGCATCAGCAATAGGATCGTTGCTATCGTCGCCTTCAGTCAGTACGGTATAAAATGCCGTAATAGAACCGCTGCCTTGATCTGAATTACCCGCACGTTCCACTAAACTCGGCAATTTACTAAAAACAGATGGCGGATACCCTTTGGTTGCTGGCGGTTCATTAATCGCCAACGCTATCTCTCGCTGCGCCTGTGCGTATCGAGTCAGTGAATCCATCAGCAGTAAAACATTTTTGCCTTGATCACGGAAATATTCAGCAATACTAGTGGCTAACATCGCACCGTGCATCCGCATTAGTGGAGGATCATCCGCAGGTGAAGCAACGACCACAGCATGTGACATCCCCTCTGGGCCAAGCGTCTTTCTAACAAACTCATTCACCTCTCGACCACGCTCGCCAATCAAGCCAACCACAACCACATCCGCTTTGGTGTATCTTGTCATCATCCCGAGTAAAACACTTTTCCCCACGCCACTACCGGCAAACAAGCCTATACGTTGACCTTGCCCAACGGTTAACAATGAATTAATCGCGCCAATACCCACATCAAGTGGGTCTGTAATTGCTCTTCTACCTAACGGGTTAAGTGGTCGCCCATGTAATGGCATAGTGTCTGTCGTATGAACGGGGCCTTTTCCATCCAACGGCTTACCTCCACCATCTATTACACGGCCTAATAATGCAGAGCCTACGTGAGCCATACTCGTCATACCCATGGGGATTACTCGGCAGTCTTGCTCTAAACCTCTAACATCACCTGTTGGCATTAGATACAAACGCTCACCTGAAAAACCAACCACTTCAGCCTCCGTTTGATTACCATCCACCGTTTCAATCATACATCGACCACCAATTGTCGACCGACAGCCCACCGCTTCCAATGTTAAACCAACCATTCTAGTTAACCGCCCCTCCACCAACATTGCCTGAGGTTGCTCAATCCGCTCTTTGTATAACTTCAAACGATTAATCCATCGGTCGGCACGTTGCTTTACGATATTAAGGTCACTCATGGAACAGCTCTTTCATCCCCTAAAGCTTGAGCAATAATAGCTAGTAATCGATTCTCAATCGTCGCGTCAATCGTCGATACATCCGTTGTAACTCGACAACCACCTCGCGTTATACCGGGGTCTTCGACCAATTTCCAACGAGCATCGTCATCTAATGAAAGCACTGACTTTACTAACTCTGCATCGTCGGGGTGTAAAAAAAGTTGAATATTCTGAGTACTGGAAGGCAAGGCGGCTATTGCTTCTTTAACAACGCCCACAACCTGGCCAGAGTCTGCTTTTAATTCACGGCGAATTAATTGTTTTGAAATTTGAATAGCCAGTGATGCGATTTCGTTCTCAACTCGCTCATCAAACTCTTCAAAAGGACCGGCTAGCGCTTGAACGATAGTTTCTAATGATTTTACCTGCTGGGTGATTTTGGACTCACCCGCCTTTAGCCCTTTCGCGAGCCCTTCTTCATAGCCCCTTTTAGACCCTTCTTGGATTGCATGTTGTTGAAGTTTTTCAAGATCATTAGCCGTTGGCGCTTTTATATGGCCGATGTCAACATCAACAACCGTTGCCTCACCAAATGAAGGGAAACTCCATGAGGAAATATCGTCTTTTTCTATCGGTGATTTAGACAAACTCATCGCCTCCGCCACCACCTAATGAAATTTCACCAGAGTCCGAAAGACGTCTAGCAATGACCAGCACTTCTTTTTGTGCCGCCTCAACATCACTGAGTTTAGAAGGTGGCGCAGCTTCCATATCATCACGTAGCATTTCAGCGGCACGTTTAGACATATTGGCAAACACTTTTTCTTTCAATGCTTCTTCTGCCGCACGTAAAGCAAGGGTTAGCACGTCGGTTGACACTTCTTTTAGTAAGCTTTGAATACCTCGATCATCAACATCAATCAAGTTATCAAAGACAAACATTTTATCTTGAATTAACTGGCCAATTTCATCATCTGCTTCAACCACCGCATCAATCAATTCTGCGCCGGACGAGCCTTCCATAAAGTTCAAGATCTGTCTCTTATACACATCTCCGAGCCCACGAGACCAGAGAGGATCTCGT
>CAJXTU010000009.1 GCA_913060865.1 uncultured Cycloclasticus sp.
GATCTACACACTGCATATCGTCGGCAGCGTCAGATGTGTATAAGAGACAGGAATACCCGCGTGAATCAACGATTCTGTCAACGACTTATAGGCATCCGCATGATCAACATACTTACCAACCAGCGCTATTTTTACCGTTTCAGTAGGTTCGAATAGTCCATCGACGACTTTTTGCCAATCTGACAAGTCGGCTGGAACAGTATCTAAATGTAATTTTTTAGCGACAATTTGATCTAAACCTTGATCGTGCAGCATCATTGGAATCCGATAAATACTATCTGCATCTAACGCGGTGATAACAGCTTTTTCGTCCACGTTGGTAAACAGTGCGATCTTCTTGCGTTCTGATAATGGGATTGGCCGTTCAGAGCGACAAATCAACACATCGGGTTGGATACCAATTGTCCGCAACTCTTTTACCGAATGCTGGGTTGGTTTTGTTTTTATTTCTTTTGCTGATGCAATATATGGAACCAACGTTAAATGTATAAATAAACATTGATCATCACCTAACTCCACCCGCATCTGACGAATAGCTTCCAAAAAGGGTAATGATTCAATATCACCAACTGTCCCGCCAACTTCTATCAGCGCAACATCAACGCCCTCAGCGCTTTGAATAATATTCTTTTTTATTTCATCAGTAATATGAGGAATAACTTGAACTGTCCCACCTAAGTAGTCGCCACGTCTCTCTTTTTTAATAACTGATTCATAGATTTGCCCCGTCGTAAAGTTATTAGCCTTAGACATAACACTGTTAGTAAAACGTTCGTAATGGCCTAAATCCAAATCCGTTTCGGCGCCATCATCGGTCACGTATACTTCACCATGCTGGAAGGGGCTCATTGTTCCAGGGTCAACATTGATGTAAGGGTCAAGCTTAGTCATGGTTATATTCAAGCCGCGGGCTTCAAGAATAGTCGCAAGTGAAGACGCACAAATCCCCTTCCCTAAGGAAGAAACCACACCGCCGGTTATAAAAATAAACTTAGCCATAAGAACCTATGAAGTCAAAAATAAAAGAAAGTTATTATACGCGAATCAGATAGCAAGAAAGCACCCGCCAATATAATTAATTAAAACTTAAGCTTATTTAATTCTTAATTTTGGGTGATACCAATTTATCTGATAACCGGGTTGAGCCTCATTGGCTAGAAACTCTTCAGTTACCCAAAGATCCGCCACTGCTGCCAACTCATTGTCTAAATAGATTAAGGGAAGCAAGTTCCTAGCCCACGGAAGAATTTTTTCTTCATTGAATAATTTTTTTAATTTTTTATGCCCCCCTCGCCCAGTTAATTTAACTCGCTCACCACCCTGCCTTGGTTTAACCGAAACTACAGCTGCATCCCATAAATCTCGTTTGATGCCTTTCCCAAATACTTCCTTTATACTGAGTTGCCCCATCAGGTCAGGTAATTTAAGTTTTTCACCTTGCCAATTAGTTGACTGAAATTCAATTTGCCTTGATTGTTGCCTATAGAATAAACTGCCATCAAAAAGTCTAATTTCGTGCGCAGCCCAAGCGACCAGTGGTAACTGATCCGCTCCAACATTTAGCATTTTCACTATTTGCTCAAGAATTTTTTCTGACGGTGATTGGACACCATGTGTTTTGAGCCACTCACGTATGATGAGTCGTTGCATGTCTGCTTTCTGACTTAGAATTAATTTCACCTCGAGCTCTTTGTTCTTGTTTGCCATTAGAACAGAAGAGGCAATATCAGCTAATATCAATGATGCCTCTGCACAATGAGAGGCCGACCTTGCTGTCGTTTTAGAAAAAGCTGGCCACCTGTTTTGTAGTAAAGGTATAACTTGTTGGCGTAAGAAGTTCCTATCATAAGCTTCATTTAGGTTGCTCGAATCTTCGATCCAATGCAGGCCTTCGTTTGCCGCGTAATTTAAAAGTTGCTGTTTACCGAACTTGAGTAAAGGCCTTGAAATAAAACCTAAACCAAATGGGTGTAATGATGGCATGCTTGCCAAACCATCAATGCCAGCACCGCGTAATAGCTGAAGCATAAACGTTTCAGCTTGGTCGTCTTGATGTTGTGCTGTTATCAACACACTGGTCTCATCAATAAAACCTGACAGAGCCGCATACCTAGCTCGCCGTGCAGCCTGCTCTGGACCTTCTCCACGATTATTTTTTGCGTTGACTTGCCTAGATATGAAAGGAATATTTAGATTAGATGCGACTTGTTCACAGTGCGTTGACCATCGAGAAGAGTGATCATGTAAACCATGGTCAATATAAACGGCTAAAAATGAAATATGCTTTAAGTTTTTTTGGACTCGCGAACAAGTGTGAAGTAAAACATGTGAATCTACTCCGCCGCTATAAGCAATGACAACCTTCTTAATACCTGCAATTGACGCAATATGTTGCTCAACACAGTTAACAAGATCTTTCAACGTGATACCTTATTTAAAAAGAACCATTAAAACGGCAGGCTTAAGAAAAAATTACGATTCGGTAAATTTTCCGTAACTCATTAATCGCGCATAACGATCTGATAAAAGGTCGTCTATTGATTTAGTACAAAGCTCATTAACTTCTTTAAGTAACACTTTTTTAATATTGCTTTTCATCGCCTCTAAATCTCTATGTGCGCCGCCTAAAGGTTCATCTATAACACCGTCAATTAAACCATTAGCCAGTAACTTGGTCGAGGTAATCGCCATCGCCTCTGCCGCTTGAGAAGCTTTATCTGCACTTTTCCATAAAATGGATGCACATCCTTCAGGTGAAATAACCGAATACGTACTGTATTCCAATAAAAATAATTTATCACAAACACCTATTGCTAATGCACCGCCTGAACCACCTTCACCAATAACAATACTGATAACGGGCGTTTTTAATTTAGACATCTCAAAAAGGTTTCTGGCAATAGCCTCGCTTTGTCCACGTTCTTCTGCACCAACACCTGGGTAAGCACCCGGCGTATCTATAAATGTAATAATCGGCAAATTAAAGCGCTCTGCCATATGCATTAAACGAAGTGCTTTTCTATAACCCTCTGGTCTTGGCATACCAAAATTACGCTTTATTTTTTCTTTAGTATCACGTCCTTTTTGATGACCAATAACCATCACTGGTAACCCATCAAGCCTAGCCATTCCACCAACTATTGCCGCATCATCGGCGTAATGCCTATCACCATGTAATTCGACAAAACCATCAACAACGCCATCAATATAGTCTAGAGAATAAGGTCGTTTCGGGTGACGTGACAATTTAGAGATCTGCCAGTCACTTAATTTTGCAAATGTTGATTCAGTCAGAACGAGGCTTTTTTGCTCTAGCCTCTCAATCTCTTTTTGAATATCAATTTCATTGTCGCTACCAACTCGGCGCAGCTCTTCTAACTTGGCCTCAAGGTCAACAATCGGTTGTTCAAAATCTAAATAATCTAAGTTCATAAATGTATTTTATCGTGAGTTAGCTAAATCAGCTAGCAGTATTCAATAACGAATAAAGCGATGCTGTTCTGGTAAAACATTCCTTAAGCCCTCAAGAAGCGCATCTTTTGGGGAAACACGCCACTCATCAGATAGATTTAATGCAGAAGATGCGCCATCCAGCGTCAACTTTATTCTTACTGGACACTCCCCACCACGGTAAACACTAAGTAGTTCATGTAGTTGATTTACTTGGTTTTCTTGCTTCAATGATTTTCCGTCCAACTCAATAAAAAGGTCTTTTAAAAACCGTGCTCGAGCCTGTTCAATGGTCATCACCGACTCAATGCTTATTCTATTTTGTCCTGCAAAATCATCAAAAGAAATTGACCCTTCAATCACTACAATCTGATCGGTTAGTAATATTTCGTTATAATTTTCAAAAACCTCACTATAAGCAACTGCCTCCATCCGTGCACTACCGTCATCTATAATAATGGTCGCTATTTTAGAACCACTTTTAGTAGGACGCGTTCTTACCTCAAGCACCAACCCGGCCACTGTCACAGGTTTTCCTTTTGCTCGTCTATATTGGCCTCCAGCTGGCGAACTAAGCTCCATATCATGCAATGTTGATAACTTACCAGAGACAACACTCATCATTTCGTCACGAACTGAGTCAAATGGGTGACCTGTTAAATACAGCCCCAATATAGATTTTTCTTGTTTTAAGCGCTCATGCTCAGTCCATTGTTCAATATTTATCGGGTCTGACTGTTGGCTCGTTTCTACTAAACTTAACCCAAATAAATCATTTTGCCCTACCGCAGCACTTTTACCGTGTTGCTCTGCCACCTGCAGTACGTTTGACAGTTCGTGCATTAGCTTGGCTCGGTTGTCATCAAAACAATCAGCTGCACCTGATCTAATCAACGCTTCTTGCACACGACGATTCGCTTTTCTTAAGTCAATTCGCCTAGCAAGGTCTTCATGGCTTAAATAGGCTCCATCACTTTTTCTTTGCTCAATAATAGATTCAATAGCTGCCTCACCAACCCCTTTGATAGCCCCTAAACCATAAATGATTTGACCTTCTTCGTTCGTTGTAAAGCGATACTCTGAGCTATTGACATCAGGAGGAAGGATATCTAGCCCCATATCTCGACATTCATCAATAAACAGTACAACCTTATCGGTATTATCCATATCCGATGACAGCACAGCCGCCATAAATTCAGATGGGTAGTGTGCTTTTAACCATGCTGTTTGATAGGCGATTAAGGCATAGGCAGCTGAATGTGATTTATTAAAGCCATACCCAGCAAATTTTTCCATTAAATCGAAAATATACGTCGCCACGCTTTCATCAACGTTGTTAGCAACGGCACCTGTTGTAAACATTTCCCGTTGTTTCGCCATTTCCTCTGGCTTTTTCTTACCCATTGCTCGACGTAACAAATCAGCTGATCCAAGACTGTAGCCTGCAAGATCCTGAGCAATTTGCATCACCTGTTCTTGATATAAAATAACGCCGTTGGTCGGCTCTAAAATAGGTATTAATGTTGGGTGTGGGTACTCTGCTTTTTTTCGACCATGCTTTACATTAATGTAATCATCCACCATGCCGGACTGCAAAGGACCAGGTCTAAACAAAGCCACTAACGCAATAATGTCTTCAAATGAATCTGGCCGTAGGCGACGAATCAGATCTTTCATCCCTCTCGATTCAAGTTGAAAAACTGCCGTTGTGGCATAATTTTTCAACAACTCATAGGTCAGCTCATCATCTCTAGGAAGGAGGTCAATATTGATCTTCTCTTCACCCTTCACTTCTTTTCGTTGATTAATATTTTGTAATGCCCAATCGATGATGGTAAGCGTCCTTAGGCCTAAGAAGTCAAACTTAACCAAGCCAACTGCTTCAATATCATCCTTGTCAAATTGGGTAACTAAATTTGCGCCACCTTCTTCACAATACAACGGAGAAAAGTCCGTCAATTTACTGGGTGATATCACCACACCACCGGCATGTTTACCCGCATTTCTTGCTATACCTTCGAGCATGAGAGCCAAATCTATCAACTCTTTCACTTCATCTTCATCTTGGTAAGCACTTAACAGATCTGGGCTTTCATCAAGCGCCTTCGTTAACGTCATTCCAATTTCAAAGGGAATCGCTTTCGCTAAGCGATCAACAAAACCATACGGGTGACCTAATACTCGGCCAACGTCTCGTATAACCGCTTTCGCTGCCATACTCCCGTAAGTAATAATTTGCGATACTTTATCTCGGCCATATTTTTCGCCCACATAATCAATAACTCGATCCCTTCCATCCATACAAAAATCGACATCAAAGTCAGGCATAGAGACCCTTTCAGGGTTAAGAAAACGCTCGAATAAAAGGTCAAACTCTAAGGGGTCTAAATCTGTAATTCTTAAAGCATAAGCAACTATAGAGCCTGCACCAGAACCACGCCCTGGACCAACAGGTACTTTATTATCTTTTGCCCATTGAATAAAATCCGCAACAATTAAGAAGTAACCGGGAAAACCCATTTGGCAGATAACATCAAGTTCGCGCTTTAAGCGTGCTTGATATTCCGCCCTCTTATTCTCGTCAAATGTAATCCTATGTGATGTTTCTACAATTCTTGTGTCTAAGCCTTTTTGAGATAAATCGGCAAAATATTCATCAATGGTCATTCCTTCGGGAACCGGAAAATTCGGCAGAAAGTTTTCACCTAAACTTAACTCTACATTGCAGCGTTTAGCAATTTCAACCGTGTTTTCAATCGCTTCAGGTACATCAGAAAATAACTCAAGCATTTCCTGTTGAGTTTTTAAATACTGTTGTTCAGTGTGTACTTTTACCCGCCTTGAATCTGAAAGAACGCGCCCTTGATTAATACATACACGTGCCTCATGGGCATTAAATTCCTCTTGGTTTAGGAAGCAAGGTGTATTGGTAGCCACTATGGGAACTTGGTGACGCGTTGCTAATCCGAGTAGTTGGTTATTTAAAGCGTCTTCACCTTCACGCCCCACGCGTTGAAGCTCAATATAAAACCGATCACCGAATACCTGCATCCACGACGCAGCTATTTGATCAGCTGCTTCTAGGTCATTAGATTCAAGAGAAGTAAAAAAAACACCCTCTAAGCCACCTGATAAAACTATTAAACCATTATTATTATCAAATATTTTTTGACTCGTTAAAAAAGGGACGCCCTTATCTTGGCCGTGCAAATATGCATCTGAAATCAATTCACATAAGGCTAAATAACCTTGCTTATTTTGCACCAACAAGGTCACTGTATAGGGCATTTTTTGACTAATAGAATCCCTAATTTGAATATCTGCACCAATAATAGGTTTAACACCCGCACTGATAGCAGCGCGATAAAACTTAACCGCGGCAAATAAATTAGATTGATCGGTCACCCCTATCGCGGGCATTGAAAGTTCTGCCGCTCTTTTCACTAAAGGTTTTACACGAATAATACCATCAACCAGTGAGTACTCAGTATGGTTGCGTAGGTGAATAAATTTAACGTGCTCACTCATGCTAACAATTGCCTCACTGGAGAGAATGATTGACGATAAATAGGCACAACTCCGAGACTTGCTAGTCTTTTTTTATGATCAGGTGTTGGGTACCCCGCATGTTTAGCCAAATCATAACCAGGGTATAGAACATCAAGAATAGCCATATGCTCATCACGGTATACTTTTGCAATAATAGAGGCGGCAGAAATTTCAGCAATTATATTATCCCCACCCTTGATACACTCACCGTCGATATCAATATCTGGATAAAATATGCCGTCTACTTGGGCAAAATCTGCTTTTACAGTTAGTCCATCAAATGCACGTTTCATCGCTAACAAACTGGCTTGTAAAATATTTATATTATCTATTTCTTGCACATCTGAACAACCAATTGACCAATCTAAAGCTTTTGCAAAAATTTTGCTAGACAGCTCCATTCTTCTTTTTTTGGTTAATTTCTTAGAATCCATTAAACCCTCAATAGGTTTACGATGATCTAAAATGACGGCAGCAGCAACAACTGGCCCCGCAATACAGCCACGGCCAACCTCATCAAAACCAACAACAACTTGAGTCAAGACGAGATTTCTCCAGTAATAACTTTTGAGACAATATTTGCGGCCTGAGTACTAGCATCACATGTTAGTTGCGTCTTCATCTTGCTAAACTCATTAACCATATTCTCCCCAATATTTTTATCTTGATATATTCTCAGTAACTCCTCGGATAAAATCTCCGAAGTGACATTTTTATGAAGGATTTCTTTCACAATTTCTTTCCCAGCAATTAAATTTGGCATGGATACATACGGTGCTTTTAACAAATTAAATGTTTTGAAAACCCAAGTCGTTAATGCTGATAACTTATATGCAACAACCATTGGTTTTTTTAATAACATTACTTCTAACGTAGCCGTTCCAGAAGCGACTAATACAATATTAGATGCCGCAATCATTTCGTTTGCAGCTCTAACACGCATATCCAAATCGAGCAGAAAACCTGATTTTTTGTAAATATCACTAAATATATCAGCCGTTCCTTGGTCTGCCATCGGCACTAAAATTTTCAGATTAGGAATACTCTCTGAACAAATTTTTGCAGCTTCTAAAAAAATTTGACTGTGTCTTTCAAGCTCACCTACTCGACTACCGGGCATTATGGTAAGCATTGGCTGTTCCCTTTTGATACCTAAGGCTTTTCTGGCAGCTAGCGTTTCTAGGTGATTTTTATACTGATCGGCTAAAGGATGACCTATAAAATAGGCAGGTACAGGCGTCTTTTCAAAATATTTTTCTTCAAACGGAAAAATACAAAGCAACGCACTCAATGAACCAATTAATTTTTTAATTCTCTTCGGTCGCCAAGCCCATACAGTTGGACTCACGTAATGTACTGTTTTAACCCCTTGCTTAAACAGGTCATGTTCCAGTTTTAAATTAAAATCTGGCGCATCAATACCAATAAACACATCAGGTTTTTGCTGCAGAATACGTTGTTTTAGATTTTTTCTAATCGTCAATAACTCGGGCAAGTGCTTTATTACTTCGAACAAACCAAAAACTGATAGTTTAGACATGGGATAAAAAGACTGAAAACCTTCAGCTAACATTCGAGGACCACCTATACCAGAAAATTCAGCATTAGGATAAGATTTTTTCAAGCGGTTAATTAAGCCTGCACCAAGAATATCCCCTGAATGCTCACCGGCGACTAACATTATTTTTAAAGGTTTATTTATTACACTAGGCATGATCTAAAAGAACGTAATATTATTACTTCCAACAAACGTCGTAACACGTTCGTAACGTATATTTAACGTAAAATACTACGGTTTGAGTTTTCTAAAAACTCCACCAGAACGTTTAATTCAGGTTGCTCTCTAGCCATTTCAGCTAATTTAACAGACGCATCAGAAAGCTTCATTCCTGATTTATAAAGTACTTTATAAGCGCGCTTAATATGTAAAATAATCTCTTTAGAGAACCCCCTTCTATCCAAACCAACTGAGTTTATGCCGTGTGGTTTAGTGGGCCGCCCCCCAACCATAACAAATGGTGGAACATCCTTGGTAATTGCGCTACCCATTGCAGCAAAGCAGTGATCACCTAAATGGCAAAATTGATGTACGATTGAGAAGCCACCTAAAATCACGTTGTTTCCTAAATGGACGTGCCCACCTAACGAGGCAGCATTTGCAAGGATAACATCATCTGCAATAACACAATCGTGAGCCACATGAGTGTAAGCCATTAATAAGTTATTACTCCCAATAATCGTAATATTCTTATCTTGGCTTGTGCCCCTATGTATCGTTGTGAACTCGCGTATTTCGTTGTTATCACCAATTTCTAAAAATGATTTTTCACCTGCATACTTTTTATCTTGAGGGTCTTCACCTATTGAAGAAAACTGGTAAATTCGATTGTTTTTTCCAATTTTTGTAGTGCCGTTAATAGTGACATGAGGACCAATAATAGTACCTGAACCGATTGAAACGTTCGCGCCTATGACAGTATACGGACCAATTTCTACATTCTCATCAACGTTTGATGTTGGGTCAATAATAACTGTTTGATGAATCATTTCGTTGATGCCTTTGATGCACACATAATATCAGCTGATACGGCTAATTCCCCATCCACTGTCGCTGCTGCTGAGAACGACCAAATATTACGTCTATCTTTTTTATAAACAGCTTCAACCATCAATTGATCTCCAGGAATAACAGAACGTTTAAAACGCGCATTGTCGACACCAACGAGGTAATATTCTCCAAAGTCTTCACCACGGTCTGTTAATGTTTTCATCGATAGAAGCCCCGTTGCTTGCGCAAGCGCTTCTAGAATAAGTACACCCGGCATAATTGGGTTATGCGGGAAATGCCCCGTAAAATGAGGTTCGTTATACGTAACATTTTTAACTGCTAACAGTCTTTTCCCAGGCTCATATTCAACCACTTTATCAATCATTAAAAAGGGGTAACGATGGGGTAAAAACTCCATTACTTTTCTTACATCATCAACTGGCATTAGGCTTCCTTTTCAGACTTCAATAATAGATTGATTTTTTTACTCAGTTTATCAAGTTGCTTAAATCGTACCGCATTTTTAAGCCACTCAGCATTTTTCTGAAACGGTGTTCCAGATGAATAAGCACCCGGCTCTTTAATGGAGTGCGTCACCATTGTCATACCCGTCACATGCACACCATCAACTATTTCAATATGGCCTACTAAACCTACACCACCAGCAAGCGTACAGTAACGGCCAATTTTGGTACTGCCAGCAATACCTGTACAAGCGGCAATCGCCGTATGGTCTCCAATTTCAACGTTATGCGCAATTTGAACTTGGTTATCAATTTTTACGCC
Source organism: uncultured Cycloclasticus sp. (assembly GCA_913060865.1). Lineage (GTDB taxonomy): Bacteria > Pseudomonadota > Gammaproteobacteria > Methylococcales > Cycloclasticaceae > Cycloclasticus. The sequence goes on from CAJXTU010000009.1 coordinate 10,334, forward strand.
ATTACCAATAATCGTATTATCTAACGCACCACAATCAATGGTTGTGTTTGAGCCAATTTCAACATCATTACCAAGCACCACATGACCCAGCTGGGGGATCTTACACCAGCCTTTCTTATTATCATACGGTGCATAGCCAAAACCATCACAACCAATAACGCTACTTGGGTGAATGATTACATCATCACCAATCTTTGTACCCTCACATATTGTTACATTAGCGATTAACTTAAGGTTACACCCAATCACCACATTATTAGCTATGACAGAACCGGCACCGATATAACAACCTGCTCCAATTGTGACATTATCTCCAATAACTACATTGGGGGCGATGACACAATCGTCAGCAATATTTACATCACGTCCTATTACGACTGAAGAGTGAATGCTTCCTTCAGCTTTAGCTGTTTGATGCAGAATACTCGCCGCTTTAGCATATGATAAATATGGGTTTCCAACGATTAGAGCATTACCACTGTAATGCTCTAAAAATTTCTCAGATAAAATAACCACGCCGGCGTTAGTTGAATTTAAATCAGAGCAATATTTTTTATTGTATATAAAAGATAACTGATCTGATCTAGCAGACTCGAGCGTCGCACAACTATTTACCTCGTGATTTAAATCACCCCTTACATCAGCACCTATAGCAACTGCTAGCTCTTTTAAAGATACCATCAATTAATACGTTTTTAATTAATGTTACTTAATTAAAGATAAGCGACTTTGTACCTTATTAGTAATATCAACAGCTCCACTCGCAAATACAACGCCATCATGGAGTACTAGGTCATATTTTTCAGCTTCTGAGAGCCCTTTAATCGCTTCAAAAACCATTTTCTGTAACTTAGCTAACTCTTCATTACGTCTTAAATTAAAGTCTTCTCTGAATTCTTCTTGATCACGTTTTAGCGCACGCTTCTTCTCTAGCACATCGCGTTGTAATCGACGAGCTTCTGGCTCACTCATTAGTTTTGCATCACGAGCAAGTTTTTCGTCTAATTTTTTAATTTCCTTTTGGCTTGCCAGCAGACGTTTATTCCTCGGCGAGAACTCTTTCTCAAGCGCTACTTTTGCCTTTTCAGCTTGCGGTGCTTTTTCTAAAATTCTAGCCACATTAACAAACCCTACCTTAATATCAGCCGCTTGGGCAGTGCCCACTAAAACAGTTGTTAATATACAAGCTATTAGAATCTTATTAAAAATTTTCAAAGTTTTCTCCTGATATTTACGTTATATATAATAGTTATTACCCGACGGGTATACATTTTCATCATTCAATACTAAATTCCAGAACCAAAAGCAAATTGGAAAGTTTGAACTTCATCATCTTCACCATCATTCATTGGCATAGCCAAACTGAACGATAGCGCACCGAATGGCGACAACCATTTTGCAGACACACCAACGGAGTACCTAAGTTCACCTAGGTCTATTTCATCATCATAAACATTACCAGCATCGACAAAGGTACTCATTCTTACTGTTTTACTCTCTGGCATAAAAGGAACAGGGAATATGAATTCAGCATTTCCAACCAATTTAACGCTACCACCAATAGGATCATCAAAAACATCTCTAGGACCTAATGTATTATCGTTAAAACCCCTGACTGAACCTTTACCACCGGCATAATAATTTTCAAAGAATGGTAGCGACTCTGCATCCCCATAAGAGTCACCATAGCCAAAATCAGCATTCAAATATAATGTTGTGTCATTAGTAATGGGAAAGTATTGTTTTTGATTATACGAGAGCTTGTAGAACTCGAGGTCTGAGCCCGGCACTGTGATAACACCTGACAAACGTTTAGAGCCGCCTCGTGTAGCAAAAATAGCACGGTTTCTAGTGTCTGTACCCCATACTGCCGATGCTTTCAAATTAGTATATGAATCTCCATTTTCTATAATAAAATTATTAATTTCACCAAAAAACAAATTATCGTCTATATCAATACTCGTAAACTCAAGATCTAAACCCAAACCAATTTTATCGCTTTCATTTAAAGGTAAGCCGAAGTTAACCCCCATATTAAATGATTCGGTTGTATAACTTGATGTATTAGCTTCATCTGCATCAGTGGTTCTATAACTGATGTTATAACCGCGACTAATCCCATCAATAGTGTAGTAAGGATTGGTATAGCCTAAACTGTAAACAGTATTAACCGAGCTATTATTGAAGCTCGCGCTCATTCGTTTACCCGTACCAAGAAAGTTGTTTTGGCTAATACTCGCATTTAATACAAGCCCTTGTGATTGAGAAAATCCAGCGCCCGCCAAAATATTGCCTGATGATTTTTCTTTAACCGTGTATTTAATATCTACTTGATCACTGGTTCCAGAAACAGGTAAGGTCTCCACATTGACCTCATCAAAGTGCCCTAAACGAGACAGACGACCTTTAGAGTGATCGACAGCATTCGTTGAAATAGTTGAGGCTTCCATTTGTCTAACTTCCCTTCTCAACACTTCATCACGGGTCTTAGTATTACCTTCCATGATAACGCGCCGAACATAAACACGCTTTCCAGGATCAACAAAAAAGGTGACCTTGACAGTTGATGTTTCGTCATCAATCTCAGGAATCATATTAACATTTGCAAAAGAATACCCTGCATGCCCCAAAACAGTTGTGATGTATTCGGACGTTTGCGTTGCCTTTTTTCTAGAAAATACATCACTAGGCTGAACAATAACATATGGAATTAATTGATCAGGACTAACAATTAACTCTCCAGCCAGCTTTACCTCGCTGATGGTATGGACCTTACCCTCGTTAATATTAATGGTGATAAAAATACCATTTTTATCCGGACTGATTGAAACCTGAGTAGATTCAACTTTAAAATTTATATAGCCCCGATCTTGGTAGAACGAATTGACACGTTCAAGATCTGCCGATAGTTTTTGCTTAGAGTATTGATCACTATTGGTATAAAAACTAATTAAGGTAGGCCCTGTTAACTCAAACTCTTTAAGAATCTCTTCATCTGAAAATGATTTATTTCCAACAATATTGATCTTTTTAATACTGGCTGCTGACCCTTCAATAACACTAATTAAAACAGAAACTCGATTACGTTCAAGCGTCGTCACTTTACTGGTTACTTCTGCTGAATATTTGCCATTATTATAATATTGCTGTAACAATTCATTTTTAACTTTATCGAGTACTAATGGGTTAAATACACGGCCCACTTCCATTCCAACATCACTAAATGCTTCTAATAGTTTTTCCGTTTCAATATCATCGTTACCCTCTAACTCGATACTAGTAATAGCAGGTCGTTCTTGCACGTTAATGATAATCGTGTCAGCGCTTAACTCAACATTTACATCACTAAAAAACCCCATTTGAAATAGTTGTCGAATAATGTCGCCAGACTGATCATCCTCGTATCTATCTCCCACCTTAATTGTCATCGCATTAAATACTGCGCCTGCAGTAATTCGTTGCAAACCATTTACCCGTATATCCTTAATAACAAAAGGGTCCACAGCAAAGGCCGACGTAGATCCGAAAAGAACAAAAATTAAGGACAATCTAACGAGTAACGTTTTAAATATTTTTATCACAATGTGTTTTTTTTATTTGTGTTCGGTTTAGGTGCATCAGGCAAGTATAGATAAAACAGCCAACTGACTCAATACGTATTTCTATTTAGCCAATGATTCGTCCAATATCAATAAAAACAGCTAAAACCATCATACAAAGAAGGACAAACATTCCAACACGCATACACATCCCTTGAGTCCTGTCTGATACGGGCTTCCCTTTAATAGCTTCAATTACATAGAAAAATAAATGACCACCATCTAACATTGGAATGGGTAGTAAGTTCATTACGCCTAAACTTACACTCACAAAGGCTAAAAACTTGAGAAAGGGTATTAACCCTATTGTTGCTGTTTGCCCTGCATACTGAGCCAAACTAATTGGGCCACTTAAATTCTGAACTGAAGCCTCGCCTATTAGCATTCTACCGATAAGCTTCACCGTTAAAACTGAGTAGCTTATTGTTTGAGTCGCCGCCTCTGATATTGCAGAAAACCCTGATAACTTATAAGTTGTATAAAACGATTGAGACACATCTTTATCAACCAAGGGTGAAATACCAATTCTTCCAATAGCTACTTCGTTATCAATAATTTTCTTTGGAGTCACCGTTAAGGCGACCCTTTCACCCTCTCTCAGCACCAAAATTGACATCGCCACATTCGGACTTGAGCGCGTCAAGTCAACCCAATGACGCCAGCTTTCAACAACCGCACCGTTAGCAGATAAAATTAAATCCCCTTGTTTTAAACCGGCTAAATCTCCAGGCTCACCATTAATCACCTTGCCTACTATCGGTTTTAATGTAGGTACCCGTGGTAAGATTCCAATTTGCTTCACAATATCACTGGGCTCAGGTAAACGGTTAGCATCAAATTGCAGAGGAATCAGATCCGTTCCGCCACCAGGTTTGATGACGCTCAGTTCAACGACACCACTATCCATCATTTCACTCGCCATCAAGCCTATAGCTACTCTCCATATAGCAACGGGACGGTCATTAATAGCCACAATTTCATCTCCAACTTCAAGACCCGAATGGATGGCAATACCTGTTTTTTCTAGCTCCCCAATAACTGGTTTTAAACCGTCTTCACCTATTGTTAAAATCGCCCAAAATGCAAAAAAAGCGAAAATAAAGTTAAAAACGGGGCCCGCTAAGACGATAAGAAACTTACTAAAAAGAGGCTTATTATTAAAAGCCTGGTCTTTCTCGGCTTCATCTACAGAACCCTCATTTTCATCAAGCATTTTTACGTACCCACCTAAGGGGATACCCGCTATCACGTATTCTGTCGGATCATTTTTTCTTTTGAATTTAAATAAAGGCTTACCAAACCCAACTTAAAAGCGGAGAACTTTGACTCCACATCGTCTTGCTACCCAAAAGTGACCAAATTCATGAACTGTAACAAGAATACCTAATACTAAAGCAAACGATAGAATCGAAATAATAATGCTCACTATGAAGCCTCCAAATAATGACGTGCGAGAACTCTCGTTTCTTCGTCAGCTTTCAAAACAGTCTCAATTGAATCAGCTGAACGCACCGTTGAAGCCGCCATCACTTTTTCTATTAATGTTGAGATAGCGGTAAACCGTAACTTTTTCGATAGGAACGCATCTACAGCGACCTCGTTAGCAGCATTTAATATTGCTGGCGCAGTACCTTTTTTGTTCAAGGCTTCATAGGCAAGCTTTAAGCACGGAAACTTTTCAAATGATGGCGCCTCAAACGTTAATTGGTGATTAATAATTAGGTCTAAGGGCGATACGCCACTATCCTGTCTCTTAGGCCACGCTAGCGCATGTGCAATAGGCGTTCTCATATCGGGGTTACCCAGCTGAGCCAAAACTGAGCCATCTAAATAATCAACCATTGAATGAATAATGCTTTGAGGGTGCACAAGAACCTCAATTAAGCTTGAAGGTACATCAAACAAATAACTTGCCTCAATAACCTCCAGCCCTTTATTCATCATCGTCGCAGAATCAACAGAAATTTTACGACCCATTGACCAATTAGGATGAGCGCACGCTTGTTCAACCGTGACATTATCCAGCTCACTCAAACTCATCTTTAAAAAAGGTCCACCAGAAGCGGTTAAAATTAGTTTTCTAATACCTTCCGCACGTTGTCCAGATTGATAAGCATCGGGCATGCATTGAAACAAAGCATTGTGCTCACTATCCAGCGGTAATAATGTTGCGCCACTTTCTTTTACTGCCGTCATCAACAAATCACCAGAAATAACGAGTGATTCTTTATTGGCCAGCAATAACTTTTTACCTGACTTAGCTGCAGCCAATGTAGATAACAAACCCGCTGCACCAACGATAGCAGCAACAACGGTATCAACTTCTGCTAATTGAACAACGTACTCTAACGCTTCTATACCGGATAGAACTTTTGTTTCTGATGCATCAGATTGTTCAATTTTCTTTCTAAATGTTTCAGCTAAATCATGCTCAGGAACCACGGCATAAACAGGTTTAAACTCAATACACTGCTCAAACAAGCGCTCTATATTTTTATTAGCCGTTAAAGCAACGACCGAATAACTCTGTCGATTAAGTCGAATAACCTCAAGTGTACTGACGCCAATGGAGCCTGTAGAACCTAGTACGCAAACGCCATTCATTAAAATACCTGTGTCAATAAAGCGCAAGCAACAAAAACAGGCCCCGCTGCTATAAGGCTATCTATTCGATCTAAAATACCGCCATGACCTGGTAAAATTGAGCCGCTATCTTTGACGTTAGCACGGCGCTTCATAAGGCTTTCAAACAAATCACCATAGACAGAAATAAAAGCGACGAAGATTGATACTAGAATAAAAATGGGAGAATTTTCAATATTAAAATAGTTAACACCTAAGAAAGAAAACAAAAGACAAGCAATTAAGCCCCCTACTACGCCCTCAATCGATTTCCCAGGACTAATAACAGGAGATAATTTGCGCCTCCCAATCGCTCTGCCAACAAAATAAGCCCCACTATCTGCAACCCAAATGAGTAATAACAAATACATCAAAAGATCAGGCCCTTGAGAAAAATTAACTCTTATCAGGTATAGCGAGAGGAAGGCTATACTCAGTACTATCAAACCCAACCCTAACATTAACCATTGCTTCATCTTAACTATCAACAACCATTGCGGTTTGGAAATAATAAAGATAGTTACTGATAACCAGAATATCAAACTTGCGCTCATAAGAGGGAGAAGTGCCTGCTCATTGAGTCTGGTTAACAAATAGGCAATAACGAGGGTGACAATCGCGACACTGTATTTTTTAAACTTATTTTGCACGTCACATAAAGCAGACCATTCATAACCTGCAGTCAAAATAATAATACTCAACACAGAGATATAAACCGTCTCAGGAGAAAGCAAGACAACCCAAGCTACTACAGGGATCAACACGATAGCTGTTAATAGTCGTTGAACAAGGCTACTCATCTATGAAGCACTTTCATTAATTTGCTCACCTGTTTTACCAAACCTGCGTTGGCGAGAAGAAAAGTGCTTTAGAGCCAAATCAAGTTCTGCTTTATTAAAGTCTGGCCAAAGCGTACTAGTAAAATAAAGCTCACTATAAGCTATTTGCCAAAGCAAGAAATTGCTAATTCTTTGCTCACCACCAGTCCGAATAAATAAGTCTGGGTCAGGCATACCCGATGTTGATAAATAATCTTTGATATTTAGATCAGATAATAAAACTTGTTTAGTCGATGCATCTTCCATCATCCGTAAACTTGCTTGCTCGATATCCCATTGCCCGCCATAGTTGGCTGCAATAACCAACAACAAGCCCGTGTTGTCAGCCGTTAATCCTTCAACTTCTTTTATTTTTTTTTGCAACGAGAGAGAGAATTTGGTCTTATCGCCTATAATTTTCAGACGAATATTATTCTTATGCAAACGCTTTGCTTGACGTTTAAGCGTCAACATAAACAAATCCATCAGTACATTCACTTCTGTAGCAGGACGACTCCAGTTCTCACTACTGAACGCAAAAACAGTTAACACCTCTACACGATAAGTAGCACATACCTCAATCGTACTTCTTAATGCCTCCACACCTGCTTTATGACCAACAGTACGCAGTTTATTTTGATTTGTTGCCCAACGGCCATTACCGTCCATGATAATGGCAATATGCTTCGGCATACCGACTTGTTCTGAGCTGTTTAAGTTGTCGTACAAGAGAATTCCATTCGTTCCTTAGTTAGAGAAAAAGAGTACTGACTTAAATACTAAAACACGCACTGATAATTCAAAACATAATGACCGTTTAACGCATTACATAGACATTAAATCAACTTCTTTAACTTCAAGGTACTTATCAACTTCTTTAACGTGCTGATCAGTGATTTTTTGAATTTTTTCTTCGCCTGCACGAAGCTCATCTTCAGTAATCATCTTTTCTTTTAACGCTTCTTTAAACTCAGAATTGGCATCACGACGGATATTTCTAATAGCGATTTTGGCGTTTTCAGCTTCACCACGCACAACTTTAACAAGATCACGACGTCTTTCTTCAGTCAGTGGAGGCATAGGGACGCGAATGACATTTCCAGCCGTCACTGGGTTAAGACCAAGGTCCGATTTCAAGATAGCTTTTTCTACAGTCGCGATTAATCCCGCTTCCCATGGCATAATCGACAAGGTTCTAGCATCTTCAATATTTACAGTTGCAACCTGATTCAACGGTGTATCGACATCGTAATAAGACACCACAATCTGTTCCAACAAACTAGGGTGCGCTCGACCTGTACGAATCTTAGCCAACGCTTTTTGAAATGATTCGACAGACTTACCCATTCTAACTAGCCCATCTTTAACAATATCTTCAATCATAATTTTCTCAACGGTTATTCTACTAATGTACCAATATCCTCACCATATACTAAACGCTTCACAGCACCTTTATCAAAGATATTAACCACCCTTAATGGCAAGCTGTGATCTCGGCAAAGTACTAGTGCTGTGGCATCCATAACATTCAGACGCTTATCAATCGCATCATCAAAACTTATGCGAGGATAAAACTCAGCATTTGGGTTTTTAATAGGGTCATCGGAATATATGCCATCAACTTTAGTGGCTTTAATTAGCACATCAGCCTCAATTTCAATACCCCTTAAGCTCGCAGCTGAATCAGTGGTAAAAAAAGGGTTACCTGTGCCAGCAGCAAAAATAACAACACGGCCTTTTTCAAAATGCCTAATTGCTCTTCGGCGCTTAAAACTTTCACAAACCTGATTTATTTGAAGTGCTGACATTACGCGTACGGCCTGACCTAATGACTCTAACGAGTCCTGCATTGCTAGAGCATTAATAACTGTAGCCAACATGCCCATATGATCACTGGTTGCACGGTTTAATACATCAGAAGCTGCTTCAGAACCTCGTAAAATATTTCCACCACCAATAACAAGCCCTACTTCAACACCTGCATCACATAGTTCCTTAACTTCTTTAGCAAGCCTTAAAACCGTATTGCCATCAATTCCAGCAGTGGAGTCGCCCATTAGGGCTTCTCCACTAAGTTTTAGCAAGATGCGTTTGTATACCAAATCACCCATCAATTAATCGCCTCGTACTTGAGCCATAACTTCGGCCGCAAAATCCTCTTCTTTCTTCTCAATGCCTTCGCCTACTTCAAAACGAACAAATGATAGCACTTTAGCATTATTTGATTTTAATAACTGTTCAACGGTTACATCACCATCTTTAACAAAGGGTTGACCTAACAACGTCACTTCTTTTAAATATTTTTTGATTTTGCCAACTATCATTTTCTCAACAATCTCAGCTGGCTTGCCACTTTCAGCTGCTTGTCCTTTGAAAATTTCTTTTTCTTTTTCAATGCGCTCAGCAGGAACTTCAGCTTCAGAAACACATAAAGGGTTTGTTGCAGCGATATGCATAGCAATATCTTTAGCCAACTCAACAGAGCCGCCTTCAAGCTCAACTAAAACACCGATACGAATACCGTGTAAATATGAAGCAACAATACTACTATCGGTTTTAATAGTTTGAAAACGTCTAACATTTATGTTTTCGCCTACTTTAGCAATTAGCGCACGTCTTTTTTCATCGATTGTTATTGATTCGCCTGCAACAGTCGTTGAATTCAATGTATCAACATCCGTAACGTCGCTATTAACAATAGTATTTGCAACGACCGTTGCGAAATCAATAAAGTCATCACCTTTTGAAACAAAATCCGTTTCGCTGTTGATTTCAACAATCGTTGTGCTTGAACCGTCACCAGATACCGCTACTTTCAAAATACCTTCAGCAGCAACTCGGCCAGCTTTTTTATCCGCTTTAGCCATTCCTGATTTACGCATATTTTCAATAGCAACTTCTAAATCACCACCCGTTTCTACTAATGCTTTTTTGCACTCCATCATGCCAGAACCCGTTCTTTCACGTAATTCTTTAACCATTGCAGCAGTTACACTCATTTTATAAACCTCAATATTTTCATTAATCATAAAAACGCCTCCAATTAGGAGGCGCTCATTGTCTTCTAAAGGTTAACGATTAACCTTCTTTATTTGACTCTTCTTTTACAGCCTGCTTAGGTGCTGCTTTCTTTACAGCTGGTTTTTTAGAAATCGCTTTACCGACTTCTTTATTTTCAACTAATTCTTTAATCACACTCGCCTTGCCTTCAAGAATAGCCGCTGCAAAACTTTGGCAATATAGCGTTAATGCTCTAATAGAGTCATCGTTACCTGGAATCACATAGTCCACATCATTAGGCTTGTTGTTTGAATCGACAATACCAATCACAGGAATACCTAGTTTCGCCGCTTCTTTGATAGCAATTTTTTCATAACCTACATCCATCACGACAATTGCATCAGGTGGGCCTTTAAGGTCTTTGATACCGCCAACGCTACGCTCTAGCTTTTCAAGCTGACGCATAAACTTCAAGCCTTCTTTTTTGCTAAAACGGTTCAAACTGCCGTCTTCACGCATCACTTCAAGTTCTTTTAAACGATTAATTGATTTTTTTATTGTGCCGAAGTTTGTCAACATACCACCTAACCAACGATGATCAACATAAGGCATGCCGCAACGTTGCGCTTCAGCTGATACTGTTTTACGTGCCGCTTTCTTGGTACCAACAAACATAATAGTGCCTTTGTTAGCTGCCAATTTGTTGATGAAATTTAATGCATCGTTGAATAATGGTAATGTTTTTTCTAGGTTAATAATGTGAATCTTGCCGCGTTCGCCAAAAATGTATGGCGCCATTTTAGGGTTCCAGTATCTGGTTTGATGACCAAAATGAACACCGGCTTCGAGCATTTCACGCATTGTGATATTAGACATTTGTTTCCTTTTATTGTTATAGCCATTCAGCTTGTGCTGACGTGACTCGGGTTAATAACTACCACGCATCCCAAACGGTAACCTGATTTAATTCAAGCACCCTACCGGATGTGTTGATGCATGTGATCGTTGTTGCCAAAAGTGGCGACGCTTTATACCATGTTTGGACCAAAACAACAATTTTATATCCCATAAAAGTTCAATCTACACGCATTAAAAAAAGGGCTGCTTGCTTTTAAGGCGTTATAATTCAACCTCTTTATTCAAGCCATTGAGCAAACCTACCTTATGAGTATTAGTATAAAAACTCCATCTGATATCGAAAAAATGCGCGTTGCAGGCCGTCTTGCCGCTGAAGTCCTTGAAATGATTGCTGATTATGTTGTGCCCGGTGTTACAACCGATGAACTTGACCAACGTTGTCATGACTTTATGGTTAATACACAAAAGACAATTCCAGCACCACTTAACTATCATGGTTTTCCAAAATCAATTTGCACCTCGGTTAACCATCAAGTGTGTCACGGCATCCCTAATCATAAAAAATTAAAAATTGGGGATATCCTTAATATTGATATCACTGTCATTAAGGATGAGTTTCATGGCGACACCAGTGAGATGTTTATTGTTGGCAAACCAAGCATTCTTGCCAAACGGCTGATTGATACGACTCAAAAAGCCTTATACCTCGGCATCAGCATGGTCAAACCAGGCGCAAAGCTGGGTGATATCGGCCACGCTATACAAACTTTTGCTGAAAGTAAACGATATTCTATTGTGCGTGAATATTGCGGTCATGGTATTGGTCGGGTTTTCCATGAAGAACCACAGGTTTTGCATTATGGCAAACCTGATACGGGCGTTACTTTGGAAGAAGGCATGACATTCACGATAGAACCGATGATTAATGCAGGCAAAAGAAATGTAAAAGTTTTACCTGATGATTGGACGGTTGTAACGAAGGATCGTAGCCTTTCCGCACAGTTTGAACACACATTAACCGTCACTTCAACGGGTTTTGAAATCTTCACTGTTCGACAAGACGAGCCCATTGAACCCACTTATATTTCACCTGAACTCCTCAAACCATGAGCGTAAATAACACAGCTGGCTCTCTCACCCCACAAAGTATTAATGAGGTTAAATCATTAATCCAAACATTTAATGAGGAATTACATAAGCGTGAAACGTCCGAAGCAACTATAGAGGCTCTTCTGGAGGAGCGTAGTGACTTTATCGATCATCTATTAACAGACTGCTGGAACGATATATTAGGTGATCACGCAAGCGATCTAGCGCTGGTCGCTACCGGTGGATATGGTCGTGCAGAACTACACCCGTTTTCTGATATTGATCTGCTCATCATTTTTGACCAATCTAAACTCGACGCATCTAAATCAGCCCTCGAGTCCTTCTCAACATTTCTTTGGGATATTGGTCTCAAGCCTGGATTAAGTGTTAGAACTATTGCCGATTGCGTCGAACAATCTAAACTCGATATAACCGTTATTACAAACTTGATGGAGTCTCGCCTTATCACTGGCTCCGTTGATTTATTTAATGACATGCAGGATCAAATAACAGCTGATAAAATTTGGTCAGCCGTTGATTTTTTTCACGAAAAAGTCGCCGAGCAAGATAATAGACACTTAAAATTTGGAAACACAGCCTACAACCTAGAACCTGATATTAAAGAAGGTCCTGGCGGACTGCGAGATATTCAAACTATCCAATGGATTACACAACGCTACTTCGGTTCTAGCTCACTTGGAGAACTCTTCAACCATGCATTTCTCACCAAAAGTGAATACCGTGTATTAGTTAAAGGGCAACGTTTTCTTTCCAAGGTACGCTTTGAGTTACATTTACTCGCTAACCGCCCTGAAAACCGTCTTTTGTTTGATTATCAAAAAAGCCTCGCCTTAGCGTTTGGCTTTGAAGATGGCGACAATAACCTTGCTGTAGAAGGCTTTATGCAGTTGTACTACCGCACGGTGATGGACCTTGAGCGTATCAATGAATTGATTCTTCAAATTTTTAACGAAGCACTAGAAAACAAGGTCATGGACGTGACCCCTATCAATGAGTACTTTAGAGTCATTAATGGATATATTGAGGTAACTCATCCCGATACCTTTAAAACCCACCCAACAGCTCTACTGGATATTTTTCTTCAACTACAAAAAAATAATGACATAAAAGGCGTTAGATCAGCCACTATTCGCATAATACGTGAATCTTTACATTTAATTGATGATGACTTTAGAGCCAATCCAACTGCTCAACACTTGTTTCTTGATATTATTCGTCAACCACTTGGTATTACTCATCAATTACGGCGTATGAATCGCTATGGTGTACTAGGTGCCTACATTCCTGCTTTTAACGACATCATTGGCCGTATGCAATATGATTTATTCCACGCATACACGGTTGACCAGCATACGTTATACATCGTCAGAAATTTACGACGTTTCGCCTTGGAAAAGCATAAAGATGACTTACCCCACTGCCATGAGGTCTTTCAAAATCTTCCAAAACCAGAGCTTCTCTATTTAGCAGGATTATTTCACGACATAGCAAAAGGCCGTGGTGGAAACCATGCTGAACTTGGCATGCACGATGCCATCGAGTTTTGCCAGCTGCATGGCTACAACACTTACGATTCTCAGTTAGTAGGCTGGCTTGTTCAGCATCATTTAATCATGTCGATGACAGCCCAACGTAAAGATATAAATGACCCCGTTATTGTGCGCAAATTTGCCTCTAAAATTGGCAGTCTAGAATACCTTGACTACCTTTATTTGCTGACAATTGCCGATATAAGGGCAACAAATCCAACTTTATGGAATGAATGGAAAGGTTCCTTATTAAAGGAGCTATACAACAATACTCAAAAGCTATTGCGCCGTGGCCTCCAAACGGCAACTCACGATGAAAGTGATGACATCAAGGACATGCAATACCAAGCCAGACAAGGACTAAACTCTCGTGGCTTAAGCGATACAAAAATTGATCATGTTTGGCAGAATATAAGCAAAAATTACTTTTCGAGATTTTCAGTTGAAGATAGCATTTGGCACACCTTAGCCATTTCATCCTGTGATGAAAAAGATATGCCGCTTGTCTTACTAAGGCCACAGACACATCGTGGCGGTGCAGAGATATTTATTTATGTACACGATCGCGCCGGCATGTTTGCCGTGTGTACGGCAACGCTTGATCAATTAGGTTTAAATATTTTAGATGCTCGAATCATCACAACTCACGAAAACTTAGCACTCATTAGTTTTCATGTGTTGGAAGATAATGGAAGTCCTATACAAGACTTATCTCGCGAACAATCCATAGTTAATATTTTACGGGCTAACCTTCTCAACTTAGATAAAGCAGTGCTGTCGGTTGATAGACATAAAACGCGTCAATCTAAATATTTTAATATTGAAACAACTATCACATTCAAAGATGACCACAAAAAACGCTACACTATTTTAGAAATACACACGCACGATCAACCGGGAGTCCTGTCAACTATCGGACAGTGCTTTAGTGACTGCAATATAAACGTAAGAAATGCGAAAATTGCCACACTTGGAACGACAGCAGAGGATATTTTTTACATTACTGATAGCGACAATAATATGATTAAAGATAAAACTTTATTGAAAACTTTAGAGCAGCTTTTGATTAAAAAACTATCCGCTAATATAAAAGAAACTAACTAACAAAAAAGCTAATGACTCCGAACTCTACAAGTTAATACCATATAGTGCTGCCTATTAAGGCAATAACCAATTTAGTCAAACTTTGTCTATAAAATACGGCTCCTCTCATGAAATGGCTTGAACGGGTTAGCACTTACTACATATTAAAAAAACACGCTATACCCGACCACGCATGGTTTCAGGTTACTAAGAAATTACCTTTATTGAGGTTTCTTAACAGCAGCGAAAAGGCCCAGTTACGCGTCTTAACTACCTTATTTATCTACAAAAAAACATTCATTGGTACTTATGACTTGAGCATAACCATGGAAATGAAAATCATCATAGCTGCACAGGCGTGTTTACAAATACTTAAACTGGGGCTTAACTCTTTTGACGGCTGGCAAGAAATCATTATTTACCCAACCGCCTTCAAAGTAAGAAAAGAAGTGGGCGATGAAGCTGGCATAGTGCATATTCAAAATCACGCACTCACTGGGGAAGCTTGGATTCGTGGCCCGGTGGTACTCTCATGGGATGATGTTGAAAGAGACAGTTTTAACGTTCGTGCCGGACACCATATCGTCATCCATGAATTTGCCCATAAATTAGATATGCTCAATGGAAGGGCTAATGGTATGCCACCCTTACACCCTGATATGCCTATTCAAGCATGGACTGAGTCACTTAGTACGGCTTATCAGCATTTAATTAAGCGACTTGAGCATCATCATAATGAGATAAATGCTTATGCTGCCACAAACCCTGCTGAGTTTTTTGCCGTCATGAGTGAGTATTTTTTTACCTCCCCTGCGACCCTTAAAAACTATTATCCTAAAGTCTTTGAGCAGCTAAAAAGATATTTTCGCCTGGCCCCGCAACGTTCTGACCACTAACTTGGTTATTCAACATGTTGAATGACTGACAGCATCGCACTAATATTTCTTAGCCAATAGCGAAGGGTTTATTTTCAACAAATAAGCCAACCTGAATGACCACATTTTTATAATTGTCTTGATAATACCTGCCTGTTCCCATCGTCGACTAGATGTCACAACAACATTATTAATACAAACTGGGGGCTTTATTCGCTTCAGTTTCTGACTGATGGCAATATCTTCCATTAATGCAATAGTGGGATAACCCCCTACTCGTTCAAATAGATGTTTTGAAACAAACATGGCATGATCACCCGTCACAATACCCGTGAGGCACGATCGCCAATTCATCATGGTTTCTATTATTCTAAACATAAAGTGCCGACCATCTAGCTTGACATTAAATCGCCCCCAAACATCCACAACATTATTACTCATATGTTCATTAATAAGTTGAACAAGCTGCTTGGGAAGCAGCGTATCGGCATGCAAAAAAAGCAACACCTTTCCCTGCGCCGCCTCCGCCCCTTTATTCATTTGCACTGCGCGCCCTGCAGTCGATAAAACAAGCCGATCGATTAAACCCTCTGCACACTGGACCGTGTTATCGGCACTGCCACCATCTACCAAAATTATTTCAACACGCTTCCCTCTCACTATTTGCAATTCTACCAATGTCCGCGGTAATACCTGCTCTTCATTTAACGCAGGAATAATGATTGAAATATCGGGCATTAACAGCAAGAGCCGCCTTGTTTAGCATCACTATGGGTAGAACCCTTTGTTGCAGATGCCGGTCGCAATGTACCTGCTGGTGCGCACCATTCAACACCTTCTTTTTCTAGCATAGGTGCAATGCCAATAAAGTCGTCGCCGTAAGGTCCTGTGGTTAAAAAGTTATACGTACGTTCACACACCGCCATACGTTTACCACGATAAAAAACGTGGCCTTCATCATCGGTCGTTTCCGCATAAGGGCCTTTATAGATAACCGCATGGCCTTTATCAACACAGGGTATATCTTCACCTTTAACCGCCGTAATCGTCACTGAACGAAACTCAATACCCTCAACAACCTGCCAAGGTTCTGCATCCCACTTGTCACACTTGACGGCACGAAAACCCGCTTGCTTGAAGCTTTCTAAAAACTCATCTTCTAAAAATGAACCCGAGATACAACCCGACCATAATTCCGGATCTGCTTTCAAATGATCAGGAATCGTTTCATCTGCCACAATGTCAGACATAGCAATTCGCCCACCCGGCTTCACAACACGAAAGATCTCTTCAACCAATTGTTTTTTGTCGCTGTCATTAACTAAATTCAACACGCAATTTGATAGCACCAAATCAATCGAATTATCGGCAATCATTGGTTCTAAGCTATCTGGGTTATCTAAGTTCTGTGTTAAGTCCTGAATTTGGCCTTTAACAAAGCTCACCTTGTCACCACCCAATTTTTCGGCCATTTCAACTTGATATTGTCGCGCTAATGCCAACATTTCATCGTTCATATCCACGCCAATTACTCGGCCTGTTTCACCAACCAATTGAGCGGCCATATAACAGATTTTGCCAGACCCAGAACCTAAATCTAAAACAACATCGCCTTCTTCAACGTAACGAGATGGGTCCCCACATCCATAATCTTTCTCAATGACCTCTTGGGGCAATAATTCCAATAAAGTCGCGTCGTAATCAACAGGGCAACACAAAGCAGCTTGTACCGCCTCTGCACCGTCTGTATATCGTTCTACCACACTTTTTTTCATATCCATCGTTATAATCCTTAGGTTAATGCGCCACCACAACTAGAACCGCTACCGGCGGTGCAGCCATAGCAATGATCGGCAATTATTATTGGTTGTTGTTCAAAATTCAGTTGTAAGCATTCTGAAATATGCTTCTTTTTATTAGCAATTCCTGCAGGTAACTCCAGCATCTGATTGAAGTCGCAATCGTACACATAACCCTCCCAATCGACACTCAACATGCTTTTACACATTAATTGATCAAGGTTAACAGCCTGATATGCCGTTTTGAGTACGTCCATATAGTCATCGAACTGACCTTTTGAAATCAACGTACTACCAAATCGTTTAATTGGCATATTCGTGATAGTCAGCAGCCGTGTAAATACGATACCGAATTGCTCAAACAAGTGTTCTTTATACTCTTGTTCCAAGGTTGTTTGTTCGGGTGGCAGCGTTGCGCCTTGCGGGTTATACACGAGGTTTAACTCTAACCCTTTGCCATAGCCAAAACCGTTAAGTTTTTTTAACGCCAATATGCTTTTATCAAACACGCCATTACCTCGCTGCGCGTCGACATTGTCACTTGAATAGCACGGTAAAGAGGCAATAATCTGCACTTTATTATTGGCCAAAAATTCACTTAAATCTTCATAGCCTGGCTCTTCAAGAATCACCAAATTACAACGATCGATAACCTTCAAACCTCGCTGAACAGCCTGTTTAACGATGTACTTAAAATGTGGGTTCATCTCCGGTGCACCGCCGGTCAAATCGAGTGTTTTAACACCCTGCTGATCAATAAACTCAAATAGCTGATCAATGGTCGACTTAGCCATTAACTCCTTACGCGTAGGCCCTGCATTTACATGGCAGTGCAAACAAGACAGGTTACATAAATAACCCAAATTAACTTGTAAGGTTTCCAGTTTATGCCGTGTTATTGCTGGGAAGTCTGTTTCCACTAGCCTAGGTAAGGTTTGGTGCATATCTAATGTTTAGCTTCGTTTAGCAAGGTGGTACCTCTCGATCAACTTTAATAATTTTTTTGGCTGATGGTTTTTCTTCCACACACCCGCAGTATACTTGTTCGCTTCTGACCATGTTGGGTATGCGTGAATCGTTCCTAAAATTTTATTTAATCCCAAATCATGTTTCATCGCTAAAACAAACTCGGGAAGCATTTCACCTGCGTGTTCGCCAACAATCGTTACACCGACTATCTTATCTTTGCCTATCACAGTAAGCACTTTTACAAACCCGCCCTGTTTGCCATCAATAATCGCTCTATCTAACTCATTCAACTTAAACAGCGTCGTCTCGGTATTCAACCCAGCGGCTTTGGCCGATTGTTCGTTATAACCGACACTGGCTATTTCCGGCTCAGTAAACGTCACCCTTGGAATAACACGGTTATCTGCTTTAAAGCGCCAGATATCGCCGAATAAGCTATTTACGGTGCTATACCATGCATAATGCGCTGCTGTGTGAGTAAACTGATAAGGCCCCGCCACATCTCCACAGGCATAAATAGTTGGCACAGTCGTTCGCCTATATTTATCGACCTTAATCGTGCCTGATTGAGTTGTTTTAACGCCTAATTCTTCCAAGCCAAACCCTGTCGTATTTGCCTGACGACCTATGGCAAATAGCACGACATCAAAAACAAGTTTAAGGGTGTTTCCTTCATTGGACTTGAGTGTTGCAACAGATTTTTCATTTTCAATACTAAAGCTGTCTATTGAATACTGCAGTTTTAGCTCCACACCTTCCAGTTCAAGCTGAGTCATTAATGCTAACGAAGCTTCCTCATCTTCAGTCATCATCAATCGTTCAGCCATATCAATAATGGTTACTTTACTACCGAGTCGACTAAAGCTTTGTCCTAACTCACAACCAATCGGACCACCACCAACCACCAATAAACGCTGCGGTTGTTCACGTAACGACCAGATGGTATCAGACGTATAAAACTTCACCTGATTCAAACCATCTATATCAGGCACTCTTGGTTTCGCGCCGGTGGCAATAATAATATTCTGGCTTGTAATAATCTGACCCTCAATCTCTACTTCCCAAGGCGATAGTACATGCGCTTCAGCATGCCTGCACTCAACACCTAACTCTGTATACCGCTCTACAGAATCATGCGGTTCAATCGCTTTAATAACGGAGGCAGCACGTTCCATCACTTCCGAAAAAATAAAGTTTGCTGAGGCACTTGAAACCCCATATCGCTCGCTGCGTGTTAAATCTGCTAAAAAACGTGAGGATTTAATTAAAGATTTTGAAGGCACACAACCCGTATTTAAACAATCGCCGCCCATCTTGTTTTTTTCGATTAACAACACCTTTGATTTAACTGCTGCCGCAATATAGGCACTCACTAAACCGGCAGAGCCACCACCGATAACAACAAGGTTATAGTCAAATGTATTCGGTTTCTTATAAGCATGAAGCACTTGATAACGTTGAATAATGCCTGGTATTTTTTTAGCCAAAAGCGGAAACAAGCCCAGCAACGCAAACGATATGGCCACCGTAGGCGACAAAATATCACTGATCTGCTCCACTTTTACCAGCTGCGTTCCTGCATTAACGAACAAAAGCGTCGCGGGAAACATACCCACTTGACTCACCCAGAAATAAGTTCGCAGCTTGATAGGCGTTAAGCCCATCAGTAAGTTAATGAGCCAAAACGGGAACACCACAATTAAACGAAGCGAAAATAAATAAGCCGCTCCCTCCGCCTCAATCCTTTTATTAATCTCTAATAATTTATCTGAGAATTTTCTCTGTACGACACCTTTAAAGATATAGCGCGACAAAATGAAGGCCAAACTCGCGCCAATAGTCGAAGCAAATGAAACTAAAATAACACCCCAGAAAAGACCAAAAATCGCACCAGCAACTAAGGTAAGAATGCTCGCTCCGGGTATAGAAAGTGCCGTTGTGACAATATAAATAAGAAAAAACCAAAGCGATGTTTGCCAACGGTTTGCCTCATAATACGCAATAAAGTCAGTACTTTTTTCTTTCACAACACTTAAGTCTAAGTATTGATTAAAGCCCAACATATAAAAGCCGAGCACGAACAGAGCTAAAAAAACAATTAAACCTGTTTTTTTAGCATCAAGCATCTTTATATGCCCAACTGCGCCAACCAGCAAACGCAGGGTAATACAGCCCCAACATAATAGGACGAGAATCGATAGCGCTCATTAACTGCGCGTACCGTTCTAATTGTGCTTTATAACGTATCACTTCATTATCCAAAAATTGGTCTTTATTGTCGTCATCGTGACGACTGGTTTTATAGTCAATAATCCATCGCTGACCTTGATCGACAAATGTTCTATCTAATCGGCAATGAACGACTTCTCCGTTTAATACGCCGGACAACGCTAATTCAAATTGACTACTCTCGTGTTGATTATTTAGAACCCATTGCCCACGTTTATCTTGCAAACAGGACGTTATTATTTGCTTCGTACGGCTTAACGCCTCGTCGATAAAATGTGGTAATACCCCTGCTTCACACAATAGTTGATGCATAACCTGCTGATCGATAACTTTAGTATCAGAACAACGCTCACCCATCATTTGCATTATTTGGTGGCACACCGTCCCGATCGATGCCGCCAAATCACCGGCCCAATCAAACTCAACAACATTACTTTTTGAGACGGCGATCACTTTCGTTTCATGAAGATAATCCATATAAGAAGACGTAGAATTTTTCGCTTTATTTAAATTTAATTTCTTTATTGAACAGCTAGTTATAGAGTTTTTGTCATTTAAATTATCATCATTAAAATCAATCACCATCTCATTGCAAATGCTCGGCCACAAAAGACCTAACAGAGTATTACTAGCGGGTTTTTTAGGCTCACCTTTTTTTTCATCAATAGCCAGCGTAAAACTTAAGTACAACTGTTTTTTTGCGCGGGTTGCAGCGACATAAAGTAAGCGCTGGCTTTCGTGAGTGGATTTTTCTTGTTCAATTTTATTTAAGTAAAGTCCAATTTGATCATTCCCTTCTACCCCTGTTTGTTTTATAGGCGCAATCAATAACTCTGTCTCTCCGACCTTCTCAGACGGTCGTTCTAACCAAGCCAACAGCGCCTTATCATCGTGTCGTGAGCGCCTATCTAAACCCGGCAAAATGACATGATCAAATTCAAGACCTTTAGATTTATGAATAGTCATAATTTGAAGTGTTTTGGGCGCATTGACATCTGCTGCCGCATACAATTTTTCAACACGATCTTCCAATACATTTATATCAATCGAAAGCTCATTCGATTCCAATTCTGCAAGGCAATCGAAAAATCGTTCGCTGTCCGATAAATCAACAGTGCTTGATAAACACTCGGGGCCCAGTAAATCACTCCACAAGCCTTTAATAATACCCGTCAGACCCATCCGTTCTCGATGCTTCATCG
This sequence comes from uncultured Cycloclasticus sp., assembly GCA_913060865.1. GTDB lineage: Bacteria > Pseudomonadota > Gammaproteobacteria > Methylococcales > Cycloclasticaceae > Cycloclasticus. The sequence goes on from CAJXTU010000009.1 coordinate 32,027, forward strand.
CCCTGTCAAACTGAGTTAATAGGTGAGCAACACTGTCCTGCCCAGCTTCGCTTAAGTTTAATAACCGTTCATTAGCCTGTAATAACGCCCATATAGTTTCTTCTCGGTAACCATCAAGTAACTGATGCATATCCGTTAAACTTAATGCGCACCAGGGCGCACGCAATACCGACAGCCAAGCGACACGATCTGCTGGCTGCAAATAAGCTCGGGTTAATGACATTAAATCGATCACCGTTTGGCGTTTATTCAACGGGTCTATATCCGTTGCTTGATACTTCACCCCAGCTTTGTTTAACGCGATGACCAGCTCAGATAAGTGACTACGCCCCTTCACAAGCACACCTATCGTTTCGTTCGGTTTATCGTGTTGTAACTGCTCAATTAATGTTAATAATGACTGCCCTTCAGCCACCCTATCCTTATGCGGGTAATAGTGAACCGCTTGTTGGTCAACATCGTTTGTTTTGAATGGTGCTGACGCTTTATATGAAATCGCGCCACTAAAAATATTATCTGTGTCAGGCATAACGGCCTTAAACGCTTTATTGACCCAATCAACAATAGGTTTCTGTGAACGGAAGTTAACAGCTATATTCACCGGCGATATGCGTTGAACCTCACCCAGTCCCTCTTGTTGCGTTTTTAAAAATAAACCCACTTCCGCCTGCCTAAAACGGTAAATGGACTGCATAGGGTCACCGACCAGAAATAATGTACGCCCGTCGTCATGCTGCCAGCCTGAAACAAGATCTTTCAACAACATAAATTGCGTTTCCGAGGTGTCCTGAAACTCGTCAACCAATATGTGCTGTAATTGATAATCCAGTTTCAAACCAATGTCGGTTGCACCCGAGGCGTCATGTAATGCATGTCCCGCCGATAATGATACTTCACAAAAATCAACCTGGCCTGTCTGCTGAAAAACCAGTCGTAAATGTGCTACAGCTCTTGGTAAAATCACTAATAACGCTTGAATCACCGCCCATTGTTGATCGCTATAGCTTGCGGCCGGTAAACAGCGAAGCCAAGTAAATGCCTCTGTCAGCGAGCTATTGTCTTGCAACGCCAACAACAGCGTTTTGAACTGATTTTTCTTCTCGCTAAACAGTGCTTTTTCATCTTTATTTTTGGAATTACTGGGCGCGGGGAAACCTATCTTTGCGTCTGCTTGTTTACGCCATGTACCCGCTTTGGTCAGAAGAAACTCACTCAGCATTAACCAAGCAGGTAATGATTCGACCGTGCTATTCGACATATCAAACGACTCAGCCAAGCGGCAAATTGGCGACGATTTATCATTAATATTTGCACACGCAAAATCCAACAAGTGCTTAATTTCGAGCTGTTGCTCGGTACTTATATTTTGAGCAATATCGCTCAATACAGCCACTATCGTACGCTGTAAAACGGCTTCTAATACGTTACGCTTTGATGCATCAGGCTGATGACTCATCACGTGCCTTAACCATTGATCACGCGATGCTAACATCGCCGACAATAAACCCTCCGCACGGGAAAATTGATTATCAACGTGTGCCAAGAGCGTTCGCATGGCTTGGCCCACTTCATCATCGTCATCTAGTTCTTGTAAACTATTTCTAGCCGCCTCAATATACAACGCTTGGCTATCTTGCTGAATAGCCGGTGATGAACCGAATCGTGCTGTTACTGGCAGTTGTCTTGCCAGTTGCGCGCAAAGTGAATCGATTGTTTGCACACGTAAACGATTCGGGTTTTGTAACAAATGCCACTGGCAGTCTTCATCGCGTTGAAGCACCTGCGTTGCCATCAACCAGGTTTCACTCTCAAACTCACTAGTGGGCCGAGGTTTAGTCGCCAACTTTATCGATTCAATAATACGCTGGTGCATTTCTGCAGCAGCTTTTTTAGTAAAGGTAATCGCTAAAATTTCTTCGGGGTTATTGACCCTCGTTAACAAACGCAAAAAACGTTGTGTTAATAGACTTGTTTTCCCCGATCCGGCAGGCGCCTGAACGATAAAGGATCGACTAACATCAAGAACCTCTTCACGCTGAGCATGATCTTGTGGCTTACTCATTTTCTTCAAGCTCCACTATCGTCTGCTCGTTAATTCGGCAAAGACTCGTCAAGTCACAATAATTACACGCATCTTTTGTAGGATTTACTCGCGCATCACCCGCCACAAACTCATCTGATAGTGACTGCAACACCCTCTTCCAGTGAGTTAATTGATCCGCCCACTGTTGTTCATCGGCTTTACTTTCTTCAAGGTTTTTTAAGCACGAAAAAAAGTCCTCGCTATCGGTCAAACCAACATATTTCATATCGCCTTTTTTCATCTGAGCAAAACTAATACTACTAACCTGATCACTACCAAACACACTATATAAAGGAAGTTGCGGCTCATCTGGCCGCTCACCAAACCACTTGGTCAAGGACGTTGAGCCTGTTTTATAATCTATGATTGCGCTTGACCCATCTTGCAATTTATCTACCCTATCAATGGCAGTATTCAACTGAAGCTTGCCAACGGTTAGTACTTGTTTCAATTCGGTATGTATTACTTCAAAAGGCTCTCTGTCGCGTTCAAGCATTAGCCAGTCCAGTAACAACTCTTTTATCCGGCTTTTTTCTAACACGCCAAACCCTGTTCTCAACAACACCGTACGATGGCTCTCTTTATCGACAACATCAGAGGCGATTACGTCTACCACGCTGTCTATATCATCAACCGTCATTAAACATAAAGCTTGATGGGTTTTGATCTTTAACCAAACAGCTTCTAAGGCTCTGTGTACTAAACTACCACGCAAACGCGCATCAATACCTGGAACAGGGTCTTCCATTGCCTTAGCCAATAAACGATAGTGGGCAAACGCTTTAAATGGACAAGCCGATTGATCTTTTAAAACACCAACACCACCACGTGTTACCCCTTCATCGCTTAACGTCGGTCCATTGCTATCATCTATAGAACATAGCATTTCACCACCAATTCGCTGAGCATATCGATCCACCGGCATCTGATCTAATAACGTTTGCTTATCAAGCAAGGGGAATAATTCAAGTAGCGGACTCATTTTCTGCGGCGTTTCAGCGGCAAAGCTTGGGTAGCTAAAGACCACTGTTGCAGCAGAAGCTGACCAATGCTTCGTTGTCGTTTTAGCCTGCTGATATTGCAACTCAGCCGAAGACTGTATTAACCCTTGCTTGCGTTGCTCAATAACCGGTAAAAATGGGCTCGGTTGTGGCATGGGCGGCCAACATTTATCGTGTAAACCACACACCCATAAAAAATCAAAGGTTTGCCCTGCCGCTTCCATTAAGCCCATAATTTGTATCGGCACTACCGGCGTTTCTGCTTGAAAAATGCGCTCAGATAACATTCGCCTTAATGAGCTTAAAGCCGTTTTATAATCAATAACCGTAAACACTGAGTCTAAGGCGGCAAAGCTACGCAAAACATCATCCCACGCTTGGAACACTTGATACTCGGTTGAACTTAAAGCCCGTTCACCTTTAACATCAACCGATGTTAACAATGCTCTAAACAAAACGATCCACTCAGAGGGCTTAGCTCGTTTAGGTGCCTCATCAAGCTGCTGTATCGTTTCTTTTAATGATATTGCCAGTAAGCTGCACAATAGCTGCTTGCCTTCCTTTGGATATAGCTCTTTTTCTAATTGGTGAATCGAACAGGTTAAAAAGCCTTTTTCACGCAAACTTTTTTCCACACGTGCTCGGTCTCCCCATTCTGCGTGGCCTGCCGTTATAAATTTTGAGCGTAACAACATTGTTAATTCACTAAGCGGTAAAGGCTTATTAAAAAACTGAAGCCAACGTAATAATTGTTGAATGGGAGCAAATGAGGATAACGATTGCCCTAATGAGACGTTGTAAGGTTTGTCAAAAGGCAGCTCAACCGCATAACTAACACTGGGGTAAAAAGCGGCATTAAATGCCGATTCCAAAACGTGCCTAACTGATTGTAATTCTGGCACCACAATACCAATACTTGAACTAGGTGACTGCTGCAAACGTTCCCTTGCCCACTGCGCCATCAGAGCCATTTCATCTTTAACATCAACCGCTTCTATAACAACCGCCTTATCATTTGATCGATACGGGATATACTCCGTTAACACACATCCTTTATTCTCAAGCAATGCCCACAAGGCTTTTTGCGTTGTTGTGTACACATCAAATCCAACCAAAACAATCTGCTTAGGTATTGATAGTAAAGAGGCCTTTATAAGCTCACTCACCAGTTGAATTAACTGAGCCCGATCTACCCAACCACCGCGTATTAATTTTGCCTTAAATGATTTATGCCAACCGCTAAAGGCTAACAAATCGACATTATCATCAGAATGATTAGAGGCAAACTGACCTATACCCCACTGAATACTTAATTGACGCGCCTTACTGGCCGCCTGGGCAGTTGCTGCGATGTTTAATAATGCCGATTCGCTAGACTCACGAATCACCTGTTCCCATAAAACGAGTGCTTGTTCAGGGGTGAGTAAGCTTTTATTAAACAATGGGTTAATCGCGCTATCATTCGTTTGATCAAACCGCTGTTGCCAGCTCTGTAATAACCACGAATCAAACGAGATAATAGGAGCCGATGGCCAGGTCACATCGCCCCTATCTAGGTGAGCTTGCGACACCTTCGCGTCTAAGTGACGAGCCAAACGTTGATTAACCGTTAGAACAACGGCGCCATTTTCTATCGCAGTAAAAACATCAGTAAAATTCATCCAACAAGCGTACCAAAATCAGCCTATCAAATCAGAAAAAAACCATGCCTTAACGCTAAGTAACAACTATAAATTTAGCTCTTAACGCTAGGTTTTATTTTTTAACCCAATGTCCACTGGCTTGTTGAATATAAAGGCCGGGCTTTGTTTTCTCAATCGCTTTTTGTCCAGCCAGTTGTTCAACGATGGCTAACGACTTACCTACTTTCGCTGCGACTTCGGTGTATTTCGCTTTACGCTTAGCATTAATATCCTTCATCAACGCCTTTACTTCAGTTGAAGCCGTACCGCTTGGAGCAGCTAAATAGCCAGATGGCGTTTCGCCGACTAACCCTTTATTTTTGGCACTTTGCAAGTCCAAGGCAAAACCAACGGTAGATACAGTGATCAATAAAACGGCGCATAAACTTAGTAAATATTTCATCCTAGCTCTCCTTAAAATAAGCCTGAATCTTCAGATAGTATCGAGTCGAGTTCCTTATCAACCTTTACTCGAATTTCATGTTCAATTTTTACGTTTAAATTAATCGTAATCGGCTTGTCCGATGCCTCCACTCTAACCGTAGGTGTACAGCCGATGCTTGAAATTAGCACCCAACATACGCCCGTAAGGCCAGCTACACGTAGTATTTTATTCATAAAACCTCCTGAATTTTATTGGCAAAAGTATTGTTTATTGTTTGGTGTCGCTTTTGACGCCACAAATTTTTCAATTTTAGAATCTATTCCCGATTGTATCCGCATCACGTCAATCGCGCCTTTTAATCCTACTTCGGTATTCAAGTTTAAATTAATCGTCTGGCCATTTTTAATATCCGGATTTTTACCCACGATGGATGACTTCAATAACAGCGTATCCGCATCGTAAACTATTTTGCTATTCAGCGAGCTATAGTTAAAATTTTCTAGCACATCAAGCGTTAATTTAAACTGCTCGTTCAAATCGCTACTCTTACTTAACGGTGTCGAATAACGTATTTTTCCACTTTCTACGCTGCGCATCTCACCGTCTAACACCTGCACTTGTCCGTTTGCGTATCGAATAGGAATATGCCCCGACATTTTTCCCGTGGTATACAGCCCATCCACTTGCTGGGTTTTAATCAGCGCCGATAAATCTATTTGATCCAGCAGCACGTTGAGTTGAATATCTTTATTGAAATTAATCTCCTCATCACGAATCGCCATGCCGCCGGAAAACACCTTTGCCGTCATCAGCGGTAGTTTTAAGTGCCAATCACCAGCCTTGTCATAAAGAATACTGTCAAACGTAAGCTCGTTGATTTTAGCGCCCATATTTAATTCAGCCACCGTACCCACCAGTGACGCTTGTAAAGTATCAAACTTAATGCCCTCGAATTGCGTTGATCGTCGCAAAGGCGAGCTTAACCGCAGCTGAACCCCTTCAAACGTACCCATCGCATTAATGCCTTGAATGCCTTTAAGCGATACGTCTATGGTCCTAATTTTTGTTTCATTCTCATTTATATCAACCATCAAATGACCCGCAAAGGTGCCCTGCGTAAAATCCATGGGAATCACCGAGCTATTCAACCATTGGCGCAGCGTTTTGCTAGACGAAAACGTCTGCTGCCACTGTATCTCTACTTCAGCCTTCTTTTTAATAGCTCGCCAACTGGCATTTAACAAAGGGTCATTGCAACTATTGGCTAATTTAATCGACGCGGTTTTAATGGCCGCTTTATCTAATTGAATGGTTGATTTTGCGATCAACGGCGGAATATAGTGCGTGCCACCCGACATTTCAACGTTCATCGCCGCTGTCGTTATATCAAGCAGCAGTTGATTGTCCTTAAAAGACAGGCTGTTTTGCAGCGCAAGTGTCTTAATATTGGCATCCTGTAACACCAACCCCTTGCCGTTTAAACCAAACACCATCTTGTTCAATGTTAGCTTGCCATTCGATGAGCTATCTAAATCAAACTTAATGCGCTGTGGTGGAATATCCAGCACCAACGCGTTTACGTAATAATCATTAAAACGAACCTGACTCAAATCCATACGACTTTTTGCTAACGGTTCAAGCAGCAAACTTCCGCCTTGTAAACTCACCCGGCTATGCATAACGCCTTTGATCGAATCTAGCGAAAACCCGCTTAAGCCCAATCGCTCGCCAAGCTTATCAATCGCTATCTTGCCATACAGCGTTAAATAGTTTTTTTTATTAACACCGCGTTCAGATGTAGTCACATCAAGGTCAGACAGACGTAAATCAATCAACCGTTTATTGCCCTCCAAATAACTCAAGGCCAAATCACCCGCGTCAATTGACATAACCGCATCGGCAGATAGTGCCCCATTGATAACCAGCGGTTTATTAATCGTCGCCATCAGCGTGTCTGTTTGATCGGCCTTTTTATTGCTCTTTAAATTAACTGCCGGATAAAAAGCCCGGGCAAGGCGCCCTTTAGCTAGTACTAACGGTACTTTATCCTGTGCTAAGCTGATTTGCCATTGCCCCTTATCAAGCGACGCATCTAGTGTGGCGTTACTCGTTAGTTGGGTATCGCCCAAGGCCTTAGGAAAACTGACCCGCGCATTGTGTTGCAGCTGACCCTGTATTAACAATTGCGATAAGTCATCGCGCGTAAGTCGCTGTTTAACGGGTAACGAAACGTTTAGCCAACCGTTTAATTGGCTGTTCTGCACGACTAAACGTTCGCCGTTACTCATCGGCCACTCGACATTCGCCAACGTGTTATTAACCGTTAATGTTCCGTATAACCAGCCCTCTTTCGTCGTCAGGCTCAATCCAACATCCAACAAAGGTTCTGAACTGGCATCAATAATTTCAAAGTCTATTGTATTATCGGGCAACATAACCAAAGTAATATCCGCCTTTAAAAATGGCGTTAATAAAGAGTTATTATCAGCCTGCGCAAAGCTATCCAGATGCGTTGTAGCCGTAATTTTAGCCGCTGCAACATCAAGCATAAGGTTATCCAGTTTAATCGCCGGTGCGTCTAACACGAGCGATTGCACCAACAAACGCGCCGTTGGTAAATCTTGCATCAAAGCAGACGGTAACAACGTTAAGAAATCGAATTCTTCCACCGAGTCGGTATTTTCAGCAGACGCGCGTCGAACCGTAATAGATGACACCTTCACGTTATAAGGAACTTCCCCCTCTAAACTAAACCGCACACCACTAATATCGACCTCCGTCTTATCTTTAAGCCTAAAAACCAGCGATTGCAGGCGAATATTTTTCGTCGTTAAATCATTAAACGACGGACGGGGAAGCTGTAATTCAATCAGTTCAACCCCGTGCTCATTAAAGGTTTTTTTAAGCAAGGCTTCGGCGATCAAAGGAAATGCAAGGTATACCCCAAACAGTAGGATTGGCAAAAAGATTAATACGCCAAAAAATAAAGAGACAGCTCGATTTTTAAGCATGGGCTTCAAGTTTTAAACCCAACCACTAAATTAAACGTGGGTAAGCCGCCATAGCCAAAGGGACTTTTGTTTATGTGAATTAAACCTTTCCTATTCATACCGCCAGCGTACCAAAAACAGCCTGTTAGCGCAGAAAAATTAAACAACTAAGATGCCGGTTTTTATAAGGCTTTTTGAGTTCGGTTTTAGTGTTTATTTATGTTGAGGAGAGTCCTACGCCCAGTAACGAGATCAAGCTGGCCGGACCCTTGATTTTTCGCTCTGGGTTTGAGTCACTTACTGGCATTTTTTATCGCGGGTTACTTTTGGGTCTAAACGACCAAGCTCAGATGCCGTAAAAAGCAGAGCGACAATAGGAGCGGCGCTTTTTACGATCAGCTGGAGCGCCTGGTTATGCCATGTTTTGCACATGCTTAAAGTCCAGAATGGACTCAATTTCTTTTTTTTCTGTATTTTGAGTTTTATATAACTCCCACCTCATTTGCAAATTTAGCCAGAAATCTGGCGATACACCAAAAAATTTACCCAACCGTAAAGCAGTGCTTGGAGTTACACCTCGCTTTTGATTAACTAGCTCGTTAATACGTTGATATGGAACATGAACCGCCTCCGCAAGCTCACGCTGGGTTATATTCATGGGAACAAGAAATTCTTCTCGTAGCATTTCCCCAGGATGGGTTGGTTCTCTATGTGTTGGAATTCTCATCATATTCTGCCTTTAATGATAATCTGTTATTTCTACGTTTGCTGGGCCTAACTCTTCCCAAGTGAAACAAATTCGATATTGCCCATTGATACGGATACTGCAAGAATCCACTCTGTCTCCAGAAAGGCTTTCTAACCGATTTCCCGGAGGAACTTTCAGTTCTTCCAAAGACTGAACTGAATCTAGTTGATCCAACTTCCTAGCTGCAATACGCCATAGTGTTTGCAGGCAAGCCTTCCGTGCTACTTTTGAATTGATACCGTTAAATATATCTTTAGTAGCTTTACCTTTGAACGATACGATCATGCATACATGATAGCACGGCTTCCATGTTAATCAAGGCAAATATTCCTCAGACTAAGGCATAACGCCAAGCTCAACTGCGTAGCGAACTGGCGGGCTTTTTGGAACAAAAAGCGTGACAGTTTGCGGAGTCAGATTGCAGTTTTTTGTTAGGGGTTTACTCCCGTTACATGTAATTTGAAGACTTCATCTTCACCGAATGGATTTGACTCCATTTCTATCAAACAGTGCAATTCAACCTGTGGCTTGAGCATTGAATAAATATAGTCGACGTTATCTTGATTGCCAAATATTTCAAATGAATACTCACCTTCTGGCACTGGTTGGGATGACGACGCTACCGACAACTTACCTACATTCTTATATTTATTGAAATCGTATATCTCGCAGCTAAGTTCAACTGTGTCTTTTTCTATTCTTCTGGGCACATCAAACATTCGGCGGTCATTAGGGCCAATGTATATATCTGGAGCTTCTTGGTTCACAGGGTTCGCAGATATATGATCAAGCTTTTTGGGATCAATCATTCCAGCAAGACTTTGATAGTTAGGCAGCGCAAGCTTCCCTATTTGAATTACCTGAGCATGATAGTGGTGATGTGTATCGCCAATGATCACCGTTGCATCGCCATCATTGTTAAATGCATAACTAGGCTTCTCTCCTTTTTGAACAGCACCGCAAACTAACTTTAAGAATCCAAAGGAGTCCTTTGTGAAGTCCCAAAGGTTTTGAGGACCAAGGGAACTCACGAGAGGTAGTGTTAGTTGAACGCCAGAAAGAATAATTTCAAATTGCGTAAGAAGCGACCCTCTTTCAAAATTTGTAGCTAGAAGGGAAAACACGTCTCTGTCTTTAGCTGACATGCGTTTCGCACCGGAAAATCCGAGATAGGATTTATCAACAACTCCTTGGAAATTATCAAGCGCTGTTACAGCAATATGAATTGGCACTCCTTCTCGTAAGGCTGACCCATCAATTTTGAATTCATGCACTATCCATTGCTCCTCATATTATTGACCCCTAACGCCTTACTCACCGGAATTTTGGGAGCGAAGCGAGTAAAATTTCCGAGTGCAGTGATTTGTTAGCATGCTACCGCGCACGTTTAGAGTTAGTTAAGTAATTATTACCAGACAACGGCCCTTTATATATATCTTCTAATAAAAAGTGCAGCACCTCTTTGAGTTTTTTCTTATCACTTGGCAATGTTATTTTGCCATTATTTACAACGATTGAAATATCAGAGAAATTGGCCGCCGCTGTAGATATTTGGGTAACAGTATAGTTGTCTAATACCCCCGAACTTTCAATAGAATGCGCCATCTTTCTTACTTGCGTATCAGCTTTTGAGATAAAACTTGCAAGGTCAGCAATTTCCAATGAGGCATGTTGAGACATCTGATTTAAGTCTTCGTCTGTTGCTTCTCTATAAAACTCAGATAGATCAAAAACCATTCGAGCATTGTGAAAGCTTTTAAATTTCGTTTTATTGTCTTCAATGATTGCTACTAACTTATTATCAATCGTAAATATGTCATCAGTTGTTTTTACAAACGTATTGCCAGTTTGCATCTTTATTAGTGGGAGCTGATTTAGCGAAAGAGCCTGTCTTGATGAAAACTTTTGAACAAACACTTTGGTTTGACCATTTGTAATTATGCCTGTGAATATTGCTTTTATCGGCTCATTTGAAAAATTGGAAATATTCACATCAGTAAAAGATGATGCATTTGCATTGATTACATTCCTCATCAACGTTGATTCACTAATATCATCAATAGTGAGGACTTCATTTGCGTCTGGCTTCCAGTCACCATTAAAATCCACTTCAGTATCTACTCCCTGCTCAAAGAACACTCGCTGATCTTCAAATATTTGAATCAGCTCTGACTGAAGTGGATTATTTACCCTAACTCGTTTAATTTGACAGCTGCCGCTATCGTCCTTAATAAAAGCGAAAAAATTCTGCTGTGCTGTCATTTTATTCCTCTACATCGATAACTATATATTCTGTTAACTGAGCCACCGTTAAAGGTTGGCTAGCATGCCTAAGTTCTTTTTTTGTGATAAGTACGTAAGTTACACCCTCTGGCGTACCTACTTTATAAAAATGCCATTTCATGATGCCTAGAAGAGGATTGAAGTGATAGCTATATCCAGTACTGGTTATCACGGCAAATACTAATAATGTCGGAACCCAAACTGTCCAGTTTAGTGCTGTGAAACTTGCAGTAAAAAGCGGAAGTAAATATAAAAGAAGAAAGCCCATATTTTCACGATCAGCAGCTTCAACAGTCGCTACAGAAAAATTGAAGCGCTCTAGGTTTTTCTTTGCATAGCGAAGCATCCAGATGCAAACCAGCACTAGAAATAATGAAGCGGCAATAGCCAAGCTAGCAAATGTTTTTTCGCCATCAAACCAAGCCACCCAAGCATAAGTAAAGCCTACTGGGGCTATTGCTGTGCTAGTAAGTAAAATTTTGGCCAGTGTACTTAACACATTCGTTCCTTTGCTCGAAGTTGTAATTGAAGTCAATTTGCATGCTAACGCCGCGCTTTGCGGAGAGCGAGCGTAGCGAGTGATTCCGACAACAGCACTTTGTTAGAGCACATTTACTCTGGCTCCGAGATAAAACTTAGAAACGAATCGCCGAGACTAGTTGAGCGCTTCTGCCCCAACCCATTCCCTGACATTGTTACATTCAAGCCATCAGTATTTACCAAACCTCTTGAATTAAGGTCTTTCCACAGTTGATTGTATAGTTCTTGGCGACCACGCATTTCTGGCATGTTGTGTTCTAGCACACTACTCAAACCACCCATACTCATGCCCGGCGGTGGTGTTGGCGCCTGAAATAGCTTGAGTATTTGAACATGTAACTCGGTTAACGTATCAACAAAATTCAAAAATATATGCTGCATTGCCTCCTCGGGGGCTTGCCCCGTGGCAATATTTACCACAGCATTTCGTAGTGCTTCTAATTTCTCTTCTTTATGTGTTCGTAGTGCGAGTTGTGAGGCGTACATTGCAGCCGAAATGAACTGCTCATTTTCTTGAAGTGATTCTAGATCTAGCCCTTTATCTTCTAATTCTTGAAGTTTTTCCCCAACTTGAGCCATCCATTCAGATCGTCTCTTTTCTAAAGGTGGCTGCACAACATTTTGAAATAATTCAACAGCAGCTCCACCTAATACAGGTATTGCAGACAACCCAGACTTGACTACGGAATGAGCAATGTCACCTGATGATTGTGATGGAATTTTTATTTCTTTGTCGTCCATTCTTCTCTCCCTTTCTTGCTCTAACGTTTTAAAGAAGTGGCGCGCGGCTCTTTGCGCGTCCCAGTGAGCATAGCGAACGACTTGATTTTTTTGTTATATTCACTTACAAAAAGTCCCAAATCTTTTTTTCCACTTACGCTCAAGTGGCTTTATACGTGGTAACAGTTTTTCACAAAATTCATTAAGAGTTTCTGCCACTTTAGGATTAGACGAGCTAGTAGTGTTAAAAATAATACTAAAAGATAACCCATAAATTGCTTTTGCATTATAAAACCTGAAAGAAGCATACCTCCAATCAGTTACCTTATTGAGTTCCACATGTAACGATGGTGCAGCAGTTCCTGGGCTTGGGTGAATAGCTTTATCTCTAAAACTGAAAGTCTGTTTTATTATATTTCTCAAACTCTTGCTATTAGAATTATTCAAACGAAACGCCATTCGAAGAACTTCTGAAATTTGCTTATACCTTGCTGTGCTATTTTCTCGCCACGAGTCTAATGTCGATTGCGAAATTTCAACATGCTCTTTAATACTCGCATAATATGCATCTAGCGCGATACCAGTAGCCATTATTGACTGCATTCCTGCAATAGATTCTTTTTTCAAATAGAGAGAAATTTTTTCGTCATTTTTTTCCTCTTTTGCAAGCATCAGTTTCTTATGAGCTGACTCCGTATTCAATAGATGTTTGTACGCGATCTCTAACCAATACTCGGTCATGTCTATACCTAGATGAAGTACGACAGGACTAGCCTCTATCTTTCCTTTCTCATTCACAGAAATAGAAAAAGATTGAACACTAAACACGTCACCTTTAACAAGGAATACCCCAGAATCTGGTTTGGAATCTGTCACTGAATCTCCTTGTGAATATAACGTTAGAATTAAACGGCGCCGCTTTTCGGCGTCCGAGCAGGGCAGGTTTTTTGCCCTGCGTTTTTAAATGACTTGTTATGTTTCGTCTTCATTTTTTGGTAACCTCCCTTTTTCAGCCTCATCCTTTACTTTATCCCATTCTATTTTAAGTAATTCTTGAACATCTGTTACCATGCCTTTTAGGTCTTTCTTTAGTTCTTCTTTTTGGCTTTCATGTGTGTGGCTTGAAATAGTATCTATCCATCCTATTATTTTTTTACCAAGTTTTTCGTTTGGGTTTATCTGAAGCTGAATAAGAATTCTTAATTGATCTATTTCCTTTAATATTTCTTTCGATTCATCACTTCCTTCTTCTACGTCCGAGATTACCCAGTTGTATGTTAAACCTGCATATTTCGATACATTTTCACGAAGTGCATTTATCCATTTCACACGCTCAGCTGTAATAGAATTGATGTAGGTAGTGCGCCTATTGATATAGATATTATAAATAATATTACCTAGACCAATGAGGAATGTTGCAGCAATTCCTACAATATAGAATATATCTTTAAGCTCAAATGCATCCTTTAATTCAAGAGCCATAATTTATTCCTTTTAGAAACATAACGCCGCAATAAAAGGCGAGCGTTAGCGAGTCCAGCCCACGCTTTTTGTGGGCGATTTTTAATTGCCTTGTTAGCTATTTTCATCTTGAATAACCTTCAAGCTTTTTATTTCACTTTGTTCAGGCGGTAATAAATCTGTTATCCAATTGACTATGGCCTCCCTCGTGACCTCGAAACACATTCTATGCATATGAGAAGTATTGATTTTTTCATCGTCCATTAGGGGGTCAGAAAATCTATTCGCTTCAAACTCTCCAAGCGGAAAAGAACCAGCGTGAAAATGTGCAGACCTGACTGAACCATAGAGGTATTCCAAAAGGGGATTAATATGATCTACTGACCTTACATATTTTCTTACGAACTCACTGAACCCATTACATGATTGGTCAGCCTTACTAATTGCTTCAACTGCCGCTACGCGATAAGCAAGCCCTACAGAAGGAAATTGAGACCCTACAGCGGCCGCTACTTGATACAAGCGTGCAGCACAATCAAATGGATCCGCTATAGATAAATCAGAAGAGTCTATTGTTTTAAGTATTTTTCTTGCCTGAGGAGGCAAGCTAAGAAGCTCACCTGCCACACGATATCGGGCCGTAAGTGATCCGCTGTATTTTCCTAGCGGGCAAACAACCCCTTTTTTTGGCATATCAGTTAATTGTGGTCCCAAGCCCCAAAATCCAAGTTGAAGTCTTTCTGATTTTTCGGATGGACGATTATCTTTAGATGGAATAACCCAGCGAGCACTTGACGAGGATTGGTATAACCCTACGTTAAGCAGGAGAGATAACCGAGCTGCTTGGCGTCTTGCTATCTCTTCCGCCAAAGCCATTGCATCCATTTCATCTATCGCATCAACTTCAATATCAATAGATACTACTCTCTCCGCATTTATCAGATGCGGCTGATCATCATCTGGCCATACGGGAGCAAACCTTATACCGTGAAGCCAATATTCGCCATCAATTTGAGTCCCAATATAGTTGAAAAAAAACCTTCTAAAATATTTATTCTTTCTTTCTGCTATGGTTGCAGAAAAAACAGAGTTAATGAATTCTTGTGTTGCTATCTCCCAGTTGGCAACAGAAGGGGATTCTTCAGCACAAATAGCTTCTACATAAAGCAGCTCTCCTTCTATCGATTTCACGACCCGCCATGTGATCGGAACTTCCTCTTGGTCAATTGAAAATGGTCCTGTAATGGTACTCTCAAAAGAGCCGCCATCACCGTAGCCAGCTGAACCAGAGTATCCAGAAGTACGTGCTCGAAGCTGAGAATTCAAATAATCCAAGAATAATCTTTGTCTGTTGCCTTTAGGTAGATTTAACTCAACTTTCATTGTCACTCTCAGATAGCTAACGTTTTAAATAAGGGGCGCGCGGCTTTTTGCGCGTCCCAGTGAGCAGAGCGAACGACTTGATTTTTTTGTTATGCATTGGACACCAGATAAACGATACGCCCCCAAAACGAAATCCAAAATATAGACGAGATAAATAAAAGCACGCTAAATAGCCACGAGGCCGCTTCTCGCTTGCCGCTGTCAGCCTCAAATTCATTCCACTTTATGTGATAAAGCCAAAGAGCCAATGTAGTGAATAAGGTGATTGCAGTAATCTCAATGCTGCTAGTTAGCATATGCTCGAATACAGCTCCTTTGGCGATATAAGGAAATGATATTTTTGCACTTAATGTTACAGCCCAATTGATTGCAGCTGCAACGAAACACAATGATATTAAAAAGTTTGATGGATTAATTATAAATAGCTTTATTTTCGTCCCGTAATTACGTTCTTTATAGGGGTTACGAATTGAACATAAAAAGCCTAGAAACATAATAGGACCAACAAAAGTCAGTATACTTCGACCTGCAATATGCTCTTGCATTATCGTAGAAATTGGCTCGGCCAGCTTTGGAAAAAAATCACCAACGATACCAAGAAGAAACATTGCAATGAAAAAGTAAACAAATATGCCTATGTTTTCTGTAATTTTATATGACTAAATTTATCCATGTGGTCCTTGTTGAAGATGCATAACGCCCCACATAACCGGAATTTTGCGGCGCGCAGCAGAGCAAAATGTCCGTGTTAATGTGATTGTTAGGCATGCTATTAATAATATTTGAAACCAAAAAGATCTAGTGAAACAGCCAACCACTTTGGTTCATTATATGAGCCAGCAATGTATGCTGGTCCTCTCGAACCTTCAACATCCCAATCAGGTACTTCATTTGAAAAGCCATAAACTAGCTCAAACGCTTCTTCTGATGTAGGTAAAACTACTAGGGTGTGCTCAGGATCAAGCTGGAGTGACTCTGTATTTATTCGCCATTCTCGCTCCCAAGTAAAATCAGTTCCATTTGTTGGGTCATATGGGACAAATCGATACTTTTGGCTTTCTTTCATTTCACTTAGCTCTGATGGGTGGCCATAAATTACTGGCCTGCCACCTTGCTTAAAAAGCCATTCTTTTGATACAGCTATGCCATAGGGCTCATACCTAGGGCGCTCATCTTCAGTTGCTGCAATTTCTGCTAAGGAAAATATTGAGTTGAATTCTTGGATTGGTGCTTCAGTAAATGAAATGCTGGGGAACCCATATGTCCAACTACTAGTTCCTATTAGCTTTGATTCATGCAGTATCTTATTAAGTACTCCACTTGCACTACCCGTTGTGTGCATAGAAGAATTCTCACCCGTACTTATTTTAAGAAATTTTTCAGTCGATGCTCGTGTAAAATGAAAAAGCATAGACCCCATATCTCGGCGTACCAAACGAATTCTTTTAGACAATTGATCCGATAATTCTGGTGTTTTGTGATCTTCCATATTTTTATTGCCTAACTTGTTATTAAGGGGAACAAAAAGTCCCTGTAATTTCTATACATAGAAGGACTGTAATACCCTGTAATTTGATAATAAAGAACAAACAGGGAATTATTCCGCCTACGTTAAGTTAAAGACTAACATAGTCGATAGTATTTAGTTAGCATCCAGTTACACGGTGTTTTGCAAGTGCGGATAAGCGCTCTCAAAAACCTTGAATGCTACACCCTTCCTAACTATAAATAGACCCAGCAAGTTCCAATTGGATAAGATAAAGCCGCATTTCAAATTCAAGCTGATGGTATGCCGGTAGCATGTGCTCGCATAACCGATAAAAGGCTTTGTTGTGCTCTTTTTCTTTTAAATGCGCCAGCTCGTGCACGACGATCATGTTTAAAAAATCGATGGGCGCTTTTTTAAAGACCGCGGCCACGCGTATTTCATTTTTACTTTTTAGTTTGCCACCTTGCACCCGCGACACATGGCTGTGCAGCCCCAATGCATTGTGTACAACGTGCAATTTGCTATCGTAAATCACCTTGCTTAAAGCCGATGATTTTTTCATGTATTGGTTTTTAAGCGCCAACACATAATCGCGCAGGGTCTCATCGTTGCTTATATCGTGGGGTTTGGGGTGTCGTTTGAGTAGAAAGCTGGCTAATTGATTTTGCTGAACAAGTTCGTTGACTTGTTTAATAACCGACGGGGGATATTGTGCTAAATATTTATTAATTGGCATCTGGGGTTATTGCCTCTATTACGGTGCTAAAGCGAAACAAAGCTAGCCAAAAAAAACTGTGGGCTGTTTATTGAAACTAATAAGCAGCCCATGGTTATTGCCGGTGTTACTCTTCGTGAAACACGTCTAACAGTTTGCTAACGACTACGTCAGAAATGATGCTGTGAGCTGACAAGACGGCTTCGATCGCTGCTTTGTCTTCTTCGGTTGCTGAGCCGTAACGATCGTGCGAGGTGACAAAGCCTTCAAACTGTTCATCGGCGTTATCCAAGCTAATTAACAGATTTTTTTCTTCTGCCACATCTGCAAACGCTTCAAGAAATGCCTCGAATTCAGCATCTGAATTGATATCAACCTTACAGCTGAAATCAAAACCCATAATGGCGAATTCACCCACGTATAATTTTTTGCGCAAACGCCTGCTTCGTACTACTTCTTTAGTCATGATATTTATTGCCTTTTTAGAGATGAGAGATGAGAGATAAGAGAGTGAGATCAGTACAGCCGACAAACTTTCTGAGGGACGATTCCAGCCGTATTAATCAGGGCGGGCATATTAGCATAAATATAAGGGCTAGAAATGACGTTAATTAATAGCCCTGCACTCGCCGATATAAATGTTTGTACGTTATTCAAGCGGTTCCGCTGTCATAAACAAAAAAGCCATACAGAATAACTGCATGGCTTTTTTGCTTGATAGATAATTTTCAATTAATTCAAATTAGCCACACAGTACCCACGCTTCCTTTTCAGAGCTGAACATTTTTTCTTTCCAATCATCACATAGTGGAATGACTATTTCGGTCGTTACACCCGATAAATACTCCCGTGTATCGATGTAATAATATTCTATCAAGCCATCAATAGTGCCACCTTGAATAATGGGCATTCCCAACGCTTCCAAGCCAGGTAAAAGAGCTGCAAACTCCTCTTTTGAGCACATTGATGGAAAGAAGTGATGCACACCTTCACCCTGCTCTTTTAAGAAATCGTCATAAACACATTTATCTGACTCTGGGGTGATGAGCTCTAAAGCAAAATCACCCACACGACCCACATGATTATTGTACTTATGGTAAACCTCGTCACCAAAGTAGGTGGTGTCACTCATGGTTACGCCTGATTCAATCTTAAATTCAATCCAGTCGGTCATCGACAATAACTTTGTTAAGCCTGCCTTGGTCGCATCCCTGTCTTTACAAACCACGCCAAGATGTAACATATTGGCTGTTGGTAATAACGCTGGGCCTAGTAGCGTCAGGTCAATATCAAACACCTCATCTGGCTTAATAGCTGCTTGCCAGTTGTCTATTTTTGGGCAGATAACTTCAAACATCACATTGGACACCAACAAGCGCGTATCTAATAAATAAACATCGGCTACATCGTAAATTGTGCCACTTTGACGAATGCTAATACCTAGCTCATCGAGTGTTTTATTTAACGCCTCAACGTCAAAGGCCATCGATTGGGTCAAACTAACATGATGCACTCCTTCGCCAACCGTATCTAACATATGTTGAAAACTTGACGGCCCATCGATCGGTTGAATGAGCTCTATCGCTAAATCTTTATTCCGCCCTATTACTCGAATATAACGATGTTCAACCAACTCACCTTCGAAGCGTGTATTGGTTAAATGATTACCGTCATAACGAAAGACTTCCCAGTGGCTTATGCCAAAAAAACGTGCGTAATTAGTAACCACTTGACGATAATCACGAACAACGATAGATGTACTATGCCAGCCGTCTATAGGAATGCTTAAATCCATATATTTCCCCTCAAATCTTATTATTGTTATTAATCAAACGTAACATCTTCGCCTAGGTCGGCAATGCGTGCATATGTTGGTGGTGCTACAACCTCTAAAAACATACCACCTAATTGTTCACGCGTGTCTAAGTAATAGAGTTCTGCCACCCCTGCAATATTGCAATAATTACCCACTTTCACCCCTTGGCGAGTATATTCTTTAACCAGTTCTAATGGATTAGGGTGCGATAAATCACCCACATGTTGCATGCCGTCTCCGTGTTCCTTAACAAAATCATCAAACACGGTTTTTCCTGAAACGGGTTCGCACAGTTCTATGAGCGTGTCGCCCATACGCGCAAAGGCCGATATCCATACAAATTCAGCAGGCTCACCGTAGTACTCGGCGGTTTCCATCATATCTGATGAAATTTCCATCACTCGCCATGTTTTTAAGCCCATTAATTTTGCATAGCCTTTTGCGGTTTCTCTCCAGTCCTTTACCGCCATTGCTACATGGTTGATAGGCCCCATACTAATGTCTAAATCATTCATTATCCTTCCCCCTACTTATTGTTGTTTTGTTGTGCTTTTCGGTCGAGCATTTCTTTTATTTCTGGGCCCAACACGTCATTAGCCACTCTTAAGCCCAGTACCATGGCAGGCGCTCCTAGGTAAAAAACTGTTTGAAATAAAACCTCTATAATTTGCTTCGGTGTCATCCCAGCATGCAAGGCTACTTTCATATGATCTTTCAACGGCCCTTCACGCCCTAAGGCTAGATCGGTTCCCATTAAAATCAACGCCCGTTCTTTTACCGTTAGACCTTCTCGTTCATATAAAGCCCCCCATGTTTTAGAAAAAACATAGCCGAGCTCATCACCAAATAGAGGGTTATCCAGTAAGGATTCAATATGCTCAGAGGATTCTTCACCCAACACTTCACGCATCAAAGATAAACCTTGCTTAAAATCTTCTCCCTCTCTTGAGAAAGGAAAACCATCAGCATATTTATTGTCCAAATCAGTCATTACTTGCCCTCAGTTAAATTAAAAAGCTTAGGTCGTATATTTCACCATCACAATTAAGCAATACCACTTTTTTACTGGCCATTTTCCATTCACCGCCTTGTTTAACTAACTTATGTTCACAATTAGCGGCCATTGTTTGTAAGGGGTAAAACCTGTCTTGTCGGTTAGCACGGTATTCATGCAACGTCAGGTATGAATCGATAATGACAACACCATCCACTGTTTTAACACGTACATTATTCACTGAATGCTGTGTTCTTGACCCTGGTATTTGTGCATGACAATCCCCACTTTGCAGGCGTTTAATTCGCTCATCAAGCATTTCCATATCATCATAGATAATGGATACGTGTTTTGTCGGGTCAACATTTGCATCTCGGCTGTACGGTAACCAATACAGCGCATCGTCGGTAAACAGCTGCCGCCAAGCATTAACCTCTCCTTGGTCAAGTAAGCAGGCTTCAGCAAATAAAAAGTCTTCGGCCTCAGCGCGTGTCATTTGTTCAATAGCATTAGCACTCATGATTGCCCCCCTATTTTCATTAAACGTCTGTATTCAAAGTAAGGTGCTCTTTGCTGTGTTTCTTGCGTATGCCCCCCATACCGACGACCATGTTCATCTACTTCTTCAGATTTAATACCACGATTAAATAAAATCCACGGCACCATGTCTGCCTTCATGCCTTGGCCAGCTCTATCAAACATGGCGTAGTCATCTGGCCCACCAAATGCTGCGGGGCTATAAAAGAACTCATGCTCACGTACGCGTCGAGTATTTATATCATCAGGCGCATCTTTTAACATCGTGTGATACATACGTACTTCTGTTTTGTCGACCCCCATAGGGCGAATCACTCGGAATTGATATTCGAGTATGGCTAAATTGGGGAATATCACTAAATTGAAACGATGACGTAACACATGCATTGCACGCTCTTTGCCATGTTTTTCAATCATTAGGTCAATATACTCAGCAGGCCAGCGTTTATAAACCGCCTCATCCGGTAAGCTATAAACTTCTAAGAGATTATTACCGTAACCGCCATCAAGGCCTTTTGTTCCATAGCCTTGATAATTAGGGGGCATGCCCATTTTTCTAACCATAATATCAAAGGCCGTCGAATGGGTGACCGGTGCATGATAGCCCTCTACACTACCTTCAGTTTGAATCTTCCAGTTGGCATGATAGTAATGCTTGTTAACACCACTATTACCGACAATAATTTCACCAACAGGGGAAAAGTCCATATACATATCTATATATTCTTTTACTCCTCTTAGTTTTTCATCCAATGAAATATCGGGAACAGATAACAGTGAAGCAAAGATAATACCGCGATAACTTTCGACCTTTTTGGCAGCGACTAGCCCTAAACTTTTAAAGTCTAATTCGCCTTCGTTATAACCTCTAGGCATCGAAACCGCCAAGAGCTCACCGTCCATGCCAAATTCCCAACCATGGTATTTGCAAACAAAACTCGGGGTATTACCCTTCTCCAATGGGCATACCGCAACACCACGGTGTGTACAGCGGTTGATAACAACATTTATTTCATTATTCTGCCCACGCGTCACAATGACGGGGACATCACCCATAAAGGTTGTTTTGTAATCACCCGGATTGGGGATTTCACTCTCGTGTGCAACATAAATCCAAGAACGGTAAAAAATCCGTTCCATTTCATCGTTGTATACACCTTGATCTTTATACAAGCTGACATGCGTTCGATCTATTCGAGCCAGGTCATCATAATCACGTTCAACGCTCATTATTTCTCTCCATTAATTTATTATTATATTCAGAGAAATAACATACATTAGATAATACTAATTTACAATATGATTATATTTAGGCATATATATCCAACTATCAGCTCATATTAAGGTGCGCTCGTATACGTTAATGTAAACGAGCGGCTGCCAATCATTAGGCGTAGTGTTACTTAGGCAATAGCCGTGGTAAGCGCCAAGTAAAAAAGGCCTGCACAACAAGCAAAACCCAATCCAAACGCGCTGAAACGTAACATGGCCATATTAGTTAAATAGGCAATAAAGTAAACGCCGCGTATAACAACAAAGGAAATTGAAAGCATAGCAGCCGTCTCACTAATCGCACCGGTGATAAAAATGGCTAGTACCGCTGCTGAGAAAAGGCCTAATGCTTCCCAGCAGTTGGCGTGTAAATATTGTGAACGGGCACCGGCACCCTCCAATGTTGCTGCTTGCTCACGTGGATTAACAAGGTCATATTTACCTTTTTGTGAAATACGATAATAACCACCGATTGATGAAGCAAGATAAGGCATAAACGCAATACAAGTTAAACAAATGACAACGGTCAACATAAGAAATCTCCTCTATTTATATTATTTTTTGAACTAAATTAGTTGTGTAGTGCAGGAGTGAGTATAAACATTATTTTGTAGCTTGGCACGATTCAATTTCAACCGTTTCACTCAACCTAATTTACCCACATTAATTCACTGATAAAAAGCTGGTTCCACCCAAAATTAACAAAAAAATCTACCGAACGAGCATTAAGATAATATTGTTTTATTAAAGTCTTTTAATGATTTCTTACTAAAGAATCAATACGGAGTAGCCTATAAGTATGTCAATTGAATGCCTAGTTACAAACGATTTAGAGGCTCCAAAGCATCTACCTGTGTTGTATTATTTTGTAGCAAGCGACTCTCTTCCAACACTAATTTTGCCAAGGTATCACCTTTCCACTCAGCGCCCTTCTTTGCATATAAGCTTGCGTTAAGCAGTTTTATTTCTGCTTGTAAGTTTGCACGACAATAAGTGCTAAGGCCCTCTAGATCAACAGTATTGAACTGAGCATGCCCCCATTGCAATAAAGCCTGTTTAGCCTTTTTTGCGTCGTTAACAGCACAGGCATTTTGTAAGCGTTTAACCGCTTGCTTGATAGACGTTGAGCCATCATCAAACGACGACTGCGATGGTTGTTTATTAATATGTCGCTTTTTATACATCCAAATAAGCGTTAATACCCAGCCAACAGCCAATATGATTGATAACCATTTCCAATAGCTGCTCTCTGTATTAACGGCCACTGCCTTGTCAGTCGTTTGAGAATCAATCACTGGGTTTTCTATAGGCTCAGCTATCACCTTAGGTATTTCTACAGACTCTGTTGCAACAGCCGTGATCGTTGTTTCTGGAACCAGTGCTATTTCCATTAAACCCGTTGTTGTATTAAGCCAAGGGACTTCAATCGCGGGTAATACATATTCCCCAGCTTGTGATGGAATGATGGCAGTTTTTTGTTCACGTAACGCTACCACCCCCGTTTCTGCCAATTGGTTTTTTAATAGCGGCTGATCTGGGTACATTTTGAGTTGTGATGAATTAATAATTGAGTTCAGTTCGGGCAGTTGACTCGCCGTTACGCCTTTTCCCAACATTGATATGGTGCGAGTTAACGGTTCACCTACCGCAATGCTTAAATCCTTATTGGACCATGTTTGTTGTATTTGAATACTTTCCGCAGCCAACCAGTGCTGACCTGTGAACCCATCCGGTACTGGTTGTACATCGACGTTAATGGCTTTTGACTGCACCCGTTTAGTTTGCGTTCGCTGCGTATTAAACAGGCTACCATAACGTGAAGTGGGCGCGCCTGAAACGACTTGAGCTGTTAATACGATGGGTGGAATAATTAGTTGCCCACTTTGTTGTGGAAAAATTGCGTATTTACGCTCAAAGACCGAATAATTGACACCATTTACCTTTGTGCTGTATTGATTATCTTGTCCAATTTTTTCAACGATTGCGTTCTCTGGTGACGGTTCAGATAAGGACGCTTGCGATATTTGAATGCGCTGAAATAAACGTATTGTATAAAGTAATTGAGACTGGACATACGGCTGTTCTGGCGAAACATCTATTTGTAAATACAGCTCGTCATTAACGGTCATTTCATCGCCAACTGTTCTGGCAATAACATTAATGTCCAAGTCTTCTGACGTATCGTCGCCAAATGAAATAGCAGGGACTTTTAATTGGCCGGCCTGTTTCGCCATAACGTCCAAGGTCCATGAAATACGCCTTTTTGATTGGCCATTCACCCATGAAGACTGGCTATTTTTCTGTTGGTTTAAGATTTGAAAATTATTATCCAGTGGACTGAAATCAGGGTCATCATCGGGTGATTCAGACGCACTAAAAATCAACTTGAATGACTCATTGAGCGTCACCGGGTTTCTATCAACAGACACGTCAATATCAACCGCAAAACTTTGTACGCTAAAAAGAAGGCCGATAAGTAAAAAAAAGGCAGATGAAGCTATGCGCTGGAAACCTAGTTGATTCATTACCCCTGCCATATTTTTATTAACGCTGTTGTCGTTGACCATATTGATACTTAAATTTTCGTTTTAATAAACCCGCCGGATCATCGTGAATACGATTTAACCATTGCTCAGCAGCTTGTTGTTGTTCATCGGAAAGGTTCGCCGTTGTTGCTTGCTGCTCATCACTGCTTTCGTTATTTTCATTAGATTGACTGTCTAAATCAGCTTGCTCAGGTTGCGATTCGTTTTCATCAGATGGTTCTGATTGTTCATCACTTTGCTGATCGTTCGGTTGTTTAGATGGGCCACCAGGGTCTTGTTCACTATCACTTGGTTTTTCATCCGCTTGTTGGCTACCGCCTTCTGAATTGTCGGGTTGTTGATCGCCTTGCTGCTGCTCATCTTGTTTTTGATCACCTTTAGGCTGGGGTTTCTTTTGAGCTTCTTCAACCAGTTTCAGGTTGTACTTTGCATCCTCATTTTTTGGGTTTAGTTTTAACGACTTTTCATACGCCTCTTTTGCTTTATCAAGTTGGCCTAATTTAGCAAAACTATTCCCTTGGTTATATAAACTATCCGCTGTTTCAATCGATTCAAGTTGTTCGACAGCTTGCTGGTATTTTTCTGCTTTATATTGGGCTGCCGCTTTCCACTCAGCTGAATCAAACTTTTCTGCCGCTTGTTCAAACTTATTTTCTTTAAATAATTGTTGCGCTTGTTGATCTTTATTCAGCCAAAGGTCTTTCCATTCAACCGCATAACTGGTTTGCGGTAGAGGTAATATGAGAAACACACATAAAATCAATAAACCTCTTCGAAACCCCAATGCGGCAAGGGGTAAAACCAACAATAGTAGCCAAACACCCATATCACTCCACTGTTCAACAAGGCCACTATTTTTATTATCAGCCGTGTCAGACACCGGCTGATCTAAACTTGATAACATTTTTTTTATGTCACTATCATCTGACGTAATCGTGCTGTAACGACCACCTGATGTGTTTGCCAACGAAGCTAATTCAGCCGTGTTTAATTTAGGCACAACGATATTCCCGGACGTATCTTTTAAGAAGCCACCTCTGGGTAATTTAACCGGGCCACCCTCCGCTGTTCCAACGCCTAACACTGATACCGAGTAAGCAGCGAGTTCTTTTGTTAGCCCCTTTACGCCCTGTTCAATACCATCCGTTATCAGAAAAATATTTCCTTGTTTTTGCCCTGCTTGCTGTAATAGCTTAACGGCCAATGCTAATACAGATTCAGTGTCTTTACCCTGACGCGGCATTAAACCGCTTTCTAGCGCGTTTAGCTGGCTTTCAATCGTTGCCACATCATTGGTCAACGGTGTAACAGTGAATGCATCGGCAGAATAAACCACTAACGCCGTCAAACCATCCTTTCGCTGTCTTAATATATCGGCAATTTTATAACGCGCACGAATTAATCGGCTCGGCTTAACATCGGTAGCATTCATCGTTTGGGAAAGGTCTAAGGCAATCACTAATGCTGCATCATTTCTAAACGCGGGTGTTTCCAATCGTTCCCATGTTGGCCCTGCTAAAGCAATAATTGATAATAACGCTGCCACTGATAATGCACTCAATACCCAATAGCTCTGGGTGCTATTTTTATCTTCCAAAATAAACGGCAATAATTCAGCATCACATACGTTTGCCCATTCACCTTTACTTAACGTATTTTTGACCGACAAAGTCAATAAAACAATAGCCGGAATAAAGGCCAACAACCAGTAAGGCCTAATAAAATGGAAATCTGCCCAGTTCATCTAAACCTCAATCGTATTAAAATAATAATGCTGGTTAACAACAAACTAAATGCTAAGGGCCACGGGTAAAGCTCATGCATTGGGCGGTAAAATTGCTTGCTTTTCTCAACAGGTTCTAGTTGGTCAAGTAACTCGTAAATATTTTCTAGCTCTTCTTTATTGCGCGCACGAAAATAGCGTCCGTTTGTTGCTTCAGCAATGGCGGTTAATGTTTTTTCATCCAAATCACGTGATGGGTTAACCTTACGGTTTCCAAAGAAACCTCTTACCAGCATTTGGTCAGCACCT
This sequence comes from uncultured Cycloclasticus sp., assembly GCA_913060865.1. GTDB lineage: Bacteria > Pseudomonadota > Gammaproteobacteria > Methylococcales > Cycloclasticaceae > Cycloclasticus. Next base: position 58,704 of record CAJXTU010000009.1, read on the forward strand.
ATACCAATCGTATATATTTTAAGCTGATGATCTGCAGCAATTTTTGCAGCCTGAAGAGGTGTAATTTCACCCGCTGTATTAGCACCATCAGTCAATAAAACCAACACTCGACTATTCGCCTTTTCATCCTTTAAGTGTTTTACCGCTAGACCAATGGCATCGCCAATAGACGTTGCCGGTTCATCGTCGGTAATGCCAATAAAGGCTTCATTTAATAAGGTGGCCACTGTTTTACGGTCAAAGGTCAACGGTGTTTGTAAATAAGCCGTGGTGCCAAATAATATCAAGCCTAAACGATCACCCATACGGCGTTCAATAAATGCTGTCGCTACGTGTTTCGTTGCCGTTAGTCGATCAACCGGTGAACCTTCAACGACAAAATCTTCTTCATCCATACTGCCTGAAACATCCACTGCTAACATTAAATCGCGACCACTAACTGCCTGTTCTATAGGCTCACCTAACCACTGTGGCCGAGTGGATGCCAACACCAATAAAACCCAAGCAATAGCCGCTAACCATAAAAGCCAAGGGTGTTTTTGTGAACCATATGTAGCCTTGGACTGACCAAAATCTTCTATAAACGGTACTTTAAGTGCTGACTGAAGTGCTGGAGATTGTGCCGGTAATAACCATCGACACAGTATTGGCAAGGGTAACAGCAAGAGTAATTGAGGCCATTCAATATGAATCATTATTTTTGCCTCTTTAGCCAGTGTTCACATAACTCAATTAATGCGCCTATCTCTAATTCTTCAGGGGCTTTTTTGCGATAAAGGGCATCAGATAAATATTGCCCAACCCCGGTGCTAAAGGGTGTTCCTTCAACCGACTGATCAAGATAATTTAACCATTCCTTGCCCGTTAAACTGGCCACCTCAGAACGTGAATTAACGCTGATAGACACCCGACGAACACATGCAGATAACTGTTTTAATGTTTCCAACTCATTCGTATTTTCTGCTTGCTTTATACTCATTAGCAACGCCGTTGCAGTTTTAACAGCAGTTTTTTTCGTTAATTTTTTATATAGTAACCAACAGCCAAATGCAGCCACTATAATAACGGCCAATAAAAGCCACCAACCAATAGCCGGAGGCCACCAAGTAATCGCATCCGGTAAATGTATGTCTCTTAGCGGTAGCTCTTCATTCATTAACTAAGTACCTCAAATGGGTCATCGCTTGTATTACATTCAACGAGTGAAATTCGCCATTTTTTACACAGTGTTTTTAACTGCTCTTGTCGATCTTTAAAGTGCTGTTGATAGGCTAATACCCGCTGATTATCCCCCGTATCAATAAGCGTTTCGCGCTCACCATTGGTAAAGCGGTATTGCCCTTTTTTAGGTAAGTGACTCTCAAACGGGTCATAAATATGCACCAACTGAAGCTCACAATGCCGTGCTAATTTGGATAACTGCATTTCTACCTGACTGTTTAAGCCACGAAAATCACTGACGATATACAGTAAACTTCCTGGGCGAGCATGTTGTGCTAAGCGTTGAAGAATTTGTTCTAACGACAGCGATTCAGTAACGCTTAACATCGGTTTAACCAATGCATTTAAGAAATGTAAAACAGAGCGCCTGCCTGTTGCTGGTTTCAATTCTTGGCAACCCTGTTGATTAAACACTTGACCGCCTACCCTATCACCATTGAGTTGGGCTGCCCAAGCCAATAAAGCAGCCACTTTAGATGCCTGTACGGATTTAAAAACGCCCCGTGTTGCAAAGTTCATCGTTGGACGTAAATCCACTGAAATAAAAACAGGCCGTTCTCGTTCTTCACGGAATATTTTACTGTGCGTTTTATTCGTTCGTGCGGTAACTCGCCAATCTATACTTCGAATATCATCACCTGCTTGATATTGTCGCACTTCATCAAATTCCATCCCACGGCCTTTAAAACCCGACACATAACCACCGCTTTGAGCAGACTTAATGCGTTGGCGACGGACAGTTAAAAACGACGCCTTATTGGCTAAATTAACCAACGGTTTCAATTGAATTGAAACCCGCTCGCTTTGCAAAACATCGCTCTTCATTTATGGTACGGCGATTCTACTGATCAATTCCTTAATAAACCGATCGGGCGTAATGCCTTCTGCCTCGGCTTCGTACGACATAATTAAACGATGACGCAGCACGTCATACGCAATGTTTTGGATATCTTCTGGCGTAACAAAATCACGCTGATGCAACCATGCTTTAGCACGTGCGCAACGATCCAAAGCAATACTGGCTCTAGGGCTAGCACCATATTGAATCCAAGCCGCCAAATCATCACCATAAACCGCCGGTTCACGTGTTACTAATACGATCTGTAACAGATAATCTTCCAACTCATCACTCATATACACGTCTAATATTTCCTGTCGTGCAGCAAATAATTGTTGTTGTGTCATCGGCTTATGTTGGCTAATGGTTGATTCATTAGCTTTTGCTTCAGCGCGCGCTAAATGTAATATTTCCTTTTCATGCGCTGCGTTCGGGTAATCAATATTGATATGCAGTAAAAAGCGATCTAATTGCGCCTCAGGTAATGGGTAAGTACCTTCTTGTTCTAACGGGTTTTGCGTGGCCATTACCATAAATAAATTCGGCAACTTATATGTAGTCCCCCCAACAGTAATTTGCCTTTCCGCCATCGCCTCTAATAGTGCCGCCTGTACTTTTGCAGGCGCACGATTTATTTCATCGGCTAAAACAAGGTTATGGAACAAAGGCCCCTGTTGAAACTCAAAAGTACCCTGTTCGGGGCGATAAATATCCGTCCCTGTTAAATCCGATGGTAATAAATCTGGTGTAAATTGAACTCGGTGGAAATCAGCCTCAATTCCTTTGCTTAATACATTAATCGCACGCGTTTTTGCTAACCCAGGTGCGCCCTCAACTAAAATGTGCCCATCAACCAGCAAAGCAATCAGCATCCTTTCCACCAATACATCTTGGCCTATAATTTGTTCAGTTATTGTTTTTTTCAGTTGCTCAATAGCTGTTTTAGAATCGCTTAAACTTACTTCTAACATTGTTTATTTGTCCTTTTCATTGCTGGTTTTTATACAATACTGTTTTAGTCAGTCTCTATGTTTATCTAAAGCTTGTCGTAAACATTGGGGGCATTCATTGAAAGATTCAACCACCTATCAACTCATCCACACCATAAATGTCCAACATTCTAACTAAAACTACTCATCAGCATCATGAATAAAACCGCCGACGTTCTTATTATTGGCGCTAGCGCCGCTGGTTTAATGTGCGCCATAGAAGCAGGCAAACGCGGCCGCAAGGTAATTGTGCTTGATCACGCCAATAAGGCCGGTAAAAAAATACTCATGTCGGGCGGTGGGCGCTGCAACTTCACCAATATGGATGTGAGCGCCGATAACTATATTTCCCACAACCCACACTTTTGTAAATCGGCGCTTAGTCGGTACACACAGTGGGATTTTATCGCACTGGTAACGGACTACAACATCCCTTATCACGAACGTAACCACGGCCAATTATTTTGTGATGACAGTGCTAAAGACATTCTCAATATGCTGTTGTCCGAATGTGCGCACGCAGGCGTAGAAATTCGCCTTAACTGCACAATTGAAAACATTCACAAAGATAACGAAACTTACATCATCAACACCTCTTTAGGTGATTACAGCGCAGAATCACTCGTTATCGCCACCGGTGGTTTGTCCATTCCAAAAATGGGCGCCACGGGGTTTGGTTACAACACGGCTAAACGCTTTGGCCATACCGTTCACCCTACTACCGCTGGCCTTGTACCGTTCACCTTACAGCCCAACGATAAAGCCTGGCTAGCCGACCTTTCTGGTATCGCCATCGAATGCATCGTAAGTAATGAGCGCACGAGCTTTAGAGAAAATATCCTCCTCACCCATCGCGGTTTAAGTGGCCCCGCTATATTACAAATATCATCATATTGGCAAGCAGGTGAAACAGTCACCATTAACCTACTACCTGATGTAGACATTGAAGCCCTACTAAAAACTAAACAACAAGAACAACCGAAAACGCATTTAAAAACCGTACTTTCTGAGCTTTTACCCAAGCGGTTTATTACCGGCTTGTTAGATGATGACTTAATTAACCAACCGCTCCAATCCATCTCGCACGAACGTTTTAAAGCCATCGCCAAACAACTACACGAATGGCAAATAAAACCAAACAGCACTGAAGGCTATAGAACAGCAGAAGTAACCCTTGGTGGTGTGAATTGTAATGAACTGTCATCCCAAACAATGGAATCTAAATACTCAACAGGGCTTTATTTTATTGGAGAAGTAGTTGATGTTACCGGATGGTTAGGTGGTTATAACTTTCAGTGGGCATGGTCTTCTGGTTGGTGTGCGGGGCAAGTGGTTTAAACTTTCCACCACCCAATACAATTCGTTTCGCATTAAACATTGAAGTTATAGGAAAAAATCACTAGAGTCTGCATGTTGATAAAAGGAATTTACGTAAAGCATCCATGTTTACTCCTTTAATATCACAATACATGGAAGTGACATCCACCTATGTCTATCTAATACGTGGACAATTGTTTCCGCTTATTAACGCTGTTAGGTGCAATACAAGGCGCTCGTTCGGACACAAACTGCGCTGCGCTTCGTTTGCGCCGCACAGCTTGGTCGTTATGTGTAATAAATAACCAGATGAAACTGTCGGAATTTAAATCTAGCTATATAGAAGATATAAAGCAGCTGTTCACTAAGGTATTTTCAGATTCTGAAGGACAGTCTGAAGGCGAGTTAATAGGAAATTTATCTAACGAGATAATGACCAGTACAGATACTCAAGATCTTTATGGGTTTGTTGCCATTGAAAATAAGAAAATCATTGGCAGCATTTTTTTTACACGGTTAACTTTTAAAAATGGTATTAATGCTTTCCTCCTATCTCCAGTAGCCATACATACAAGCCACCAAGGAAAAGGGATTGGACAAAAACTAATTTCCTTTGGTATTGACCATTTAAAGAAAAACGAAGTAAGCATAGTATTTACTTATGGTGACCCCAGTTTTTACTCAAAAGTTGGTTTTAACCAAATTACCGAAAAAACGGCGAAAGCTCCTTTCAAATTATCACAACCAGAAGGTTGGCTTGCTCAATCATTGGTTGGTGATGAAATTAAACCAATTGCAGGTAAATCATCTTGCGTAGTAGCTTTTAACAATCCTGAAATTTGGTAAGAACGTTAATAATGGCAAATACACATAACAAATCGTTCCAGCTTGACTTCTGCTTTGCTGCGCCCACTTAACTCGACTGTTATGAACAAACCAATGTTTCTAGCACCTTGAAACACAGAATCATTTATCGACAGTGTGTTCTATTAAATGGGATAGAATCGATACACCGATCAATTGAAGGCCAATAAAATGTTGATTATATTCCCACAGCGGAAGTTGTTGTACTGGAAAAACTACTTGCTGGCGCTCGTATTTTTTCAGTGCGTACGGCCTTAGGAAAGCAACATGATTGAATATGACTACCTTCTTTAAACCAAGACTTATTATACGAACATGACCTTACTTATTACTTACGTAACCATCGCTCTACTGTTTTCGTTTTTGTGCTCTGTTGCTGAAGCGGTTTTACTGAGCATCACAACAGCTCACATTAATGTGCTTGAACAGGATGGGAAAAAGTCGGGTTCGCTGTTACGTGAATTAAAGGCTGATATTAACAAGCCATTGGCTGCAATCCTCACGCTTAACACCATTGCACATACTGCGGGTGCTGTAGGTGCCGGCGCTCAAGCGCTCGTTGTGTTTGGCAATGCTTGGGTTGGGTTGTTTTCTGTAATCTTAACGTTAATGATTCTGGTGTTTTCTGAAATTATTCCGAAAACACTGGGGGCAATTTATTGGCGTGCGCTGGCAGGCGTTACAGCACACGGACTAAAGTTTCTGATAACGATGCTGTACCCATTTGTAATTTTAGCTGAGTTATTGACTCGTGGTATTTCAAGCGATGAAACAATTGAAGGTTTCAACCGAGAGGAGTTTGCAGCCATGGCAGATCTTGGCGAGCAGGAAGGTCAACTCGAAGAACGGGAGTCACGCATCTTAAAAAATATGTTTCGACTTCACAAACTAATGGTTACCGATGCAATGACACCGCGTCCAGTGGTGTTTTCATTGCCAGAATCTTTAACGGTTAACGAGTATTTCGATAATCATTATGATTCGCGTTTTTCACGCATTCCAGTGTATGGAGAAAACAAAGAAACATTCACCGGCTTTGTACTCAAGGATGATCTATTGTTGGCACAGGCGCGCAATAATACGGACAGTACCCTAGAGACGTATCGACGAAATCTGAGTGCTTTGTCTGACAAAACATCAATAGCTGACGCTTTTGACGAGGTGCTGCAACAGCGTTCGCACATAATGGTCATCATAGACAAATACGGTGGTATGGAAGGCATTATCACGATGGAAGATATTCTGGAAACTCTGCTCGGGCTGGAGATAATGGATGAAAGCGATAAGGCAGCCGACATGCAACATTACGCTCGACGCATGTGGAAAAAACGAGCACAGGCAATGGGGATTTCGCTACCCAAAGACGAAGAATCGAACGGATAAAGTACATCCAACATGACCCAAAAAAAAGCACCGTTTCGCTTTGAATAACAATCCTCAAAGAGATAGAAAGGTTGAGCGAGTTATATTGATTGAGGGATCGATTAACTTTGTTGTTCTAGTAGCAAAATTAGTTGTCGGTTTATCCACGGGCTCACTCGCAATTATTGGTGACGCAGTACACTCTTTGACAGATGTGGTGAATAATATAGTAGCGTGGATTGTTACTAGAATATCAAGTTCGCCTCCAGACCGTAAACACCCTTACGGACATCGTAAGTTCGAAACCTTAGCTGTATTCTTTCTCGCATCATTATTAGTTGTGCTTGCATTTGAACTCGCTATGCACGCAATTAATAAAGATGACACTGACATTGAAAACTCCGTTTGGGGGCTAGGAGTCATGCTGGTTGTGTTAATCATAAACATAGGATTGGCAACTTGGCAGCGTAAATGGGCACGTAAATTAAAATCCGATATATTACTTGCAGACGCGACACATACGTTTTCAGATGTTTTGACAACCGTTACCGTTATTGTTGGGTGGCAATTATCCGCTATGGGGTATCTTTGGCTAGATCGAATTTGTGCTTTTGGCGTTTCACTTCTTGTGTTTTATTTGGCTTATAGTTTATTTAAAAGAGCTTTCCCCGTTCTCGTCGACCAATTTGCTTTAGACCCGGAGTTGTTAGCTAATTCGATACTAGAGGTGCAAGGCGTTCTTAAAGTTAATAGAGTCCGGTCTCGTTGGATTGGAAGTGAAAAATCGATTGATTTGGTAATTTCAGTTGACCCAGAGCTATCAACAGCAGATTCACACAATATTGCTACAAATGTAGAATCGCATGTAGAGGAAAAATATGGTGTATCTGATATTTCAATTCACGTTGAGCCCTTACAAAAAAAACGCCTAACATGACACTCCACTTGAGCGCTAAAGCCGCTTTTCACAAGCTACACTCTGCTTTTGACGTCAACTGATTTTAGTTGTTTAGAAATCATGTCGTCAGCCAGCTTAATTTATCATCAGGACACAATAACTTAACCAAATGGCTAGTTTTAATATTGCCGATATTGCAGTGTTTGCTACCATCGGAAATCGTGTCAGTGGCATTATTCGTTATTCAATTTATCGTGCATTATTTGGTTTTAAGAGAAGCTATTCATTTATTGCTGTTCTAAGGCGACATTTTAATCAACCCTGTTAGCTCTATAATTAACCGGGGAAATATCGATTGTGTGATTTTAAACAATCAGCGTAAACTGATCAGCAACGGCTCATTTCTAATCGTCTCTAGTTGAGAATAATATGATCACTTTTTGGCTAACCCTAGACTGGTTGATCCAACTACTGCTAGTCATTTTATCCGTTTCAACGGCATTACATGCGCTGATGAATAAAAATGACCCTAGGTCATCACTACTTTGGATTATTACCTGTTTTGCAGTTCCATTTGCAGGCCCTATTCTTTACCTTGTTTTAGGCATTAACCGTGCTCACGATAAAGTTTTGTCCTTAGGTGCTGTTGCAGATACCTCGCTCAGCACTATTCCCAAAACCATTGCGCCTCTTCATGAAAAAGATAGCCATTTATCATCTCATCAGCGACTGAGTTTGGCCGTCACCGGTTTACCATCAACTGAAGGCAACCAAATTCAAATACTAAGTGATGGTGAAAACGCTTACCCAGCGATGTTAAATAGTATTAATGAGGCTAGTCAGTGGATTTATTTATCCATGTATATTTTTGAGTATAAAGGTATTGGTGAACAGTTTATCGATGCACTGGCAAATGCTGTTGAACGTGGTGTCGATGTTCGCGTGTTACTTGATGGTATAGGTTCATGGTACAGCCTAGGCCAAACTAAAAAGATCCTAACCGCTCGTGGTGTCAGGACACTCACATTTTTACCCATCGGGAAAATGTTACCGCGTTTGACGCTTAACTTGCGTAACCACCGCAAAATTTTACTCTGTGATGGGCAGCATGCTTTTACTGGTGGAATGAATATTCGCCAATGTCATTTAGTACAAACTAGTCAGCCCAACAGAGCAACAAAAGATTATATGTTCAGCTTAAAAGGCCCTATTGCAAAACAAATGGGTAAGGCTTTTGAGGATGATTGGTTTTATGCCTGTGGTGAAAGATTGCCAATAAAACAGTACGACCTGAACCCACATGGAACATCATCGTGCCGCGTTATTAGTGACGGCCCGGGGGTTAACTTAAACGTATTAACTAAAGTGATGATTAGTGCTATTAACAGTGCCCAATTGAGTATCACACTTGTTACCCCCTATTTTTTACCTCCTAATGAACTGATTATTGCTCTACAGTCTGCTGCACTACGAGGTGTAGAGGTTTCAGTATTACTACCTGCTCATAATAACCAACCTTCTATACACTGGGCGATGCGAAATAACATGAGGCATTTTTTAGCTTATGGCGTGAAGATCTATTATCAACCTCGCCCTTTTGTACATTCAAAACTGTTACTTATTGATAATAATTATTGCCAAATTGGATCAGCTAATATCGACTCACGCAGTTTACGATTAAATTTTGAACTTAATGTCGAAATATTTGATGCTGATTTTGGTCAATCAATGGCTAAAATTATAAGCGACGATAAACAACAAGCCGTTGAGGTCACACAACAAGAACTCAACAAACGTCCTTTTGTAATACGAACCTGGGATGCCTTTTGGTGGTTATTTACCCCTTATTTATAAAGTTATAACTCATCTGCTCAACAACAAAACATTGTTACATTGACATACAATGGCTAAAATCGAGCACCACGACCCTTAGATTTCTGTGCTTCATAAAAACCATTAAATTAACCATTAGGGTGCTATAAGTTGCGTTGATATTTTTCGCCCCTACCATGAACTTGTATGTGTACTGGGAAGGTTGAGTAGACATTAATCTAGCCCAACCAACATACAATCAGACAAACTGTTTATTGAAATAAGGTGTAAGCCTTACTCATAAAAAGGACATACATTGAAAGCTTATCCTATTGGTTTTAACCCCAGCTATTCAGAAGCCAACCCAACACTAGAAGACGTAAACAAACTATGCGGTTACGGCTTTTTAGAATTTGGTGCGCCTTGGTGTGAGCATTGTGTAGCAGCTGCCACTCCAATTGAACACGTATTAACCCCTCTTCAACTACCCCACATTAAAGCGTATGACGGTAAAGGCTTACCCCTAGGCCGTGCGTTTAAAATAAAGCTTTGGCCTACGCTGGTTCTATTAAAGGACGGTGTAGAATTAGCGCGCGTAGTTCGCCCTACCTCTATCAGCGATATTAAACCCCTTATTGATTTGATACCGTCTTAAATTTTACTGATTTAATCAAAGAAACTGTTCTTCTTTGCTCCATTAATACCTTAAAATCATGCCAATAAACGACTAGAGGTTTCTAATCTAGTTCCTTGTTAAACAATACTTTTTTTGAGTTATATCGAAATTAATAATAACAACAAACTCCTCTTCGTCCACTTCACAATCGCGCGATAAATTATTTTCCTTACAATTAATGCTGAAAAGCGACATTAATATACCCACCATCGGGTTTGCTAATTCCCCAATGGACTCGAACGATTTGATTGAAATGGTAGGTGGCGCGCCACTTATTGTTAAATTACTAGAAGGTACGCAGGGAAAAGGTGTTGTTTTAGCTGAAACAAAAAAAGCAGCTGAAAGTGTCATTAACGCATTCAAATCGTTAAGAGCTAATTTACTGGTTCAAAAATTCATCAAAGAAGCTGATGGCAAAGTGGTTGTTTCCATTGAACGGCAAGCTGCACCCGGTGAGTTTAGAGCCAATATTCACTTGGGCGGCACAGCCTCTATCGTAAAAATTACGCCGGAAGAACGGGCATTAGCGGTTAAGTCTGCAAAGGTACTGGGTTTGCAAGTAGCCGGTGTTGGTATTGTTCGATCTAAATCGGGCCACTACTTTTAGAAGTAAATTCGTCACCTGGTTTGGAAGGTATTGAAACCGCGACAGGTAAAGACATTGCCGGAATGATTATTGCCGCGATTGAAAAGAAACTGCGCTGGAAGAAAAAACTGCCTCAAGCCATTTAATCAATCGCGTTTTAACGACGTAGGGTAGCTTCCTACTCGACGTCTATTTCGTTTTGTCGTTCGTCCGCACTTTGCTGTAATACATTTTCTATATTACGCGTTTTATCCAGTGCATTAAGCTGGCTATCAAACAGCGTTGTTTCAACTTCTTTGGTTGCACTACCATCATCGGTACAGCCCATTAAGCTAACCATAGCGATGGCCATTAACATTAAAAAATATTTCATACACAAACTCCCCCATTGAATGATTAAACTGTATTAAAAGGCCGCACTCACGCCCACCACAAAAACAGTTTCACTATCGTCTTCGCCCTCTTCCTCCGCATAATCGGCTGATTCGCCGTAAACCTTTGTCCAATTAACCCCTATATAGGGCACAAATTTAGGATGCTTTTCGTAGCTGAGTAACAAACTGGCTTCTATTTCAGACAAGCCTGAGCCCATTTCCATCACTTCGTCATTTTGCCCAGACACATAAACTTCTATTTCAGGTGTGAGTGTCCAATAGTCGGTTAACGCTATTTCATGTTCGGCTTCAATTCTTAATGCAGTGCGTCCGCTTTCACCCAAAAATACAGAGGCATCAACCTCTATAAAGCCAGGGGCCAATCCATCAATAGCAAGCACGCCCCATGCACGACTTGGATCCGGTTTAAAGTCTTTTCTGATACCTGCGTACATGTCCCAATAGGTTGATATCGGTACACTATATAAAACCTGTATTTCTGACTCGTCTGTTAAACCATGTTCGCGTTCAATTTCAGCTTTTACAATAAATTCATATGCGTCTCTACCAATACTGGCTTCACCTTCAAAATACAAGCCATCATCACTGCCAGGGTCGCGGATCTCTAGACGGTCAATTTCTACACCAACGACAATAGGATCGTCTTTTGAACCCGCTTGTACGATTGAGGTAAAGAGTGCAAAAACACTAAAACAAAGCATAAAGCGAATGAACACGCGCAGCCTCCTAACTGACTTGAATTGATCTAAACATACCGGGCATATGGTAAAGCAAATGACAATGATAAGCCCAATCACCCAGCGCATCGGCAGTAACCAAGTAACTGATTTTAGAACCCGGCTGTACGATGACGGTATGTTTACGCGGCAGGTGTTTTGCATCACCTGTTTCCAGCTCACTCCACATCCCGTGCAAATGGATGGGGTGAGTCATCATGGTGTCGTTAACAAGTGTAAAACGAACCCGCTCACCGAATTTTAATTTAATAGGTGACGCATCCGAGGCTCGCACCCCATTAATAGACCACATATAACGGTGCATATTACCCGTCAGGTGTAATTGTATTTCCCGTGAAGGTTCTCGTTGGTCTTTTGTTTCATATGCGTTGCGCAAATCTGAATATTTAAGTACCCGCCGTTGATAGCGGTGCTGATGATGACGTAAGCCAATACCAGGGTCGTCAACACCGTTCATTGGGGTTTCTGTGCGCATATCCACATGAAAGCCGTTTTCTTCATCTGCATGCACGATAGGCTGATCACTACCCTGCCCGGCCTTTGCAAGTTTGCTGGTGCTGGTCATGGCCGCAGTGTCTGCCATCGTCATCATTCCATGTTGACGATGCTCCATACCTGCATGATCCGCTTGGCTCATGCCTATGTGTGCACCCATGCCCATATCTCGGTGAGCTAATATCGGTGGTGGATCCATTTTTGGTGCTTTCGCCAAGCGGTTTACATCGCTAGTTAACGTACCGTGCGTATAGCCGCTGCGGTCGATACTTTGTGCAAATATAGAATAAGCTTGATCGTTTTCTGGCTCTACGATGACATCGTAGGTTTCGGCTGTAGCGATCCGAAATTCGTCAACCGTGACGGGCCGTACCGTTTGGCCATCGGCTGATACCACGGTCATTTTTAAACCGGGAATACGTACATCAAAAATGCTCATCGCCGCGCCATTAATGAATCGCAATCGTACTTTTTCACCAGGTTTAAATAAACCAAGCCAACCTGTATCAGGCGTCATACCATTCATCAAAAAGGTATAAGTTCGGCCCGTAACATCGGCAATATCTCTATCGCTCATGCGCATTTTGTTCCACATAGCTCTGTCCTGCCATGTTTGCATAATGCCTTTCTTTTTAATATCTGACCAAAAATCAGCTACCGTGCGCTTATTTGTGGCGTAGTAATCTGCCTTTTTCTTTAGATTGGCGTAAATGGTTTCGGGTGCTGTATCAGACCAGTCAGACAACATCACTACGTAATCACGGTCGTAACGTAGCGCATCTGGTTCTTTGGGTAGTACAACGATCGCTCCGTACAACCCTGTCTGTTCTTGAAAGCCCGAATGGCTGTGGTACCAATAGGTGCCACTTTGTTGTACTTTAAAGCGGTAGGTGAATGTGCCGCCCGGCGGAATACCATCAAAACTCAAACCCGGCACCCCATCCATTCCAGCAGGGAGAATAATGCCGTGCCAATGAATAGAGCTGGTTACACTCAAAGTATTGGTAACATTGATGATAATTTCTTGGCCTTCTTGCCAATACAACGTAGGGCCTGGTACCGACCCATTAACCGATGTTGCAAGGCTTTCTTTGCCTGTAAAGTTAACAGCCTGATAGCCAATTGTTAGATCAAACTCATTCCCACGTATTTGTAAAATACGCGAATCACGAGATGCTGCATAGGTAAAAGGAGCGAATAGCCCTAGACCAGATAAGACAGTTGCCGACGCTACGCCCGTTACAAAACGGCGACGTGAACGATCTAAATTAGAATTTTTTTTCAACGTTATCTTTTAAAATGACACGTTAGCCTTTAACCTTCTGTACTAATACGCGCGTAGATTTTCGAGCTACCATCCTTATTCAATAGCAAAACATCATAATCGTCATGACGATCACCCATCTCCATGCCTGGACTGCCAACAGGCATTCCTGGTACTGCCAAACCGAGTACATTATCTGGTTTTTCAGCTAAAAAACGTTTCATCACATCTGCGGGAATATGTCCTTCAAACACGTAACCATCTTTTGATACGCCAGTGTGACAAGATTGATACTCAGCTGCCATGCCTAATTTATTTTTAATTTGGTTTAAGTCAGCTGGGTGATGCGTAGTTGCATCAAAGCCCTTCTGTTCAATATGGTTAATCCAACGACCACAACACTCACAAGTAGGGCTTTTATAAACATCGAGCTTAACTAATGCTGTTGAATCGACACTGGCAATCTTTTGTCGCTTTGTATTGTCTGGCTCTGAACAAGCAGTTAATCCGAAGATAAACATAATAATAAAAATTGGCCACGTTCTTTTAAGAGTGTTTTTCATTTCCTGCTCCAGCTTAAGATTGTTCAACTTACGTTGTAGTGAACACATTGTAAACAAATACTCAGCACATCGAAAAAATAACTAATCCCACCCCATACATTATAATTTGCTAATAGATAAAGTTTATGATGAAATTCATGAAACTATAAAAAATTTCATACAATGGCTTACGATTGCAAAGAATGTTCATTATCAATTAGCTGCTTACCCAGCGTATTCGATAAGAATGATACTGATAAGTTAGATAAAATAGTTTCCTCTAGTAAGAGTCACCATCGCCAACAAAGCATTTATCACCAAGGTGATGCTTTCCAGTCCCTCTACGTTGTTAAGTCGGGCGCGGTTAAAACCTATATTACTAATTCAAAGGGCAGTGAAAATATTACAGGCTTTTACCTGCCCGGAGATATTTTTGGCTTAGAAAGTATTTCAACAAAACATTATTTGAATACCGCTAAAACGCTAACTGAGAGCTTGGTATGCAGAATTAATTATCAGGAAATTGCTATTTTACGAAAAAACAGTCCTACTCTGTCTGATTGGGCGATTAATTTATTTAGTGAATCGTTAGCCTCTGGGCACGATTTCTTTACTTGTCTTTCCCAACATACAGCCGCTGCTCGCTTAGCTAGTTTTTTATTAGTTATTTCAAAACGTACTAGCCGTTCTGAGCAATATCAAAGAAAATTTCATCTACCGATGTCCCGACAAGACATTGCTGATTATTTGGGGTTAGCGAATGAAACAACAAGCCGGGCTTTTACAAAACTGGTTGAAAAGAAATGTATTCAGAAAATGAATAAAGAAATTGAGATTGTCGATTTAACGCTCTTGCAAGAGTGTTCTAACCTCAACCTAGATAATATTAAAGAGTTAAACTGAACTTAGATATACCGACTTACTAATTAACTAAGTCGGTATATCCTATAACCAAAATGAGCTTTTAGAAGAAGCAGTGAATGTTTTTATCAAGAACAACCCGCTGATCTAAGGTAATCACCCTTGAAGCGAGCTTCCATTGTCCTTCTTCCTTTCTTAACCTATCCATCCGAATACCATAGTGAGTTGCTTGATCCCTTTGCATACGGCTACGGAACAAAATGAATGCAGAACGCACCTCAACTTCACCGTCTACATCCGACCAGTGGGCGTCAATATTACTAATAATACGACGATTACGAACTCTAGGGTCCTCCGCCCAAACAATGCCAGTATCAAGCCTTGCTACACGCATACTTAACATACCGAAGTTGTCATTATATAAATAAGTCGTTTGTGAATTACCTAGCACCTTTGTATCACGTCGATAGCGAACTTCTTGTGTTGGTAATTGATAAGTAATATCTTTTGTTAACATACCATCAAGCCAATCATGAAAACGCTCTTCATCGAGTGCTCTTGCTTCTTTAACTAAAAACCGTTCAACTTCAAAATGAGTAGACTGGTCGACGCTTTGTCCTGCTTGTTGATTACTTGTGCTCATTTTAGCCTCCTATTTTTTTTGCTCTAATTGAGCGGTCGTTGAAAGTTCACTCCAAGGCTTGCCTTCCATAAATTCAGCCCAACGACGATACATGCCTCTTTGAGGAGCTTCGTTAATCCAGCCCTTACTGACTAAACCTGGTAATTCAGGGTCAAGGTATTCATGGCCTTGCCCCATACCAATGTAAAGTGTACCTTGGCGAGTTGAATAGCCTCTATTAGACTGCGTACACTGCTCCATATTCTCACCATCATCACTCTCAAGAATGCCCGCCGTACCAAAGGTCAACATATTATCGGCATGAATCATTTGCTTCAGCTCTTGAGGCATTTCTTTCTCAACTAATGTCCAAGTGAACACCTCTATACTATGCGGGCCTCGTGGCTGCCACATTTTGAAGGTATTGGTTCCGTATAAGAATGAACAATTCGGGAAGATAGCCGCATCCCAGTGACCGCGATAGAATTTTTCACGGTGCTCATCCATTTTCTCTCTAATTAGCGGAGACCTTTCATCTAGCCACTTTTGGTAAGCGTCATAGACAGGTCCAGCATGTAAGGCAGCCGCGGCCTCCCAAATAATACCGAAGCCATGTCCTTCTGGCACTGTTACTTGCAGCCCTGATGTTTCAGCGTCATAGACCGCATTACCCTTTGCTGCTGCCAAGGGTCCTCCTGCAATTTCTAGAGCAGACGCATGTGCCCAGCCCACGTGATAACCATCACCAATAAAGTTTTCTGTTGGGTTTTTCCAGTTGCAATCTAAAATAGATTTCATCGGAGGGCCAATCAGTTCACAGCCACCCGGTGCGTCCATAAATGAATCCATATACCATGCCATTCCACCTAGGTAATCTTTCAGTGATGGCGCATCTTCATCAAACGTACCAAATACAAACCCTTTATAACTCTCTACCCTTACCTTTTTAAGGTGCAAAGCATTCTTATCAATTTCATTATGGTATGCCTGTTCTTCTAGCGGTACGTCCACTAAACTTCCATCCATACCAAATACCCAACCATGATATGGGCAGGTAAAGGCTTTTGCATTTCCTCCATCTGAAAAACATACTGCGTTACCCCTGTGTGTACAGGAGTTAACAAAGGCTTTAATGCTACCGTCTTTTTGACGTGCAACAACCACAGAGTCCTCACCCATCGTCGTCGCCTGATAATCACCTTCGTCGGGAATAATCGACTCGTGCGTCAGAAATAACCAACAACGTGCAAAGATTTCTTCCATCTCTTTCTGGTAAATATCTTCATCCCAAAATATTGCACGATCCTGTATCGCGCCTTCTTGTTGGACTAATTTATTAATTGGCTTCATATTAACTCCTCTTACATTTCAATTTTTGTTTACAGCATGTTAGTGATGGACTGTATATCCTCCATATTTAAATTAAACTGACATCAGTCAATTTTTATTTTCTACTGCACTCCTATTGTTGATTTACTGATATAGATCATATTTATCTACCTCTCAATATTTCTAATTTGCCAGACAAGATAGAAACCCTTATTCCAATAATATTTACCACTAATAAACGGCATAAAAAAAGGGCGCACTAAGCGCCCTTTTTTAACTACGACTCTGCCAACTAAGTTTTAAGCCGCTTCTTTACCTAGCGCTTTTGCTAAATCTTCAGATGCAACACCATTAGGCCTAATATCAAACGTCTCAACAAGGATATTAAGAAGATTTGGTGTTAAGAAACCGGGTAATGTTGGGCCCAAATGAATGCCTTTAATACCGAGTGATAACAAGCTCAGTAAAACGGCCACTGCTTTTTGTTCAAACCATGAAACCATATACGATAAAGGCAGATCATTAACGCCACAATCAAACTCTTTAGCCAGTGCTAACGCTATTTGAATGGCTGAGTAGGTATCATTACATTGACCTACATCCAGCAAACGGGGGATTCCGCCAATATCACCTAAATCTTGGTCGTTGAAACGGAATTTGCCACAGCCCAAGGTTAAAATAACGGTGTCATCTGGTGTTTGCTCAACAAGCTCTGTGTAGTAATTACGGCCTGGAGCCGCACCATCACAACCACCCACCACGAAGAAATGACTAATGTCGCCACTCTTAACCGCTTCAACCACTTTGTCTGCCACACTGAGTACTGTATGACGACCGAAACCAACCATCACTGTTTTTTCTTCTTCGTCTACCGTAAAACCTTCTGCTGCTTTTGCTGCTTCAATCGCTAAGCTGAAGTCACCGTGCTCTAGATGAGGAATACCAGGCCAACCCACAGGTCCAGCAGTAAAGATTCTATCTTTATAGGCATCTTGTGGTTCAATTAAACAGTTTGATGTCATGATGATCGCACCCGGAAAGGCTGCAAATTCAACATGTTGATTTTGCCATGCAGTACCATAATTACCCACTAAATGCGGATAAGCTTTTAGTTTAGGGTAAGCATGGGCAGGCAACATTTCGCCATGCGTGTAAATATTGATACCCATATCTTTCGTTTGCTCTAGCAAGTCATAAAGATCTTGCATGTCATGCCCACTCACTAATATAGCTTTACCTTTGACTGCTGTGGTACGTGCAGCACCTGCTTCTTGAGCACCAAATTTACCGGTATTAGCAGCGTCCAGTAACTCCATCACTTTTAAGTTAATGGCGCCAACTTCTAAACAACCACCCAGTAGAAGCTGTGCATCGGTTGGTTCGTTAGCCAACAAATCTAAAGCTTTTTCAATTCGCTCAAATACTTCTTCATCTTGATACCCTAAAACATGAGCATGGTAGCAATACGCCGCTACACCTTTAAGCCCATATAGCATCATTGCACGTAAACCAACAATATCTTCGCCAACGGTGTCTAAATCTTTATTAATAGCCGCTTGTTCTACTTGTAATAACAAACCTGCTTTAACTGTTGAAGGCTCCCATACTGCTGGCCCTTCAGGTGTTTCAATGGGAACATTTTGTTCAACGGCTGCATGCTCATAGGCGGCTTTAAGACGATCGCGCACCACTTTTGCTTCACCAATTAATTCAACAAAACGATCTGCGTTGAAGTTAACATTTGTTAATGTTGTAAATAAGCCATAAAGAATAAATACATCAGCTTCGTTATCAGTGTGCCCTAGTTCACGTGCTAGCTTTGCGTATTGGGCGACCCCCTTGACGCTATAAGTCATTAGGTCTTGTAAGTCAGCTGTTGTTGCATCTTTACCGCATACGCCCTCGGCTGTTTGGCAGCCAATACCATTTTTCTTTGAATGTGTGGTTTGTTCGCATTGATAACAAAACATGTTAGTCTCCTTAGTCTTTTACATGAGAGCGAACTTTAAAACGCTCGCCTCTCTTTGTAATTGACCTACATCAAGAAGAACCCACAACATGACCTCGTTACGCCAACACTTATTATTTGCAAGTTTAAATGATCAGCAGTTTTCTCAGGTTGAAGCCAGCTCAAGTAATAAAGAACTCACTGAAGGCAGTCACCTATTCCACCAACAACAAGCCGCTAATTATTTTTATTACCTACAAAGTGGGGATATCAAACTGTATCGCTTATCGCCTAATGGTGAAGAAAAAGTTATCGAGTTAATACAGGCAGGGCAAACATTTGCAGAAGCCGTTATGTTTATGCAAACCCAACATTACCCCGTTCATGCTCAAGCGATTACGGATTGTCAGCTTGTTCAAATAAAAATGGATAGTTTTCGCCAGCTGTTAGATCAGTCCCCTGAGACGTGTATGAAAATACTCGCAAAAATGAGCCAGCGCCTACATGGTTCTATTCAAGAAATTGACCAGTTAACCCTGCAAAACGCCACCATGCGGGTTATTCAATTTATGCTTCAAGGTATTTCAAGTGATAGCCAACCCCCCTGCGAAATACAGTGGGCAGCACCTAAAGCCACCTTAGCATCTCGCTTGTCGGTTCGACCTGAGACGTTCTCTAGAATTCTAAAACAATTGAGTCACGAAGGTTTAATTCAAGTGCAAGGTAAAACGATTTCTATTCTAGATTTGGGTGCTTTACGTCAATATCTCTAACGTTTAATCGCCCAAATTAAAAACAAGCTTCTATAGAATAAAGGTTTTTTACAGTTCCTTTTTTCCTCGAGCATAAAATTCATCCCTCGCCATATCAACGAGTGCAAACAAATCCGCTTCTTGCCAGCCATTATTCATTGCCTTGTCCATATAACTTAATAAGACTTCTGCTAACGGCAATTGCAAACTAACATCTTCTGCACTTTTTTGAACGGCCTGCAAATCTTTATGTCCAAGTTTTAAGGTTCCTCTTCCTTGGTCAAAACGTTCGTTTTCTGCCATCGGCAACATAAAATCAATCACGTGCCGAGGTGCAACACAATCATCCAATACCTGCAAAACTGTTTTTGCCTCTAGGCCATGACGCTCTGCTAGGGCAATCGCTTCAGACAAGCCTGTTATAGTCGAAACAAATGTCAATTGATGACATAGCTTTACCAGCTGACCATTCCCAGTGTCGCCCAAATAATGAATTTTGTTCGCAAAACTCTTCAATATTGGTAACACTTGCTCATACGCTGTTTCATCACCACCAATCATCATCGCTAGCGAACCTGCCTCAGCCCACGGTGTAGAACCGCTAACTGGCGCATCAAGAAAGACCTTACCTTTTATTTTTGCAAGGGCAGCCAATTCTCGGCATTGCTTAATCGGCGTTGTACCCAAATCGACAATAATGCCTCCATCATCCATACTATCCAACAAACCACCTTCTTCACAGATTATCTTTTCCATGATATCGGCATGAGAAACACTCAAAAAAACTAGGTTTTTACCTAGCCCTAACGGAACATTATCGTCAAGCGCCGTCGCCCCTTTCTCAACCATCACATCTACTGCACTCGCTGATAAGTCGTGGACAACAACTGCATGCTCCGCTTGAATTATTCGTGAAACAATAGCCTGCCCCATTGCACCAAGCCCCACAAATCCTATTTCAAATTTTACCAATTTAATGACCTCTTTTTAGTCTGTTATAAGCTATAAATAATACGGCGTTGGCAAATAGGTTTCTCTTTTGATATTCATTCACCGAAGCTACTTTCTACAACGGCATCACAAAGCGCAGCCAATACACCTCTCCTTCTGGTCGATTACGTGCACCGAACTCATATTGTGCCTTGGCTATTAACGCGATAGGGCCCCATTGATAGCGGATACCAGGACCAATTGCAAATACACGTGTTTGTGTGTCCTTTACTCGTTGACCACCCACTTCATCATCCTCAAGGTCATCCCAATAGTAACCCTGCAAACCAATATTCCATGCAGGTGTTGGCCGCCAAGACGCCGTGTAATCCATATGGAAGGCTTTACCCGATTTATGTTTGGTTTCTATACCCGTCCTAGGATCAATATAATCGTTATTACTGCCATTAATATCCAAGTTAAAAATACCCGTTACTTCCCATTTAGGCTTGACCCAGCTAAATAAAGCGGCGGGCTTTATAGTCCAATGATTATTACCTGTGTTTACTACCTTGTTTTTATCGTAATCACCCGTTGGTAATAAAAAATCCACATACAAAACAGCGTGTACATCTCCCCATTTATAAAAGAGATTAACTGGCGCTATCAGAAAGTCTCCTAAGCCTTTCTCTTCATACCATTTTCCACCGACCTTTAAGCGCTTATCAACAGCCACTACACCAAAATCGGGCGCCCAACGGCCGCCAAAAATACGAATATCTTTTTCAGGCATCCATAAAAACCGAAAAACATTACCGGTAATTTGTGCCTCAAAATCATCTAATGGACCCGCTTGTATTTCTTTTCCACTCCCATCATTAAATGAACTGGATTCATAACGAAAACTGTAATTAAGCCAATAGGTTCCTGGTGGTGGCGCCATACCTGACATAAAGTCATCGGCCCCTAATGGTGCTGAAGAAAACATCCCGCCTGATGGGCCAATAGGTGATGTATTGCCAGCCCAAGAAGTTCCTAGGAATAGAGTAAATATAAAAACACTAAAAATATTTTTCATCGCACCTTCCCGTAAAAGTAAATCCGAACCCTTTTTATATAGCCATCATTACTTATTAATCAACGCTATTTGATAGGCTTTTCAACCTTAAAAAAAGCTACATACAGGGTCGGAAACACAAGTAATGTTAGTATGGTCGCTACCCATAAACCATTCATCATGGTAATTGCCATTGGCCCCCAAAAATAGTCAGTCACTAAAGGTATCATCGCAAAAATAGCCGCCAATGCAGTCAAAATAATGGGGCGAGCACGGCGCACTGTCGATTCTAAAACAGCCTCCCATGGCGAATAGCCAGCTGCTAAGTCTTGATCAATTTGGTCCATTAAAATAATCGTATTACGGATAATAATCCCTACTAGAGCAAGCATACCCAACCGCGCCACAAGACCAAATGATAAATCCAACACCAATAATATAGAGACGACACCAATCAGCCCCAATGGCACGGTCATCAAAACTAACGCCATTTTCTTCATGCTGTTTAGCTCAAACATCAATAGGGTTAAAATGGCTACCAGCATAAACGGCAACGTTTTCGCTAACATCCCATCAACTTCTTGAGAAATATCTACTTCGCCAAAGACTTCAATACGATAACCACTGGGCAAGGTTTCACGAAGTTTATCTATCTTCGGTTGAAGCTCTTTCACCACGTTAAAATTCAGCACACCTTTTTCCAGCAAGGACTGAACAATAACTGAGCGATAACCGTTATAACGCCAGATAACGCCATCTTCCAGTTTCAAGTTAATATCTGCTAACTCTGACAGTGCGACTGTGGTGCCATTGCCTATGGGTACTTGTAAGTATTTAATTCTATCTAAGTTATAACGATTATCTGACTGGTTACGAAGTACAACGGCAATTTGATCATTACCTTCTCGATATTGAGTCACAGGTAAGCCATCTAACATGGCACGAAGCGTTTTACTTAATTGAGCCGGGGTCGTTCCACTTGCAGCAACACGAGAAAGATCTAGCTTAATATCCACCGCCATCCTTTTTTCTCGGCGGTTATCATGCACATCACGTGTTGCTGAGTGCTCATTGACAATGCCTTTTAATTGTTCTGCAATAATGGATAATTTTTCAGGATCACTCCCTGTAACCAAATATTGCACCGGGTAGTTAAACGGCAAGCCATACGCAAGGTTGTACACACGCGTGCGCACATTGGGTTGATGAGTCGTAAAATAATCACTCAACAACGTTTTTATTTCTTCACGTGCCTCTATGTTCTTAGCAATAACAACTATTTTGGTGTAATTGGAATTTGGCTGTTCTACGTACATATCATTTTGCACACGTAAAGAATCTCCACCTACATATGTAATATAGTTTTCAATCTCCATTTGCTGATCGAGCAGGTTTTCAACTTTTTTAATTTGGCGTTCCATATGCTGATAAGTCGTTCCTTCTGGAAACCATACATCTACGAGTGCTTCAGGCCGATCATTCCCTGGAAAGAATTCCATTTTAACCTGCTGCATACCCACAATTGTCAGAACGAATAATAAGGCTGTTACACCAAGTACCGTTTTTTTGTGCGTCATACACCAAATAATCAACTCACGAAATTTATTATAAAAAGCAGTTTGATACATCGCAGTGTTGCCAGTATTGCTTGCTTGCATTTGCTGCCCTTCTTTATGCTCTACTTTTAGTAACTTAAAAGACAAATAAGGCGTTAATAAAACAGCAACCAACCATGATGTTATTAAAGAAGCCGTAATAACGACAAAAAGGCTTCCTAATATCTCTCTGGGTGAGGCGTTAACAATAAACACAGGTAAAAAACCGATCGACGCAATTAATGTCCCACTCAACATAGGCTTGGCTGTTGAGGTATAGGTAAAGGTAGCCGCTTTTAATCGATCCCAGCCCTGTTCAAGTTTTACATGCACCAATTCCACAACAATCATCGCATCATCCACTAACAAACCAAGTGAAATAACTAATGCTCCTAAAGATACCCTTGTTAGAGGGATTCCTAATATATACATCAGCACAAACACAACGCCCAAAACAACTGGGATAGCCAAGGCAACGATAAAGCCCGTACGAAACCCAAGTGAAAAATAGCAAACAATCAGTACAATAATAATCGCCAGCAATAATTTGAATACAAAACGGTTAATTTGCTCCTTAACCGATTGAGGCTGATCCGCAACGAGCGACACGTTTATGCCTGCTGGTAATTGTTCAGTAAACTCTTTCATGGCTATCTTAACGTCATCAGATAAGGCTAATAATTGATAACCTTCTCGCATCGTTATCCCTAAACCGATAGAGGGCATACCATTAACGCGCATTCTGAATACAGGTGGGTCATCGTAACCACGCTGAATATTAGCAACATCTTCAAGGTAGATAACACTCCCATCTGTTAAACCAATAGGCATTTTTTTGATGTCATCTATCGAGCTAAAGCGATCATTAAGGTGAAGTCGATAATAGGATTGTTTACCTTCAATACGACCTCTATTTTGTACCTTATTATGTTCATTTAATAAAATGCCTATTTGTAGGGGGTCCAACCCAAGCGCCGACATACGCTTATCATCCAACTCCACAAATATTTTTTCATTTTGAACGCTGTAAAGAATGGCTTTTTCTACAGACTCAATACGCACTAACGCATTACGTGCCTTCTCTGCATAATCTTTAATGTCTGCAAACGAATAATCGTCACTATTAAAGCTATAAACCATTGCAAAAATATCACCAAACTCATCATTGAAGAATGGTCCTTCAACTCCAGCTGGCAATCGATGTGCAATATCACCTATTTTTTTTCGTATTTCGTACGCACGGTCGGTCATTTTTAGCGCAGCATTCGGCATAAAGTCGTCAATATTGACGACCAACCACGCTTCGCCTGGTTTGCTAAAAGAACTCACACTCTTAAGCCATGGCACTTCAAGCAGTTTAGTTTCAATGGGGTCTGTCACGAATTGCGACATGTCTGATGCCGAAGCCCCTGGCCAATTAACACTAACAACAATAGTTTTTATCGCAAAAGCAGGTAAGTCACGTTGCCCTAATTTAAAAAAAGCAAACGTGCCTGTTATTAAAATAACAATCATCAGGTAAATAAGTATCTGGGAGTGTTCTATCCCCCAGCGCGCAAGGTTAACGCGTTCTTTATCACTCATCTGTTAAAACTCTAACCGTACTACCATCACTAATTTTATTAGCACCCGCTATAACAACCCATTCGCCATCATTCAAACCATCAATAATGCTCACTTGATCAGCCAGTGGTTGGCCAATCGTTACCGTTTTGGCATGAACCTTTTTTGTATTTGAATCAACCGTCATCACCATCGTTTGCCCATTTAACTCAACAATGGCAGACGTTGGCAATAAACCCATATGAAGCCCTTTTGTTGAAAACAAGGCATGACCTGTCATACCCAGTTTTAGACTATCTGGTTGCTCGTTAAGGCTTAGTTTTATTTTATATGATGGTACGTTTACACTTGAGGTTGGGCTTATTTCACGAACTGATGCTGGGTATTTTTTATCACCATACGACCAAAGTTTAATAATGACAGGCTGACCAATTGATAATTCATTAACATCTTTTTCTGCCACTGCTGTAACAAACTCCCAATCACTCTTCCATGCGAATGTTACAATCGGGAAACCTGCTTTAACGACATTACCCACTTCAGCATTCAATGAAATAACAACACCATCAGCGGGTGCGAGTAATTGCGTATACCCATGCTGGTTCACTCGCTGAGCGTGTTCTGCCTTTAATGCTTTTAATCTGGCATAAGATGCTCGATCAACATTAACAGCTTTATCTAAATCCGATTGCCCAATAAAGTTCTTTTCACGTAACCCTTTAGCTCGAACCAGATCTTGCTTAGCTCGTTTATAGTCAGCTTCAGCTGCCTTTTGTTGGTTAGAAAAGCTTTCACTGCTCAGCACATAATCTTTTGCATCCAGCATGGCAATCGGTGTGCCTTTTTGGACATCATCGCCTACATCAACCAAACGGTTGATCAAGTGGCCATCTACCTGAAAAGAGAGTTCACTTTGATACCGAGCTTGGACGCGACCAGGGTAATCCATAACACGAGTCGCAGGTTGATATGAAAAAGTGGTCACCTCAACAAGCCGATCTAGTGGTTGCTCATTCGTTGTATCTCCGCAAGCACTTAAAAAGATGACTGACGCCGCAATCAAAACAAACTGTGTAATCTGCATAATAATATTTTTTATTGAAAAAAATCTAGGACTGATAGTCAGCCCCTATCGACCTTTGGTACCTATGATAGGTATAAGTTTCATTGAACCGGAAGTCATCCATTTCCAGTATGTTCGCTTTAAAATGGTTTATATTTTTAACGCTGTTAGAAATTTAGAGGCTGGTCGTGCCACTAATAAAGCACCCAGTTTTTCTAAATCGCCTCGCTCCGCACGCCAAGCAACATAGCTTTCATGATCCGCGCGAGTATCCCATTTTTCAAGCAGTATAATATTCAGTGGATCATCATCATTGCTGGTCACTACAATGCTCTGACAGCCTTTATAGGCGCGTGTATCGGGTAAGATTGCTTCCAGTGTATTTAACAGTGCTTCACGATTCTCCGCACTAACTTGTAATTCTAACGTAACATTTATAGACATCTTCTTCTCCTAGTTTAGTTTTCATTATTGTTTGCTTGTAATAGCCAAAAACCTAAATTGCCTGAGACTACAGATATTAACTGAAAGTCGGCACAAAGCAATGTTTGCCCTAAGGCATTAAATACCCTTTAATTGTCATTGCTGATTAATCAATTTTGCTTCAATCACACCACTATCCATCAATCCTGCTAATTTAATACATCCTGTCTGTTTTAATTTAGTTATTTGGCAAAACGAACTTCTTTTGAAAAGTCTTGTAATAACTCAATGGCATCATCCGTCCCGTCCCATCTTGCCATCTTATTCACCTCCTTTACTTGCTCATCATCCAGTTTCCATTCACTAGCCTGTACATTAGCCTTTACTTGTTCGGGTGAACTAACACCGGTGGTCACTGAACAAACCTCAGAATGGCTCAATAACCACGCTATCGCTAATTCATTTAGGGTATGGCCGTGGGCATGTGTCCAAGTTTTAAGTTGATGTTGAATGTCTTCATTAACGACAGAACGACTATGCCGCACTATTGGGCTGCCCGCTGCACCTCGCGTGCCTTCCGGTGCTGATTCACCTTTATTGTATTTATCCGTTAAAAAACCACCCGCTAAGGGAAAGTAAGGAATAAAACCTATATTGCTTGCTTCACAATACGGTAATGTTTCTTGTTCTACATGACGCCTAAGCAAATTGTAATGATTTTGAATACTCACTAATTTTGGCAAACCATTCATTTGTGCAAGACAATTGGATTGAGCGTGTCGCCAAGATGACATATTACACACCCCCACTTCTCGAACTTTACCTTGCTTAACCAATGTTTGCAGTGACTCAAGTACAGCCTCCATTGGAATATTAAGATCTGGCGCATGCAGTTGATACAAGTCAATATAATCCGTCTTAAGCTTGCCTAGACTATCATCACATTGGCGTTGGATTTGCGAGTCTACCGATTCATTGCCTTCAGCGTTCCAAAAATTAAATTTAGTGCCAATAATCCATTTTTCGCGCTGCCCTGCAATCGCTTCACCAATATATGACTCACTTTGACCTGCGCCGTATATATTTGCCGTATCTATAAAATTAACCCCTAGATTTTGGGCTTGTCGAATACAGGCAATACTTTGCTCTTTATCTAAACGCGGTGGGCCAAAGGTATTACCACCCAAGCCAATTTCAGATACTTCTAAACTCGTATTTCCAATGTATCTGTATTTCATATTACGTCCAATGTTGAAGGTGAATGTTTAGAATATTCTTTTTTAATACTGTATTTCATGTTGATAAATAAAGGAATATATTCCTGTAACGATTCAAGCTGCCAACTCAATTAAATGCTCAACCAACTGTTCAGCCGCAGAGAAAAAAGGAGAATGACTGGTACCCATCGTAACAACCTCTGCTACGGGCGTTTCTGTGTACATTCGCTTTTGCAGCGCAGGTAAAATGGCGCAGTCTTGTAGACACTCTATATAAACACGAGGAATAACGCCGAAATTTTCAGCGGTATAGTGAACCGGGGTCACAATACCGGCTATCGGTTCCGGCCTTATTAATTTCGTCGCTTTGGCAATATCATCAGCGCAACAATCAAGGTAGAAGGTTTCTTTAAGCCCTGCTAGGTCAAAACTGACGCATGTTTTATCATCAGACATTATTTTATTAGCATCAATCAAACTACCTTCAATATCCGAGCCATACCCCAACCGAGCCACCCCATTGGGTAACAAAAAACCACTTAGGTAAACAAGCTGACGTATATTCGACGGGCACTGCTCAGCTGCTTGGGTAATCGATATACCGCCCAAACTGTGACCCACTAGAATCACAGGCTCTTGTTGTTGAGAAATAGCCTCACAAATCTTGTCTGCATACAACTGCAAACTAACATCAGCAACTGGCGTTAAATCCTCCCCATGTGCTGGTAAATCAATAGCTGTAGCCGTATGGCCATGTTGCTGTATAAGTGGAACGACTTTATCCCAGCACCAAGCACCGTGCCATGCCCCGTGTACTAAAATATAATTAGCCATTTATTTACCCCTACAAGCTATGAGCATATTGATGTTCGATCAATTTAATTTTAAATTCTTATTAATAAAGTCATTAAATAATTGTATTTTTAACTGCTTATACTGTTTCTCTTGGTACACCAAATAAACACCTGCCGAACCCAAGTCATAATTAGGTAATAATTCAACCAACCGTCCTTCACGTATATCATCGGCAACCATAAAATGAGACAACACTGATACGCCTCCCCCAGCTAATAATAAAGTCCTAACCGCTTCTGCATTGTTTGTTTTTATATTACCTTTTACTGAAATAGTCTCAGTTTGCTTCTTTTGTTTGAACACCCATTCAGTCGGGTTGGGCAATAGTGAAAAAATAACCCATTGATGATTTTCGAGTTCCTTAGGGGTAACAACGGGACTATATTGCTTTATGTATTTTGGGCTCGCCGTTAAAACCATTCTTGAATCTGTTATTTTTTTAGCGACTAAATTTGAATCCTTCAACCAACCAACACGAATACTCACATCCACCCCTTCTTCTACCATATCAATGACCTGGTCTTGCAACCTCAAATCAATATTAATATTTGGGTATAGCCGCATAAATTCTACGATTAATGGGGCAATGTAAACATTACCAATACTATTGGTTGCTGCAATTTTTAGGGACCCAACAGGTTGATTTTGAAGCACACTAATTTCATTTTGCATGAACTGCGTTTCTTCAATAATTCTTTGACAGCTTTGGTAATAAATTCGCCCAACTTTAGTAAGGCTAAGCTGTCGAGTTGTTCTGTTTAATAACCTCGCCCCGACCTCCTTTTCTAATAAGGTGATATGCCGACTAACCGCTGATTTTGCCATGTTCAAAACCTTAGCTGCATCGGTAAAACTGCCCGATTCAACAACGTGATAAAAAATCATCATTCGATTAAGATTTTGCATAGACTTATTGTTATAAAAATAAGAACAGTTTATTTAAATATTTCTTTATTGTTAAATTATATAGAAAATATTATCATGTCAATAATTAAATTTTTAATGCCCTTTACACGCGTAGTAACTGAGGGAAATCGCAGTTCTCAAAACAACTGGTTGAAGTATTTACTGCGCCTATAACACCAACTGAAATAAAAGGGATTTAATGAAAACGTATTATTCCCAGTTTGAACCAAGCCGCCCCATCAAGTTTTATAAGGATAATTAAGCCGGTTATACAGACGGCCCAAATTTGCTTTAACTGACACTTTTAATGAAATTAAAAACTTTTATGTTAAAAATATTACCTACCGCCTTTCTTGCCGTTATTAGCCTACCTTCTTTTGCAGACCCATCACATGCGTATGCAAACGCTGTGCTAGAAGTACTTCAGCAAAAAGGCTTGCTAAGCCAACATGACGTGGTGAACATTAAGCAACAAGCTATACAAGCTGAGTTAAAGGCAGCTAAACCTACAACACCTAAAACGGCTGGTGTTAAATCCGCAGTCAAGCAGCTAGTTGCCGCTACAAAAAAGAACATTAATAAGGCTAGCCCAAACATCAAACTTTGGGGGAAATTACAACCTCGGTATACCTTTGTCCCATCTAAAAATGGATTACAAGGGACCAATAGTTTTACCTTAAGGCGGGCGCGACTTGGTCTAAATGGTTTTTTAGCTGACAACGTTGCTTTTCGCTTTCAATATGATGCAGCCAATGAAGTTGCAGGGCTTTCTAATGCACAAAAACTACTCGATGCTTGGGTTAGTTTTAAGCATTTCGATGAAACTATCGGTAGTATCACCTTTGGTCAACAGTTTGTTCCCGGCTATACAAGGCGACCACACAAAACTGCCAGTGTAGAACGTAAATTTAGTGAATATTTATCACCTGGTGATACAGGGCGAGTTCGTGGCATTTCAATAAGAAAAGGAAATATGGGCTTACCTGAGAGTAACTCAAAAGGCTATTTTGGCAATCGTTTGCATTACGCAGTCGGGCTATTCAATAGCCCAGACCTATCACTCAACAACGATAATAATGACTTGATGTTCTCAACAGCCGTTTCCATTCGACCCACAGGCGTATCACCCAGTGACGACGAGTATCAGTTCAAAGATAGACCCCTCGCCTACAGTATTGGCGCGGCCTATAGCGCTTCTTTAGATTCTGTAACGCTGGACACAAAATTTCAACCTAATGGCATTGACCTAGACAACCAATGGCTTAGTGTATTTGCCGACGTTCAAGCACACCATTGGTGGTTATGGGCCTCATGGGCACAATTCAAATCCGATGCCCAGGGTGGTTTAGCCGTCAATGCACAAGGTGACAATACAGATAAACTAAGCTCTGATGCTTTTACCTTAGGTCTCAGCCGAGCGTATTTACTGAATTCTGAAGACATGGGGTGGGCATGGGGCCTACAGTACCAACATGTCAATAATGAACACCCATCGAGGACGATGTTCTTTAGACCACTAACCGGCAGATCAAGTGATGAACTGGCACGTGGTATGAATCAAGGCAATGTTTACCAAACCATGTTTACTTGGCAGTTTGATAAAGACGTCAGGCTCATTAATGAACTCTCATACTACGAACCAAGCGATGGTGGCTTTAGTTACCCCGCTTTCATTAGCCAATTACAGGTCGCTTTTTAAAGCGATGTTTACTGGCACATTATGAAACAAGAGCACTTTATTCAAGCGGCGGGACGTCGCCTTCGCGTACTTCAAATAGGCGATATAAACGCTAGCACACCTACATTAGTTTTCCTGCATGGTGCCATAGACTGCATTGAAATGTGGCGTGACTTTCCTAACCAAGTACATCAGTCGACAGGGCTAGCTGTAATTATTTATGATCGTTGGGGTCATGGGCGGCAATCAGATCCACTAACAGCAATCCGTGACAGTGATACACGTGCTGAGGAAGCTGACGAGCCATTACTTGATGTTTTCAAGCACTTTAACCTCACTAACGTCATTCTAGTAGGCCATAGTTATGGCGGTGTTATTTCCCTTATTGCTGCCAGTCTGCATAAAGATATCATCCGTGGCGTCATTTCGCTTGTGCCACAAATGCTTATTCATCCACTTTGCATAGCAGGAGCAGAGGCCGCTAAAGAAGACTTTGAAAAGGGCAGCCTACGTAAAAAGTTATTTAAATTTCATGGCGAAGGACTAGACACCTTATTTTATGACTGGATTAACCGCGTTAATAGTAAAGCTTTTAAAGCTGAAGACTGTTCCGACTACTTACAAAAAATACCCTGCCCCGTTTTGCAAATTTATGGTGAAAATGATGAATTTGGTTATCATCCAAACCTTGAGTTATCAAAAAGAAATATCTCCAGCCCCCTAACAATAAACGTTGTCCCCAATGCAGGGCACTATGTCCATATAGAAGCTGAAAAGGACGTCGTTAAAGCGGTCAATGAATTTTGTATATCATTGTAAGTAAAAGATAAAACATGAGTGATTCGCCCTCAATGTTTCAACATTGAGCTATTTTTATTGATTATCAGAAGCAACCCAGCAACTATTTCTATTTAGCAGCAACTATTAGTACAATAAAGTATGGTGATTGCTTGCTGCAACACTCACAGCCAACTCTATTGCAGGCTTGTTTATTACGATTTATGGCGTGTATTTTGTGATCAAAAAATCTTAGCTTAATATAGAGTTATGACTCCAATTCAACGCAAAATAATCCATGTCGATATGGATGCCTTCTTTGCCTCTGTTGAACAGCGTGATCAACCCGAACTTCAGGGCAAACCTCTTATTGTAGGAGGCCAACCTAATAGTCGAGGTGTGGTTGCAGCTTGTAGTTATGAGGCTCGCCAATTTGGCATTCATTCAGCCATGCCCTCTTCGCGTGCATACAGGCTCTGCCCACAAGCTATATTTGTTCCACCTCGGTTTGAAGCGTATAAAGCAGTGTCAAAAATAATCCGTGAGATATTCTGGCGTTACGCATCCGACGTTGAGCCATTATCACTTGATGAGGCCTATCTTGACGTTAGCCATAGTACCGAATTTGCAGGCTCCGCAACGCGTATCGCCGAAGCTATCAAAAGGGACATTAAAACTGAGACTCAGCTCATTGCATCGGCAGGTGTTTCATACAATAAATTTCTAGCCAAAATCGCCTCTGATATGGACAAGCCCGATGGTCTATATGTTATTAGACCTGAGCAAGGCGAAACGTTTATAGCCGCCTTACCCATAGGGAAATTTTACGGTGTTGGTCCGGCAACAGAAACAAAAATGAATAAACTAGGCATTAAAACGGGTTACGATTTACGATCAAAAAGCACCTTCGAATTAGCTAAACATTTTGGTAAATCAGCTGAATATTTTTTTCAAATAGCGCGTGGTGTTGACCATCGTCCTGTACATAGTACGCGTATACGAAAATCACTGGGTAAAGAAACGACGTTCAAAGATGATATTTACGATAAAACGGTGCTCATTGAAAAACTCAACAAATTAACACAAAAGGTATTCAATAATTTAGACACTCAGCAGTTGATTACTAAAACAGTTACTTTGAAAATAAAGTACGCCGATTTTAAAACAATCACTCGTTCATACAGCAGCACGAAAAACTTTATCGAATTATCACAAATGCCCACCATACTCACTCAGTTACTCTCACGTACGGATGCTGGGCAACAAGGTATTCGGTTAATTGGCATAAGCGCAAGCGGCTTACAAAGTGCACACTCTAAAAAAACAAAAACAGGCCAACTTGATTTTAACTTAAGCTAATACCTATTTTTAACAGTATAAGAAAATATTACCCCAACATTAAACATGGGCAACCCTACCCTAATCACAAGCCTTTTTAATTTCACCCAGTCATCATCCATTATATAAACAAATAAATTAGTTATTTCAAGCACTCCATCTGATTGCTTATTTATTCACACCTTCCTAACTAGTAGTAAATGGTTGAATAAAAAAGGGGGCTTTATTTGTTCAATCCTTCTTAAGCTGATATTGCTTTTCGAGCTTAACACTGAAATAAATAGCGAAGCTCACAAGTAGGATCTGCGCCCACTCTATAAGGCCAATCGGTTCAGTATGAAAGAGCTGATTCATTACCGTTGAATAAGTGAACAATAGTTGCAAAAACACCATTCCCGTTACACCCACTAATAGCCAGCGGTTACTAAAAAAACCGATTGTGGACAAAGGCAGCGTCAACGAGCGGCAATTAAATAAATAGAAAAGCTCACCGAACACAAACAGGTTAGCGGCAACAGTACGGGCCTGCGCTTCACTTGCGCCGCGAGCGAGTGCCAATTCAAACAACCCAAAAGCACCTGAGAGCAATAAAAAACCAACCAAGACGATCCTGAACAATAAAATATTAGAAAGAATGGGGGCATTAGGTTTGCGTGGCTTACGCAACATAATGCCTTTTTCCTTGGGTTCAAAAGCCAGCATTAAGCCCAGTAACACGGCCGTTGTCATATTTATCCAAAGAATTTGCACCGGTAGAATAGGCAGTGTAGCGCCGATAAATACAGCTGTCATAATAACCAAACCCTCACCAATATTGGTTGGCAGTGTCCACGTGATGAACTTAACGATGTTATCAAACACCCCTCTTCCTTCCTCTACAGCCAGCTCTATTGCTGAAAAATTATCATTTGTCAGCACCATATCAGCGGCTTCTTTTGACACTTCTGTACCTGCACGACCCATCGCAATACCAATATTGGCTCGATGTAGCGCAGGCGCATCATTAACACCGTCGCCCGTCATGGCAACAACGTGGCCTTTCAACTGAAGTGCTTCCACTAAACGCAGTTTTTGTTCAGGGCTGACGCGTGCAAAAACCACCGCTTCATCGGCAAGACCCACTAACTCACTATCAGATAAGGTAGCCAGTTCTTTTCCAGTGATAACAGCGTGCTTTTTCCCACATCCTTTGAGGCCAATTTGAGCAGCGATCGCTGAAGCAGTTATAGCGTGGTCCCCGGTGATCATTTTTACCTGTATGCCGGCAGTTTGACATGCCTGAACGGCCTTGATAGCATCAGGCCGCGGTGGATCAATCATTCCCTGTAGCCCTAAAAATGTAAAACCCGATTTAATATCTTCGTGTGAAATACCCGTTTTTTGTTCTGTTACATCTAGGTAAGCAAACGCCAGCACTCGCATACCTTGCTCTGCCATCTTCTCTAGTTGTTGTTCTATCTTTTGAGCGTCAAAAATATCTTTTTCACCCAACACTGTTTGGGTGTAACTTGAACAAGCAGAAATACTTTCAAACGAGCCTTTGATATATATTCTCTGAGGTTTATCAGCCCTATTATGTAGGGTCGCCATGTACTGGTAACGAGACTCAAAAGGGATGCTATCAACTGTTGGCATTTCCTCGGACAATGTCTCAAACGAAAGGCCAGACTTTAATGCCGAGGCAATTATCGCGCCCTCTGTAGGGTCCCCTTCTAAACGCCAGCCCTCTTCACTACTAAATAGCCTTGAGCCATTACAGATCAAGCCTGCTCTCAACAAATCCATTAACGCTGTATGTTCAGTCGGTTCTATCTCTTCTTCATTAAGCTGAAATTTCCCTTCCGGCTGATAGCCACTACCTGATACAGAAAAAAGGCTATCGCCCACCAGTAGTCCTTTTACGGTCATCTGGTTCTGCGTTAATGTGCCGGTTTTGTCTGAGCAGATAATCGTCGTGCTACCTAATGTTTCTACAGCTGGCAAACGTCGTACAATGGCATGATGACGAGCCATTCTAGACACACCAATCGCCAATGTAATCGTTACCGCAGCAGGTAAGCCTTCAGGAATGGCCCCTACAGCCAGTGCTACGGCCGCCATAAACATCTCTAGCCACGATTCGCCATGCATCATCCCAACAATAAAAGTAAGCGTGGCCATCACCAAGATAATGTAAAGTAAAATCAAACTAAATTCGCTGATTTTACGCGTTAACGGTGTCATCAAAACATCCGTTAGGGTAATCAACTCAGATATCTTACCCACCTCAGTTGCATTACCAGTAGCCGTTACGATACCGACCCCCGTTCCATAAGTGACGAGTGCAGACGAATAAGCCATATTGACCCGCTCAGCTAATATAGTCCCTTGTTTTAATTGCTCGTGATTTTTTTCAACGGGGAGTGACTCGCCTGTCAACGTCGACTCATCTATGTGCAAATCGCGTGTTTTAAACAGTCTTATATCTGCGGGGACTTTATCACCTGAGCTAAGTAAAACAATATCTCCCGGTACAAGTTCAACGGCAGCAATACGTGTCTTGATCCCCGAACGCATCACAACGGCCTCATGCGTCATCATTTTGGATAGTGCTTCTATCGCCTTTATAGCGCGAGCTTCTTGAAAAAAACCGATTAGGGCATTTACCAAAACAACCCCAAAGATAACCCCTGCATCAACCCATTCCTGCAAAAAAAACATCACCGATGCTGAAACAACAAGAATATAAACCAGAGGCTGATGAAACTGAACTAGGAATCGCTTAAGAGCACTGACACCTTGAGCTGCTGTCAGTTCATTTACGCCAAACTCTTCAGCGCGTGACTGCACCTCAAAAAGATCAAGACCATCATTGAGATCAGTATCGAAGAGTTCGGTCACCTCTTCAATAGGAAGGTGATGCCAATGTTTATCTAACAGGCTTTGAAGGTGATCCATAATTCAACCCACCACATATTAATTAAAGACAAGTCTAACTATTAATTTATAAACTGAGTTAATACCTACTAACGGGGCCGACAATAACGGGAGTTTTTAACATGAGATTACGCGTAAGATCATTTAAAAATTTCCCGTTGATTGTCTTTGTTAGACGGAGCGTGAAGCGGCTCAGTCTCACAAAGGCAATGATGATTGTCGGCTGCCGTTAGATCGGAATGCTCGCGATAGCGAGCGTTCCGATCTAACTCTACATTATCAAGCAAGCTAAAATCATACCTTATTAACGATGAGCAGCCTTATTAACTTAATAAATCATACCGTTACACGCGACCTGATTCAGTAATCGGTAATAACCAATAATGAACATCAGCTCCTTTTAGGTCTATTTTAAGCTTCTTTAACGCCGCCATGGCAGAATCTAATTCTAAATGTAGCTGAAATTTGACCTGTTTCTTTCGCCCTTCAACCTGCTCTATCAAATTTAGCTTTTCTGGGTGACTACCGTGCCCATAAACTTCTGAACTGGTAAAACCGCTAACTTCTGGTTGCTCTAACAACCAGTCAACCAATGTTCTCTCAATAGACGGAGGACAAATAAGCGTTAATAATGTTTGATTCAAGTCTTTCTCCTTATCGGGTACTAACCCAGCGATACAGTACTGGCAGTAGTAGTAATGTTAGTAGTGTGGACGTCACCAGCCCACCGATGACTACAATGGCGAGTGGGCGTTGTATTTCTGACCCTGGCCCTGTCGCAAACAATAACGGAATAAGTGAAAACGCTGCGATACTCGCCGTCATCATCACGGGCCGTAACCGTCTTCTTGCGCCTTCTATGACCACGTCATTAATATCGTGCCCTAGCGCTTTTAATTGAT
Organism: uncultured Cycloclasticus sp.; assembly: GCA_913060865.1. GTDB lineage: Bacteria > Pseudomonadota > Gammaproteobacteria > Methylococcales > Cycloclasticaceae > Cycloclasticus. The sequence continues at coordinate 95,432 of CAJXTU010000009.1, forward strand.
TAAAGTACGAAACAAGCACCACTCCATTTAACACCGCGATACCTAATAAAGCGATAAACCCGACAGATGCTGGAACCGACATGTATTCACCAGCAATCCACAAGGCAACAACACCACCAATCATGGCGAACGGAATATTGGTCAATATTAGAAAAGACTGACTCACTGATCTAAATGTACTGAACAGTAATAAGAAAATCAGACCAATAGCCGCTGGAATAACAATTGCAAACCGTGCCGCTGCGCGTTGTTGATTTTCAAACTGACCACCCCATTTCAGATAATAACCCGTTGGCAATTTGACCTGCTCTGCTACTTTTTGCTTGGCTTCCTCAACAAAACCAACGAGATCACGCCCGCCGACATTTGCAACCACCACGGATGATCGACTGCCCGTTTCACGCGTAATCATCACTGGCCCTTCAACTCGCTCTAGCGTCGCCAAATTCGTTAGAGGAATGCTACGACCATCCTCAAGCGTCAATCGCAAATTATGAAACTCATCGGCTGATTGGCGTAAGCCACTGGCCCCTTTAATAATCAAAGGAATTCGGCGCGAGCCTTCATAAATAGTCCCCATGTTTTGACCTTCAATAAGGGAACGTAAATTGCTTTCTACATCATCAATCGATAAACCTAGGCGCCCAACAGCCAATCGATCGATCACCACACGTAGGTATTGCACACCATCATTTTGTGCTGCAAACACATCTTCTGCCCCATCAAGCTTTCCAACGATGCCGGCAATTTCTTGCGCTTTATCGTTTAGCATATCAAGGTCATCTCCAAAAATCTTGATGGCAACGTCGCCTCGCACACCGGTTAGCATTTCAGAAACACGCATTTCAATCGGTTGCGTAAAGCCAAAAACAAGGCCGGGGAAACCGCTTAGCACGTCCCTTAATTTCTCGATAAATTCATCTTTTGTTTCGAAACTCCATTCCTGTCTCTTATACACATCTCCGAGCCCACGAGACCAGAGAGGATCTCGT
>CAJXTU010000010.1 GCA_913060865.1 uncultured Cycloclasticus sp.
CGAGATCCTCTCTGGTCTCGTGGGCTCGGAGATGTGTATAAGAGACAGGTCCAGATCGGTAACGATAACGCCTTCATGCAACGACTTCATGGTTGCTCGGATGAAATCCCTTTCGATGTTGAGTTCTTCATGAGCCTGCTGGAGGGCCTGTTGCTGGTCTTTAAGCTTCTTTTCAAGTTCAGTCGTTGTCGGTTCTTTCGCGGTGCTGCTTTGCAGTTGCGCTGAATGCTCTACCGATGCACTAGGCAAAGTAGCGTTATCCGCAATTTTTATTAAGCATTTTAACTTGTTAGAAAGATCGTCTTCCATTAGGCAAATAATGATTTATTGTCTGAAGTTGTGATACTTGGGAATCGTGCCGTAGGAAGGTATTTTTAACAACAGTTATACCTAACTTATTGATCATACTAGATAAGCTCATAAACAATCATCCTTTCATTAGGCTATTGATTTTGTTGAGTTTTGAATGTCGTCTCAGTTATAACTGAGTCGACAAACAAGTACAATGATTATAGGTCAGATTTAAAATTTAAATGTGCGATACGATATCAACTTTTGAGCGACATGCGCTTATTGATTAAGGTGGTTTTATGACGGTATTAGATAAAAGTGAATTATTGGCTTCGTTGCCTGTTGAACTCAGTGCAGAGGTCGCTAACATTATGGGGGATTTTCCTGGTCTATTTGATCAAGATAGGGTAGGAGACCTTCAAAACTTGAGCCGGGTATTAGCTTGTAGCACCTTTGTTCAACGGCAGGCGGTACGATTCCCGGAGGTCAGTAAAGCGCTTAATGAAGAAAGACTCTCTGTTGACTGGTGTGCTGATAAGTTATTTGACGATTTGAATAGTATGATCCTTGGAGTGACCGATGAGGTTGTCGTTATGCGTATACTCCGTCAATTTCGCAATCAACACATGTTGCGTATTGCGTGGCAAGATTTAAGCGGAACGGAGGTTGATTCTATTTTGCAGCAGTTATCCGCCCTGGCTGATGCGCTGATTCGGTGTGCTGTTGAGTGGGCATACACCATCGCTTGCGGCCGTTCAGGTGTTCCTCGTGATGAGGCAGGCACAGCGCAGCAGTTAATTGTTATTGGGATGGGAAAGCTCGGAGCAAAGGAGCTTAACTTTTCATCGGATATTGACCTTATATTTTGTTATCCCTCCAGAGGTGAAACGGATGGGACGCGTTCAACGAGTAATGAGGAATTCTTTACTAAGATGTGCCGAGTGGTTATTCGTTTGTTGGACAAAGTGACTGCAGATGGTTTTGTTTTTCGCGTGGATACCCGTTTACGACCTTTTGGTGACAGTGGTGCGTTAGTGTTAAATGCGGATGCGATGGAAATTTATTATCAAAGTCATGCGCGTGAGTGGGAACGTTATGCGATGGTGAAAGCGCGGTTGATCACAGGAAGTGAAGAGGGTAAAGCCGACTTAATGTTGATGATTAAAGCTTTCGTGTTCCGCCGTTATTTGGATTACGGTGTATTCGATTCCATTCGTGTGATGAAACGACAAATTGAAGCGCAGTTACTAAAAAAAGGCGTGGAAGATAACGTTAAATTAGGTCCTGGCGGAATTCGAGAAATTGAATTTATAGGTCAAGCTTTTCAGTTGATACGTGGAGGCAGGGATAAGGCGTTGCAAGAGCGTGGTATTTTGAAGGTTTTAGATTTATTGGCCGAAAGAAACCAAATTCCAAGGTTGGCAGCGCAAGAACTCACTGAAGATTATCGCTACTTGCGTCGATTAGAAAACCACATCCAAGAGATAGACGATCGGCAAACACATGATTTGCCAAAAGATGCCATCAACCAAGCGCGTTTAGTGTTATCGATGGGGTTTGTAGATTGGGATGAGTTGTTGGAAAAAACACAGCAAGCCATGGGGCGGGTGCATCAGTATTTTGAAAGTTTAGTGGACTTTGCCGAACCTAGTGAGCAAACAGATAACATTGACTGGTTGGATTTGAATGAGGGGGTGCTTGACAGCTTTTTTGCATCTAAAGACGTTGTTGTTAGTCACGCAACACAGAGCAGCATTATCCACTTTTGTCAAAGCTATCCCGTTAGGCAGTTACAGGAGAAGGGGCGGGACTACATCGTTCGGCTTATGCCTATGTTGTTAGAGGCTTTATTGATAGTTGAATCAGAAGAAAAAACACTCGTGCTTTTTCTGGATATGCTAGAAAAAATTTGTAATCGTGTGGTGTACTTGATTTTATTGGTTGAAAACCCGCTAGTCTTTAAGCATTTGATTCGGTTAGCCATATTGAGCCCATGGATTGTAACGCAGGTGACGCGCTCGCCTATTTTATTAGATGAGTTAATTGACCCTCAGAGCCTATACAAGGTTCCGTCAAAAGATGAGCTTCAGGCGGATTTAAACAATGCGTTAATGTCGATAGAGCCTGACGATACAGAAGGGCAAATGGAAGCTTTACGCCTTTTTAAGCAAGTGAGTGTATTACGTGTTGCTGCATCTGATTTGACGGGTGCTATTCCGGTAATGGTTGTGAGCGATAAATTAACCGAGATAGCAGAGGTGATCGTTGAGAAAGTTGTTGCCTTGAGCTGGAAGTCCATTTGTTCGCAGTATGGGGTTCCAGCTAATGCGAGTGCAGCGTCGGTGAGCGGCTTTTCGGTTATCGGTTTTGGCAAGATGGGCGGGTTTGAGTTGGGTTTTGGCTCAGACCTCGATGTCATTTTTCTTCATAAAGACGGTGATCTGGACGAGATGACCGTGGGCGATAAAGCTGTTTCTTTGGGTGAGTTCTATATGCGCTTAGGCAGGAAAATAATTACTTATATGGTTACTCGAACTTTTTCCGGCATGTTGTACGAGATGGATTTACGCCTGCGTCCAAATGGGAATTCTGGCTTATTAGTTAGCAGTGAATTTGCATTTGAGCAATATCAACAGAAAAATGCATGGACATGGGAACACCAAGCTCTTGTGCGTGCGCGGTTTGTCGCAGGTTGTTCGGAGCTGGCTGGGCGATTTAATAAGATTCGCAGCAAGGTATTAGGCTTGCCACGTGATGGTGCTGCTTTAAGAAAAGATGTCATTGATATGCGAGAAAAAATGCGTTCATCGTTATTAACTAAAAAGCAGGGCTTTTTTGATCTAAAACACGATGTTGGAGGTATTGTCGATATTGAGTTTATTGTACAATTCGGTGTATTGGCTAATGCCAATGAACATGACACCCTATTGACGTATACAGACAATATTCGTTTATTGCATGAATTGAACAAGATTGGCTTCTTATCAGCGTCACAACAGCATAGCCTTAATGACGCATACAAAGCCTACCGAGAAGCATCGCATCATGCTTCATTAGCAGAGCAACCAACAATGGTGAAGGCTGATTTAGTAGATGATCACGTTCGATTGGTGACATCAGTATGGGATGAAATAATGATAAATAACTAAACGAATTTTCGTTTGGTTTCACAAACAAATTAGGAGTTAACTATGGGAATGGATGACAAAGATGGCGTCATCTGGATGGACGGTAAATGGGTTGATTGGCGCGAAGCCAAAGTCCATGTTCTGACGCATACCTTGCATTATGGTATGGGTGTTTTTGAAGGCACACGTGCTTACGAAACAAATGACGGTACCGCTATTTTCAGACTACAAGATCATACAGATCGTTTGTTCCGTTCGGCTCATATTTTGAATATGAAAGTTCCGTTTGATAAAGACACGCTAAACCAGGTTCAACGTGAAGCGGTATCAAAAAATAATTTAAAATCGGCCTATCTACGCCCAATGTGTTTTTATGGCTCGGAAGGCATGGGTATTCGTGCCGATAGCTTGAAAGTTCACGTGATGGTTGCTGCTTGGGAATGGGGTAAGTACCTTGGCGAAGACGGCATAGAAAAAGGCATTCGTATCCGTACATCTTCCTACACGCGTAACCACGTTAATAGCGTAATGTGCAAAGCTAAGGCGAATGGCAATTACATGAATTCAATCTTGGCGCTACAAGAAGCTATTTCATGTGGCTATGATGAGGCGATGTTGCTGGATCACGAAGGTTATGTGGCTGAAGGCAGTGGCGAAAACATCTTCCTTGTTCGTAACGGTAAATTAATCACCCCTGATTTAACATCTGCGCTGGAAGGCATTACTCGCGAAACAATCTTCCAGTTAGCTAAAGAATGCAACTTAGAAGTCGTTGAAAAAAGAATTACGCGGGACGAGGTTTATGTGGCAGACGAAGCGTTCTTTACAGGTACCGCTGCAGAAGTAACGCCCATTCGTGAAGTGGATGACCGAGTTATCGGGAACGGTGGAAGAGGGCCGATTACAGAACGCCTTCAAACCATGTATTTTGATGCCGTTCAAGGTCGCTCAGCTCAACATAGTGATTGGTTAACGTACGTATAAACTAATTGAGTAACCCTTATCGCATACTCATCGTTGGCCCATCTTGGGTGGGCGATATGGTGATGGCACAGAGCCTATTCATGGCATTAAAAGAGCAGCATAAGAGCTGCTCGATTGACGTGTTAGCGCCACAATGGTCGCTAGCGCTGATGGCGTGTATGCCAGAAGTAAGAAAAGCGATCGTTATGCCGCTAGGGCATGGTCAGTTTGATTTTAAGGGCCGCAAAGCGTTAGGTAATAGCCTGAGAGAGGAGCAGTACGATCAAGCGATTGTGCTCCCTAACTCGTGGAAATCTGCGCTTATTCCTTATTTTGCAGGTATACCCAAAAGAACCGGCTATTTAGGTGAGTGTAGATGGGGTTTGTTAAATAATACTCGCCGATTAGATAAAGCGTTTTTAACTAAAACCGTTCAACGTTTTGTCGCGTTAGCATCTGAGCCTTGCGCTATTCTTCCAAATATTCCTCAGCCACGCTTATTGATTGACCCGGCCAGTGTTGATGTGGCTAAACAAAAATTTAATATTCCTCCTGCTAAAGGAACGGTATTGGGTTTATGCCCAGGAGCAGAATATGGTCCTGCTAAACGTTGGCCAGCAGAACATTATGCAGACGTGGCGAAACAGGCGATTGATAAGGGTTGGCAAGTTTATTTGTTTGGTTCAGTCAAAGATCAAGCGGTCACCGCAAGCATTAATGAATTAGTGGCTGGTGCGTGTCGTGATTTTGCTGGTAAAACCAACTTAACCGAAGCGCTAGAGTTAATGTCGCTTTGCGATGCAGTGGTGAGTAATGACTCTGGCCTTATGCATGTTGCTGCGGCACTCAATATAAAAACGGTGGCGATTTATGGGTCATCGGATCCGGCTTTTACACCACCCTTGCACCCAGAGGCAGACGTTATTAGTTTAAATTTGCCTTGTTCACCCTGTTTTAAACGAGAATGTCCTCTTGGGCATTTAGATTGCCTAACAAAAATATCACCTGATCGCGTTACAACTTTATTGGGTATCTCTGCAAAGATGACTGATGAAAGTATTAGTCGTTAAGACCTCATCGCTGGGCGATGTTGTTCATACATTGCCTGCATTAACCGATGCAGCAAAAGCTATCCCAAGCATATCATTTGATTGGATAGTAGAAGACTCGTTTCAAGATATCCCACATTTACATCCGAATGTCGAACGAGTCATTCCCGTTGCGATCCGCCATTGGCGTAAAAATTTATGGGGGCACCGAGCGGCCATCCGTAGCAGTATCCAAACAATTCGAGATGAGTCATATGACTTGGTGATTGATGCGCAAGGTCTAATTAAGAGTGCGTTAGTGACACGTTGTGCTAGGGGAATACGCTATGGTTTATCTAAAAGCAGTTGTCGGGAGCCATTAGCTGCCTTGGCTTATCAGCACGAAATTGAAGTAAAAAAAGGTCAGCACGCGATTACACGAGTTAGGCAGTTATTTGCCAGAAGCCTTGTTTATGCTGAGCCAACAGAGACACCAGACTATGGCCTAGTCAAAGAAGATTTTCCTTGCCCTAAGGGTTTAACAAAGCCTTATTTGCTGTTTCTTCATGGCACCACATGGGCGAGTAAACACTGGCCTATTGAATACTGGCAGAGGCTGATTATGTTGGCTGAAAAGCAAGGTTTTACAGTCTATCTGCCTTGGGGTAATGAGCAAGAAAAGCAACGTGCTGAAGGCTTATCGGCTGCATCAAGTGCTGCGCACGTGTTGGCTCGTTCATCAATTAAAGAATTAGCATCAGTATTAATGCATGCCAATGGCGTAGTAGGTGTGGATAGCGGTTTAGCTCATTTAACGGCAGCTTGTGGTGTGCCAGCGGTGACTATTTATGGCTCAACCAGTGCTGCATTAACGGGTAGCATGGGAGCAAGGAATATCAGTTTGCAGGCAGACTTCAGTTGTTCGCCCTGCTTAAAAAAGGTCTGTGACTATAGCCAGTCAACTCAGGTGACACCGGCTTGTTATCAAGCATTACCCGCGGAACTGGTTTGGCAAAAATTGCAGGTATTAATGGAATGAATAAAGAACCGTTAAACACACTGAGTGAACTAGAGAACTGGGCAAAAAACCCTGCTGAAGCGCTAGAGCTAGCAGGGAACCAAGGTACTTTGCAACTAGATACGTGTTTAAGACATTTACCCTCAAAGCGTTTAACGTGTCGAGCAATATGGCAAGACAAACCGGTGATAGCGAAGTTTTTTTATGGCCGCGGCTTTAACGGATTGCTGATTAAAGAAGCCTTAATGTTACAAGCATTGAAAAAGTCATCTATCAATGTGCCTGAACTGCTGCACAGCGAAAAACAAGCTGATTATGGTGTGTTAATTATTCAGTATATTGAGCAAGCTCACACATTATCGTCATTTTTTTGGTCACAGCCCGAACAGCTCGAGTTTGAGGCTAGACTGCTCGCAGTCACCAGGCTAATGTTGACGTGCCAGCAAGCAGGGTTTGACATTAAAGACCCCCATTTAGATAATTTTTTATATCGTCAAGGTGATGTTTATCTTATAGATACGGGGGATATAGGTAAAAAAACGGGTCAGCTCAGGCATCAATCCGCGGTTCAAAACTTGGCATTATTGTATGCGCAATTACCTGTTACCTTAGATCAGCAAGCGTTTCAGGTGTTAATAAAGGGTTTGAAGGACTTACCCGAATGGCAGGGTTTGAATGAACAGTCTTGGCAACAAGCGTTAATACGTCAAAGGCGTTGGCGACAAAAAAAGTTTATTGATAAAAAGGTATTTCGCTCGTGTACGGCTTATATTTGCGAACGTACTAACTCACGGTTTTTAATGGCTAAACGGGGTGTTTATTCTAAAGAAATGGCCTTGGCATTGACTAATCCAGATGAGCTAATCAACAAAGGGAAATTATTAAAAAAAGGTGGTACTGCCACCGTTGCCCGTGTCGATATTGACGGCCAAGCCTATGTACTAAAACGCTATAACATTAAAAAACCAATCCACAGCATCATCAGGGGTTTGAAATGGTCAAGAGCTGCAGTATCGTGGAGAAACGGGCTTTTATTAGAAATGCTGGGTATACCGACCGCGCAATCGTACGCGATGATTGAAGAGCGCTGGGGGTTATTAAGACGGCGCTCGTACTTATTATCAGAATATATTGATGCGCCTCACGCGTGGGATATTTACGAAGATGAGCAATACGATGAAGAGAGCAAAACGCAGTGGGCAAAAAAAATATACGCCTTGTTTTTGCTATTAAAACGCAGCCAAATTAGTCACGGTGATTTGAAGGCGCAAAATATCTTATGCCCAGTAGAAGGCCCTTTGTTTATCGATTTAGATGGTTTGAACTCCGAGCAATCGGCAGGGGCTTATTGGCGGCAATTTAAGAAAGACATAGGGCGGTTTGATATTAGCTGGCCGACAAAATGGAAAGCAAACCCTTATTTTTCCGCGTTTAGCGATAAATTGCTGGCGGACGACTAAAGGCGTTATAAAAAGCATATCTAAAGAATTTATAAGAGAGCGATTTTATGCAGGAAGAATCATTAAATAAATTAGAGACGGGCGGCTTTCAGCGCTTTTTATTGAACAATATTCCTTATGCGCTACTGGCGTTTATTTTCTTTATGTATGCCGCGCCAACGTCTAAATTAGCCAATGTTGGGTTTTATCTATTGGTTTTATTACCAATTATATTGGCGGCTCCTTCGTTAATAAAAGACCAAGTATTTGGCCGTTACATCCGTCCCTTTGTAGTTATCATTATTGCTTGGTTGTTATTAATGGCGGCAGGGTTAGATGTTGAATGGGCCGTGTTTGGTAAAAAGGCAAGGCATGTTTTTTATACCCTTGCGTTTATCTCAGCCATTTATTACGCGCTATCTTCACGGCTAGTGACCGTCAATAAATTAATTAGTTATATGTTTTGGTTAACGGTGCTGTATAGCGTGCTGTCAATGGTGGTTCATTATGGCTGGTATGATCGAAGCTTGAGTGCTCGCTTAATTCCAGTGATGCGGCTTGATTCACCCATTTTTGTGACAGACCTTCTCAGTGTGTATGGCGTGTCACTCATTTATTTACTGTTACAAAAAAATAAATACCTGCAAATCTTCCTGATATTGAGCGTTATTTTATTTCTACAGTATTTTTATAACGCACGATCAGCACTAGTGGCGTTATGTTTTGGACTTTTTGCGATGCTTATTCTGACGCGTTTTCAGTATAAAAAAACCACTTTGTTAGTGGCTTTTATTATGTTGGCTAGTTATATTTTGGCGTCGGCTTATTACGGCAACTTGTTACAAAGAGGAGTTTCATATCGACTTGATATATGGCTGAGCAGCATTGAAAAAGCGTTGAACTGTAATATATGGATTGGGTGTGGTTTAAGTGATAACCTGGGCATTACAATAGCCGATGGAAATGTTTTCCAGCACGCGCATAATGTTTTTATTGTTCAGTTAGTTAATACGGGGATAGTTGGCTTACTAAGTATGCTGGTGCTGCTAAGCTACCTTCTTATTAAAGGCTTCTTGGTTAAGTCGACGATGGTGTTTGGTTTACTGACTGGCGTTGTTGCTTTATTCTTCGATGGTCGAGAAGTGATAACAAACCCCAATGCCTTGTGGTTTATTTTTTGGTTACCGGTGGCGCAGATTTATTGGAAGATTGCTCAACCTCTTACATGTAGATCAAACAACTAAAATGCTAAGTAATATTGCGCATATAACTCAGCAATAAAGATATTACAGGCAATAGATTTAGCTAATTTTTATTGGAAGGAGGTATTCTGAAGGGAAGGGTGAGAATAGGTTAAATGTGGCCTATTAGTTAATGCTGAGAGTGAAAAAAGCCGTATTTTATGGGCTTTCCAACAAGTAATGAAAGGTCAACGGGCTTATCTAGTTAGTCTATTGTTCAGGAGTTTAACGATTTTAGAATAAGGTTAAAAACTTTTTTTATGTCATAATTTATTACGTCTTGATGTGCCGTCGTGCCCATAGATTGTCTTAATTTAGAGTCTTTTACTAAGGTATCTATTGCCTCTTTCCAGTCGTTTGACGTGGTGACTAAAAATCCATTTTTATTTGAGGTAATAACTTCACTGTTAACACCGACATCAGACGAAATGACAGGTAAACCTGCTGCCATATACTGAAGAACCTTTAATGCGCACTTCCCTTTTGTCCAGTCATTCTCAATCATCGGTGCGATACCTATGTGTGAAGATACAAGCTCATAAGCTTCGCCACTTTCAGTCCAAGGGGTTATCAGAGTTGGGATTTTTGCTTCAGGTATATCAAAATCTGCAATTACTTTTAGTCGTAACGATGGATGTGTTGCGGCAATGTTGTCAAGAATAGGAATTAAGTTGAGTAAGTATTTTGAGGTTGAACGACTGCCGATCCATACAAGGTCGATCGAGTCTGTAGGTTTGCTTATCTTTACATTGTATTTCTCAACATCTAGACATGTCGGGATAAGGCTGACAGATTTATTAAGTTTTGACGAGTTATGGGCTAAAAACTGATTACCAGCAAAAATGTGATCACTTTTCGAGACGATGTTTTTAAAACGTTTCATTCGTGTTTTTGATATAGAGCCATTACTGCGGCAAAATATGGCATCGTCGAAATCAAATATTAGTTTTTTTGATACAAGGCGTAATAGCCACGTAATCATTAAAGGAAATGTTTTTCGTAAAACAATAACGACGTCAGCTTGATTGGCAAGCCAAAGGGTTTTTAAAATAGCGAACAATCCACCAGATGAAGATACATGTTTAGGTTTGAAGCCATGTGACTTTAAATAGGGGAAAAACTGTAGTGCCCTATAATGTGTAGATGATGAGTTATAGGATTTAGAGATAAAAAGAATGTTTGTTGCCATGGTATTACTTGGTGAAAACTGAATGAATAATGTCCCCTTTTTGTGTATATCGGGCCGCCCAAATATAAAAGCGGGCGAGTAACCTTTTCCATTTATTTTTGTTTGAAGGTTTGTCAGTATTCTCAATAATATAGTCGATACTGTTAAGTATGATTTTAGGAGAAGTGTGATACCGATAGCTAAAACGTTTTAAGCCGTGTTTTGATGCCAACGTTGTTAAATTGTTTATTGAAAATAAAATTAAGTGGCGAGGGACTTCGTTGGCAAACCATTTGACCCCCAAGTACTTTCGCCCCAATGCTTCACTATTAGGTGTTTCAATTAGTAATTTACCATCTGGCTTTAGAACGCGAAAAAGCTCAGCAATAAAAGTGTGACTATCAGGAATGTGCTCGATAACATGCCGCACAGTAATAACGTCAAAGCTTTCGTCCGCAAACTTTGCAGATGATAAGTCCCCATGGTGTACATTCAGGCCGGCTTCATGACAGACCTTTAGTCCATTTTCACTTAACTCGACCCCTTGAACTGACCATCCCAGCGATTGCATAGTCGATAGGTATCGCCCGTTGCCACACCCAACGTCTAATAAAACGCCACCTTTAATAAAACTTGGTTTATCAAGTGAGTAGAAGGGAGAGGCTAAATAGGAAAAGCATTTAAATAGTAGACTGGGTTGTAAATGGTCGTAACTTTTTGTTTTCCACAAAATGGCTTTTTTTAATGGACTTAATTGTCTAAGCCGTGATTTTTCATCAAAAACCGAATAATCCTCTGGATAAAAACTGTTAATCTGATCTTTGGTTGGCATTGGGTTTTGAAATACAGCTTGGCAGTTAATGCATTTAAAATAATCGTAGCGTTCATAATGATTGAACATTAGGTCTCGACTAGAAAAGTTATAAGACGAAGCTGAGTCGCAAATTGGGCAGATTACTGAGTTATTTATCATAGAGTTAACTTATTTATATATTAATTTTTGTGGGGTCGTATATCTAGATTTAGTCTACTTGTTGCTTGAGATTTAAGCCATTGTCTTTTTGAGATAAGTTATTAGGTGTCAGCCCCAAGAATTATTAAGAAAGAGTCGGCAGTGCTGTAAAAATTAAAACACAGTCCCCTTTGCTGTTTTTAAAGACTTTTACAGGTTTTGTTCCAAATGCTTCAATAAGACTTGATTTACCACTAGGGTTTTTCCTGCTGACTTGGATGGCAAGTAAATCGAATTTTTTGAGACTCCCCTTTTTTATTTTATGTAGAACGGTATTAAAGCTGGGTTCTTTAATTCGTTTTCCATTTTGCTGGGCAGCATAGAAACTGACAAATTGATTATTGGTAAATAACGAAACTTCTTGATTTTTATGTGAAGCGGTAACCCACTGCCCTGCATCCTTTAAATACTCTTTGCTCGCACCAATAGACACTAAACCATCAAGAGTCAACACTACAAATAACACGGCTGTAATTTTTGCTAGGTTAGTTTGTATTGGAGAGAGAGTTTTGTTTTGTAGTCTTTGGTATGCTAGATGCGCTAAAAAGGGTAATGGAATTATGAGTATTAAAGCCAAAGGAATGGGGTATCGTCCAGCGATGAAATATCTAGACGCCAGGAAGCCACATAAAATAATAATGTTGATGGTAATTAAATAAGCCCAAGGTCGCATTGATTGATGGTTTATAGCAGTCCGATTGAAGAAAAAGGCGGAAACTAAGGCAATGGCATAAAGAGGGCTAGTCGTGCTAACGATTTCAGTCAATAAAATAAGTATGAAAAGGAAGACAAGAACTGCAGGCGCATATTCTTCAGAAAACCCTTGGGGCGACAGTGTGTTAATGAATTTTTTGGTCGTGTTAATGGAAGCTGAAATATTTGAAATATTTGATGTAAGCGCTTGTTCAAGTTGTTTGGTTTTTGTGAAACCACTCAGATTTAAATTGTCATAGGAGTTACTGTATACAAAGATACTTAGTGAAGTGGCCACAAGTATTGAAACTACTACGATGGTTGGTTTTTGTACTGACGAGATATGCCGGAGTAATAATAGTATCGGTAAGGAGATAAAGAAAATCACACCTTCAACTCTAAATAAAGTAGCTAAAGCAGTAAAAAGGGTTAAGGAAATAACAACTTTCAGTGTTGGTTTTTTATAGGCTTGTATAAAGGAGTAACAAGCTAGTAAATAAAATGCCCAATAACCATGGTCGCGGATGACCAGGTTTCGGTACTCATTTAAATTTGGATAGCAGAGAATAATTAAGCTAGCATAATAGAGAATTGCTTTATTTCTGCCTCCGAACTCTTTAACGAGCAGTATGAATGCGACACATGTAGTAGCTGTAAATAATGCATTCAAAGAATAAGCGGAATACTCTAAAGAAAGTGTAGTCAGCGTAGCAATTTGCGAGATTATATAGGGATAAAATAGCCAGTTATATTGTTCCGTTGCACTTTGCCAGTCACCTTGTTGAATGAGCGATGCTAGGTATAAATAAAATATTCCATCACTATTGATAACTGAGCCAGCTATAAATTGGGATAATGATAAGAATAGACTTACTACGAAAGCAAATGTGAGAATGCGTCTTAATTCAACTTGAGTTGCTTCATTAGAGTCGGTTAACGAATGAATAACTTTTTCTTTCATGTACCTACGTATTATTCACTTGGTTTTTTAAAAGCTTTGCGTAAGGCCCGCTGTTTTTTAACAAAGCATTATGGGTCCCAGATTCAATAATTTCACCTTGATCCATAACTAAAATCTCATCGGCATTTTGAATGGTTGAGAGCCTATGCGCTATGACGATAGTTGTGCGGTTCTTCATGGCATTTTCAAGCGCATTTTGAATAAGCTGTTCTGATTCGGTGTCTAAGGCGGATGTTGCTTCATCCAAAATTAGAATAGGCGCATCTTTTAGTAAGGCTCTAGCAATTGCAATACGTTGCCGCTGCCCACCCGATAGCTTTAAACCATTTTCTCCAACTAAGGTATCCCAACCATTAGGAAGCTGCTCAATAAACTCATAGGCGTTGGCTTCTTTAGCGGCTTTCTTAATGAGTTCAATGGGCGTTTTTTGTAGGGTACCATAGGCTATATTGTTGGCAATGGTGTCATTAAACAAGGTAACGTTTTGTGTAACCAACGAAATATGCTCGCGCAAATTTGATAGTTTGTATTCGTTAACATCCACGTCATCAATAAGGATGTTTCCTTGTTGGTGATTATAAAACCGTGGTATTAAATTAGATAAGGTTGTTTTTCCACTGCCAGAACGACCTATTAATGCAACGGTCATCCCGGGTTCAATAGAGATATTGATATTTTTTAATATGGTTTTTTGCTCAGTAGAATAACTGAAATTCAAGTTTTTGATGTCAATTTTCCCCTCTATACGGCTAGGTTGGTATTGACCATTATCTTCTTCTTGACGTTCATCTAACACATCAAAAACACTTTCGGCCCCGGCGATGCCTTTTTGAATTTTAGCGTTAACTTCACTCAGTTGCCTGATGGGTTTTGGTATCAGGCCTGCAGCAGTAATGTAGGCTACAAACTCGCCGGGAGAGGCATTGGTCATCAAGAGTAAGGCCAAATAAATCATTAATGCGAGCGCGCAAGCAACAATGAGTTGAAGCACGGGCGTATTGATGGCACCCGTCTGTACCATTTTCATGGTTTGTTTGAAATTTGAGAGGCTAGCTTTTGTAAATCGTTCTTTTTCGTAATCTTCACCGCCAAAACTACGAACCACGCGATAGTTTTTGATGAGTTCTGACGAGACGTGAGTGATGTCACCCATAGTTGTTTGAATGTTTTTGCTAATCGCTTTAAATCGTTTACTAGCGTAACTAACGAGTAGCCCAATGATAGGGGCTATCGCTATGAAAATAAGAGATAGCATCCAATTCATATACATTAAATAGCCAAGAAGACCAATAACTGTAAGACCTTCTCGAACGACTATTTTGATAGCATCAGTCGCCGCCGCGGTAACTTGCTGAACATCATAGGTGACACGAGACAGGAGATGCCCCGAATTTCGGTCGTCAAAAAACTCGTTGGGTAAGTTGGTGTATTTGTTGAATATTCTGCAACGTAAGGTATGCACAACGTTGTTAGCGACTTTGGCAATATAATAACTGCCAAGGAATGAGCCAATGCCTCTAAAAAAAATGATGCCGACAGTTGCTACAGGCACCCAATAGATTTCATCACGTTGTTCGGCTTGAAGCGAATCAACTAAATACTCCATCAGTGCAGCAAGAGCAGGTTGGGTCGATGCGAAAATTAGAAAGCCTAGCAGACTGATAGCAAATGCTTTCCAGTACGGTATAACGTATTCAAGAAGTCGTAAATAAATTTTAAGGCTAGTACTTGTTTGTGCGCTGCCTTGAGGGTTAATTTTTTTGTTCACGACGAATCTATTTTAATTAATTGTTTAGTATTTTAACGCATACTTAGGTCATGAGCATGAAGAATAGAGGTAAAATAATTTCAATCTAAATACCTTTCTATTAATGTTTTATGCGTTTAGCTTTTGCACTTTATAAGTATTTTCCATATGGCGGTTTAGCGCGTGATTTTCTACGTGTTGCAGAGCTTTGTTTAACGAAAGGCCATAGCGTTGATGTTTATGTGATGGACTGGCAGGGTGATATTCCCAATGGCTTTAATATGCATATAGTAAAGGCTGAAGGCTGGACAAATCATGCACGAGTAACGAATTTTCATCGCCAAATAGGTGAAACGCTGGCTAATAATGTGTTTGATGTGACGGTTGGGTTTAATAAAATTCCAAGCGTGGATGTTTATTATGCCGCAGACCCTTGTTACATTGATCGCTTTGTCGACAAGACCTGGCTAGCTAAGTTGAATCCGCGCTACAGAGCCTATGCCGCTGCAGAAAAAGCGGTTTTTGGATTAGACAGTAAGACTATTTGTTTGATGATTTCAGAGCCACAAACAGCGTTATTTAAGAAACATTATCAAATAAGTGATGAAAGATTGGTGATGCTGCCTCCGGGTATAGATCCAAATCGACGTCGCCCCGAGGGGGCTGACGAAAAAAGAATGCAATATCGTCAGCAACTTAAACTAGAGAATAACGATTTAATGCTGTTGATGCTGGGTTCGGCATTTAAAACAAAAGGGGTTGATAGGGCGATTGATGCGCTAGCATCGTTACCTGAAATATTATTAGAAAAAACGCAGCTAATGATTGTTGGTGAAGGTGATATTAAGGCCTATCAGCGCTATGCAAAAGATAAAGGGGTTACCGATCACTGCCATTTTATGGGGGGCCGTAGTGATGTGCCTGATTTTTTATTAGCGGCTGATTTGCTATTGCATCCAGCTCGTAAGGAAAATACAGGGACGGTGATTTTAGAAGCGATGATATCAGGCTTGCCGCAATTGGTGACGGGCGTGTGCGGTTATGCCAAGCACGTACGACAGGCGGATTCCGGGCGAGTCATTGAAGAACCATTTCAGCAGCAGCAATTAAATCGGGTGCTACTTGAGATGTTAACGGGTGATGAACGTCAGCACTGGGCAGGAAACGCTTTAAATTATGCACAGCATGAGGACCTGTACAGCATGCCTGAAAAAGTTGTGGATGTGATTGAACAGGTAGGAAAAGGTCAATTAGATGAAACTTGAGTGGTCAGAAAAGTTTAAGAAAAGTTGGGGCTCAACGCCTTCTTTTGATGAATTGATGGCCTTGGATGGTCAAATATACCGAGCGATTGCGCGTCGTAAGACCTTTAAATTTGAACGTAATGGACAGGCTTATTTTGCCAAAATTCATCAAGGTGTTGGCTGGGGTGAAATTCTAAAAAACCTCATTCGCTTACGTTTGCCAGTACTCGGTGCAAAGAATGAGTATGACGCTATTGCTGCGCTGACTGCGATTAACGTGAACACAATGACGTTGGCGGCTTATGGTCAGCGTGGATGGAATCCGGCGGAATTAGAATCTGTGGTTATTACCGAGTCGTTAGAACCGTCAATGAGTTTAGAAGATTACTGTGCAGATTGGCGATTGAATAAGCCGGACTTTAAGTTAAAACAGGCCCTTATCTGTCAAGTAGCTAGCATGAGTAAACGAATGCATGGTCAGGGTATTAATCATCGTGATTTATACATTTGTCATTTTTTAATGAAAGAAGGGGCGTTAGAGCAATTTGCTAATGGCATGGATATTTGCCTATACCTGATTGATTTACATCGGGTGCAAATTAGAGATAAAGTCCCGCTAAGGTGGCAGGTAAAGGATTTGGCGGCGTTATATTTCTCAAGTATGGATATAGGCCTCACAAAAAGAGATCTGTGCCGTTTTATCAGAGTGTATTCGAATGAAACACTCAAAAATGAATTAACTGTCAATAAGCATTTTTGGCAGCGAGTGGAAAAAAGAGCGTTAAGCTTATATGCCAAACACGGTATTCAATAAAATGTTTAATGGAGTTGGTTAAGACGATGGTGATGCCCTATATTAATGATGCTTGGCAAGAAATTTTAGCCTTCAATGAACTAGATACATTTGAAAGTTTATGGGAGCTGGATGCACCATGGTTTGAGGAAAAGAATCAACGAAGAGGTGGCTGGAGTGGTGTTTCACGAATTGATTTATTGCTACCAAGAGGAGGTTCGGTTGGGGTTTTTTTAAAACGCCAAGAAAATCACCGGAAAAGAACCCTCACTTATCCACTGAGAGGGCGAGCAACGTTTGCTGTTGAATTTGACAATATCCAACGTTTTGAAAAATTAGGTATTAATACCTTAGAGCCTATATTTTTCGCAGACAGGCGCCAGCGGGCAGGGCTTCAGGCTATTTTAATGACGTGTGAGCTAGCAGGGTTTAATGCCTTGTCTTCTGAAGAATTTCAACCGGGTGGGCGCTTTTTAAATACGCCTGAAAAGAAACTAGCCGTGTTTAAATCATTAGCGGGCTTAATGCACCAAATGCATGATAAAAACATAAAACATGACTGTTTCTACTTGAAACACGTGTTTGCGATGCCTGTAAATAATACGAGTATGGAATTAAAAGTAATAGACTTGGAAAAGGCCAAAAAAGTGCTTTATAAAGGTAACGCCGTTTTTCGCGATTTATATTCTTTATTACGGCATGCACAAGAATGGACTGATGAGGATAAATTAACTTTTTTTAAAATCTACCGAGGTGAGGAGCAGTTAAGTGCCCAGTCGCTTAAGCTTTGGCGTAGTATCAACCGAAAATTAGAGACGCATAAACTATAGAGCTCACTCCTCGTTCGTATAAACCGATCTTGGTTAATTTAATAAGCAATTTGTTGTGTTGCTATACAAAAATGAGTCATAACAACTAGGTAGAAAGGTAAGCTTAGGCGGTCTTAAAGTGTGTTACCTGATGTTCGCGTGTCAGAGCTATGCTAGTAGGGCACCTATTCCTTTTTTTAGCGCCAATAAAGAGGTTGGGCTCAATTTACTTTCATTTGTATAACCTGAAATAAAGGCATCCAGCTGAGATTTAATTAAATCTTTATCTTCTTGGTAACGGAGAATATGAGAAAAGTTTCTTAGTCGTAAAGAGTGATTTAGCGGGCGACGTTTAATTTGCATATCTGAAATATCAATGAGGCCAAATTCATTATCAGGTAAGACTAAAATATTTTTTAAATGAGCTGAGCGGAAATACACGCCTTTTTGATGGAGCTGTGCAATAAAACGGCCAAATTTTTCATACGGTTCAGCTGACTGATTAAATGATTGGCTCAATACTGTGCGTAATAGTTCCCCTTCCAATTTTTGATAAATAACCATGTGGCGCTTGATACTAGGGCACCATAACAATTGGTTAATGATGACTGTTGGAATGTTAAGCTGTTTTAGTTTTTTTGCATTGGCAACAAAGCGATAGGCATAAGGGAAAAATAAAGCCGTTGAGAGGAGTCGTTTACGGCGAAATAGCTTAATTATTTCACCTTTACCGGTATCAAGAACCTTTACCCCAAAGGCGTCTTCTTCAAGAAGTAGGGCACCTTTAATGAGCGATTGATATTGTTGTTGGCTAATCTTTTCCACTAGGCATCTATATCTGGAATTAATATGCTTTTTAGGTGCTCTATTTGATCTTTAACAAAAAGTCGACGCTTTTTTAAACGCACTATTCTTAATTGATCGGGTTGTATCTCTTCTGATAGATGGTCGATTATATAGTGCAGATCTTGGTGTTCTTGATTGAGCTCAATAATCCTGAGTTCTATTTGATCATTTTCACTTAATATCATCTTCATTTACAAAAAAGCGCATTGAATAAGCGTCTATGGTACAGCATACTTGTTGGATGAATAATGATTTTAAAGTACTGTTAAGACTATTTTTTGACCTTTGCTTAATCCAAAAAGGGCCAAGGGACGTACCTGATTCGAGTGTATTGCTGAAATTTGTTTTTTGTCTTTATTTTTTAGCGGGTAGCGTCTTGCTTTCAAGTTCGTTAACACTCAGTGAGGCGCTTATGCAGTCTTTTATTGAGACGCTCTTGCTAGGGGTATTTGTTTATCTGTTAGTAAACTTTTTTGCTGTAAAAAATCGTTTTAATCAGTCTATAACGGCTGTATATGGAAGCGGTGCGCTTATGACGATAGTTAGCGTGCCTTTTATTTTTTGGACGGCAAGCTTGGTCGACAATAACAGTCCAACAGGTGTGGTGGGGTTGATTGTTTTCTTGATTGTTTGTTGGAGCTTTATTGTGATGGCCAATATTATCCGGGAAACGATACAAAAAAGTTTCAGTGTTAGTTTGTTACTAACGTTTTGTTACTTGTATGTGTCATATCAACTCATCACTAAGGTATTCCCTAGTGAGATTACGCAAATAAACTAGCTAAGCGGCCGATCCTTTTGCGTTGCTTAGCTGATTGCTAAGCCTGACGAAATCATCAATGCCTAGTGCTTCAGCTCGCGTACTGGGGTTAATGCCAACTATTTCAAAAGTAAGGTCATCACAAAGGTCTTTTAGCGTATTTCTTATTGTTTTTCGTCGCTGCGAAAAAGCAGCCTTCACGATGGTTTCAAAAAGCTCCATATCATCAATATTATATTTTTGTTGTGTATGGGGCGTTAAGCGAACAATACTCGACATTACTTTTGGGCGTGGGTGAAAACACTCTGGGTCTACATCAAACAGTGCTTCTACTTGGCAATGAAGTTGAATCATGATGCTTAAACGCCCAAATTGTTTACTACCGGGCTGAGCTTGCAAGCGATCGACAATCTCTTTTTGCAGCATAAAATGCATATCTTGGATATGCGACGCTTGGCTTAGCAGATGGAACAATAACGGTGTTGATATATTGTAGGGTAAATTACCGATAATTCTTAACGCCTTACCGTGATCTAAGGCCGCAAAATTAAATGTTAAGGCATCTGCGCTATGTAGGGTAAATCGATCTATATAAGAAAATCGGTTGTTGAGGCGTTCGACTAAATCCCTATCTAATTCAACCACATCTAATTGGCAATGGGTGTCTAAAAGCGGTTCGGTGATGGCGCCTTGACCAGGGCCAATTTCAACTAAGTGATCATCAGCCGATGGATCAATAGCCATGACGATTTGATGGATAATTCGGCTGTCTTGTAGAAAGTTTTGACCGAAACGCTTACGAGCTTTATGGGGTTTATTCAAGTTATTATTGTGCTGAGAGTTGTATGGCCATTTTTAAGGCAGATTCTAAACTAGTGGCGTTAGCTTTACCCGTACAGGCTAAATCAAGCGCTGTTCCATGATCAACGGAGGTTCTAATGATAGGTAAGCCTAGGGTGATATTAACGGCATCACCGAAGCCAGCATACTTTAAGGTGGGTAGGCCTTGGTCGTGATACATCGCTAATACTACATCATGTTCTTTTAAAATGGGCCGTGTAAAGGCGGTGTCTGCCGGTAAGGGGCCTGTTAAGTTGAAGCCTTTACGGCGTAATTTTTCAAGCGTAGGGATGATCGTTGTCGTTTCTTCATCACCTAAATGTCCATTTTCACCGGCGTGTGGGTTGAGCCCGCAAACGGCTATACGTGGTTTGGGTATTGTAAATTTAGTTTGTAGGTCGTGATTAAGAATGCGGATAGTTTTTTCAAGTAAGGACGAGCTTATGGCTGTACTAACATCTTTAAGTGCGAGATGGGTGGTGACTAAGGCAACGCGTAACTGGTCGGTTGCTAACATCATCACAGGGTAGCCACCGCAGTAGTCTGCAAAAAACTCAGTATGGCCAGAAAAGGGGATATTAGCATCGTTAATGATGCTTTTCTGCACTGGGCCAGTGACGAGGGCCTGGCATTTTTTGTCAATGCACAGTTGAGCGGCAACTTTAAGTGTTTTAGTGACATAGCTAGCATTATTGATATCAAGTAGGCCCGGCTCTTCTTTCCTAGCAAGTTCAATCGGAATGACTATCATCCTACCGGGTACATGCTTTATGGTTGCTTGGCTTAGGTCGGCTAGTTGGATGTTAACGGCTTGTTTAAGGATTACCGCTCTACGCCGTAGCAACTCAGGATCGCCTATAAAAACGAGCTCGCAAGGCCAATTTTTGTGGCATATGTCTATGCATATATCAGGGCCAATTCCAGCAGGTTCCCCTGGCGTAATAGCGATTCGAGGCAACGGCATTGTTGTAGTGAAAGCTAGGTAGGTTAAATGGTTAGTGTTCTATGCGATATTCGATGTAAGCCTCATCTTTTAACTTGATTAACCATGCTTCAATTGCAGCATCAGCTTTACGTTTTTGTAACTGAGAACGGGCTTGGGCTTCGCGCATTAATTGTGTATTGTCTTGTTGTTCACGTCCAAGTACTTGAATTAAGTGCCAGCCAAATTGCGATTGAACAGGTAGGCTGATTTCATTAATAGCCAATTTGTTCATGGCGGATTCAAATGCTGGAACCAGAGCACCAGATTGCACCCACTTTAGGTCGCCACCACTGATGGCCGAGCCTCTATCTTCCGAATGTGCCCTAGCTAGAGCAGCAAAGTCTTCGCCATTTTCAATACGTTGTTTCAAGTTAAGTAATCGTTCTTGTGCAATTTGGTCGCTGATAAGGGCATTAATTTTAATAAGAATATGACGAACATGCGTTTTAGTGACCATGACTTTTTGTTGACCACGGGTTTCGAACAATTGAATGATGTGAAAGCCGCTGGGGCTTTCTATCGGGTCAGAAAATTCATTCACTTGCATTTTTTCTACATAGGGGGTGAGTAATGACGGCATTTGGGCAAGCTTCATCCAGCCAAGGTCTCCACCTTCAAGCGCATTGCTTGCATCTGAATAGGTAATGGATAGCGTGGAGAAATTTTCACCATTACCTAGTTTTTTAGTGATATTTACTGCTTTTTTCCGAGCCTCTGTCATTTGTTCAGATGATGCATTTTCGGGTGTGGCAATTAGAATGTGGCCTAAACGATATTCTGTGGCCTGATCACCTTGGCTTTGCTCGAGAAGGCTTAGAAAACTTTTTACTTCCTGTTCTGATATTTTTACTTCGTGATGAACGTAGCTTGCTTGTACACGCCTTACTAGCATTTGGTCACGAATGGAGTTTTTGAAAGATTTGAGGGTAACGCCATCTTTTTTTAGGACCTCTAAGAATTCTTGTGCTGATAACTTGTTAGCGCTTGCTATTCGGTTGATAGAGTCTTCGATTTCAGCGTCAGAAATTTTTATAGAGCTACGTCTGGCAATTTGGAGTTGTAGTTCGGTCATTACCATTCGTTCTAGTACACGTTTTTCAATATCGGACCGTGAGATAGAGCTACGTTGTTCGGCTGGTAAACGTTGGTATGTTTGCTTCACTTGCTCGTCTAACTGGCTTTGTAAAATAACGCCCTTATCTACGACGGCAACAATTCGATTGATAGAGTTTTGGGCTAATAGATTGACAGATATGAGGCTGAATAGCACTGTCGAGCTAATAAGTAAGGCGCGTTTGAATCTTTTCATGTTTGCTAGGTCTGCAGTTAAATAGGTTTAAAGTTGATGGTTGGTAAAAGCAATCTTGCCATTGCTTTTAACTGTCCATTCAGTGTTTAAATTGTTGAATTATTGTTCGGATATTTGATAGCCTAATATCCCTTCTTCTAGAAATGAATCTAACTTTTCACCAAAGCTAGTGAGCCCTTTTAACTCGAATTGGAAGAAGATGCCTTCTTTTGGCTCTTCATCTAATGCGTCATTAACATAGCGTCTGGCAATGACTCTTAAGCGCCAACAGCAGGTGTCTTTTTCTAAACCAAGGAAAGTATCAAGTGATAGGTTGTGTTCTTCAGAATAATTCCAACGGCCCACTGTGCTCCATTCTTTACTGATAGGCCACTTGAAGGATAAGTCGGTTTGCTCTATATCATTAGAGTTTCCATTGCTATCGGTAGTCCCTTCATAGCGCGAACGGTATGTTGCGTTAAATAAGCGGTTTGCTCCATCACGGTAATGCAGGCCGAGTGTTGCTTTTTCTGTTCTGCTTGCGTGAGGGTCGTATTGTAAGGCTGAACGAGCAGACCAAGTATCGGTGATTTTTGCTGAGAGCTCTGTCACTAAGTCAGATGTGTTTGTTGTAATCGGTGCACTTGTTGGGTTTAGTCCAACATCAAGATCGTCAAAATAAACAATAGTACCAAGGCTTGCTCTTAAGCGTTCGCTGCCGGTATCAGACTCAATAAAGCGTGATGTCACGGCTAGCGTTAGCTGGTTTGCGTCCGCTACCCTGTCGGCGCCTGAATAGCGGTTTTCCCTAAAGAGTTGATTGAAGCTAAAGTCATATTCAGATGTATCAAACAAAGGAATGTCGTCTTGATCTTTATGTGGAACATATAAATAGTAGGCGCGTGGTTCAAGTGTTTGAATCAAACCACCGGCAAAATTCAGCTCACGTTCAAAGAATAAACCAGAATCAACGGATAAAATGGGCAGTGTTCTGCTTTGCTGGTTATCAATGCCTGCTGCTTGATCGTTTAGGCGATAGCTAGTATGCCTTAAGCTGACCCTTGGCGTGATAAAGCTAGCTGGAGTTTTAAAAGGAATGCTGATGCCTGGGTGTAAATCGACACGCTTAGCATCAACGTCGGCGCTGTGTTCGAAGTAAACAAACTCATTACGCATGTCTATTTTAGCGATACCAAAAGCATCCGTTTCATGTAAATTAAATAGCACTTGCGGTAAGCGGCGGTGAGGTCTGTTGATACTCGAGATTGAATCATCAATGGAGTCGTAGTTATCAATTTTAGTTAGTAAGTTCCAGTTGTTAGCACGGTAGTTCAAGCTGGCTTGGCTTCTTAAATATCGATTACTAGAGCTGATTAGAGTATTGCCAAAATCTTCAAAATATTCATCGTCAGATATATAGTTCAAGTCAATATCCGAACTTAAACGAGGGCTAATGGTTGATTTGTTTTGGAAAGAAAATTGCCCTCGGAGGTCATCGGTCACCGTATCACTTAGAATTTCTGCTGCAATTTGCCCTTCACTGTGATTACTTAAGTAGCGAAACTCTCCACCAAGCATCAAACCACGATCACTCATGATGCGGGGTGTGATAGTGGCATCATAGTTTTCGGCAATATTCCAATAATAGGGGATTGCAAGGTCTATACCGGTTGTGTCGGAGCTACCAAATGTTGGTGCTAAAACACCGGATTGACGCCTGTCATCAATAGGGAAGCTAATGTAGGGTGTATAGAGTAAAGGGATGTCAAAAACTTCTACCCAAACATCGCGCCCGGTGCCGCGCCCAGTTTCTTTGTTAAGCTCTAGCTTTTTTGCTTGTAATTCCCAGTCGTTAACGCTTGGTGCGCAAGTGGTATAAGTGATATGGGTTGATTGGGTGATATTACGGTTAACAAGGTTAGTTGTTTGAGTCGTACCACGAGCATGATTCCCTTCAAGAATAAATTGGTTGTTTTTGAACTGGCCGGTATCGTTGGCGAGCTGTAGTTCTGCTTGCTCACTATATAAAGCGAAGCCATTTTCTTGATAGAAAACGTCGCCAGTTGCAGAAGCATCATCTTTACTGCTGTTGTAGGTCACTTGGTCAGCGGTTATCGACTGATCGGCACGCTTGACTTGTACATCGCCGGTAAATCTAGCATCATTTTTATCAAGGATTTCAGCGTAGTCAGATTGAATTTGTACCTCAGAGCTCAAGCGATCTTGCTGAATTTCATTTCTGCTAGTACGCATGGTTTCAGTGTTTACTTCGCAGGTATCCCATGGGTCGTTGTCGAGCTGCTTAACCATTTGATGGAATAAGGCATTATTTCTAATACGTGCTGCGTCGCTATCGATATGGTCGGTTTCTTCGGCGGCATTAACCGCTATGTTGATGCTAGTTGGTGCGCTTATTTGAGCGCAATCCCACGTGCTATCTTCACTAGCTTGGCATTCCCACGAGCCCGTATTGTTCAGTGTTGATACGTTGACAGATGTTTTTTTAGCCGTTTGAGTTCTAGGTTGTTGGGCGAGTTTGACGCGTGGTATTGATGGTTCCGTTGAATTTTTAACCGGTGTTTCAGCGATAATACTGGTGTCGCCGGTTGAGTCATCGTTAGTGTTTGGTTTAGTGGCCTTTGCTAACGGTTTTGTGGAGGTTGAGCAATCCCATGTTTCACCATCGTTGGCTAATTTACAATCCCATTGCGAATCGTTAAAGCCAAAAGATTGCGACGCTGTAAATAAAAGCGACAGGGCTAAAAGAAAATGTTTGTACGAACAGTTAATGGGGAAACCTTTTTGTTTGTGTCTAACGTAAGTTGTATAAAATCGCATAGAATGGCATTTTCTTCAAATGATTCATCGATAAATTTTCGATATATTAACACGCAACTTTCGGTCTGCGTGAATTTGGACTGGCAGAGTTATTTTTATGGTGATAGATGAACGAAAACAGCTGTTAATTGAATGGTTAACAGGTGTTTTTTCAACAAATAAATTTAGTTGTGAACCGGCATCAAGTGATGCCAGTTTTAGGCGTTATTTTCGAGTTAAATTTGGAGGGCAGTCATATGTTGTAATGGATGCGCCGCCGACTCACGAAGACTGCGTCCCCTTTATTACGGTTGCCGACGTTTTATCTAAACACGGTATCAACGCGCCTACTATTTTTCACCAATCTGTTGAGAAGGGTTTTCTCGTTCTGAGTGATTTTGGTTCAGATAGTTTTTTAGACAAACTATCTGACTTAACAGTCGATCAGTACTATGACGATGCCGTCCAAGCGCTGCATAAAATGCATGATATTTCATTGAGTGAGATCTCCATTCCTCGATACGACTTGAGCTTGTTATTACAAGAAATGAGCCTATTTGAAGAGTGGTTTATTAAGAAACTATTAGCGGTGGATTTGTCAGTTGATGACAAAAAAATCTTGCTTGATGTGAAAGAACGATTGGCTCAATCAGCACTTGAGCAACCACAGGTGTTTGTTCATAGAGATTACCATTCTAGAAATTTGATGGTGACTAACACTGATAATCCAGGCGTTATTGATTTTCAAGACGCAGTGGTTGGGCCGATCAGTTACGACCTAGTGTCGCTTTTTAGAGATTGCTATATTGATTGGCCTGATGAAAAAATTTACGCATGGCTCGATCAGTTTTTTCAACAGCGACAAGGGCGGGGTTGTTCGGATCATTTTGACCAAGCCCAACTTTATCAATGGTTTGATTGGATGGGCGTTCAACGACATATGAAAGCGATTGGCATTTTTTCGCGGTTATTGTTGCGAGATGATAAAGAAGGCTATTTGAAGGATATACCTCGCACCCTAGCGTATGTAGTGCCGATTTGCGCTCGATATGAAGAATTAAAGCCCTTGGCTGAGCTTATTGGTAAATACCAGTTGATGACTAAGTTTGAAGCCTTACAGTTGCAACGAGCAGCCTCATGAAGGTGATGATTTTAGCGGCGGGTCGTGGTGAACGAATGGGGCATTTGACAGAAAACTGCCCAAAGCCATTACTAAAAGTAGCGGGGCGACCTTTGATTGAACACCATATTTTGGCGTTAAAGCAGTACGGTTTTGATGACGTCGTTATCAATGTTGCTTATTTAGGCGATCAAATTAAATCAGCACTTGGGAATGGCGAACGTTGGGGAGTTAGCATTAAGTATTCTGATGAAGGCGATCAGGCGTTGGAAACTGGTGGTGGTATCTATAAAGCCTTACCTTTGTTGGGTGATGAGCCCTTTCTGGTTGTGAATGCAGATGTCTGGACCGATTTTCCTTATGACAGCTTGATTAAGGCGACGACTAAGGATATTCATTTAGTACTGGTGAATAACCCGCTTCATCATCAAAAAGGTGATTTTGGTTTACTTGATGGAGTTGCTCAGTTAGAAGGAGATGAACTCTACACTTATAGCGGCATCGGTGTTTTTAGGGCGGCAATATTTACACAGCAAATGGATGGGGCTTTCCCCTTAGCACCGATTATTCGCCAGTCAATATTAAGTGAGCAAGTGAGTGCGCAGTTATATCATGGTGAATGGGTTGATGTAGGTACGCCAGAGCGGCTGGCTAATTTGGAAAATAAGCGTCAGTAAGTTTTATTTTGGGTTAAGTTTTTTGCCCCGTGTAATTTAATCGATAACACCTGAGGCCTGTTGGTCTGCATGATAAGAGGAACGGACCATTGGCCCACTGGCAACGTGTGAAAAGCCCATTTCTCGACCGAGTCTACCCAGTTCATCGAACTCTTCGGGTGTTACATAGCGCTCAACGGCTAAGTGATCTTGGCTGGGTTGTAGGTACTGTCCTAAGGTTAGCATATTGCATCCGTGATCACGCAAATCTTGCATAACGGCTAAGGTTTCTTCCATTGTTTCACCTAAACCTAACATGATGCCCGATTTGGTCGGGATGTTTGGGTGGGCTTCTTTATAACGCTTTAATAAGTTAAGTGACCATTGGTAATCTGAACCGGGACGAGCCTTTTTGTATAAGCGTGGAATAGTCTCTAGGTTATGGTTAAAGACATCTGGCGGAGTTTGTACTAACACTTCAACAGCAAGGTCCATACGACCTCTAAAATCGGGTACTAACACTTCAATTTGTATACTCGGGTTTTTCTCACGGATCGCTCTGATGCATTGGGCAAAATGGTCGGCACCTCCATCACGCAAGTCATCACGGTCAACGGATGTAATGACCACGTAGCGAAGCACCATATCTTTAATTGTGTCGGCGAGTTTTTGTGGTTCGTCCTTGTCTAGTGGCTTCGGTCGGCCATGTGCTACGTCACAAAATGGGCAGCGTCGTGTACAGATGTCACCCATGATCATGAACGTCGCTGTGCCATTATTAAAGCATTCCCCTAAATTGGGGCAGGCGGCTTCTTCGCAGACAGAATAAAGGCCGTGCTCACGCAGGCTCTTTTTTATCGCGTTAACGCGAGGGCCGCTAGGTACTTTAGCGCGGATCCAGCTTGGTTTACGTAGTATGTCTGCTTTCTTTTCAACCTTAATGGGAATGCGTGCTAACTTTGCTTCGCTTCGTTGGTGCGTTTCAGGTGTAGCACGAGAAGGTGCTTTTAAGGTATCAGTATCTTGAGGCATAGTATTAAACGTAAAGTGTGTTGGGGCCGAGTATCAGCTTGGAATAATGAAGTTGTTCTTTTAATTCGTGCAATAAGACGGCTGCAAAATCAGATGTTTGGCATTTTACGCCATGTTCAGCCAATTGGGTAACCTCAAGGCCTTTATAACCGCATGGGTTAATGAAGCTAAACGGCCTCAAATCCATGTCGATGTTGATGCTAAGGCCGTGGTAACTACAGCCTTTTTTGACTCGCAGGCCTAATGATGCAATTTTCTTGTTATTAAGGTAAACGCCGGGAGCCTCTTTGCGTGCAACGGCCTTTAGCCCGTATTTTTTTAAACCGGCAATGGTAATGTTTTCGAGCACATCAACGAGTGCGCGAATGCCTATACCTAAACGGCGCAGGTCAAATAATACATACATGACCAGTTGCCCTGGCCCATGGTAGGTGACTTGCCCGCCACGGTCTGTTTCAATAATGGGTATATCGCTGGTGCGAAGAATGTGTTCAGCTTTGCCGCTAATACCTTGTGTAAAAACAGGGGGGTGTTCTACAAACCATACTTCATCATCTGAATTGTTAGTTCGCTGAAGACAAAATTCCTTCATAGATGCCCATGTCGCTTGGTAGTCTTGCTGCCCGAGTTGGCGAATAGTTAAAGACGGGGTGAACGTAGTCGACTCAGATTTCACAGCGACATTAAAACGTGTTCACAGTCCGTCAAATCTTGATAAATAGCATCCATTTGTTGTTTGCTTTCGGCGGTTATGGTGATGCTGATGGAAACATACTTTTTAGATTGACTGAATTTTGATTGCACCGCATTTTCACTCATATTGGGTGCATGGCGCCTAACAATCTCGACGACAATTAAATCAAATTCAATATTTGCTAACCCCATGGTTTTAATGGTGAACGGGCAGGGGTAGTCCATCAGCGCATTATGTTGGTCGTCGGGTTTATCAGTCATGCTGTTGGTTTCTCAGTTGTGTTTTAAACTGGCTGTAGCGAGTAGATATTTTTTCCCATAGCTTACCAGGTTGCCCGTTACCTACGGCTTGTCGGTTTAATTCAATCACGGGCATAATTTCTTTGGTTGAGCTGGTCAGCCAAATTTCATCGGCATCGAAAAGCTGTTGCTCAGATATTTCTTGCTCAATACAACGGACACCGTCTTTGATAGCGAGCTCTAAAACGAGGTCGCGTGTGATCCCCGGTAATAAATTATGGCTCTTGGGTGGCGTGATGAGCTGCTCGTTACTAACGATAAATAAATTACTGGCAGAACCTTCGGTGGCAAAACCATCTCGCAATAAAATCGCTTCAGTGCAATGTTGGTCGCTTGCTTGTTGCTTTAATAAAATATTACCTAATAAGGCGACGGACTTTATATGACACCAATCCCAACGTATATCGTCAAGCGTGATGGCATGAATTCCTTTGGCAATTGAATCTAAGCTATTAGTTGCTATCGTTTGGCACATTGCAAAAGTAGTTGGTGTGTAATCATCAGGCAATTGATGGTCACGACTTGAACCCGAGCCGCGTGTTACTTGTACATAAACCGATTGATCCGATTGCGCGTGTGGCTCAACCAGTTTATTAAGTACATCTGCCCACTGCGAGTCACTCATCACAGGCTCCATACGAATGGCGGCCAAGCTACTATTGAGTCGATCCAAATGCTGTTGCAGGCGAAAAAGCTTTCCGCCATAGGCAGGTATCACCTCGTAAACACCATCGGCAAATAAAAACCCACGATCTAAGACAGATATTTTTGCTTCGGCTAGTGGCAGAAATTTGCCATTAAGGTAGACGTCCAGTTTAGATAGCATTGTCCGGTCTCCTTACTCAAGCATCAACAAAACTTCATCTTTAAGTATATCCATAAGAGAACCTTCGGGTATGGCTTGCAAGGCGATCAAAGGGCTTTTGCTAATGACGTCACCTTTTAGTTTAATGATTGCCGTGCCAATGGTTTGCCCTTCTTTTATGGGTGCTATTAATTGTGGTGTTAATTCAAGGCTGGCGTCTAAGGATTTATATTCGTTACGCGGAATGGTCAGATAAAGGTCTTTTGCTAATCCAGCCGCTAAGTTTTTTTGCGTGCCTTTCCATACGCGGGCCGTAGTTAAAGATTGTTTCGCTTTATAGAGCAAGTGTGTTTTGTAAAAGCGGTAACCATAATTAAGTAGTGCTTGGTTGGTATCATTTCGCGCAGCAATACTCTCAGTGCCCATGACGACCGAAATTAAACGCATATTGTCACGAACGGCAGACGATACTAGGCAATACCCAGCGGCTTCTGTATGCCCTGTTTTTACACCATCAACGGTACTGTCGCGCCATAAAAGCTTGTTTCTATTTTGTTGTGTAATGCCGTTGAAGGTGAATTCTTTGATGGCGTTTATTTTGTAGAGTTCGGGCGACTCGATAATGAGTGCGCGAGTGAGAATGGAGAGGTCTCTAGCCGTTGTATAGTGCTGCTCATCAGGTAAGCCTGAGCTGTTGATAAAGTGACTATTTTTCATTCCAAGGTCTTTTGCCACTTGGTTCATCAGTTGTGCAAAGGTTGATTCATCGCCTGCGATGTGTTCTGCCAATGCGACCGTTGCATCGTTGCCAGACTGCACTAGCATGCCATGAATTAAATCATCGATAGTAACGAATTTATTCACTTCAACAAACATTCTCGAGCCAGGCGTTCTCCATGCTTTTTCGCTGATACGGACTTGATCGTCTATGTTTAGATTTCCGTGTTTAAGTTCACGAAAAACAATCAGTGCAGTCATGATTTTTGTCATACTGGCAGGCGCTAATTTAAGGTCAGCATCTTTTGACGCTAAAATAGTACCGCTGTGGAAATCGGTTAGATGGTAGCTTCTAGCCTGCAAGTTAGGGGCTGAAGGAATCGGTAAAGCAATTGCTTGAAATGATAAAAGCAAGCTAAAGATGAGGAAGATTATTTTCATAAGTAAATACTATATGGGTGTTATGAGACTGAATTTCAAGCATGAATTATAGCATGCAAAAGAACCTCCTAAGAGGCCGTAGCATGATGACTTCGTTGGGTTAATTTGTAGTATAGATAGCGTTTTTATATCCTAGTTCATGAAGCTTTAACCTAGCCGAGTCAGCATTCTTCATCTTTATATAAGGGCCGACGCGAACGAGATATAAAGGGTCGGGGAGGTGGCTGCTTGGCTTAACGGTAACAGGTGTTTTGAGTTGGTTGGTTAACTCGTATTTTAGTTTGTTCGCGTTGTCTACAGAATTAAAGGCGCCTACTTGAATGAATAAAAAACCGCCTTTTGAGGAAGGAGGCTTCTTAATACTATGTCTTAAGCTGATGTCGTTATTCTGGGTAACAGGCGGCGTATCTAGTGACGTCGTTACATGAGTAAGAGGGTCAATGGCTTTGACTTCTACTAATGACGTTCCATTTTTTAAGGTGCCAAGCTTGGCGGCCGCAGCATATGATAGGTCGATTATTCGGTCATCATGGAAAGGTCCACGATCATTGACTCGGACAATAATTTTTTTACCAGTCGATAAATTAGTCACTTCTACGTATGTTGGAATAGGTAGTGTCTTATGGGCCGCAGACATTGCGTACATATCGTAGGTTTCACCGTTCGAGGTTTTGTTTCCGTGAAACTTGGTGCCGTACCAAGAGGCGACACCACGTTGAACGAAGTTTTCGCTAGTGGGTAGTACGTAATAGGTTTTCCCAAATACTTCATATGAAGCGGGGTTACCACCACGACTTTTGGCTTCTACTTTTGGAATGGCGTCAGGGGTTTGCTCAATATTGGCCGGGTGAACTGACGGTGCGCTATCGCTAACGAATGACGGTTGGCTGGTGCAGGCAACGAGTAGGCTGACGATAATAGGTAGTAAAAAAAAGCGCATAGTCATGATGTTGTTTTTAGATAGCCCTTTTTGATTTCTTGGCCAAGCTGATAAACAGCCATGGCATATAAGTGGCTATGGTTATAACGAGTGATAACGTAGAAATTATGAAATGCGAGCCAAAATTCAGAGTGATCTTTTTGTTTTAGTTCTAATAATTTTACGACTGTGTCATCGGCCATGTTTGGTGGTATGGCGACGTATTTTTCAGCCAACTGCTTTAGCGTGTTTTTTGGCTTAAGAGAGCGATTTATTAAGGTTTTATAAGCGTCACCATTAACAGCTGTTTGTTGAGTGATAAGCGGTGAATTCCGCCACCCATGTTTGGAAAAATAATGCGCGATACTGCTGATAATATCTGCATGGCTGTTCCATAAATCGCGCTTATTATCGCCGTCGCCATCAACGGCATAGGCTCTGTAACTACTGGAAATAAATTGCGATTTACCCATAGCGCCAGCATATGAGCCTTTTGGTTCGTAGGGGTCAAAGCCTTCTTCGCGACATAGTAATAAAAAATGTTCTAATTCACTTTTGAAGAACTTGGCACGTTTTGGAAAATGGAAGCCTAAAGTGGTCAAAGCGTCGAGTACCTTATATGAACCAGTGTTCCCACCATAACGGGTTTCAACACCAATAATGGCTACGATGATTTCAGCGGGCACGTCGTATTTTTTCGAGGCAGCTTCAAGCAAGGCTTTATTTTCTTGCCAAAACTGTATACCACCGTTGATGCGGTTAGGTTTTAGAAATATTTTGCGATAGCTATGCCATTCTAAACGTTTTTCGGCAGGCGACGACATGGCTTTTAAAATGCTCTCTTTAACCACAGCTTTATCGAGTAGAGTGGTTAGTTTTGCTTTATCAAACTGATGCTCGCTGACCATTTTTTCAATAAAATCATCGTAGATACTTGGTTTGGCGACTGGTGTAGCGGCACACGCGGTTAACGAAATGAAGGTAAATAACAAGGTAGTTGCTAGTTGGAAAGTACGGATTTTTATATCATGCATAACCTAAGTCCTTAGGAGGAAAGTAATTTACGGTGAGTGTGAATAGACATTAATATGCCAAAACCAATTAATAATGTCACCATTGAGGTGCCGCCATAACTAACTAGCGGTAAGGGTACACCAACGACGGGTAAAATGCCTGTTACCATACCGACGTTTACAAATAAATAGATAAAAAAAGTGAGTGATAAACTACCGGCTAGTAACCTTGAAAAGGTATCTTGGGCCTGTATGGACATATAGATTGAACGGATAAAAATCAGCAAATAAATAGTTAGCAGACCGATGCAACCGATTAAACCAAACTCTTCAGCGAAAACAGCAAAAATAAAATCAGTTGAGCTTTCCGGTAAAAATTCTAACCGTGCTTGAGAGCCATGT
Source organism: uncultured Cycloclasticus sp. (assembly GCA_913060865.1). Classification (GTDB taxonomy): domain Bacteria; phylum Pseudomonadota; class Gammaproteobacteria; order Methylococcales; family Cycloclasticaceae; genus Cycloclasticus. The sequence continues at coordinate 33,170 of CAJXTU010000010.1, forward strand.
GTCCATCCTTTCCCATATAGGCCACCAGACCCGATAGCGATTTTAGATTGAATAATGTGGTAGCCACTGCCTAAAGGATCTTCTTCTGGGCTCAAAAAGGTAAGGACGCGTTGCTTCTGGTAGTCTTTCATAAAACTCCATAAAACTGGAGCGAGCGCTGCCCCAGCAGCTATAACACCCATGATTATTTTCCAAGAAATACCAGCAAGAAATAGTACAGCTAACCCCGAGCTAGCAATTAAAATAGCAGTGCCTAAATCAGGCTGCTTGGCGATTAATACGGTAGGGATGGCTATAAATACCGTGGCGAGAACGATATGTTTGTTGCTGGGTGGTAATCGCCTTTCTGCGAGATACCACGCCACCATCATGGGTGTCGCAAGTTTTAATAGCTCCGATGGTTGGAAGCGAAAGAAACCTAAATCTAACCAACGCTGGGCACCTTTGCCCATGTCGCCAACAAATAACACGCCAAGTAATAAAAGTGTGCCTAGCAGAAACAACCAAGGGGCAAACATTTTTAACGCATGAGGTGGAACTTGAGCCACAACTAGCATCGCAAAAAAGGCGACGGCTAATCGAGTCGCTTGCCTGTTCAGCAGCCCCATATTTTCATGTCCTGCACTCATTAAGATAATGATGCCAATGGAGGATAAAAGAATAAGTAAAATGAGTAGTGTGAAATCGATGTGTAATCGACGAAAAACATTGCCTTTGCGTTGGTGATAAGGGCTAGTTTGTTGGGTTGTTTTGAAAAACCAATTCATGGGGTTACTTGTATATATTTATCGAAAATAGCACGGGCAATGGGGGCTGCGACAGAACCGCCGTGTCCACCGTTCTCGACGATAACAGCAATGGCTAGTTGCGGATTTCTTGCAGGTGCAAAAGCAATGAACAGAGCATGGTCTTTGAGATGTTCTACCACGTTTTCTTCTTCATATTCTTCATCTTGCTTAATAGTAAATACTTGAGCTGTCCCTGTTTTACCGGCAATTTTATAGTTGGCCCCTATACTAATTTTGCGTGCCGTTCCACGAGCCCCATTAACGACATCGTACATAGCATCAATAATTAAATCCCAATGTTGAGGGTTATTTAATTTAATGGGTAAGGTCGTTGCGGGCAATTGGTTTTTATTATCGATGTTAGCAACCAACGATGGCGTAAATGCGGAACCCTTGTTGGCAAGAATAGCCGTAGCGTGAGCTAATTGAAGTGGTGTTGTTAAATTAAAACCCTGGCCTATGCCAGCGATCAGTGTTTCGCCAGGGTACCAAACTTGGTTACGGGTGCGCTTTTTCCATTCGCGTGAGGGCAATAAACCTGACTTTTCACCGAGAATATCGATACCTGTTTTTTGCCCAAAGCCAAATTTATGCAAGAAATGATGCATCCGGTCGATTTTTAATTCATGAGCCAATACATAGTAATAGACATCGCATGATTGGACGATGGAGTCGTGTAGTGTCGTCATACCGTGCCCAGTTTTCTTCCAATCGCGATATTTATGGCTTTGTTTAGGCAGTTGATAAAAGCCCGGGCAGTAGATTTTTTGATGTGGGTGAATGGTTTTATAATCAAGCCCTGCCAGTCCTAAAAAGGGTTTTAAGGTAGACCCGGGGGGGTATTGACCACGAAGAGAGCGATTAAATAAAGGGCGCTTTGAAGAGTTTTGTAACTGACTGTACGAAGTTTGATCGATGCCTTTGGCAAATAAATTAGCATCGAACCCTGGCTTGCTAACGAGTGCGCGAACAGCCCCAGTGCGCGTATCTATCGCAACAACACTACCGGTGTAATCACCGAGTGCATCGTGTGCAACTTTTTGGAGGTCGATATCTAAATGTAAGGTGAGATCCTTACCTGATAACGGAGGTGTGTAGCTAAGGGTTTTTAGAGACCGACCTTGTGCCGTGTTTTCTGTTTGTTGATAACCTACATGTCCGTGTAGTTCAGTTTCGTACGTTCTTTCAATGCCTGTTTTTCCAATAAAACGAGAACCTCGGTAGTTTACCGGGTCAATGGTTTTAAGCTCTTTCTCATTGATGGCGCCGACATAACCCACCACGTGCGAGGTTAGTTCAGGGAAAGTGTAGTGCCGTATAGGGCGAGCTTGAATATCGACGCCGGGGAATAAGTGACGGTTAGCAGAAAAAACTGCGACTTCGGTATCGTTTAATCGATTTCTCAGCGGAACGCTAGCGAAGCGCTTTTGTTGCTGCCGGCGTTTTTCGAACAGTTTTATTTCATCATCAGAAATAGGCAATAAGGCGCTTAACTGTTTGAGGGTTTCAGGCATATCTTGAACTTGCTCTGGAACTAACTCAAGGCTGTAGCTGGGGTTATTTTCAGCAAGAACTCGACCCTGGGTATCGAAAATTAAGCCACGTACAGGGTTAATAACAGAGAGCTTAACTCGATTGTTTTGAGCAAGGTCTGCATACTTCTCATGTGTTTCAATTTGTAAATACGTTAGTCGAGCAATGAGCGCAAAAAATAAGATTAGAACAAAGACGATGAGCGTGGTTGCTCGTAAGAGAAACAGGCGGTTTTCTTGGAGCGAACTTTTGAGATCGAAACGAGTTTTCATCGTGCGCTATTGCACCCTAAAGCGTCTTCTGACTAAGCGTAGGCTTGCAAATACGGCAGGCCAAACCATCGCGCTTAAGAGTACTTGGAGCCAGTATTGGTAGGTATACCCTGTGTTCATAGTAAACCGATCAATCCATAAAGATATCAGTTTTATCAAGAGTAAAAATATCAGAACAAAAATAGCTTGTTGCCATATTCGATAATTTCTTAAACGAGAGTAAAGAGAATGGCAAAAAAATGAGGCGATGCTGAAAATGAGGGCATTTTGTCCTAATAGGCTACCTGTTAATACATCGAATAGTAGGCCTGTTACAAAGCCCGTCAATACGCTAACTTTATGAGGTAAGGCGATGCTCCAGTACATTAGTGTTAGCAGAGTCCAGTTAGGCATCAAAATTGCGATTTGATCAGGCCATGGTGCAAGGCTGAGGCACATCGAGCAAAACACGCTTAAAACAATAATGAAACCGCCGGAAGATTTAGCGTGCATCGGGCGTTAGCGGCTCAGGTTCTACGGGTGCACCGGATAAAATAGGAATGGGTTCCTGTTTGCTCCAAACTAATAAAATGTCGCGGGTACTGTCTATCTTGGCAATGGTATTAGCCTCGGCGTGCATAAAGGCTTCGCCAGGAAGCGGTGTTAATTTGGTGACGATGGCAACGGGGTAACCGGTTGGGAATACGCCACCTAGTCCAGATGTCGTCAGTAAGTCGCCTATTTTAATATCGGCATTATGCGGTAGGTATGGCAGAGTGAGTGTGTTCTGTATGCCGCTACCGGATGCAATAGTTCTTAACCCCGTCCTATTGATTTCAACAGGTGTTGCATGGTTAGGGTCAGTGATGAGCATGATGGAGGAGGTAAGAGGGTGGACGTTAATAATTTGACCTAGTACCCCATCTTCGTTAAGGGCGGCCTGGCCTTTGTATAGATTAAATCGGCTACCTTTATCGATAACAATATTTGTCGTATTTGGGTTTTGGTTTACTTTAATCAGCGAGGCAGAAATAAATTGCTCGCCGATTTTAAATGAAGACTCCAGTAAGCTATGCAAACGGGTGTTTTCTGTTTCAAGTGCTTCAAATTTTTGCAGTTTGACTTTTAGTAGCAACGATTCAGATTTGAGACGGTGGTTTTCTTCAATTAATTCTGACAGGTCACTGGTGCTTTCAGTGAGCCAGTTATACAGTTTGGTGGGTAGGTCAACAGCAACCAGTACGGGGTGCACGATAAAGGACAGGCCGTCTTTAAGGCGCGCGAGTTGATTGGTTTGCTGTGCTATTAGCAGTAGTAAAATAGAAATAAGGACTACGACAATAAAGCGAGAGCTGGTAGCAGGACCTTTTGAGAAAATGGGTTTTATGGCGAATGACCTTTTTTCTTATTCTAAAGCAAACGTGTTAGGTCCCTTTTCATTAATCAACTCTAATACTTTACCGCCACCTCGAGCAACGCAAGTCAGTGGGTCGTCTGCTGTACGAACCGGAACCCCTGTTTCCTCATGGATAAGTTGGTCTAAGCCATAAAGCAGAGCACCACCGCCGGTTAGCACGATTCCATTTTCAGCAACATCTGCACTGAGTTCAGGGGGTGTTTGCTCTAGCGCTTGTTTAACAGCGCTAACAATAGCACTAACGGGCTCTTGTAGAGATTCCAAAATTTCGTTGCTATTGAGTGTGAAGCTTCGAGGAATACCTTCTGCTAAATTGCGACCGGTAACGGACATTTCTTTGACTTCATTAGCAGGGTAAGCTGAGCCGATAGTGTGTTTGATTTTTTCTGCTGTTGATTCACCAATAATGGTTCCGTAATTACGACGAACATAATTGATAATAGCCTCATCGAAGCGGTCACCACCGACGCGAATAGATTCAGAATAAACGATGCCATTGAGCGAAAGAACAGCAATTTCTGATGTGCCACCGCCTATGTCTAAAACCATAGAGCCGAGTGCTTCATCGATTGGTAAACCAGCGCCTACGGCAGCAGACATAGGCTCTTCAATTAAATACACTTCACGTGCTCCAGCGCCCGAGGCGGATTCCCTTATCGCTCTGCGTTCAACTTGAGTAGACCCACAAGGGACGCAAATGAGGACTCGGGGGCTTGGGCGTAAAAACTTACCTTCGTGTACTTTATGAATAAAATACTGAAGCATTTTCTCGGTGATCGTGAAGTCAGCAATAACGCCATCTTTCATTGGGCGAATAGCGGTGATGTTTCCAGGTGTTCTTCCTAACATCGCTTTCGCTTCACTCCCGACAGCTGCAAAGCTTTTTTCGCCACGAATTTTATCTTCACGAATAGCGACAACAGAGGGCTCATCGAGCACAATGCCTTTGCCAAGGGCATAAATTAAAGTATTCGCAGTCCCCAAATCGATGGACAAATCGTTGGAAAACATGCCACGTATTTTTTTAAACATGAAATTAATAAGTGTTAATGGTGAGTAATTTTGTACTTTAACAACCCTTTACCTCTTTGGGCAAGACGCGAATTGTGTTAATTTGCACGGTTTTAAAGATGGAATTAAATAAAGGAGTCATTCTATGTCAATTCAGTCGGAAGATGTACTGAAAATAGCACATTTGGCGAGGCTCGGTATTGAACCAGAGCAAGTTGAATCATATGCGTCAGATCTATCCAACATTATGGTGTTAGTGGAACAGATGAGCCAAGTTGATACCTCTGATATTGAACCGATGGCTCATCCGTTAGATCAATCTCAACGGCTTAGAACAGATGTTGTTTTGGAAAGCAATCAACGTGATGCTTTGCAGAAAAATGCGCCGGCGATAGAAGATGGTTTATTCTTAGTGCCGCGCGTGATCGATTAATTGTATTATTAGTTTTGGTAAAAAATGTATAACAAATCACTAAAAGAACTGTCTGCGAGTCTTCGCAATAAAGAGATATCAAGTGTTGAATTGAGCCAATATTTTTTGGCGCGGATAAAACATTTCGATGGCGATCTAAATAGTGTTATCACTTCAAATGAAGAGGTGGCACTTTCCATTGCACAACAAGCAGACAAGGTGATCGCATCGGGTGGGGGCGGCTTGTTAACAGGTATCCCTTTGCTACATAAAGATATTTTTTGTACGCAAGGCTTGAGAACGAGCTGTGGTTCAAAAATGCTAGATAACTTTGTTGCGCCTTATACAGCGACTGCGGTTAACCAATTAGAGCTGGCAGGTGCCGTTATGTTGGGTAAAACCAATATGGATGAGTTTGCGATGGGCTCATCTAATGAGACAAGTTTTTATGGCAGTGTGAAAAATCCTTGGGATTTGGATACCGTGCCCGGTGGTTCTTCAGGCGGTTCGGCCGCAGCCGTTGCTGCTCGTTTAGCACCGTTGGCGAGCGGCACGGATACGGGCGGCTCTATTCGTCAGCCAGCCGCTTTTTGCGGTATTACCGGCATTAAGCCGACTTATGGTCGCGTGTCACGTTACGGAATGATTGCATTTGCCTCAAGCCTAGACCAAGGCGGTGCAATGGCAAAAAGCGCTGAAGATGCCGCTATTATGTTGCAAGCGATGTCAGGGTTTGATGAAAAAGACTCCACCAGTGTCGATAAACCGGTGGATGATTTGTTGGCGGGTCTAGGTGATTCCATCAAAGGTTTGACCATTGGCTTGCCAAAAGAGTTTTTCACTAAAGACCTTGATGCTGATATTCGTGAGAAAGTTGAAGCAGCGGTTGATGCGATGAAGTCAGCAGGTGCAAATATAAAAGAAATTAGTTTGCCTAATATTAACCTATCCGTGCCCGCTTATTACGTGGTCGCGCCAGCTGAGTGCTCTGCTAATTTGTCACGTTTTGATGGTGTTCGTTTTGGACATCGTTGTGAATCACCGAAAGATTTAGAAGATCTGTACAAGCGCTCGCGTGGAGAAGGCTTTGGTGATGAGGTGAAACGTCGAATTATGATCGGCGCGTATGTGCTATCAGCAGGTTATTACGATGCGTATTACAAAAAAGCACAGCAAGTCCGCCGTTTAATTAAACAAGATTTTGTAGAGGCCTTTAAAGAAGTGGATGTTATTGCCAGTGCGACAGCGCCATCAGTTGCATTTGCGTCAGGTGAGAAAAAAGGTGACCCTGTTTCAATGTATTTGTCAGATATTTTTACCATTGGCGTTAATTTAGCGGGTTTGCCTGGTATGTCTGTACCGTGTGGTTTCGTTAATAATAAACCGGTGGGTATGCAATTGATTGGTAATTATTTTGAAGAGGCTCGTTTATTAAACGTGGCGCATCAATATCAACAACTAACAGATTGGCACCTTGCGGTGCCAGCTGGGTACGAGCAGGAGGCATCAGCATGAAATGGGAGACAGTTATTGGACTTGAAATTCACGCTCAGCTAGCCACTAAATCTAAAATTTTCTCTGGTGCATCTACGGCGTATGGTGCTGAACCAAACACACAAGCATGTGCCATCGACCTTGGAATGCCGGGTACCTTGCCGGTTCTAAATGAACAGGCGGTACGCTTTGCCGTGAAGTTTGGTTTGGCGATTGGTGCGCATATTGCGCCATACTCGGTGTTCGCACGTAAAAATTATTTTTATCCTGATTTGCCAAAGGGTTACCAAACGAGTCAATTTGATAAGCCTATTGTGGGTTTAGGGCAGTTGGATATTGAAGTAGGTGGCGAAACTAAAACAATAGGTGTAACACGAGCTCATTTAGAAGAGGACGCGGGTAAATCGTTGCATGAAGATTATCATGGTATGACGGGTATTGATCTGAATCGTGCTGGCACACCCTTACTTGAAATTGTTTCTGAACCTGATATGCGTTCAGCTGCAGAAGCGGTTGCCTATGTTAAAAAATTGCACACGTTGGTGCAGTATTTGGGCATTTGTGATGGCAGCATGCAGGAAGGCTCTTTTCGTTGTGATGTGAACGTGTCGGTTAGGCCAGTGGGGCAAGAAGAGTTTGGAACACGTGCAGAAATTAAAAATTTAAACTCTTTTCGTTTTATTGAAAAAGCGATTGCACACGAAGTTGAACGTCAGATTGATGTGATTGATTCAGGTGGCAAGGTGGTTCAAGAAACCCGTTTGTATGATGCAAACAAAGATGAAACGCGCTCCATGCGATCAAAAGAAGAGGCGAATGATTACCGTTACTTCCCGTGCCCCGATTTGTTGCCAGTAGAAATAACATCATCACTATTAGATGAAATGCGCGATAGTTTGCCAGAGTTACCGGCGGCTAAAAAACAGCGTTTTCAGCAGCAATATGGTTTAAGTGCCTACGACTCCGAGGTGTTAACCACGCAACGGGCAATGGCTGATTATTATGAAGATGCTGTTAATTTCTCTGATGGAGAGGCTAAGCTTGTTGCCAATTGGGTGATGGGTGAGTTAAGTGCTGCTTTGAACCAACATAACGTGGATATAGTGAATAGCCCGGTTAGTGCGGAACGCTTAGGTGGCTTGGTTAAGCGAATAGCGGACCAAACTATTTCTGGAAAAATAGCCAAGCAAGTGCTTGAGTTGATGTGGTCAAGCGAGCATTCTGCCGATGAGCTTATTGAACGAGAAGGTTTAAAGCAAATTTCTGATACAGGTGCACTTGAAAAAATGATTGATCAATTGATGGCTGATAATATGGATCAGGTGGAACAATTTAGAGCTGGGAAAACGAAGATGATAGGCTTTTTCGTGGGCCAATTGATGAAGCAAACTCAAGGTAAAGCAAACCCCCAAGAGTTAAATAAATTACTACAGAGCAAGTTGAAAGAATAATTAGCATGCCAAGTTCATAGCTAGATGAAATTAAATTAAATAATGAGGTGTTTATGAGTGTATTTAAAGGGGTGAGTGTTTTTGTACTGTCGTTAATGATGCTGGCGTGTGCGAATGTAACAACAGAGCAAGTTGATGCTACGCAAGCTGTGATAAAGCCGGTGGATGAGGAGAGGGCGAACGTTGAGCAACAGATTGCTCGTGTCACCGAGAAGCTCAAGGATAAGCCGACCGTTCAAGGGTGGTTGCTAGTGGGTGATGCGCAAATGCACTTGAAAAAATATAATGATGCGGTCGTGGCCTATAGAGAAGCTTATTTATTGAGTGAGTATGCTGATGGGCCAAGAAGAAAGCTAAAGCGCGCCATGTATTTCTCGAGCTTAGAACCCAAAAACCTAGATATTGACGATAAACAATAGGTTTTATTCTTCACTCATTCTAAGGGTGATTTCAACAATATTTTCGTCGTGCAGTAATTTGAAACAGCGCATTTCTAGCACGCCTTTGGTGTTCAAAGAAATAATCAAGTAATAAGCTTCTGGGTAAGCGGATAGCTCAATGTCAGTCGCCGAGGGTTTGGCCGGTGCTGTTGGGTGGGAATGATAAATGGCGAAAAGGCTTTCTTCCTTGTCACGCATCGCTTTCATGGTGCTTATTTGTTCTTCAGGCGCCATTAAAAAGCGAGTGCTAGGTACGTCGGCAACATTTTTAACGGGGTAGCAAGTATAGTTGCCAGACTCATCCTTGCCGACAAAACCACAAGCCTCTATGTCTTGTGATAGTTGGGCGTGGTGCAAGAGTTTGTTGACCAGCTTCCTTGGTAATTCGATTTCTTTTTGATGCATTTTAAAACCTTATTGATTACGGCTTTTTGCCTAATGTGGCACGAGTATGGCCTTGGATATCTTGAAATTGTTCGGTTGATTTGAACCCGGATGATTCTAACAAATTTTTAACCTGTACGCCCTGTTGATAGCCATGTTCAAATAACAGTACGCCATCTGATTTAAGGTATTTATGAGCATTTGAAGTAATATGTTTAATGTCTAATAAGCCGCCGTCCATAGCGACTAGCGCTGAGTTTGGTTCAAAGCGAACATCACCGTCTAAAAGATGTGGGTCAGTTTGGCAAATATAAGGCGGGTTGCTGATAATTATGTCGAAAGCTTTGCTAGGTACTTGTTCAAACCAGACGCTGTGAATAAACTCAACTTTGTTTGCATTAAGTTGACGGCTATTTTTGTTTGCGATGGCGAGGGCCTTAATGCTTGAGTCAACTGCTGTGACCGATGCGTTGCTAAACTCTAGGGCCAATGTTATGGCTATTGCGCCACTGCCAGTACCTAAATCTAAAATAGAAAAGGATTGGTTTGTTGTAAATTTTTGTTGAACGATGTCGATCAGTAACTCAGTGTCCGGTCGGGGTATTAAAACATCAGGTGACACAATAAAAGACCGAGACCAAAATTCACGCTCGCCGGTCAAATAGGCAATAGGCTGCCCAATTTGACGTTGTTCGATAAGCTGTAGAAAGGTGTGCAGATCATCGGCCGATAGGGTGCGATCTGGCCAAGCCCTGAAGTAGCTGCGGTTTTTTTTAACTACGTGAGCGAGTAAAACCTCACTATCGAGTTCACCACTGTCGCTATCAAGTAGGCTATTAGATGCGAGTTTTAGCGCCTCTTTTATGGTTAAATTGGCCAAGGGTGTCGCTAATCGTCAGAACTTAGCTGGGTTAGTTGTTCAGCTTGGTGTTCTTGAATTAACGGGTCAATGATTTGATCCAGCGAACCTTGCATCACTTCATCTAATTTATATAGCGTTAAGTTGATGCGATGATCGGTTACCCGACCTTGTGGGTAATTGTAAGTGCGAATTCGTTCAGAGCGATCACCACTGCCAACCTGTGAGCGACGAGACTCTGCTTGTTCTGCATCAGCTTTTTCTTGTTCGGCACTCATAATTCTAGCTTTTAACAGTGACATCGCACGTGCTCGATTTTTATGTTGGGAGCGTTCGTCTTGACACTCTACAACGGTACCCGTTGGAAGGTGGGTAAGACGAATGGCAGAGTCGGTTTTATTAACGTGCTGTCCGCCCGAGCCTGATGCGCGAAATGTATCAACGCGTAGGTCGCCGGAGTTGATTTCAATCTCATCTTTTTCATCGGCTTCAGGCATGATGGCTACTGTACAAGCTGAGGTGTGTACGCGGCCTTGCGATTCAGTTTCTGGAACACGTTGAACACGGTGGGCGCCCGATTCAAACTTAAGTTGTGAATACACATCGTTGCCTTCAATCCGCGCAATAATTTCTTTGTAACCGCCGTGGTCGCCTTGGTTTTCACTCATAATTTCAAATTTCCAGCCTTTTTTCTCGGCGAACCGTAAGTACATGCGGTATAAATCACCTGAAAAAATAGCGGCTTCATCACCACCTGTTCCAGCTCGAACTTCAAGGAACGCATTTTTCCCGTCGTTAGGGTCTTTTGGAAGTAAAAGGATTTGTAGTTCTTTTTCTTGTGTTTCCAGAGCAATCTGAGTTTCTTTGAGTTCTTCTTTCGCCATTGCTTTGATATCAGGGTCGCTATCGTTGAGCATGGCTTTTGCTGCTTTTTGATCCTCCAGTGTCACCAAGTAGTTTTGATGTGTGCTGACAATGGGGTCTAGTTGGGCATACTCTTGGCTTAAAGCGCGAAATTTGTTTTGATCGCTCTGTACGCTAGGTTCAGACAACAGTCCTGCAATTTCTTCGAAGCGCTCAGAGAGGGTGTCTAGCTTTTGTAAAATGGTTATGTTCACGTTATTTTTTTAGGTTAAAAAGTTGTTGAGCGGCTGATAGTAATTCGTTGTTACCTTCAGATGCTGCCTGTTTCAATGTGCTACTGGGTGCGTGTAAAATTTTGTTTGTTAAATCACTCGCTAAGCGTTCAAGGACATGCTCAGCTGGTTGACCATTATTAAGTGAATTGATGGCTTTTTGAAGCACTTCTTCGCGTGTTTTATCTGATTGTGTTCTTAGCTGATAAATGGTTTTTGAGGCATCTTGCGCTCGAATCCAAGTTTGAAAGTGAGACACTTGAATATCAATAATGTCTTCAGCTTGCTCGGCTGCTTCACGGCGAGATTGTAAACCAACATCAACTATATTTTTTAGATCATCAACGCAGTAAAGATACACGTCGCTTAACGAACCGACTTCCTTTTCAATATCATGTGGTACGGCTAAATCCATCATAAACATGGGTTTATGTTTACGTTTTGCAATAGCTGTTTCAACGCTACCTTTGCCTAAAATGGGAAGTGAGCTAGCGGTTGATGAAATAATGATATCTGCTTCAGAGAGGTGCTCAGGGATGTCTTTTATTTCAATGGCGTAACCGTTGCCTTGGGAGGCGATAGTATGTGCTTTTTCTAACGTTCTGTTGGCTACAATTAAGCGGCCAATACCTTGTTCTTTTAGATGCTGAGCTGATAATTCAATTGTTTCGCCTGCACCAATGAGTAGTGCTGTTTGATCTTGTAAGTCACCAAATATTTGTTGTGCCAATTTAACGCCGGCGAAGGCAACTGATACTGGACTAGAGCCAATAGCAGTGTCGGTGCGTACTTTTTTTGCAACTTGAAAAGTGTGTTGAAACAAGCGTCCTAGGTATTTTCCTAAGGTCCCGGCCTCAGCGGCTTGTTGATAGGCTGTTTTCATTTGGCCTAGAATTTGGGGTTCACCTAAAACCATGGAATCGAGACCACATGCAACGCGGGACATATGTTTTATTGAGTGGTGCTCAGTGTGACTATAGAGGTAGTTTCTTATGTTGTTTTCATCTAGTTGATGATGGGCTGCTAGCCAAGTGATGAGTTCATCAGCTTGCTGAGTGGTGGTGTCACAATAAATTTCTGTGCGATTACAGGTCGATAAAATGGCTGCTTCTTCGATAGAGGCGAGCTTGTTTAAGGACTGAAGTGAGTGGCTTAGGCGATCAGGTGAAAAAGCAAGTTTCTCACGGATGTCGATAGGCGCAGTATTGTGATTGAGTCCGAGCGTAAGCAGCATGCACTTTTGGTGGTTTTACTTTAATCTAATTGGGTTATTATAAGCTTTTTCATCTAATGAATGTTCTATTAAGTTCGAATGGATGACTCCACAGATTTTCTTTGGAAGTGGCTGTCATCTAATTAGCGCATTTGTGGGTGGGTAATGTAGCGTGAGATATTGAGTGAGAAAAATATGCTTTTAAGGTTAGTGTTAGTGGTTCTTGTGGCTTCTTTGGCAGGTTGTGCTCATGTGACAAGTAGCGATATTGTTGAAGTTGAAGAGCCTGTTAAGGCGGCATCGAGTATTGAAGAGAAAGAGCCGAATACGGCGTTAATTCAACCTAGTCAGTTAGACGCAGCATTGTTATATAGCTTGTTGGGGGGGGAGGTGGCTGGCCAGCGAGGAGACATTAATATGGCCTCAGCTTTTTATGTTGATGCAGCGAAACGTTCGAATGACCCTCAAGTTGCTTTGAGAGCGGCCCAAATAGCCCTGTATAACAAAGATATTGTGGCAGCGAAGGCTGCAATAGATATATTACTTGAGTCTTCTCAGGTGTTGTCAGTTCAGTCGCGTCGACTTGCGCTGACTATTTATTTACGTTCAGGCGATGCTGAGAAAAGCTTGAGTCAGATTAATTTAATACTTGAAGAAAGTGACATTCCTCTGCGTAGTGCCCTGCTTGCTATCGGTGATGTTGTTTTTCGTAATGCCAATAAGGATGTTGGGGTTAACGTGATCAATGTGCTGGTGGATAGTTACCCTGAAGAGGCTGGTGTTTATTTAGTTCGTTCAAAAATTATGTCTCAGCTGAAAGAGTGGGGTCAGGCAGAAAATGACGCGATAACGGTCACAAAATTAGACCCAACTTGGCCGGTAGGTTTTGCGCAACTTGCACTGGTGCTGGAAGGTAAAGAGGAAACGGAGCGTGCTTTATTGACGCTAAAAAATGCAGCCGAGCGACTTAAATCAAGGCAGCTGACGATGGGGTATGGGCAGTTATTAGCCAAGAGTGAAGACTATGAAGCTGCCAAAATAGAGTTTTTGAAATTAGTCTCTCAAGGGGAAAGCTACCCCGAGGCAAGCTTTGCACTAGGCCTTGTTTATTTAAAGTTAGATAATGCCAATGAGGCATTAAAGGTATTTAAAGATTTGTATGAAGTCGATGCATTCTCTTCAAAATCAGCTTTTTACTTGGGCCGCATCTACTATTACCAAAAAGCTTATGAAGAAGCCTTGATGTGGTTTGAGAGGGTGAAAAAAGGTGTTCATCATATGGATTCTCAAGCATCCATTGCAATGATTAAGTCAGAGACTGGCGACCTACAAGGAGCAAGAAGTGTTTTGCAAAGGCTTCGTAATGAATACCCAAAAAACGCAACTAAGTTTTATTTATTAGAAGCGGAGTTATTAATGGGTGGGCAACATAATAAGGTTTTATATGCCTTGATGAATGAAGCTGTTAATGCATCGCCTGATGACTTGTCTCTACGCTATGCCCGCTCAATTGCTGCAACTGAATTAGATGAGTTGACTGTTGCAGAGAAAGATTTATTGTTTGTGCTGGAAAGGGAGCCCAACGATGCTAATGCATTAAATGCGCTTGGGTATACTTTAGCGAGTAAGACCTTTCGGTTTAAAGAGGCTCGTCAGTATTTATCGCAGGCGATATCATTGCGTCCGAATGATTCAGCCATTTTAGACAGTATGGGTTGGCTGAATTATCGTGAAGGGCACTATGAGAAGGCGTTGGTTTTGTTGCAAGAGGCCTATAAAATCTCACCGGAGGGCGAGATAGCGGCGCATCTAGGTGAAACATTATGGATGTTGGGTCGCCAAAAAGAAGCGCGTCAGTTGTGGGGGAATGCGCTGAAGCGAGATGCTGATAACCGACACTTAATAGAGGTTTTGAAGAGGCTTAAGTGATTCGTTATTTCCTGCTTGTATTATTAGTTACGCAATTGCTTGCGTGTTCCTCGGTGGGTTCGATTAAATCGGACGCGAATATTGCTCAGAGCCTTCTGAACACGGAAAAGGTTTTAGCTATTAAGCATTGGCAATTATTGGGTCGACTGTCCGTGCGTAATCATCGCGAGTCCTGGTTAACTAAGTTGGAGTGGAAGCATGATGCTCTCGCTGATGATTTAACCTTGAGTACGTCGCTAGGTGGGGTGGTTGCAAGGTTGGTATATTCAAATGCAGGAATTGCGATGTCTGACGCCAAGGGAGTCATGCAGCGTATTTCAGACGAGGATTTGCAGTCATCTTTAGGCTACTTGCCTCCTTGGGCACATTTGAAATATTGGGTGAGGGGCATACCGTCCCCTAAAGCCCAGTTATTAATGAGTGAAGAGCAGAAGACGGGCGTTATTTTGTTTAACCAAGATGGATGGGATGTAAGGTTGGGAGATTTTGAGAAGGTGGGTGGTATTGTCTTACCAAGTAAAATTTACTTATCGAAAGAAGGGTTGAAAATAAAATTGGTCGTGGATGAATGGTTAGTGTAACTGTAGATCAGAACGAGTGGGCTGAGCATTGGTGGCCAGCGCCGGCAAAATTAAATTTAATGCTTAATGTTATCGGGCAAAGAGCCGATGGTTATCATGAGCTGCAAACAGTTTTTCAAATAATTGCCATATCCGATTGGTTGAATATCGTACCAACTGATCATAATGATGTGACCTTAAGTTGTCGTTCAGCTGATATTAAAATGGACGAAAACCTAGTGTTAAAGGCGGCGCAATTATTGAAACAGCGAAGTGGGTCAAAGTCTGGTGCGCATATCACACTAAAAAAGATACTGCCTATGGGTGCAGGCTTAGGTGGAGGTAGTTCGGATGCTGCGACAACACTCGTTGTGCTGAATGAGGTTTGGGGGCTAGGGTTGTCAGTCGAACAATTGGCTGTTTTAGGTCTTGAGTTAGGTGCGGATGTGCCGGTTTTTGTGAAAGGATGCTCAGCTTGGGCAGAAGGTGTCGGCGAGAAAGTGACGCCGATAGAGTTACCTGAAAAGTGGTTTGTTGTAGTTAATACCGATTACCATTGCTCAACAAGAGAAGTTTTTACACATAAGCATTTGACACGAGTTAATTCTGCGATCACAATACGCGACTTTTTAAACGGACAAGAAAATAATAGTTGCTTGCCCGTTGTTAGACAAATGAGTCAGGAATTAGACGATGTGTATCGACGATTTTCTGTCTTTAGTAAAGTTTATTTAACAGGCACTGGCTCGAGTATGTTTGCAAAATGCAATACTCGGCAAGAGGCGGTGTCGCTGTCAGATCAGTTACCGGTTGACTGGAATAAGTGGGTTGTAAAAGGTGTTAACGAATCTCCTTTACAGAAGTCACTTAAACAGTTTTTTAATCGAGTAAATCAGGTATAATCTGCAGCCATAAAGTTTGGGGCGTGGCCAAGCGGTTAAGGCACGGGGTTTTGATCTCCGCATCCCAGGTTCGAGTCCTGGCGCCCCAGCCATTCTTTATATATCATTCAAAGCTTTAGTGGGAGTTTACTGTGCTAGATAGTGGCATCATGGTGTTTGCTGGCAATGCAAACATATCGTTAGCTAAAGATATCGTGCGTCATTTAAATATGAGGCTAGGAAGAGCCAGCGTGGAAATATTTAGCGATGGCGAAGTGATGGTTGAAATAGGTGAGAATGTTCGTGGTAAGGACGTCTTTATCATTCAGCCGACATGTGCGCCAACCAATAACCATGTTATGGAGTTGTTGGTGATGATTGATGCATTAAAAAGAGCCTGTGCAAGCCGGATTACCGCTGTTATCCCTTACTATGGCTATGCAAGGCAAGACCGTCGCCCGCGCTCGGCACGTGTACCAATTACATCAAAATTGGTTGCTAAGATGATAGATACAGCGGGTGCGGATCATGTTTTAACGGTAGACTTGCATGCTGACCAAATACAAGGTTTTTTTGATATTCCGGTCGATAATGTTTATGCGTCGCCCTTGCTGTTGAGTGATATTTGGAAAAGAAAAACCGAAAACTTAATGATTGTTTCGCCTGATGTGGGTGGCGTAGTACGAGCTCGCGCGCTTGCTAAGCGGTTAGATGATGCGGATTTAGCAATTATTGATAAACGCCGACCTAAGGCGAATGTATCTCAGGTCATGAATATTATTGGTGATGTGAGTGGTAGAGAGTGCGTCATTGTCGATGATCTTGTTGATACTGCTGGCACGTTATGCTTAGCGGCTAAGGCATTAAAAGAAAATGGCGCGATTAGTGTAAAAGCTTATTGTACCCATCCAGTGTTATCAGGAAAGGCGATAGGTAATATATCAAATTCTGTGTTGGATGAATTAGTGGTGACGGATACGATTCCGTTGAGTGAGGCGGCATTGGCTTGTGAGAAAATCCGACAGCTTAGCGTTGCCGAGATGTTAGCCGAGACAATTCGACGGATGGTGGAAGGTGATTCGGTGAGTTCGCTATACGTAGATTAAAAAGTGTGGCAAAATACGCTGTTTAGTGCAATTAAATATTATTTTTGGAGAAGGTTAGATGAGTATCAGCTTTGAATTGGCGGCATCGATTCGCAAGGATTTGGGTAAAGGTGCAACACGTCGCTTACGTAAACAAGAAATGGTTCCGGCTGTAATTTATGGGGCTGGCAAAGAGCCTGTCTCAATAACCTTGGGTCATAACCAGTTAATGCACAGTACGGATAATGAGGCTTTCTTTTCTCATATTTTGTCAATTGATGTAGATGGAAAGAAAGAAAAGGTGATTATTAAAGCTCTGCAGCGACATCCTGCTAAAAGCATTTTAATGCACGCAGATTTTATGCGCGTTAGCATGACGGAAAAATTAAAAGTTCACGTGCCTCTTCACTTTATTGGTGCTGATGAAGCGCCAGGTGCTAAGCAAGGTGGTGTTGTAACGCATGATTTGGTCGATATTGAAATTCAATGTTTGCCCGGTGATCTTCCTGAGTACATTGAAGTGGATGTTTCAGCTTTAGAGATTGGTGATAGCTTGCATTTGTCAGATATTAAATTAGCCAAAGGTATGGAAATTGTCGCGCTAGGCCAGGGTGATGATCATGATCTTCAGGTAGTGGCTATTCAAGCAAATAGAGCGGCAGCTGTTGATGATGATGATGAGGAAGAGGTGGCTGAAGAAAAATCTGAAGATGAGGAGTCTGGCGAATAGCTATGATTTCTTTAATTGTCGGTTTGGGTAATCCAGGCGATGAGTATAAAAAAACCCGGCATAATGCCGGGTTTTTATTGTTGGACGAATTGGCTCATAAATATAATGTGTCTTTTAGCTATGAGTCAAAGTTTAAAGCCGAGTTGGCAAAGTGTTTAATTGAGGGCAGGGTAGTCCGACTGATTAAGCCTCAAGCCTATATGAATAAAAGTGGTTTCTCTGTTCGGGCGTGCGCAAGTTACTTCGAGATACCGATTGATCAGATATTAGTCGTGCATGATGAACTGGATATTGCTCCTGGGTTGGTGCGCTTAAAGTTCGGGGGTGGTCATGGAGGTCATAATGGGCTAAGAGATATTATTGCGAATATGTCCACGAAGGATTTTTATAGGTTAAGAATAGGGATTGGTCACCCGGGCGACCGCAATAAGGTTGTTAACTATGTGCTAAAGGCGCCTGGTAAAGTTGAATCGCAATTACTTGAAGAAGTAATCGGAGATATTATTAATGAGGTGCCTGCTATTTGCCGTGGTGAGTACCAATCTGTCATGCAGCATCTTCATGGAAAATAAAAACTTTAAGCGACATGTGTTTTCTATGTTGACAGCCAAATTTAAATAAAAGACAATAGTCGGCTAAATTCGGAGGGGTTCCCGAGCGGCCAAAGGGATCAGACTGTAAATCTGACGGCTCAGCCTTCGGAGGTTCGAATCCTCCCCCCTCCACCATTTTTATAGGGTCGAAAATACCGCGGGTGTAGTTCAGTGGTAGAACGTCAGCCTTCCAAGCTGAACATGCGGGTTCGATTCCCGCCACCCGCTCCATTAATGGGGTGAAGTAGGCCCATATAGCTCAGGGGTAGAGCACTTCCTTGGTAAGGAAGAGGCCATCGGTTCAATTCCGATTATGGGCTCCAGTTTTAAAGAAGTGATTGTGGTTTTAATTTAAATTAATGTTCGAACAAAAGGTGCGTAATGTCTAAAGAAAAATTTGAAAGAAATAAGCCCCATGTAAACGTTGGTACGATTGGCCACGTTGATCACGGAAAAACAACCTTAACAGCTGCGTTAACGAAAGTAATGGCTGAAGCGATGGGTGGAGAAGTCAAAGCGTTTGCTGAGATTGACAACGCACCAGAAGAACGTGAGCGTGGTATTACCATCGCAACGTCACACGTTGAATACGAATCAGAAACACGTCACTACGCCCACGTAGATTGCCCAGGTCACGCCGATTACGTAAAAAACATGATCACAGGCGCAGCGCAAATGGATGGAGCTATCTTAGTCTGTTCGGCAGCTGACGGCCCAATGCCACAAACACGTGAGCATATCCTACTGTCTCGCCAAGTTGGCGTACCATACATCGTTGTATTCTTAAATAAAGCCGACATGGTTGACGATGAAGAACTACTAGAGTTAGTAGAAATGGAAGTACGTGAATTATTAGACATGTACGAATTCCCAGGTGATGACACACCAATCGTAACCGGTTCAGCACTTAAAGCACTAGAAGGCGATACATCAGAGATCGGTGTGCCATCAGTACTGAAGTTAGTTGAAGCCTTAGACACATACATCCCATTACCAGAACGTGCCGTTGATGGTGACTTCTTAATGCCGGTTGAAGACGTCTTCTCAATCTCAGGTCGTGGAACAGTTGTTACCGGACGTATTGAGCGTGGCATCATCAACGTAGGTGAAGAAATTGAAATTGTCGGGGTAAAAGACACCGTCACAACAACCTGTACCGGTGTTGAAATGTTCCGCAAATTGCTTGACCAAGGTGAAGCAGGCGATAACGTCGGTATCCTACTACGTGGCACAAAACGTGAAGACGTAGAACGTGGTCAAGTATTAGCAAAGCCAGGTTCAATTACACCGCATACACACTTCGAAGCAGAAGTTTATGTATTAGGAAAAGACGAAGGTGGTCGTCATACACCGTTCTTTAACGGATACCGTCCCCAGTTCTACTTCAGAACAACCGACGTAACAGGTGCGTGTGATTTACCAGAAGGCGTAGAAATGGTGATGCCAGGTGACAACGTGCAAATGACAGTAAAGTTAATAAACCCAATTGCGATGGAAGACGGCTTACGTTTTGCTATTCGTGAAGGCGGCCGCACAGTTGGTGCCGGCGTTGTTGCTAAAATAATCGAGTAATTATAATGTCAAAACAATCCATAAGAATACGTTTAAAAGGCTTTGATCATCGTTTAATAGATCATGCTGCGCGTGAAATTGTAGAAACTGCAAAAAGAACAGGTGCACAAGTAATGGGCCCTATTCCATTGCCTACAAAAAAAGAACGTTTTACTGTTCTTATTTCGCCACATGTTAATAAAGATGCTCGAGATCAATATGAGCTTCGTACGCACAAACGTATGATGGATATTGTTGAACCGACTGATAAAACTGTTGATGCTTTAATGAAGCTCGATTTATCAGCAGGTGTTGATGTGCAAATTAAGCTGAACTAGTTCAGCATTAATAAGAAAATAAAGGATAAATCATGTCTTTAGGTTTAGTGGGTCGTAAATGCGGTATGACGAGATTGTTTACAGAAGAAGGTGTATCTATTCCCGTTTCTGTTGTACAAATTTTGCCAAATCGTATCACCCGTATATTAAGTCAGGAAACTGATGGTTACTCTGCTGTGCAGGTAACAACAGGTGAAGTTAAAAATTCTAGAGTAAATAAAGCTGAAGCTGGTCAGTTTACTAAAGCAGGCGTTGAAGCAGGAAGAGGCTTGTGGGAATTTAGACTTGATGAAGATTCTTCTCTTGAAGTTGGTTCAGATCTTTCGTTAGATATTTTTGAAGCGGGTCAAAAAATTGATGTTCGTGGAAAGAGTATCGGTAAGGGTTTTGCCGGTGTTATCAAAAGATATAACTTCTCGATGCAAGATGCTACTCACGGTAACTCACTATCTCACCGTGCACCTGGTTCAATTGGTCAATGTCAAACTCCTGGTCGAGTTGTAAAAGGCAAGAAAATGTCTGGTCACATGGGTGATGAGCGGGTAACAACTCAAAATCTTGAGATTGTTCGTATTGACGCTGACAAGTCTGTCGTATTGATCAAGGGGGCCATTCCTGGTGCTAAAAATGGTGATATTGTTATTACACCTGCAATCAAAATAAATAAATAGGCAAAATTATGAATACTCAATCGCCTGTGGTAGGTAAAGACGTATCTGAAACAGTATTTGGTCAAGACTACAACGAAGGAATTATCCATCAGCTTGTTGTTACGTACATGGCTAATGCAAGATCAGGTACGCGTGCACAAAAAACACGTTCTGAAGTAAGTGGTGGTGGAGTTAAGCCATGGAAGCAAAAAGGTACGGGTCGCGCACGTGCTGGGACTATTAGAAGTCCGATCTGGCGAACTGGTGGTGTTACATTTGCTGCTAAGCCACAAGATCACAGCAAAAAACTAAATAAAAAAATGTATGCGGTAGGGATGAGATCGATTCTTTCTGAGCTAATCAGACAAGATAGGCTTGTTATCGTTGATGGCTTATCTATTGAAGAGCCTAAAACTAAACTACTTAATGGCTTGCTTGCGGAAAAAGGCATTACAAGTGCGTTAATTGTATTGGCTGCTGAAGATAAAAACTTAGAACTAGCCAGTAGAAATATTCATAAAATTGATGTGTGTACTGCATACGAGATCGATCCGGTTTCTTTGCTAGCGTATGAGAAGGTATGCGTGACGGCAGATGCAATTGCATTAATTGAGGAGCGTTTAAAATGAATCAAGAATTTTTATTGCAGTTAATTACTGCACCTGTAGTTACTGAGAAAAGCTCTATAGCGGCAGAAAATAACAATCAATACGTTTTCAAAGTTAACAATACCGCCAATAAAAGTGAAATTAAAGCGGCTGTTGAGAAGTTATTCGACGTTAATGTTGAGTCAGTTAAAACTTTAAACGTAAAAGGTAAAGTTAAACGCTTTGGCAAAGGTTTTGGAAAAAGATCTGATGTTAAAAAAGCTTATGTTCGTATTAAACCTGGGCAAGAAATAGAATTCATTTCTGCTTAATCGGAAGATAAATTAATATTATGGCAATTGTAAAATCAAAACCAACTTCTCCTGGCTCTCGTTTTGTTGTACGAGTTAAAAATGCTGATTTAAGTAAGGATGCGCCTCACGCGCCACTTTTAGTCAAAAAAACTAAATCTGGTGGTAGAAACAATAATGGTCGAATCACTACAAGACATCGTGGTGGAGGTCACAAGCAGCACTATCGTCTTATTGACTTTAAAAGAAATAAATACGACGTACCTGGAAAAGTAGAAAGTCTGCAATATGACCCAAATAGGACTGCCAATATTGCGTTAATACTATATAATGACGGCGAAAGACGATACATCATTGCGCCAAAGAATTTAAATGTCGGCGATGAAATAGTTTCCTCTGAAGTAGCCCCAATTACGATCGGTAATTGTTTGCCAATGAGAAATATTCCTGTTGGTACTCAAGTTCATTGTGTTGAATTAAAGCCAAATAAAGGTGCGCAAATTGCACGTAGTGCTGGTACGGTTGTTCAGATTGTAGCTAGAGATGGTAATCACGTTACGTTGAGATTGCGTTCAGGTGAGATGCGTAAAGTTCTCTCTGAGTGCCGTGCTGTTATTGGTGAGGTTGGTAATTCTGAACATAGTTTGATCTCGTTGGGTAAGGCGGGTGCTAAACGCTGGAGAGGTGTTAGGCCAACTGTTCGTGGTGTTGCTATGAACCCAGTAGATCATCCACATGGTGGTGGTGAGGGTAAAACATCTGGTGGTCGTCACCCGGTATCTCCTTGGGGTATGCCGACTAAAGGTTATAAGACGCGTAAAAACAAACGCACTGATAAATTAATTGTCAGAAATAGAACTAAACGTTAAGGATATATTGTGCCAAGATCCATTAAAAAAGGCCCTTTCGTTGATCTTCATTTGATGAAGAAAGTCGAAGCGGCTGCAGAAAGTAATAATCGCAGACCTATTAAAACTTGGTCTAGACGTTCAATGATTTCACCAACTATGGTTGGTTTAACGATAGCTATTCATAATGGTAGGCAACATATGCCAGTTTTGATTAGTGAAAACATGGTTGGTCACAAGCTGGGTGAGTTTGCTTTAACCCGTACCTATCGTGGTCATATTGTTGATAAGAAATCTAGATAATAATTGGTGTCGTGATGGAAGTAAGAGCTAAATTAAAGAACGCAAATTTTTCTGCCCAGAAAGGCCGCTTAGTGGCTAATCAAATTAGAGGCAGGGGAGTTGAGGACGCATTAAATCTTTTGGGTTTTAGTACTCGTAAAGCTGCAGATAGCTTTAAGAAGTTATTAAACTCTGCAATTGCAAACGCTGAGCACAATGAAGGTGCTGATGTAGATGATTTGTTTGTTTCTACTGTATTTGTAGATGAGGCGCCAACTTACAAAAGGTTTAAAGCACGTGCTAAAGGTCGTGGTAATAAGATACTTAAAAGAAACTGCCATCTAACTATTGAAGTTAGTGACACTAAATAAAGAGTAAATAAATATGGGTCAAAAAGTACATCCAACTGGTATACGCCTTGGAATTGTTAAAGATTGGAATTCTCGCTGGTATGCTAGCACGCAAGCTTATCCCGAGATGCTTAAGCAGGATTTGATTGCTAGAGATTTCTTAAAGAAGAAGTTAATGGCTGCGTCTGTTAGTAAGATTCAAATTAATCGCCCTGCTGGTAATGCGCAGATAACAATCCATACAGCTCGTCCAGGCATTGTTATTGGTAAAAAAGGTGGAGATGTTGACTCTTTGCGAGCAGAAGTTAGCAAAATCATGGGTGTTCCGGTGCAAATCAATGTTGAAGAGATTCGTAAACCTGAATTAGACGCTTTGTTAGTTGCTGAGAGTGTTGCGCAACAACTAGAACGAAGAATTATGTTCAGGCGTGCCATGAAACGGGCTGTTACTAATACAATGCGTTTAGGTGCTGAAGGTATTAAAATTAAAGTCAGTGGACGTTTGAATGGTGCGGATATTGCTCGTAACGAGTGGTATAGAGAGGGCCGTGTTCCTCTACATACATTACGTGCTGATATTGATTATGGTTTTACTGAAGCGTTAACTACTTACGGTATTCTAGGTATTAAGGTATGGATCTTTAAAGGCGAAGTTTTTGATGATAAATCTGCTCTTCCAATTTTGGGTTCTAAGGAAGCGGTAGGAGAATAGGTATCAACGATGTTACAACCAAAAAGAACTAAATTTAGAAAAGCACATAAAAACAGAAACACTGGCTTAGCTCATAGAGGGAGTAGTGTTAGTTTTGGTGAGTTTGGCTTGAAATCAATTGAAAGAGGTCGGATGACTGCGCGTCAAATTGAAGCAGGTCGGCGTACTATTACGCGGCATATTAAACGTGGTGGTAAGGTTTGGATAAGAGTGTTTCCAGATAAGCCAATTACTAAGAAGCCATTAGAAGTACGTATGGGTAAGGGTAAAGGTAGTGTTGAGTTTTGGGTTGCCCAAATAAAACCAGGAACAATGTTATTTGAATTGCAAGGTGTGTCTAAAGAAATCGCTATGGAAGCTTTTCAGCTTGCAGCGGCTAAGCTACCTTTCAAAACAAAATTTGCTGAACGGACAATAATGTAATGAAAGCTTCTGAATTAAGAGAAAAAACAGTTCAAGAATTAAACGACTTATTGCTTGATCTAAGAAAAGAACAATTTAACTTGCGTATGCAAAGTGCAACGGGTCAATTAAATCAAGTGCACCAGTTTGGTGTTGTACGTGGAGATATTGCGCGCATTAAAACCATTTTAAACGATCAACTAGGTGAATCTAAATGAGTGTAGAAGAGCAAACTCTAAGAACGATTTCTGGAGTGGTAACAAGTAACAAAGGTAATAAATCAATTACTGTTAGTGTTACGCGCCAAGTTAAGCACCCTTTGTACGGCAAGGTGATTAAACGATCAACAAAATACAATGCTCATGATGAAGCTAATGCATGTTCAGAAGGTGATATTGTTTCATTGATTTCATGTCGTCCTATTTCTAAGTCTAAGTCTTGGAAGCTTCATGAGATTATCGAAAAAACAAAATAGAGTTAGTTGGAGTAAGTAATGATTCAAATGCAGACAAGACTTGATGTGGCGGACAACAGCGGAGCCCGCAACGTTATGTGTATTAAAGTTCTGGGTGGCTCTCATAAGCGCTATGCGAGAATTGGTGACATTATCAAGGTTAGCATTAAAGATGCGATTCCTCGTGGTAAAGTTAAGAAAGGTGATGTTCATAATGCAGTTGTTGTTAGAACTAAAAAAGCAATTCGTCGTGCTGATGGCTCGGCAATTCGCTTTGATGGTAATGCGGCAGTTTTGTTAAATGCTAACCTACAACCAATTGGAACTCGTATTTTTGGCCCTGTTACACGTGAGTTACGGAATGAGAAATTTATGAAAATCATTTCTTTGGCTCCTGAAGTTATCTAAATAGTACTTATTATGAATAAAATTAAAAAAGGTGACGAAGTTATCGTTTTAACCGGTAAGGATAAAGGAAAAAAAGGCCTAGTTCTTTCGGTTGTATCAGCAGATAAAGTTCTTGTTGAAGGCGTTAATTCAGTTAAAAAACACCAAAAACCAAATCCTAATAAAGGTATAGAAGGTGGAATTGTTGAAAAACAAATGCCAGTAAACGTTTCTAACGTTGCTATCTATAACTCACAAACTCAAAAAGCTGATAGGGTTGGTTTTAAGGTTCTTGAAGACGGCAAGAAAGTACGCTTCTTCAAGTCAAACAACGAAGTGCTTGACGCTTAAGTTAATAGAGATAGGTTATGTCAATTTTAGAAGAACATTACAAGAAAGAATTAGTTCCAGCTTTGTTCAAAGAGCTAGGGCTTAAATCAATTATGGAAGTACCTAAAATCACTAAAATCACTCTTAATATGGGTGTTGGTGAGGCTGTTGCTGATAAGAAAGTTATTCAAAATGCCGTTTCTGATCTTGAAAAAATCTCAAGTCAAAAGCCTGTCATTACTATTGCGCGTAAATCAATAGCGGGTTTTAAGATTCGTGATGATATGCCAATTGGATGTAAGGTTACGCTTAGAAATGAACGCATGTATGATTTTCTTCAACGCTTGATTTCGATTGCAATTCCACGGATAAGAGACTTCCGTGGCCTAAGTGACAAATCTTTTGATGGTAGAGGAAACTATTCATTAGGTGTTACTGAGCAGATCATATTTCCTGAAATTGATTATGATAAAATTGATACCCTTCGCGGATTAGATATTGCTATTACCACAAGTGCTAGAAATGATGAAGAAGGTCGTGCGCTATTGAAAGCTTTCAAATTCCCAATTAAATTACAAGGTTAAAAGATGGCTAAGAAATCAATGATTGCTAGAGAGAATAAACGAATTCGTTTAGTCGCTAAATATGCATCAAAAAGAGCAGCACTGAAAGAAATTATTAGAAACCCAAAGTCTACTTTTGAACAAGTAAATGAAGCGCAAGTAAAACTCGTTTCTTTACCAAGGGATTCTAGTCCGTCACGTGTGCGTAACCGCTGTAGCGTTACTGGACGCCCTCATGGTTATTATAGAAAATTTGGTCTTGGGCGTAATAAATTGCGTGAAGCGACCATGCGTGGCGATGTGCCTGGATTATCTAAGGCTAGCTGGTAAAAGAGGAATAGTGATATGAGTATGAGTGATCCTATTGCAGATATGTTAACACGCATTCGTAATGCGCAGTCTGCTGAAAAAACAACAGTTAAAATGCCATTTTCATCTAAGAAACAGGCATTAGCTAATATTTTAGAAGAAGAAGGTTTTGTTAAGTCTTCTATTAAAATAGATGGTGAAAATAACAAACCAGAATTAGAAATTACTTTGAAATACTTTCAAGGTAAACCCGTGATAGAGTCGATAGACCGTGTTAGTAAACCAGGTCTTCGTATTTATAAATCTAAAAATCAACTTCCTAAAGTTAAAAGTGGCTTAGGCGTTGCTATTATCTCTACATCTAAAGGTTTGTTAACTGATCGTGAGGCTCGTTCTCAAGGTCATGGTGGCGAAGTCCTTTGTTACGTTAGCTAAATTAGGTTTTATTATGTCAAGAATTGCAAAAAGTCCTATTGAATTACCAGCAGGTGTAGAGTTTAAAAACACTGATGGTGCGTTAACTATTAAAGGCAAAAATGGTTCTCTTACAAGTGAGCTATTTAATTGTGTTGATATTGAGTTGAATGATAATGTTCTTTCATTTAAGCCAAAAGATGCTTCTAAGGGAAGTATGGCGTTAACTGGAACCCAACGTTCAATTGTCAATAATATGGTTGTTGGCGTTACTAAAGGTTTTGAGAAAAAATTAGAATTACGTGGTGTTGGCTATAGAACACAAGTTAAAGGTCAGTCTTTGAATTTGACATTGGGTTTTTCCCATCCAGTTAATTATGAAATTCCTGAAGGAATCACAATTGAGACGCCTAGTCAGACAGAAATTATTGTCAAGGGTTGTGATAAACAACAGGTAGGTCAAGTTGCAGCAGATATTCGTGATTATCGTTCACCAGAGCCATATAAAGGTAAAGGTATAAGGTATGTCGGTGAGCACGTCGTTATGAAAGAAGCTAAGAAAAAATAGGCAGAATAATGGATAAGAAAAGTTCACGTTTGCGTAGAGCAACTAAAACAAGATCTCGTATAAAAGAAAGCGGTAAGGTTCGCTTAAGTGTACATCGATCACCACGTCATATTTATGCGCAAATAACGAGTGCTGATGGTGCAATTGTAATTGCATCTGCTTCTACTTTATTAAGCGATGTTAATGGCGATTTAAAAAACTGCGGAAATATTGAAGCAGCAAGCGTTGTTGGTAAAGCAATCGCTGAACGTGCTGTAGAAGCAGGTGTTAAACAGGTGGCATTTGATCGTTCTGGGTACAAATATCACGGTCGTGTTAAAGCGCTTGCAGAGGCTGCTCGCGAAAATGGATTAGAATTTTAGAGGCAATTATGGCATCACAACCAGGACAAAATAATCAACAAGACGATTTACAAGAGAAATTAATCACGGTTAGAAGGATTTCTAAAGTTGTAAAAGGTGGTCGTCAATTTAGGTTCTCTGCACTTACTGTTGTTGGAGATGGTAAAGGCCGCGTTGGCTTTGGAATTAGTAAGGCACGTGAGGTACCTGTTGCAATTCAAAAAGCAATGGAGCAGGCTCGTAAAAATATGGTTACTGTAAATTTAAGTGGTAACACCTTGCAGTATCCAATTACCGCTAAATATGGGGCGGCTGAAATTTTCATGAAACCAGCTTCTGAGGGTACTGGTATTATTGCTGGTGGAGCAATGCGCGCAGTGTTTGATGTGGTAGGTGTGCATGATGTTTTAGCAAAATGTGTGGGCAGTAATAATCCTGCTAATGTTGTTAGAGCAACAATTAAAGGCTTGTCTGATATGACTAATGCCGAACTTGTTGCGATGAAACGTGGTAAATCTGTCGCTGATATTATTGGGTAATGCTATGAGTATTAAAACAATTAAAGTAAAAATGATCCGTAGTAAAAATGGCCGTTTAGCTTCACATAAAGCATGCATAGCAGGTCTTGGACTACGTAAAATCCATCAAACAGTTGAAGTTATTGATACTCCAGAAAATAGAGGAATGATCAATAAAGTACATTACATGCTTCAGGTAGAAGAGAATTAATATGTTATTAAATACAATCAAACCAGCTGCAGGTAGTACTAAAGTAGCAAAACGTGTTGGTCGTGGAATTGGCTCGGGTCTTGGTAAGACGTGCGGACGCGGACATAAAGGTCAGAAATCTAGATCAGGTGGTATGCCTAAAATCGGTTTTGAAGGTGGGCAAATGCCTATTCAGCGTAGACTGCCGAAAGTAGGGTTTACATCTGCAAAAAAACGCTTCACTGCAGAAGTAAGGTTAAATGAACTAAATGGTTTGTCTGATGAAATTGTTACAATTGAAACATTAATTGCATCAAACATAGTTCCAGAGTTTACTAAAAGAGTAAAAGTTATTCTTTCGGGTGAAATTAAATCAGCAGTTAAGCTTAAAGGTATCTCGGCAACAGCGGGTGCTGTTAAAGCCATTGAATCTGCTGGCGGAAGTTTAGTTTAAGTATGTCTGTACTGGGATCATCAGCTACTGGTTCAAGCGGTGGTTTAAGTAAGTTACCTGAATTACGAAAAAGATTGTTTTTCGTTTTGGGTGCCTTATTTGTCTTTAGAATTGGTGCTCATGTGCCTGTGCCGGGTATTGATCCGAAAGCTCTTGCGATGATGTTTGAGCAACAAGCAGGAACAATCCTAGATATGTTCAATATGTTTTCTGGTGGGGCACTGAAAAGGTTAAGCATATTTGCCTTAGGCATAATGCCGTACATTTCAGCTTCAATTATTATTCAATTGATGACATCTGTAGTACCCAAGTTCGAACAATTAAAAAAAGAAGGGGAGTCTGGCAAAAGAAAAATAACGCAATATACGCGTTATTTCACTGTTGTATTGGCTACCTTCCAAGCGTTCGGTGTTGCAACGGCTATTCAAAGTCAATCAGCAGGTGGTTTACCTGTCGTGTTTAATCCTGGGCTTGCTTTTATGTTCACAGCTGTCGTTACTCTAGTCAGTGGTACCTTATTTTTAATGTGGCTTGGTGAACAAGTAACAGAAAGAGGAATTGGTAACGGTATCTCAATCATCATTTTCGGTGGTATTGTAGCAGGCCTACCTTCGGCAATTGGTGGCACACTGGAATTGGTTAGAACTGGTGAAATGAATGCGTTTATGGTCATTATCTTGTTCTTAATAGCTATTGCTGTGACAGCCTTCGTTATTTTCGTAGAGCGTGCGCAGCGTCGTATTACAATAAACTATGCTAAACGCCAACAAGGAAATAAAATGATGGCAGGCCAATCAAGTTTCTTACCATTGAAATTAAATATGGCTGGTGTTATTCCTCCAATTTTTGCATCCAGTATTATATTGTTTCCATCCACAATTGCTGGCTGGTTTGGTAACAGTGAAGGGATGGCTTGGCTGCAAGATCTATCTAGTATGCTTTCGCCTGGTCAGCCAATATATGTTTTGTTATATGCTGCTGCTATTATCTTCTTCTGTTTCTTTTATACAGCTTTGGTCTTTAATTCAAGGGATACATCGGATAATCTTAAAAAATCTGGAGCGTTTATTCCCGGTATCCGGCCTGGAGAACAAACAACAAAGTATATTGATGCGGTAATTACAAAATTAACACTATTGGGTGCTATGTATATAACAGCCGTGTGTTTACTTCCTGAGTTTCTAATAGTTTATTGGAATGTGCCTTTTTACTTTGGCGGAACGTCACTATTGATTATCGTTGTTGTTGTTATGGATTTTATTGCTCAAATGCAATCACATCTTATGTCTCAGCAATATGAAGGTTTAATGAAAAAAGCAAACCTTAAAAACAAATAACTTAAGGTTTTAGTAGGAGTAATTTATGAAAGTAAGAGCATCAGTAAAAAAAATCTGTCGTAACTGTAAAGTAGTAAGACGTAATCGAGTAATACGTGTTATTTGCAAAGATGGTCGACATAAGCAACGTCAAGGCTAATTCTAGCTTGTAGTTATTCACAATTAAGATTAAAATTGCCGGTTTTCTACTGGCTAAAATAACGGAGAGACTTAATGGCACGTATTGCTGGTATTAACATACCTGATAATAAGCACATTGTTATTTCATTGACTTCAATTTATGGCATTGGTCTTACTAGATCAAAAGCTATATGTGTAGCAGCTGAAATAGACGCAACAACAAAAGTACGAGATTTATCTGAAGAACAATTGGAACTTGTCCGTACTGAGGTTGGTAAATATTTAATAGAAGGTGATCTTCGACGTGAAGTTTCTATGAATATAAAGCGCTTATTAGATTTAGGTTGCTTCCGAGGAATACGCCACCGAAGAAGTTTACCTGTTCGTGGGCAACGTACAAAAACAAATGCTAGAACCCGTAAAGGTCCTCGTAAACCAATCAGAAAGTAAGATTTAATTAAAGGATATTCGAAGTATGGCTAAACCAAGTCGTAGTAAAAAGAAAGTTAAAAAAAGTGTAGTAGATGGCATTGTTCATGTTCATGCTACATTTAATAATACTATAGTCACTATCACAGACCGCAAAGGTAACGCGTTATCTTGGGCGACTGCTGGTGGTTCTGGATTTAGAGGTTCACGTAAAAGTACACCTTTTGCTGCTCAGGTTGCAGCAGAGCGTGCTGGTGAAGTTGCCAAAGATTTTGGAATGAAGAACCTAGAAGTTAAAATCAAAGGTCCTGGTCCTGGTAGAGAATCTGCTGTTCGTGCTCTTAACAACATTGGTTTTAACATTACTTTTATAGAAGATGTGACGCCTATTCCTCACAATGGTTGTCGTCCACCTAAGAAACGACGTGTATAACTAGGAAATTATTATGGCTAAATATACTGATTCAAAATGTCGTTTATGTCGTCGTGAAGGCGAAAAACTTTTTCTAAAAGGTGAAAAGTGCTATACCGCTAAATGCGCTATGGAAAAACGTGCTTATCCTCCTGGTCAACATGGACAGCGTCGAACACGTCTTTCAGACTATGCTTTACAGTTGCGTGAAAAGCAAAAGCTTCGTCGTATTTATGGTGTTCTTGAAAAGCAATTTCGCGGCTACTATAGCGAAGCAGCTCGTATTAAAGGTTCTACAGGTGAAAACTTGTTACAACTACTAGAATGCCGTTTAGACAATGTTGTTTACCGTATGGGCTTTTCTTCTTCTCGTTCAGAGGCAAGACAATTAGTTAGGCACAATGGAATCGTTGTTAATGGAGTACGTGTAAATATTCCTTCATTTCAAGTAAGTTCTGATGATGTTATTGAAGTTAAAGAAAGTGCAAAAAATCAAAATCGCATTAAATCAGCTCTAGAGTTTGTAGAGCAACGCGGTATTCCTGAGTGGATAGAACTTGATATTAAAAAAATGCAGGGTATTTTCAAGGTCAAACCAGAACGTTCTGATCTGCCTGCTGAAATTAATGAACATCTAGTTGTTGAGCTGTACTCTAAGTAATCTTTAAAGAGGAAATATAATGCAAAATTTACTTTCAGGTTTTTTACAACCTAAAGTTACAGGAGTCCAATCCATTTCTCCTACTTGTTCAAAGGTAACGATTGAACCTATGGAGCGCGGTTATGGCCATACACTAGGAAATGCACTAAGACGCGTTTTACTATCTTCTATATCTGGTTGTGCTGTAACTGAAATTAAAATTGATGGTGTGTTACATGAGTACACCACTATCGATGGTGTGCAAGAAGATGTTATTGACATCATGCTTAATTTAAAAAATCTTGCTGTCACACTAAATGCAAAAGATGAAGCTATTATAACGCTTGAAAAATCTGGGGAAGGTCAGGTTACTGCTGCCGACATCCAAATTGATCATGATGTTGAAATTATTAATCCAGAATTAGTCATTGCAAATCTGACTACTAACGGAAAAATTTCAATGTCTATAAAAGTTGAAAGAGGGTCAGGTTATCAAACTGCTGTATCTAGAAAACAGAATGATGAGGACCTACCTATTGGTACGTTATTGCTGGATGCTTCTTTTAGCCCAATAAAAAGAATATCTTATAATGTTGATACGGCTCGTGTTGAACAACGTACCAATTTAGATAAGCTTATTATTGAGCTTGAAACGAACGGTACTATCGATCCTGAGGAAACTATTCGAGCTGCAGCTACAATCTTACATCATCATATTGCTGTATTCGTTGACCTTAAAGATATTGTAGACGTTCCTGAAGAACCGAAAGAACCTGAATTTGATCCAATTCTTTTACGTCCTGTTGATGATCTTGAGTTAACAGTACGCTCAGCCAATTGTTTGAAGGCTGAACAAATATTTTATATAGGTGACTTGATCCAACGAACTGAAGTTGAGCTTCTTAAAGCTCCTAACTTAGGTAAGAAGTCATTAACTGAAATCAAAGATGTGCTCGCTTCAAAAGGTATGTCTTTAGGTATTCGTCTTGAAAATTGGCCTCCATCTAGTTTAATTACTAGTGACAGAGCTGTATCTTCAATTTAATTTAAGGGTTAACTATGCGTCATCGTAAATCAGGAAGACAGCTCAATCGTAATAGCAGTCACCGTAAAGCCATGTTTCAAAATATGGCTAATTCATTAATTGACCACGAGGTCATTCAAACTACTTTACCTAAAGCTAAAGAGCTTCGTCGTTTTATTGAGCCTCTTATCACAACTTCGAAAACTGATTCAGTAGCAAAACGTCGTTTAATTTTTTCTCGTTTAAGAGATCGTGATAGCGTAACGAAACTATTTAATGACATTGCGCCACAGTATAAAGATCGCCCAGGTGGTTACCTTCGTATACTAAAGTGTGGATTTAGGTCGGGTGATGCAGCACCGATGGCTATTGTCCAGCTTGTTGATCGTGAAGCTGAATTGTCTGAAGATTAGATTTTGTTTTAAACATAAAAAAACCGGGCATATGCCCGGTTTTTTTATGTTTAAAAACTTACGATTACTATTGTTCTAAATAATCTATTTTATTATCTTTATTTGCCCACTCATCTGCATCGTCAGGTGCGTCCTTTACATCAGTTATAACTGGCCATTTAAGTGACAGTTCTGCGTTCAGTTTAATAAATACTTCTTGACCTTCTGGTAACTCATCTTCTGAATATATCGCTTCAACAGGGCATTCAGGCTCGCATAATGTACAATCAATACATTCATCTGGGTCAATTACTAGAAAGTTTGGCCCCTCATGGAAGCAATCTACCGGGCATACATCTACGCAATCGGTATATTTACATTTGATACATGATTCGGTTACTACAAATGTCATTTCATATTCCTTGTTAATTAATTTTACTGTTTGTATTATATGCAATTTTTATATATAGCCACAGAGCATATTTGAGCGTTTATTTATAATTTTTTTGTTAGATAGAAAATTTGATACCAATTATCAATAAAATACTTGCAACGATATATTTTAATGTCTTTTCAGGTAATTTCTCACCGACCATTGTTCCAAGATAAATGGCAGGTAACGAGCCTACTATTAAACTTAGTAACAAATTAAGGTCTATATGTCCTAATTGGAAGTGTCCTAGTCCAGCAACCGCAGTTAATGGTACGGCGTGTGCTATATCGGTTCCTACGATTGTTCTAGTTCTTAGTGTTGGGTACAGGAGTAGTAATATTGCGCCTCCAATTGCACCAGCTCCGACTGATGAAAGAGTTACCAATATACCAAGTATTACTCCTAGGCTCACAATTGTTAAAGAGCTTGGGTTGTAACCTGCCGGTTTTTTAAAGTGATTACTGATTGTTTCTTTAAATAAAATAACAACTGAGGTGAGAATGAGCATTATGCCTAGTGTTACTGAGATAAGTTGTTCGAACGCATCTCCTGATATTTCAAATTTCTTAATAATATAAATACAGATTATTGAGCCAGGTATACTGCCTAAACTTAGGTTTTTAACTATTGCCCAATCTATGTTTTTAAGTTTTTGGTGTGTCCATACACCACTTGCTTTAGTTATTGCGGCATATAATAAATCTGTCCCAACGGCTACAGCGGGTTGAACATTGAAGCCAAGCACGAGTAGTGGTGTCATCAGTGAGCCGCCTCCAACGCCGGTTAGACCTATTATGAAGCCTACTACTGCGCCTGCTAATATATATAAAAAATCCAAAGGGGGAACCATACTAAGAAGAGTGGCTTGTAATATAATCTTTTTCCCTTATAATAAAAAGGAATATATATTTCTATATTTATAACAAAAAAAGATAAGAGAGTATGAAATTACAGCAATTACGCTACATTTGGGAAGTTTCAAAAAATAATTTAAATGTTTCGGCAACAGCTGAAACTATTTATACATCCCAACCTGGAATAAGTAAACAAATTCGTATTTTAGAAGATGAATTAGGTATTCCTATATTTACACGTAATGGTAAGCATCTCACCGATATGACACCCGCAGGTCAGAAAATAATTGCCATTGCAGGGCAAATGTTGATGCAAGTGGATAATATTAAAAATATTGCCAGAGAGTACCGTGATGAAAGTAAAGGCTCGTTATCCATTGCGACAACGCATACTCAGGCTCGGTATGCTCTTCCGTCAATAATTAAAGAATTCATGCAGGACATGCCCGATGTCAGGCTCGATATTCAACAGGGCACTCCTGTTCAAATTTCAGAAATGGTGTCACAAGGAAAGGTAGATATTGCTATTGCAACTGAGGCTATTGAGTTATTCGATAACCTAATCATGCTCCCTTGTTATTCTTGGGATCGATGTGTATTAGTGCCTAAAGGTCATGAGCTCACTAAGTTGCCTCGGTTGACGCTTAATGACGTAGCTAAATACCCATTGATTACTTATGTATTCGGTTTTACCGGAAGATCAAAACTTGATGATGCGTTTAGAGCTGAAAATTTGAGTCCTGATGTTGCATTAACTGCCGTGGATGCTGATGTTATTAAAACTTATGTTCGACTAGGTTTAGGAGTAGGTATAGTTGCTCGTATGGCCTATGATGAAAAAAATGATCAAGATCTAGTGGCACTTGATGCGGGGCATCTATTTGGTAAAAGTGTTACTAAAATTGGCATCCGAAAAGATACATTCTTACGTGGCTATATGTATCAATTTATTCGTTTATTTGCACCCCATTTAACACCAGAGGTTATTAATACTGCGATACAGCTAAAGGAGCAGACGGCAATAAATTCTTTATTTGAAGATGTCAATTTGCCACATTATTAATTGCTAGGCTAGGCAGTTGTTAGGTTGGTTTAGTCAAACTAGAGTGAAGTCCGCACTCCTTACTATCGGCTTCTTCCCACCACCATCGACCTTCCCTTGGGTCTTGGTGAGGAAGCGTTGGACGTGTACAGGGTTCGCAACCAATGCTGATAAACCCTTTATTGTGTAATGAATTGAAGGGAACGTCGAGAGCACGAATATAGGCCCATACTTGGTCTGAGGTCCAATGACATAATGGGTTAAACTTCAACAGTTCGCTATCTTTGCCCGTAAACGTTGAGTCAATTTCGACGATAGCTAGGCTGTCACGGGTTGCCTTACTTTGGTCTCTACGTTGACCGGTTATCCAGCCTGATAGATTAGCTAAATGACGCTTTAATGGTTCAACTTTTCTTATACCGCAACACTCTTTATGGCCATCTTGGTAAAAACTGTATAAACCTTTTTCAGATGTGAGTTTTTGTAAGGCATTTTGATCGGGCGATAACACGCTTATCTTGATCTGATAATGTTGCATAACAGCCTCAATAAATTGATAAGTTTCAGGGTGCAGTCGTCCAGTATCTAAGGTAAAAACATTGGGTTTTAAACCTAATTTGCATGCCATATCTATAAGTACGACATCTTCAGCCCCACTAAATGAAATGGCTAAATCATTAACACTTGAGTAGATACTTTTGAGTATCTCTCGAGGCTGTTTGTTATTAAGTTGTTGCTGAAGGCTTTTAATACTCATGTCGATTATCTAATTTAGATTTGAATGAGAGTGTAGCAAATATCGTTACACTCAATAATTCTAAATCGAGATATCAATAGAAGTAATGGTGTTTACAAACATTGAGGGGTGGTTTTACACACGCTAGAGATTTACTCATTCTGAGAAAAGTATTGGTGTAAAAACTGCTCAAATGTCAATGTGTCGCCAGTTTCAATTTGTTGCTGCTCTTTTTTGGACTGTCGACTGGCCAGTTCAAAAAGGCTAAGTTGTTCACTAGTCAGTGACTGTTTGTTGAAGTATGCATGATGTTTGTTTGCCTGATGCATAGCAAATTTGAAGAATGGGAGTTGTTGTTCCCTCATTGACTTCAACACTCTAGCCGATGGGGTAAGTTCTACATTTTTTAATTTATTAACTTGATGAGCTAATGAAGCGGTGTATGGTTTTGCCGGATCATCTGCATCAAGTACATGACAAAGATCAGTCATTTCATTACATATTTCTAAGCCCCAGCTTTTTAAGCTGACCGACTGGTTTTGACGGCTTAATTGTAGATTTGGTTTACGCCCCTCTGATGCAACAAGTGTTAGGTTCCTATCTACACAAGCTTTATCGTCAAATGATAGGGATGGGCTGTCTGCTAATAGACAAAAAATCATGAAGGCTTCCAGAAAGTGTAACTGTTGCTCACTCATGCCAACTGGGTCAAACGGATTTAGGTCGACTGATCGTAATTCAACATAACGGACGCCACGTTTCTTTAATGCCGCACTGGGACGTTCGCCAGCTTTGGTTATCTGCTTAGGTCGTACATTGCTGTAGTATTCATTTTCAATTTGTAAAATATTGGCGTTCAGTTGTTTGTAATCGCCATTACCATCTTTAATACCTAGTGCTTCGTATTCTGGAAAAGGTATTTGTGTCGCAGCGAGAAGGCGGCTGACATAATCATTTAGATTGTTATATGAAATATTAATATCAGATTGGCTATCATTTTTATAACCAATATCGCTCATTCTAAGTGAGGTGCAGTAAGGCTTGTAAAGCGTTCCAGAGTCAAATTCTTCAAAAGAGTGCTCTTGACCTTTAACGAACGACTTGCAGATAGCGGGCGAGGCTCCAAATAGATAGAGAATTAACCAGCCATACCGATGTAAGTTGCGAGTCATATCCATATATGACTGTGAAATAAAATCTTGTTCGCTTTGCGTGTCTTGTTCTAGCGATTGATAGATTGGCCAGAATTTTTCTGGTAACGAGTAATTAAAGTGTATGCCTGCAATAGCTTGCATACTTCTACCATATCTATGCCATAAGCCAATGCGGTAGATATGTTTCATTTGACCAATATTTGAGTGCCCATAGTTTGCGATTGGAATGCTCATATCCCCATCGACAATACATGGCATGCTGGTACCCCATAACAACTCATCACCTAAGTGCTGGTAAGTAAACGAGTGTATCGCTTCCATAAAGCTAAGCGCTTTGGCTGTATGGTTGAATGGCGGTGTAATAAACTCTAACAATGCTTCTGAGTAATCAGTCGTAATGTAGGGGTTTGTAAGTGCTGAACCGAGTGCTATAGGGTGTGGAGTTTGCGCAATTTTGCCTTGAGGGCTTACTCGTAAACTTTCTTTTTCAATGCCCTTTAAACCACCACAAAGCGCGCTGCTTTGTTGGTTGTTGATGAGTTTTCTTAGTCTGTCTTGTATGCGTAAGTACAACGTAAATCTACCTGTTATTATTATCGGTAATAAATTTGTATAGGCAATTCTATAACGAAGTTAATTATATGCTAATGGAAGACGAGATATGTTAATTGATCTGATAAAAAAACATGTGATTACAAAAGTGGTTGCTATAAGAGTGCTTAAATGTAGTGCATTCGTCGTTAGTTTTTTATTTTCTTTAGTCTTTTATTCTGCGGTCAGTGCGAATTCATTAAATAAGGTTATTAGGGTGATTGATGGTGATACGGTCGTGCTTTTAAATGAACAAAAAGTTCGGTTATTGGGGGTTAATGCACCTGAACTAGGCTATAACGGTGTGGCACATGATGCGGGTGCTGTAGCGGCAAAAAGGTTTCTAAAGACATTAGTGTTGAATAAACATGTGGTCATTGAAAAAGATATGGAGCATAAAGATCATTATGGGCGTACTTTAGCTCATGTTTTTTTAAAAAGTGGGCAACATATCAACAGAGAATTACTTCGT
Source organism: uncultured Cycloclasticus sp. (assembly GCA_913060865.1). Lineage (GTDB taxonomy): Bacteria > Pseudomonadota > Gammaproteobacteria > Methylococcales > Cycloclasticaceae > Cycloclasticus. The sequence continues at coordinate 71,532 of CAJXTU010000010.1, forward strand.
CAGGGTAAGGCATTTTTAAATATACATCCACCGAACTTGAAATATAGCCAGCGATTAATGGAAGCACAATCTCACGCAGAAAGTGCTAGAAGAGGGGTGTGGTTGGAAAAGGATTATCAGCTTAAGTTGGCAGCTGACATACCTAACGAACGTACAAAAAAGTGGGGGCGTTTCTCGTCGAAAATTGAAAAGGTCAATGTTTTAAAAAAAGGAACTAAGCTTTGGTTGAATAAAGAGGTGTATATTTGGATTGGTGCGAAAAATAGACGTTATTTTTCACCTGCTGCTAAGTATCAAGGGCAAACGATAGAAATTCGCGGATGGCCAAGAAAATGGGGTAAGTTCTGGTCTATTAATGCCATTCACCCAAGTCAGTTGTTAATTAAAATACAGTAGCGTATTTCAAGCCAAGTTAGTATGGGTGTCTAGTTTGAGAGTGATTAAAATAACGATGAGAAGGGTTGTGCTGAAACCCATTCTCCTTCTTTAATAGACGGACGGTTATGTTCGAGGGTTATAAATGCGTTTGCATCACTCATTGAGCGCAAGATGCCTGAGCCTTGTTGGCCGGTGGTACAGACTTCCCATTCACCATCATTTCTTTTAGATAAAATGCCACGCTGAAATTCTGTGCGACCTGCAATTTTACGAATTGAATGAGTGCACTTGGCTTTTATAATGGGCGCAACTAATGGAGACGTAAGCCCCATCATTTTTTGTAAACAGGGTAAGGCGAATTGATAAAATGTAACCATAACGGCCACAGGATTTCCGGGTAAGCCAAAGAAGGTTGCATCACCAACCTGGCCAAAAGCAACCGGTCTGCCAGGTTTCATCGCGACTTTCCAAAAATTTATTGAGCCTGTTTCAGCGAGGATTTTTTTGGTGTAATCTGCTTCACCAACGGATACGCCGCCGGAGGTGAAAATGATATTTGCATTTTTAGAAGCTAGTTGGAATGCATTGCGTAATTTATCTGGGTCATCAGCGATGATGCCCATATCGAGAACCTGGCAGCCCAATTTCTTTAGAGCAGATATCAGGCTGTAGCGATTACTATCATAAATACAGCCTTTACGAGGGGCTTCACCAAGACTCAGTACTTCGTCGCCGGTTGAAAAAACAGCAGCAACTAAGGGTGTTTTAACACAAACCTCTGAGATACCTAATGAAGCAATTAAGCCAATTTGTGGCGGTGTTAACTTAATGCCAGCCTGTAAGACACGTTGATCTTGTTGAATATCTTCACCAGCTTGTCGAACATTTTGCCCTGGACTATGGCGGGCATCGATATGAATCGTGTTGTCATGCACCTCAATATGTTCTTGCATAATGACCGTATCAGCTGCATCGGGCATTTGTGCGCCGGTCATTATTTGGATGCACTCTCCCTGTTGTAAATCACCTTCATACGGGTGCCCCGCGACCACTTTGCCGACAATGCTTAGTATTGAAATATCACCGTCCGCTGGTAAGTCAGCTTGGATAATAGCGTAGCCATCAACGGCCGAGTTACGGTGTGAAGGGACGTTGATGGGGGACGTGATTGATTGGGCCAAGGTTCGGTCAATCGCATCGGTTAAGTGGACGTGTTCGCTAGCTATTTTTTCTGAAATGTCCTCTAGCATCCGTTGTAAAGCACTCTCTACGGTTAGTGTGCCTTGCTCATTGTCGTCGGCGCAACTGCTTTGTGTGTCTAAACTTCTCATGCTATAACTTTTTCTTTGTTGTGTTTAACAGGGTCACTTTATTTGAGCTTGGGGTGTGCCTAATAAGCTTGATATCGTGATTTTCAAGGTGCAAATGGCGGTCGGCGATATGTTCAATGGTATGCATTTCATGACTGCTAACCATAATGCTAACGCCTTCAGATTTTAGCCGCTGTAATAACAAGCTTGTTTGCTTTTTTGCGTCACTATCCATGCTAGCTGTTGGTTCGTCGAGTAACAATAAACGGGGGGATAAAATACGTGCGCGAGTGACGGCAACGCGTTGCTTTTCGCCGCCAGATAACTGTTTAGCTGAGCGGTGCGCAAGGTGCGTTAGGTCGGCCCAGTCTAGTGCTTGCATCACTTTATGGTGAGCAGCCGATTTACTTTCACCTGCTCGATAGAGGCCATAGCCAATATTGTCGGCAACGCTGGCGTCAAATAAATAAGGCTGTTGATGTAAATAGATAATATCTTTTTGAATATACGGTTTTGCTTGTTTCCACGATAGTTCTAAACCTTGGTAATGAATAGTGGCAGAATTAGGCTTTAATAAACCACTCATTATTTTTAATAAAGTGGTTTTTCCTGAACCATTTTTACCCGTTAATAACGTACATTGGTGGGCAGGAATGGCTAGATGGTTGATCTTCAGAATCGTGTTGCCTGACAGGGCCATGCTGATATTTTTATAGTCAATTAAATTACTCACGCCTGTAATTCCCCTTTGCCTTGAAAAATGGAGACGCCGGCATTCAAACTCAACGATAGCACGAGTAATACCATACCTAATGCAATGCCTTGCGCAAACTCGCCTTTACTGGTTTCTAAGGCGATGGCAGTGGGAATGTTACGTGTTGAGTGAAGAATGTTTCCACCTACCATCATAGAGCAGCCAATTTCAGCCACTACACGACCAAAACCAGCAACGATGGCTGCAATTAATCCAAAGCGTACTTCATACATCAGTGTGAAAAAGGCCCTCCATGGCGTTGCACCTAGGGTGATAGCTGTTTCCCAAGCGCGTCGGTCAGCAGCTTGAAAAGAAGCATGGGCCATAGCAACCAGTAACGGAAAGCTCAGCATGACTTGGCCAATAACCATGGCTTTGCTGGTGAATAAGAGCCTTAAATCCCCAAGAGGGCCACTGCGTGACAAAATGAGATATAACGTTAAACCGACGATAACGGCAGGAACAGACATAAAGGTATTAAACAGAGAAATGAGGACTCTGCGAAAGGGAAACTGAAAAAAAGCGAGAATAAACGCAATAACTAGTGCGAAGGGAGTGGCGATTAAAATGGCTGAGAAGGAAACGCCAAATGATAGTGATATAATTTCCCATATTTCAGCATTACCACTGAGTAAGAGCTGAAAAGCATTGATACTAGCCTGGCTAAGGTCATTCATTGGCTATAACATCTTTAATCGCGGTTGGATAAAATAGTCGTTGCCCATTTTTTTGAAACGTATCGATTAACGTTTGCCCTTCCGGTGAGGTTATCCAAGCGATCAGTGACATAGCATTTAGGTATTGAATGTCTTTGTGTACCGCGGGATTGACAGCAATAATGCCATAAGGGTTTTTTAGTAAGACGCCACCCTCATTAAGCACCTTGAGTGACAGCTTGTCTTTATAAGCGAGCCAAGTTCCTCTGTCGGTTAGGGTATAGGCACCTAATTCACTAGCCATCAATAATACTTTGCCCATGCCTTGACCGGCTTCTTTGTACCAATGACCGGTCGGGTTAAGGTCGGCGTGCTTCCATATTGATCGTTCTTTTTTATACGTACCAGAATTGTCACCACGAGAAATAAAGGGGGCTCGTTTGTCGGCAATCTTTTTAAGGGCAATAAGTGTGCTTTTCTCACCATGGATATTAGCCGGGTCACTCGCTGGACCAACAATCACATAATCATTTTCCATTACATCGCGGCGGTTAACGCCAAAACCCTCAGCAATAAAAACGTCTTCGGCTTGTCTTGCGTGAACCATCACGATATCGGCATCACCATGTTTAGCTATTTGAAGCGCTTTGCCAGTTCCTACGGCAATCACGTCCACGCTAATGCTCGTTCTTTTTGTAAACGCGGGCAATAGTTCGGCCAGTAGGCCGGAGTTTTCTGTGCTCGTTGTCGTGGCAAGCCGTAACGGCTCACTAGCATGAATGGAAGCATTAAAACTAAGTGTTAGCGCAATGATGGATAAAAGGCTTGTTTTCACGACAGTAACGGTTTGATTTGAAAAATTAATGGTAACGTTGAGATGCTTAGTGAGCAAGTTAAAAGGCTGAATTTATAGTTGGCTCGCCTATGCTAGTGTTGGGTGCTGAAGATTACCCTTTTCGATGATGGGTGTACAATGAACAAAATTGAAAAGAGAAAAAAGTCATGTCTGAAACGTTTAATGCAATAGTGGCCGCTGAGGTCGAGGGAAAAGTAAAAGGTCAATTACAACACCTAACATTAAATGACCTCCCAAAAGAAGAGGTGTTGGTTGACGTCTCATATTCATCATTAAATTTTAAAGACGGTTTGGCTGTATCGGGGAAACGCAACATTTGTAAACGTTTACCTATGGTCTGCGGCATAGATCTCGCGGGTACAGTGATAGAGTCTGCATCGGATAAATATAAAGCAGGTGATTTGGTACTAGCCAATGGTTATGGCTTAGGTGAAAATTATTGGGGTGGTTATAGTCAAAAGGCGCGTATAAACCCTGACTTTTTAGTGAAGGTGCCAGAGACCTTTACATTACAAGAAACGATGGCGATTGGAACAGCCGGTTATACGGCAATGCTATCGGTATTGATGTTTGAAAGACAAGGGGTAAAACCAAGTGATGGGCCGGTACTCGTTACCGGTGCAGCAGGGGGCGTTGGGTCTGTTGCCATCACGCTATTGTCAAATTTAGGTTATGAAGTCGTTGCGTCAACGGGTCGGCCAGAAACTCACGCTTACTTAACAGATTTAGGGGCGAGCAGTTTTATAGACCGTGAAGAGCTATCGGCAAAAGGCGAGCCATTAGCGGCAGAAAAGTGGGTTGGTGTCGTGGATACGGTCGGTTCTCAAACCTTGGCAAATGTTATCGCGCAAACTCGACGTGGTGGTTGTGTGGCTGCATGTGGGCTGGCGAGTGGGTTTGATTTGCCAACGTCCGTTTTTCCATTTATTTTACGTGGTGTTATTTTAGCGGGTATCGATTCGGTTATGGCGACTATGGATCTGCGTATCCAAGCATGGTCTCGGTTGGCAACTGACTTAGCGAAAGAGAAAATCAATAACATAAGTCGAGTAGAGCCGATGTCTGATGTGCCAGCTCTAGCTGAACAAATTGTAGCGGGTAAAATTCGTGGTCGTGTTGTGATAGATGTTAATGCGTAAGGGGTTTAATAAATTCTTTTAGTTATTTAAGATGATTTTATGGGAGTAGATCAACGTCAATACCTAAGGGTGAACCATCAGCAAGAAATTCAGCTAGAAACAGCTAGTCGGCTCAAGTTGGTAGCGCGTAGTGAAAATATATCTACCGGTGGGATTGGCATTACTTGTGATCAAGTAACCGCACAAGCGATCATGCCTGCTGGTTATCGAGTAACCCCTGACCCTTCTTTGCACTTGTCTGTTCGATTGATGTTAGGCGATTCAATGTTAGCGGCTACTTGTAGTATTCAAAATAGCTATCGTTTAGCTGAAAATTCCTATAGTTTTAATTTAAAATTTATGGCGCTTGAGCAAGCTAGTTTGCAAGTGCTAGACGGTTTTATGAAAACGCAAAAAAATGATGGATGAGGTGAATCCTAAACACCTGAAAACTTGGTCAGTGGTTAGTCGTATTCCTAAGGGATTTGTATCGACCTATGGGGATGTTGCCTCTTTTGCAGGCTACCCAACTGGCGCGCGCGTAGTCGGTGCAGCATTGCGAACAGCACCCTTATCGTTGAATTCACCTTGGTATCGAGTTATTAACGCGCGAGGGAAAATATCCTTTCCAGCAGGAGGGGATAAATCACTTAAACAAAAAGAATGCTTGGAAGCTGAAGGCATGGTTTTTGTCTCGGGTATTGTCAATCTAAAACACTACGCTTGGACAGGTCATTTAGACAGTGAGTTGTGGTAAATGTGAATAAGTTTCAGTGCCCGATCACAGCTAGTTTGCAGGTGAAATAAACAAAATGGTGAATATCTCCTATACTGTTTCAATAGATAAACACGGAGATTTTCAATGACGGTTGAATCAAAAGAAAAAGAACAAGTTTTTACTCAGTTAGCAAAAATCATAAATAACCGTTTTGATAAAACTGAAGCGTCAACTATCAATGCATTTATTCAAGAATATTATCATGATGTTGCATGGGAAGACCTTGTTGAAAGAGAGTTAGTAGACCTCTATGGCGCAGCTATCGCACATTGGAATTTAGCGCAATCGAGACAAATTAAAGAGTCTAAGGTTAATGTCTATAACCCAGACTTTGAAACACATGGGTGGGAGTCTCCTTATAGTGTTATAGAAATAGTGACAACGGACCGCTCCTTTTTGTTAAGTTCGTTAACGATGAACTTGAATGAAAGTGGTCTTACGTGTCACCTAGTTGTTCACCCAGTTATCGATATTGTGCGAGATGAAAACGGTGTTCGGCAGCAATCAAACAGTAAGGGTCACTTGGTTAGCGAGTCGTTGATTCGTTTGGAAGTCGATCGGCAGCCCGATGATGGAGCTGGGCTTGAGTTATTAGCAGCCCAAATAACGAAAGTGCTGACCTACAACGCGGCCGTTACCGAGGACTGGAGGGCGTGTGTTAATAAATTGCAGACTTCAGTTGCAGCATTGAAAGAGAATTCGTCAAAAGATAAAAGCCAAGATATTGCAGAAACAATAGCTTTTTTGAATTGGCTTGGCGATGAAAATTTTCTGTTTCTAGGTTGTCGCGAATATGAGCTGGTTAAAGGCAAGGAGTCAGATGGATTTAAAATTGTAGAAGGCTCAGGCCACGGTATTTTGAGGGATGAGTTAGCGGTCATTCCACAAGTTGATGTGATACCGATGACGGATAAAGCGTGTGGTTTTATGAGTGAGCCGTGTCCATTGATTGTGACGAAAGCAACGACTAAATCCATCATTCATCGTCCAGCTTATATGGATTATGTTGGAGTAAAAAAATTCAATTCAAAAGGTGAGGTTGTAGGCGAATACCGCTTTTTAGGCTTGTACACCTCATTTGCCTATTTGGTTCGAATAAGCGAGTTGCCACTTATTCGCAAGAAAGTGAGCAAGGTCTTTGCTAATTCAAACTTCAAAGAAAATAGCCATAGTGGCAAGTCTTTAATGAATGTGTTGGAAGGCTTACCGCGTGATGAGCTTTTTCATTCGAATGATGAACAGTTACTGAACTTAGCCTTGGGGGTGTTGAAATTAAGGGAGCGCCAACGTATTCGCCTTTTCGCAAGAACTGATGCCTATGGGCAATTTGTTTCTATGCTCGTTTATGTGCCTAGGGACCGCTATAACACAGGGGTCAGAAAGAAGATGGAACGCGTTATCAAGAGTAAACTACAGACGGATAATGTTGATTTTAATGTTCAGTTTAGTGAATCCATCTTTGCACGCGTTCACTTTATGGTGCATACCCGTAGCGATTGGAATGGTGAGTTTGATACGTGTGACGTGGAAAGTGAAGTTGTTGAAATTCTTAGAGATTGGAAAGATGATTTATTATCTGCGTTAACCCATCAGTATGGCGAAGCCGCTGGAACTGAACTTTACAGTCGTTATGGGGAGGGGTTTACAGCCGCTTATAAGGACAATTACCCCGCCAGGTTTGCAGTGGCTGATATAGAAAAGTCAGAGTTTTTGAATGCAAGTACAGAGCAATGTATCCAGATGTCTTTGTACCAGCCCCTTGAGTCACACGGAAAGGGCTTGCAATTTAAATTGATTAACAAAGACGTGCCTGCACCATTGTCACAAACACTGCCTGTATTGGAAAATATGGGCGTTACCGTTTTTGATGAGCATCCCTTTGAAATAACTGACGTACAGTCAGAGTCTACATATTGGGTTCATGATTTTGGCTTGGTGTACAACGCTGACCTACCGGATGTTGAAGATATTAAGGAAAACTTCCAATCGGTTTTCGAGAAAGTTTGGCAAGGACATGTTGAGAATGATGGTTTTAACCAGCTCGTTATTAAAGCAAATCTTGATTGGAAAAAGATTATGTTGCTGCGGGCATATTATCTATATTTACGTCAGGCTGGGTTAACCTTTAGCCAAGCTTATGTCGAGCAAACGCTACAAGATAACCCCGTTATCGCTGGGCAGTTAGTCGATTTATTTGAGCTTAAGTTTGATCCATCGATTAACGCTAAAACAGCGAAGGTTGAGAAGAAAGAGATAGATATAAGCGCTGAAATTGAAAAGGTAGTCTCGCTGGATGAAGACAGGATTTTGCGCCGCTATTTAAATTTAATTCAATCTACACTGCGGACAAATTACTATCAATCGAGTGTCGATGCTGAAGGTGTACCTTATATCACGTTTAAACTTAACCCCGAGGAAGTGACAGACCTTCCATCGCCGCGCCCTAAATTTGAGATTTTTGTTTACTCTCCCCGTATAGAAGGTGTGCATTTAAGAGGTGGGTCAGTCGCGCGTGGTGGTTTACGTTGGTCAGACAGAAAAGAAGATTTTAGAACAGAGATTTTGGGCTTGATGAAAGCGCAAATGTCAAAAAACGCGGTGATTGTTCCTACGGGGGCAAAAGGTGGTTTTATTGTCAAGCGTTCACTCGATGGTTTGTCACGCGATGAGATGATGGTAGAAGTGGTTGCCTGCTACAGTATTTTTATTGGCGCATTGCTCGATATTACCGATAATTTAAAAGGCGAGGAAGTGATTCCACCCGCAGATGTTGTTCGATACGACGGTGATGATCCGTATTTAGTAGTCGCTGCCGATAAGGGGACGGCTACGTTTTCTGATATAGCTAATGATATAGCCATTGCGCATGGTTTTTGGTTAGGTGATGCGTTTGCATCAGGTGGATCAGTTGGATATGACCATAAAAAAATGGGTATTACTGCCAAAGGGGCGTGGGAGTCGGTTAAACGGCACTTCAGAGAAGTGGGTATTGATATTCAAACAACGCCTTTTGATGTGGTTGGAATTGGTGATATGGGAGGTGATGTGTTCGGTAATGGCATGTTGTTATCCGAAAAAATTCGCTTAGTGGGTGCTTTTAACCATCTGCATATTTTTCTAGACCCTGAGCCTGATACCGATATTTCATTTAAAGAGCGCGAGCGCTTATTTAATTTGCCGCGTTCAACTTGGGCTGACTACGACAAAAAGCTTATTTCAAAAGGTGGCGGTATTTATTCGCGAGCCGATAAATCAATCACATTAACCCCGCAAGTTCAGAAAATTTTAGATATTACAGATAAAACCCTAACGCCAAACGAACTGATTCAGGCGATGTTAAAGGCACCTGTGGATCTACTTTGGAATGGTGGAATTGGAACGTACGTAAAGTCACATACTGAAAGCGATGCGGATGTCGGTGACAGAGCAAATGATTCGCTCAGGGTTGATGGTGTAGATCTTCGCTGTAAAGTAATGGGTGAGGGTGGTAATTTAGGGTTTACCCAATTAGGCAGGATTGAATACGCCGCTAAAGGTCGGATTAATACGGATGCTATTGATAATGCGGCGGGTGTGGACTGTTCAGACCATGAAGTTAATATCAAAATCTTAGTCAACAAACTTGTTGAGCAAGGTGATATGACCGGTAAGCAGCGTAATGTCTTGCTTGCTAAAATGACAGATGAAGTAGGTGATTTGGTGCTCCGAAACAATTACCTGCAAACTCAAGCGATTACGATGGTGGAAAGTCAAGCACCTGAGATGTTGGAAGTACATGCGCGCTTGATTAATCAACTAACCCAAGAGGGTCGATTGGACAGGTCAGTTGAATTTTTACCCAATCAAGAAGAGATAGATGAGCGAAAGGCTAAGGGTAAAGGGCTTTATCGCCCTGAGTTAGCGGTCATTTTTGCGTATGGAAAACTGTTATTAAAAGATTTGATGCAAGGCTCTTCGATTATTCAAGACAAGGGTTTTAAGCAGGATTTGTTGAATTATTTTCCCTCCAATTTGAGTCGTAAGTTCGTGTCTTGTATCGAAGACCATCGGCTACGAGATGAAATCATTATCAATCAAATTGTTAACAGTATGGTGAACCGTTTAGGGCCATCGTTTGCCTTCCGTATGAGGGATGAGACTGGAGCAAGTATTGGAGAAGTCGTACGAAATTATAAAATTGCGTGTGAAATTTTTAATGTGAATGCTATTTGGGGTGAGATTGAAGCGTTAGATAACGTGGTGTTGCCAAACATACAAATAGAGATGTTAATGAAAGTGCGTAAGCTAGTTGAGCGAACAATGTTTTGGTTACAAAGTAACCGGTCGCATGTTACTTCCATAGATGAGATCGTTAGTGAGTTCTCTACGAGTATTATTTCTATGAGTAAACAGATGCTAAGTTTTGCGCCTGATGCAAAGCAAGGTCGTATCAAAAATCGTCAAGCTGAGTATCAAGCAGCAGGTGTGACCGAGTCTTTAGCCCTTAAAATGAGTAGTCTTGAATTAGAATTTACTTGTTTAGACATTATCGCTATTCATGGTGTTGTTAAAGCTAAAAAGGCCGATGTGATAGCGGTTTATTTTTCAATGATTGACGAGCTTAAGTTGAATTGGCTGTACGAAAGAATTAGCCAACTCCCCCGTAAAAACTATTGGCAGTCGCTAGCTCGTTCAGCTTTGCGAGATGACTTGCATGTAGAAGTACGTGGATTGTTATCGTTGCTTTTCACACAATCGGCTAAAAAACTAACGGTACAAAGTAGGGTGGAGCATTGGTGTGAGCAAAACACAGCGGACATTGAGCGGTACTTACATTTGGTTTCTGTGATTCAAGCGGAGAATGAAATGGAAATTGAGCAGCTCTCAGTTATTTTGAAAGAGCTTCATACGTTGATTGAGAAGAGTAAAGTAAAGCAAGTTTAGTCATGAAGTGATGTTAATGGATAATAAAAAGGCTCATTAGTTGAGCCTTTTTATTGCTTATTAGTGACTAATGAGGGGATAAATTTTGTTTTTCTAACCAGTTATTAATGGCCTCAGCGCTTTCACGCCAGTGCACATCAATCATCATGGTGTGGCCAGTTTTTTTCATATTGAGGTAATCGGCTTTATACGCTAATGCTGTTTTTCTGATATGGGCGGGTCTAAAGAAGGTGTCTTCATCAGCGCTGAGCGCTAACATCGGGATATCAAATGGGTTTTTATAGGTAGGTAAGCCAAGCCAGAGTGTATCTAATAATGCTTTGGGGGAACCTTGTTGCATCTCTGCGCAATAGCGAATAACAACATCATCGTTTACATGCCCAGAAAATACGGATTTTCGAGTAATGTCTACAGGTGAGAACCAAGTACCTATCAGTTCGCTCAGGTTCATTTGCATATAAAATGTGGGGTTTAGAGCTAAATCCACAATGGACGGTATCAGGCCGTCAACAGGAACACTGGCCATGAGAACGCAAGCGGGAACGGTTTCTTTCTCTATAAATTTTTGGATGATCAGTCCACCCAATGAATGGCCAACAAGGATAGGCGGTTCCCCAATTCCATCAATGACACGCTGCAGGTCATTAACATAATCAGCAATACTGTTTGAGGCAAGCATAGCGCTCCCATCACTTTTTCCATGCCCACGTAGGTTAAGTGCGTAGGTGGGGTGCCCTAGATCTGCAAAAAAAGGCATAAAAAATTCATTCCAGCACCAAGCCGACATATTCGCGCCATGAATAAACAAAATAGGACGACGGGTAGCTGTTTTTGGATGACGTTCAATGACGTCTAAAGCGGGATTAGCCGCTGAATATTTAATATTCATTATTTCCTTAAGTTAAATTCAAATAAGTCATAGTCATCATCAGGTCTATCTCAATAGATTAGGTTTTTTAACTTAAAGTTAGAATTAGTCTTGACAAATGCTGCATGGCAATATAATATGAACTCACATTGTTACTGCAATTCTGTTCTCAGGTTGTTCAACGTAATAATGTTCTCCTCCTCTTTGGCGACTCTTTATGGGTCGCCTTTTTTTTGCTTGTCATTTTAAACGCTAAACGCATTGAGGGCGGAGTTTTAATCCATTTAATATATGAGCTAAGTTAATTATCTGAAAAGGTTTATCTTTATATGGTATGGGTTATTATTGGTTAATAATTAAATAATATACTTTCGATAATGAAAAATACCTTATTAATCCTACGCTTAGTCTGTTATAGCGGTTGGCTAATGACATGCTTTTCTGGCTCTATTTACGCGGCTAATATGAGTGTTGATATAGCATTTTTGACAGAAAAAATGCCCGTGTCACCAGCGTTATCGAACCTTGATCCTATTCTACCGGATGCAGGTGTACAAGGGGCTATTCTAGGCACGAAAGATAACAATACGACAGGGAAATTTACGGGTCATCATTATCAACTTAAACATATGGATGTAGCGGTTGGTGAAGATGTTGTGCCTGCATTTGAGTTGCTATTAAAAGAAGGTTATCAGTACATTGTCGCTGATGTGCAGACCTCTACACTGAAGAAGCTGTCTGCTCTTGCTAATACGAACAATGTTTTATTGTTTAATGTCTCGTCAACCGATAGCGAGTTGAGAAATGCTAGTTGTAGTATGAATACGTTTCACATTATTCCCAGTGATGACATGAAGGCCGATGCGCTTGCTCAATGGATGCTTAAAAAACGTTGGAAAAAGTGGTTTTTAGTTAAGGGGAGGGATCAGAAAGACCTTAATTTTACGAAAGCCATTAAACGTTCGGCGAAACGATTTGGGATTAAGATCGTTGCAGAAAAGACGTGGAATTTTGATCATGATGCTAGACGAACGGCTCAGGCAGAAATCCCCGTGTTTACCCAAGGCACAGATTACGATGTATTGGTTGTTGCAGATGTTAAAGGCTTGTTTGGCGAATATTTAACGATGAACACGTGGCTGCCTCGGCCTGTCGTTGGAACGCAGGGTCTAGTACCAAGAGCTTGGCATAGAACGCATGAGCGATGGGGCGCGGTTCAAATGCAAAATAGGTTCTATAAGCAGTCGGGTCGCTGGATGAATGACGTCGATTATTCGTCATGGTTGGCCGTTAGAGCAATTGGTGAGGCGGTTACGCGGGCTAATAGCGTGAAGGCAGAGGATGTTAAGGGGTTCATGTTAAGTGATCAATTTAGCTTGGCAGGTTTCAAGGGTGTCAAGCTGACGTTTAGGCAATGGAACCAACAATTACGCCAACCTATTTTATTGGCGGTGCCCAGAGCAATTGTCTCGGTGTTACCGCATAAAGAATTTTTACACCCCCGTACGTATTTAGATACGTTAGGTTATGATGAGCCAGAATCAACATGCGACTTCTAATTAAATAAATAGATGACCGACAGATGAATAAATACTTTTTTATGTTGTTGATGACTTTTTCAACAATGATTTTTGCCGATACACTGTATATCACTTTAGAGAAGGACAATGCGTTAGCCGTTGTTGATGGTGAAACTGGACAGCTTTTGAAAACGGTGCCAGTTGGCCAGCGCCCTCGTGGTATTGCCTTTAGTAAAGACCAGGCTTACTTGTACGTTGCCGCTAGTGATGATGATACTATCCAAATTTTGGATGCGACGACCTTACAAGTTAGCGGGAATTTACCGTCTGGCGATGACCCTGAGTTATTTAAAATCCACCCGAATGGTTTGTGGTTATATGTCTCAAATGAAGATGACAATATAGTGACGGTGGTTGATCTGAAGGAAAAGAAAGCGATTGCTGAAATTGCCGTAGGGGTCGAACCTGAAGGGATTGCGATAGCGCAAAATGGTCAATGGGTTGTGAATACGTCTGAAACAACAAATATGGTTCATTGGATTGATCCACAAAATCAAAGCATTAAAGACAATACGCTTGTTGACCCGCGCCCTAGAGCGGCTGAATTTTCTGTTGATAACCAATGGTTATTTGTAACATCTGAAATTGCGGGGTCATTATCGCGTATTGACGTATCAACAAAGCAAGTCAGCGCAAAGTTGAATTTCAATATCGCGGGTGTTGATGATGAGCTTATTCAACCCGTGGGTGTTTTAGCGCACCCAAATAACGAGATGCTTTTTGTTGCTCTTGGCCCTGCTAATCGCGTAGCGGTGGTGGATATTGAAACGATGACAGTCACAAAGTATTTATTAGTGGGGCAACGTGTTTGGAACTTGGCTTTTTCGCCAGATTTTAAACGGCTGTATACAACAAACGGCGTGAGTAACGATATTTCGATCATTAATGTGGATAAACTAAAGGTGACTAAGTCGGTACGAGTTGGTCATTACCCTTGGGGAATCGCGGTTAAAGCTAATTCAACCGACAGTTCATCATCTAAATCCCCGACATTTGTACCCGCTGAGCGCTAGGTTATGAGTGATTCTTCGGTACTTTCTTTATCGATTGAAAAGCTGAGCTATGCTTATGGTAACAAGGCAGCATTAACGAATGTAAATTTATCAATTATGCCGGGTGAGTGCGCGATTCTACTAGGGCCCAACGGTGCAGGGAAGTCGACATTATTCTCATTAATCACACATTTGTATAACAGCCGCGAGGGTAAAATTTTTATTAAAGGCTACGACGTTAAACGTCAGTCTTGTCAGGCATTGGCTAAATTAGGTGTGGTTTTTCAACAGACCACCTTAGATATGGATTTAAGTGTTCTTCAAAATCTTTATTACCACGCTTCTTTACAGGGTATGACACGTAAACAAGCGACATACCGAATTGAAGAAGAATTAGACAGGCAGGGAATGCTAGCCCGTAAAAATGAAAGGGTGCGCCAGCTTAATGGTGGGCATCGACGACGTGTTGAGATTGCGAGGGCATTGTTACATAAACCATCCTTATTGTTATTGGACGAGCCAACGGTTGGTTTGGACGTGCCTAGTCGTAAAGGTATTGTGGAGCATGTTCATGCTTTATGTGAGAACGATGAGCTATCGGTTCTTTGGGCAACGCACTTGATCGATGAAATATACCCTAGCGATAAGTTAATAGTGCTGCACGAAGGTGAAATCAAGGCACAGGGCTCGGTTAATGATGTATGCGATGGTGAGTCGACAGACGATATCTCAAAAGCCTTTAAGCACTTAACGCAGGATTCGTCGTTATGAGACTGGCTCATGCTGTTATTGCATTAAAGGGGATTATAAAACGTGAATTGTGGCGTTTTTTACTCCAACGTGAACGATTTGTTGCTGCGCTGGTTAGGCCGCTAGTATGGTTGTTTGTATTTGCGGCAGGGTTTCGTTCAACGCTGGGTATAGCGATTATTCCACCGTATGAAACGTACATATTGTATGAAGTATATATTGCGGCTGGTTTGATCGGTATGATCCAGCTTTTTAACGGCATGCAAAGCTCCCTATCGATGGTATACGACCGTGAAATGGGGAGTATGAAAACCTTGTTAGTCAGTCCGTTGCCACGTTGGTTTCTGTTAACGGGTAAATTAATGGCGGGAACGTTTGTGTCGATTCTTCAGGCTTACGTGTTTTTACTGATTGCTTGGTTTTATGATATTCAAGCGCCGTGGTTCGGCTACGTGAGTTTATTTCCTGCGTTAATATTGGCGGGGCTCATGCTAGGAGCGCTGGGTATGTTGTTATCCTCATTTATCAAACAGTTAGAGAACTTTGCAGGCGTCATGAATTTCGTTATTTTCCCAATGTTTTTTATGTCCACGGCGCTTTACCCTTTATGGAAAATTAAAGAGTCGAGCGAATTACTGCATACATTAGCGAGCTATAACCCATTTTCTCAGGCAGTTGAGTTACTTCGTTTTGCGATGTACGGGCAGTTTAATGGCCATGCTTTTCTTTATACCTTATCGGCGTTTGTGTTTTTTATGACAGTAGCTGTTTGGGGTTATAACCCTTCGAAAGGAATGATGGTTAAAAAAACGGGCGGCCCAAATTGAATCGGCTTAAGTTATTGCTTGTTAGTGAAGAATTAGAGGGTGAGTTTTTCTTTAAGCGCCATGAAATAGATGTTTTTTGGTATAAAATGTCGCTCATATGACAAAAAAACTTTTTATACGCACACATGGCTGTCAGATGAATGAATATGATTCTGAAAAGATGGCAGATGTGCTTGCTCAATCACATGATTTAGAGCTCACCGACAATGAGAAAGAAGCGGATGTACTGCTTCTTAATACCTGTTCGATTCGCGAAAAAGCACAGGAGCGTGTTTTTCATCAACTCGGTCGTTGGCGCCCGTTAAAAGAAAAAAAACCAGAACTGCTCATCGGCGTGGGTGGTTGTGTTGCGAGTCAAGAAGGTAAAGTGATTCGGCGACGAGCGCCGTACGTTGACGTAGTGTTTGGGCCTCAGACATTACATCGGTTGCCGGCGATGTTAAAAGAAGCACAAACCAAAAAGAAATTAGTGATGGATATTTCTTTTCCGGAAATTGAAAAGTTTGATAACTTGCCTGAACCTAGAGCCGAAGGCCCAAAGGCGTTTGTCTCGGTGATGGAAGGTTGTAGTAAGTATTGTACGTTTTGTGTCGTACCGTATACGCGCGGAGAAGAAGTAAGTCGGCCATTGGATGACGTGATTGCTGAAGTTTCAAGCTTGGCGGCTCAAGGTGTTAGAGAAGTTAATTTATTAGGCCAAAACGTTAATGCCTATCGAGGTGAAATGGCCGATGGTGATATGGCTGACTTTGCTTTATTGCTGCATTACGTTGCAGCAATTGATGGTATTGATCGTATTCGTTACACCACTTCTCACCCTAAAGAATTCTCTGATAGCTTGATTCAAGCTTACGAAGATATTCCTGAGTTGGTGGATCACCTTCATTTGCCTGTTCAAAGTGGTAGTAATAGCGTGTTGGCTAGAATGAAGCGCGGGCACGAAATTGATATGTACATTGAAAAGCTAGCGCGACTTAAAAAGATTCGCCCTAATATGAGCTTTTCGTCAGATTTTATTATTGGGTTTCCACAAGAAACAGATGATGAATTTGAAGAGACGATTAAATTGATAGAAACAGTTGGTTTTGATTTTTCATTTAGTTTTATTTTTAGTGCTCGACCTGGTACCCCAGCCGCTGATATGGCGGATGATATTGATATGGCGGTTAAAAAACAACGTCTGGAGCGGTTGCAAAAGATCATTACTCAGCAAACTGCGGATATATCAAACAGTATGGTTGGAACTGTTCAGCGACTATTAGTAGAAGGTGAGTCTAAGAAAAACTCGTTACAGATGACGGGGCGAACGGAAAATAACCGGGTTGTGAATTTTGCTGGCCATGTACGTTTAGCAGGGCAATTTGTTGATGTGTTGATTACCGAAGCGCTGCCGTACTCGTTGAGAGGGCGATTAGTTAGTAAAAACAAAGAGCCGGCAATGGATATGAATGAAAGGCGCTCAGTTTCTTAAATTGAATAGTCAAAATAAAACATTGGATATTAGCTTAGAGCCTGCTAATAACAAACGTTTGGCGAGTTTATGCGGTCAATTCAATGAACATATCACTCAGCTCGAACGCCGTTTACACGTTGATGTAAAAAACCGTGGCAACCTTTTTAGTGTGAGTGGTGCTGATGCAGATGTAGCCGCCGCTATTGCGGCGCTGAAAGAATTATATAAAAGTACTGAAAGTGACCAATTAACGCCAGCAAAGGTGCACCTACTCGTGCAGGAAAATAAAATGGAAGTAGACAAGCAAGTCAATGAAGAAAATTCTATCGTTATCCATACACGAAAAAAAATCATTAAGCCGCGTGGTGGTAATCAACAGGCTTATGTCAAAAGTATTTCAAAAAACGACATCGTTTTTGGCATTGGGCCAGCGGGAACGGGTAAAACTTATCTTGCAGTAGCTTGTGCCGTTGAAGCCTTGCAATCAGAAAAAGTGGCGAGAATTATTTTGGCAAGGCCCGCTGTTGAGGCTGGAGAACGTTTAGGTTTTTTACCTGGTGATTTGAGTGAAAAAATTAACCCATATTTACGGCCTTTATACGATGCGCTATATGAAATGTTGGGTGTTGAGCGAGTAGAAAAGCTTATTGAAAAAAATATCATTGAAATTGCGCCTCTTGCTTTTATGCGCGGTAGAACGCTTAACGAAGCGTTTATTATTTTAGATGAGGCGCAAAATACAACGCCCGAACAGATAAAGATGTTTCTAACGCGTATCGGCTACGGTTCTACGGTAGTTGTGACAGGTGATATTACACAGATAGATTTACCTGGTCATATGGAGTCGGGGCTGAAGTTGGTAACGAAGATTTTAAAAAACATTTCGGGCATTAGCTTTACTCATTTTTCAGGTGCAGATGTTGTACGGCACCCGGTTGTTCAGAAGATTGTTGCTGCTTATGAAAAACACAATCAATCATGACGGTTGATGTGCAAGTGGCGACGGACTGCTCTGAACTACCCGATACACAGATAGTGACCGACTGGGTTGAGCTTGCTACCAAGCAACGTGAACATGCGGAAGTGGTTGTTAGGTTGGTGGGTGAGCAAGAGTCTGCTGAGTTAAATGAGGCCTATCGTCAAAAAAAAGGGCCCACCAATGTGTTGAGCTTTCCATTTGAGCGACCTGAAGGTTTACCTGTCGATGCGCTATTAAATGATACCTTGGGTGATTTGGTTATTTGTGCGCCCGTGGTTTTGAGTGAAGCTGCGGATCAAGGCAAAACACCATTGACACATTGGGCGCATATGGTGATTCATGGCTGCCTGCATCTACAAGGCTACGACCATGTCAATGCAAAGGATGCGCAGGTGATGGAAGCACTAGAAATAAAATTATTGGAACAGATAGGAATCAGCAACCCGTATGAGGGTTAAGACATAAAATGAATCAACCGCAAAACGAAAAAATTGAAAACCGTTCTTGGATTGAGCGGCTCGGGCAGGCGTTAATGGGTGAGCCAAAAGGTCGTGAAGATCTTGTTCAGTTAATGCGCGATGCTGAAAAGCGAGACTTGTTAGGGCATGATGCTTTAGCGATGATTGAGGGCGTGTTGCAAGTGTCTGAATTGCAGGTTCGAGATATTATGATTCCTCGTTCGCAGATTATTTTCATCCCTAGAGATGCAGCATTAGAGGATATTTGCCCACGAGTGACTGAATCTGCCCATTCTCGGTTTCCTGTTCAAGATGAAGAAACATCGCAGGTTGCGGGGATCTTGTTAGCAAAAGATTTGTTGAGTTATGTCGTCGCAGGTGAAGACCAACAGTTTGATGTAAAAGATGTCATGCGCCCTGCTATTTTTGTACCAGAGAGTAAACGTTTAAATGTGATGTTGCATGAGTTTCGAGCGAATAGAAATCACATGGCTATTGTGATCGATGAGTATGGTTCAGTGGCGGGCCTGATTACGATTGAGGATGTTCTTGAGCCTGTCTCTTATACACATCTCCGAGCCCACGAGACCAGAGAGGATCTCGT
>CAJXTU010000011.1 GCA_913060865.1 uncultured Cycloclasticus sp.
TACGAGATCCTCTCTGGTCTCGTGGGCTCGGAGATGTGTATAAGAGACAGATCAATAGCTTCCGGATAGGTTTCAGAAACATGGCTTGCGCCCTTCTTCGCCCCTTGCCAACCAAGCTTCGCTGCTTTTTGAGAAAAGACTAGTAACTTATTAATAAAGTCAGATGATTTTTTTGTGTCCATTTACATTCCTTGTAATTGATCACATCGTAGCCTACTTAAGATTCATTATCAAAAAGGTATGCCCAAGCCATAAAAAATTATTCAACTTAAAAAGCCTTGCCTGCAAAGAAACAGAGCTGCTTAGGAATATTTCATTCTAAAACCTTTAATCAGGTAAAAAGCTCATCGCCACAAAGTACCCGACAGTTACGACAACCAAGTCGATGGCAATATACTGACCAGAGCCAGATGCAACAGCAATCACACTCATGATAATCGCAACGGTATTCAATGTTGTAATTCTTGAACTAAAAACAGGCACCAAAAGCAAGGGTACTGCATGCAAAATTGCTACTAATAAAATCATCCTTAATCCTATATTAATAAACTACCTACTGAGAATAACATGAACTCTCAATTTGTATAATCATAGGATTTTGCAGAGCGCTTCTTTGTGCCATACAATAATCTTCTATAACATTTTCAAATATTCATGAATTAAGGACGATTAAATGAAATTTCTTGATAAATTTAAACGTAAAAGTGCAGCATCTAGGCTTTTGGAAGAGCAACTGTATTCAGAGGTTGTGCAAGAATTAGCAGAAGGCACTTTAAGGAATGGGCTATGGGGCCAAGCGCTAGAAAAAGCAAACGGAGATGAAATAAAAGCAAAATCTTTGTACATCCCTTTACGAGTGCAATCAATGAAAGACGAAGCCGAGATTTATCAAGCTATTGAGGAAGAAGCAGAGGTAGTAAGACAGGTTAAGCTTGCGGACCCTGCAACGAAAGCAAGAAGTTTTGGGTTAACCGAAGATGAGATTGCATATCTAGGCACACCAATTGAAGCGGTACGGTATATAGAAAAGTACAAAAGTAGTCAGGACAAACTTTCGAAGGCGATAAATCAAAGAAAAATCCTAGGTGTCGTGTCTCATGGAGCTCTTTGGGTTCAAGATAAGAAGTATTCCTAGCATTCACAGTCGGGAATAAAGCCGTCCAAGAAATTTACAGTGGTAAAGGTCATGTTCAAGCAAATATTGCAGCAGTGGTTTCTAACACAGCTTATACAAAATCTGCAAAAGAACTTGCTAACTCACTAGATGTAGAACTCCTACATCATGATGATTTATGCAATATTGCTTAATCAAAATAAATACCTTCCCTGCCTTTTTCCACTCAGCATCAAATGTTATATTTTTTTTTACAAAATTATTATAATTTTTTAAAACTTGTATCCAAGCCTGCAAGGGTCCCCCTACCCCGTGCCTTGTACAAGGCACCCCCACTTCGGATTCGAGTTTTCATCTCGAATGCAAATCTAGCACCGAAATGCCCAAACGAAAAAGTACTTTATCTAGCGAGCACTCAACCACAGAGAGTTCGCTCATTAGTCACTCGCGCTTGCATCAGCAAGGTGTAAACATAATCTGGGATTATACGCAGTCGACAAAGCTGACTGTCCGCTACGCCATATAATCAAGACTATGTTAAATCTCACTAATGCCTAATCTTGATTAAGGTCGTTACTGCTCATGCTTCACAGAAACTATTTAAGCAGTGAGCTCGTGCTGAACAAAGCATCAACACCAGCAGTTTAATCTTGATTAAGACCGTTACTGATCGTTCCTCACAGAAACTAAAGAGCATGAATGTCCGAAATGGATAAAGCCTCATTACCGACATGCCTTTACACCATTTATGACAAAACGGGGGGCAAATTCCATTTAAACCTTCCAATCACCGCAATGAAGAGCCCTCGCTTTTATAAGTATTACCCACGTTACAGGAAAAATAATTAACAGCACAATGTTCCGCATATGTTCCGTACAGGCATAAAAAAACCACTCACATTTCTGTAAGTGGTTGTTTTATATGGCGTCCCCAAGGGGGTTCGAACCCCTGTTACCGCCGTGAAAGGGCGGTGTCCTAGGCCTCTAGACGATGGGGACTAAGTCTTTATTTACTACAAAAGTGAATCGTCTAAATCACTTTATCACCAAAAAATTGGTGGAGCCAAGCGGGATCGAACCGCTGACCTCAACACTGCCAGTGTTGCGCTCTCCCAGCTGAGCTATGGCCCCTCTTGGCAGGACGCGAATTGTACTGAATGCTGAACTATGTGTCTAGCCTTCTTGCTCAAGAATTCTATTTTTTATGTAATTTATTCCTTTTTTAATATTTTTCAAACAGGTCGTTTTGCCCAATAAGAACAGAGTCGCATCCAATGCCGGTGAAACTGACGTTCCTGACAATGCAACACGCAAAGGCTGGGCCACTTTCCCAAGCTTTAATTCCAATGTTTCGGCTGTCTCTAAAATAACTTGATGTAATGGTTCTTTAGACCAATCGTCTAACGCTTCAAATTTGGCGAGCATCAACTCTAATGGTTCCAAGCCAGCGGCTTTTAAATTTTTCTTAGCTGCTTTTTCATCGAATTCGTCATAATCGTTATAGAACATGAGGCTTTTTTCAGCCATTTCCTTTAACGTTTTTGCTCGTTCTTGCTGCGTTTTTACAAGATCAAGGATTGAAGGGCCATTGTCCACATCACAACCCAGTGTAATTAACTGCTCAGTCAATGGCGCAACCAAATATTGAGGGTCACTACTCATAATGTACTGCTGATTAATCCAAAGCAATTTCTCTGTATTGAATGCTGATGCGGTTCTGTTTACATCTTTTATATCAAATAACTCAATCATTTCATCGCGTGTAAACAGCTCTTTATCACCATGAGACCAACCTAGGCGAACTAAGTAGTTCAGCAAGGCTTCAGGTAGAAAGCCCTCATCACGATATTGCATGACACTCACCGCACCATGTCGTTTAGATAAACGCGCGCCATCGTCGCCAAGAATCATTGGTACGTGTGCGAAAAGCGGTGTCTTTGCGCCTAAGGCGGCCATGATATTAATTTGACGCGGTGTGTTATTAATATGATCGTCACCACGAATAATATGTGTCATATTCATATCGATATCATCAACAACAACGGTCAAGTTGTAGGTGGGTGTGCCGTCTGATCGTGCAATGATAAGGTCATCTAGTTCTTCATTAGCAATGGAAATTTTGCCACGCACCAAATCATCAAAAACAACGAGGCCTGTTTCTGGGTTTTTAAACCGTACAACTGGTGACACACCCTCAACTGCTTCTGTACGGTGACGGCATTTACCGTTGTAACGTGGTTTTTGTTTATTTGCACGTTGTTCTTCACGCATGGCTTCGACCTCTTCTGCTGAGCAATAACAGTGATACGCATCACCTTGGTCAAGCAATTGCTGAATAATTTCTATATAACGTGGGAATCGATCTGTTTGAAAGAAAGGCCCTTCATCGTGTGATAACCCCAACCACTCCATACCATCAAAAATCGCTTGGACAGATGCCTCTGTTGAGCGCTCACGATCAGTATCTTCTATTCTTAGAACAAACTGCCCTTTCGTTTTTTTAGCGTACAACCATGAGAACAAAGCTGTTCTTGCGCCCCCAACGTGTAAATACCCTGTAGGACTTGGAGCAAATCGTGTGCGAACCGTCATTTATAATTACCACGTATTAAAAAAGCGATATTTTAGCAAAAACTAACGACGACCGTGTTATTGAATAGTGTTCTCACAACGAAACCTAATCAGGTCGAGAATTCGTTTTTTGTATCAAAAAGCCCGACTGCCCTTGTCTGTTTATGGTCATCCTCTGACGCAATAAAAACTTTGATTGAAAGTAAGCGTTGCTAGTGCTTTGTTAATCGAATTTTCATTTCTTATGAAATACCTAATGAGTTATTCCGCTTGAGTATCAACTCTCTCCCAAACACACACACCGCCTGAGGCTTTTTTTATTGCTTCAATACGTTGAAAGTGATGTTCTAACTCCTCACTACTCGCTTTAATGACCGGTAAAGAGGGACGATTTTTATCAAATGCTTTGGGTTTAAATTCTATATCTGTAGAGTTTTCATCATCAAACAGAGATTTTTGCCCCCCGGTCATCATCAAATACACGTCTGCTAGAATTTCAGCATCAAGTAACGCGCCGTGTAAGGTCCGTTGACTATTATCTATTTCATATCGTTTACAAAGCGCATCTAAGCTGTTGCGTTGACCGGGAAACATTTTTCTCGCCATGTGGAGAGAGTCAGTTATCTCACACCATGACCCCATATCTGTATGAGGAGACCCCATTAATCGATACTCATGATTAATAAACCCAACATCAAATGCAGCATTGTGAATCACCACTTCTGCACCTTCTAGATAATCAAATAATTCCTCTGCAACCTCTTCATACAAAGGCTTATCAGCTAAAAATTCTGTTGTTAAGCCATGAACTTCAACGGCTCCTTCGTCAATTTCACGTTGTGGGTTCAAATAATAATGAAAGTTATTACCTGTAAGCCGTCTATTGATCAACTCGACACAACCAATCTCAATAATTCGGTGCCCTTGCTTAGGTTCAAGACCCGTTGTTTCCGTATCTAAAATAATCTGTCTCATAGAGAATCTATACCCATATTGGCTAATTCATCTGCTCGATCGTTACCGGCGTTTCCACTATGCCCTTTAACCCATACCCACTTAATCGTATGGGGTTGAATCTGCGCATCAAGCTGTTGCCATAAATCAACATTTTTGACTGGTTTCCGATTCGCCGTCTTCCAGTTTCTTTTTTTCCAGTTAGGCATCCATTCATTAATGCCGCTTAACACATATTTAGAATCACTATTAATCGTTAAATCACTAGGTTCTTTCAACGCTTTAAGTGCCTCAATAACGGCCGTTAATTCCATTCGGTTATTAGTTGTGTCTAGTGCGCCACCATAAATTTCTTTATGCGTACCGTTATAGCTTAAACTGGCACCCCAACCACCTATGCCTGGGTTTCCACGGCATGCGCCGTCAGTGTAGATCTGCACCTTTTTTTTCAACATGTATCGTCTTTGTCGCTGGTTCTGTTAGAGGTGAAATAAATCGGTTCTTTAAATTTTGTAAGTGAAAAACAGACGTGCCACCTGATACACGCTTAACACCCATTACAAAATATGCCGCCGGTACAAAGGGTATACAAGCGAGTACCTTTCTAAAGGTTTTTGGTAACTTTATTGGTTTATCTTTTTTAAAAAGTGGAAACAAACAACACCCTTGACTCACTTCAATCTCAAAATTGAGGAGTTTTAACCAATCAAGCACCCTATAGCGACTGATAAAACGACCATTCCAAGGCGTTTTTCTTTTAGCCGTCGGTAGAAACCTAGGTAAATGCCAAAAGGCCCACGGATTGAAACCCATCAATAAAACAATACCTTCTGGTTTTAAAACCCTGTTAACCTCTCGCAAAACTTGATGTGGATTTTCATCAAACTCTAAGGTATGAGGCATAATCACAATATCAACGCTATGCGTATCGATCGGCAAGCTATCCGCCTCAGCAACAACACGCGTATATTTTGTTAAATCAGTCGTATCATGATCTAAAATTGTGTAATGCGCGAAACGCATTGCTTCATGAAACTCTTCTTCCCAACCTATAAAATCAAGTTGCAAAACCTCCGCACGAAAATTTTCACTCAGCTTTTGACTCAATAGAGCAGATTCCGCCTGCCGAAAGGCTTGCCCAATCGGCGTATTAAACCAATGCCGAAGCTCAACTGAGTGATCTATAAATGAGTTTTTTTTATCTGCCATTGCTTAAACAATCTATAATTAGAATACTAAATGACTTCTTTACCCACTCGACATAATGCAATATTTAATCACAAATAAAATGATAAGGTTCTTTTTATTTGCAAGCTTTTCAGCACTCATTTCATGCTCATCGTCATCGCTTAGACCGCCTAACATAACTAAGCTCACTCCCCCTGCTAATCCGATTACCCAAGCGGCTGTTCGCGGTGAAAATAAAATAAGCAAAGCGCCTACGGTAGCGCCTGTTTCAACAGACAATTTATGGCAACGGTTATTTTCATTATACAAATTGCCCGCTGTTGATAATAAACGTGTTCAAGCTGAAATAGATTGGTATAGCAAACACCCAGACTACCTTCTCCGAATTCAAAAGAATGCAACGCCTTACCTTTTCCATATTGTTAATGAAATTGAAAAGCGCAACATCCCCGGTGAGCTCGCGTTACTACCCGTTGTTGAAAGCGCCTACCGACCTTTCGCTTATTCGCATGGAAGAGCCGCGGGGTTATGGCAATTTATTCCGTCAACAGGAGAAGCCTTCGGTTTAGAGCAAACGTGGTGGCATGACGGACGACGCGATGTATACGCTTCAACAGATGCCGCATTAAGCTATCTTACAAAGCTGTCGAAACGTTTTAACAATGACTGGTTTCTTGCGTTAGCCGGTTATAACGCTGGCGGCGGAACAATATCGTCTGCCATTAGAAAGAACAAACGCCTAGGGCGAGAAACTGATTATTGGGCGCTCGACCTGCGCAAGGAAACTAAGCATTACGTTCCGAAATTAATCGCAATAGCGAGTATTTTAGCTAATGCAGAAAAATACAATGTAACCCTGATAGATATCCCAAACAAAGCTTTTTTTGAGCGTGTCGATACCAAAAAACAAATTGATCTTGCCCGCGCAGCTGAGCTTGCCGACATTAGCATTGAAGAGCTGTATGTTCTGAACCCTGCTTTTAACCAGTGGGCAACGAACCCAAATGGCCCCCATTACTTATTAATTCCAACATCTAAGTCAGCGAGCTTTAAAACTAGGCTAGCTGCTTTACCCGACTCTCAACGCCTAAAATGGGTACGTCATAAAGTAAAAAGTGGTGAGTCATTAGGGCAAATAGCTAAACAATATCGCACGACCATCAAACAAATAAAGCAAGCCAACCCTATTAAGAACCACCTAATAAGAGCTGGAAAACACCTATTAATACCGACAGCAAATTATAACGATACGCTCTATGCTAGCAGCGCTAAGATGCGTAAAAATAACATTGTTAACACATCTCGTAAGGGCTACAAAACTGAGCATCGCGTTAAGGCTGGCGATTCGTTCTGGCGTATCGCAAAAAAACATAAGGTTGACGTTCAACGCTTAGCAAGGTGGAACGCAATGGCGCCTGGAGATACGTTAAAAGTGGGGCAAAAGTTGGTTATTTGGAGTAACACTCAATCAAACCCAAATTCTACTACTCGCTTAACGTCTGCTGATAAAAATCAAACTGTCCGCTATACCGTTCGACAGGGTGATTCTTTATATTTAATTTCTAAAAAATTCAACGTCAGCATTAACGACCTTAAACGCTGGAATACCTTGAATAAGAAGTACTTAAAACCGGGCCAAAAATTAAAAATCATTGTTGATGTAACCAGAACCTAAATCCACATCAAAGCTGCACCCTGTTATTAAATGCTACTACTATTAGTAATGGCTAATCATCGTTAGGCGTAAACAATAAACAAGCGACTTTATGACTACTGCTTAAATTAACATCTCTTGGTTTAATCTGCCGACAGTCTGGCATGACATGTTCGCATCGAGTATGAAAGTGGCAGCCATCAGGTGGGTTAGAGGGAGAAGGCATATTATCGGGCAATTTAACGACCGTTTTTTCTAGGCTAGCATCCCATGTAGGTACTGCTTCTATCAACGCCTTGGTATAAGGATGTGCAGGGTTATTAAGTACATCATCAACTGTACCGTATTCAACAATTCGACCTAAATACATAACCGCTACCGTATCTGCCAAATAAGCGACGACTGATAGGTCATGTGTAATAAATAAATAGCTAAGCCCTTGCTCATTTTGCAACTTTTTTAATAAATTTAGAACCTGTGCTTGAACCGACACATCTAACGCGCTCGTTGGCTCGTCGCAAACAATAATAGAGGGGTTGACGGCTAATGCACGTGCGATACAAAGCCGCTGACGCTGCCCACCAGAGAACTCATGAGGGTAGCGCAATCTAACGTCTGAATTTAGCCCAACTTTCTCTAGTAATGTGTCGCATTGATGCTCGATGTCGGCATCGGTTAGGTCCGACCGTAGGGCTCTAATCCCCTCTTCTAAAATATCCCCTACTAACATTCTGGGGTTCATGGAGGAAAATGGGTCTTGAAAAATAATTTGTAATTGCTCTCGATATTGTTTGAATGCCTGTTCAGATAACGTTGCTAGGTTTTGACCTTTATATTCAACATCACCTTCTGTGATGGGTAATAATTGTAACAAAGCTTTTCCTAACGTTGTCTTACCACAGCCCGACTCACCTACAAGTGCAGTCGTGGTACCAGCAGGTAACTCAAAACTTACATCATCCACCGCCTTAACCTGCCCGACCGTGCGTTTTAATAAACCTTTTTTTATTGGGAAGTAAACTTTTAAACCTTTGACAATCAACGGCGAGTCATCATCAAGCTCACTTGTTCCTTCAACCAGTATATTTCCTGACTTTTCTATCAATTCAAGTTTGTCTACTCTTACACACCTAACATGATGATCGTTAGAAAATATTGCCCACCCAAGCTCAGGTAATTCAGTACAAGAGTGCTCTTTATAATCACAACGTTCGGCGAAACGACAGCCAACAAACGAGCCCGACAATTTAGGTACAGCGCCCGTCAACGTCACCAATAATTCTTTACGTTTATGTAGGTCAGGTAAGGCATCGAATAATCGCCGACTATATGGATGCAACGGCTTTTTAAAAAAATCGTCACGAGACGCCACTTCAACTAATTGTCCTGCGTACATTACAGCGACTTTGTCTGCTATATCTGCAACGATGCCTAAATCGTGTGTAATGATCCATAACGACATGCCCATTTGACGCTGAAGGTCCTTTAATAGCTGTAAAATTTGAGACTGAATCGTCACATCGAGGGCTGTCGTTGGTTCATCGGCAATCAACAAGTCTGGCTCATTCGCTAATGCTATTGCGATCATCACGCGTTGTCTCATGCCACCTGATAATTGATGAGGAAAGGTTGAATAACGCTCTTCTGGGTCAGATATTCCAACTTGCTGAATGAGACTGATGACTCTTTTCCTAATTTCACTGGCCGAGCTTTTTTTATGTGTTAAAACTGCTTCAGCTATTTGTTCTCCAATGGTCATGACCGGATTCAGTGATGTCATGGGGTCTTGGAAAATCATCGATATGCGTACGCCACGTATTTCTCGCATATTTTTTTCTGGCATACGTAATAAATCTGACCCACGATAAATCACTTTTCCAGCTGTAATCTGAGCATTATTTGGCAATAATCTGAGCACCGACAACGCCGATATGGATTTACCACAACCTGACTCACCAACTAACGCAAATGCCTCACCCTCTGCAATATCAAAGCTTATTCCATCAACCGCTTTTATCGTTTCAGATGGTTGATTAAATTGAGTTTTTAGTCCTTGAACAGACAGTAAGGGAACTGGCATTGCTAAGCTTTTAATAGATCAATAACTGTATCTAAGCCGCCAACATTTATTTGAATATCGGTTCGTGCTTGTACGGTTGGTTTTGCATGATAGGCCACACTCAACCCGGCGATATCCATCATTAGTAAGTCATTGGCACCATCACCCATCGCCATCACTTGATGTGGTTCTATCTGTAACTCTGCTGATAAGCTAGACAGCAAGTCTGCTTTCGCTTGTGCCCCTATAATATTCCCGCTTACCTTGCCTGTTAAACAACCCTTCTCGATACCTAATGTGTTAGCCAAGGTATAATCCAGACCTAACCGTTCCTTTAGCTTGTCGGTAAAAAAGGTAAAGCCGCCCGAAACAAGCGCTAATTTGATGTTAGCTTTCTTTAAGTAACTTATTAATTCTTCAGCACCTGGGTTCAACTTCAATCGCTCATCATAAACACGTTGTAGTTTGTCAATTGGCAAGCCTTTTAATAACGCAACCCGTTGAGTTAACGATTCTTCAAAATCCAATTCACCGCGCATAGCCGCTTCGGTAATAGCAGATACTTGTGGTTTTATGCCCAACATATCAGCTATTTCATCAATACATTCAATTGAGATTAACGTTGAATCCATATCGGTAACGAGCAGACGAACCTGTTCCCCGTTAAACTGCTCACTGAGTTTGCTCACATCACAACCCAGTTGCTCACGAAGTAATGGTAGTTCAATATCGTTAGCCGTTTGAAGGCTATAAAAATAACCTTTATTGTCAGCATTGGTACCAAATTCAGCTCTAACAAAATCAAGCTCTTTATTCGTCAAAAGCTCTTTATGTAAAATATATTTATTCATTTATCAATAGGTTATGTAGTTTATATAATCTAGTTTATTCTATATATCTTGGGTCAAAAGCATCACGAACAGCATCCGCAAATAAGTTGGCTGCTAATACCAAGGTAAACATAAAAACAAAGGCTGCCGTTAAAGACCACCATACAATCGGTTCACGCGCCATTTCTAGCCGTGAGGTGTTGATCATGTTTCCCCAACTATAGGTTGAAGGGTCAACACCAATATTAATATACGATAAGACAGCCTCAGCCAGTACTAAACCGCTAAAATCCAACACGATTGTTATCATCACTAAGTGCATGACATTTGGTAACACGTGGCGTTTTAGAAGTTGAAATCGGCCAACACCTAAAGCACAAGCGGCGACCACATAATCCATTTCTCGTATTTTTAACGTTTCAGCACGCAATAATCGGCATAGCCCCGTCCAACTGGTAATGCCTAGAATAAAACATAACAATAATAAACGCATATCGGCACGGTCTTCGAGCGTTGTGAATAACGCTGGATTATTAGCCATATAGACTTGCGCCATTAATATCGCAGCAGCAATCAGCAACACACCAGGGATTGAACTCAACGTGGTATATAAATATTGAATAACATCGTCGACCCAACCACGAAAAAAACCAGCCATCAAACCTAGTCCAATGGCAATCGGCAGCATCACTATCGTGGTGAGCCCACCAATCACTAAGCCCGTTCTGATACTTTTTATGGCTTGATAAAGAACATCTTCACCTACTTTATCTGTCCCCAAAATATGATAGAAAGAACCCAATGATGCAATCATTCCCACCACACAAAAAATAACCAATAAAGTTAACAAGCCACTGTTAACCCCCTTTAGCTTGGTTTTAAATAAGTTCCTTTTCGTTAACCTTAGTAGAAAAATGAATCCTAACCAGGCTAATAAGCCGTGAGCTAAACCTTTCCCTATTTTTAAAAGTATATCGGCTTGCTTATCTGATTTAGGGTTATTTAAATGAGCACCACCATAAAGTAAACGCGGATAAAGCCACTGAGTTACACCAGCCTCATCAACATTCATTTCTTTAGCATAAGCTGTATGTGCAAAGGGTTCAGAGTATGTTTTTTCAACCTGTAATCGGATTGGGGTTAATATAATATCCAGTACACTTAATGCCTTTGCGTGTTCGCTATAGTCACCATCTGGTAATTTCTCATAATGCTGGAGACGTACAGAATCCAATACCCCTACCAATAAAAAGAACAATACAATAGTTAAGGAAACGACACCCATCCTATTATTAAATATTTTTGCCCAAGGCCGGCGTAGGTGTTCTTTTTTACTAGATCGCCAAACGGCGACAACTGCACCTATAACAAGGCCAAAAATTGCGATATCTGTCCACAGCAACGTCAACATCAATCCAGCCTGACCCTTGGATCAACCAAGGTATATGAAATATCAGTCATTAACAGGCCAATAATGTACAAAAATGATCCTAGGAATACCATTGATCGTACAATCGCAAAATCTTGGCTACTAATCGCATCAATGGTGTAGCTACCTAAGCCTGGTATACCAAAAAATGACTCGGTAATCAGGCTTCCCATAAACAATAATGGCAGGATCACGACGATACCCGTTAATATGGGAATCATGGTATTTTTTAAAACATGTCTGAACAATACTTGAAGGTCAGATAATCCCTTAGCTTTTGCTGTTCTAACGTAATCTTTCGCAGCCTCTTCTAAAAACAACGTTCTATACCAACGCGCGCCTGAACCTAAACCTCCGACCACTCCAATAAAAACGGGTAAAAGAATAAATTTGAACGCATCTATGCCTGGCGCATAACCAGAAATGGGGGTTAACGCTAATAATTTCCCAATAAAGTACTGCCCTGCAATAATATAAAAAAGCCCTGAGATAGACATCAACGTAATACATAAAAATAAACCAGCAAACTCTAAAACACTGCTTCGATAAAAAATTAATAATAAGGCAAAAGTAATATTCGCCAACACACCAAATATTAATGAGGGAATCGCTATCGCTAAGCTCGGCCACATGCGTTGCGTAATATCTGCAACAATATCCCGCCCATTATCAGATATACCCAAATCAAAGACGAACAGGCCAACGGACTTCTTAAAGAAAATAGTGTTAGATGCTTTTTGCAGCCCCTCTTCTTGCTCATTCCACAATAAGGGTAAGTGATAACCACGTTGTTGTTTCCAATTGTCTACTGCTTCTTGAGTAACGTGCTTATCACCTAATTGCATACGCGCCATATCATCAGGTGTATTAACAACAAAAAATAACACGAACGTGAGTATATTAACGCCTAGCAGCACGGGTACCACATAAAACAAACGTCTAATAATGTAATTAATCATAACGCTGTTGCACGTTCTATTCGGCGGTAAATGATATATGCCGGCAATAATAAGCACGCGGCTATCAACATCGCCAGCAATAAAGGCCAATACGTAGGCTTATTCCACTTATTTTGGTATATCTGACGTAACTTAGGGTCTATATTAATGTACTTGGTTTTATTGTTAGCCATTAAATTGGGGTAGGCGTTTTTGTACCACCCATGGTGTAACGAAAAAGCCTTCGGGTGAAATCCCCATAACCAAGGTGCATCTTGTTGTGCAATAGCGACCATTTTACTAATAATGAGCTGTCGCTCAGGTGTGTTAGCCATTGTGCTCATTTGCTCGAATAAAGCATCAAATTGTACATTTTGGTAATTAGCCGCATTCTCTCCACCGTAAATCGACTTTGCATTTTTTCCATAAAGTAAAAACAAGAAATTTTCTGGATCTGGGTAATCAGCATTCCAACCCCACATAAACATTTGTGCACTACCTGAGCGCATCTTTTCTTGAAAACGGTTGTAATCCGTCCCTCTAATGACTAACTGTATGTTTATCTTATTAAATTGCTTACGTAACCAATTGAGTCGAGACTTACTATCAGGGCCACTGTCCATCGTATCAAAATACAATACCAGGGGCTTCCCCGTCGCCGGGTCAATACCTTTTTGATAGCCAGCCTCGGCCAATAATCTCTTCGCTTGACCTATCGGCCGCCTAACTAACCCTTCGTCCCATGTATAAACTACTGGATTAATACCTAATTCACCTTCAATGTAGCCAAAAATGCCAGGCGGAATAATACCTTGTGCAGGAACACCTCGACCATTTTGAAAAATGGAAATATATTCCTCGTAATCCATCACAATTGAAATGGCTTGACGCAGTTTTTTTGCTTTATCCGAATACCCGCCCACAACCTCATTCAACATATTAAAACCAAAATAATAACTGGATGTTGTTACCGCTGTTTGTAATCCGATACCGCGTTCAATCATATTTGTAGTCAAACCAATATCGCCGTCAGCTGAAAAACTAACTGCTTGATCAAAACTGTCAGAACTAATCCCCGAGGCATCGTAATACCCTTGTAGAAATTTATTCCAGTAGGGAATACTTTCTTTTTCTAAAGAAAAAATCACTTTATCTGTTAATGGCAGTTTTTTGCCTGCATCTTTTAATAAACCTTGTGCGCTAGCAGCCTGATCACCCTCTATGGGATAGTATTCATCATGAAAGTTTTGATTTTTTAATAAAACCATGCGCCTATTTGGGTTATTTTCTGCTAAGAAATACGGCCCTGTACCCACTGGGTACCAATCCAAACTGATGTTTTTTGATGCCAATAATGGGTTCGAGTAAAACTCATCGGCTTCCCATGGCATCGGTGCAAAAAATGGCATCGCCAGCCAATTTATAAACTGAGGATATTTACCCTTAACCCGTATACTGAAGTGATGATCATCAATTTTTTTCACACCAAACATTTTTTCTGATTGCAGGCGTTGAGCCTTACGCAAGGTGGGGAATTGCCGTTTTAACGCTGTTTGTTTCTTTGAAAAGTCATTAAAACCAATAATATAATTAGCCATCAAACCGGCTATTGGTGATTGTGTAGCAGGATCCGCTAGGCGTTTTATCTGGTAGATAAAGTCATCGGCTATTAACTCCCGCGTCCCTAACGGTAAATCATAGATTGAAACAGCATCCCAATCGCTTGGTAAGTCATCATGTCGCTTTATATTGAAACTTGGATGAGGCTGAAATTTAGTTCCTGCCTTTATGCTTAGTAGGTATTCGCTATAAGCTATATCTACATCAGGTGCGGTGTTAGGTAACGGGTTGTTGTGTTTATCAAAATAGCTTACCGTCGGCATAGCCGCAGCTAATAAAGGTTCTAATTGGTAGGGGCGTTTTAAATAATGGTATTGAAATAACGGTTCATAAATTTGAGCAATAATCGCATACTCGTTCGAGCTGTATGCTTTTGCTGGATCTAAGTGCTTAGGGCGCTCAGAAAAAGATGAGTAAATAACCTTCTCTTCCCCCTCTCCTTCAACGTAAGGGTTATTCAACGCTCTGTCCGTACAGGCGGCCATAAGCAAGAGAATAAATAGATGGGTTGCCGCCTTAAACCATTTAATCACTGGATTATTTCACCATAACTAATCTTAACGTAAGACCTGCTTTTCACCTTCACTGCGCGCAATAATAACGGCGCCGCATGAATCACTAAATACATTAACACTGGTTCTGCACATATCTAACACACGGTCAACGGCTAGGATCAATCCAATCCCTTCCAATGGCAAGCCGATAGTTACTAAAATAATACTAATTGCAACTAGGCTAGCGGCAGGAATACCAGCAACTCCAATGGACGTAACCAATGCTGTAATAACGATAAGAAATTGTTCAGAAAAACCCAAATCTAAGCCGTAGGCTTGAGCAATAAACATTGCCGCCACACATTCATATAAAGCAGTACCATCCATATTAATAGTAGCGCCCAGTGGTAATACGAAACTACTGGTTCGGTTGGATACCCCCGCATTTTTTTCAACACATTCTAAGGTAATAGGTAATGTGGCGGATGATGAACTGGTTGAAAACGAGGTTAACAAGGCAGGTGTCATCGCTTTGAAGTGACGCAGTGGCTTTACTCGACCAAGGTATTTCAACGCCAAAGGCATTACGCCGAACATATGCAACGCTAAAGCAATAATGACGGTGAAGAAAAAGTAGGCTAATGGCAAAAATGCTGCCAAGCCTGTTGAGGCAACTACTTTAGCCACTAATCCGAACACGCCAATGGGTGCAAACTTCATCACCCAGTCAGTCATTTTCATCATGACATCAAGAACCGCATTCCAAAATGTCAGT
Organism: uncultured Cycloclasticus sp.; assembly: GCA_913060865.1. GTDB lineage: Bacteria > Pseudomonadota > Gammaproteobacteria > Methylococcales > Cycloclasticaceae > Cycloclasticus. The sequence continues at coordinate 15,627 of CAJXTU010000011.1, forward strand.
AACACTGCCTTCCTTTGCTCTACCACCTGGGTCATAAAATAACCAAACAGTAAACCAAAAAATATCAAGCCAAGCATTTGACCATTTGCCGCCGCCGCAACGATATTGGTGGGTACCATTCGCAGAAATACACCCGTTATATCACCGGCGCCCTTTCCTTCTATTTTTGATGCAATATCACTGATATCTTCGGTCAAACCGACCCGATCACGGACCGGTTCCCCGTCAATAATGCCAGGCTCGATGATATTAACCAATACAAGCCCAATAAGAATAGCTACAACACTCGTTGAAAGGTAGTACGTTATCGTCTTACCACCTAAACGGCCTAAGCCGCCAAGGTTACCCATATTAGCAATACCGCAAATAATGGACGATAAAATAAGCGGTACAATCAGCATTTTTAACGCATTTAAAAATAGCGTCCCTAAAAATACATACACATCGTAAAATAAAAACGTACCTACACCCGCGCTTTCACCTGTTGCTATACCAGCAACAATGGCCAAGCCAATGGCGATAAAAATTTGCCAGTGGAGTTTCACTTATTCAGCCTTATTTGAATAAACCACATCAGCATCAACGCCTAAGTTTGCCAGTGATGCCGCTAGAGTTACTTCACCCGTTAAACGGGCCAAAAACTCTCTAAAGGATTCCCGTGACGCCTCAGTAATATCCGCCTTATCGCCATCGGTGATTTTACTCAACTCAATCAGTGCAACATCACCATTTTCCAGTGTCGTTAACTTGAAGGATGGTTTATCAGCTGTTGGGTGAGACATACTAAATGCCTCCCTTAATAAATTAGCTGAAACGGTTTTATCATTTCTTGTTACCGGGCCGATGTCTTGCAAAGTCACCCCGTCTTGTGAGGCCAAATCATCAATAGGAAAACCAGACTGAACCTTAGCTAGAAAATCGCTACCTTTTTTATTAAGTAACTCAATAGCCTTACCTGTTTTAACAGCCAGTTCAACCCTATCTTTCACGCTATCTAGTGGCTTAACTTCTTCCGGTTTATATTGGTTAATACGTAAAACTACCAGGTGTTCTGAATCCAGTTCAACAACATCACTATTGTTACCCGCTAATACATCTTCATTGAATATCGCCCGACGTACTTTATTAGATGCCGATACACCCTCCCCGTTAGTTTGCGTTACCCCTGCTTGGAGTTTAATAGTCAGCCCCAATTCTTCTACTAAAGGGTCTAATGAGTCTGGGTTTTCAAAACTTAGCTCGGCTAAACGTTCCGCTACTTGATAAAACTTTTCACTAGCAATATTAGTTCTAAAAAGCTCGCTCACTTTATCCTTAACCGCTTCATAAGGCTGAACCTTATCGGACTCTTTTGAGGTTAATTTTATAATTTGAAAACCATAGGCAGTTTGAGTTACCTCACTCACCTCACCTTCTTTAAGTGACGCGAGAGCCGTTTCAAACTCATCACCCATCATACCGTCAGTGATGATGCCTAGGTCGCCACCTATTTTGGCGGAACCTATATCATCAGAGAACTCTTTCGCTAATGTCGTAAAGCTCTCTCCCTGCTTAAGCCTAGTTAAAACCAACTCAGCTTGCGCTCTTTTTTCCTCAGAATCAACTTCCGGTGTACCTATAGGCGCTTCAAAAAGAATATGACTTGCTCTACGGTGACCGGCCACTGAATATGATTGCTGCTCACTTTCATAAAAGGCCAGCAACTCTTCCTCTGTTGGTTCAACCTCCAACATAAGCTTCGCTAAGCTTAATTCAACATAATCAATAGATGCTTCTTCAGGCGTCTTATATAAATGCTCATTTTCAGCATAATTTGCTTCAACCTCTTCTTCAGTCACCGTTAAACCTGTTATTGCAGAAGTGATCGGAAGCGATAGGTATTTGATATCTCTTGTTTGATTTGTCAGGCGATAAAACTCTTCTATTTCGCTGTCATCAATTAAAGTGGTCCCTACAATTGAGTTTAAAAATTGCTCTCGTGTAATACCTGACCGTACATTTTCTACGAAACTTGCCGTAGTTAAACCCCTGGCTTGCAAAAGCTGCTCATAAGTAGCTTTATCAAATTGCCCATCTTTCTGAAAGGCATCTAATTTGGAAATAATATCAAGAACGGCTTTATCTGAAGCAACATATCCATCATCAGCAACCGTTTGAAGCACTAATTGGTCTTGAACCAACCGATTTAATGACTCTTGTCGTAGAGCTTCTTCACTGAACAAATCAGCTGAGTACTGTTCGCCATATTGTTCTTTCAATTGAGCCACACGGTTTTGATACGCATTATTTAGCTCAGCTTGATAAATCTTATACTCCCCTACTTCAGCTATCGGTGTTTCAGACCCTCCACTGGTGTAATTTTGCAAACCAAATAAAGCAAATGGTATCGATATCATTATCAGAATAACAACGCCTAACCAACCTTTCACATGTACTCTCAATCTATCTAACATATATATAACCTACATAAAATTTTCAAAAAAAAACCCTAAGACCATAACGGCCTTAGGGTTGTTTTGGCGGAGTGGACGGGACTCGAACCCGCGACCCCCGGCGTGACAGGCCGGTATTCTAACCAACTGAACTACCACTCCTATTTGGTGGGTGCTGAGGGGATCGAACCCCCGACATTCGCCTTGTAAGGGCGACGCTCTCCCAGCTGAGCTAAGCACCCTAACTTGGAAAAGACGCTAGTTTACAGAGTCCTTTAAAGTTTTGCCAGCTTTAAATGAAGGTATTTTAGAGGCTTTAATTTGGATCGTTTCACCTGTTTGTGGATTACGGCCTGTACGTGCAGAACGCTCTTTTACAGAGAAAGTTCCGAAGCCAATTAGTGAGATAGAGTCACCGCCTTTAAGCGCATTACCGACTGATGTAATAGTCGCATCAAGTGCCCGTCCTGCATCTGCTTTAGTAAGTCCTGATTCTTCTGCAATTGCGTTAATAAGGTCCGATTTATTCATGTATTTCCCCCAATAGGATTATTTAAAAAATATTAAAAAAGTTAGTTTTTTAGCTGTTGGCGTTGATAACTGTTTATATCCGCTCTGCTATTAACTCAACAGTATGAATTTATATCCTTTAACCCCTATGAGTGTCAAGCAGCATAAGGCTTTTAAGGCCTTTTTTAATTTTAAAATCAAGAAAAAGAAACATTGCATGTCTCAAGCAAATTTTAACTATCTGCCTTAATGCGCTGTTATTGTTTTATTTTTTACTGATTGTTTCTTTTTTTCATCTGCTTTAGATAATTTCTCACCAGCCTTTAAAGGAGTAGGTGATTTCTCTAACGCAACATCAAACACCTCGTCAATCCAACGAACAGGAATAATCTTGAGACCTTGTTTAATGTTCGCAGGCATTTCAACCAAATCTTTCTCATTTTGATGCGGAATAATAACGGTCGTTATGCCACCGCGCAGAGCCGCCAACAGTTTTTCTTTCAATCCACCAATCGGTAACACTTCTCCACGCAGAGTAATTTCGCCCGTCATAGCGACATCTGCCAAAACAGGGATTCCCGTCAAAGAAGAGACTAAAGCAGTACACATACCAACACCCGCACTAGGACCATCTTTAGGGGTCGCTCCTTCAGGCACGTGCACATGGATATCATTACTTTGATAGAAATCAGGCTTAAGCCCTAGGGTAGCAGAGCGGCTTCTTACAACGGTTAAGGCTGCTTGTATTGATTCTTGCATCACGTCACCTAACTTACCTGTTAAGGTCAATTTGCCTTTACCTTCAGTGATAGCTGACTCAATCGTTAATAGCTCTCCACCAACTTCTGTCCATGCCAAGCCGGTGACCTGACCGATTTGATTGTTTTCCTCAGCCTTACCAAAGTCAAAACGTTTAACACCTAGGTACTTATTAAGATTTCTTGATGTGACATTAATTTTTTTCTTCGGCTTACTCAAAAGAATATCGCGAACTACCTTACGACAAATTTTAGACATTTCCCGATCAATATTTCTCACGCCCGCCTCACGGGTATAATAGCGAACCGTATCCCTGATCGCTGATTGACTTATGTGCAATTCAGTCTCTTTCAAACCATTATTTTTAAGTTGTTTTTTAATTAAATAGTTTTCAGTGATATTAATTTTTTCATCTTCTGTATAGCCCGCCAGGTTAATTACTTCCATGCGGTCTAACAACGGTCCAGGAATATTCATACTATTGGCCGTAGCAACAAACATCACCTCAGATAGATCAAAGTCCACTTCTAAATAATGATCATTAAATGTATTGTTTTGCTCAGGGTCTAATACTTCCAACAAAGCTGACGCAGGATCACCTCTAAAATCCATTGCCATTTTGTCGATTTCATCGAGCAAAAACAAAGGGTTCCTGGTTTCAACTTTAGATAAATTTTGTAATATCTTTCCAGGCATAGAGCCAATGTATGTACGTCTATGCCCTCTTATTTCCGCCTCATCACGTACTCCGCCTAATGACATACGCACAAACTTACGATTGGTTGCTCGGGCGATTGATTGACCCAGTGATGTTTTACCAACACCAGGAGGCCCTACTAGACAAAGAATAGGCCCTTTCATGTTTTTCACACGTTGTTGAACAGCCAAGTATTCTAAAATCCGCTCTTTAACTTTATCTAAACCGTAATGATCGGCATCTAAGACCTTTTGAGCCGCCGCTAGATCATGCCTAATACGTGTACGTTTTTTCCAAGGAACACTCACCATACAATCAATGTAATTCCTTATCACGCTTGCTTCAGCAGACATCGGCGACATCATTTTTAATTTATTAAGCTCGGACGCGGCTTTTTCATTCGCCTCTTTCGACATGCCCGCATCAGAGATTTTCTTTTCAAGCTCCTCTATTTCATTTGAGCCTTCATCCATATCGCCTAATTCATTTTGAATGGCTTTCATCTGCTCGCTTAAATAGTATTCGCGCTGATTTTTTTCCATTTGTTGCTTAACACGGCTACGAATTTGTTTTTCCATTTCAAGAATATCAACTTCGCCTTCCATTAACAGCATTAAATGCTCAAGGCGTTCACGTAGATTATTTGTTTCTAAGATTTTTTGTTTTTCTTCAACCTTTAACACCATATGGGCTGACATGGTATCTGCAAGCCGTCCAGAGTCTTCAATACCTGATAACGATGTAAGAACCTCCGGCGGTACTTTTTTATTTAATTTAACGTAACTTTCAAAAGCAGAAGTCACTGTTCTTATCAGGACATCCATTTCTTTTTCTTCAAGATCCAAGTCATCTTCGAGTAAATCAACATCAGCAGAAAACAACTTGTCAGTCGCACTAATCTTAGCAATTTTGACTCGCTTTTCTCCTTCAACCAATACTTTGACAGTTCCATCAGGTAGTTTAAGCAGTTGTAAAATAGTAGCTAGAGTACCTACCTCATAAAGGTCTGTCTCTTTAGGGTCATCGTTATCAGCATTCTTTTGTGCAACTAAAACGATCTTTTTGTTATCTTCCATTGCTAAGTCAATAGCCTGAATAGATCGCTCACGGCCAACAAAAAGCGGAATAACCATATTTGGATAAACAACCACGTCTCGAAGTGGAAGAATAGGTAGGTTTGTTAAATTTTGTTCGTCATTCATTTGATGAGCACCTTAAAAGATAAGTAGGAGTTAATAACTATATTAGGGCACGAAGTGCTATTTTCAAGTTATTAAATATAAAAAAAGGCGCTTAAAGCGCCTTTTTTTGAGTTTAAACTTCTTTTATTCTGATGAAGCTAACTTTTGCTCATTTTCATAAATGAACATAGGGTCTGATTCTTGACGAATAACTTTTTCATCAATAACCACCTTACATACGTTTTCCAATGAAGGCAGGTCATACATCGTATCAAGTAATACATTTTCAAGAATCGTTCTTAAACCGCGAGCGCCTGTTTTGCGAGCCATTGCTTTTTTCGCAACTTCTCTTAATGCTTCTTCCCTAAACTCCAATTCAACACCTTCCATTTCGAAAAGTCTTTTATATTGTTTAGTTAATGCGTTTTTAGGCTCACTTAATATTTCTATTAGTGCGTCCTCATCTAATTCTTCAAGGGTCGCTACAACAGGTAGCCTACCAACGAACTCTGGTATCAAACCATATTTAACAAGATCCTCTGGCTCAACGCTTTGCAACACATCACCAACTTCCAACTCATCACTTTCGCCAATCACCTCAGCTGAAAAACCAATACCAACATTTTTTTGTGAGCGGTCCTTAATAACTTTATCTAAACCAGCAAATGCACCACCAACAATAAATAAAATGTTTGCCGTGTCAACTTGTAGAAATTCTTGCTGCGGGTGCTTCCGTCCGCCTTGAGGAGGCACTGAAGCAACGGTTCCTTCAATCAATTTCAACAGTGCTTGCTGCACACCTTCACCTGATACATCTCGGGTTAATGAAGGGTTATCTGATTTACGTGAAATTTTATCTATCTCATCAATGTAAACTATACCACTTTCTGCTTTTTCAACATCGAAATCACATTTTTGTAGAATTTTTTGGATAATATTTTCAACATCTTCACCAACATAACCTGCCTCGGTTAAGGTTGTCGCATCGGCGATTGTAAAGGGGACATTTAGCATACGCGCTAATGTTTCAGCTAATAATGTTTTTCCTGAACCTGTTGGTCCAATTAGTAGCACATTACTTTTAGCTAACTCAACATCATCTACGCCTCGTGAAGCATTCAGGCGCTTATAGTGATTATATACGGCAACGGATAAGATTTTTTTAGCTTGCTGCTGACCAATGACATATTTATCTAACGACTCTTTGATCTCTATGGGTTTAGGTAATTCACTTCCTGCACCAGCGGCTTCATTTTCTTGAAGTTCTTCCTTAATAATATCGTTACAAAGTTCTACACACTCATCACAAACAAAAACTGAAGGGCCTGCAATTAGTTTTCTAACTTCGTGCTGATTTTTGCCACAAAACGAACAAATTAAAAGTTTTCCATCATTTTCATTATTGTCCATATCATCACTCATAAAAACCTCTTTTTCTTTAACGCTAACACTATATCTGACAGCCTTATTAGTCTCAATCTTTCACCACACCTAATACTGAGTATGGCCGAGATTTTAGATCTGTCTAGTCTAAGTAGCTATTTTTCTAGCTCTTCAGAACTTCTGGTTTTTAATACTTTATCTATTAAACCGTACTCAACAGCCTTATCACTGCCCATAAAGTTATCTCTATCAGTGTCACCTTGAATAACATCAATAGGCTGGCCGGTATGCGCTGCCATTATATTGTTCAAACGATCTCGTATCAGTAAGATTTCTTTAGCATGTATATCAATATCAGAAGCTTGGCCTTGAAAACCACCTAACGGTTGGTGAATCATCATTCTAGAGTGCGGTAATGCATAACGCTTACCTTCTGCACCGCCGGTTAATAATAAAGCACCCATACTAGCTGCTTGACCAATACACATCGTACTGACATCGGGTTTGATAAACTGCATTGTGTCATAAATAGACATCCCAGCCGTTACTGAACCACCGGGTGAATTAATATATAGGTGTATATCTTTATCTGGGTTTTCTGATTCTAAAAACAGCATTTGGGCGACGATCAAATTAGCCATATGATCCTCAACCTGACCCACCATAAAAATGACTCGCTCTTTAAGCAATCGAGAATAAATATCATATGAGCGTTCGCCACGGGCAGTTTGTTCAACAACCATTGGAACTAAACCAAGTGCTATAGCTTCTGGTGTATTTTGCATATTAATTCCCATTGTTTTTATCAGTTAACCCGCTGCTTGCGCAGGTGACATCAGTTCTTCAAATGTTAATGATGTTTCAGTTACTTTAGCTTTCTCTAGCACCCAATCAACCAGCTGGTCTTCTAACACAACGCTTTCGATCTTATTACGCTCTTCAGGGTTAGAGTTATACCAATTAATCACCTCTTCAGGAGATTCATAGGTTTGAGCAAACTCTTCAATACGCGCCTGAACCTTGTCTGCCTCAGCTTTCATATCGTTTTGTTTTATGACTTCAGATAGCAACAGTCCTAATTTAACGCGTTTAGCCGCTTGATCATGAAATAGTTCTTTTGGCAATTCAGGCTGTGCAGGCTGCCCAGCTTGAGCTGCTTTTTCATTTAACGACGCCATCATTTGATTAATTTCGTTGTCAATCAGTGCTTCAGGAACTGACACTTCGTTATTTTCAACAATCGCATCCATGACAATTTGCTTACGCTTTGATGCCAGGGCACGACTCATTTCACCACTCATATTTTTAGTCAAGTCAGCTCTAAAATCTGCCATATCACCGCTTTCTACGCCAAATTCCTTAATGAACGTTTCATCTACTTCTGGCAACTCGCTCTTTTCAACTTTATCGATTTCAACATCAAAAGCACCTACTTTGCCAGCAAAGTCAGTTTGCTGGTAATCTTCAGGGAAGGTTACTTCAAAACTTAATTTTTCACCTGTTTTAACCCCTTTTAAATTATCTTCAAAACCGGGGATCATGCTTTTTGAACCTAAAACTACTGGAAAACCTTTAATTGGTTCTTCTGAAATAGGCTTATCACCCACTTTACCTTCAAAACTAACCGTCACTTGGTTACCATCTTTAGCCTTAGTCTTAACTTCTATCCAGTTTGCTTTTTGTTTTTGCAGCTTTTCGATCATATTGTCTATGTCAGACTCAGCAATTTCCACCACAGGGCTGTTCAGTGCCAAGTCCTCTACTGGGTTAATCGTAATTTCTGGGTAAACTTCAAAGCTAGCTGAAAATTCATAGCCGTCTGCTTTTTCATCATTTGGTGTTATAACAGGTGGACTAACAGGATTAATTTTTTCTTCCATAATGGCTTTATAGAAGGAACTTTGCGTCAATTCTGATAGCGCTTCAGCTCTAACACTAGCGCCAAATTTCTTTTTAATAACGCTCATTGGAACTTTGCCAGGCCTAAAACCGTCGATACGTGCATTTCGCTTTACATCGTCGTAACGTTTATTGATAGCCGTATCCACTTCTTCTTGAGGTACAACAATTGTTAATGTTCTTTTAATATCAGAATTAGATTCAACAGAAACCTGCATAATTATTCTCTAGTGTAGTTTATTGATGGTGTATAAAAAAATAGATGGTGCGAAAGGAGAGACTCGAACTCTCACATCTTACGATACTGGTACCTAAAACCAGCGCGTCTACCAATTCCGCCACTTTCGCATTTTGGTTGGTAATAATGTGCGGTATCATACCGACTCTTTCAACATTTTTGCACCTCTTTTCGAGACAATTTTCTTAAATCGTATAAATTTATATGAAAGCTACTGTTTTTTTTATTTTTTACTTCTTAATGGCGTCCCTTATTGCGGCTACTATTGCTTACCCATTATTTCAACTCGTTGGTAACGATACCTATCGCTTTGAAAGCTGGGTAACTCGTTCTGCTCTGCTGTTTTTGGTTTTAGGCTTAATACCCTGTATTAAATATTTTGACCTGAGTCTACGCTCACTGGGCCACAATCAATCTTTCCCAAACTTTTTCAAAAAAGCCTCTCGCGGATTTATATCTGGATTAATTATTCTAGGCGTTGTTGTTGCATCACTCATCTACCTTGACGTTAGAACATTGGCGGACGATACACAATTAACGCTAACATTTATCCTTAAAGCTCTCGCTGCTGGACTCATCGTTGCGCTTATTGAAGAAACTCTTTTTCGAGGCCTATTCTTTAAGCTAACTAAAAAATGGCATGGTGGCTACACCGCCGTTCTTGTTAGTAGTTTTTTTTACGCCATATTACACTTCATCAAACCCGTTGAGCACATTGAGCAAACTTTATTAAATTTTAATAGCGGTTTCGAGGTCATTGCTAATGCTTTTAAGGGCATTAGTTTTATGACGACTGATGATTTTTTTGCTTTATTCGTCGTAGGTATCTTGCTTGCCTTAGTTCGACGTCAAACTCATACCTTAGCTTATTGTATTGGCCTACACGCTAGCTGGGTATTTCTTCTTAAAATCACAAAGGAGCTAACTGATGGTAATAACGTATCAAATTTGGCTTTCTTAACGGGCCAATACGATGGCATAATTGGCTGGTTTAGTTTCATATGGATTGCCTTACTAGCCTTCGCCTACATGATTTATATCATTAAATCTAACAATCACCAGCATTCATAAAATAGCTTAGCTTGACATGCTTTGCCGATAGATTAGAATGGGAATCATTATCATTAACGTTTGAGAGTCCATGTCAAACTGCACTGAATTAAAAAAACACACAACATTAGCCGATATTGAAATTGGCCAAAAAGTAATGCTGTGCAAAAACAAAATGGACCAAAAATTAGAAAAAAAACTCTTAGCACTTGGGTTTTCAAAGCTTATCCCTCTTCAAGTAACGCAAAAAAGAAAAGGCGGCCTAGTGGTTGGTATCGGTAATGCCCGTATCGCATTAAATGAAGCGTTAGCGCAACAAGTCCTCATCCAAACACTATGACTAAACAATGCTGCGAAACCAGTAACCCCACTACCTTCTCAAATCAATGCCCTGTTATTGCTGTTATTGGCAATCCAAATTGCGGCAAATCAACGCTATTTAATGTTATTACCGGCATTAAACAGAAAACAGGTAATTGGCCAGGTGTAACAGTCGAGCGCAGAGAAGGCCTCGCTAAAGTTAACAATCAAGATATTGTATTAGTCGACCTACCTGGCGTTTATGCACTCGATAGCGACCGTGAAGCATTGGATGAGCAAATCGCTCGTCAATATATTTTATCTGATGAGGCCGACGCCTTATTAATTGTTGCTGACGCGGCAAACTTAGAACGTAGCTTATTTTTGACTACACAGCTACTTGAGACAGGCATCCCTGCCGTATTAGCACTAAACATGATGGACGTCGCCGTTTCTAGAGGAATGGAAATCAACCTCGACGTTTTATCTGATTCACTCGGCTGCCCCGTTCTCCCCATTATGGCTCGGCAAAAAAAAGGCATCACCCCTCTTTTAGATGAACTAATAAACGTAATACACCAGCCACCCAACCAACAGTTTAACGTTGATTACCCTAACACTCTCAAATCAGCTATTAACGAAATAATTCCAACGTTAAATAACAGGTTAAAATCACAATTTAAACTCCATTGGCATGCTTTGCAGTGCCTAGAAGGTTACTTTTCCCCTTCCACAACTCAACAAACTAAAGACACTTGCTGTCGCTTACAAAGCAACATCAAAAAAGAAACTGGCGAAGATACCGATACATTGATTGCCGCTAGTCGATATGAATTTGCACATCACTTAACCGCCAACGCAGTTGAGCAAACAGAAAACAGAAAACAGACATGGTCTGACCGTGTCGATAAAGCCGTTCTTAACGATTACTTAGGTTTACCTATTTTCTTTTTAGCTATCTATTTAATGTTTAGTATCACCATTAATTTTGGTGGCGCTTTTATTGATTTTTTTGATATGACAGTCGGCGCTCTACTCGTTGATGGGCTAAAAATTCAGCTTGAAAACCTAGCTTTTCCTAGTTGGTTTCAAGTTCTACTCGCAGATGGCTTGGGGGGCGGCATCCAAGTTGTTGCTACTTTTATACCTATCATCGCTACGCTCTATTTTTGTCTATCTATATTAGAGGACTCTGGCTATATGGCACGCGCAGCCTTCGTCATGGATCGTTTTATGCGTAAATTGGGTTTACCCGGCAAAGCATTTGTACCACTTATTGTCGGCTTTGGTTGTAACGTCCCGTCTATTATGGCGACACGCACCTTAGAAAAACAACGCGACCGTATTATGACCGTCATGATGGCCCCCTTTATGTCATGTGGTGCTCGACTATCGGTATACGCTTTATTTGCTGCCGCATTTTTTCCACATTCTGGGCAAAATATTGTTTTTTTACTTTATTTACTGGGCATAGCTGCCGCAATTTTTACCGCATTGCTATTAAAAAGCAGCGTCCTCGAAGGCGAGTCTGATAGTTTTTTAATTGAACTACCTCCTTACCACCGACCTGCCATCAAGAGCCTATTGATTCATACTTGGGAGCGATTAAAAAGCTTCATACTTGAAGCAGGTAAGTTTATTGTCTTAATGGTCATGGTCATTAACGTCTTAAATTCTGTTGGAACAGACGGTAGTTTTGGCAATGAAAACAGTTCAAACTCTGTCTTGAGTGAGGTCAGTAAAACCTTTACGCCCGCATTTGAGCCTATGGGTATTCAGCCAGAAAATTGGCCAGCTATCGTGGGTATTTTTAGTGGACTACTCGCTAAAGAAGTTGTGGTTGGCACGCTTGATGCCGTTTATTCCAACTTAGAAGGTAACACGAGTACAAATGACGAGGACTTCAGTCTGAAAGCACAATTCTCAAACGCTTTAACCGTCACCAACGAGAACCTAAGTGATGCCTTTCAAAACATGGGCGACCCACTCGGCTTACGCACTCTGGATGCCACAGAAAATATTGAAGATGCTGCGGCAGAACAAGAAGTTAGTCATGCCCTATTTGGCACATTAGTGAAGTATTTTGACGGTAAGATCGGTGCATTCAGCTATCTACTTTTTATTCTCTTATACGTACCTTGCGTTGCCGCTATTGCTGCTGTTAAACGCGAAACTGGTAGCCGCTGGGCCCTATTCTCAATCTTTTGGAGTTTGTATTTAGCCTATAGTATTGCTACATCTTTCTATCAACTTGCGCACTTTGCTAATCACCCAACTGAAACATTGCTATGGCTTAGTTTATTTAGCAGTGGCTTCCTTGCTATATGGCTAGTACTTCGCCATGCAGGTCAAAAACTACTCGCTATAGACCTCGCCCCGATCAAAAACACATGATCTTATTAGATATTCGTGATTACTTAAAAGCAGCGGGTATGGTGCCCGTTCGCGATCTCGCATTACATTTCAACATATCGCAAGATGATGCTAAATCAATGCTCGAACATTGGGTTAAAAAAGGTTACGCAAGCAAGTTACCAGCGGGATCATTATGTCAAGGTGGTTGTAGAAACTGCGCCCCTGATAGCATAGATATTTACCAATGGAATAACCCTGACTCAACTCATAACTAAAAAACCATTAGCCTTACTGACTGTTAATGTCGATTTAACACCTACCTAATCAGCAAGAGCCGACTCTAAAAATTAAATAAAAACCCAGCTACTATTTCAAATACTGCCCAAAATTTTGCTGAACTTTAGCGACAGGAATCGAAACACCAAACCCCGTATTTAATGCCGACCCCTTGGCCACTTTGATGGTATTAACCGCTATAACATGGCCATCATCTGTAATTAACGGCCCACCACTATTGCCAGGTAAAATTTGCGCATCGGTAACAATTCCTTGCGCTGAAAGCTGGGTCACCGTGCCTTCTGTCAACTGATCTCGTAAACCTAATGGGCTTCCAATGGCATGCACTATTGCCCCTTGTGAAACACCTTTAGTAGCAAACTTAAGATGAGGTGCCCTACACGCATTCACCTTGAGCAAGGCCAAATCATCTTCCGGTGCCACCTTAATAAGGTTAGCTCGCGTTTTAGTATTATCTTTTAAGACAATCTCAAATGATTGCGCCACATTTGATACTGCACTTGAGAAATTAAAATTCGATTGCTGTTGATTAAACTTTTTCTCATCCTCATACAACCTTCTCTCTGCTTCATCAAGTTGCTGTCGATCTTGTTCATATTGCCGTTCATAAAGCGCATATTCTCGCTGCGCCAATTGTTTTTGTTTTTCTGATGAGATGCCACCCATATAGGCCCAAAAATCATCGAGCTTTTGCTTATTAACAGCCAACCGTTCTCTTTGATTACTTATCTGCATTCTGTTGCGCTTAAATACCAGCGCATTTTGTTTGATTTTTGCCTGCGTAGCATCCCATTGCTTACCCTTAGCAGGACGAACCACGTGCTTATTAGTAATTAGATAACAGTCCGCTGTGACGAAAAAACCCGAACCCGATCCAAGTTTACTTTTAACCGTTACCACCGCCATCGTGGCTTGTTGAACTGGGTTACTAGAAGGGTATTTATTATTCAGTAAGGTTTTAAAATCACTCAACTTACCCGCAGATACGCCCGAACTTTTATAAGAACGAACGGAGTTTAAAGCCTTTCCATTTAGCGGCGAATCAGAAAACTGCCAACGGCCATCTTTATCCTTATATTTAAAAATATCAGCTAAACAAATATTTGAAAAAGAAATTGAGTAAACCGCGATTAACGTAAAAATAAAAAATATTCTTCTTTTGAAAATCAGCATACTCGTTGGGCTTGCATAATCGAGCGACAGTTGAGCTGTACATGAATAAAATACGTTAATTGACTGAGCATATCCCCCTCCCTAGATCACCATACTTCATAGTCTACCTTTATTAAAATCCCTTATTAGCTAAAAGATTTGCTCATCACATTAGCATAGTACATCAACTGAATATAGCCGCTTTTCTTATCAATCAGCACCACATAAAACAACATTATTACGCTCACTTCTTTTAGCTTTTCTGATCTACATCAAAGCGTTAAAGGTCAACGACGATTAGAATCGACAACGCAATAAAAAACAATTAAACCGTGCCATGGGCTCTGGTTTTTTAAAAAAAGGCTATACACATTGGAGAACACAATATTATGAGTAACAATACTGATTACCATCAATTTATTGATAATGAAGAAGGCTGGGTCGATCGCCGTATCTTTTGGGAAGAAGAAATTTATGAGCAAGAGTTAAAGCAAATTTTTGCTAAATCGTGGCAATTTATTGCTCACGACTCAATGATTCCCAATGCTAATGATTTCTATACCACTTATATGGGAGAGGATGGTGTCATTGGGGCGCGTCAAAAAGATGGGAGTGTGAGAGTCTTTTTAAATTCTTGCCCTCACCGCGGCAATAAATTCTGTTTTGCAGACGAAGGGAATACTCGCTCTTTTATTTGTAATTACCATGGCTGGAGCTTTGGCATTGACGGCAAACTCGGCGCTTTAGCTAACGAACACGTTTATGATGAAGGCGATATTGACAAAGAAAAATGGAGCCCTAAGCAAGCACGTGTTGAAACTTATAAAGGTTTAATATTTGCGACATTTGACCAAGAAGCACCTTCATTAGATGAGTGGCTAGGTGATTTTCGTTGGTACTTGGACATGATGTTTGATAACGATGGTGAAACTGAATTCATCGATGGTGGCATCAAATCTTATGTCAATGCTAACTGGAAGTTTGGTGTAGAAAACTTTATTGGTGATGCTTATCATGCGCTTTGGAATCATGATTCTGGTCTAAAAGCTATGAATAATGGCGAAGGCTTTGGCCCCGCAGTCACCGAAAACTCTTACCACGCCAGTGTTAATGGGCATGGATGGGAATTTGGAACAGACGGCTATGCTGACGTTGTCATTGGTGGCTCTGAAAAGTGGTTGAATTATGTTAGAGATATCATTAAGCCTAAAATAAAAGATAAATATGGTGAGCTTCGCTCAAATATTTTTGGATCATTAGCGTCCGTTTCTTTGTTTCCCAATATTTCCTTCTTACCCGGCATTCAAACATTTCGAGTTTGGTTACCCAGAGGGCCAAAAAAATTAGAATTGCGTATTTTCACCATTGTTAATAAAAATATGCCTGAAGAGATTAAACAAGAAATTAACAATGCTTGCATGATGACGTTTAATCCAGCGGGTGTTCTAGAAATGGACGACGGTGAGAACTGGGAAGGTAATACACAAGTTAATAAAGGTTTTTTGACCCGTCAAGAAAAGCTCCATTATGGCTGTGGTATTACCCGAGAAATTGAGCACGAAGAATTACCTGGCATTATTTATAAAGGTCAATTCAACGATGCTAATCAACGCCACTTTTATACCCGCTGGGCTGATTTAATGAATGCTGATTCTTGGGATGATGTCCCCACGCGTTATAAACCCCGCCACACAAAAACAACTAAATAGGAGCTAGGACGATGACAAATTCACCAGAACAATCAGCAACCCCTGCTTCTATGGAACTCACCTTTGAGGTTGAACAATTTTTATATAAAGAAGCCCGCCTTTTAGATACCGAAGAGTTTCATGAATGGCTAACAATTTTAACTGATGATATTCATTACTGGATGCCTTACCGCTATCAGCGTTACCGTAAGAACCATGTAGAGCCTACGGTTAATGACACCTCTTATTTTAATGATGACATGCATAATTTAAAGAGAAGGGTTTTACGTAATGACACGGGGACATGCTGGTCCGAAGACCCTGCTACAAGAACGTCTCATGTCATCAGTAATATTGAAGTTGAACATACGGACAACCCTGATGAATACAAAGTGTATTCATTGACAACAGTAAACCGCAATATGAATGAAGACGAAGAACACCTGATGGTCGGTCACCGTACTGATATTTTGCGTCGTGTGAATGGGCAATTAAAACTAGCCAAACGTAAAATTATTTTGGATCAGAACATCTTTATGAATAAAAGTTTAAATGTATTTTTGTAATTAATCTGTATTAATTTTAATATCTAAGAAGGAGAAAAAAATGGTAAAAGTAATAGAACTAGGCTATCTAGGCCTTAATGTAACCGATACAGCTGCGTGGAGAAAGTATGCGACCGAATGTATTGGACTTCAGATTGTCGAAAGTGCTCAAGATGACCGTTTTCACCTCAGAATGGATCTTCAACATCACCGTATAACAGTTCATCAAACAGCTGACTCTGATGATCTGGCTTATATGGGATGGCGTGTCGCTGGACAAGAAGAGTTCAAAGCAATGCAAAAGCAGTTATCTGATGCAGGTGTTGCTTTTCGAGTTGGAACACCAGAAGAGGCGCGTGAACGTCATGTATTAGCCTTGATAAAACTTGAAGACCCGTCTGGCACCGCCAATGAGATTTACTATAGCCCTCAAGTGGACGTGATGAAACCTTTCCATCCCGGACGCCCTCTATTTGGTAATTTCATTGCTGGCGATCAAGGTTTAGGCCATGTTCTTGTCCGCTCAGATAATGATGAAGAAACCTACAACTTCTATAAATTATTAGGTCTAGTAGGGTCTGTAGAATATAGAATCCCGATGCCTGATGGTAACTTTGCTGAACCTTGTTTTATGCATTGCAACGGTCGTCAACACTCTATTGCATTTGGTTTCCATGGCATGGTAGAGCGTCTAAACCACCTTCATATTCAATACAGCAACCTAGATGATTTTGGTCAATCACATGATATTATTCGTAACCAAGGTATAGATGTTGCGATGCAGTTAGGCAAGCATGCTAATGATCAACTTTATACCTTCTACTCAGCCACACCTTCTGGCTGGTTAATGGAACTAGGCTGGGGTGATTATGTTAAACCAGAAACTCAGGAGCATTATGCCGGTGATATTTTTGGTCATGGCGTAGAAGCCTCTGGCTATGGCATGGACATTGATATTTAGAGCCCGTGCGACAACACGTTTAATTTAGGCTACTTTTACTACTGTTTAGCTTAAATTAAACTAGCTTTATTCTATAATTGCTTAGACTACAAGCACTTAGAAAAAAAACGCTCACTAATATGAGCGTTTTTTTATCCCCCATTAAAATAATTCAATCAAACCAATCAACTAATATCAACCTTTGAATCTGCATGGGAATATTAAACACTCATCAGACCCTAAACCACTAGTAACACAGCATCTACCTATAATCGAAACACGATATAATAATGAGCTCACATAAGCACTTCCACATATTACACCTATGTTAAATACCCCCCTCTCTTCCTTACTAAGTACCGTCGTAAAACCTCAACTCAGCGACCAAAAAGATACTAAAAGGACTCCCCCTAATAATAGAACAACGTGCCCCGTCACCATCATAGTGCCTGCTTATAATGAAGAAGATTGTATTGCAGACACCATCAATAGCTTATTAACCCAATCGCTAGTGGCCGAAGAAATTATCATTATTGACGATGGGTCAACCGATGATACCGCTGAAATTTGTCGTTCATTAGGCGTCACCGTGATAACGCCACCTGAAAACACAGGCTCTAAAGCGGGGGCTCAAAATTTTGCATTGAGCCATATTAACACTCCATTCACGTTAGCTATAGATGCTGACACAACACTGCAACACGATGCTCTAGAGAAACTTTACGCTGCTATGACCGAGCAAGAGGTGGTTGCTGTCTGTGGTTTTGTCATACCTCAACGTGTCAAAACGTTATGGGAAAGAGGTCGATATGTGGAATACCTTATGGCCTTCACATTCTATAAAGAAATTCAGTCGTATTATGAAAAGCCATTAATTTCATCGGGCTGTTTTTCCTTGTTTCGTACCGACTACCTTAATCAAATTGGCGGTTGGTCGTTACGCACAATGGCAGAAGACATGGACTTAACGTGGACAGCTTATCAACTTGGTAAGAAGGTGCGTTTTGTGCCTGATGCTATCTGTTACCCTATCGAGCCACATAATTTCCACTTTATGCGCAAACAATTAAAACGTTGGGCTCATGGTTTTATTCAAAACGTCAAATTACATCGAAAAAGCATCTTACGCGTTCCATTTCTACGATCTATTGTGACGGTTATGTGTTGGGATGCTTCAATAGCATCCATTTTTTACTTAACGGTCATCCCCATACTCTCTGTTGTTATTAGTCCTTTATTTTTGCTCGGGTATATTATCGACTTACCAATGGTCGTCGTCCCTACACTGGTAAAAGCATACGAAAGAGGTGAAACCTGGAAAGCGTTAACAAGTATTCCTGCCTTTATGGTCTTACGGGTGGTTAATTCGGCTATTTTCTTGGAAGCACTCTTTAAGGAACTCGTACTAAAGCAACCGCTAACCACTTACGAAAAAGGGCATTAATATGAATGTTGGATTACCTGGCGCTGGAATTGGCGGCCTTTATTACTTAATTTGTACCGCGGTCATGCCGTTTAAAGAAATATTCTTGACTTTAACTAAACCTAAACATCAATTTCGATATCGTTTAGTATTCACACAATTTAGTATTTCGAGCGCTATAATAATTGGATTTATTGCTATTTATCAATTGGTTAGCATTTTATTTGAAAGTAATTTATCACTACAAATTTCAATTAGCAACGATAGCTTTTTACCCAGCTTACTTCTACCTATTGTTATTAGTTTAGCTTTACTTGTCTTTATTTTAACCTTAGTTGAACTATCCGCATTCATCTCAAAAAAGAGAATCAAAACGGTAATAAAAAAATAATTATTTAGTTACTTCAAAAAGATAGCGATTAATGCAAAAGAAGTATTCTCCCTTTTTCTCTAGGGAGTCGAGCCCTGCTAACCATGCCTCAGAATCACTTTGAGTCAAACCATCACGACCTTTTGCAAATGATGCAATAATTTTAGATAACCAATAACTAAAATTATTTTCATTATATTGGGTATTCATAATCGGTAATGCCTCTACAGTGTTGAGTTGTAAACCCGCTGATTTAATCGAGGCTGTTAAACGCATAGGCACCGACTCTTGTGCACAATGCCCCTTCCATGCATTAATCATGCTGTCACGACAATCACCATCAACTGCATTCCAATAGGGGAACGCCCAGTCTGTATCAACAATAACTCCTCGCCCACCTAGGCGCAGTACCCGAGCGAATTCAGCTAATGCGATATTTAAGTCCGGCACATATTCATAAACTTGTGTGGATACAACTGCATCAAAACTGTTGTCAGCAAATGGTAATGACATCGCATCACCTTGTTCGAACGTTACATTCTCATTCTGATCACAAAGCTTTCTCGCAGAGTCAATCATATTACCAGCCATATCAACACCAGTAACAGACCCTGAAGCACCTATATTTTGGCTTATATCTCGCGCTAACAAACCGGGGCCAGAACCGATATCCAACACATGTTGCCCTTCGTGTAGTTTAAGCGCGGTAACAACTTTGGCCCTTGCTGAAACAATATCCGGCGTTTGATACGCCATTTTTAACGCATGATTTACTTCATCACTGAACTCTAGACTGTCTGCCATCATTGACCTTTTAAATTATTTTAAATGCGCACTCTACTTCATATCCAAGGTGTATTTTATCTCTGGCAACATCCGTTGGACGCAGTCTATCCCTTCATTTATCGCCTCTTCTCCCCTGTAGAACTCCAGCAAGCCCATGTGAGAGAGTTTAGGTGCGAGAACAATGTCAGGCGGGTCCCCAGCCATTCGACTGCGTGTAATTCTATCTTGAGTGATATTGACAGAGCCTGCAATAGCCTCAAATAAACTGGGTGATTGCTGCTGACTTCTGTCGACTGAAAAAAATGAATCAGCATATTCCGTTACCAAGCTAGAAATCCTATCAACCACCTTTTCAGAAGGTTTGCTAATCTTTTCTTGTTTATGTATATGCTTACCGACAATATCACCGTTTAAATTAACAGCTATCACCACATCGGCTCCTAGAGCTCGACAAACAGAGACCGGTACAGGGTTAACGAGTCCGCCATCAACCAACCATTTATTGTGGTGTTGTATGGCTGGGAATAAACCAGGTAACGAGATAGAGGCCCATACTGCCTCAAGTACTGACCCTTCAGATAACCAAACTTCTCTACCCGTTCCTAAGTCAGTTGCCACACTGGCAAATTGTTTATCAAACTCTTCAATGAGCGCCTTTTCTGGTGCAACAAATTTGCTTAAAAAACTATGTAGTCGATCGGTATTAACGAAACCATTAAGCGAACGATTAATTTCAAAGAACTTGGCTGTTTTAAATTTAGACAACGAACATGTCCATTGTTCTAAGTCATTTAAATGCCCAGAAACATAAGACGCGCCAACTAAAGAACCGATTGATGTACCACACACAATATCTGGCTCAATCCCTTGCGCCATCAGTGCTTTAATAACACCAATATGCGACCAACCACGAGACGCTCCACTCCCTAATGCTAACCCTATTTTCATATCTTTAGTTCACCCTTCTTTTAACCACCTGCTGGCGTATATTCTCGAATATTTAAGCTAAAAACGCTTAACGACTAAAAACACGCCAATCGCCATGAATAATAAACCTGAAAAACGCTGTAAGGTAATAGAATATTGAAGCGAACCCAATAAACTAAAATGATCAATCAGCGACATTGAAACAAGCTGACCTAACAAGACAAAACAAACAGCATTACCAATTCCAAATTTTGGCCCAATATAGGTAATACTCAAGGTATAAAAAATAATAAACACGCCACCCAAGTAATATTGGATAGGAATCGATACCTTAGGAAATAAATTTGGCACGCCTTCTACAGTCAGCAGATAGATAACGGCTATAAAAAAGCCGACGACAAATAAGATGACCGCTGCCAATGCAGGACTTTGTAATCGCGCCCCTAAGCCTCCGCTTAACGCTCCCATAATTGGAATCCCCACACCTGCAATAAACATGACTAATCCATATATAACGTTTTGACCTAATAAATTCATCCCCTATCCCCTCTTAATTGATTTAGATATCATTGAAAATTATTTTTATTAACGTCCCTTTATATACCTTTAAAATTTCAGTTATTTATTAGCTAGGGAACATTTAAAAACAACGAACCATCTGGCCCTAATGGAATGCCCAAAACTAACCAGACACTTAACAATAAACCCCAGCCGATTAAAAAGGCTATTGAGTAGGGCAACATCAAAGTCATCATCGTACCAACACCGACACTATCATCATAACGTTTCATAAACGCATACACCAAGGCAAAGTAAGGCATCAATGGCGTAATGATATTGGTAGAGCTATCCCCCACCCGATAAGCTGCCTGCACAACTTCTGGCGCAACTCCTAGCAACATAAACATTGGTATAAAGACGGGAGCCATAATCGCCCATTTAGCCGAAGCACTGCCAATAAATAAGTTCGCAAACGTGCATAAAAAGATAAAACCTAACATAAGAGGCACCACCCCAAGGCCACTATTTTTTAGCCCTTCTGCACCATTAATGGCAAAAATTAATCCTAAGTTAGTCCAACTAAAATAGTTAACAAATTGAGCGGCAAAAAACATCAGCACAATATAAGTGGCCATAATAGCCATCGTTTTTTCCATGCTATTAATAATATCAACATGGTTTTTAAAACGGCCAGACACCTTACCAAAAACACTGCCCATAATAGCCGCCGTTAATGCAATCAAGGCAATTAAACCCGACATAAAAGGAGACTTTATAATACCGCCCGTTTCAGGGTGCCTTAAAAAACCTTGTTCAGAGATTAAGCCCCATAAAACACAAGCGAGAATTAACAAGCCCGCAATCGATGCCGCCAACAAACCGTTACGCTCCTCAGTAGAAAGCTCCGCACTCAACTGGGTTGACTTTGCCCCCCTATATTCACCCAACATAGGAGTAATATAACGCTCAGTCACCACCGTAGCCAATGCTGAAATTAGCAAGGTAGACACCACAATAAAGTAATAATTAGCTGTTGCAGACACCTCATAATTTGGGTCAATCAAATGCGCTGCCTCGGTACTTATACCCGCAAGAATCGCATCAAATGGCCCCACTAATAAATTTGCACTAAAGCCGCCAGACACACCCGCGAAGCAAGCCGCTATACCCGCTAGTGGATGTCGACCTGCGGCAAGAAATATAAGCCCTGCCATCGGTATCATAACAACGTAACCAGAGTCGACCGCGATGCTCGACATAACACCCGCAAAAACCACTATGAATGTTAAAAATTTATCTGGTGCCTGGATAACCAACAACCGCAAGGCTGTTTGAATTAACCCTGAACGCTCAGCAATCCCTAACCCCAGCATAACAACTAACACAGGGCCTACCGGTGCAAAACTCATAAAGTTTGACACCATTTTACCCAATATTAAATGTAGCCCAGTTACATTAACAAGGCTAACAACGCTCACCTGCTCACCATTGACAGGGTTCACTGCCATTAACCCTAAATAATGCCCAAGCCATGACAGCCCAATGACCAGCCCACATAGATAAATGAACAGCATCGTAGGGTGCGGCAACTTATTACCCCAAGCTTCAATTCGTAGCAAGCCACGCTGAATTAATGATTCTTTCACTTGTTCCATATTTTTAAATAAACAGTCGATTTGACCTAATGTTTTTTATAAAAACTAGGCTCCCCTTCGGGACGTGTTTTAAACCGCTTGTGCATCCATAAGTAATCCTGTGGATGTAAACGTATTTTTGCTTCCAACCAGTCACTCCAACGTTGAGTATCCGCCACGTCATCATCGGTTGGGTAATCCTCAAGCACCGGTTCAAATTCAACCACTGCGCCCTTCCCCTTCTCGCGATAAGCACTAAACAACATAACTTGGGCGTTGGTTTGCCGCGCGTACTGAGGAATACTCGTAATAGTCGCCGTAGGAATACCAAAAAAGGAAACAAATACCCCACGATTCACTCCAAAATCTTGGTCTGGTGAAATAAAAACCGTTCCGTTATCAGCTAATTTCTCCAACATCTTCCGAATATCTTTACGATGAAAAAGGTGCATCGGGTATTTTTCCACCCCTCGTTGGTACAGATTTGCCTCCATCACTGGGTTATCTAAGCGTCTGTAAACCGCGTTATAGGGTGTAATAGATGCCAACTGAGTAGTCGCGTGGAACAGTGGCGTAAAATGCCCTGTTACCAATAAAAGTGGTTTATCGGCCGCCAGCGCCTGCTCGATGTGTTCTATACCAATGACTCTAGCGGTTGATGTCATCTCTGACGGCTTGTGCCAAATCATGTTGAGCAACTCAAACAACATCAACGCTGATGATTGCACATTACCCCGAATTAACGCCTCTCGCTCATCATCCGTCTTTTCGGGAAAACACAATTCAATATTACGCCGAATGGTACTTATACGACGACTACCTGTATTCGCAAGCCTATTAGCAACCCAACTAGACAAACCAAACTGCCAAGATTTTGGAATAATGGCTAACAGCCAACTGACCCCAACGACTAACCAGGTTAGCCAATATTTAGGATGTAAATAACTTAACTTTAATTTTTTAGATGCCATAGAACCATATTTTTTTTATTAGAATTTCTAGACGAATAAAAAGCATGTCATCCATCACATTCACTTTCTTTTAAAAAAACACCACTTAAATACCTAGAATAAAGCGCGCGATATTTTCATTTATTGCCCATCAACAAGCTGAAGTAATGACTCTAATGGACTTTTATCAATATTCCAACGTTCAAAAAAAGCAAATAACTGTTGAATCGACACTATATCAACGACTTCATTATCTAGTTCCAATAGTAAATGTGTCGTCATATCCTCCACCCCTTTGTAAGAGAGCACTTCCGTTAGCTCAGTCATTAATAGAGTCGTTTTTTCCGTAGCAAGTGGTGATGGTTTAGTAAAAAGTATTTTCATAATATCTGGGCTATAAATGGGGCTGTTATGTTCGATAAATCGTTTCGATTAAGTGATAACCAACCTTCGTTTTAACAGGTCCATGAACCGTTAATAAGGCTTTTTTAAACACCACATTGTCGAATGCTTTTAACATTTTACCGGGGCCGAACTCACCTAAATCGCCCCCTTTTTTCGCAGAATTGCATTGAGAATGTTTTTTTGCAAGTTTGGCAAAATCGGCACCCTGTTCTAGCTGCTTTTTAAGTTTATCAGCCTCTTCCTTCGTTTTAACTAAAATATGCCGTGCACATGCTTTCGCCATACATCACTCCTTTATCTTTTCTTTCCACGTCACATTAAGGTACACACCTACAATAATCAAACCTGCACCCAATAAAGTTTCTATCGTTGGGTATTCTCCGTACACGAAAATACCCAGTAACATAGCAAAAACAACCTGCAAATAACCAAAACTCGTTGCGCGTCCGGCCGATTCCGTTTGCATACTCTTCGTTAGGCCAATTTGCCCAATTTGTGTCGCCACGCCAATCGCAATCAAATAAAGCCAGGTAATGCCTTCGGGCACAACAAATTCTCCCCACAATAAAATGATACTGGCCGGTAAAGAGATTAACGGAAAATATAAAATAATCACTAAAGGATGCTCTGTTTTGGCCAACGATCGAACCAGTGTGTACGCCACCGCACTGCCAAAAGCCCCTGCAATAGCAACCATGACACTAAACCCATCGAAATCAACTGTTGTAGATGTAAACAAAAAACTTGGTTGCACGATAACTAAAACACCTAGAAAACTTAAAAAAATACAAAGCATCGTTCCCACTTTAAGGTGCTCTTTTAAAAACAAAAGTGCCAAAATAGCAGTGAACATGGGATGTAAATACTGTAATACCATTGCTTCTGCTAATGGTAAATGGGTAATGGCATAAAAAACACAAATCAACGCCGCAAAACCTGTTAGCCCTCTCGCAGCTAACAACGCTTTACGCGTGCCGAATAATGCTATGCCTTCACGTCGAATGCCCATATAACTTATGACTAACGACACCAATGAGCGCGCGGCTACAATCTCTAAAACAGGCACGCCTTTATCGCCCACTAGTTTAACGAACAAAGCCATAATACTGAACGAAAAAGCACTCAGAATCATATAGCGAATGCCAACAGGGATGGATAAAAAGGCGTTGATGGGTTTCTCCAGAAATAAAATAAGCTCGCCGAGCTATTTTACATTGTTTAACAACCCCTAATGATTCGCAATTAGTCAGCTGATTTTAGCGACCTTTCCTTCTTAATGGCTCCACCTGTGTAAATGGCTTTTCAGTCGTTATATACTCAATACTTTAACAATGCTTCACAAAAATTACTGACACATGCCATCGCTACCCATTCTGTATTCATTACGCCAATGTCCTTATGCCATGAGGGCTCGAATGGGCCTATTACTGGCTAAACAGCAAGTCATCTTACGTGAAGTAATAATGAAAAATAAACCAACGGAGATGATAACCGCCTCAGCTAAAGCAACCGTCCCTATTTTAGTCATCAACCAGTCATTGGTTATAGATCAAAGCTTGGACATCATGTTGTGGGCCTTAAACAAAAATGACCCTAATAACTTATTACATGGCGGTCAAGTAGCCATGCTTGAGCTAATCTATCGTACTGATAATGAGTTTGTTGATTCGCTAAAAAAGTATAAGGCTGCTTCACGTTATCACGATGTTGAAAAAGACTCCTATCGCTCACATTGCGAGACCTATATTAACTTTTTGGAACAACGTCTGAGTCAGCATGAATACCTCATGGGCGACATCCCCTGTTTGGCTGACTATGCGATTTTACCGTTTATTCGCCAATTCTCTCGCGTTGAACGACAATGGTATCGACAAGCACCTTACCCCCGGCTTCAACGCTGGCTAACAGCACAATATCAACAACCTATCTTCGCGCAAGCCATGGTGAAATACGAACCGTGGAGAAAAGCTGACGCTCCGGTATTATTTGGAAATATTTAAAGCATAAAGGCTAAGTGTATTTAACCCGCTCCAATTATTCATGCTGAAGCTAAATGCCTTTACATTTTTTATGATATGGCGCACGACTCATCATCACACTCATTAACTTCAACTGTAATGTGTGCAAGTTTGTGATAATCAAGTAATAATTTTTTATAGTAAGCAGTCGGTCTAGGATTATCGGTTACCAAAGAAATAATGGCGGCATAATGACTTGAACTGATTTTCCAAATATGGATATCAGACACGCGATCATCTGAGTCTTTTTCAATGCAGTCTTTAATGCTTAATTTATACTCCTCATCAATACTACCATCCAACAATATAGGGCCTGTCTGTTTCACCAAACCATAAGACCAACGTGTAATAATCACTGCACCGACTATTCCCATCACAGGGTCCAGCCAATGCCAACCAAAATACTTCCCCGCCAAAAGCGCAACAATGGCCAGTAAAGACGTTAATGCATCAGCCAGCACATGGAAATAGGCTGCTTTTAGATTATGGTCATGTGCATGATCATGTAAGTGGTGATGATCATCCTTTAATAGGAAAGCGCTAATGACATTAATGCCAAGCCCAATAACAGCGACACCAATGGCCGCATTAAACTGAATAATTTGTGGGTCAATCAAACGATGCAACGACTCAGCCAACATAACGAATGCAACAACAGTTAATGCCACTGCGCTAGCAAACCCACCTAATACACTGACTTTGCCAGTACCAAACGAATACGCTGTATTTTTTGCATGCTGACGCGCATAACGATAGGCATAAATGGTTATTAAAAAAGCTGCAACGTGGGTCGCCATATGCCAGCCATCTGCGAGCAACGCCATCGAACCAAAAACAGTGCCCGCGACTATTTCAACTACCATTGTTATTGCGGTGAGTATTAGCACATACATCGTGCGCCGTTCTCCACGCTCGTTCTTAAGTGAGAAATCATGATCGTGGCGCAAGTTTTGTAACGTACGCTCGTGCATTCTTACTTCCTTCATTTTCGCAGCTTCAATGGTCACTTAAGATTAGTCACTATGACGGCCAACCTAAATAAGATCATTAAATATCATTTTTTTTGTTAGGCCGTAAATAAATAATGTAATACACAAACCCTACAAACACACTACCACCAACAAGATTACCCAAAATAACAGGAACAATATTTTTGAAAAAACCCGTCCAATTAATAACACCGACATTTATTGAAAGGTGGCCCGAAGCCTCCAGCAACATGCCCATCGGAATGAAGTACATATTGGCAATACTATGCTCAAAGCCTGCGGCAACGAAAGCCGAAATTGGAAAAACAATCGCAACGGCTTTATCAAAAACACTGCGCCCCGCAAATGCCATCCAAATAGCCATACAAACAAGAATATTGCACAACACACCTCTATAAAAAGCCGTCCAAAAGGGTAATAAACATTTAGCTTCTGCGATCTTAAGATATTGCTCGGCAATGGCTCCATTATTCATATCGGGGTGGCCCGAATAAAACACCAATATTGCCATGCCAACCGCGCCGATAAAGTTGCTACAACAAACTACTAGCCAGTTTCTCAGTAACGCCATCGTTGATATTTTGCCATCTGCCCACGCCATCGCAAGTAAGTTATTACCTGTAAATAATTCGGCACCTGCAACAACCACAAGAAGAAGTCCTAATGAGAAAGCAACACCAGCTAGAACTTGGCTTGTTGCAAAACCAAGTGAGGCATCCGATTTAATTAACACAAAATAAAGCGCGCCTAAGCCAATAAAAGCGCCTGCAAGGAGGCCAAGCATAGCCATCGACAATAAGGAAAGCTGCGCCTTTGCAACCCCAACTGTTTCCACACGCTCTGCAATTTCTTTTGGTGAATAGGCATTAAACCCAAAAACTTCTGACATATGTTACCTCCTAATGACAAAACAATACGGCTATAAGAATAACCGATATTCTATAACAATATTTAAATGACTTAGCTTGGCTATTTTATCTAACAGTAAATTATGATTTTTGTGCAACCACTAGAAAGACAGGGAATTTATTTTCTCCCTTAACAACCGTATAAGCGGTAAAAAAATGAATAGCCTTAAAACCATTTTTTTCTAATATATTTTGCAATTCATGTCGTTCAAAACCATGATGAAAAATACCTTCGGTTCCAGCTGGGTGAAAGCTGCCGTCTTCCTTGTCTAAGTCCGCTAAGGCAATCATTGAGCCTGGTTTTAAGTGTTCAGAAAAAACCCGAATAAGCGCCTGCGTACTCTCTATATGATGAAGAGCCATTGCGCTCATAATTAAATCAAACTGCTCGCCCAACGGTGCTTCTAATATATCCTGACATACCGCCTTAACTTTTCCCTGAAGTGCCGGCTTAGAGACCAATTTAGTCAACATCGCTTCAGAAATATCTACCGCTACAATATTATTCACCAACGGAGCAACATGCGAGCTAATCAAACCCGTGCCAGCACCAAAATCCATCACATTCATCTGATTATTCAACGGAACCTTTTCTAATATTAAAGAACCTATTGCTGAAGACAGTGTTTTTACCGTTTTATCAGCATCCCAACCTTTAGATTTTTCATCAAATAAATCTGTCATCAAGCCTTCCCTTTAGTTTCCGTTGTTTGCGTTATAGTCTTGACCCTCAACTCATCATCACGCAAATAAATAATTCTGATCATTCTATTCAAGCTAGTTTAAAGAAGGCTGTAATAGATTATATAATTAATAGAGCATGATTAACTTATTTGAAATTTAATGCTGATAGGTCTAACTAACTCTTACACTCGAGTAAACTCACGCCGTTAACGCCCTAAAACATACTGACCCGGAGCATCCAACATACTCTCAACCAAACGATCACCGCCGCCCATTAATGGTAAAGCATGATCCTGAGTCTTTTTATCAGCCAACCAACTCTGCCACTGTGGCCACCAAGAGCCTTTTTTTACAGCCACTGTTTCAATCCAATTTTCAGGTGCAATATATTTATCTCCTTTTTTCTTCAAGGATACTCGGTAGTGACGGTGGTCATGTCCAGGCTCACTAATAATGCCTGCGTTATGGCCACCACTTGCCAATAAAAATGTCACGTCTGTACGCGTCAGGCTCTTGATTTTATAAACAGACTTCCATGGAGCAACATGATCTTTTTCTGCCCCCACCACGAAAAGTGGGCAACGAATATCGCCTAGCGAGACATTTTTATCATGAACCTGATAACGGTTCGCCGAGAAATCATTATTCATAAAAAGTTTTTCTAGGTATTCGGCATGCATGAGATAAGGCATTCGTGTCGCGTCACTATTCCATGCCATCAAATCATTCATGGGTGCTCGTTTACCCATAAGGTAGTCGTATAACACTTTTGACCAAATCAAATCATTTGACCGTAACAACTGAAATGCACCAGCCATCTGTTTTGTATCTAAGTAACCTTGGTCCCACATCATGTCTTCCAAATAAGCCAACTGACTATGGTCAATAAATAACATCAATTCACCTGCTTCTGAAAAATCTACCTGGGCGGCAAAAAGAGTTATAGAAGCAATGGGCGTATCATCTTCTTTAGCTAATGCTGATGCCGCCAAGGTTAATAATGTACCCCCTAAACAATAACCTACCGTATGGATTTTTTGATCCGGTAAGATCGACATAACTTGGTTTAGTGCAGCCATCACCCCTAAATCAATATAGTCAACTAACCTTAAATCACGATCACCTTCGTCGGGGTTCTTCCAGGAAATCATAAAAACCGTATGGCCCTGATCTACCAAAAATTTGACCATCGAATTATGCTCTGAAAGGTCTAGGATGTAATACTTCATAATCCAAGCGGGCACAAACAAAATGGGCTCAGCATACACCGCTTCAGTCGTAGGCGAATATTGAATTAATTCAATTAACCGATTACTGTAAACAACCTTTCCTTTAGTTGCAGCGATATTGCCGCCTACTTTAAACGACTCAATTCCAACGGGCCCCTTTCCTCTATGGTTACGCTCCCAGTCTTCAATGAAGTTATGCGCACCTCTTAGTAAGTTCATCCCCGACTCTTGCTGCGTAACCTTTAGCACATCCGGGTTTGTCAGCAAGAAATTGGAAGGTGACACCATATCCAACAACTGTCTCGTCGTAAAAGAAACCACGTCCTCATGGTGCTTGGACATACCTTGAACGCTATCTATAGCGTTATGCCACCATTGCTGTGTTAGTAAAAATGATTGCGCATAAAAAGCAAACGGCAGCGTTTTCCACTCATCTGAATTAAATCGCTTGTCCTGAGGTAATGGCTCTATACAGCACGCCTCATCTAATTCTGAACCCTGATGGGTTAATCGCTGTATGACATAATTCAAAAAACGAGTATTTTTTTTGAGGGCTTTTTGTACCAACTCACCCTGTTTTCCAGGTGAATTAGCCAGATGTATCGCCCAATCCATATAAGCCAACAACATAGATGCTGGTGAAATGCCAGCCGTTGCCTTACCAAGAGTCGCATGAAAAAGGCGATCTAGTGTATTACTACTTGTCTTGGGGCTACTATGTTCCATAAAAGCTCTTTCTCTTTAATTTTTGACCATCATTTATCACCACGTTACAACTGAAAAGACAGTAGAGCCGTGTAGAACACGCCAGCCCAAAACCTACTGTAGCGAACGTCTCCCTAACCTGCCTCAAGACTTTATGTACTATAAAGCCCTATTATCTTTTCATCGGTGAAAAGTAGTGGCATGACATTTCGGGCATGGTGGTATTTTTCCAGCTTTGTGAAAATGTAATTTTTCACCACACTGTTCACAAATTAACGTGCCTGCTCCGATGATTTCACCGGTATGCGGGTGAGCATGCTTATCAACCTCATTTTTTAAAGCCAGCATCTGAAGTTTCGTTTTATCGACAACTGTTAATAACTTCCCTAACGCTGCACTCTCCAATGTATCCACTTCAAAGCCGAGCCAATCTTTAAACTCTAAGCCTGTCTTAGCAAGATACTGAGCACCTTCGTTTAAATCTTGCTTGAGCGTACCTGCTAATTTATTCGCCTCTTCTTTAGTCACTTTCTCAAGCTTAACAGCCTCTTCTTTTGCATCATCAATCAAACCATGCAAGACAGGAGCTGAAAATTCTTCAACCTTCAGCAAGCGCTCTACAACATCTTCAAACATCGTTTCATAAACCTCACCCAATACATCAATTAAGTCACTACCATGTTGAAATCTCATCTGTTTTCCCTCATCAATTAAAAAACGAATTAACCAAATTAATATTTCTATTAAATATATTAATAACTCAGACTATAAGCAAACCTTCTTAACTACTTTATGCGCTCTTTATGACCGTTATTCAAGTGAATCAGCATATTAATAATACCTAATCTTAAGATAACGATGTCTCCTTCATATGTCGTGCCTTTAGTGGTCAAGATTTTTGCCACAGTTTTGTATTCAGCCCAGTCGTTATGGCGCTACCAAATAAAGCAAAGCATGAGTCGTTGAGGTAACTTGTTTGGGGATAATGCGCTAATGGAGCACTTCTTCAGAGGCTTAAAGGCTGAATGGGTACCGCAAACGGGCTACCGGTCATTCACTGAAGTTAAGACAGGAATTATTGATTATGTAATCAGGTAGTGTAGCCAAGTCAGGCCGCATCAACATAATCCTGCTCTTTCGCCAAATGTTGCTGAGACTAAGTATTGCCTAAACTACCGGCTGATATAAGTTTTTCTTAAAAACATCACGAACAATGATGAGTCCGTTCTGTTCATTTTTTACACAACAACACACCCTATGAAAATAACCACTTAAACGGCCTAAGCCAATAAACCCTGTATTACGAAAGGTAAGCCGTCACCTTTCTTATTCACGCTTACGGTTTATCTAATATGCAACCTACCGCCACGCTCAATGGAAACGCAAGCACAGTTTAGATTTACCCTAACAGCGTTTTTTTTAGCTGTGGTTTTTTGAATATACACGATAGATAAACGCAATTAATAAGCAAATACTGACTGGAAGCAACATGGCGAGAAATTGATATTTTGTATACATCAGCGCGCCCATAGTTCCGCCAACTACAAAACCAATAATGATGAGGATAAAAAGCTTTGCCTTTCGCTTATCCAGTGGTTCACCTCGTATAAAAGAACCTATCATGATACCCAAGTCTGTGAAGATACCCGTTAGATGAGTAGTCCTTATTACGGCACTGCTGTACTTTGTTGCCAATGCATTTTGCAGACCGCATGCGGCCGAAGCAAAGAAGTGACCATAAAAGGAGCCTTGATATAGAAAACCCATCGCGATTAGCAATAAGGCAGACTCTAGAAACAAGGCAGTATCATAATGTCGGCCAAGCTTTAAACTTGACCCATGCAGCAAGAATCCGGCGATAGATGAGCCAGCTAAAAAAGATAGCAGCACACCTAATAAGTGAGTTATTTTTTGAACTGAACTCCCTAGTAAGCTTTCACCTAATAGAGTGGCCGTGCCTGATAAATGAGAAACCGATTGATGTTCAAAACTAAGCAGACCAATTGCATTAACAAAGCCAGCTACAAGCGCCAAAATTAACGCTCCATATTCAACCCATTTAGGTAATGTTGAGATCAATCTTCAGAAACTCCTTTAAAGCTTGCATCTTACCAAACCACGTACATTAGTGCGCTCAAGTGGAGGCCGTTTTTTTGTCCAGAACAAATTTGAGTAACTTGTTATAACTCAATATTTATATGTTTGTTAACCATCATTATTAGGCTCAGGCCTACTGATTAAGTACGTAGCTATTACAACAAATAAAATAGCACTACCCATAAGCCACCAGACATTATTAAAGCGATAGTACATTACAACCCAGCTAGTTATTAGCATTAACACAGCCATTATTTTGCTGGCACGTGAAACGGCCCCCTGCTGCTCCCAATCAATAAGCAATTTACCTAAATGCGGATGATCATATAACCAGCCATGCAAACGCTCAGAGCCTCTTGCTGCAAACCATGCTGTTAAAAGTAAAAAAGGAACTGTTGGTAAACCAGGAAGAAACAAGCCCACTATTGCAAGAACTAAGAAAAAGTAAGCTAATATTAATGCCCCTAAACGCGCCATATGTAGAACCCAGTAACTATCATTACTTATTTACAAAACTCTTAATTGCTTAATTTAACTTAATGAAATAAAAAACAATGAGCTCGACCAGCTTTGTATTAAATTTAAGTCGAGCCTGCCCTTGGATTTCTGTAACGGCACTTGCTGCACATATCTTTTCTACCTTGATACAAACCTATTTCTACCGTTTTTTTGCCTGATAAGGTAACTTGCCAGCATTATAAATAGTTTTTCCTACACCGTCTTAGTGCCAATTTCATTACCCCTCTGTGCTGTCTTATCACATTCATCAAGATCCAAAAGATACTCAATAATAAAATCAAGAATTAACTTAAAAATCCATATGCTTTTTTCATAGTCTTTGTCCTTAACTACTCCTAACGTCCAGACTCAGATCTGCACACTTTTTTCGCGTCAAACTAAACTAGCACCGTAAGTCAACTGCCTAATTTCTATTGGGAAGCTTTATAAAATTCGATGACATTTCACTTACATAGTTTATGAAAAAGAATGTTCCTCATTCAAGTGGTGCTTTATTGGTAAGAGCCATTCCATGGCTTAAAAGTTGTTTCTCAACAGCTTGGTCTTTTCAACCCCTAAGACAAACAGCTACGTTAGATTTTTAAATTATCATTTAAAAAAAATATCCATCAATAAATACCCACCCAAGATCACACCAATCCACATTACCATGCTGCCTGTTGGCCAGCTGCTGGCTAAATGATACTTTGATAATCGGCTTGCCTGAAATGTAGACTGAAAACCTTGCCAGCTTTGTTGTATGGCATTTGTTACTCCACGATTAAAACTATGCAACAGGTTATAACCCACACGATCTGTTACCGAAAACAGTTTTCGATAAAACCAGTCAACATCAAGGCTGATAGTTAAGGTTCGTTTCATCATCGGTAACATGACAAAAAACGCGAGGCCCGCAAATAACAACAACTGAAACTGTGCGACCAAGTGAGCCGCCGTATAAGGCTCATAATTCACCGCAAATGGTAAGATGGCATAAAGTGGCTCAGGGTAAACACCCAGGCCAATACAAAGTGCCGCAAGCACCCCCATCGCTACTAACATATTGCGCGGCGCTTCTGCTGGCCGCATACCGGAATCTTTTTGGAAGAAAACAAACCAAGGGAATTTAATACCTGCATGTAAAAAGACACCGGCTGAAGCTGCGGCCAGTGCAAACCAAACAATAATCAAATTTTGATCTGCCGCTGTTTGCGCAATCATAGATTTTGTCACAAACCCTGACGTGAATGGGAAAGATGAAATCGCTAGCGCACCGATAATGCCAAGCAAGGCAGTCCAAGGCATAGTTTGGAAAAGGCCGCCTAAATCGGTACAACTACGTTTACCCGTTCTATACAACACCGCCCCGGCCGACATTAACAACAGTCCTTTATAAATGATATGAACAAATGCATGCGCGGCTGCGCCATTAAGCGCCATTTCCGTGCCTAGGCCTATGCCGGTTATCATGAAACCCACCTGATTAACGATGCTATAGGCCAAAATACGCCGCATATCGTTTTCTAATAAGGCATAAATAATACCGTAGAAAATCATATAGATGCCAATAGGGATTAACAACCACGTCCCAGGAAAAGCAATCAGTAAAGTAAACACTGCTGTCTTGGTGGTAAAGGCAGAAAGAAATACGCTACCACTCGGACTGGCTTCAGGATAAGCATCGGCAATCCAGGCAGATAATGGTGGTGCGCCGGCGTTTACTAAAAACCCTGCAAGAATGAGATACTGTGCTATTGAGTCCAATGCTAACGGCGTAAAACTAATAGAACCTGTTTGCACCACATGCCCTGCAATACCTATCATCAATAATAAGCCACCCAGCAAGTGAACCATTAAATAACGCATACTGGCGCGATAAGCACCCTCATATCGCGCTGCCCAGATAACAAGTGTTGAGCCAATCGCCATGATTTCCCAAAAAACAAACAATGTGATCAAATCACCTGATAAGGTCACGCCAATGGCACTACCGGCATAAGCAAACGCGGCTGAAAGCTCTAAGGTACTCGCTGTCTTATAAGCAAAGATACCGCCAATTAATGCCATTAAACTAAAGATAGTGGCAAACAACTGTCCGACTGTCGTTATTTTTATCGGAACCAGTTCAAAGCCCAGAAAAGGCAAGGTCACAACATAGTCTGCCGGTGCTGACCAAATAAAGTATAAACAAAGCACAGGTAAAACAAAGATCAGTAGGTTGCGTACTTTGATACCAAACGGCATAAACAAGGCACCAATAACAAGCAATAAACCGGGTGGTAATAATAACTCAGTCATGCTCTACCCCGTTTTCATTTAAACCCTGGTTGGTATCATCATCGTAATAATTCTCAGGGCGCTTTAAAACAAACCCCAGTAACTTGGCAAAAACCACCATGCCGACACAGGTAACAAACCCATACCAAGCAAAAAAACCAACACTGTCTTCAATACCAAACGATTCATGCTGATGTACAAAGAATCCAGCTAGTACTGTCAACATTAAAATAATAATGAAGCCAATCCAGAGCTTGCGAATGTTTTCTTTACGAAGCAACCAATGTATATTTTGCTCACTCATTGTGGATGCTCTCCTATTAATAACATCTTAATAACATCGCCAATTGCAACGGCACGTCTGGGAAAAAAAACAGTAATAACGTTAACGAAGCCGTTGTCATTAAGGCAAATACAATCGCCTTAGGTGCCTCACCATGAACAACTAGCTCACCACTCTCCTGCCCTTCTTTTTTAAACCATGCCGTGTAAATAATCGGAATAAAGTAAGCCGCATTTAATAAAGTACTGGCGATGATGATCAATACTGCAAAGACCTGCTCTTGCTGGAAGGCACCCTGCAACATATACCACTTTGAAAGAAAGCCAGCTGTCGGTGGAAGACCAATCATCGATATCGCACCAATAGTAAATGCGGCCATCGTCCATGGCATACGATAACCAATGCCATTAAGCTGACTAATGTTGGTTTTATGCGAGGCGGTATAAATTGAACCTGCGGCAAAAAACAAAGTGACCTTGCCAAAAGCATGAGCAACTATATGTAATGCCGCCGCAACGATCGACAATGGTGCGAGAATGAATACAGCCAAAGTGACATAAGACAGTTGGCTAATGGTTGAATAAGCAAGACGACGTTTAAGGTTATCTTGCTTCAAAGCAATAATAGACGCGCTAATAATGGTAAACCCAGCAATCCATAATACCCAATCCGCACCGTCAGACAGCCGCAACATATCCAGTCCGAAAACATAAATCACTACCTTCACGATACTGAAAACGCCAGCCTTCACCACGGCAACAGCATGCAATAAAGCGGACACAGGGGTCGGTGCAACCATAGCCGCAGGTAACCAACGATGCATGGGCATCAATGCTGCTTTGCCAATGCCATAAACATACAAAAATAAAAGTACAATTAATTCGGGGCCAGCAATTTTCCCAGCAAGAATACCCTCGGCTTTAAAATCAAGCGTGCCTGTCAAATGCCAAGTCCAGAGGATAGCTAGCAAGAAAAATCCAATCGAGGTACTCAACAAAATACCCAAATAAACTCGGCCTGCTTTCTTCGCGTCTTCATTGCCCTTATGGGTAACTAAAGGGTAAGTCGATAAGGTTAATAGCTCATAACAGATAAACAGCGTTAATAAGTTACCTGCCAAAGCAATCCCCATGGTGCAGGAAAGTGCGATAGCAAAACAAAT
Source organism: uncultured Cycloclasticus sp. (assembly GCA_913060865.1). Taxonomy (GTDB): domain Bacteria; phylum Pseudomonadota; class Gammaproteobacteria; order Methylococcales; family Cycloclasticaceae; genus Cycloclasticus. The sequence continues at coordinate 52,899 of CAJXTU010000011.1, forward strand.
ATAAAAACGAGTTTGGTGTTTTTCTTTATTACCGCGCATATAACCAATGGAATAAAGCGTATTCACTGGCCACAATAAAGCAGCAACACAGGCAAACAACATACCCAATGGTTCAAGCGTAAAGGTAATCGGTAAACCCGGCACGATCTCCAACAAAGTAATAGATGTCTGATTACCTTCTAGAATGCTGGGTAACAATGACAAAACTGTAGCCAGCAAAGCCAGTGATATTATGATTGATAGGGCGTCACGCAGGTTTGGTTTTTTATCTACCAGCACAATTAAAACGGCTGCTAGCAAAGGCAATAACATCGCCAGTATGATTAATTTCTCACTTGCCAAACTAATCATTTATTCACACCCGGTATAAGAAGTTGAACCGCCTGCTGCGCCGTACCAACAGTAAGTTCGGTATTAAAACCAAAGTACACATTGGCTAATACCAACACCCACATAGGGATAAGCATCATCAACGGCGCTTCTTTTACTGCGGTGTTATGTTGTTCCATTTCACCCGTCGCTTTAAAGTACAACACTTCAACTATTTTCCAGACATAGATGACGGCTAATAAAGAACCGATTAAAATCACGCCGACGATGAGCCAGTTCTGTTGTTCAATCGCCGCAAGCACAAGATACCATTTGGATATAAAGCCTGCTGTCCCTGGCACACCAATTAAGCTAAGGCCACCAATCACAATGGCGGCAAACGTCCATGGCATCTGTTTACCTAGGCCAGAGAAGTGCTCAAGACGGCTCGAACCAACACGATAAACCAAGGCACCAATCGCCATAAACAGGGCCCCTTTCATCAACGCATGATTAAACAAATGTACTAAGGTGGCGGTGGCACCTAGCACACTACCTAGGCCAATACCGAGCATCATATAACCAATTTGAGCCACACTTGAATAAGCCAATAAACGCTTACTATCTTTTTGATAAATGGCATAAAACGACATGCCTAAAATACCCATCACACACAGCAACAAGAACAACTCATCCGCTGGCGTGCTCTCAATAAAGGTAAAGCTAAACACCGTAAACACCATGCGCAACATCACATAAACCGCAACCTTCGTTGCCGTTGCCGCTAGAAAAATCGTAACGACTGTAGGCGCATAAGTATACGCATTCGGTAACCAGACGTGTAACGGGAACAACGCCAGTTTTAACGCAAAGCCCACCATAATAAATGCAAACGCGGTATGAATGGTGCGGTGCTCATATAACTCGGGTAAACGTTGCGCTAAGTCTGCCATATTGAGTGTGCCCGTCATGGCATATAGCAAACCGACACCAATAATAAAAAATGTCGCGCCAATCGTACCCATAATCAAATATTGATAAGCCGCGGTGAGTGCCTGCCGCTTTTTACCTAAGCTGATTAAGGCATAAGATGACAATGATGAAATTTCTAAAAAGACAAATAGATTAAAAATGTCGCCTGTTTGTGCGATACCTAACAAGCCCGTCAGACACAACATAAAGGCCGCATAAAAAAGCGCGTGCTGCTGTTGCGGAATTTCTTTAATTACACTTTTCAGCGCATACGGCAAGGTGAGTGCTGCAATGCCTGAAACGATTAACGCCACTAAGGCATTGGCTGCATCAATTCGATATTCAATGCCCCAAGGCGGCGCCCAACCACCGAGTTCATAACTGATGACATTACCCGTGTTGACATTCATTAATTGCCAGGCAGCCAAATAAAAGACTGACCAACTCACTAAGGTGCTAACGGCCCAAGGTAAGCGTCCATTTGGTAACACAGCAACAATAGGCGCAGCGAGTAACGGTAAAACAACCAACAGCAGGCTTAAATGGTTTTCTATCACAACGATTGATCCTGATTATGAATATCATCTTCCTCAATGGTGCCGTACGCTTCCTTTATACGTACCACCAACGCTAAACCCAGTGCTGTGGTTGCAACACCCACGACAATAGCGGTAAGAATTAAAACATGCGGTAATGGGTTGGAATAAAGGTCAACCCCTTTTTCTATGATGGGCGTTGCGCCGTCTTTCACATTACCGATGCTGATATAAAGTAAAAAGACTGACACCTGAAAAATATTCAAACCCACGATTTTTTTCACTAGGTTGCCACGGCTAATAACCGTATAGAACCCTGCCATCATAATAATGATAACCATCCAGTAATTGTAATGCCCTAGAATCATGTCCATATAACTTACTCTCGTTCCGATTCAATTTTAGAATTCAGAACCGCTTGGCCTCGTTCCGCAAAGGTAAAGAAAATAATCAACATCACAGACATCACAGTCATGCCCACACCCAATTCAATCACCAGAATTCCCAGATGCTGACCGGCCAGTTGTGATGAAGCTAAGACACCGTACTGTAAAAAATTACCACCCAATAGTATCGTTGCAGCACCCGTGCCAGCATAAATCAACACACCTAGGCTAGCCAGCAGGCGTAAAACATAAGGTGTAATAACTCTTTTGGCCTTATCAAGGCCAAACACTAGGCCATACAAAATGATCGCGGCACTAAAAATAACACCTGCCTGAAAACCACCGCCCGGCCCAAAGTCGCCATGGAACTGCACGTAAAGTGCAAATAAAATAATTAATGGAATCAGGAACTTGGAAACGACACGTAAAATTAAATTATGCTTCACGATCACCGCCGTTCTTTTCAATTTTAGATTTCACACGACGACGGCCACCAATAATTAACAGCACAGCGATACCCGCAGTAAAAATCACGGTCACTTCGCCTAATGTATCAAAGCCACGATAACTCGCCAATACCGCGGTCACCACATTCGGCACGCCAGTTTCTGGCATACTTTTTTCCAAATAATATGGCGCAACGTGTAACTGTGACGGTGCATTAGGGTCACCAAAGCCAGGTAAGTTGTATGTACCATAAATTAACAACGCCCCTGTTATAAAGACAACACTTAAAGGAAGCCAAGGTTTATGTGTGGGTGCTTTTTCTTCTTTATCCGCCTCTGCTGGTGTATAGGTTAACGCCAACGTTGCTAACATGAGTACGGTTGATATACCTGCACCAACCGCCGCTTCAGTGAATGCCACATCAGCAGCATCCATTACTACAAATAGCCCTGCCGATAAAAAACTAAATCCACTGAATAACATTACGACAGCGAATAAACTTCGCATACGAATAATAGCTACTGCATGTATCGCAATAAGACTTAACAAAGTGATATCAACAATATTATCAATCATTGCTTATCCAGCTGTTCTGAATTATCAATATCATCATTTGAAAGCACCGGCTTAAGCCCGCCCAGCATGGCCGCATTAGCTAATAGGTGTGATGAGGTTGGACTGGTAAAAAATATAAACACAAAAATTAAAAATAATTTAATACTGGCTATGGTTAGACCAGCCTGAAAACCCAGCCCTAATAAAAATAATGCCGCACATAATGTATCGGTGATACCTACCGCATGAAGTCGTGTATAAAAATCAGGAAAACGGTGCATCCCAACACCACCAACAATTCCAAGTAAACCGCCTAACGTCAGACAAATCCAGCTGAGTATTTCTATCATCATTTGTCATTCACCTCTTGCTGATTATCAACCGAGGTCTCACCATCAGTATAAAGGTTCCCCTGCTCGATTAATTTTAAAACAGCAACAACACCAATAAAATTAATCAAGGTATAAACCAGCGCAATATCAAGCAAGTCATGTCGGTCCGTTAAAAAAGCAAATACGGCTATAAGCAAAATTGTTTTAGTACCTATCATATTCATTGCTGCAATACGGTCGTAAACTGTTGGGCCTAACAAGGCACGCACAAGCGCCAGTAAAATAGTTATTAGAATGGCAATAATCGCAACGGTAAACATCATGAAAATAACTCCCCATTCTCAGGAACCGCCTTTACCATGTCGCTTTTTTGTAAATCCTCTGCGCCTTCTTTACTTAAGGCATGAACTTTTATTTCATCATCAGATAATTCCAACGTAACAGTTCCCGGTGTGAGTGTTATTGAGTTGGCATAAATCACTTTGCCTAACGCTGTTTTTTTAATGGCAGGAAGCGTCATCACTTGCGGACTAATATTGACACGTCCTGGCGTGAGAATTCTTTTTATAACATCAACGTTTGCTTTAAGAATTTCTTTGCCAAGATAAAAATAATACCCCAGTAGGCGCCAACTCAAGTGAAAAGGGTAACTCTCGTGATCAATAATACTCATTCGTTTGGCTAGGTAAACAGTGAGCATCGTTGAGAGCACACCAAATGTAAGCAGTAACGTTCCGGTATGCCCTGAAAGCATAAACCAAAACAGAAAAATCAGGCAGGCCGTAACAATTGTCCTCATTATTTTTTACTTCTCATTTCCGTTAGCTTAAACAAGTTGCATCACACGATTCAAAAGTCGCGCTTGTATTTATTGTTTTCATTGACTTTATAATCCTACAAGTTATGAGTAAATGTAAGTATAAAGTTCTATTAACAATACATTAGAACCTTAGTTACGTAAGGTCGCTTTTATTAAATTTAAAACTGCCTAGGGTACTAACTCATTGGTGTTAAAAACACGCCATCAAAATTATTTCGCACCCTCACCTTCTATTTATACCGATGAACAAATATCAGGATGCGCATCTACTGCCCGTCTAATATTTACAGAATATTCTATGCTCATCATTATGATTGAGTACACAGTCAGCCAAACATTATGGGGTAAACTCTTATTGTAGCTAACTATCAGCACAAAGTGCCACTTTGAACTTATCAAAATCATTTGAGAACTTGATGACCGGCATACAAGATACCGTTTATAGTCGCTTTTTCATGATACGATTTAAGCATATTATGGTTTAGGTGACTCTCTCTCCTGATAATGAAAAATAACTAATTTATGTAACGGGGCCGAGCTAATATGAAAACATCAAATTGCGCACATAAGCTGACTCCAGAGCAATTAACAAAACAAGTTCAAGCAGATCAGTTAAATTTCGACCCACTGACCCCACCCCCAGAATTTAATCAAATCCTTGGGCAACCAAGAGCGACACGTGCGCTTGAATTTGGTGCTAGCATAAAAGAAACCGGCTACAACCTATATGTTGCAGGTGAAACAGGTACAGGTCGAACCCAATACATAATAAATTACTTAGAACCCATCGCTACCTACGGCAACACGCCAGATGAGTGGCTTTACGTCAATAACTTTGACAACCCATCTGAACCACGTTGTCTAAAGCTTCCTGAACATCAGGGGAAAAAACTACTGACAGAAATTGAGCAGTTAATTGAGTCACTCTTAGCGACCTTTCCTGCTGTCTTCGAACACCCTTCTTATTTACAGAAAAAGAATACCATCCAACGTCTCTATGACGATGCTTACGAAAAAGCCATCTCGATAATTGAGCGTTCAGCAGCATCCAAAAATATAGCCCTTTTTCGTGATAATAATGCCATCACTTTTACACCCATTATTAATGGTGAAATTGCCGATGAAGCGGCTTTTGCTCAAATGGATGAAATAGAGAGAGAAGTATTTCACGAAAATGTTATTGTCCTAGAAGATCAAGTTAGTGATGCCTTGTTAGAGCTTCCACAATGGCAACGAAACTTAAATGAGAAGTTACAATTACTTAATCAACAAACCATCAATCAATCTCTAAAACCTCTATTTGAGAACTTGCAACAAACCTACCAAGGTGATGCAGGCGTTCTACTTTATTTTGCACAAATTAAAAACCACTTACCAAAAGTCATCAGTGAAAACTTTGGCAATTCAAGTGACGATGAAGCTAGCAAACTACTCAGTAGCAGACGACAGCTTTTGACTAGCCTGTACAAGCCAAACCTTTTGACACATTCAAGTTTAAAGCCGGGGCGACCCATTATCTTTGAGTCCAACCCCAGTTATTCAAACTTATTCGGGCAAATTAACTTCTCTCCCGATAAGGATTCCTCAACCGTGGATTTCCAACATATTGTTGCCGGCGCTTTGCATCGCGCAAACGGAGGCTACTTAATACTGGATGTTGAAAAATTAATGATTGACCCTGCACTCTGGCAATCACTTAAACGTGCCATACGTGAAGGTAAAATCACCACTGAAATTACGTTTAATGAAGTCGCACTCGGTCACCCGTTCTGTATAAAACCAGAACCCATTCCTCTCAACTTAAAAGTCATCTTGATTGGCCCACGTGATGTCTATTATGCTCTAGCGCAATTTGATCGAGACTTTGATGAACTTTTTCAAGTTTTTGTCGATTTCAGTGCTGAGTTTGATGTCAGCCCAGAAAACCTTCAACAGTTTGCATACTTACTTCATTTAAAAGCGACTGCGTCAGGTATTGCTGAACTAACCCCAAGCGCCATCGCGCTCATGGCTGAGTACAGCTGTCGTCTTGCTGAAAACCAGCTTAAGCTATCTGCCAAAATTGACCACATCATGGAAATAGTGAGTGAAGCAAATTACCATAGGGCGCAAGCCCGTTATGAAAAGGTGGATGTTCAACATATTCATCAAGCATTAGAAGCTCGCCAATATCGAAATGCCCGCCTTCGCGATCGTACCTTAGAAGATGTTTTATCTGGAACGATGCGCATTGCGACAACTGGCTTAGCCTGCGGGCAAGTGAATGGCTTATCTATTATTCAAGTGGGCGAAACAAGGTTTGGCAGCCCGATTCGTATAACCGCCACAGTGCATCCAGGTACCTCTGGTGTTGTAGACATTGAGCGCGAAGTTGAACTCGGCATGGCTGTGCACTCTAAAGGCGTCCTGTTGTTATCGGGCTATCTTAGCGGGCGCTATGCAAAGGACTTTCCCCTAGCCATTACGGCACATATCGCTATTGAGCAATCTTACGGTTTTATTGACGGTGATAGCGCCTCGTTGGCCGAGTTGTGCGCATTGCTATCTGCCTTAGTTGATACTCCACTACGTCAAGATATTGCAGTAACAGGCTCTGTTAGCCAACTTGGAGAGGTTCAAGCAGTCGGTGGTGTTAACGAGAAAATTGAAGGTTTTTTTGATATTTGTAAAGCTCGCGGACTAACCGGCTCCCAAGGCGTTATTATTCCCTCAACAAATCAAATCAATTTAATGCTCTCACAAGAGGTTATTGATGCTGTCAAAAATGAAAAATTCACCCTCTATACGGCTAAATCTGTAGATGAAGCCATGGGCTTACTCACAGGCCAAGATATGGGCGAAAAGACCCCCGATGGAAACTTCCCTATCGACACCATCAACCAAAAAATTATCGACCAACTCCGACACTTTGCGAAATTAACCGAAAAAACGCGATTAAGCTAGTTAAGGCTTCTAAGAAAACTATCAACTAGATGATACTGCCTGAACTCTGCCACATTGCTGAACACAGCGACAGGTTCTGGCGCTTACTGACCGAAGTAATGCCAAATTGGAAGCAAATCAAGTCAACATTAGACACTCAGGCAGAGCTCTATTTAAATAAATAGCTTTTCAAATAAAAAGGGGCTAAAAATGTCTTTTCTGGATTTTTTTTGGGTAAACCAAGATACTCAAAAGTTAGCAACACAAACCATCATTGCAACACTAGCCCATCCCCCCTCATAAAACATGACGATTAAGTCGTTTTATGCGGGAAACCGGCTATTAGTTTATCCACCCTGACCTTAACTTTTTAAGTATGTTTTGTCAGCAAACTCTCCAATATTGCGACTATCTTATTGCTTTGAAGCGCATAAAAAAACCAAAGCCATTCAGTTGTTTAAATGCCTTATCAGAGCGCTCTTTACACATTGATGCTTTCAAGCTAATCAATGCATAAGTGATTGAAAATACGAGCCTTTATATTGCCAAAATTTTATACATCTTTAAATCAATATTTATCTGTTACACTTCAATTCAATTGTCGATTTTTGAGCTGAAATTAAGGAACATTTTATGAAACTTGCTATTTTATCGTGTGGGCCAAATTCTTATAGTACAAGACGTTTAAAAGAAGCGGCACTTCAAAGAGGGCATGATGTTAAGGTGTTGAACACACTTAAATTTGCCATTGATTTACAACAAGGGATCCCAGACCTCTACTACCGGCAAAAGGTATTAAGTAGTTACGATGCTGTATTACCACGGATAGGGGCATCAATTACTTACTACGGCACGGCTGTTGTGCGTCAGTTTCAAGAAATGGGTGTTTTTTGTGCGAATACGGCACATGGCATCTCCAATTCACGTGATAAGCTACGTAGTTTACAAATCTTAAGTCGTCACCACATCGGCATCCCTAGAACAACGTTTTTGCGAGATAAAAAAGATGTTATTCCTGCCATCGAGCGAGTCGGTGGAGCACCTGTCGTCATTAAATTAATTGAAGGCACCCAAGGTATTGGCGTTCTATTGGCAGAGTCAATGAAGGCCGCTGAATCTATTATCGAACTCTTACAAAGCCAAAAGCAAAAGGTCTGGCGGGAATAATGACGGTATTGTAATGTGTTGCCAGTTGTTGATAAGTTGGATTTAGATCAGGTTCATATCGGCAGGGTTTGGTAACCGCACTTTTAAGGTTGTCAGGAATGACCAGCTCTGGCACACCATCCAGAAACTCAAAACAACGGGCATGACTCATGACCCAATCTTCAAGCTTTTGGCTGTACGTGGCTTCCGCATACGTGTAATTTGATGCGCCCATAACGGCGACAAACACTTAGGGGGTAAGGCACTCACCGGTACTAGTGCCCACAATACTCATGGTGGGTCCACAGTAATCAACAAACAGTTTTTCACCTGCCTTGTGATTTTGCCGCATAGAAGGTTTTTGGCATTTAAGCCATGCCTTGTACTGGCGGCAGAAGTGGGTGTAACTGTAAAAACCTTCCACGTGCCGCTCTTTATATTCCTCCCAAAGCAGTAACAACGTCATCGTTTTGGGTCGTAATTCTTGTTGAACCAATGACCAGTCAGGCATGGTGAAACCTTTTAACCGAGGCTTTGTTTTGAAGAACGCCTGCTGCAAAGAATGATCACTCCACTTTTGATCAAGCGGCCAAGAAGTAATACCAAGTTCTGCTGATTGGCGGGAATATTTAGAAACAATGGAGGGTGAAACAGATAGGCTACTAGCTATCTGACGATGACTGAGTTGACAGCCGTATTTTAGTCTTAAAATCTCTTTAAGTTTACGCATTGAAATGGGTACCGTTGGCATAGTTATTCTCCTCCTAAAAAATGAAAAGAATAACGGTTAAAAGTACCTACTGGTTAGACCAAAAAATGTGAAAATCGAACGATACCATTCAAGCCGACCACTCAATACCATTTTGACCGAAAAGTGATCGGCATCGATGGTATTGAGTGATCGCGATGGATAGTATTAGGTGATCGGCTTAGATGGTATTAGGTGATCGCGATGCATGTGGGTTAAGGCATAAGCTGCGACTAGCAACCCTTACATTTACTGGGCTCATGGACTTCATTAACCGTTTGTTTGCGACTAAATAGAAGCATAAGGTGCGACTTTACCCGTGAAAAGCGGCATAAGGTGCGACTTTATTATTCTCATGCTGCTTTTAGCTATTTTTAAGTTTCAAACGATATGGGGGGATTACAACTGCAAATGCTAGAGAACTTGAACCTCCAACCACTAGTACCACAAACTGGTATATCTCCCGCCTAACTAATTGATTTTTATAATATATAAAAAAACCATCTAACCTTTTACTGTAGATCAGCCCTATATGAATCAATAATTTGAACCGTTTGGTTAGACGTTATTGGTAATTATCATAAACTCCTTATTTATAGTTTTGACACCACGATGCCAGTGTATCAACCCACGCAGGATGCTCATTTAGACAGGGGATTAATTTTAATTCACTGCCCCCTGCTTCCTTAAACACTTCGTCTGCACGAATGGCGATTTCTTCCAACGTTTCTAGGCAATCTGTTACAAAAGCGGGACAAATAACTAATACGTTTTTTACACCTGATTGGGCCAGTTCACGCAAGCGGTCTTCTGTATTAGGCCCTAGCCATTTAGCGCGGCCTAGCCGAGATTGGAAGGCAACAGAGTATTTGTCTGAAGGTATGTTTGTCTGATCAACAAAACATTGCGTGGTGCGCATAATTTGGTGCCGATAGCAGGTTTTATGAGCCTCATTAGGTTGTTGGCAACAGCCTGGCCCTTGTAAGCAATGTTGGCCTGTTGGGTCACGTTTTGTAATATGCGATTCCGGTAAACCGTGGTAACTAAAGACGATGTGATCGTACTCTTGTTCCAAGTATGGCTTGGCACTGAGTACTAAGGCATCAATATAGTCTGGCCGATCATAAAAAGGCTCAACCACGCTCAGCTTAGTGTTTAGCTGATGTTTTTTTATAACACGTCCTGCTTCCTCAATTGAGGTGGTGACGGTGCTATCGGCAAAGTGTGGGTAGAGCGGGATGTACACCACTTCTTCGATACCGGGCTGTTGGCTGAGTGCTAATAGTTCATTTTCGATACTTGGCTTGCCATAACGCATAGCCATTGCAACAGGCATCTCTAATTTAGCCTGCAATGCATTTTTAAGTCGTTCAGATAGGACAACCAGCGGCGAACCTACATCCGTCCAGACACTTTTATACGCCTCCGCTGAGGCTTTGGGCCGTGTCGGTAATACAAACAAACTGACGACCATTCGGCGTAATAACCACGGTAACTGAATGACGTGGTGGTCCATTAAAAACTGATTAAGATAACTGCGTACTGATGCTGTGTCTGGATTATCCGGTGAGCCTAAGTTGGCCAGTAATACCGCTTTATTTGTCATATAAAATTTAGTCTTTGATCTGTAAAACGTCTGTTAACGCTAGTTTTAGGTCGGGATAAAAGAAATGAAAACCCATTGCTTGTGCTTTCTCGGGAATTGTTCGTTGCCCAGTTAATAATAAGCCAGACATTTCGCCTAATAGGGCTTTAACTAACCACGCAGGTACTGGAATAAACGCATAACGATGAAGAACATCGACCAATGTCTTCGTGAATAGTTTATTCGACACAGGGTTTGACGAGCTAGCATTAAACGGCCCGTCTGCTTGATTATTGCTCGCAAGAAATTCGAGCAAGTTGACCATATCTTTAATATGCACCCAAGGCATGTATTGCTGACCAGAACCAAGCCTGCCCCCAACACCTAGTTTGAATGGCAATAACATTTTGTGCAAAAAACCACCGTTCGATGCTAATACTAAACCCGTTCGTACCATGCACACACGAACACCTGACTGTGAAGCGCGCAAGGCTTGTTGCTCCCATGCTTCGCACAATTGATGCGTGTATTCATCAACAAAGCCACTTTGCTCTGTTAATACGGTATCTCCGCCATCGCCATACCACCCGACGGCTGAACCACTGATTAAACAGTCTGGGGCGTGTTTACGTTCTACTATCCAATCAACTAGATGTCTCGTTAGGTCTATTCGACTTTTTTCTAACGCGGCTTTACGTTTTTTTGTCCACGGTTTATCAGCAATGGGTTCGCCTGCCAAGTTGAAGACCCAATCAATATTAATGCTGTCATCAATCTCAGTTAATGACTGAATGCCTTTAACCTGCTGGCCGCATTTATCTTTAACCGTTTCAGGATGTCTACTTAACACGGTAACGTGGTGATTTTGGCCAACCAATAATTCACACAACGCCGAACCGATTAAGCCTGTTCCACCTGTTATAAGAATATTTTTCATAGCAACGGTAATTAATTTATTGATTCATAATGACACATATCTATACAAAATAATATTCTTGTATAAGTATTTGTTAATTGGTAATCTAAAGTACAGTTCTTAAGGGCCATTAACAGTGAAGATAAAAGTAGGAATTAGTAGTTGTTTGCTCGGTAATGAAGTGCGTTTTGATGGCGGGCATAAAAACTCCCCTTTGTGCAGTGAGCGTTTATCGCGCTATTTTGACTTTATACCCGAGTGCCCAGAAGTTGCTAGCGGTATGTCTATTCCTAGAAAACCAATCCGACTGATTGGGGATATTAACTCACCTAACGTTGTTGCAGTACACGACAACAGCATAGATTATACCGACCAACTGAATACGTTTAGCAACAACAAAGCCAAACAATTAGATGATTTATGCGGCTATATTTTTATGAAGAAATCGCCGAGTTGTGGCGTGTTTCGAGTCAAAGTGTATCAAGAAAATGGCTACCCTGCCGCTGAACCAGGACGTGGCGTTTATGCAAAAGCCGTTATGGATGCAAACCCCTTATTACCCGTTGAAGAATCGGGCCGATTAGAAGATGCCGTATTGCGGGAGAACTTTATCACGAGGGTTTATGCCTACCACAACTGGCAACAATTAACGAAACAAGGACTTAGTTACCAAGCCATCATTGAATTTCACGCGAGTTATAAATATTGCCTTATGGCACGCACCCCGACTCATTATGTTGAACTGGGACGGATATTGGCCGATGCCGGTCATCATAATATTGATGAATTAGCTGAGCGTTATTTTAGTTTATTGATGGAAAAGCTAAATGTTCTTGCAACACGTAAAACCCATACAAATGTATTGATGCACTTACAGGGGTATTTTAAAAAAGTGCTGTCCGGACAAGAAAAACAAGAGCTTGGTAACATCATTGACCAATACCGTACTGACCAAGTGCCGCTAATTGTGCCGATTACGCTTCTTAAGCATCACTTTAATAACCACCCTGACCCTTACATTGCTAAACAGGCTTATTTACAACCCTACCCCGATGATTTGAGTTTACGAAATGCCATCTGAACAAACATTTACTATTGGTGATGTTAGCCAGCAAACTGGCATTGCATCCGTCACCTTGCGTGCATGGGAACGACGATATGGATTAATTAAGCCGCAAAGAACACCAAAAGGCCACCGCGTTTATAACCAAGACAATATTCAGCAAATTCAACACATTTTATCGTGGCTTAACCGCGGCGTAGCGATTAGGAAAGTGGCCGCATTGCTTGCCAGTGGCAAGTCATCCAACGCTACAGTATCAACTGATGAACAATGGCTAAAACAACAAGACGGCTTGCTAGCGGCAATAACGCAGCTTAAGCAACGCGGCTTAGACCAACTGCTTGACCAATTGAACAAGGCGACTCCCTTTGTCACGTTATGTGAACAGGTATACCAACCTTTACAAGCATTATTGATACAACGTTGGCAACAGCAACCGTTGGGCTACCAACTGGAACAACAACTATGGCAACAAGGCTGGCAACGCCAAACGTTGATTGCGACGTTACGTGCCGACAAACAAAAAGCTCAAGGAAATTGCTACTTAGCGAACCTAGATATTGGTAGGCCATCGCTTGATTATTACTTGTTGCATATTTTGTTATTACAAAGCGGCATTCGCGTGAATGCCTTTAATACAGTTGATGATTTAGCAGGCTTAACACGATTGAATAATATTGCGGAATTGCCACTAATGATTTTTGCAGATCAACGCGTAGAACAACCAACATTTAATCAATTATCTAAGTTAAGCAACTTGTGGCAAGAAGACATCATCTGCGTAGGCCGTATGGCAGATATTCACGATAAACAACTAGCTGATATACCCCTTAATTCGGTTGGTGGCAACATGAGTGAATGTTGGCACTCAGCCGTTATGCAAGCTTGGTTGGCTAAATTAAAAAAATAATGTCACAGCAATTAGTTTGGTTTCGCAATGATTTGCGCATAAAAGATAATCCGGCACTTTTTCATGCTTGCCAAGCAGGGCAAGCTGTCACTGCGATTTATATAGCAACCCCAGATCAATGGCAAAAACACGATGATGCTGACGTTAAAATAGATTTCTGGCACCGCAATCTTTTTGAACTAAAACAAGGTCTGGCTAAACTTAATATCACACTTCATTTTTTTGAGGTGAACAGCTATCAGCAAATACCAGATTTAATTGCCACTATTTGCCAACAATGGCAAATCAATCAATTGCATTTTAACCAAGAGTACCAAGCCTACGAACAGCAAAGAGATCAGGCCGTTATGGAGCGTTGTCAAACAATGGGGCTGTCATATCAACACTATCATGACCAGTTACTCTTACCACCAGCGAGTTTAAGGACGAAAGCAGGCACACCCTTTAAGGTGTTTACGCCTTTTTCAAAGCACGCTAGACGCCACCTATTAAATTCTTTTCATATATACCCGACACCCAAGCCTTGTAAAAAAACGACTGTCGATAAGTTGAAACATCAATGTGATTTGAGAGAAGTATCGTGGCCAATGGTGTCGAAAAGTCTGCACGATTTTTGGCCCGCAGGTGAGCAAAAAGCCATAGCGAGTCTAGCGGACTTTTGCCAACAGCCTATTCGCAGTTACCAAAATAACCGCAATCTACCTGCAATAGTAGGCACCAGTCGCCTATCCCCTTATTTGGCGAGCGGCATTATTTCAATCCGCCAATGTTGGCAAGCTTCTGAACAATACGGAGAAGCTAATGCAGACATACATATTTGGCAAAATGAATTGCTATGGCGAGAATTTTACAAACATACACTGATTAATTACCCACAAGTTTCTAGGCATAAACCGTGGAAAATACAAACTGAACAAATTGAATGGCGACATGATGACGAACAATTAAGCGCATGGCAGCAAGGTAAAACTGGGTTTCCTCTAATTGATGCGGCTATGCGACAACTACTGGCGCGAGGCTGGATGCACAACCGTTTACGCATGATAGCCGCGATGTTTTTAACCAAACATTTATTAATTGATTGGCGTTTAGGTGAGCGTTGGTTTATGCAAAATTTGATTGATGGCGATCTAGCAGCAAACAATGGGGGTTGGCAGTGGTGCGCATCAACAGGAACTGATGCCGTTCCCTACTTCAGAATTTTCAATCCCGTCACTCAATCACAACGGTTTGATCCGAAAGGCACCTTTATTCGCCATTATTTACCCGAGTTGGCTCACTTGTCCGATAAAGAGATTCACTTACCGAACGCTAAAAATAAACCTGAGAATTACCCAGAACCCATTGTCGATTTAAAGGTCTGCCGGATAAGAGCTCTTTCAGCCTTTAAGAGGCTAAAACAAAACGTTAATTAAAGGATAAAACAATGCGTTATTTTTTATATGGTTTTCTTTTTATTCTATCTGGCTGTGTTGGTTTGCCACCCGGCGTTCAACCGGTTTCAAACTTTGAGCTTAATAATTATTTAGGTAAATGGTACGAAGTTGCTCGACTAGATCATTCGTTTGAAAGAGGCTTAAACCAAGTAAGCGCAGAGTACAGCTTGAGAAAAGACGGTGGTGTAAGCGTTATTAACCGAGGGTTTTCGCCTGAAAATAATGACTGGAAAGAAGCGTTAGGCAAAGCCTATTTTGTTAATGAACCAAACGAAGGTTATTTAAAGGTTTCTTTTTTTGGCCCGTTTTATGGTTCGTATATTATTTTTGAATTGGACAAAGACAATTATCAATATGCCTTTATATCCGGGCCGGATACGGATTATTTATGGTTGTTATCAAGAACCCCCACCGTTGAACCAGAGGTTATGAAAAAGTTTATCTCAATGTCTGAAGCCCTTGGGTTCGACACGTCGAAGTTAATTTTCGTTAACCATAAATAAAACCCCATTTATAAAAGAGAGCAATAATGAACAAACATGATGAACTACCCACCGAGCACCACGACCCTTTAATTTCTGTTTTACATAAGGCGATTAAACTTGCCATTAGAATATTAGCTGTGTTGATGGTACTGGTTATTTTTTGGGGCGTAGCCGATGTTTTATACGTAATGCACAAGCAGCTTATGGAACCTCCTTTTTTGCTATTAAGTTTGTCAGATATCTTTAAAACGTTCGCAGCATTTTTAGCCGTTTTAATTGCCATTGAGATTTTTCAAAATATTGTTTTATACCTCAGAACAGATGTCTTTCCATTAAGATTAGTTATCGCAACCGCTTTGATGGCAATGGCTAGGAAAGTTATTATTATTGACTTTAAGTTTGTAGTTCCTATGCATATGTTTGCTCTGGCTAGCATCATTTTGGCATTAGGCATCACTTATTACTTGCTAGGGAAAAATAAAGAAGACGTTGTTAAATAATGAACGCATTATTACTCGTTGCACACGGTAGCCGACGGAAACAATCGAATGATGAGGTAGCCCGTCTAGCTGAAAAACTTAAAAATAACTGCGGCGAACAATACGATATTGTTAAGCCAGCATTTTTGGAGCTAAGCGATGTATTGATTCCTGAAGGTATTGAACAGTGTATTGCAGATGGTGCAACGTCAATTACCGTTTTGCCTTACTTCCTTAACTCTGGGCTTCACGTGGTTGAAGATATACCTAATATTATTAACCTATGTACGGCTCGACACACCAACATCAATATAAGCCTTGCACCTCACTTGGGTGCTTCCGATTTAATGGTTGATTTATTGATTTCAACCGCGGTTAACTCGGAATTAGTGGGCGCTTAAGCGACCAGCGACCTTTTTAATAAAAGTAACAAACAGCACGGCCCAAAAAAAGCACTGAATACAGTAAATTCAACCCGCACCTGCATGCTGACTGAGGACAGTTTGCTGGCAGCCCAATACTAAAGACTACTGACGTACCAATCCCCAATGGCTTTAAACAAGTCAAATCAACTTAAGACACGCAGGCTGAATGGGTTTAAATGAATAAGTCCTAAATAAAAAAGGCTGCAACAATTTTACTATAACGCCTTTTACTAACAACGAAAGCATTGATAATCATGCTTTTTTCGATCGTTTACCCCCCCCATATAAAAAAATATTTATCTGGTAGGATCAACGTTACTCAAATACAATCGGCACTTCTTTAAGCTGGAACTAAGAGTGTTCTTATGAAACTTGCTATTTTATCTTGTGGGCCAAATTCCTACAGTACAAGACGTTTAAAAGAAGCCGCGCTTCAAAGAGGGCACAATGTTAAGGTATTGAACACGCTGAAATTTGCTATCGATTTACAACAAGGGATTCCTGACCTCTATTACCGCCAAAAGGTATTAAGTAGCTACGATGCGGTATTGCCAAGGGTTGGCGCATCAATCACTTACTACGGCACGGCTGTTGTGCGTCAGTTTCAAGAAATGGGTGTTTTTTGTGCGAATACGGCACATGGCATCTCCAATTCACGTGATAAGCTACGTAGTTTACAAATCTTAAGTCGTCACCACATCGGCATCCCTAGAACAACGTTTTTGCGAGATAAAAAAGATGTTATTCCTGCCATCGAGCGAGTCGGTGGAGCACCTGTCGTCATTAAATTAATTGAAGGCACCCAAGGTATTGGCGTTCTATTGGCAGAGTCAATGAAGGCCGCTGAATCTATTATCGAACTCTTACAAAGCCAAAAGCAAAATGTACTCATACAAAAGTTTGTTGCCGAAAGTAAAGGTAAAGACATTCGTGCCTTTGTGGTCGGTGACCGCGTTGTCGCCGCTATGCGCCGCGTAGCTCAAGGGCAAGAGTTTCGAAGCAACGTGCATCGTGGCGGTATTGCTGAACCCGTGGAGCTAGACGAACAATATAGAGAAACTGCTGTAAGAGCCGCTCAAATTTTAGGCCTTGAGGTCGCTGGCGTCGATATGCTTGAAGGTAAAAATGGCCCGCAAATCATGGAGGTTAACTCTTCGCCAGGTCTTGAAGGCATTGAAAAGGCTACTGGTTTAGATATCGCCGGTGCTGTCATTGATTATGTTTCTGCTCAGGTGGATTTTCCTGAAATTGATATACGACAACGATTAACCGTCAGTAAAGGTTATGGCGTCAGTGAGATTTATATTCCTGAAGGATCAGAGTTTATTGGAAAAACGATTAAGGAAGTCATGGATGAAGAAAAAGATGTCAATGTTCTGACTTTATATCGAGACGGTAAAGCAATTCCTAATCCACGCGTTGCCCGTGAGCTTGAAGATGAGGACAGGTTGCTATGTTTCGGTAAAGTAGAATCGTTGCGTGGAATGATCCCGAATAAAACAAAAGCGCGCAGAAGGCCTAAGGTTAAGGATTTACAGTCAGAAGAATTAGGCCACCCTCATGAAGATGATATTGATCAATAAGGTCAACAGTTCGATGACTGCACCATAGAATGAATAAATGGGAACGGGTTCCCCCGAGTTAACGAATGAAGACATCAGCATTTGAAATGCAAACAATAAGCACCATCAAATATAAAATAACAGTGGAATATTAGTATGACTGATTCATTGACTATTGCTGGGCAAGAAATTCCGTTAGGAACGACCGCAATAATAGATGTCCCTCTTCCTGATTTATTTATACATACCTCTTTATCCATGCCAGTGCAGGTCATGCGAGGGAAACGTGAAGGCCCTACTATTTTTGTTTCCGCTGCCGTGCATGGGGATGAAATAAATGGTGTTGAGATCATTCGTCGCCTAGTAAAAAGCAAGGCACTAACCAGAATTAAAGGAACGTTAATTACCATTCCTGTTGTTAATGTCTATGGCTTTCTCAACCAAAGCCGATACTTAGCGGACCGTAGAGATTTAAATCGTAACTTCCCAGGTTCAGTAAAAGGATCTCTAGCTGGGCGATTAGCCAAACTCTTTATGACGGAGGTAGCTGAACTGTGTACACATGGCATCGATCTGCATACAGCAGCCATTCATAGGGATAATTTACCCCAAATACGCGCAGATTTAACCAGCCCTATCACAGAACAAATGGCGCTCGCCTTCAATGTACCTGTTGTTGTTAACTCAGGCCTAATTGAAGGCTCATTACGCTATGCATGCAGCGCCAAAAATGTCCCCGTCATTGTCTATGAAGCAGGTGAAGCACTTCGTTTTGATGAGTTTTCCATCCGGGCAGGTGTAGAAGGTATTATCTCTGTTATGCGATCCATTGGCATGTTGACGCCGTCTAAACGTAAAATAAAAAAAAACAAGCCGGAACCTTATATCGCCCGCTCCACCCTTTGGGTTCGAGCCCCTGAAAGTGGGATTTTTCGGATGAGCGTTTCAATGGGAGCGCATATTTTTGAAGGCGATTTACTAGGAACAGTAGCAACACCCTACGGTGCTAATGGTGAAGAAACACAGGTGATTTCACCTATTTCAGGTATTATCATCGGAAGAACAAATCTACCCCTAGTCAGTGAAGGTGAGGCATTATTCCATATTGCCCGATTCTCAAGACCTGAGGATGTCGTAGATAATTTGGAAGCATTCCAACTTGACCTTGACCCAGCTACCGATGAAGCTCCACCTGAAGACCTACCAATAATTTAACTTTTAATAAAAATACTAATCATTACTGCTGGACTGAAAAAATGAATTCTAATAACGATAAAATAATTGTTGGTAGCGAAGAATGGTGCTCTTTTCCTGCATTAGGCGTACCTGCCATTAAAGCGCGTGTTGACTCCGGCGCTAAAACCTCATCTATTCATGCCTTTAACATTCAAACGTTTAGGCGTGAAGGTATTTTATGGGTCAGTTTTGAAGTTCATCCATTACAGAAAAATCGTCGTACTGTACTACGGTGTGAACGCATTGTTGTCGACAAGCGTTCTGTAAAAAGCTCTTCTGGATTATCTGAAACGCGCTATGTTATTTCAACATTAATTAAGATTGAAAGTGGGACTTGGGAAGTAGAACTAACCTTAGCAAATCGCGACTCTATGGGGTACCGAATGTTGTTAGGTCGTGAAGCGATGAAGGGACGAATCCTCGTTGATCCAGAACTTAGTTTATGCCTGAATGAGCCATCAAAAGAACAGCTTTATGAATGGTATGGCAAACCTCAGAAAAACAAGAGTGGGCTCAAAATTGGGTTACTCGCCAGTAACCCCGACCTGTATAGCAACATGCGACTAATGGAAGCCGCTGAAGAGCGTGGTCATGAAATAGTATTTTTAAATATCAAATACTGTTACATGAAAGTAGACGAACAAGCGCCGGAAGTACATTATCGAGGCGGTAAAATTTTAAATACTTTAGATGCTGTTATAACACGTATAAGACCAAGTATGACCTTTTATGGTTGCGCATTAGCGCGCCAATTTGAAAGCATGGGTATCTATACGGTTAACTCATCTTCTGCTATTACACAGTCACGGGATAAATTATTTTCACTCCAATTAATGCTAAAAAGCGGCATTGGTATACCGACAACAGGGTTTGCCCATTCACCAATGGATACCGGAGAGTTAATTGAAATGGTCGGGGGAGCACCACTGATTGTAAAATTATTAGAAGGCACACAAGGTCGAGGCGTTGTACTCGCGGAAACTAAAAAAGCGGCAGAAAGCGTCATTAATGCATTCAAGGCATTACATGCTAATCTACTCGTTCAAGAATTCATCAAAGAAGCGGATGGAAAAGATTTACGCTGTTTTGTTATTGATGGAAAAGTTGTTGCCTCAATACAGCGTACCGCAGCACCTGGTGAGTTTAGAGCCAACATACACCAAGGTGGAAGCGCCTCGGTCGTTAAAATAACGCCTGAAGAACGACGGTTAGCCATCCTTTCAGCAAAAGTATTGGGGCTCAAAGTTGCTGGTGTCGATATCATTCGATCAAGTAAAGGACCTCTGCTTTTAGAAGTTAATTCGTCTCCAGGTTTAGAGGGTATTGAATCCGCCACGGGTAAAGATATTGCAGGACTTATTATTGCGTCTATTGAAAAGAGACTAAAATGGGTAAGGCCAATTAGCTCAAATGCCGTGGAAACGTTATAAATATAAGCCTTTAATATATTATTCTAAATAGGCATTTGAGCTTAGAAAATCCTGTATTCACGAACTAAAATGCTAAAACCATTTTAGTTTTTTGAACAGCCAAACTTGGACTCCGATAATAAAACCTAACATTCCCATAAATATCCAAAAAGCTGCGTCATTCTCTGCTCCGGGTATACCACCAACATTGATGCCTAGTAAGCCTGTTAGAAACCCCAGTGGCAAAAATATAGCTGTAACGATAGAAAGCATATACATATTTTTATTCAGCCGATCAGAAAGGCCAGTTACCAGCTCATCTTTAACTATTTGAGCCCTTTCACGCATCATATCTATGTCTTCGACATAACGAATAACGCGATCTAATGCTTCTTGTAATCGACGCTTATGCATTTGATCCAACCAAGGTTGGTCAGATACGCGCAGACTTGCAATCACGTCTCTTTGGGGCGCAATATAACGTTTAAACATAATCGCATCCTTACGAATAGATGTAATTTCTTGCCGCTCCTTCGTATCTGGGTTTTCCATAACACTTTCTTCAACATTATCCAGTTTCTCATCTATTTCTGAGAAAATGGGCTCCATGCGTTCAAATAGACTAGCAATAAGAATCGTCACGAAATCGCCGCTATTTTTTGGGCCTTTCCCAATTTTTAGCCTCGCTTGGATATCAAGAACAGCTTTTAATTTACGGCGTCGCAAGCTGATAACATAGTTTTTATCAACCCATAAGCGTATAGAAACCATATCATTAGGCTCTGCACCTGGATTTAAATTAACACCGCGCAAAATCAAAAGAGCGCCATAATCGAACTCAAGGATACGGGGTCTTGTCTCATCAGCGCATAAAGCGTCAATAACAAGACTATCTAAATAAGGAAACTCCCTTTCAAGCAAACGGCGACTCTGCGGGTGTTCCGCCTCCAGATGAACCCAAACTTTGGCTTCATCACCGATCGCTTTTGAAATCTGTGTTTCTTCGAGCAATGCGCTCGTTCCATCTCCATTAAGCTTACAGGCATAAAGAATATGGTTATTTTCCATCTAATATTCCCTCTAATCCAGGTGCCGTACGAATATGTAAGTCTCTTTGAGGGAAAGAAATTTCTATTCCCGCTGCCTTAAATGCATCCCAAATTGAGAAACGCACCTTACTGGAAATTGAATACATATCCTGAATATTCCAAATAAAAAAACGAATATCAAATATCAAGGCACTGTCTGCAAAATCCTTAAAATAAACCACAGGCTTAGGGTTTTTTATGATGTCTATATCTTGGTTGATCACTTCCATTAATATATCTCTTACTTGTTTAGGGTCTGAAGAGTAGGACACACCCACCTTGATAATAACACGACCAATTTTATCCGCATGTGTCCAGTTTTTAACAGAGGATGAAATTAGTTCCGCATTTGGAACAATAATCGATGTACGGTCGAACGTTTCAACCACTGTGGCTCGCACACTGATTTGTTTTACAATCCCCTCACCGGAGTTCGTGATGATCCAGTCTCCAACTTTAATGGGGCGTTCAAGTAACAGAATAAGACCAGAAACAAAATTGCTGACAATACTTTGCAAACCAAAACCAATACCGACAGAGAGCGCACCAGCAATCAACGCCAAATTTGTTAAATCAAAACCAAGCGCCGAGATACCGGCCATTAGAGCAACAATAAAACCAACATAGCCCAGAATTTGCGTTATCGACTGGCGAATACTTGCATCCATTTTGGTTTTAGGGAGAATTTTTTTATCTAAAACATGTTGAACAACACGCGTTGTAAACAACAAGGTCAAAAAGGCAATCAACGCAATCCCAATATTTGCAATTGAAACCGTCATGTTTCCAATTTCAAAGCCAAAGAAAGCTTGCTTTATCGTATCTTGAATATACTGCCTTTCCGTTCCAAAAATACCGGCTATAAGAGGAAGGCATACAAAAAATAAAATTATGTCCAATGACAAAGAAAGCCAGAAAAAAATGAAGTGCTCCGATTCTTGGTCAATTTTACTTTGAGCTAAGAGTTTATCTATCTGATATAGATAAGGATGGAGAATGGATCTTATGACAAGGACTGATACAAATAAAGAAAAGAGTAGAACGAACCTTTCAAAAAGATAACGGCTAAGGGCAATATATCCAAATACATTAGCGACGATGATGAATATGCTAATAGTCAGAAGAACAATAAATGTCTTGCTTGGAAAGAAATACTCTCTAGTACCTTTTGGCCCCATCAAAACAAAAAAAGAAAATAGCCCTAATAAAAACGCAAAGATTGTCGTCACGATATAGCTTTGAGAAATGGCGAACTCTAAGGGCACCCCTATTATTTTTCCACCATCAAGAAACAGTACATCTGCTGAAAATAACAGCGCCACTACAAAGATTAAATAACGCGAATTTGAACGAATTATTTTCGCTTTTGAAAAACGTTTCGTCATCAAATAAACAAAAAATAAAAAACCTATAAGCATAAGGCTTTTATGAATAAAGAAAGCATTAGTCTCATTGAGAATGTGTTGGGTAATGAGTGTTTGATAAATAATAAGAAGTCCTAGCCCTATTGCCACAAACGGGGTGAATAAGGACACTGAAACCATTGAGAAAGTATTTTGCTTCCCATCATTATCTTGCAGTTTTATACGCAACCTTTTTTTAGATAGAAAAGAAGCAACAAAAAAAACCACTAAAAAAAGAATGCTCGATATGATGATTGGAGCCAATACCTCTTTATCTTCAAAAGTGAGTTTATAGCTGGAAAATTGAGCAAAAAGGGTATCTTTCGCTCCTTTCCATAGGTTTATATTAAACGGCGATATTTGCCGCTCAAAAAGTCCATTTAAAAACAACATTCGCCTTAAAGAAGTAATTTTTTCTAACAGACGTGTTGTTTTAGAGCTTAGCGCTTCGGCCTGTCTCAACAAGCCTTCTGATGCAAGATACTCCTTAGTTAAATCAGCTCGTAACTTCTGAATATTATCAGGCTCAAGTACCGCATTTTCACCCTCTGGAACCACTCCAAGATCGGCTAGATCGGCTTGCGCGCTGTCATAAACCGGTTTAATGAATTCGACAATATTTTGTAATTCTGTACGTGACAACCTAAGCGTATGCTTGAACTCCAATAAACGAATTTCGTCAATAGCTCTTTCAGATAACACTTGAGAAATAAGCTCAATCGTATTGTGTTGTTCCTTCAACTGTAATTCAATGGCGTTGTTATTTATGGTCTCTTTCGCATAAGCAGAGGCGAAAGCACCTGAAATCAAAAAACACAGGGCTGTAAAAAATCGGGCAAAATTCATATTTCGCTTCTCTGGATACAAATACTTGGTAAGTTTAAAACACACATCGAGTCCATAATTTTCACTTCGATAATCCAATTTAAAGCATTTTCATAATAGCCGATATATTTATATCGCGTCTTTGATCATTATTGTTACCATCTTTAAATAAACGATATGCGTAAATCATCCGTTACGTTAATTTGAGTTGGGTTAACATAATGCCACCCTACATGAGGGACGATTACTCTTTATCAAAGCTATCCACAATGATAGCGCCCATAGAAGCTGGCATGGTAATCACTATTAGCCGTTTAAATGCGACAAGTGTATCGGTCAATAGTGGAAGTTTATTTAATGAAAAAAGTACCAGTGCAACAACTATTGCTGTAATTGTATAAGCAATCACTATACGCCATAAAAAAACAGGGACCCTGTATTTAATGCTGCCCTGGAATACACTTTCATAGGCGAAAAACCCTAAAAACACAATTGACAGAATAAACACCATTAGCAGGTTAGTTAAAGGAAGTGTCTCGCCTAGTTTCCAAGCTTCTTCGGAGAACGAAATAGGAACTGCTAAAGCAAAAGCGCCAATGGCAACTTGACTTGCATCTTCCAAGTTAAAACTTAATTTCATTTCATTTACCTGAGACCTTTGCAAGACGACATTATTTCGCCCTGTATTGCGTGATGGCGTTATTTTTAATCAAACGATGTCTATAAAGCCCAGTTGAGAGCATTTTTTTCACTGTTATTGTCATTTTACGGCGGTTTCTCATTTTTTAGGCACAACTTGCCTGCTGAATCGATAATCCTCGTTTGAGATTATGTGCTACGCACATCAATTCAAAACGTGTACGGTTGCGATCAATACCTAGGTATCGAGCTTTGGCCATGCCATAGTGTTGCTTCAATACCCCAAAGACGCGTTCAACGGTACAGCGTACGCCTGAGTGGATTCGATTAAATTGTTTAGCTTTATTATCGAGGGGTCTGTTGCGGTAAGCACGCTTAATGAGTCTATTGTCAATGTGCCTGCCTTCTAGCCATTGAGTATGAACTTGGCTCTGGTAGGCACTATCGGCATAAACAGCTGCTTCGTTGCCACTTAACAAGCCAGTAAAGCAGTTAGAGTCATGGACGTTGCCAGCGGTGTAGTCGGTTGATTTGATGAAGCCGTCTTCATCAACATTCATATGGGCTTTGTAACCATAGGTGCTCTTACGTTTCCCGTCAGAGCCGGCCTTTACATTCCAGTTAGCCTCGGGGTCTTGGGTTGTTTCACCCTGTTTGTTTTTATTGGGGCGGCAGTTTTTTGCTTCTATAACGCTGGCATCAACGATGCTAACTTCCCCTGACTTAATGTATAAGCCCTGATCGCTAAGTTGACGATTAATCTCGCTGAGTAAACCGTCCATTAAACACAACTTTTCAAGCGTTTG
This sequence comes from uncultured Cycloclasticus sp., assembly GCA_913060865.1. Classification (GTDB taxonomy): domain Bacteria; phylum Pseudomonadota; class Gammaproteobacteria; order Methylococcales; family Cycloclasticaceae; genus Cycloclasticus. The sequence continues at coordinate 78,339 of CAJXTU010000011.1, forward strand.
TCTAAACCGCCAAAAGGTTGAGTGATCGGGGATGGATTCTGCAATATCAAGCCCAGTGAAGCGACGAAACAGTAAGTCTCTGGCTAGTTGCTTTTCGAGTGCGGGGTCACTGAGTTTGTACCAGCTTTGCAGCAGTAGCGCTTTAAACATCACCAAAGGTGGCCAAGCTTTCTCGCCTTGTTTTTTTGAATGAATACCTGACAGTTGTTTCTCTATACGCGACCAGTCAATTAACTCATGAACCGCATCGAGTTCTTTGAGTGCATCATGATCAATTAACAGGGCATCTGCTAAGCTGCGCTGAGTGAGGTTCTTCCAAGCCATTGTGTTGTCCGTTTATTGATACTTTATTAGGTGTATCATTATCTCAAATAATGGCGGCCGTTTCTTAGTTTCGTGCAAAGGTCTCTCAACACTAATAAGTTCCTTATAACGCTCTTCCATTGCTTTGAAATTTCGAGCAAGAAAGTCCCTAGTAAATTACTACGCCGTCCTTTTGATAAGTTTCATTTTGCTACTTCATCAACAGTTTCAAGCTACTTTTCTATTGGCTTCACCTTTTCTTTATGGAGTAAGCGATACAGAGCAGGTAATACCACCAGAGTCAGTAGTGTCGAAGAGATAATTCCACCAATCACCACGGTGGCCAATGGTCGTTGTACCTCTGAGCCTATACCTGTGTTGAGCGCCATTGGTATGAATCCTAACGAAGCGACCAATGCCGTGGTAATAACTGGGCGTAATCGAGTCAGTGCGCCTTGAATAATGGCATCATCAAGACTAAGCCCCCCTTTAAATAATTCACGAATAAAGGACACCATCACCAAACCGTTCAATATAGCGATGCCTGAGAGGGCGATAAAACCCACAGCCGCTGAGATTGAAAACGGGATATCTCTCAATATTAACGCCAACACTCCCCCCGTAAGCGCCAGTGGCACGCCTGAAAAAATAACCATCGCATCTTTCAGGGAGCCCAAAGCCAATAGTAACAAACCAATAATTAAGACTAATGTAATGGGCACAACTATGGAGAGTCGTTTCGCAGCCGATTGCAACTTTTGATAGGTACCGCCATATTCCACCCAGTAACCCGCTGGAATTTCAACGTTTTCAGAAACAGCTTGTTGAACGTCTTTTACAAAACTGCCAAGGTCTCGCCCACGCACATTAGCGGTAACGACGACGCGGCGTTTACCGTTTTCACGGTAAACTTGGTTATACCCCATGACTAACTCTAAATCAGCGAGTTCTTCAAGCGGCACATAATCCCCATGAGGCCGCTGGATGGGTAGTTTCGCTAGCCCATCAATGTCCGTTCTTATATGCTCTGGCAACCTGACGACAATATCAGTACGCCGATCACCTTCGTAAAACTGCCCGGCCACCTGTCCGCCTAATGCCGTAGCCAGTTGCTCCTGAATATCTTTAATGGTGATGCCATACTGCGGCAAAATATCCCGCTTGGGTTTGATCGTCATAATCGGTAAACCCGTTGTTTGCTCCACTGCAATATCGGCGATGTCATCGATATTCGCAATGGCCTTTTCAATTTCATTCCCTAATGCAATCAGGCTATCAAAATCATCTCCAAATACTTTAATGGCTAACTCAGATCGCACACCGGCGAGTAATTCGTTAAACCGCATTTGAATGGGCTGTAAAAACTCATAACGGTTTCCCGGCATGGGTTCAACCAAGGCGGCTAATTCATCCACAAACTGTTCTTTAGGCTTGTTGGGGTTAGGCCAATCTTCTCTAGGTTTAAGTATGATGAAATTATCAGCAACACTGGGTGGCACCGCATCGGTCGCAACTTCGGCGGTACCAATTTTTGCAAAAACACGTTCAACTTCCGGTAAGTCTTTAATCTTAGCTTCTAACGACTTTTGTAATTGAATGGCTTGCTCAAGAGAAGTTCCTGGAATACGCAGTGCATGCATCGCGATATCCCCTTCATCCAAATTAGGAACAAACTCACTGCCCAGCTTGCTTGCAGCAAAGCCACTTATAATCAGTAACATCAAAGCTGCACTAACCACTAACCAACGAGCTTTAATGGCTAGATGCAACAGCGGCTGATACAGCGATAGCATTGATTTCATCACAACACTTTCTTTTTCAACGACCGGTTTGCTGAAAAACAAGGCGATACAGGCTGGCACAAAAGTGATGGACAACAGCATGGCGCTGACCAAAGCAATAACAACGGTCATGGCCATCGGGTGGAACATTTTACCTTCCACACCGGAAAGCGCGAAAATAGGTAGGTAAACCACCGTAATAATAAACACCCCAAACAGTGCGGGTCGAATCACTTCTTTAGTTGCTTCAAAAACCAGTTCAAAACGCTCTTTTATTGGAATAATACCGTTACGCCCCGCGATACTTAAGCGGCGTAAGCAGTTTTCAACAATAATGATCGCACCATCGACAATCAAACCGAAATCTAATGCCCCTAAGCTCATTAAATTAGCGCTGACTTTTGTTTGAACCATGCCCGTTATTGTCATCAACATAGCGATGGGTATTACCGCCGCCGTCAACAGGGCTGCTTTCACATTACCTAAAAATAAAAACAATATGACGATGACCAGCAAAGCACCTTCTATCAAGTTTGTTTGTACCGTTTTCAATGTTTTATCAACTAGATTAGTTCGATCGTAAACAGCGGTGACGGTGACTCCTTGTGGAAGACTTCTTTTTATAACGTCAAGCTTTTCTGCAACAGCCTTAGCCACTGTCCGGCTATTTTCACCTATTAGCATAAACACCGTACTCATCACCACTTCTCGACCATTCTGAGTAGCGGCACCTGAGCGCAGTTCTTTGCCTTCACTAATGCTAGCCACGTCTTTTAAGCGGATGGGTAAGCCATTTTTTTCTGCCACCAAAATATTTGCTAACGCGCTAATATCCTCGGCTTGCCCCGGTACTCGCATTAACCATTGAGCGCCATTATGCTCAATAAAACCAATCCCGCGATTTTCATTATTGGCCCCTATTGCCGTCACCAAATCACCTTGAGTAATGCCGTACGCTAATAAATTGGCCGGTTCAAGTGCCACCAATATTTCTCGTTTAAATCCACCAATAGGGTTCACTTCAACAACCCCAGGTACGCGTAATAACTGCGGCCTAATAACCCAATCATGTACTGTGCGAAGGTCGGTCGGCGTGATAATCGACCCATCCGCATTCAGCGACCCTGGCTCAGCATCGACCGTAAACATAAAAATTTCGCCCAAGCCGGTTGCGATGGGTCCTAATTCAGGTTTTAGTCGGGCAGGCAAATTGCTCATTGCACCGCTCAGCCGTTCATTCACTAATTGTCTGGCAAAGTAGATATCCGTGCCGTCTTCAAAAATAACGGTAACTTGCGATAAGCCATAGCGTGATACTGAGCGTGTATGTTGTAAATTAGGAAGCCCCGCCATCGCGTTTTCAACGGAGTAACTCACTCGCTGTTCAACTTCAAGCGGTGTGTAGCCAGCTGCTTCGGTATTAATAACGACCTGAGTATTGGTAATATCAGGCACCGCATCAATCGGTAGCTTAGTAAAGTTCCATAAACCAAGCGCGCAAAGCATGGCAATAACAGCAAGTACGAGGAATCGACGCTGAATGGATGAACGTATAATGGTTTCAAGCATGTCTATTCCTTAGTGATCGTGCGATGCGCCGGATTTTTCGATATCGGCTTTGATAATGTAACTGTTGTCAGACACGTACTCTGCACCAGGTTTAAGGCCGCCCAGTACTTCGACCCACTCACCCGCCACTCGACCGAGTTCTAACATTCTTACTTCATATTCATTGCCGATTTTCTCAAACACAACCGTAAAATCTCTAAACGCTTGCAAACCTGAACGCTTAACCGCCAATGGCACATGATATTCAGCCACTTCTATCTTTGCTGTTACAAACGTACCGGCCAGAAGGTTTCCTGCTTCGTTACTTAACTCAGCTCTAACAATAATTGACTGATTAGCTTGAACAAGGGTATCGATCTGCGTAATCACACCCGCTACAGGGCTATCACTCCCCTTGCTTAATAACCACACCTTTGCGCCGATTTTCATACGTTGGCGATCACTTGGAAAAACCGCCAGCTCACTCACCAAAAGGCGACTGTCAGCCAGGGCAAATAAAACCCTGTCTTTGGTCTGTTCACCTGGGTTCGCATTACGCTGTGTAATCACACCATCAATAGGGGCAAAAATAGTATACGACTTCAAACTCTCATTGCTTTCTATGGTGACTAATCGTTGACCTTTTTTAATTCGCTGACCCAAGCTAACGTGAACTTTTTTTATCGCCCCTGCAAAGCGAGCCGTCACATGACGGGTTTTTTCTGGATGATTCGCTAGTTTTCCAAAGGCTGATACCGTTTCTTTAAGCACTTGTGGGCCGCCAATTGACGTGCCAATCTCTAACGCCTCGGCAACTGCACTTTCAATGCTAGTGCGGCCTTCTAAATTATCGTACTGCCAATGATGCAACTGGCCTTGATAGTTAGCATTAATGCTGACGACAAATGAATGCGGTTCATAAATAACCATATCGCCCCGCAAAAAATCACCTTGCGGCGTAAAGTTAATCTTATCTTCAACGCCCCCTAAACGAGTCAGGGTGATTTTTAGATCAACATCTGTCGGTTTTAACTTTTCGCCTTTATTGGAAACCCAAACTCGAAACTCGGGTGGCACGCCCGTTTCGAAAATAGACAACTCAAGAACAAAGTCTCCATCTTTTAATAACCGTCCATTATGAGGCCCTTTTTCAGGTGCTATCTCTGCGCCTTCACTATTTGAGCCTTCAAAAGATAATGCCGAATTGCTAAGAATAATCAACATGCCAAACATCAGCGCCAATCCAGTTATATGTAATAGTTTTTTCATTGTATTTCTCGTTATGTAATTGGGCTAAGTTAAAAGGGTGAGACGATCTGAGTGCCGGTTAGGCGCTCTATTTCCAACTGTTTAAGATGAGTAGACAAGCTAGCATCTAACAACTTCGATTGCGCATTAAGCAATTCATTTTGTACCGCTAACCATTCAAGGTAGCCGTACTTACCAAACTCGTAGGCTTTGTGAGTTTCAGTGAGTGCTTTTTCAAGTTTAGGGATAATCTCTTTTTTCAATACGTCACTTAAATGAAAACTATGTTCCAATTGCTGATACACAACAAACAGCGTGGTTTCAATACGAATACGTAATGCGTCAGCTTCCGACTGATTTTGTAACCGTTTTGCTTTAACTTCAGCAATCCGGCCTTGATTACGGTTACTACCACCAAAAGGCATAGATATACCCGCCACCATGCCGAAATCATCCGTTCCTTGATAACGCCGCACTCCGGTTGTGAATGTCCACGGTGAGCTTCGCTCCTCTTCGGCGAGTTTGATTTGCGCATCGTTAACTCGATCCATTGATAAGTATTTCGCAATATTCGGGTTGTTTTTTATTTGGGTTTTTAAGGCGTCAAAACTCATCACATCAGGCCGGTTGTTTAGCATGCCAGACACTGTTTTAAATGATGGTTCAGTGCTTCCCCATTGTGACGCGAGTTGCCTGATTGATGATTCCAGCTCATGCTCTACATCACCCAATACGAGACGACGCTTAGCTAACTCAGCTTCTGCGCGATACAATTCTGCCAGTGGTGTTTTACCTATTTTTACCCGATGCTTTACTTCCTTGACGGTTGATTGCGCTAATGCAATCGCACGCCGTGCAATAACCGCGCTTTCTTGATAAAAAAGTGCCGCTAAAAAATAGCGAGCAGTTTGGGTTGCACTGTCCAATTGTTTGATATTTTTTTCGCTTTCAATCAAACTTTTTGCTTCAGAGGCAACTTGAACCCGTTTATCTTTGATATTTTGATCCAATAGCCAAGCAACACTTAGTGTCGCTTGGCTATTATCAAACCCATTAAAACCCCCACTCCCCAGCGCATCTTCAACGGTTAAACTGACTTGCGGTTTAGGGGAAAGGTCAGCTTGAACCATTCGTCCTTGCTGTGCTTCCAGTTGATACTGAAATGTTTGTAATTCAGGATTGTGGTTAAACGTTCGTTGTATTGCTTCTTTTAGTGTCAACGCCTCTGTCGTGTTTTGGTTACCCGCTAAAACTAAAGAGGACGGCACAATGCCTCCTGCTAAAAAGAGCATTAAGCCCATCAACAGATTGCTTGAAAACCGACTGCGCATCGGTTTTTTCGGTATGAAGGTGTAGTTTTTAATTAACATAGAAATTCCCTAATGAGAGAGTGTGTATTCGATGGTGTGATGGAAAATGTCGACCGTTAACGCACTAAAAATTGAGATGCTCACGGTGGCACAAATAAAAATAAGGATGGGAAACACTTTTGATTGTTGATCACTTAATAAGTAGCTAATCCGCTCTTCAATATAATCATGTCCGTAATGACAAACCGCGCTCGCGCTCAACTCGCCCTCAAAAGGTCTTACTGCCAACCGCCTTACTTTTAATAAGGTTTCAGCAATAAGCAATTTATCTGAAATTTTATCGCTAACCGCAAAGTCCGCACATTGCTCCATGACCAGTGACATTGATTGATTTAATTTTACAGAAATCACCGTTGGAAAGAACGCCGTAAACAGTTGAAAGCACCATTTCATCAAAGGATCAGCGCGTCTTACATGCTCTTTTTCATGCAATTGTAAAATCGTATATTCTTTGCTATTAAGTTGGCGTCGAAGTGCCGTTGTAATATAGCAGCGAGGCATTAGATAGCCCGCTGTGAAAGCTGTTGCAGCATCCGCCTCTAGTTGATAAAAACCGTTTTCATCTCGCTCTGCTACGGCTTGAAGTAAGCTAATTTGACGGCTATTTATTATTAAACTATAAACTTTCCGAAAGAATAAAAAGCCCGTATAAACCACCAAGGCAATTATTGATAAGCCATGCCAGCTATTGAAAATAAACTCTTGGGCGTGGTGCCAATGAAGTAAGTCAAAACTCTGAGGAAACGGCGAATAGTGACTACCCGATAGGATGACCAAACTTGCCGCTAAGCAACCAAAAAGCCACGGTGATACGGCAATAAACCATAAAACACGACGGCGTGATACAACTGAATATTGATTGAATGTTTCTGACTTCCAGCTAACGATAATACTCAGCGTAAAGATAATAAAAAGCACACAAAACCCCATAATGGATAACACATTAAAAAAGATTGCTAGTGTGCCAAAAATCATGATTCTTCTTTCATAGAAATGGTTGAACGGTAATCTTGAATGAGTTCCTCAAGTCGATCTAGCTGTTTTACATTAAGTTCGCTTGAGATCGATACAAAAGCCGCCAAAATACTATCTTCATCGCCCAATGTGAAATCGTGAGTTACGTCTTTTATCAGCTCACCAATAAACGCTTTGCGAGGTTTGGCTGCTCGGTATTGAAAGGCGTGGCCTTCCTTATCCCTTTTTAAAAGGCCTTTTTTAAACAGGCGATCCAGCGTGCTTTGGATAGTATTTAGAGTACCACCACGACTTTTTTCAAAATACGCATAGACCTGTTTGGCATCCGCAACATTGGTTTGCCAGAAAAACTTCAGCACTAATTTTTCAAGCTGGCCTAAATTCATTTATATATACCCGTACCTTGTCATCTAACGTTTGATCCATATTTGCACGCATAAAACCGATTGTCAATCGGTTTTATGCGTGCAAATATGGGTAACTAAAAAATTCAACATCTTTTTTAGTTCAATTAACTCCTACTTACACTTAAAAACTCACACCTTTCACATAACAAACTTTCCACATAAAACGGCTCCCTATCAAGCAATTAGCAACAACTAACTTTTAATCATCTGTATTAAGCAAAAAAACTGCTTTTACTTTAAAAAATCCCTTCTCTTCCTTGCTTCTTCGTACTGCAATACAAAGCTGTAAATGACGGGCAATACCAATAAGTTTAAAATTAAAACCGTTAACATACCGCCCAACATCGGCGCAGCAATACGATGCGTAACATCAGAGCCCGCGCCGCTACTGAGCATAATGGGAATTAAGCCCGCCATCGTGGAAACCGCCGTCATGACCACGGGACGAACTCTCATGGACGTTGCTAGCTGGCTGACCTCGATTATTTCTAAACGCGATAGTGGTCGTGAACTCTCTGCACGGCGTTTAGCGATCTCCATATCGATAAAGCTGAGTACTAGCACACCAATTTCAGCCGCCATACCGGCTAACGCGATAAAGCCGACATAGACCGCGACTGATAAATTGTAGTCATTGAGATAAATCATCCAAATACCGCCGATAACACCAAAAGGTAACGCAAGCATCACGATAAGGGGCTCAACTAGATTACGAAAATTGAGGTAAAGCAATAAAAAGATAATGATTACAGTGACGGGCACAACGATCTGTAATCGCTTTGCCGCGCGCTCCATATACTCAAATTGACCCGACCAAACAACGGTATAACCCGCAGGGATCTTCACCTGATCAGCCAATACCTGTTTTGCTTTGCTGACAAAACCGCCAATATCAGAGGTACTTATATCGACGTATATCCAAGCATTAGGTCGTGAGTTTTCACTTTTAATCACTGGCGGTCCACGCCTATAGTTTAATTCGGCCACCTGCGCTAACGGAATTTGGCTACCGCTCGGCGTTGCTATCAGCACCCGTTTTAAACTCTCGAAGTCATCACGTAACTCGCGTGGATAGCGTACATTGACTGGGTAACGCTCTAAGCCTTCGACTGTTTCGGTGACATTCATCCCCCCAATAGCGCTTTGTATCACATCTTGTACATCACCTGTCGTTAGGCCGTAACGCGACGCAGCCTCTCGGTTAATATCAAAATCCAAATAATAACCACCGACCGACCGATCACCGAAAGCCGAGGTGGTTTCGGGTATCGTTTTCATCGCTCGCTCGATCTGCCCAGATAAGGATTCGAGCACGTTTAAATCGGGCCCAGACACTTTTATCCCGACCGGCGTTTTAATCCCCGTGGATAACATATCAATCCGCGTTTTGATTGGCATGGTCCAGGCATTAGCCAGCCCTGGGAATTTAATCGCCTTATCCATTTCGGCCATTAATTGCTGCGTCGTTTTATTTGGATTTGGCCACTCTTCTTTCGGTTTTAAGCGAATGGTCGTTTCTATCATCGATAAGGGCGCGGAATCGGTAGCCGTTTCTGCACGGCCCACCTTGCCAAACACGTGAAGCACCTCGGGAAAGGTTTTTATAATTTTATCGGTTTGCTGTAGTAACTCTTTTGCTTTGGTAATGGATATACCTGGAAATGTCGTTGGCATATACAAAATGTCGCCCTCGTCCAACGGCGGCATAAACTCACTACCCAGTTTTGAAAATGGGTACAAAGTTAATAAGAACAAACACAGCGCCAATAGAACCGTTACCCTGCGCCACTGCAGCGCCAGCTTGAGTGCCGGCGTGTGCATCGCGTGCATCCAGCGATTAAGAGGGTTTTCGTGTTCAGACACCACCTTGCCACGAATAAAATACCCCATCATAACCGGCACCAACGTAACCGCGAGTATGGCTGCGGCAGCCATCGCATACGAGGCGGTAAACGCCAACGGGCTGAACATACGGCCTTCTTGCGCTTGCATGGTAAAAATGGGCAAAAAAGAGACTGTAATAATCAATAGTGAGAAAAACAGCGCTGGACCGACTTCACGCGAGGCATTACCGATCGTCTTCCATCGTTCGTCATCGCTGAGCTCAGCACCTTTGTCTGTAGTGGCTTGCGCCAAGTGTTTATGCGCGTTTTCTACCATCACAATAGCCCCATCGACCATCGTACCAATGGTAATGGCGATACCGCCTAATGACATGATATTGGCGTTTAGCCCTTGCATCTTCATGATAATAAAGGCCATCAAAATACCCATAGGGAGGGTAATAATCGCGACTAAGGCTGGGCGCACATGTAATAAAAACAAGATGACCACTAAGCTAACGACCGCTAATTCCTGAAGCAATGATTCATTGAGGCTGGCCACGGCGCGCTCAATTAAGTTACCCCTATCGTAAACGGGTATAATTTCAACGCCTTCAGGCAGCCCTCTTTTTAACTCTTCCAGCTTTTTTCGAACCCCTTCGATCGTCGATAAGGCGTTTTCACCGTAACGCATAATAACCACACCCCCGGCAACTTCACCTTCGCCGTTTAGCTCCACCGCGCCACGTCTTAGCTCAGGCCCAATATGAATATGGGCGACATCCTTTAAACGAATCGGTGTTCCATTGTTATCAACGCCAACGGGGATACTGTTCAAATCCTCCAAAGATTGAATATAGCCCAGGCCCCGTACCATATATTCAGTCTCAGCCATTTCAATTAAACGCCCGCCAACATCGTTATTAGAACGCTTAATAGCATACTTAACCTTAGCTAGGGTAATGCCGTACGCTTGTAGCGCATTCGGGTCTACTTCAACCTGATATTGCTTGACATAACCGCCTACTGAAGCCACTTCCGACACACCATTGACCGTCTGTAGCGGATATCGCAAATACCAATCCTGAATTGAGCGCAGCTGTGCTAAATCGTGCTTTCCGGTTTTATCCACCAAGGCATACTCGTAAACCCAACCCACCCCCGTGGCATCAGGGCCTAACGTGGGCGTAACAGCGTCGGGTAATTGACTACTAACAAAATTAAGTGACTCCAGCACCCGAGAGCGCGCCCAATACATATCGGTACCGTCTTCAAAAATAATATAAACAAAGGACAACCCAAAAAATGAATAACCACGGACGATTTTAGAGCGTGGAACCGATAGCATGGCCGTCGTTAATGGGTAAGTCACTTGGTCTTCAACAACCTGTGGCGCCTGCCCCGGATATTTAGTCAATACAATAACTTGTACGTCCGATAAATCCGGTATCGCGTCTAAATATGTGTGCTGATAGCTCCATAACCCCACGACTGCAATGATAAGCGTCGCTATTAACACCATCAGGCGGTCTTTTATCGAACCGTCAATGATCGAATTAATCATGCGTTTTCTCCTTCGGCAAGGTCATTTGATCGGTCGTCGCTTGTTTATTGCTCGACATCGATTCCAGCATTTTTGCCGTCGCTTCGCGTAATTTAGATTCGGAGTCGATCAAAAACTGACCTGAGGTGACGACTTCTTCGCCAACTTTTAACCCCTCTAAAATGGCAATTTTACCTTTAGACTCCAGACCGATCTTCACTAACCTTGGCTCAAACTTGCCTTCGCCTCGTACAACAAACACTTGATTACGAGAACCCGAACGAATCACCGCTTCCGAGGGAATAACCACCTTGTTATTTTGCTGACTGGCATAAATCGTCAGATCAGCAAACATATTAGGCTTTAACAATAAATCTGAGTTATCAAACACCAAACGTACTTTGATGGTTCGCGTTGTTGCTTCCGCGTACGGATAGATATACGCCAAATGCCCTTTGAAGGTTCGACCTGGGACACCCACCAATCGCATGTCAACCGAATCACCCTCTTTTACCCAAGGTAACTCATATTCGTAAATATTCGCGTACACCCAAACCTTTCTTAGGTCGGCAATCATATAGATTTCTGTTTTTGGCGTAACAAACTGGCCTTCCCGTGCGCCAATTTTCATCACGACACCTTCTGTTTGACTGTGAATATGGATGCTCTTTTTAATACGGTGTGTTTTATTTAGCTCAGCCATTTGGTGCGCAGGAAAATCCAATAACTTCAGTCGCTCACGCGAGCTATTTAACAAGGCTTCCGCACCATTACGAATCGTCTCAATCGGGCTTTTTTCCAAGGCTTTTACGTTGTTAAGCGCTAATAGGTATTCTTCTTGACTGGCGACCAACTGGGGTGAGTAAATACTCAATAACTGAGTATCCTCTTCAACCCATTGGCCGGTTTTATCCACGTACATATCTTCAATCCAGCCCTCGGTTTTTGGGTGCAAGCGAACCATTTTTCCTTCATCGTAAGCAACCCGTCCAACCGCTCTAACGGTATGCGACATGGCTAATTCCTGTCTCTTATACACATCTCCGAGCCCACGAGACCAGAGAGGATCTCGT
>CAJXTU010000012.1 GCA_913060865.1 uncultured Cycloclasticus sp.
CACACTGCATATCGTCGGCAGCGTCAGATGTGTATAAGAGACAGCCAGATGAGCTACAAGCGCTTCAACATAATTATATATAAAGTAAATTGGTCGGGGTGGAGAGATTCGAACTCCCGACCCACTGCTCCCAAAGCAGTTGCGCTACCAGGCTGCGCTACACCCCGACTACCTTCAGAAAAACTGCATAAATAATGCAATAAGTCTGTAGGTGGGCGATAATACGGCACATAGGAATTTTGGTCAACGCTTCTTTAATAAAGAGCCTTAAAAAGTTTAAAAAATATGACATTTCAAAAGATTGATGGAAAAAAAATAGCTGCTGAGCTGAGAACGGCTATAAAAAAACAAACAGATGGCCGAATTGCTCGTGGTTTATCTAAACCCGGCTTAGCCGTTATTTTGGTTGGTGAAAACCCTGCATCCGAGGTTTACGTACGGAATAAATGCAATGCTTGTGAGGAAGTCGGTTTTTATTCGTTATCAAAAACCTTTCCTTACGGCGTTACTGAGGAAGAGCTACTTAATTTAATAGATGACCTCAATAATAATTCAGCCATAAACGGTATTCTTGTACAGCTTCCCTTACCTGAGCATATTAATGAAGAAAAGATTATCGAAGCGATAGATCCTTTAAAAGATGTCGATGGGTTTCATCCTTATAATATTGGCCGTTTAGCACTCCGTATGCCTGTTTTAAGGTCTTGTACACCTAAAGGCATTATGACGTTACTAAAAAGCACCAATATCCCTTTAGAGGGCAAGGAAGCTGTCGTTATTGGTGCTTCAAATATTGTTGGGCGACCGGTGTCACTTGAATTATTAATGGCGCGTTGCACTGTCACTACGTGCCATAGTCGTACCATTGACCTTGAAGCGCACGTAAAGCGTGCAGATATTATTATCGCCGCTGTTGGTATTGCTGGGTTTGTTAAAGGTGACTGGGTTAAGCCGGGAGCCGTTGTGATTGATGTCGGTATTAATCGACTTGATACGGGGAAATTAGCGGGTGACGTTGATTATGAGGCTGCGTCAAAGAATGCGAGCTGGATTACACCGGTTCCCGGTGGAGTTGGCCCAATGACGATCGCCTCTTTATTAGAAAACACCTTGCAAGCAGCTGAATTACAGAGCAATTAAATAGCAGAATTAACAGGCTTCCAAGGGTTAGTTGCTCTTGCTTTAATTACTGTGGTTGGGTCGCTAGGGTTGCGACATTAACCCTACGCCAGGTTGTTTCCGCACCCTTATCTTCAAGAATAATGCCCTGCTCTTTTAATGCATCGCGAATTTGATCTGCCAGCGCCCAGTTTTTATCTTCTTTTGCTTGAAGACGTTGGTTTATTTGAACATCAATCTCGTCATTACTAATAACGCTATCAGCCCCAGCGCTTGATTGTAAAAATTCTTCTGGGCTTTGGTTTAAAAGACCTAATGGTCCGGCCATTTTTAATAAATCCCCCGCTATTAGTGAGGCTTGTTCAGGGTTTAAGCTTTTTAATTTATTTAGCTCATTAGCACATTCAAACATCACCGATATTGCTTTAGCAGAGTTGAAGTCATCATTCATTGCTTCTTCAAAACGCCTTATATAGTCAGACTGAAGGTTATTTTGTATAGGTTTCACGTCTCGTAACGCAGTATAAAGCCGTTCTAGCGCAGAACGTGACTCATTGAGTTGTTCATCTGAATAATTCAATGGGCTACGGTAGTGACTTGATAAAACGAAAAAACGAATTTCTTCACCACGATACTTTTTAAGCACATCACGTACAGTAAAAAAGTTACCTAATGATTTCGACATTTTTTCATCATCAATACGGACAAAACCATTATGCATCCAGGTATTAACGTAACGTTCACCTGTTGCGGCTTCTGATTGAGCTATCTCATTTTCATGATGTGGGAACTGTAAATCCATCCCCCCACCATGAATATCAAAGTGATTCCCTAAGCAGCATGTAGCCATTGCAGAACATTCAATATGCCAACCTGGGCGACCCTGCCCCCATGGTGAAGTCCAGGAGGGTTCTTCTGGCTTGGCAGATTTCCATAGAACAAAGTCAAAGGGGTTGCGTTTATTATTATCAACATCTACCCGTTCACCTGCATTCATATCGTCTAATTTTCTACCTGATAATTGACCATAGTTTTCAAATGATTCAACTGAATAATAAACGTCATTATTTGGGCCGACATAAGCATTATTATTAGCAATCAATTTTTCGATCATGCTAATAATATTGTCAATTGAGTCAGTCGCTAAAGGTTCAAGGTCGGGAGGGAGCACATTTAATGATGCCTCATCTTGATGCATTTCATCGGTAAACCGTTTAGTTAATTGTGTGAAATCTTCCTTCGCTTCAACTGACCTTGCGATAATTTTATCATCAATATCAGTAATATTGCGCACATACTTAACGTTATATCCTAAGTATTTTAAGTACCTTGATACGACATCAAAAACCACCATTACACGTGCATGGCCTATATGGCAAAAGTCGTAAACAGTCATGCCACACACATACAAGCTCACTTCACCCTTATTAATGGGAACAAAGGTTTCTTTTTGCTTTGTTAGGGTGTTATGTATTTTCAGTGCGCTCATATTTCTAGTAAAAATTAATTAAGGGCGAATAATAACCGATTCATCTCTCGTCGGCATAGATCAAAAATTCATTTACAAGTATTTATACAGTTTATTGAGGTTTACAGTCATTAATATTTGTAGTGTAAAAATAAGATAAGTGAGCTTTATAAAAAAAGTATAAGAAGATAAGATACGGCACTTAATTTATCGCAGGAGTTCTTACTAATGATCAATAAGCTAATTACTTTTTTAAAGGTAGCTACTGCTAGCGCATTACTTCTTTCAAACGCAACATACGCAACGGACACAAAAAACATGAGCATAACAAGCATTAAACTGACTACTAACCAAGGTGACATCGTTTTAGAACTCGATGCTGAAAAAGCCCCAAACACCGTTAAAAACTTCGTTACTTACGTAGAAGAAGGCTTTTATGAAGGTGTTATTTTTCACCGTATTATTCCAAACTTTATGGCACAAGGTGGTGGCTTTACGTCCGACTTTAAACAAAAAGACACCAACAGCCCTATTCAAAATGAAGCCGACAATGGCCTAGCAAATGATCGCGGCACTATTGCTATGGCAAGAACAGGCGACCCTCACTCAGCAACAGGTCAGTTCTTCATCAACTTGGCTGATAATAGTTTTCTAAATCATAGTTCTAAAACTCAACAAGGTTGGGGCTATGCTGTCTTCGGTAAAGTGACTGAGGGTATGGATGTTGTGGATAAGATGGCAGCTATTCCTACTGGCTCAGGCGGTATGTTCCCTACTGACGTCCCACAAGAAGAAGTGATTATCGAAAAAGCTGAAGTATTAAAGTAATTCGTGTCAAAACACGTTCATTTTATTTCAGATTTACACCTGACCCAAGATAGGCCAGAGACAACTCAACGATTTCTGGCTTATCTTGATTCTTTAGATTCATCAGTTTCCTACCTTTATATTCTAGGTGACCTGTTTGATGTTTGGGTCGGCGATGATGACCCTACTCCGCCGAATGAAACAATTAAGGAAGCCCTTAATCAACTGACCACCAAAGGTGTTCAAGTTTACTTTTTACCCGGTAATAGAGATTTTTTAATCGGTAAAGAGTTCTTTAGTGCTACAAATGTCATTTGTTTGGGCGATGAATCTGTCATCGATTTATTTGGCATAAAAACGCTATTAATGCACGGTGATTTACTCTGTACTGATGATGTTGAGTATCAGCAATTTAGACAAGTGACGCACAACCCAGCTTGGCAGCAAAACATTTTATCTAAGCCCTTACAAGAGCGTTTGGCACTTGCCCAGCATTATCGGCAAGAAAGCCACTTGAATAAAAAAGATAAGTCTGCTGATATTATGGACGTTAATGAAACAGCCGTTATTGGTGTGCTTAAAAAGCATCATGTTTCGCGACTAATTCATGGCCATACACATCGTCCAAATATTCATATGCATGTTGTTAATGAGCAAGCCGCTGAAAGGTTCGTTTTAGCTGAATGGGATAGCGAGGGGAGTATTCTAGAGTGGAGCGAGACTGGCTATAGAATTATCACACTTAGCTGAATTTCGCCTTTACCCTCATCAAACGATTATTTGCTAGTTTGACGTTTATCTAAACGTTCCAGTTCTAGCAATTCAGTTTCTGTAAAGCCAGCTCTACGACGCAATGGTTTATTAAAGGGGCCTAATATTTGCCCTTTTAAATAATGTTCAATATTGTCAAAAAACACCTTTTCACGTTGAATATCATCTCGTTGACAGACGTAGTCAAGCCATTTCGTACCATATTCAACGTGCGTAACTTCATCCTCTAAAATAATTTCTAAAATTTCAGCTGAAGCCGTATCTTTTTGGGCATAGAGTTTAACTAACATGGCAGGTGTTACATCAAGGCCACGAGCTTCAAGATAACGTGGAACAAGCGACAATCGAGCAAGCAAATCATTTTCGGTCTTTACAGCCATACTCCACAAACCATCATGCGATGGAATGTCCCCATATGCGCAATCAAATTGAGTTAAATGGTCACAGAGCAGCTTAAAGTGTTTGCATTCATCATTCGCAACATATAGCCAGTCTTTATAAAACTGTTCAGGTAAGCCTTTAAAACGATAGGCAATATCTAACGCTAGCTTTATCGCATTGAATTCAATATGCGCAATCGCGTGAATAAAAGAACGCTTTCCTGCTTCTGTTCCTAGACGTCTTCGCGGTAAGTCTCTCGGTGGTACGCAGATCGGTTTTTCTGGAAAACATACCCGTTCTACTGGCTGAACTATTCGACTGGATGGTTCAACAAATACACTGGTGGAACAACTTAATTCAAAAGCTTTTTGTGTCATCTCAATTGTTTCTTCAACTGATGATGTCAACAGTGCTTTTTCTATGTCATTAAATAAATCAGTCATCTATAAATACTCTTAGCTAAAGCAAGATTTTATCGCATCTGTTGTATACTTGTTTTAGCGTTTGTAAAAAATAATGAGAATAAGTAATGAGTAAATATGATTATGATGTCATCGTTGTAGGTACTGGCCCTGGTGGTGAAGGTGCGGCCATGAAAGCCTGTAAAGAAGGTAAGAAAGTTGCCATTATAGAAAAATATAAAGATGTTGGCGGTGGTTGTACTCATTGGGGAACCATCCCTTCAAAAGCCTTACGTCAAGCCGTTCAACGTGTTATCCAATTTAATCGAAATCGATGGTTTAAAGAGGCCTGTGGTGGTCCGCTCCACCTAACATTTCCGCAGCTTTTAAGTTCTGCTACCGACGTTATAAAAAGACAAGTCGACATGCGGAGTAGTTTTTACGAAAGAAACAACCTCGACTTGCTTCATGGTACCGCTAGTTTTGTTGATGAAAACACCATGCTAATCAAGGCTAATGATGGCTCAAAGTCTAAAAAAATAAGTGCCAACGTTTTTGTACTGGCTCCGGGCTCTCACCCCTATCGGCCTGATGACGTTGACTTTAACCATCATAATATTTTTGATAGCGACACCATTTTGGGTCTAAATTTTACGCCGCGTTCAATTACTATTTATGGTGCAGGTGTTATTGGTTCCGAGTACGCCTCAATTTTTCAAGGGCTTGGTGTTAAGGTTAACCTCATCAATACTCAAGCGACCTTACTGGCCTTTTTGGATGAAGAAATAGTGCATGCACTCAGTCATGACATGCGTAACCAAGGTGTTGTTATTCGCTCTAGCGAGGAATACGATTCCATTGTGGGGGACGATAAAAGCGTCACGACGCATTTAGTGTCGGGCAAAAAAATCAAGACAGATATCTTCCTTTGGGCTAATGGCAGAACGGGTAATTTTGAGGAATTAGCTCTTGAAAAAGTTGGCATTACACCTAATTCTCGTGGGCAAATTAACGTCAATGATCATTACCAGGTAGAGGGCAAAGAGCATATTTATGCTGTTGGTGATTTTATTGGCTATCCCAGTTTAGCCAGTGCGGCGTATGATCAAGGCCGCTTTGCCGCTACCCATATTGTCAATGGTTCGTCTGATGCCAAATTGGTTAAAGATATTCCAACAGGTATATATACCAACCCAGAAATCAGTTCCGTCGGCTATACAGAAAAAGAGTTAACCGAACAAAAAGTACCTTATGAAACCGGTTATTCACGTTTTGACTCACTGGCTAGAGCCCAAATTTCTGGAGAAACACAAGGTTTGTTGAAAATCATCTTTCACTCAGAAACGTTGCAAATTCTGGGTGTGCATTGTTTTGGTGATCAAGCCGCTGAAATTATTCATATTGGCCAAGCCATTATGTCGCAAGAAGGTGAAGCGAATACCCTGCTCTACTTTACTAATACAACTTTTAACTACCCAACCATGGCTGAAGCTTATCGAGTCGCTGCCTTAAATGGTTTAAACCGTTTGGATAATCATTAATTTAGTATTCATGTTCAGGTCGTATAGTGTGGATACGTCAACTAAACTAAGGGTCTAAATATGAATAAATGGATTTTGTTATTAAGTTTAACTGTCATAACACACTCAACTTTTGCACATAATGTGCAGCTTGAAGGGATCGTCAACCTGCAAGCATCCGCTAGCATTGAAGTTGAAACGGATACCATGCAGGCAACCATAGCCGTAGAAGCTGAAAATTACGACCCGGCCGTACTGGCTGAGCAAATAAATAAAAAGATGTCTTGGGCGCTGAAAACAGCCGCACCTTTTAAAACCGTAAAAGTAAAAGGTGGCCAGTACACATCACACCAACTTTATAGTAAACGTATTTTCAAAGCATGGCGTGGCACTCAAACCATTACGCTAGAAAGTAAGGATAGTAAGCAACTAGGAAAACTCATCGGCTTGTTACAAAAAAAACTACTTATTAAATCTCTTCGTTACCAAGTCTCAAAAGAAAAATTAGCCGTTACTAAGCAGTTACTCACAAAACAAGCGATTGCACAATTTAAGGCACAAGCAAAAATTATTACAAAAGAGTTTGATAAAAATAAATATGTAATCCACCAAATTAACATCAATTCAAACAATCAGTATCGGCCCGTGCATTACGCAAAATCACGAATGCTTTCTAGTGCCATGTCTGATGAGGCCGCCCCTGCCAACCTGCAACAAAACTCATCCATTGTGCAGGTTAATATCAACGGATCCATTCGGATAATTAACTAAGGTTACGATAACAGTCTCACTATATCGTTTCTTCTTGCGCACCATTATAGTGCTACTTAGTTATAGATAGCACTTTAATGATGCGACGCAATATTTACACTCATTACTGATCCTCCTTAAACCGTTGTATATGGCCAACATAAAGTTGGCATAGTCATTGCTATACAGTGTTCATGTGCTATTTGCTTTATTAAAGGAATAACACCACTGTAACGGCGCAGTGATAACAACAATCATAATATGTAAAGCAAAGAAGCTAACTCGGTGTACTCGTGTTGGCTTTTTTATATTTTATGTTTTTTATAAAAAATTAATTTAGAGAGTTAAAATGAAAATTAAGAGAAAAAGCCAATCGAACCCTGTGATAATTGGAGCCATCGCTAGCACAATGCTAATGACTGCTGCACCTTTAGCTCAGGCCGAAGAATCTTTATTAAGTGCCTTAACCAGTGGTAAAGCCAGTTACAGCGCTAGATTACGTTATGAAAACGTCGATCAAGATAACTTACCTGAAGAAGCTAACGCCTATACCGCTAGATTAACAGCGGCTTACAAAACGGGATCATATTACGGGCTTGCTCTGTTTGGTGAAGTTGAAAGCGTACACAGTCTATTTAGTAATAACTACGCCCACAAATCTCAAGCAAAAGGTGCTACCTACCCTGTTATTGCAGACCCTAACGAAACCGAGTTAAACCAAGGTTACCTGTTTTATACAGGCCTTGAAAACACCTCAATGAAATTAGGTCGCCAGGCACTAACATACCGTGGTGCACCTTTTCATCGACATATTGGTACAGTCGCGTGGCGTCAAAATTGGCAAACACTTGATGCCTTCTCTATTTCTAATCAATCGCTAACAGATACAACTATCAATTATGCTTATGTTTGGAATGTGAACCGAATCTTTGGTGAAGATGCACCAGAACCTTTTGATAATTTTGACAGCGATTCACATTTATTCAATGTTCAATATACCGGCTTTAAACCCGCAAAAATTGAAGCCTATGCCTACTTATATGATTTTGAAAACGGCGATGCTTTTTCAACTAATACATACGGCTTAAGAGTTAGCGGTGGTACTCCTGTCAGCGATAACACTAAAGTCATTTATACGGCCGAATATGCAACTCAGTCTGATGCTGCTGATAATCCTAATTCTATTGATGCAGATTATATGTTGGCCGAATTAGGTACAAAAATGTCATTTAGTGGCCCTCTTAAAATGCTATTGCTTAAAGCAAGCTATGAGTTACAAGAAGGCAATGGTGGTGCAGACCGTTTTGTTACTATTTTGGGAACCAACCATGCTTATCAAGGTTGGGCAGATAAATTCTTAGTAACACCGGGTGATGGTGTTGAAGATATCTACTTAACAGCCGTTGCCCAAGCATACGGTATGAAATTTGTAGCGTCTTACCATGACTTTAGTTCAGACAATAACAGTTATGACTACGGTACTGAGTTTGATATTTTAGCCACAAAAAAAGTGAGTAAAAATTATACCGTAGGTCTTAAGTATGCTGATTACAACGCCGATAATAACGCCTTAAATATGGGCGCAACCGCAATTGATACAACTAAATTATGGGCATTTGTTAGCGCGAAATTCTAGCTAATACATCAATTTAGAAAAATTATCTGATAACGATTAATAGAAACTTAATGAAACCTAAAGTCCTATTATTTAACTCAACGGCTGATGAACTAGTAGATGTTCAGGAGCATTTATCTGACTCCATTTATGACGTCACAGCCGTTACATCAGATTTAAGCGATATTAGCCGAGCTGCTCTATCAGGCACTGTGGACATCATCATGGCCGTTACGGATAAAAGGTTCGATCAGTTATTTAGTTGCATACAACAAATTAATTTACAGAACCCTATCCCCGTGATTGTCTTTACCTATGAAGACAGTAGAGACGTTATTCAATCTGCTATTAAGGTGGGCGTAAGCGCCTATATTGTTGATGGTCTTCAAGCAAAACGTATTGTTTCTATTATTGATACCGCTTGTTTTCGCTTTAATGAACAAAAACTTGTTAAAGATGAACTGGAAAAGACTAAAAACACATTAACTGAGCGCAAACTGATCGATAAAGCAAAAGGCATTGTTATGCAGCGCTCTAATATCAGTGAAAATGATGCATATAAAGCCATGCGTAAAATGGCGATGGATAAAAACATCAAAATGGTGGAGCTTGCAAAAAGTGTCATTTCGGCGAGCGAAATTTTGGCATAAGTATTGCTTTATATTTTATAAATGTAGTTGTAAGTAATAGCATTACCCCCCCCCCGATATTCGGGTTTAGAAATATCGACCATTTAAGGTCACAGGGCAAAGGCGTCCGTTAGCAAGTTTTCTTTAATAGAAGACGAGCTGCGGGCGTTTTTTTATGGATTTTTATAATAAACAGGAAAAAAATGAAACAAATTAAACAGACATTTATTAAGAAGGATATGGGAGGCTTGTTTAAAAGCTGCCTCGCAGGTTTAGCGCTTACAATCGCAGGTGGCTTAACGACTGCTCACGCTGTTGGAGAGCTGGAAAAAGATGAGCTTAAATTTGGCTTTATCAAACTAACCGATATGGCACCCTTAGCGGTGGCTTATGAAAAAGGTTTCTTTGAAGACGAAGGTCTTTACGTGACGATAGAACCTCAAGCGAACTGGAAAGTGTTGCTTGATCGTGTGATTGATGGCGAATTAGACGGCGCACATATGTTAGCTGGCCAACCTTTAGGCGCAACTATTGGATTTGGTACTAAAGCCGATATCATTACTGCCTTCAGTATGGATTTAAATGGTAACGCGATTACTGTTTCCAATGATATTTGGGCAGAAATGAAACCCAATATTCCTAAAGATGCAGCCGGCAAGCCTGTGCACCCGATTAGTGCAAGCGCACTGAAACCAGTTGTTGATCGGTATAAGTCCGAGGGAAAGCCTTTTAATATGGGTATGGTTTTTCCAGTATCAACACATAACTATGAATTACGTTATTGGTTAGCAGCGGGCGGTATTCACCCAGGGTATTATTCAAAATCGGATATTACCGGCCAAATTGATGCGGATGCCTTATTATCTGTAACCCCTCCTCCGCAAATGCCATCGACACTTGAAGCCGGTACTATTTATGGTTATTGCGTCGGTGAGCCTTGGAATCAGCAAGCCGTATTTAAAGGTATTGGTGTTCCCGTGGTCACCGATTATGAAATTTGGAAAAATAACCCAGAAAAAGTGTTTGGCGTTAGCGCAGCATGGGCAGAAAAAAATCCAAATACACACAAAGCCGTTATTAAAGCCTTGATACGTGCAGCGCAATGGTTGGATGCTAATAACGATGCAAACCGTCCAGAAGCGGTGAAAATTCTTGCTCAATCTGAATATGTTGGTGCCGATTACGATGTTATTGCAAACAGCATGACCGGTACCTTTGAGTATGAAAAAGGTGACAAACGTGCCTTGCCAGATTTCAACGTGTTCTATCGCTACTATGCCACCTACCCTTACTATTCAGATGCTATTTGGTACCTAACGCAAATGCGCCGTTGGGGACAAATTACTGAAGAAAAGTCTGATGATTGGTTCCACGAGATTGCGAAAAAAGTATACCGTCCAGACATCTACCTTGCAGCTGCTAAAGAACTGTTAGAGGAAGGCAAGATTGCTAAAGAAGATATGCCTTGGGATACAGATGGTTACCGTGCTCCACAAACTCACTTTATCGATAACATTAGTTACGATGGCCGTACACCTAATGCTTACTTAGGTAAGTTCAAAATTGGTCTAAAAGGACAAGATACCGTTAAGTAAATAACGGTATTCAAACGATTGGCACCCGTGATGATGCGGGTGCTTATTTAACCAATCAGAGGTAACACTATGTCTGTCAATACAGCATTAGAAGATAAAAATATGGAAAACACAGAAATGACCAAACCAGTAAGCTCACCCGCTGAACCCAATGAGGCTGTTGTGAATACGCCTGAAAAGAAGACCGCTAATGAAGGCGTTAAAGTCTCTGTCAAAATTAATAATTTTCTTGAACTCATCGGTTTTACTTGGTTTATACCCATCGTCAAATTATTAGCCGGTGAAAACCCGGTAGAACAATTAAAGGAAATAGTAAAAGTGGTCGGTGTACCCGTATTAGCGATGCTGATTTTCATCGGTTTTTGGGACTGGGGTGCAGCCAAAATCCAAACAAGCCTGGGTGCCATTCCGGGTCCTGCTGCTGTATGGCAAGAAACAAAGAGCCTTGCCGCTGACCATTACAAAGAGAAAGAAAAAGAAATTGCTTTCTATAAACGTCAAGATGTTCGCAACGCTAAAAAGCTTGAGAAGAATCCAGACGCTGTTATTAAGGTTCGTGATTACACCGGTAAAGCCACTTACCCTCAACAAATAATGACCAGCTTATGGACTGTTTTCGCAGGGTTTTTATTAGCCTCTGTTGTTGCCATTCCATTGGGCGTTGTTTGTGGTTTGAGCCCTGCATTTAATGCGGCCATAAACCCCATTATTCAAATTTTCAAACCCGTTTCGCCACTCGCGTGGTTACCGATCGTCACGCTCATCGTGAGCGCACTGTACGTCGTTGAAGGTGAAGCAGCGTTTAGCAAGTCATTCCTTGTTTCAGCGATAACGGTCACGTTGTGCTCACTATGGCCAACACTTATTAATACAGCTGTTGGCGTTTCCACCATTGATAAAGATTTAATGAATGTATCAAAAGTACTGCAATTAGGTTGGTGGAAAACAGTGACTAAAATTGTTTTACCCAGCTCACTTCCATTAATTTTTACTGGTCTAAGACTCTCTTTAGGTGTTGGCTGGATGGTCTTAATTGCGGCAGAAATGCTAGCTCAAAACCCAGGACTCGGTAAATTTGTTTGGGATGAATTTCAAAATGGTAGTTCTCAATCTCTTGGTAAAATTATGGTTGCTGTGTTCACCATTGGTATTATCGGCTTTATGCTCGATCGCATCATGTTAACACTGCAAAAATACTTTTCTTACGGCGACGCAATGTAGGGGAACTGAATATGTCATTTTTAGCACTTAACAATATAAGTAAATCCTACGGCAGCGGTCACAATAAAAGTGATGTGCTTAGCAATATTAATCTTGATATTAAAGAAGGTGAATTTGTTGCCATTGTTGGTTTCTCCGGGACGGGTAAAACCACGCTCATTTCAACAATTGCCGGCTTAATCCAGCCCGATAGTGGTGAAGTCACCATGCAGGGTAAAAAAGTCACGGGGCCAAGTTCCGAACGTGGTGTTGTTTTTCAAAGTTACTCGTTAATGCCTTGGCTAACGGTTTTTGGAAATGTTGCTTTGGCTGTTGATTCGGTCTTTAGCGACCTATCCGCAATTGAGCGAAAAGAACGCATCGAGAAATACATCGATATGGTTGGTTTGTCTCACGCCACACATCGCCACCCTTCTGAGCTGTCGGGCGGCATGAGGCAGCGTGTTAACGTTGCTCGAGCATTGGCCGCCAGTCCAGATGTTTTGTTATTAGACGAGCCCCTCAGCGCGTTAGACGCACTAACACGTGCCAACCTTCAAGATGAAATCATTAGAATTTGGGAGCAAGAAAAGAAAACCGTTGTTCTTATTACCAATGATGTGGATGAAGGTTTGATTATGGCTGACCGGATTATCCCTTTAAATCCGGGGCCTAACGCCACTTTCGGTCCAGAATTCATTGTTGATTTACCACGCCCACGTGATAGAACAGCGATGAATCATGATGAAAACTTTAAAAAATTACGCAGTGATATTACTCAATATTTAATGAGTGTCGGTATTGGAGATAATAATGATTCAGATAGTAATATTTATCATTTGCCGAATGTGCAACCGAATACCGCTAGTGATTTCGGCTTAAGCGATGATGAAAAACCAGACGCACTAAAGCCTTACGCTAACAATATTGGAGATAAAAAATACTTAGAGTATTTCAATCTAACCAAAATTTATCCCACACCTAAAGGGCCATTAACCGTCGTCGAAAAATTTGAACTTAATATAGAAAAAGGCGAGTTCATTTCTATTATTGGGCATTCAGGCTGTGGTAAGTCCACCGTCTTATCAATGACTGCAGGGTTAACAGACATCAGCGATGGTGGTATTGTTTTGGATAAAAAAGAAGTCAGTGGCGCTGGCCCCGATCGAGCGGTTGTTTTCCAAGCCCCTAGCCTATTCCCTTGGTTAAGCGCTAAAGAAAATGTTGCCTTAGGTGTTGAGCGAGTCTATCCGCACTGTACCAAAGAAGAACGAAACAGCATTGTTGAGTATTATTTAAGTAAAGTAGGCTTAAGTGATGCGTTGAATAAGAAAGCCGCTGAATTATCCAATGGCATGAAGCAGCGTGTAGGTATTTCACGAGCCTTCGCCCTCTCTCCAAAGCTTCTCTTGCTAGATGAGCCATTTGGAATGTTGGATTCCTTAACAAGGTGGGAACTTCAAGAGGTATTAATGGAAGTTTGGACACGTACCAAGGTGACCGCCATTATGGTCACCCATGATGTTGACGAAGCGATTTTGTTGGCTGACCGTGTGGTTATGATGACCAATGGACCCAATGCTAAAGTGGGTAAAGTTATGAAGGTAGATTTACCTAGACCACGTACACGTAAAGCGTTGGTGTCTCACCCTGATTATTATAAATATAGAGAAGAGCTACTAAGTTTCTTAGCGGAGTGCGATAACCATTAAGTTATTAAAAAATTAGACCCATAAAAAAGGCGCTGTTTTAACAGCGCCTTTTTCTTATCTTACTAATGACCTTAAGTGTTAACAGCGATCTCCACTGTATCAGCTAACTTTTGATACTCTTCGATTTGATCGAAGTTCAAGTAGCGATAAGTTTCTTCTGCCATTGTGTCAATTTTATTAGCATATTCCATGTACTCTTCTTTAGTTGGAATTTTTCCTAAAATCGCACCTACTGCTGCTAGCTCTGCAGACGCTAAGTAAACAAAAGCACCGGTACCCAGACGGTTAGGGAAATTACGAGTAGAGGTTGAAATGGCTGTAGATTTTTCAGCAATACGCGCTTGGTTACCCATACATAATGAACAACCTGGCATTTCTGTACGTGCGCCCGATGTGCCGTAGATATTGTAATAGCCTTCGGCCGTTAATTGAGCTTCATCCATTTTAGTCGGTGGTGCAATCCAGAGGCGAGTCGGTATGACGCCACCAAATTCTTGCAATAAATTACCGGCTGCACGGAAATGACCAATATTGGTCATACATGAACCGATAAACACTTCATCAATGTGTGTACCTGCAACTTCAGATAATGTTTTAACGTCATCAGGGTCATTAGGGCAAGCAAGGATTGGCTCGTGAATATCACTCATATTGATTTCAATGATTTCAGCGTATTCGGCATCCGCATCCGCTTCCATTAGTTCTGGGTTAGCCAACCACTCTTCCATTGATGTAATACGGCGTTCAATCGTTCTAACGTCACCGTAACCTTCAGCAATCATCCACTTCAACATGGTGATGTTTGAATTCAAATACTCAATGATAGGCTCTTTGTTTAGCTTAATGGTACAACCCGCAGCTGAACGTTCTGCAGATGCATCAGATAATTCAAAGGCTTGTTCAACCTTAAGATCAGGTAACCCTTCAATTTCAAGAACACGACCAGAAAAGGCATTGATTTTGCCTTCTTTAGCCACCGTCAATAAACCTTGGTCAATCGCCGCTAATGGAATAGCATTCACCATATCACGCAAGGTAATACCCGGTTGCATTTCACCTGTAAAACGAACCAAGATTGATTCAGGCATGTCCAATGGCATAACCCCAGTTGCAGCAGCAAACGCCACCAAGCCAGAACCCGCAGGGAAAGAAATACCTAAAGGAAAACGTGTGTGCGAATCACCACCTGTACCCACAGTATCAGGTAGCAACATACGGTTTAACCACGAGTGAATGATGCCATCACCCGGACGTAACGGAACACCGCCACGATTCATAATGAAGTCTGGTAACGTGTGATGTGTTGTCACGTCTACAGGTTTAGGATAAGCGGCTGTATGACAGAAAGACTGCATTACTAAATCAGCTGAGAAGCCTAAGCAAGCCAAGTCTTTCAATTCATCACGCGTCATTGGGCCTGTTGTGTCTTGTGACCCAACAGTTGTCATATGAGGTTCGCAATAAACACCGGCTCTAATTCCTTCCACACCACAGGCTTTACCGACCATTTTTTGCGCTAAGGTAAACCCTTTGCCACTGTCTTCATGAGACTCTGGTGTTCTGAATAAATCAGATGCGCCTAGTCCTAATGCTGTACGTGCTCGTAGGGTTAAACCACGACCAATGATTAATGGAATACGTCCGCCGGCTTGAACTTCGTCAAGAATCACGTTTGATTTTAATTCAAATTCTGCGAGCAGGTCATCTGTACCACTTTTGGTTACTTTGCCTTCGTATGGGTAGATGTCAATCACATCATTCATATTAAGCTTAGATACATCCATTTCAATCGGTAATGCGCCAGAATCTTCCATTGTATTAAAGAAGATAGGCGCAATTTTGGCACCAATACAAACACCACCGCCACGTTTATTTGGAACATAAGGAATATCGTCACCCATAAACCATAAAACAGAATTGGTTGCTGATTTACGTGAAGAACCAGTCCCCACAACATCACCAACATACGCAAGTGGAATACCGTCTTTTTCCATTTCGTCAATTTGAACGATTGGGCCTTTCTCACCTGGTATATCTGGGTTAATACCATCACGTGGCATTTTAAGCATGGCTAACGCATGTAATGGAATATCAGGGCGAGACCATGCATCTGGTGCAGGTGATAAGTCATCGGTATTGGTTTCACCGGTTACTTCAAATACTTTAACGGTTAACTTTTCAGCTAAGGGTGATTTGCTAGTAAACCATTCAGCGTCAGCCCAGGATTGTAAAACACGTTTTGCAGCTGCGTTGCCTGCATCAGCTTTATCTTTTACATCGTGAAAAGCATCAAATACTAACAAAATGTGTGACAATTGATCAGCAGCAGTTTCAGCAAGTTCATCGTTATCGAGTAGGTCAACTAACGGCATAATGTTGTAACCACCTAACATAGTACCCAATAATTCTGTCGCTCTAGTCGGATCAATTAATGGTGAAGACGCTTCACCTTTTGTTATCGCTGCTAAAAAACCCGCTTTAACATAAGCCGCTTCATCTACACCCGCTGGGACACGGTTAGTTATTAAATTAAGTAGGAAATCATCTTCGCCAGCAGGTGGCGCTTTTAATAGTTCAACAAGTCCAGCAACTTGGTCGGCATTTAATGGCTTTGGAACAATACCTAGGGCGGCACGCTCTTCTACATGTTTACGATATTCTTCTAACACTGATCACTCCTACGTTTAAAATAAGGCTTGTAAGTAAGCAAAGCTTACGAATTAAGGCGATTATTTTAACATTTAGCACTCAAAATTGACAGGTTTGGCCAAGAGTGTTTTATATATTAAAATTTTATTTCATTCGGAAATCTTTTCATCTATGTGTCTGATCGTTTTTAAATATCAACCTACAGAAGATAATAGGTTAGTCCTTGTCGCTAATCGCGATGAATATTATCAGCGTGAATCGATTCCGGCTGATTTTTGGAATGAACAACCGAATATTTTTGGTGGTATAGATGCAGTGGCAGGCGGCAGCTGGTTAAGTATTGATACATCCGGCCGTTTTGCAGCACTGACTAATGTACGTAAACCACCCTATAAGGATTCTACAAAATTATCTCGTGGTCATTTAGTAAAGGACTTTTTATCTCAACACACCGCCGCCCCCGCTTTTATTAAACAGCTTGATAATAACGGTAAAAACTACGGGCTATTTAATTTACTATTAATGGATAACAGCGGCCTGTGGCATTATTCAAATGATTCATGTGAGGCAACTAAAGTTTCTGCCGGTATTTACGGGCTTAGTAACGCCACACTAGACACACCTTGGCCAAAATTAACTACATCAGTAAAAACATTTGAAAAATCGCTGGCATTAAACAATGTGGATCAACTGCAATTGCTAAGCACGATGCAATCACAAACTAAACCAACTGATAAGGACCTACCCGATACTGGCATTGGCATTGAATTTGAGCGATTTTTATCGCCCATATTCATACAAGGAGAAGAGTACGGCACACGATGTACGACGCTTTTAACAATAAGCAATACAACCGTTGATTTTACCGAAGTTAGTTATTCACCAGATGGACAAATCAGTGGTGAAGTTCAACAAAAAATAGTTTTATGATCAGCGCGACTTATTATTTAAAAACCAACATAAAAATACCGACGAACAAAATAGGCACCAAAACATACAATAACTTAGCGGCAAACTTTTGAATGTTAATCGCTTTATCTTGAATTTCTTCTGACTTTTTGTTGATATTTTCAGCGCGTTCAAACTGCACTTTTTGCATTTCCAGTGCTTTTTCCTGATTCAATAACACCTCTTTTTGTTGTTGCAGCTGAATTTCTTGATTAGCTACTAATTTTTTTAATAACTCAACTAGCTCATCCATCCAATATCACCAGTAATAAAAAGCACATGATTCAAAATCGCTTGTTTCCTAACAATGACGAAAAAAACTGCCCTACCCCAGCTCAACGTTATGGTACACCTGTTGCACATCATCCAAGTCATCCAGCATGGCAATAAATTTTTCAAATAACTCCACATCATCGCCTGTCATTGAAGTAAACGCATGAGGAATAAACTGAATTTCATCCACTTCAAAATCAATATCGCCAAAACAATCTAGTAATGCTTGTTTCGCTTTAAAGTAGTCTGTAGGTGGTGCAAAAACGGAAATTTTACCGTCTTCATTCTCAATATCCGTTACATCTACGTCGGCATCCATTAACGCTTCAAATACTGCTTCATCGTCATCGTGCTTAAACACTAGAATAGCCGAATGATCAAACATATGGCTTACGCTACCCTGCGTGCCAATTTTACATTTGGTTTTGGTAAACGCTTGGCGAACATCGCCAAAGGTGCGGTTAGGGTTGTCGGTTAAGCAATCAATAATCGCCATACTACCGCCAGGGCCGTAACCTTCATAACGTGCGGGGGAATAATCCTCACCACCACCACCCTTCGCTTTATCAATCGCCTTATCAATCGCCTTATCAATCACGTGCGCGGGGACTTGGTCTTTTTTTGCACGATCAATCAAACTGCGTAGTGCCAAATTGCCTTCAGGGTCAACACCGCCCGATTTTGCACTAACATAAATCTCACGCCCATAACGGCTATACACCTTCGCCTTCATATCAGACGTTTTAGCCATAGACTCTTTGCGGTTTTGGTAGGCTCTGCCCATGGGATTGATACTCCGAATTGATTTATAAGGCGTTTATTCTAATGCTAAGCGCCCAACAAGTGAATGTGGAAAACAACATTGAGTGATTAATACCAACGAGAATTAAGACTGTTCAATGGATTTAACACAAAATGCAAAACTAAGCCTAATGTATTTCAGCGTATTCACTAAACAATTTTACGGCAGGTAACGTTCCACCCTCTAACCTTGTTATCTAACATTACTAACGTTCATAGAGTAAGAAAATATACAAAAGATCATGTCATAGCAACCATAAAAGTTTTTTAAATAAGTATGATTTTTTATCCATATAAGCGAGCTAAATACAAAACGATTTTACCTTTGTTTCAAGATACGTTTAAAGTTCGTTGTTCGAGCTAGACTGAAGCGATTTTTTTATGGCATTCTTAATCTAACGATAATCAAGTGAGCTTGTCCACAGTGTTATTCCACTTTACCTACAAAACATATCACAATAGGATGTTTCTAAATTAAACCGGAAAATAATAATCAGTGATCAATCTAGCCAAAATAGATGTCAATTTACTTTATTTATTTAAACTGCTTTACGAGTACCGTAATATTAAAAAAGTTTCAGAGCTATTAGACATTTCACAGTCAGCTATTAGTCATTCGATGAAGAGGTTGAGGCTTTGCTTAGGTGATCAACTGTTTTATCGGACATCATCCGGGCTAACTCCAACTCCTTACGCAGAAGAAATTTCAAAAACTATTGTTACTTGTTTTGATTCAATCCAGCAATCCATTAATTCCAACTTGAACTTTGACCCCTTAAAGAGCAAACGAGTTTTTAATGTATCGATGACTGATGTAGGAGAGATACTATTCTTGCCTAAATTAATATCGCATCTAGCCACAGTGGCTCCCGATATTTCAATTGAGATTGTACGATGCAGCTCACAAAACATACAAAAAGAAATGGAGTTAGGTAACGTAGATATAGCGATAGGCTTGCTTCCCGAATTAAGTACAGGCTTCTATCAACGCAGATTGTTTACCCAGAAATATAAATTAATGTTGAGGAAAGAACACCCTTTACTCTCTGAAAAAATCACCCAAGATTCAATTCTAAACTATAAACATATATCAATTAGTTCTAAAGACACAGGCCATAGCATTATTGAAAAATACTTACAAAACAACCATATAAATAGAGTTGTGGCATCAAAGCTTACACACTTTATTGCCGTTCCCTATATTTTATGCGTTTCAGACTTTATTGCGACTGTCCCTGAAAAACTAGATGAGATGACCGGAACTCATTTTGATGTAATAACAATAGATCATCCCCTACAGTTACCAGAAATACAGATTAATATATTTTGGCATGCAAGATTACATGAAGACTCAGCCAATAAATGGTTAAGAGGGTTGATCTTTGATTTATTCTCAGAGTAGCTGCTTGACTGGAATACATTTTAAAATAATGAAATTTAGTCACTTTTAGACCTAATAAAACCATCAGATATAGCAGCTAAATTTTAGCTCTCTCCAGAAACCACCAATTTAACTCTCTTGTTATTAGTCAATAACCCTTAACCGCTAGATAAGCATTTAATTTTAACCAACCCCTGTCCATCTGTTGGTTTATAAAGAGTTATTTAGGTAACAGCAAACCCTTTTTATGAATATTATTCATAAATAATATGATTTTCATTAATTGAAATCATAAATATTAATGTGTAAATTTACTGAAACGTAATAACAAAAAAAACGATCTAGGAGAAAAAATGAGTAATAAAAAATTTAGAATTGCTGTCGTTGGTGGGGGCATTGGCGGGTTAACGATAGCAATAGCGTTAAAACAACATGGCATTGATTGTAAAGTCTATGAGCAAACGGCAGAACTAAGAGAAGTGGGTGCAGCAATCGCTTTATCCGCCAATGCTATGCGCTTTTACGACCAATGGGGCTTAGGCCCAGCATTCGATAAAGTCGCATTTGAAGTAAGCGCGCTAATTTATCGCGATGGTAAAAGCGGTCGTGTTATTGGTAACCACCCTGCAGGCGCTGCGTACCGAGAACGATACGGCTCTCGCTATATAGGCATTCACCGAGCAGAGCTACAAAAAATTCTTTTCACTGAAGTGGGCATGGAAAATATTCATCTAAATAAACGCCTTTCAAATATTGATGATAGCGGTGATTGTGCTGTGCTACATTTCGAAGATGGCACGAGTGCTGAAGCAGATTTTGTTATTGGCGCTGATGGTGTTCGATCTAAAGTACGAGAATTAATGCTTGGCTACGATGATTACCTTTATGCCGGTTATAGTGCTTTTAGAGCCATTGTGCCCATCGATAGTTTACCTAGCCTGCCAGACCCTAGCGCCATTCAATTTTGGATGGGCGATGGTTGTCATTTACTTCACTACCCTATTGGGGGAGATAGAAATGGCGATATTAATTTCTTTTTAGTTCAAAGAGACCCTGCACCTTGGCCGCATAAAGAATGGGTTGCTCCTGCCATTGATGGCGAACAGCTTAAATATTTTGGTGATTGGCACCCCGCTGTGGTTGAAATGCTATCGTCAGCAACGGTTGATACCCGATGGGCCATGAACTACCGCATGATGTTGGGTCGTTGGAGTAAAGGTCGAATGACACTGCTGGGTGATGCCGCACATTCAATTGTTCCACACCATGGCCAAGGTGCAAACCAATCGATTGAAGACGCGGTTGTGCTGGCGGACTGTCTTGCTGATAGAGGCAAGGGCTCACTATCTGATATGCAAGAACGTTACGAGCGCTTACGACGTGGACGAGCACGTAAGGTTGTGTATGCATCAGTAACGACGGGTGATATGTTGCATCTTCCAGAGGGGAAGATGAGAGATCAACGTGATGCACGCTTGGCATCAAAAGAGGCTATGGCAAATCACCTTGATTGGATCCATGGGTTCGATGCCAGTAACTTTGCTGAGCCCAGTGATCGAGAAGGTGGTACTTGGATGTAATGTTTTAGTCATGGTTAAAATCGACGATTAACCAAGCTTAAGATACGTAAAATATACTGAGAGCAGTATCGAATTGATACTGCTCGACTCGTTTTATTATGAGGGTTTTCTGCTTCAGAAGCAGATCTAATACTTGCGCTAATGAAGGTATAAGTATGACTGAACGAAAAACTAAGTTGACTGCCCCAAGGTTTTCATACGCACAGTTGATTGTTATGTTAAGTAGCTATTTGCACTTAGATGACCACATTACCGAGCTCTTATTGAGCTGAGCCCCCATTTTATAATTTCGTCACCCTCACATGTCGAACCTTGTGATTCATATTCGTGTGACTTTCGCCTCAAACAGATAACTATTCAATATTTCTTGAAGTTTGCGTGCATCATCAGCTGTAGCATATGCCAGTCTGACGTTCACGACCATACCACGGGTACCACCAATTCAACGTCCACTTTAGCGCCGTCAATGTGCTGTTCACTTAGTACTGCGTTGACCGAACATGCCACGGCGTCTTTACGTAGTTCAGGTTTATAAATTTTCCCAACCGCAGTCATTGGTATCGCCGGAATAACATAAATGTGTTTAGGCCAGGCTGGTCGTTCCCCGATGCTGGCTCCAGCATGTGCGTGAAGTTCTTCATCGCTGGCTGTTAAGTTAGGTAATAACTGCACGTAGCACACGGGGATTTCACCAGCATATACATCAGGCATCCCGACCGCTGCGGCAAGGGCTACTGCAGGGTGATTCTGCATGGCGTTCTCAATCATCAGTGGGTCGATGTTGTGAGCGCTTCTAATAATCACATCCTTTGATCGCCCAGCTATGTATAGCCTGCCCTCTTCGTCTGTGTATGCAAGATCACCCGTCACCAATGCTCCATTCACGAATGTCCCTGCATTCTGATCCATGTTGCGATAGCCGGGAGATACGGTTGGCCCATCGATAACAAGTTCACCCACTTCTCCTATGTCGCATGTTGAACCTAAATTTCCGTCTGTTCTGCGACGTCGGATTATAACTTGCGTATAGGGGAAGCGAATCCCAATTGACCCCATGCCCCCTTCGCCATAAAACGGATTGCAAGAAATGAGTCCTGAGGCTTCAGTCATACCGTAGATTTCGCTGAGTGGCTTACCTGTTACGGCAACGAATTTTTCTCGAATGGCAACAGGAAGTGACGATGCGCCTGTCAAACCACATCTGATAGAACTAATGTCTGCACCATCAATAGGTACGTCTATAAATGCACCGATAGATGTAGGTACACCGCCCACAAGTGTGGCTTTATAGTGCTCACAAATCTGCCAAAATCGGGTTATCATAATTCGGTTTCGCAACCCAGCAGGCGACAACAGTAGTAGTTCCGAGCCAGAAAGAAACGCGCTTATTCCCAGAAAAATTGTACCCGCGACATGAAACATCGGCAGGGTTGCTGTCATGATATCGTTTGGAGTGAGGCCAGCCAAGCTAGAGCAACCAAAACCAGGGGCAAGCTGGCCGTTATGTGTGTGAGCAGCTAATTTTGGCACGCCTGTTGTGCCACCGGTATGAAAATAGGTTGCAAGATCATCGCCTCGGCCATGTTGATCAACATGGCTAAACGGTCATCTGGTTGATTAGCAAGGGCGTCGAATAAATCGATGACATCATCAACGGGTTCACTTCCCGGTGGCGCTACCCGTATCAATATAAGATGTGGGAGCTGTCGTTTCAGTTCGAGCGATTTTCCCCATATATCGAGTTGAGGATGCGGCCCCAACGTGACGAGTATTTTTGCTTCTGATGCTTCTAGCAGGCTTTTGATATGATCTGGCTGCAGTAAAAAATTGATGGGTACCGCATAGCCAGCGGTTTCAGCACCCCAAAGAACGGCGTGTGTTTCTATCAGGGTTGGCAGCATGTAAGCAACACCAGGGCGGGTGCCGCCCAAACTAGAGAATAAATTTGCTGATTGGCGTACAAGCCCCAATAACTGTGCATAATTTACGCTTCGGGGTTGCTCATCATCAGCTCCCCTCAGTAGCATTCTCAGTGCGGTGCGATCACCATAAGTTTTCGCAGCCTCAATAAAAACATCGTAGATACTGTCGCCAGGTAGGCGCTATTGGAGCGGCATTTCTTGTTCAAACCGCTCAACATCTGCCAATGTCTTTAATGGAATCTTAGGCAAATTAGTCATAATCTCTCCTTTGATCGTGCGTCGCGACCTCCATAATAGACTGATTAAACTGATTGCGATTCTGAATATTGAGACGACGCCCCTCAGTGAGTATCAAGTTCGTGTGATTTGTGTTCGGAAGCGCTGCGTAAAGGCATCTAATTGAATTATTTGTTAACCGCCCTCTTCCATACACAATAACGCTCTGAAAAGATTTAACAAGTTCTCCAATGATTTTAGGGATGATCTAAAAGGGTGAAATTACTTATCTTATTGCTTTTAATAGAATGCTTTTCGATTTTGCCCACCTACATAAATCATGTCTTTTTAAAGGTGGATTTTGACATTCTTACCAACTAACGGTTTAGCAGCTCTGCATTCGTTGGGTATGTTTCAAGTAACTCAGCAAGTTTTCTAGCAGCTTCTACAGGCTTAAGGTGGGTCAGCGCCCTTCGTAAAACTCTTACCTTGTCGATATCTTTTGAATTGAGAAGAAGTTCCTCACGACGCGTGCTACTTTTAGCAATATCCAACGCAGGGAAAATTCGCTGATCCGCAATCTCCCTCGATAAAACAATTTCCATATTACCCGTGCCCTTAAACTCCTCAAATATCACTTGATCCATCCGGCTTCCTGTATCAATAAGTATGGTCGCGATAATGCTCAGTGAGCCACCATTTTCAATATTTCTAGCGGCGCCAAACAGTTTCCTTGGCATTTCCATAGTTCTCGCATCCACCCCGCCCGACATCGTACGCCCGCTACTCTTTATCCCTGCATTATGTACTCGTGCAAGCCGTGTTAGAGAATCAATGACAATCATGACATTGTGACCTTCACCAGCTTCCTTGCAGGCAGTGTTAAGTAAATCATTGGCTACACGAAGGTGTTTATCATAGCTGTCATCCGAGGATGAGGCATGTACTTGCGCCGGCACGTTGCGCTTAAAATCAGTCACTTCTTCCGGCCGCTCATCGATCAGTAGCGCATAAAGCTTTATGTCGGGGTAAGCCTTCCCCACCGCTTGGCAAATATGTTTTAAAACGGTTGTTTTCCCGCAGCCCGGTGGTGCAACAATCAACCCTCGTTGACCCATACCTATTGGCGTAATCAAATCCATCGCACGCGTGGTGAGTTGATCAGACCCTAATTCTAGACGAATGCACTCAGAAGGATTAATCGCTACGCCATTTAAAAAACGCTTTTGCGGGTCTTCATCAGGTACATCCTTGATGACCCTCTTGGATTCTTTTGGGACTATATTTCTTTTTACCTTCAAAGATAATGTTTTTTTCGCCATGGTATTGCTTTGCAGCCTTAAATAATTAAGTGTTTTAGACGGGTTTACAGAAGTTAACTCTGCACTCAGTTACACGACGTTATTGTAAATTTTCGTAAAACGGTGAATACAGCGAATGCACAAAAGGCACGTAGATCCCAGTGTCAACTGGCGTAATTCTTATATACTCTTATCTTCAGCTTTCTTAACACGTATCGTATTTCCAGCCACCTCTTTTTTATTAAGGTTTTTCATAGCAGCTTTTGCTTCGCCTGGTCTTGGCATTTCTACAAATCCAAAACCTTTAGATTCCTTACTAACGGAATCAATAATTAAACTACATGATTGGACCTGACCAAACGCTTGAAACAAAACATTCAATTCTTCTTCTGTAGTTGAGCGAGCTAAGTTACGTACTAATATTTTCATATATACCTTAATGTTTTAGTCATTATCGACTGTGTTTTATTTATAACCTTTAATTTAAAGGGCGCGCGTCTTTTTGCACGTCCGCTTTGACATGTTTGTTAGGTGAGTATGTCAATCCCACCAATTTATTTAATGCAAACCAGTTAATAATTATAGGGGATGCCGCTTTAGCGAACCCCCATATTTCATGACCACTTATTATGTCAGCATCAAGCACATCGACCATAAACAAGACCAAGAAAACAGCACCCAGAATACTTACAAATATATTTTTTAATGGCTTATTAGATACCAATATAATTATTATCGACATTAAAGCTAAAGCCCCATAACAAACAGAAATCAAGCCAAACATAATGTCTACAAGAGATGCATCCTTACTAACCAAAACAGCCGACCCATATAAGATATAGCAGGCTGAGATCAGTATTATTAGAAGTGTAAGAAAAATTTTCACTACGTTTTTAACTCCTTTTGTTCTACCTAACGTTTGAAATAAGTGGCGCGCGTCTTTTTGCGCGTCCCAGTGAGTGATAGCGAACGGCTTAATGTACTTGTTAAAACTATCTGGAAATGAAGAGAGCAACAACACCAATTACAGCACCAATTAAACCAGTTAGAGAAGTGATAATAGGTACTAGTTGCTCATTTCGCATCTTTCTATAGCCCATAATTTTCTCCCTTAGATTTGATATTGCCTGATTAGAGAGCACTTTTCGATATGGATCTAGACTTGAATCAATCCATGCTTTTTCATCATCCCATCGAGGGACTTCTATAAAGTGAACCTTTGCCAGGTCAACAAAATACTCAGTGGTTAGAACCTCTATTTCATAATCAACAATCTTAAGTTCCGTATTCTCTTCATGATAAATTCCGTAAATGTCGTCTTCACTTGCTTTCTCCGACCTCATCTTTTTCAGTTGACCAGCGAAAACCTTCCGAGTCTTGTTCCGATTACGAAAGAGATTAAAGAGCCTATATTTATATCGTATGTACTGAATCATCGTGTAGTTTTAACGTTTTAAATAAGCCACCGCGTCTTTTGCGGTCGGATTGATTTTTTTTGTTATACATTCAACTCATCAATTCTCAAAACAGAAAGCCCCAATTCCTCTGCTGCCAACTTAATGCCTTTATCTTCAGTTATAAGCTGAGGGATTATTGAAGTTTTTAGACCAGCCATCATGCCTTTTTTAAGCGTGATTAATTGAAAGGAATCAGATAGGTCGATGCCATGTTGCTCTGTAATCTTTCTTGATTGCCTAAAAGATTCATAATCGTAAAAAGAGAATTCCTCTAACTGAATATTGCCACCTTCAATTAATGCACATAGCTCAGCGCTTGCCGTTAAATAGTCCTTTTGGCTTATGGCATCAGTGCGGTTCTGTCTAGACCACTTGGTTTTTAATACACCAAGGGCTTCGTAGAAACAAAAACTGGTTGTAATTGCAACCGATTCCAAATCTTCAAAGCTCTGTTGAAGTTCACTAGAGCCACTTTCTTTAATTACAAGCTTAACCAAACAATTTGCATCGTAGTAGTGAAATTTCAATTAAGGTTCCTTTATGTATAACAGTGTAAATAAGCGGAAGAAATGTTCCACGTATTTAGTGTACATATATGGAGCATATGTCCATGTACTGTCATATTAAGGGCCAAACATGGAACGCTACAGTGATGATAAGCCTCTATCTAAATCCGCTGTTATATCTGCAACATTTTCTAAGCCAACACCGAGGCGTAATAACGAATCTGTAATACCTGCTTTGCTTCGCTCTTCTTCGGTTAGTCGTCCGTGTGTGGTGGTGGATGGGTGAGTGATCATGCTTTTAACATCGCCTAAATTGGCGGTTATGGAGATCATTTGAGTGGCGTCGACGACTTTCCAAGCGTTTTCTTTGCCACCTTTTACTTCAAAGCTGACAATGCCGCCAAAACCGGTTTGCTGTTGCTTGGCCAGTTCGTGCTGGGGGTGGCTGGGTAGGCCTGTGTAGTAGACTTTTTCTACCATGGGTTGTTGCTCTAACCATTGCGCGACGATAAGTGCATTGGAACAATGTTTTTCCATCCGTAGCGATAAGGTTTCTAAGCCTTTATGAAATACCCATGCATTGAATGGGCTCATGGTGTGCCCTGCTGTACGTAAGATGGGGTATATTTTTTCTTCTATTAGCGCATTATTACCGACCACTGCCCCACCAATACATCGGCCTTGACCATCTATATATTTGGTAGCTGAATGAACAACTAAGTCTGCGCCTAAGCTGAGTGGTTTTTGCAAAGCAGGTGTGCAATAAACATTATCAACAATCACTAAAGCATCATTTGCATGCGCTAATTCAGCCAGTTTTTTAATGTCTGCCACGTTGCCGAGTGGGTTGGACGGTGTTTCTAAAAATAGGAACCTTGTGTTGGGTTTTATCGCTGCTGACCATGCGTTGATATCGTCTAAATCAACGAAGGTGGTTTCTACTGCAAATTTTTGCATGATGTTTTTGAACATCAAGGCGGTGTTGCCAAAGACACTGCGCGAACAGATAACGTGGTCACCAGCACTCAATAAGCCAAGGCAAACAACATTAATAGCGGCCATGCCGGATGATGTTGCCATAGCGCGTTCTGCGCCTTCCATAACGGCTAGGCGTTGTTCGAATGCTCTGACCGTTGGGTTGGTAAAACGCGAATAAATATTGCCTTCGGACTTTCCTGAAAATCGCTCGAAGGCATCTTGGGCGCTTTCAAATACATAGCTTGACGTTGGAAAAATGGCATCACTGTGCTCATTTTCTGGTGTTCTATGTTGGCCGGCTCTAATGCCTTGCGTTTCTATGGAGTAGTCTTGCCAATCGATATCTGACATAGGAGGACCTATTAAAATTAGTGAGTATTATGTAGTTCGATCACGCTGGGATCTAAATCATTAACAGCTTTTTGCTCATCCGATCGACTCAAACCTTGTTCTCTAAGATACTGATCACTAACTGTTCCTGTAACATATTTCTGATTAAAACATGCAGCATCAAAATCGACAATTTCTGGGTTACGCTTTCTGACCGATTCAAATAAATCATCTAATTCCTGATATATCAACCAGTCGGCACCTATGGCTTGTTGTACTTCTTCGCTAGTTCTATCATGGGCGACTAGTTCTTCAACGGCTGGCATATCTATACCGTATACATTCGGGTAACGCACTGCGGGTGCTGCTGACGCGAAATATACATTTTTAGCACCTGCTTCTCTGGCCAATTTAATAATTTGACCAGATGTTGTTCCTCTTACAATTGAATCGTCTACCAGGAGAACATTTTTGCCTTTAAACTCTAGGTCAATGGCGTTGAGTTTGCGCCTAACCGATTTTTTGCGTTCTTGCTGACCCGGCATAATGAAAGTACGGCCGATATAGCGATTTTTGATAAACCCTTCTCTGTATTTAACATCTAGCATATTGGCCAGTTGCAATGCAGATGTTCGACTGGTGTCAGGGATCGGTATAACAACATCAATATCGTGATCAGGTCTAATTCGCATGATTTTTTCAGCTAATTTTTCACCCATTCGTAAGCGTGATTTATAGACGGACACATTATCTATAATGGAGTCGGGGCGCGCTAAGTAGACGTATTCAAATATACAGGGTGTTAAACGAGGGTTCTCGGCGCACTGTTTAGTATGTATAACGCCGCCTTTTTTAATGAAAATAGCTTCGCCAGGTGCAATATCTCGACGTAATTTAAAGCCCAAGGTATCCATAGCAACTGACTCAGAGGCGATCATGTAGTCACTCCCTTCATCTGTTTCACGAACACCGAAGCAGATAGGACGAATACCATTTGGGTCACGGAAACCAACAACACCAAATCCAGTAATCATCGCAACCACTGCATAAGCCCCTTCACAGCGTTTATGTACGGCTTCAACGGCTTTGAAAACATCTTTTTCGTTAAGCTTTAATTTACCTAAATGTTGTAATTCATGAGCAAATACATTCAATAAAATCTCTGAATCGGAGTTCGTATTGATATGTCGTTGGTCTTCAATAAAAAGTTCTTTTTTAAGCTTGGCCGCATTAGTTAAATTGCCGTTATGTGCCAATGTAATACCAAATGGTGAGTTGACATAAAAAGGCTGTGCTTCGGCTGAACTTGAACAACCAGCTGTTGGATAACGCACATGCCCGATGCCCATATTTCCTTTAAGTTCAAGCATGTGACTGGTTCTAAAAACGTCACGCACCAAACCATTAGCCTTTCGAAGGTGTAGTTGGCTACCATGACAAGTGACAATACCGGCAGCATCTTGGCCACGGTGTTGCAAAACCGTTAACGCTTCGTACAATTCTTGATTAACGCTCTGATGGGAAACGATACCCGTAATTCCACACATATTTAATTCTGCCTTTTAATGAAACTTAATATGAAAAATACCCGCTAACACCTTCTGGTATTTGCTCTCTTAACCAAATAGATAATTCTTGAAATGGTCCAATCAATGTTGATTCTACCCACCATGGATCTTGGGGTAATGGTGTTAATCCTGCCAATAATATTAAGACGGCCATAACAACGATTCCTCGCGCTATACCAAATAAAAAACCTGCGAACCTGTCGGTCCCTGTCAAGCCTGTTTTATCTACAATTTGACTGATTAAGTAGGACAACATAGCGCCTAACATCAACGTTAATAGTAACAAAATAACAAATGCCGCCGCGATTCTCACCGAGGGCACGTCTATGTAATCAATTAAATAAATTGAAAAAGGCTGGCAAAACCTAATACCAACAATAATGGAAACAATCCAAGTGCCTAATGAAAAAGCTTCCTTGACTAAGCCTCTAAATAAGCCAATGAGTGCAGAAATAAAGATAATGCCGAGAATGACATAATCAATCCAAATTAAATTATTTAAAACGTTGGTAGACACTGTTCAGCCTATGGGTATTGAACAACAATGGCTTTAGGAAGGCTCTGCTCCTTTTGAAGCTTTGTATTAATAACCTCGGCCTTCTCCTTGCTTAGTTCAGGCCCTACTCTTACCCGAAATATATCACCACTTTTAATAGAGGACTGTTCCACAAAGGCTGTAAATCCTGCTGCCTTAAGTTTGCTTGCTAGAGCATTTGCGTTTTTTGAATCTGAAAAACTACCCACTTGAACGACCCATGCAGAAATACCTTCTACCGTTTTTGTTTGAGGTGGCTCTGGAATAGTTGGTTTAGATAGTTCGGTGATTTTAACGCCGGATTCTTTAGAAATAGAAACTGTTGCCAAAACCTCGTCTTCTTGCTCTGCTAAGGTGGGAATAATAGACTCAGGTACCTTTGGTGCCTCTGGAATTTCTATCGTAATGATGTCTGTGTTAGTCGGCTTGTGGCCTATTAACATGGGTACAAAAATAACAGCCAATGAAATAAGAATAACGGCGCCAATTAAACGGTGTTTTAGAGGTTGTTCCATAAGAATTAACAGACTGTAATTGAGGAATGTTTGAGCGCATTATAACGCTTCTAAACAAGCTTCTACCACATAAAAAGAGCCGAAACATATAACTAAATCATCCTTGTTTAACGTACGCCTAACATCCTGTAAAGCTAACTGAGTTGAATTATATTTCAAACAGTGTTGCGAGCAATCATTCACCAAGTAACGGTACAAATCTTTAGCAGGTAGAGATCGAGCCGAATCTAACGGTGCAATATGCCATTGATCTATTAGCCCAATAAACGGCTTAACTACGTCGCTTAACTGCTTATCCGCTAGAATAGAAAACACTGCATGAATGCGCCCTTTAACTTCCCTGCTCTTAAGAAATTGCGCTAATACCTCAGCAGATTCGGCATTATGAGCCACATCTAGAAAAATATCGGGCGCTGAGCTGATTTGCTGTAATCGACCTGATAACGTTGTATGTTGAAGGCCAAATTCGATGCTTTCTTTGTTAATGGGTATCGCAGCTTGAATGCTGGCTAACAAACTAATGACTGCGCTAGCATTTTGTATTTGGTGGTTACCTTGTAATACAGGCAGTGGATAACGGCCGACTAACGAATGATTAGCCTTTAAACACCAACTATTATCTTTAACCTTAAAATTAAAATCTCTACCCGCTAGTGTTAGTTGCGTACCTAAGCTGTTTGCGTATTCAATCAAACTAGCAGGAACCGTTGCGTCACCACAAACGGCCACTTGCTTAGCTCTGAAGATGCCTGCTTTTTCCAACGCAATTTGCTTACGATCATCGCCTAACCAATCAATATGATCGATGGATATACTGGTAATTAGTGCTGCATCAGCGTCAACTATATTCACCGCATCAAGGCGCCCGCCTAGCCCTACCTCAAGAATTTGTATAGCGACTTTTTGATGCTTAAAAATATCTAAGGCAGCCAGTGTACCAAATTCAAAATAGCTTAAACTGGTGGCTTCTCTTGCCTTATCTATTTTAGAAAAAGATGCTGTTAATAATGAATCTAGGACCGGTTTCCCGTTGACCCTAACACGTTCATTATAATGCCTTAAATGTGGCGTACTGTAGACACCTACTTGATAGCCGGCAGCAATAAAAACCGCTTCAAGCATGGCAACACAAGAACCTTTCCCATTAGTCCCTGCTACAGTAATCGTATAGATAGGATTCCCAGGTTCTGAGTTTAAGGCATTATAGACAGTTGCTACACGCTTTAAACCAAGGTCAATTTCCTTAACATGACCTTGCTCCTGCCAAGTTAGCCAATCATTAAGTGAAGATAACGCCGATAAGCCTGATGCCACACTAATACTTATTACTGCTCTTCAATAATGTCTGGCACTAATTCAGCAACTGGCACATCTATACTTTCTAATGAATGATGCCCCGCATGTAATAAAGAAAGAATTTCCGTGATCGTTGTGCGTAGTTCTCTACGGTCAATAATCATATCTATTGCGCCATGTTCTAGTAGGAATTCACTACGCTGGAAGCCTTCTGGTAGCTTTTCGCTTACTGTCTGCTCAATAACTCGTTGCCCAGCAAAACCAACTAATGCGTTAGGCTCTGCAATATGTACATCACCCAGCATGGCTAAACTAGCG
Source organism: uncultured Cycloclasticus sp. (assembly GCA_913060865.1). GTDB lineage: Bacteria > Pseudomonadota > Gammaproteobacteria > Methylococcales > Cycloclasticaceae > Cycloclasticus. The sequence continues at coordinate 32,543 of CAJXTU010000012.1, forward strand.
GATACGCCTCCCATCGTTGGGTCCGTTAACACAGATATAAATGGAATTTTTTTGTCCGCTAATTTCGCCAAGGCAGCACTGGTTTTTGCCATTTGAAATAGAGAAAACAAAGATTCCTGCATTCGCGCACCACCACTAGCGGAAAAACAGACCAATGGAATATTTGATTCTATCGATTGATTAACGGCGCGCACAAATCGCTCACCAACAACGGAGCCCATAGACCCACCCATAAACGAGAAGTCAAATGCGGCGGCAACAAGCTCCATCTCCAGAACGGTCCCTTTCATAACGATTAGGGCATCTGTTTCACCGGTAGCTTTAACAGCAGCGGCATGACGATCTTTATATTTTTTGCTGTCTTTAAATTTAAGCGGGTCTAGTGACCTGACTTTTTCGCCAATTTCTTGCCTTCCAACTTCATCTAAAAATGAATCCAACCGAGCGCGCCCACTTAAACGCTGATGATGATCACACTTTGGACACACATGTAAATTACTAACTAAATCTGTTTTATAAAGAACGCTTTGGCAGCTATCGCATTTACACCATAAGCCTTCTGGAACAGAGCCCTTTTTCTTGCCACTGAGTTGTATGCCAGACGGTATTAATTTTTCAAACCAGCTCATAAAATCACCTAACCTTTAATTATTGTGTGACAGCGTCCATCGCTGTTCGCATTTCACTTAATAAACCAGCAATGGCTTCTTGCCCTTGCGCTTCATTATCTGAGTGATCTGTAATACAGTTTATTAGGGCACTGCCTACCACTACAGCATCGCCTATTTTAGCAATATTCGCGGCAATATCAGCATTTTTAACGCCAAAACCAATCGCGATAGGTAAAGGTGTCAGCCCTTTAATTTCTTGTATTTTGGTTTCAATATCATCTAACTCCAAATGTCCGGCTCCTGTCACCCCTTTCAGCGACACATAATAGATATAACCTTTTGCAACAGCAGACACCTTTTTTATACGGCTTTCATTACTAGTTGGGGATAATAAGAAAATAGGCGCTATACCATGTTGATCATACGCGGCTATTAAGTCAGCGCTTTCCTCGGGTGGAATATCAACGGTCAACACACCATCAACGCCTGCCTGTGCGGCTGTACTCGCAAACGTTTCATAGCCCATAAATTCAATAGGGTTTAAATAGCCCATTAAAATAACAGGGGTTATTTGATCAGTTTCTCTAAACGCACGAACAATTTCAATCACGCCTTTTAAAGACATCCCATTTGCTAACGCTCTTTCACTGGCTTGTTGAATAACAGGGCCATCGGCCATCGGGTCTGAAAAAGGCACGCCTAATTCTATAATGCTCGCACCCGCTTTGACCATGTCATGCATACAACTAAGGGTGAAATCGGCGTTTGGGTCTCCTGCCGTGATAAAAGGAACCAAGGCTTTTTGTTTTGATTCTTTTAGTGCTTTAAAGCACTTATCTAAACGACTCACAGCTCAATCCCCTCTAATTTTGCAATGGTAAATATATCTTTATCCCCTCGACCGGATAAGCACACCAAGATTGTTTCATCCTTGTTCATTGTTTTTGCTAATTTAGTTGCATAAGCGATTGCATGACTAGATTCTAACGCTGGAATAATGCCTTCTACTCGTGTTAGTTGATGAAATGCAGCAAGCGCCTCGTCATCATTAATGTTTACATAGTCAGCACGACCAATATCCTTCAACCATGAATGTTCTGGGCCTACACCTGGGTAATCTAAGCCGGCAGAAATTGAGTGCGTTTCAATAATTTCTCCATTTTCATCAGCCATTAAATACGTTCTGTTCCCATGCAAAACGCCTGGTTTTCCGGCGCATAATGGTGCTGAATGTTGCCCTGTTTCAATGCCTAATCCTGCGGCTTCAACGCCATAAATAGAGACAGCCTCATCTTCAATAAATGGATGGAAAAGCCCAATTGCATTTGATCCGCCGCCAACACAAGCAACTAGTGCATCAGGTAAACGCCCTGTTTTAGCCATCATTTGCTCGCGAGATTCACGCCCAATAATAGTTTGAAAATCTCTTACCATCGCAGGGTATGGGTGAGGCCCTGCAACTGTACCGATAATGTAGTAAGTATTATCTATGTTAGTCACCCAGTCTCTAAGTGCTTCGTTTAGTGCATCTTTAAGTGTTTGAGAGCCGGATGTAACCGCCACTACTTTTGCACCTAATAGTTTCATACGATATACGTTTGGCGATTGGCGTTGTATATCTTCTGCGCCCATATAGATAACGCACTCAAGCCCAAGTCTTGCGGCCACTGTTGCAGTTGCAACGCCGTGTTGGCCAGCGCCGGTTTCTGCAATAATTCGCGTTTTACCCATGCGTTTTGCAAGTAGAGCTTGACCAATGGTATTGTTTATTTTGTGCGCGCCAGTATGGTTTAAATCTTCTCTTTTTAAGTAGATTTGAGCACCACCGGTTTCTTTACTTAAACGCGCTGCGTGATAAATAGGCGATGGGCGACCTACGTAATCATGTAAGTCAGCATCCAACTCGGCAAGAAATTCAGGGTCTTGCATATACTTAGCGTATGCCTCATTGAGTTCTTCTATTGATTCCATCAATGTTTCACCGACAAAAAGACCGCCATAAGGACCAAAATGGCCGCGTTCGTCTGGTAAGTTGTAATCTGTCACTACTGCTTGTTTTTTTTTGTCACTCGTTGGCACGTTTTACCTCATGCATAAATTGTTTTATTAATAGGTGATCTTTTACACCCTTACTTTTTTCTACGCCGCTACTAACATCAACTCCATATACACCAGTATTTTGAACCGCGGCATAAACGTTTTGCGTATTAAGACCACCGGCCAATATAATGGGCAAGTTGCACTGTTTTGGTACTAGATTCCAATTGAACGTTTGCCCAGTACCGCCGTATTGCGCGCTGTCAAATGCATCAAGCAATAATCCAGATGCTGAACTATAAGTATCAGCAATATTATTTAAATTTGTTGTGTCACGCATTCTAATCGCTTTTAAATAAGGCTTGTTAAAAGATGTGCAGAAAGCCTCATCTTCATCACCATGGAACTGTAAAACATCAATCGACAGTTTATCTAAAGCTTCACTGACATAATTATGATCCGAATTAACAAATAACGCTACCTTGCTGATAAATGGGGGAATATTATTAAATATAGCCTGAGCAGCTTGTACATTTAAAAAGCGTGGGCTTTTCTCATAAAAGACAAAACCCAAAGCATCAGCACCATAATGAATAGCCGCTAAGGCGTCGTCAAGTTGAGTAATCCCACAAATTTTTACACGTGTCCTTAAAGGCATATCTGTTTGCTCGCTAAGTTTTTCTCTATTGCGTCACTAAACGGTGAGAAGGCATCCAGGTTATCTAAACCGTATTCTTTAGGGTAGTAAACGCCTTTGAAATATAAACCATTCGGTAAGGCAGTGATGCCAGCTTGTTTACGGTCTTTTGCCTGTAAAACTTGTTGAGCAAACTCTGGAGGTTTTTCGCCTGTTCCTATGGGTAATAACGTACCAACAATATTCCTTACCATGTGATGCAAAAAGGCATTCGCAATAATATCAATGATGATTTTATCATCGATACGTTTAATAACAATTGAATGCATATGCTTTATTGGGGATTTAGCCTGACAACCCTGCGCTCTATAGGAAGTGAAATCATGAACACCCAATAAATAATTAGCACCGTGCTGCATTAATTTTTCATCTAACGGGTTAAAAATGGTGGTGACATGATGCCGGCTTAATGCCGACTTGACCCAACGATTCAATATTTCATAACGGTAATAACGTGCCGCCGCAGAAAAACGCGCATGGAAGTTATCAGCTACCTGCTTTATCCAAATAATTCGAATATCATCGGGTAAGTTTGAATTCGTGCCAAGCACCCATTGATGCATTTCTCGGTGCTTATTTGTTTCAAAGTGCACCACTTGCTCAAAGGCATGTACGCCAGCATCGGTTCGCCCAGCACAAACAACTGAAACAGGGCTAGTGGCTAGAATAGATAAAGCAACTTCAACTTTTTCCTGAACAGTCTCGTGGGTATTTTTTTGTCGTTGCCAACCATGATATCGGCTGCCATCATATTCAACGCCTAACGCAAACTTCATAATGCTATATCGCCTAACAAAGACGAGCGTTACGCATCAATACTTTCATATCACGCACAGCAACATCTAAACCTGTCATCAGCGCCCTTGAAATAATTGAGTGCCCTATATTGAGCTCTATTATCTCTGGAATTTTAGCAATCGGTTCAACATTATGATAATGCAAACCATGCCCCGCGTTGACTTGCAAACCAAGACTGTTCGCGTAAGTCGCAGCAGCAACAATTCTGTTGTACTCAGCGTCTTGCTGCAAATCACTTTTTGCATCTGCATAACAGCCCGTATGCAGCTCTAACATGGTCGCACCGGCTTCTTTTACTGCATCAATTTGTTCTTTATCGGGATCAATAAAGGGAGAAATTAAAATCCCAGCAGATGATAAGGATGAGCAAGCCTGCTGTAACCGTTCGAAATTTCCAGAAACATCCAAGCCACCTTCGGTCGTTAACTCTTCCCTCTTTTCTGGTACTAAACAACAAGAATGAGGTTTTACATGACAGGCAATATCAATCATTTCATTGGTAACAGCCAATTCTAGATTTAAACGTGTATGAATATTAGAGGCAATATCACGTACATCTTGGTCATTAATATGTCGTCTGTCTTCACGCAAATGGATAGTAATACCATCAGCACCTGCTCGCTCTGCAACAAAAGCGGCATCTAATGGGGAAGGATATTCTGTGCCACGTGCGTTTCTTAATGTGGCAACATGGTCGATATTTACGCCTAGAAGAATAGTATTTTTGTGCATAATGAGAAGGTTAAAGAATTAAATAAAAAGGTCACGACTTTTCAGTATTTTACCATCCAACTGATGATCAATTAACCTTCTCATAAGTCGCTTTGCTTGTTTAAGTTCAATTTCGTCGGTTAACTTATTATTGTTCAGGTTAATTAACATACTACCAAACACAGCATCAGGGTGATGACTAGACTCAGGCTTTGGCCCTTGCCCTGCATAGTAAATATAGTGTTGGTCTGGTTTAATTGGTGAATTACTTTCTATATCGTAATCCAGTTGAAGGCCGTAACCTATCTGTTCAAATAATACTTTTTCAAACTGTCTTAGATGAGCTTCTAAATAAGTGCAAGATGATAATTTGATAATAATATCTTTGAATGCGTCAAATAAAACTGGGTGAGGATCATGTTTCTGCAATAGATTCAATATCAATTCGTTCACATAAAACCCGCAATACAAAGATGAGCCTTGAAGTTGTTTAATATTTAAGCTTTCTTCAATACCTGTTAACGTTTTAAGCTCATTCTTGCCAACCCATGACAACGACAGCAAGCGAAAAGCTTGTAGTAATGAGCCGTGTTTTGAATTTTTTGCTTTCGAGCCTTTCGACAGAATTGAAATAATCCCGTCATTTTGGGTAAAAACCTGATGAATTAGGCTATTTTCTTTAAATGATTGGCTTTTTAGAATAAAGCCGAGTTGCTGATCAACTCGATTCATACAATTTATATTTAGTAAGCAGTCTTATTAACCGTCAATGGATCACTCAACCCCACGATAACCAAGACTAATTAATTCTCGCTCATTGTCAGACCAATTCTTTTTGACTTTTACCCACAAATTCAAATACACCTTTGCTTCAAGCATTTTCTCGATATCTAAACGAGCTTGAGTGCCTATCTCTTTTAGTCCAACGCCTTTATCGCCAATAACTATATTTTTTTGCCCTTCTCTTTCGACCCAAATCACGGCATAAATGCGGGTAATTTTTTCTTCGACTTTGTATTGGTCAATACTGATACTTAAAGAATGGGGTATTTCTTGACCTAAACGGCGTATTAATTTTTCTCGTATGATTTCAGTCGCCATAAAACGTTCAGAACTATCCGTTACCTGATCTTCGGGAAACATTAGGCCGCCCTCAGGTAAAAGCTTTAAAAGTAACGTTTCAAATTCGCCAAGTTGTTTACCTGTTAATGCAGAAATAGGAATAATTGATTTAAAGTCGTGCTCGAGACTAATCTTTTGAATAAACGGTAGTAACGCTTGTTTATCACTAATCTTATCAATTTTATTGATCGCTAATACAACGGGTGCCCCTTCGTTTTGTAACTTCTCAAGGATAGAGATATCAAGGTCATCCCACTGCATATCATCTTTAACCCAAACTATAACGTCTACGCCCATAAGGCTGGTGTCAGCCGTTTTATTGAGGTATTTATTCAGCGCTCGTTTACCACCCAAATGCATACCAGGCGTATCAACATAAACAACTTGTGAGTTATCTGTTGTTTTGATCCCTAAAATTCTATGGCGTGTCGTTTGAGGGCGCCTTGAAGTAATACTTATCTTTTGACCCAATAAATTATTTAAAAGCGTTGATTTGCCGGCATTTGGGGCACCAATCAGGGCAACAAAACCGCTTTTGAAGGGTTCTTTTTTCATTAAAGTAAGCTCTCTAGAATTTTCGATGCCGCTTTTTGTTCCGCTTTTTTTCGTGAACTTGCAGTCGCGTGTACTATTTCATTGAGGCAAGCAACCTCGCACTCAATTTTGAATTGTTGGTCGTGATCTAAGCCCGTCGTAGAAATAACAGTATATTTTGGTACGGCTACACCACGCCCTTGTAAATATTCTTGTAATTGTGTTTTGGGGTCTTTTGTAGCCGTTTCTAGGCTTAAAAAGTCAAGTTGCTCTTTAAATACCGCAAGAACCCAAGATGTCGCCTCAGTTAAACCTTTATCTTTATAAATAGCACCAATTATGGCCTCTACAGCATCCGACAGAATTGATGCACGGTGTTTTCCACCGCTTTTCATTTCACCCGGCCCAAGTACCAACTCATCACTTAATTTAAGTTTCTTAGCAACATTCGCTAACGAATCTCTATTAACTAAGTGTGCTCGTAGTCGGCTCATAATCCCTTCATCGACCGTTGGGAATCGCTTGTAAATCTCATCAGCAACAACAAAGCCTAAAATAGAATCACCCAAAAACTCTAAGCGTTCATTATTATTTTGGCCAATACTTCGATGAGTTAACGCCTGCTCCAGTAGAGCATGGTCTTTAAATGTGGCATTTATTTTCTTTTGTAGCCTGTTAGCATCAAAACTCAATATCTATTCCAATGTCAGTTTAAAGAGCGATGTCAAATGCGTCACTAAAGGTGAGAACAATATCAACGTTCCCTATATAGTCCTTACGGACTTCGTACTCCACTTTCATCGTAATTTCACCAATCGAACGATTAATTTTGGCATCTTTAGCGCTAATACTTGCAACCTGATTCATATCCAGTTTTTTCTCAAATAAGCCTCTAATTTGCCCCACTGTCATATTTTTAATGCTTGGGTCAGTTTCTATAGTTTCCATCGCTTTTTGCACAGCTAAGTGCTCCATATAAACTGGAAAAACCTTTAATACGCTGAGGGTGACGATACCGATTAACCCAAAAACTAAAATGAGCCCGACAAGAGTAAACCCTTCTTGTTTTGATGAATTCATACTATATTCTCCTTTCATAATTATCCTTAATGTATTGTGGAACCTAATCTTTTCCAGTCAACGCCTTGATTGCTTGAATCCCAGTTCATCCAAATCATAAACGCCTTACCCACTATGTTTTCCTCTGGAACGGTTCCCCAATAACGGCTATCGTTACTATTATCACGGTTGTCCCCCATCATAAAATAGTGTCCTTCAGGTATTATTGTCTCACCTTCAATAGATGGTCGCTCACTCATAATTAGTATATCGTGCTCTTGAAGCGGCAATAATTCACGCTGCAATAGTGAGTTCGTCATATTATCACCTTGCCCAACTCCCTGATATAAACCTAATGGTTCTTGTGAGATACGCTGGCCATTAATGTAAACATGCTTATCAAAATAACCTACTTTATCACCTGGCAAGCCAATGACGCGTTTAATGTAATCTAATGACGGGTTTTTTGGATAACGAAACACCATGATATCGCCTCGCTCCGGTTTTCCAATATCTATTATTTTAGTGTTTACTACAGGTAATCGCACGCCATAAGAAAACTTGTTAACCAAAATAAAATCACCAATTAAGAGCGTTGGCATCATCGAGCTGGAAGGTATTCTAAAGGGCTCAACAATAAATGAGCGCAAGACCAAAACGAATAAAAGGACCGGGAAAAAAGACTTTGAGTATTCAACTAAGATCGGTTCTTTAGCGCTGAATAAATTGTTTTTTGATCGTTGCATCAACCAATAAACGGCTGAAATTATCCCCGTTAAAAAAGTGGCTAATGTTAGTGCGGCAGAAAAATCAAAATGCATTAGTCACTTCCTAGTTTTAGAACGGCTAAAAAGGCATCTTGCGGTATTTCAACATTCCCCACTTGTTTCATACGCTTTTTACCTGCTTTTTGTTTTTCTAATAATTTTCGTTTGCGAGAAATATCACCACCATAACACTTTGCTGTTACATTCTTTCTTAATGCTTTTACTGAGGAACGAGCAATAATTTTTGCACCGATGGCTGCTTGAATAGCAATTTCAAACATTTGACGGGGAATGAGCTCTTTCATTTTATCAACAAGTTCCCGACCTCTATTCTGGCTAATATCTCGATGAACAATCAATGATAACGCATCCACCCTATCGCCATTGATAAGTATATCTAACTTAACCAAGGGTTCTGCTTGGAAACGTTTAAATTCATATTCAAACGAGGCATAACCACGGCTGACCGACTTCAATCGATCAAAAAAATCTAACACAACTTCACTCATTGGCATTTCATAACTTAATGATACTTGCTTGCCCATATATTGCATTTTTGTTTGCACGCCACGCTTATCAATACATAAAGTAATAACACTACCTAAATATTCCTGCGGAACAAGAATATGAGCTTCTATGATCGGTTCACGTATTTCATTGACGGTTGAAATATCCGGTAGCTTTGCCGGGTTATCAACTTCAAGAACATCGCCATTATGCAACAAGACTTGATAAATAACGGTAGGTGCTGTGGTGATAAGGTCTAAATCATATTCACGCTCGAGGCGTTCTTGGATGATTTCCATATGCAACATTCCAAGGAACCCACAACGAAAACCAAAACCAAGCGCATCGGATGTTTCTGGTTCATAATTTAAAGAGGCGTCATTAAGTTTTAATTTATTTAATGCCTCGCGAAGGTTTTCATAATCATTCGAGCTAGATGGAAACAGCCCTGCAAATACACGTGCTTGAACTTTTTTAAAGCCTGGCAAGGAAGTTTCTGAAGGATTACTCGAGAACGTTATAGTATCGCCAACGGGTGCTCCATAAATATCTTTAATACCCGCCACCATAAAACCAACATCACCTGGGTACAGGGCATCAAGCACTTCTCTTTTAGGCGTAAAAACACCTACTTGATCCACAAGATGTATATCGTTTGATGACATCATTTTGATTTTCTGTTTCTTTTTTATAACGCCGTTAACAACTCGAATTAAAGAGACAACGCCTAAGTAATTATCAAACCAAGAATCAATAATAAGTGCTTGTAAGGGTGCATCTGGGTCGCCTTTCGGCGCCGGAACATTTTTGACTATTTGCTCTAACACGAGCTCAACACCTAGCCCTGTTTTAGCACTAATTTGTGGCGCATCAATCGCTTCAATACCGATAATCTCTTCAACTTCTTCAGCTACGCGTTCCGGTTCAGCTGACGGTAAGTCTATTTTGTTCAATATAGGTAACACTTCAAGACCAAGCTCAATGGCTGTATAGCAATTTGCAACACTTTGCGCTTCTACACCTTGGGCAGCATCGACAACTAATAAGGCACCTTCACAGGCGGCTAAAGAACGTGAAACCTCATATGAAAAGTCCACATGGCCCGGCGTATCAATAAAATTAAGCCTATAGGTTTTCCCATCATTAGCTTTGTAATGAAGTGTTACGCTTTGCGCTTTAATCGTTATGCCGCGTTCTCGCTCGATATCCATCGAATCAAGAACCTGCTCCTCCATTTCTCGTTCACTTAATCCTCCACAAATATGGATTAAACGGTCGGCTAATGTTGATTTCCCATGGTCAATATGGGCAATAATGGAAAAATTTCTTGTTAAGCTTATGTCTGGCACACTTTATCTCGTCAATATTGGTCGTAGACCGTGAATTTGTTAAATCGCATTAAAAATGCATCCGATTAACTTAGCTAAAACGCCTCAAATGAGGCGTTTTGTAATACTGCCGACATTGTACCTATTATTTTTTCAAAGCGAGGAAAATTGGGTTCCCTTGTCGATTAATTAGTATCGAAATGAACTTTCCGTCGCTTATTTCATTAGCTAACTTCTTAATATGATCCGTGTTTTTTACATATTGACCATCAATTTGCATGATCACATCACCTGGACGAATACCTGCTTTTGAGGCTGCTCCACTTCCCACCGAGTCAACAATAACACCATACTTTTTTATATTTAACTGGCTACGTGTTTCTTTGGTTAAATCCTTTACCGACATTCCCAATGTCGTGTTGGTTTTCGAGTTCTTTTTTACCTTTGCAATGGCTTGTTCGTCTTCTGGAAGTTTTTCTAACGTTACTGTCAAAACCTTAGCTTTTTTGTTACGGATGATTTTAACTTTGGCCTTATTAGTGATATTTGCAGAACCAACTAAGGGCGGCAATGAAGAAGAGCGATTAATATTTTCACCATTAAATGCCACAATAACATCACCGACTTGAATACCTGCTTTTTCTGCGGGACTCCCAGGAATAACTTGAGCAACTAAAGCGCCATGTGGTTTATCCATATCAAATGACTCGGCTAATTCACGAGTAACATCTTGAATACGCACACCTAACCAACCTCGTAAGACATGACCCGATTTTTTTAACTGATGACTAACATTCAACGCAACGTCTATCGGTATCGCGAATGATAAGCCCATAAAACCACCAGAACGACTATATATTTGTGAGTTAATACCAACCACTTCACCGTCTAGGTTAAATAATGGACCACCTGAATTACCTGGGTTGATAGCTACATCCGTTTGAATAAACGGCACGTAGTTTTCTTTTGGAAGACTTCTGCCTTTCGCGCTAACAATACCGGCAGTAACTGAACTGTCAAAACCAAACGGCGAACCGATAGCAAACACCCATTCACCAACCTTTAGCGATTTTGATGAGCCAAGCTTTACAACGGGTAGATTAGTCGCATCGACCTTCAATAGGGCAACATCAGTACGCTCATCACTACCAATTAACTCGGCTTTTAACTCTCTTCGATCTTGTAAGCGTACAAAGATTTCGTCAGCATTTTTTATAACATGGTGATTCGTTAATAAGAAACCATCCTCTGAAATGATGAAACCAGAGCCTAATGAGCGCGTTTCTTGTTGTCTGGGAATCTGTCCTTGGCCGCCAAAAAAGTGCCTCAACAAATCACTATAAGGTTGATTCTCTGGGAATTCGAACCCTTCAGGTAATACGCTTTGTTGATGAGCTTTTTGAGTCGTGCTTATATTAACTACCGCACTGCTGTTTTTTTCAACTAATGAAGTAAAATCGGGCAGGTTATTTGCTGTAGCGTGACTAAATGTAAGCAATAATAAAAATGAAACAACAACGTATCGACGAAAGCTCATATACATAACATGGTCCTTATTAAAACGATTTAACATAAATGGGGATTATTAAAGTTTTTTCAATATAACGGGGTTGATTCTTTGCGGTTCAAGATGATTTTGAATTAAGTACTTAATTAGGTAATAACATCCACCAAACCCAAAAAGAGCCAACAAAATAGTCAATAATTCACTTTCAATACCTAACTGCGGACTTAACTGCTGCCCTAATAAAGCAAATAAAAACAGTACGCATAAAGGGGTAAAGTAAATAAGCGCGGTCAAGCCCATAAAAATATTTTCCTTAATACCGATAACCACTCGATCCCCTTTTTCAAGCGACACTTCCGAGTACATTTTTAATTCAATTTCTTTCGCACCAAAGAATTTTGACAGTACTGACGTCGAGCACGACGCTGCTTCATTACATTGATGACAACTTGAACTTTGCGTGGTTAACACACTGACCCAGTGGTGCTTAACTGATTTAACAATAGCTATTTCTTCAATCATCAGCGTTCTCAAAAATTATGTTGATTCCTACTTTTCGAATATCTCACGATACCACTAATTCCATGCCGCAGGGACGAATGTAAACAGCACTCGACTGATACGATTGCCTTGGGAACATATTGATTATGTTGGCTAAAAAGATTCTAGCTGTTTCTTTCACCCCTGTTGCCAGCACGTGAAATCTACGTACTGATAAGCACCCAAAAGTTATTAACTTAAAAAAAACCTTATACAACATTATTTTTTGAGGGGTTGGATAAGCAACAATGATTTAATTAGACGTTACCTTTTAAACGTTACTAATCGCGTATGTTGCGGCGTAGTTTTATTTTCAATTAACTCTTCATCCTGCATCTCTTCAAGCAGTATGACCTCATTGTTATCTGAATCAATTGATGCGATCGACGGAGAGCTTGTTGGGTTAGTCGAAAACAACCCAATATCGAAAATAACGATTGTAAAGAGAGCAAGTGAGGCCGCTAATGCAGTCACCACATATTTTTTATTTAATATGGGAGCCAAAATTGTGGGCTCAGCAAGAAGTTCGGTTTGGATATTATGTAAAAATGATTCTTGGGCGACGGTACGTTCATTAAATGCATCTCGAATAAGAGCATACCGATCAAACTTTTCACTTAATGCTTTGTCATTCTCAATGGCTTTTAATAACTCTTCAGCCTCAGGTGAACTCAATTCATTATCCAATAACGATGATATTTGCTCTTTATATATGTCGTTCATTGCTGGTTCCTATCTACATTTAATCGAGTAATGGCTTTAGAGCTTTATCTACTGTTTCACGTGCCCTGAATATACGTGAACGAACAGTACCAACTGGACAATCCATTTTATGTGCAATTTCTTCATAGCTCATTCCATCTAACTCTCTATACCTAATCGCACTTTTTAAATCGTCCGGTAAAGATTCAATGGTTTGTTGAACCATCTTTCTAATTTCTTCACTCAACAGCAAATGTTCTGGCGTATCACCTTCTTTCAGTTTAAAGGCACCTTCAAAATTCTCTGCATCGTCAACATCCACCTCATGATCCGACGAGCGCCTTGCCCTAAAAACTAGATAATTCTTTGCCGTATTAACCGCAATTCTATACAGCCACGTATAAAATGCACTCTCTCCTCTAAAATTGGCTAACGCCTTATACGTTTTGATAAACACTTCTTGAGCAACGTCCTGCGCCTCACTTTCATCTCGTATATATCGACGAACTAACTGGATGATTCGCTGCTGATATTTAATAACTAATTTATCAAACGCCTTTTTATCACCTTTTTTAACCCGCGCTATTAATAATTGATCATCTTGATCAGACATACTTACACCTAAATATCTGATCAAATAACACTAACTCTTGCCTTAAAGACAATGAGATTAAGGAGTAGTTCAATTGTTGGAAAGAAAAAATCAATTTTTTAATGAATCCGTGTAAAGTAGCTAAGTTTTCTATTATGGCCTTTTAGAGTCAGTCTAATCAAATAAATTAATATGTCAGATAACACATTTTCATATGACGTCATTATAATTGGTAGTGGTGCTGCAGGAATGGGGCTTGCACTCTCTCTTCCAAGCCATATCCAAATCGCGATACTTTCAAAGTTAAATATGTCTGAAGGAAGCACCTATTATGCCCAAGGTGGCATTTCTGCTGTTTTAGATGATGCCGATTCACTTGATTCCCACCGAATAGATACTATCAGAGCGGGCGCTGGCCTATGCCATGATGATATTGTCGAATTAGTTGTTTCTCATGGTAAAGCCAGCATCGATTGGTTAATGGCTAATAATGTCCAGTTTTCAACGAACAAAAATATACGCTCGAATAATAAACTTCACTTAACAAAAGAAGGCGGGCATTCCTATAGACGAGTTGTTCACGCCGATGATTCAACCGGCCGAGCTGTCCAAACAGCGCTTAATGAGCAGATCCTTAATCAGTCTAATATTAAGATTTTTGAGCACCATAATGTGATTGACCTAGTCACTAGCAAAGATAAAAAAACGGGCAAAAAGAGAGTAACAGGCTGTTATGTTTTAGATACTAAAAAAGACGTTATTTTTAACATGAAAAGCCCTTGTGTCACACTAGCGACAGGCGGCGCCAGTAAAGTATATTTATATACTAGCAACCCTGATGTTTCCACTGGCGACGGTATTGCAATGGCATGGCGTGCTGGATGTCGCGTAGCCAATATGGAGTTCATGCAATTCCACCCAACTTGTTTGTTTCACCCCGAAGCCAAATCTTTCTTGATCAGTGAAGCAGTCAGAGGTGAAGGTGGTTTATTGTTACTACCAGATGGCACACGTTTTATGCCGAACTTTGACAAGCGTGCTGAATTAGCCCCGCGTGACATTGTTGCCCGAGCGATTGACCATGAAATGAAACGCTTAGGTATCCCCTCTGTATTTTTAGATATTAGTCACCGTACGGCAAAGTTTACAAAGTCACATTTTCCAATGCTTAATGAAAGGTGTCTAAGTTTTGGTTTTGATATGACTAAAGACCCGTTGCCCGTTGTACCTGCTGCTCACTATACTTGCGGTGGCGTTATGACCGATAGAAATGGACTGACTGACATCACTGGTTTGTATGCCGTTGGAGAAACCGCTTTTACCGGGTTACATGGTGCTAATAGGATGGCCAGCAACTCAATTCTTGAATGTCTGGTTTTCGCAAAACAGGCCAGTATTGATATCACCAAGTTTTTGGAAGGTGCTGAAAGGTCATCTCGTATTAAAGCATGGGACGATTCAAAAGTTATCAATTCGGATGAAGCAATTGTGGTCTCTCATAACTGGGCTGAATTACGACAATTTATGTGGGACTACGTTGGTATCGTTCGAACCACAAAACGATTACAACGGGCTAAACATCGCATAACACTGTTAAAACAAGAAATAGAAGATTATTACAGCCATTTCCATGTGACGAGTGACTTTCTAGAATTAAGGAACCTTGTGACAACCGCTGAATTGATCATTGATAGCGCGCTACTTCGTAAAGAAAGCCGCGGCTTACATTACACACTTGACTACCCCAATACAGATGATAAAAACTTTAAAAAGGATACCGTGCTAAACCCTAGCAAATAGAAGCTTTTTTCTATAAACCTTTAAGGCCACGCGCAAGTTTCTTTTTTCCTCGGCAGTCATACAGTCATTCGCCAGTATTAAATTGATATTTTTTGATTTGGATTGGAAGTGAAGAAAGTAAAGCGGGCCTAAAATAACACTGGTTTCTTTTAAACGGTACAGGTCTGAAGAGCCGTCACTATTAAACAAAGACCAACAACCATCAGACTTACAGTGTAGTTTCGCAACATTGCGATAACTTAATACGCCACCTTGGTAGGTATAAAGAAACATGCCCGCTGTACCAACACTAAGTAAAGTTTGCAGAGTAACGTTTAGACCGTTTAACCAGCAAGCTATTAGCGTTAAAAAGAACGCGCCATAAATAATGAAATTAAGCGTTATAGATGCCCCTAACGTTATATCAAACGGTGGTATGGATTTTTTCAACGATATTAGCCACGTCTGGATCATCCGGCGTTATGTTGTACAGCATAAAACCGAGAATATCAGGATCTTCTATTTCTAGCAGTTTATTGAATGCTTCTTTTTCTCTTTCCGACAAGCCATCGTAGGATAACTCAACAAAACGAGTAAATAAAACATCAAGCTCTTTGACGCCACGTCGGCAACGCCAAAGGAGCTTTGATTTTTCAGACATTAAGCAATCTTACGCTCAACTAAAAGTTTTTTGATTTCAGCAATTGCTTTTGCAGGGTTCAAGCCTTTCGGGCAGGTTTCCGTACAGTTCATGATGGTATGGCAACGGTATAATTTAAACGGGTCTTCTAACTCGTCTAAACGCTCACCGGCATTTTCATCACGTGAATCGGCTAACCAGCGATACGCTTGCAATAAAATCGCGGGGCCAAGATAACGATCACCATTCCACCAGTAACTTGGGCAAGATGTTGAACAACATGCACAAAGAATACATTCATATAAACCGTCAAGTTGAGCGCGGTCTTCTTTTGATTGAAGACGTTCTTTATCGGGTGGCGGTGGTGTTGTTGATTGAATCCAAGGTTTGATTGATGCGTACTGAGCATAAAAGTGTGTTAAATCAGGCACAATATCTTTTACGACAGGCATATGCGGTAAAGGGTAAATCTTGATAGGCCCATCAATGTCACTGATATCTTTGGTACACGCTAAGGTGTTTTTACCATTAATATTCATTGAGCAAGAACCACAAATGCCTTCTCGGCATGAACGACGAAACGTTAGCGTAGAGTCAATCTCGTCTTTAATTTTGATAATCGCATCCAATACCATCGGGCCGCAAGTATCTAAATCTAGATTATAAGTATCAACGCGAGGGTTTTCACCACTATCTGGATCCCAGCGATAGATTTCTACCACTTGAATATTCGTTGCTCCTGCAGGCGCAGGATAGGTTTTGCCCTGTTGTACGACAGAGTTTTTTGGAAGTGTAAATTCAGCCATTTATATATCCTCTTTAAGCCTTAGTAGACGCGCTTTTTAGGCGGAACAACATCAACATCATCTGACAATGTGTACATATGCACAGGTCGATAGTTGATACTGACTTTATTCTTGTCGTCAAACCACATAATTGAATGCTTATGCCAGTTTTCATCATCACGATCAGGGAAATCTTCACGTGCATGACCACCTCGGCTTTCTTCTCTATTTAGAGCGCCTTCAATCGTGACTGCAGCTTGCGATAATAAATTATCAAGCTCCAGTGTTTCAATTAAATCAGTGTTCCAAATCAAGGACCGGTCAGACACTGAGACATCTTTAAATGATTCTTGGACTTCCCTCAGTTTTTCAACACCATCTTTCATAGACTCACCGGTTCTAAACACAGCAGCGTGTTTTTGCATGGTTTTTTGCATATCTAAACGAACTTCAGATGTTCTCTTTGAGCCATTTGCGTTTCTAAATTTATCTAAACGCGTTAATGCTTGTTCGCAAGCGTTTTCGGCTAAGTCAGGATGATCAGTATCAGGTTCAACCACTTCTGCAGCTCTAATTGATGCTGAGCGGCCAAATACAACTAGATCTAATAGGGAGTTTGAACCTAGTCTATTTGCGCCATGTACAGACACACAAGCTGCTTCGCCAATCGCCATTAATCCTTTTACTACTTTATCGGGGTTATCTCCATCAAGCGTGACCACTTCACCCTTATAATTAGTGGGTATACCACCCATATTATAATGAACCGTTGGTAAAACAGGGATGGGCTCTTTGCTAACGTCAACGCCTGCAAATATTTTTGCACTTTCAGCAATACCCGGTAAACGTTCTTCAATAACTTCGGGGCCTAAGTGCTCCAAATGAAGGTGAATATGATCACCTTCTGGACCGACACCACGGCCTTCATTAATTTCAATGGTCATCGAGCGACTCACAACATCTCGAGAAGCTAAGTCTTTAGCATTCGGTGCATACCGTTCCATAAAGCGCTCGCCTTTAGAGTTGGTTAAGTACCCACCCTCTCCTCGAACACCTTCAGTAATCAAACAGCCAGACCCATAAATACCAGTTGGGTGGAATTGAACAAACTCCATATCTTGTAATGGCAAACCTGCACGAAGGACCATCGCATTACCGTCACCTGTACAGGTATGCGCTGAAGTACAAGAGAAAAATGAACGGCCATATCCACCTGTTGCCATTACTGCCATATGTGAACGGAATAAATGTAACGTGCCGTCATCCATTTTTAACGCTAGTACTCCACGGCAAACGCCATCATCATCCATGATCAAGTCAAGCGCAAAATATTCAATAAAGAATTCAGCGTCATGTTTAAGCGATTGTTGGTAGAGTGTATGAAGAATCGCATGACCCGTTCTATCGGCCGCTGCACATGTACGTTGTGCTGTTCCTTCGCCGTAGTTAGTTGTCATACCACCAAAAGGACGCTGATAAATTTTACCTTCTTCTGTACGAGAAAAAGGCACGCCATAGTGCTCTAATTCGACAATCGCAGGAATCGCCTCACGACACATATATTCAATCGCATCTTGATCGCCTAACCAATCTGACCCTTTAACAGTGTCATACATATGCCAGCGCCAATCATCTTTACCCATATTTCCCAAGGCCGCACTAATGCCACCTTGAGCAGCAACGGTATGACTACGTGTTGGAAAAACTTTAGTAATACAGGCCGTCTTTAGGCCCTTTTGAGCCATACCAAACGTTGCACGCAAACCAGCGCCACCTGCACCAACCACTACAACGTCGTATTTATGTTCGGTTATTTTATAATCTTCGATATTCATACAGCTCTAGCCTCCAACGGCAATGCGTACCACAGCAATAATGCTTGCCGCAGCCAATAAAAATAATAATAGATTGGTGCCCATAATGGCAGCAATTCGCACAGCTTTACCACCAATGTAATCTTCATAAATAACTTGCATACCCAAAGCAGCATGATAAAACGCAGCAACGATTAAGCTGACAATTAGTGCAGCAGACCATGGCGATCCAATACATTCTAATACGGTTTTATAATCAGACATGCTGAGCACAGCTACTTTGAATGCAAACCAAATCGTTAATGGAATAAGTGCAACCGCAGTGACACGTTGGGCCCACCAATGATGCAAGCCTTCCTTTGCAGACCCTAACCCTTTAGCCTGTCCAAGTGGTGATCTTAAACTCATTTTATGCTCCCGCCGTGAATAAAAATGCAACAACCCAAACTAAAAGGGTTAGAAAAACTGATGTGGCTAAAACGATATATGATGTTTTCTCAACTTCATCTTTTTCAAAACAATAACCAGCATCCCATACTAGATGTCTAATACCGTTTGCAAGGTGAAAAAATAAAGCAAATGACCAACCAAGCAAAATCAATCGCCCAAAAAAGCTACCCATAAATTGCTGTGCCGAATTAAATGATTCCTCGCCACCAGCTAATGCCATTAACCACCAAACTAAAACGATAGTTCCAAGCGTTAAAAATGCACCTGTCCCTCGATGAACGATTGACAGTAATGCTGATAGAGGCAACTTATAAACATCTAGATGCGGTGAAAGTGGTCTGTTATTACTACTCATATAGAATCCCTTGGTGACTAAATATTATTTAAAAAACTAAATTAAAAATCGATGCATCGGCCATTTTTCTCCCAGTCTCCGTAGCGAGTTGGTTCGGGTCCAGACCGTCCATTTATTTCTTTTGTTAACTCAGGTTTAGTTTTACTCGTATCTTTCTCAGCCTCTTTCTTAGGAATCTTAGACACGTTCACTTGATTTGCAGCTTCTTTATTCATGAAATTCAACCCGAAATAGAAGCTCGTTAGGTTAAAACATCAATCATTTATATTCAAGGTTATACTGGTACTTTTTTGTGCCGCAACATAAATTGTTTAGCGATACAATACTATGTCCTAAACAACTCTAACTTTGAACAACATGAGCGCTACCACTGCATACAACCTCCAAAGCAAAAAGAGCATCATCTCCTTTACAGGGAAAGATGCTGCAAACTTCCTACAAGGGCAAACAACCTGTGATGTATTAAGCTTAGACGATACTAACAGTGGTTTTGGAGCTTTGTGCAACCCTAAAGGTCGAGTTATCAGTCTTTTTCATCTCGTGAAACGCGGTGAAATATTTTATATGACCCTTTCATCTGATTTATCCGCTTCTGTTATTAAACGCTTGAAAATGTTCGTTTTTCGGTCAAAGGTCATCATTGACGACGTAACAAGTCAGTTTATTATTCTTGGCGTTAACGAAGCATTACCTTTCGTATTAGAAAATACACTAAGGCCTTTAGCTAACATTCAATATACAGAACAAGATAATCTCGCTTTATTGCTTATTCCAACAAGCTGCACGGAGGAATTAAGTCATATCTTTGACATAGCCTTGAATGATAACGAGTGGGATAAATGGCTAATATCTGCTTGCATTCCAGAAATAACACAAGAAACGAGTGAACAATTCATCCCGCAAATGCTTAACCTTGATGCATTAAAAGGCATTAGTTTTCAAAAAGGCTGTTATACCGGGCAAGAAGTTGTTGCTCGAATGCACTATAAAGGTAGTGTAAAGCGACGATTAGTCAGCTACCAGTCAGCGTCACCCTTTGTTATTGGGGAGCAACTATTTACCGGCACTGATACAAATAGCATCGGTACTGTTTTAAATTCCATACCTTCTGGTAATCAAACCCATACAGGGCTTACTGTACTAAAAGTGCCGCTTATCAATGATCAGGAAATTTTGCTTAAAAATAACATCGCAATAAGCATACTCCTCCCAAAATACAAACTAGACTAGACAGCTATCAATCGTAGGTTTAGTTGTAGTGGTAAATCTTGTGAAACTACAGATAATGAAAATACAAGTCTTGTGGGATTAACGGATTTTCCATTATTTTAAAGCGCAGCAAAAAATTAATGATATACAAATTGCGATGACTTAATGACTCATCGGTTGAAAAAAATATTATAAAAAGTTTACAAAATAGATGTTAAAAACTCGTTAACTTCCTGAATTTATTAAATTATTTAGATCAAATAATATATCCTCACTACTAGATGACTGGGTAGCCAACAAGCGCGCTTTAGCCTTTTTATCAAATATAAAAACTGCTCCACTATGAGAAACCTCATAATTTCCTTCATCATCAGTATCGCCATATCCAAACGTAACACGATAACGCTTGGTCATTTCTTTTATGTCTGTTTCATCTCCTCGAAGGCCGATAAACGCATCACCAAAAATAGCCGTATAGTTCTTTAACTTTTCAACTGAGTCTCTTTCCGGGTCAACTGAAATAAATAAAACCTTAACTTTTGACGCATTAGTATCGACTTTCTTCAATATGGCCGATAGTTGATGCATCGTTGTTGGGCAAATTTCAGGGCAAGAAGTGAAGCCAAAAAACACAGCAACTGTGTAACCTAGATAATTCTTTTCAGTCACTTTATTGCCATTTTCATCCGTTAGTTCAAACGTTAGATCTGGGATAAGTCCTGTAATATTTGTTAAGCGTGTGGGTTCAGTTTTTGCGCAAGCAAACAAGGTTAACAATATACATAGCACCATAAACCGCTTAATCATTTTTATACCCTACTCTTTTTTGAAAATTTAACCGACGACGTAACACTAAAACCAATCCTAATACACTCATCATACTAGCCGGTATCCACGTAACAATTCCACCATAAATCTGATCGACTAAGGGGCTGATAGGCCAAGCACGGCCGCACACATCATACACGTCATAAATAACTGAATCCGTTAACGTTAAATAAGCGCCTAATAATTGCTGTGGAATAACAACTACTAACATCATTATAATCCGAGTTTTAAAGCCCTTCGCTTCGCCATGCCAATCAGGCCCTAATACTAACCACCAAAATAAAAAACCATCTAATAACATAGACCAATTCATCACATAATACAGTGTCTGGCTAAGCATTGCTGCAAAATGAATATCTGGTATTAACCATAGGTATATTAAGCCAACGAATAAGAAAGGGGCAACGATAGGATGTTGAATTAAGCGATATAAACGCTCGCTCGGCCACTTAATAACAAGAGGCAATATTGTCCACTTTGGCCACCAAGTTGGAAGCCCTTTTGCACAGATTTCGATACCTCCCAGCACCATCAATAACGGCGCTAGGTGATGAAGAACCAAGTGCTGAAATCGGTGCACCCAGAACATATATTGCGCAAGGTAATCAAGGTAGGTATGCGAAACAGCGTAAATTGAAATGAGACCTATATAAAAACTTAACGCTTGCCAATAAGTTTTAGCATTTCTTTGAGATTTTTTTATATCGGCAAGGCCTTTGGTATAAAACCAGCCCAGTAACAAAAAGGACAATACAAAAATAACTGAAAAATCCCACGGTTTTAAATAGTCCAATAAATTCATTAATAACAAGGCTAAAAATGAAAAATTATAACAAACCTGAACGCCTGGGTAGCCTTTTAGCAAAAACTAAAAAAATTGATATAGATCAAGTTCAAAATAGAGACGCTAAATTGAAAAAGTGTTATGTTCTAGTTAAACAAACACCAGTTAGAACTTACCTATTACTTCAGTAATAATCAATAGTTTATAAAAAAATAAGGAAATAATATGATAATCAACCACTTAACAGGAAATTTTATAAAATCAGATAAAGAATGGATAAAGATTCGTGATAGAAAAATTAGTGTCGCAGAATGCTTTTATAAATACATATTTACCTTAGCCATAATTCCTGCAGCATCAGCTTTCATCGGTACCGTTTATATAGGCTGGGACATTGGCGATAGGAATTTCAAATTCACCCTTGAAAGCACCCTTCCACTCGTTATCGGTTTCTATATAGCTTGTATTGTTGGTACTGCAATTATAGGTAAAGCAATTCATTGGATGGCAGCAACGTATGGTACAAGCAGAGACCTATCTACTTGTATGTTACTGGCTATTACTACCCTATCACCTTTATTTATTAGCGGCATTTTTGCAAGCATCCCCATACCATGGGTTATTTTCTTAACAGGACTTATTGCTATTGGGTACGGTGTTTATCTTTTATACACCGGTATACCTATCGTTATGGGTATCAATCAAGAGAAAGGCTTTCTATTCGCTAGTGCTGTACTCACCATTGGTTTAGTGACTATTGTTGGCGTTTTAGTAACCACCGTCATTTTTTGGGCAATGGGCTTAGCGCCTATTCATGTTTAAAGCTTAAAAATGAAGACTAGAAAACACTTAGTTTTCTGGTCTCATATGAGGAAATAAAATAACGTCTCTGATAGAGGCGGAGTCTGTTAAAAACATCACTAAGCGGTCAATTCCAATCCCTTCACCAGCCGTTGGCGGCATACCAATTTCAAGCGCTCTAATATAATCTGCATCGTAATGCATTGCTTCATCATCACCTGCTTCTTTATCTTCGGCCTGCTGTTTAAAACGTTCTGCTTGGTCTTCTGAATCATTAAGCTCAGAAAAACCGTTAGCCACTTCTCTACCACCGACGAAAAATTCAAATCGGTCGGTTACAAAGGGATTCTCATCATTTCTTCGTGCTAAAGGCGAAACCTCAGTTGGGTACGCGGTAATAAATGTTGGTTCATGTAATTTTTCTTCAACCGTTTTCTCAAATATCTCAATTTGAATTTTGCCTAGGCCGTAACTATCCTCTACCGGGATATTTAACCGTTCGGTAATTTTTAGTGCAGCTTCTTTAGTCGCTAGGTTTTCTTCGCTGATATCGCTGTTGTAATGCAGAATTGATTCAATCACAGTCATCCGTCTAAACGGTTTACCTAGGTCGTAATCTTCACCTTGATAATGTACAACGTTAGTACCCAGCACCTCAGACGCCAGTTTTCGTAACATGTCTTCAGTTAAATTCATCACGTCATTGTAATCAGCATACGCTTGGTAAAACTCCAGCATTGTGAATTCTGGGTTATGACGCGTTGAAAGACCTTCGTTTCTGAAGCTGCGGTTTATCTCAAACACACGTTCAAAGCCACCAACAATTAAACGTTTTAAATATAATTCTGGCGCGATACGTAGGAACAGCTCCATATCTAATGCATTATGGTGAGTTGCAAATGGTTTAGCTGTTGCGCCTCCAGGAATGACATGCATCATCGGAGTTTCAACCTCCATATAATCATTATCGACAAGATATTGACGAATAAAACTAACCACTTTACTACGAATTTTAAAAACATCACGTGATTGCCCATTCATGATTAAATCAACATATCGATGACGATATCGTTGTTCTTGATCAGTTAGACCATGGAATTTTTCGGGTAGCGGCTGTAACGATTTCGTCAGTAGTTGAATGGATGAAACTCGCACTGATAACTCATCCGTTTTTGTTTTAAATAAAACGCCTTCTACAGCAATAATATCGCCAATATCCCAGCCTTTAAATGTTTGGTAATGCCCCTCAGGTAACGTATCACGCTGGACGAAAAGCTGCATACGTCCCGACATATCTTGTACGTGTGCAAAACTCGCTTTGCCCATAACTCGTTTGGCCATTAAACGCCCTGCTAATGACACCTGCACTTGTTGTTCATCTAGTGCTTCTTTATCAAACTGACTATATTCAGCGTGCAGTGATTCAGCATAGTGTTCACGCCTAAAGTCATTTGGATAGGCGTTGCCCAGTTTTTTTATTTCAGCCAGTTTTTCACGACGTACAGCAATTAACTTATTCTCATCTTGTGTTGATTGATTCTGTTTTTGATCACTCATAACTTAAATTCCACTTTTTAAACTGGCTTCTATAAATTGGTCCAATGCTCCATCGAGCACGGCCTGTGTATTGCCGGTTTCAACGCCGGTTCGTAAATCTTTAATTCGAGACTGATCTAATACATACGAGCGTATCTGACTTCCCCAGCCAATATCCGATTTACTTTCTTCTTGGGTTTGCTGATCGGCCATTTTCTTCTGCACTTCAAGCTCATACAACTTAGCTTTTAACTGCTTCATCGCTGTCGCCTTATTCTTGTGTTGAGAGCGATCGTTCTGACATTGAACGACTGTATTCGTTGGTTCATGTGTAATCCGCACCGCCGATTCGGTTTTGTTAACGTGCTGCCCGCCCGCACCACTAGCTCTATAGACATCTATTCTTAAGTCAGCCGGATTAATATCAATTTCAATATCATCATCAATTTCTGGCGACACAAAAACAGCGGCAAACGACGTATGACGGCGGCTACCCGAGTCAAACGGGGATTTTCTAACCAATCGGTGTACACCAATTTCAGTTCTTAACCAGCCATAAACGTAATCACCTTGAATAGAAATTGTCGCACTTTTAATACCCGCCACATCGCCCGCAGAGACTTCAATTAATTCTGTTTTAAAATTATGCTGCTCGGCCCAACGTAGGTACATACGCAAAATCATTTCGGCCCAGTCTTGAGCTTCTGTACCGCCAGAGCCTGATTGAATATCTAAAAAAGCGCTATTAGCATCCATATCGCCTGAGAACATCCGTTGAAATTCTAGATTTGCTACTTTCTTCTCGTACAGCTCTAAGTCAGCCTCAATGATTCCAACGGACTCATCATCACCCTCTTCAACGGCCATTTCTAATAAGTCAGCTGCGTCGTCTAGGTCTTCATATAATTCAGTAAGGGTGTTAACGACGAGTTCTAATTGCCCTCTTTCCTTTCCTAAAGCTTGCGCATGGGCTGGGTCATTCCATGCCTCAGGGCTTTCAAGTTCTCTTAAAACTTCCGTTAAACGTTCTTCCTTTGTTTCAAAGTCAAAGATACCCCCTAAGAGAAACTGTCCGCTCTTTAAGGTCTGCAATTTTATTGGTAATTGGGTTTAGCTCACGCATAACAGAAAAACGTTATCTATTCAGTTGTCACTGGTTCTTCAGAACCTTGCAATAAAGCATCTAGGGTGTGCCATGGTAAAGTCGCGCACTTAACACGCGCCGGGTATTCACAAACGCCTGCTAATACGGCTAATTTACCTAACTCATCCATTTCAACCTTTTCACCTGTCGCCATTTTATGAAATAAGGCAAACAAATGTTGTGCTTCGTCTTCGGTTAAGCCTTTTACAATATCCGTCATTAATGACGCAGAGGCAGTAGAGATTGCACAACCTTGCCCTTGAAAACTAGCATCACTAATTTTGCCGTCCGCAAACTTTATAAATAACGTTAAACGATCGCCACATAAGGGATTAAAACCATCGATTTGACGATCCGCATCATCCATCGCACGGAAGTTTCTCGGGTTTCTATTGTGATCAAAAATAACTTCTTGATATAGGTCTCTTAAATCATCCAACATTAGCCAAACATCTCTATTAGGTTTTCAATTCCAGCCATTAAGGCATCCACTTCTTGGTGCGTATTATACATGGCAAAAGATGCTCGAGCAGTGGCAGGTACTCCAAAAAAATCCATAACGGGCATTGCGCAATGGTGCCCAGCACGTACCGCTATACCTTGGTGGTCCATCATTGTTCCGATATCGTGTGGATGAATACCTTCTAGAACAAAAGATAAAATCGCACCTTTATTTTTAGCTGTACCAATAATTCTTAACTTTTTAATTCGCTTCGCTTGCTCTGTTGCGTACTCCAACAAACTATTTTCGTGTGCTGCAATCGCATCAATACCTATCTTATTGACATAATCAATGGCCGCACCTAAACCAATTGTCCCCGCGATATTTGGCGTGCCCGCTTCAAACTTATAAGGAACTTTGCTATAAACCGTCTTATCAAATGTGACGACGCTAATCATATCGCCTCCTCCTTGATATGGTGCCATCTGCTCCAGTTGTTCCATTTTTCCGTACAAAGCGCCTATGCCTGTTGGCGCATATAATTTATGCCCAGAAAACACATAAAACTCGCAATCAAGTGCTTGAACATCAACTGCAATGTGCGGAATGGCTTGTGCGCCATCCACAAGAACAGGGATATTGTGTTGGTGAAGTAGCTCAATCATTTGCTGGATCGGGTTAATCGTACCCAACGCATTCGACATGTGAGAGATAGCGGCAAACTTAGTTTTGTTACTAATCAGCGCTTCAAACTCTTCAAAGACCAACTCGCCCTGTTCATTTATTGGCGCTACTTTTAATTTAGCACCGGTTTTTTCACATAACATCTGCCAAGGCACTATGTTTGAGTGATGCTCCATTGCCGTGATAAGAATTTCATCGCCAACAGATATTTTTTCTGCAAATGCATTCGCAACCAAATTAATTGCTTCGGTTGCACCACGTGCAAAGACTATTTCTTTTTCTGAGCTAGCATTTAAAAACGTTTGTACCTTTTTACGTGCATTCTCGTACGATAACGTCGCCCGTTCACTTAGTGTATGTACACCTCGGTGAATATTGGCGTTATCATTCTGGTAATATTGAACGATACTATCAATTACCGCCTTAGGTTTTTGACTTGTCGCTGCGTTATCAAGGTAAACCAATGGTTTACCACGAACTTGTTGATCCAGGACTGGGAAGTCCTGACGGATTCGCTCTACATCATAGGCCGCTATATTGTCTACTTGTTGATTCATAACCACTCTTTTTTTATCCCCGCTTGTGGGAAACGTTTAAGCAACTCATCTAACACAGCGAGTCGCAGAGGTTCGAAAGGGATATGCTCAATCATTTCATTTGCAAATGCAAAGGTCAGCATGTTTTTGGCCGTTTGTTCATCAGCGCCACGCGAACGTAAATAGAAAATCGCCGTATCGTCCAATTGACCAACGGTCACACCGTGGGCGCATTTTACATCATCAGCATAAATTTCAAGCTGAGGTTTAGCATCCGCCTCTGCGCGATCAGATAACAATAAGTTACGGTTGTTCATTTTCGCATCAGTCTTTTGTGCATCCTGCGCCACAATAATTCGACCTTGAAACACACCACGCGAAGCATCGCCTAACACACCTTTATAAAACTCGTTGCTCACAGCGTGAGGTTGAGCATGATTAACGCGCGTATGATTATCCATATGTTGACGATCCTGTCCAACGTACAGCCCATCTAAGGTGCAATCAGACGCTTCACCTAATGTTGCGTGTATTTCACAGCGTGATAAGCTCGCTCCGAATGTATAGTTGTATTGATTGAAAATGGCATTCTTTTCAAGACGCGAATACACCCCCCCAATATGAAAGGCTTTTAAGGATTCCGCCTGAAAACGGTTATGCGTTAAATTTGCATTAGGCTCCACAACAACTTCAGTAATAACATTGGTGTGGTAACACGACGCTTCTACCGCATGAAAGGTTTCAATAACACTTGCTTTTGATGATGCTTTTGCAAGCACTAAATTTCGACTATTACTTAGTTTAAGCGCCGCCTCTTTTGATGAAATAAAAGCTAATTGAATCGGTTTTTCAAGCACTGTATTTTCTGCAATTGAAATAACGGCACCATCGGTAAATAAGGCTGTATTAAAATTAATAAAACCAAGCGCGGTTGATTCAACTGTTGAGTCCAATAAAGACTTAACCAACGCTTCATGTTCAGACAAACCTTCACTTAACGCGGAAACAGTAACCCCATCAGGTAGCCCATCCATTGAAGAAAGTTCAGCTTGATAAAAACCATCGACAAAGACGAGGTGGTAACAACCTTCTAATAAAACCGTCTTGACGAATGCTGCGTCAATCTTGCCTGCCTGTTCAGATACGGTGAACTGCTTTTTCTCAATCGGCGATATATTAGTATAACGCCACTCTTCTTCACGAAACGTTGGAAAGCCTGTGGCTGAAAATGTTTTAGACGCTTTCTTTCGTAGTTTATTTAACCAATCAACGTCATAGCCAATTAAATGGTTCTCTTGTGCTGACAACAAGCTCGTGTAATGCGCATTCGGTAAATGTGTAACAGACATATTTAACTCGCCAATTTTTCATCAACCCAAGCATAACCCTGCTCTTCTAACTCGAGGGCTAATTCGGGACCACCCGATTTGACAACCTTACCGTGCGCCAACACATGAACATAATCCGGTTTAATGTAATCTAATAAGCGTTGATAATGAGTGATCAATACAAATGAGCGTTTAGGATCACGTAAACGGTTAACCCCTTCTGCTACAACTTGAAGTGCATCAATATCAAGACCCGAATCTGTTTCATCGAGCAGACATAACGTAGGCTCTAGTACGGACATTTGTAAAATCTCATTACGTTTTTTCTCGCCACCTGAGAAGCCTTCGTTAACGGCACGGTATAGAAATTTCTCATCCATATCCAAATCCTTCATCTTACCTTTCACCATGGAAATAAAATCCATCGCGTCCAGTTCAGCTAAACCTTGGAACTTACGAATGCCATTCAACGCGGCTTTAAGGAAATAGATATTGCTCACACCGGGTACTTCAACAGGGTATTGAAACGCCAAAAAAACACCTGCCCATGCGCGTTCTTCAACACTCATTTCAAATAAATCTTGACCGTTAAATAACACACGACCTTCAGTAATATCGTAACCTTCTCTGCCCGAAAGAATATACGACAGAGTACTTTTACCGGAACCATTAGGCCCCATAATTGCGTGCACTTCACCTGTGCCAATTTCTAAGTTAATACCTTTAAGAATTTCTTTTCCGTCAACACTTACGTGCAAATTTTCAACCTTTAACATGTCTTTGTTCCTTAACTATTTATTTATTAACCAACACTGCCTTCAAGACTAATGCCGAGTAGGGCCTGCGCTTCCACCGCAAACTCCATGGGTAATTCTTTAAACACTTCCTTACAAAATCCATTCACAATCATTGATACTGCATCTTCAGCTGAAATGCCGCGCTGCATACAATAAAATAATTGGTCTTCGCTGATTTTTGATGTGGATGCTTCGTGTTCAATTGTCGCACTGGGGTGTTTTGTTTCTATGTATGGGAATGTATGAGCCCCACACTGATCACCCATTAACAAGGAATCACATTGTGTGTAATTCCGTGCATTTTCAGCATTACGTCCAATTTTAACAAGGCCACGGTAGGTATTTTGGCCGTGCCCTGCCGAGATACCTTTTGAGATAATCGTACTGCTAGTGTTTTTTCCAACGTGCATCATCTTCGTACCGGTATCGGCTTGTTGATAATTATTGGTTAGCGCTACTGAATAAAACTCACCAACAGAATTATCTCCCTTCAAAACAACACTGGGGTATTTCCAGGTGATCGCTGAGCCTGTTTCAACTTGTGTCCAAGAGACTTTTGCATTGTCTTCGCGACAGTCCGCGCGCTTAGTAACAAAATTATAAATACCACCTAGGCCATTTTCATCGCCTGGATACCAGTTCTGTACCGTTGAGTACTTGATCTCAGCATCCTTCAAGATAACCAGCTCAACCACTGCCGCATGTAACTGATTTTCATCACGCATAGGTGCGGTACAGCCTTCAAGGTAGCTAACATGGCTGCCTTCATCGGCAATGATTAAGGTTCGTTCAAACTGCCCCGTGTTAGCGGCATTAATTCTAAAGTAAGTAGATAGCTCCATAGGGCAGCGTACGCCTTTAGGGATATAAACAAAGGAACCATCACTAAACACTGCCGCATTAAGTGCCGCATAAAAATTATCAAACTGAGATACCACAGTACCCAGGTATTGTTTGATCAGTTCAGGGTGCTCCTTAACCGCCTCTGAGAAAGAGCAAAATATAACACCCGCTTCGGCCAACTTGTCTTTGAATGTGGTCGCAACAGAAACACTGTCGAATACCGCATCAACAGCAACACCTGCTAGACGCATTTGTTCTTCTAAGGGAATCCCTAACTTATTATAAGTACTGATCAACTCAGGATCGACTTCATCCAAACTCTTTGGCCCATCTTCCATGCTTTTTGGCGCAGAATAATAGCTGATATCCTGAAAATCTATTTTAGGAAATTCAACAAATGACCACTCAGGGTGCTCCATTGTTAACCAATGACGGTAGGCTTCTAATCGCCATTCGAGTAAAAACTCAGGCTCTTCTTTTATTGCTGATAAGGCTCTAATAACACCCTCATTTAAACCGGGCAAAAATGAATTAGACTCAATGTCCGTGACGAAGCCATCTTTGTACTCTTGGCCAATCATATTTTTTAAATTTTCATTAGATGCTGACATCTAGTTCTCCACTTTTAAATCATTTATTTTCACAGTCTCTGGCACGCTAAAACTCACCGCCTGTTGTCTAACGGGGGTAACCATATCGGCCAAACTAACCGCCTCTATTGCCGTATAGACCGCTCGATTAATCAAATGCCAGTTACCTTTAATTTCACACGATGATTCTTGCTCACATAAACCCGAAACCGTACTGCATTCAGTCATACTAATTGGGCCTTCTATCGCAGTGATAATTTCAGCAACGTTTGTTTCGC
The DNA here is from genome assembly GCA_913060865.1 of uncultured Cycloclasticus sp. Taxonomy (GTDB): domain Bacteria; phylum Pseudomonadota; class Gammaproteobacteria; order Methylococcales; family Cycloclasticaceae; genus Cycloclasticus. The sequence continues at coordinate 63,678 of CAJXTU010000012.1, forward strand.
TAGGCTTTTTAGCTAATGCATAACCACCTTTCGAGCCACGATGAGACACTAAAACATTGTTTTTTGTTAACAACTTCAGAATCTTGCTGACTGTTGGTAGCGCAACACCCGTTACGTTCGTTAAATCGGAAGCTGCATGAAACGCATCCGGATGATGGGCGATGTGCGTTAAAATAACGCTCGCATAATCTGTTAATTTACTAACTCTAAGCATGATAACCTCGTATATAGTACTATTTTAGTACTATATACTTTCACTGTATACGACTATTTGAAGTAAAACCAAATTAAATTGATAATAAAGGACGGTTTTAAGTCACTAATAGAGCAGATGTTATGACTCAATGATAATGCTTGGACCCTTACTAAAAGAGTCTAAAGCTGAATAAATCAACTCATATTTACTAAATAGTAAACGGGGTATCCGTTTATTGTTTTAGCTTCCTTAAATTTTTCTTCGTTATGGACGAGAGCTTGATGTCGTGGTGGCGTTGCAAATGCCAAAATATCAGCTTGCTTAGGATATATTACCCATGTCTGTTAGTATTTTAAAGTATTTTAAAACATTTAACTTTCTCGATATATCTGATTAGCTTGCTGGTTCAGCAAGCTGCGAATCCTAGTAGTAAGTATAAACTGTCTACCAAAGCCTAGATTTTCATACTTAAAGCGTGAGGCTATCCACAGTTTATTAATAATCAACTGTTATAGTTAAATTCGTAAGGCGGTTTGAAGGGCTTATTATTCCCTTTCCCTGTTTATGGCCCTTACGTCTTACCACCTAACCGAATCAATAGATTCGGTTTTTTTTGCTTTATTTGCAATTAATACGAAGCACTGGTTAACTATTATCCTCAGTTCAATTTTCGAGGATTCATTCAATGTCAATCTACGAGCTAGAACACGCCGTTTTTAGAGAAACAAAAACGACGTTTAATTTAACCTCTTTTGAAGAAGACATATTGGCCCTAGTTTCTTTAATTAACCAAACTCATGTTGAAATCAACATTTATAGTCACACATTAAACCGCTTAATTTTTGATACAGAAGCTGTAGTAACAGCCTGTGAAAAGTTTTGTTTAAAGAATCATCGAACTAAAATTAATATCTTAGTCAATGAAACACGCCCAATAACACGCATTTCTCATCGCTTACTTGGTTTGTCTCACCGTTTTCCAAGCAGTGTCTTTTTTAAAAAAACACATGCTGACATTTCACACCGAGAGGATGACTTTATTTGTTTTGATAAAAGTGGGTACCTCCAAATACCTAACTATCAGCATTATATTGGCATTTGTAACTTCTCTGATGCAGACCGTACAGCACAGTTTTTATCCTATTTTCATGATGCTTGGGAACGCAGCGCAGTCGATATCGAACTACGTTCAATGCCATTATGAACATCAGATTAATAGCTGCAATACTGTTGCTGTTGATGGTTACACCTGTTTTTTCACAACTGATATTTTATCCACTCAACCATAAAGCACCCGCGGATATTATTCCCAGCATCCGACCCTTTTTACAATCTGGCGAAACAGTAGCCGCTGGTCATAACGAGCTAATACTTCGCATCGAGCCAAACAATGTGACTGAAGTTAAACAACTTATCAAGCGGCTTGATCAACCAGCACACCGGCTTATTATTTATGTTAACCGTGATGGCCAGTTTACCGAACAAACAGACGGCTTTAATATAAACAATAAAGTTCAAATCGGAGTTGGCACCGATGTAAAAAGCACGTATGAAGGCCGTGTGAAAATTTATAGTACGAAAGATAGTAGAAACAATAAGAACAATCAAACCATTCAAGTACTGGAAGGTCATACCGCCCATGTCTCTGAGGGTGTTAGCGAACCAATAACAGATATTCAAATTCAACAGTATGGTAACCAACGCTATTTATCAAGCGTAACCAATTACCGCGATGCATCAAAGGGTTTTTATGTGACACCTCGTTTAGCTAACGGCTCGGTTATTTTAGAAATAGCACCATGGCATGAAGAGCCCTTATCTAAAAATAGAACGGCAGCTAATTTCACCCGTGCATCGAGCGTTATTCGAGGTCGATTAAACACTTGGATTGAATTAGCCGTCATTGATGAAAACTCTAATCAGATGTCGAGTGAAATACTTGGCCGTCGTATCCAGTCAAACAAAAAAAATAATACTATTTGGGTGAAGGTTGTAGATTTAGATCAAGAGCTAAGCCGCAACTAAAACTCGCCAATCTTCACTGATTCCATCATCATGCAAAATCAACCTTAGTTAAATACCAATAATCTCCGCTAATATTCAATCAGAAGCGCTTACGCGTTAGGTAGCAAGATGATCCATTTCTGCCCTCCTAACGAGCTTTTAAGAGATGTTAAGCTGCCCCCATACAACGAGACCAACTCATTAACAACCGCCAGACCAATACCGTGACCATGTGTTGCTTCATCAGCACGAATACCCCGTTGTAAAACGTTATCTATTTCCTCGGTAAGGATCCCAGGGCCATCATCTTCAATAATAATTCGTAGCTCTTGTCCGTTATTGTTAACCATTTGCAGATCAACCCTGACTGAGGTATTAGCCCACTTATAAGCGTTGTCCAATAAGTTTCCAAACAATTCAAACATATCACCTTTTTCAGCATTAAATTTGATGGCCTTATCAATATTAGTTGTGATAGTCAGCTTTTTATCAATATAAACTTTATCAAGCGATGAGGTTAGTTGATTAATAATGGACTCTAAATTTAACGGCAACATTAATGTCTGATGACCTTTCGCCGCTGCTTTTTGTAACTGATAATCAACCAATTGCTTCATTATCAGTGTCTGATTTTCTATTGTTTTTTGATCTGCCTTATCCAGATTTGTCTGTTCATAAATACCTGTTAATACAGATAAGGGAGTTTTTAAACTATGCGCCAAATCGGCTAAAGTATTTCTATAACGTTTTAAATGCGTTCTTTCGTTATCGATAAGTCTATTGAGTGTGTTAGCAATATCTTTTAACTCATCGCTGTAATGATTACCTAAATGCTCTGCATCCCCTGTTTGAATTTTCTCAAGATCCTCAACTATATGCCGCAAAGGTTTCAGGTTCATTCTTATAATCCAGAACTGAATGATAATTAATAATAAACCAATACCCCCAAGCCATTGCCATAACACATAGCGAAATCCAGCTATTTGATTATCAACACCTGATGTGGATTCGATGACAACAAATTCAAAAACACTGGGTTCTGAAAATGCATTATCTAAAATCGCTTTATAGTGTAATTCAACACTAGCGCCCCCGTTTGACTGGTTTTGTATGTATTTTTTTTGCCCTGGCTTTAAATTACTGACAGCTTGTATTGTTTCGCCTGCGGACGATGAACTCCGCCAAACCACATCCCCTTTATGATTAAAAATATACGCATATAGACCCGAATAAACTTGTGAAAACCTTGGTTCTGACAGATTTGAGGGCATCACCAGTCGGTTATTCTTACTGACCTCGGCCTTTCCGAGAATAGAATAAAGATGAATCTGAAGGCGATCATTTAAAGCGGTTTGGGCACCTTTTTGGTACGCTGTATCTAGCACAAACCCCGCTAACCCTAAAAAACAAAATAAAATAATACTGGCAGAAAAAATCAGCCTAGATTGAATGCTGCTATTCATTCACTGACATCTAGAACTACGAATGATTTAGGGGAATTGAAAAGCGATAACCTCTTCCTCGTAGCGTTTCAATTGGTTTGAGCTGGTCATTAGGATCTAGTTTTTTTCGTAACCGACCAATAAAAACCTCAATGACATTACTGTCACGGTCAAAATCTTGATCATAAATATGTTCAGTAATTTCAGTTTTTGAAATGACCTTTCCTGAATGAAGCATCATGTATTCAAGCATTTTGTACTCATAAGCCGTCAAGTCAATAGCAACATCATCAACAAAAACTTGTTGCGCTGTCGTATCTAACTTTATTGAACCGCATAACAGTTGCGGTGTAGAAACACCTACAGATCGACGAATCATAGCGTTCATTCGCGCTAACAGCTCCTCGGTATGGAACGGCTTAACTAAATAATCATCTGCCCCCGCTTCCAATCCTTCTACTTTTTCTTCCCAGCGTGTTCGTGCAGTCAAAATAAGAATGGGGAAATTAATATCTCTTGAACGAAGCTGCTTGATAACTTCCATACCTGAGATATCAGGTAATCCAAGATCAATAATAGCAATATCAATCGGAAATTCAGTACCTAAGTACAATGCATCGGCTCCGTTATCAGTCGCATCGACCGCGTAACCCTTTTTAGTTAAGTTACTAAGCAGTTGGCTTTGTAGTGTTAGATCATCTTCAACAAGCAGTACTCGCATAAAAACCCTTTCCGTTTATTACTAACGCTTTGTCGGTCCACTTTCTACCCGAATTTTTTTTACATGACCATCTGCCGTAAGCACTTTAATCACGTGTGTCTGACGCCCTTCTATCTGTTTCGTCTGTGCACTGAGCACCTTTCCTTTATTATTTTTTTTAACTTTCTGAACAGCTTGATCCAGAGTGATTAAGTCGGCCTGCGCCAATATAATGGTTGTTTCACATGACCAGCTTGTAGTAGAAGCCAGTAAGCTGATAATAATAGCCAGAAGGGTTACTCTTGAGTAGTACATGAAATTAGGGTGCCTCATTAGGTTGTTATCAGTTTAATAGTACCGTATGAATTTTAGCTGAATAATACAAAATCATCAGTACCTAGAATAAAGATGCATTATTTAGTGTCGAAAAACGAGCTGCAAATTCAGCCGTTGCCGCACCCATGCTTTTAGCCAATTTTTCTATAAAGGGCTGTTGCGCCGTGAAGTCGACAATTTTATCTTCACCTATCTCGTTTTTAGCAACTGATCGAACATCTCCTACCGCATCCGCCAATCCCAATTGAATACTGTTAGAACCTGCCCAAACTAAACCACTAAATAAATCAGGATTTTCTTGCAAACGTTCCCCTCGCCCACTTTTTACAGCCTGAATAAACTCATCGTGGATATCGTTCAACATACCTTTAACATGTGTTTCCTCATCAGAGTTCACATCCGAAAATGGGTCTAAAAAGCCCTTATGCTCACCCGCTGTATATAAACGACGCTCCACACCCAGTTTTTTCATGGTATCAGTAAAGCCAAAGCCATTCATAACCACACCAATCGACCCCACAATACTCGATTGGTTAACAAATATTTTATCGGCCGCAGAGGCAATAAAATAACAGCCTGAAGCACATAAGTCTTCAACCACAGCATGTATGGGCAGTTCTGGGCGATCACTTTTAATTTTACGAATAGCTTCGTAAACATAACTTGATTGAACTGGGCTACCGCCCGGAGAATTTACACGCAAAATAACACCCTTAGTATTGGGGTCTTTAATGGCATTTTTTAGGCTTTTAATAATGCTGTCAGCATCCGCCTCACCACCGGAAACAATAACACCCTTCACATCAACAACTGCCGTATGTGGGCCTTTAGATAACGCACCAACATCGGACATCGGCGACATAGCAAAGCTACTGATAATAATAATGTACGTTAAAAATAAAAGTTTAAAGAAAATACTCCAACGTCGTGCTCGGCGCTGCTCAACAACGGATGCCAGTGCCACTTTTTCTAGTACAGAACGTTCCCATTGTTGGTTATCTTGAATTGGTTTATCTCTATTAAAAAACGCCATTATTACCTCTCAAATAATTCCATTAAATTGTTGATACATGCTACTGGGGCATGCTCAGATAGCATTTCATACGAATGAGCACCCGTTGTAATCCCAATGCTCGAAACACCTGCATTTTTCGCCATCTTTAAGTCTAAGGTTGAATCACCAATCATTATAGCCTTATCAGGATTCACACCACTTTCTTCAAGAATATCAAATAGCATATGTGGACTGGGCTTTGATTGCATTGTTTCAGCACATCTAAGGTATTCAAAATATGAGCGTAGTCCCGTCCCATCAAGACTTCTATCTAAGCCAGTCTGACCTTTACCAGTGGCTATTGCTAATGTTTTATCCATTTGTCTGAGTTTATTCAAAGCAGGTAAAGCATCCGCAAAAAGATCCTTACTTGAAATTTTCTTTTCTAAATAAGTACTACGATACGCTGCGACCATAGTAACTTTAGCTTCATCAGATAAACCCGGAAACAGCGTTAACATGGCTTGTGACAAACTTAAACCAATAATATCTTTACACGCTTGTTTAGAAGGCTGCTCTAAACCTTGAAGGTCTGCAATTTTCTGGATACAGTCCACAATCCAATCAATTGAATCAACAAGGGTTCCATCCCAATCAAATATTATTAAATCGTAATCAGTAATCATAATGTTTTAATAAACTTCTCAAGTTCTGCATCTAAAGGAGCTTCAAAGCTAACTCTTTCTTCATTAAAGGGATGAATGAAACTGAGTTTACTCGCATGTAAGAAAAGCCTTTTCAAGCCATTTTCACGATACTGTTTATATTGTGATGGACTTGAGTAACGCTCATCTCCCGCAATGGGATGCCCTAAGTGTTTCGCATGTACTCTAATTTGATGTGTTCGACCCGTTTTAGGTGATGCTGACACTAATGTAGCATTTTTATACTGGGTTAGTCGCTCAAAAACAGTTTCCGATTTTTTTCCATCAGGATGAACTCGCACTCGATGCTCACCACTTTCTAAGGTGCGCTTTTCCAAGGGTGCGTTCACTTTAACCACTTGTTTATGGATAACCCCGCACAGTAATGCCGTATAGGTTTTATTTATCTTTCTATTTCGCAAAAGCGTTTGCAGCCCATTTAGCATTTTTCTATTTTTAGCAATTAATAAACAGCCTGATGTAGCTTTGTCTAAACGATGAACCAACTCTAAATAGCGCTCATTAGGGCGTAAGAACCTGAGTGCCTCAATAACGCCATGGCTATTAGCTGTTCCACCATGCACCGCTATTCCAGACGGTTTATTTAGAACAATCAAATCATCATCTTCAAACAATACTCGTTCTTCAAAACTTGAAAGGATCCATTTAGCAGGTATTGATGTATCTCGATCATCAGTTTTGACCGGTGGAACCCTCACCAAATCATTTAGCTTCAAACGATAAACATTTTTAGTGCGGCCTTTATTAATTCGTACTTCACCCCGGCGGATAATTTTATAAATATGGCTTTTAGGGACGCCTTTTAATTGAGTCATCAAAAAATTATCTAATCGCTGACCGACTGAATTCTCATCAACTTCAATAAATCGAACGGTGTCATGCGACTGTGTTTTCATAAGATTCTAACTTTACTATTTATCTGATTGATGTTACTGGATTTATTTGTTATAGTCCGGAAAGTTTAATGCGCCCTAAACAGCGATATTGAATACAGTGATCATGATAACGATTGTCAGTTAGCAAAGCTAATCTGTCGTTTAATTACTGCTCCCTTTTGGGAAAGGTTACATTGAAGCAGAACATCTGCTTCACTCAGCTTTTAAAAAATAATATGAATGTACCAGTTTAAAACTGACATTCTAACGGGTTTTATTTGCTCGACCCATGATGAGCGATTTTATTGCCCAACGAGCACAGGAATTTAATACAGACATTATATAAAGCCCATCATAAAATGACGTTAGCTTTAATGCCTGATCTAGTGAGAAACCAACTATTTTTAAACAACCAAAATAAATTTAAAGATAAATAACTAAGAAATGAAACCACTTAATCTTTCTCACAACCCTATTATTTCTGTGCGCTACGCGGCATCAGGAAAAGAACTAAATGAAAAGAATGTTAATCAATGCAACTCACCCAGAAGAGTTACGAGTTGCGCTTGTCGATGGACAAAAACTATATGACCTTGATATTGAGGTTCCTGCTAGAGAGCAGAAGAAATCAAACATCTATAAAGGGCTAATTACCCGTGTAGAACGTAGCCTAGAAGCGGTTTTTGTTGACTACGGTGCAGATCGCCATGGTTTTTTACCGTTTAAAGAAATCACCGGCCAAGCTATTGGCCTAGACACTCAAGATATCAAAGATAAAAACCAGATTAAAGAAGGTCTGGAAATTGTTGTTCAAGTTGAAAAAGAAGAGCGTGGCAACAAAGGCGCTGCACTGACAACACAAATCAGCTTAGCGGGCAGTTATTTGGTATTGATGCCTAATAACCCGGGTGCTGGCGGCATTTCTCGTCGTATTGATGGGGACAACAGAACCGCTCTGCGTGAAGTGCTAGATCAACTTGAAATCCCCGAATCTATCGGCCTAATAGTCCGTACTGCTGGTGTGGGTAAATCAGTCGAAGAGCTACAATGGGATTTAAATTACCTCACTCATTTGTGGGATGCGATTAGCCGAGCGTCTAGCGACAGAAAGACACCATACTTAATTTTCCAAGAAAGTAATTTTGTCATTCGTTCAATACGTGATTACTTACGTGCGGATATTGACGAAGTCCTTATAGACAGCAAGGCATCTTTCACATTAGCACATGATTTCATGCAGCAAATCATGCCGCAGTACTTGTCCCGCGTTAAATTGTATGAAGATTCTGTTCCGCTCTTTACGCGTTATCAAATAGAAAGCCAAATTGAGACTGCTTATGGCCGTGAAGTCCCTCTTCCTTCTGGTGGTTCTATCGTTGTAGACCCAACTGAAGCACTTACATCTATTGATATTAACTCGGCTCGCGCTACAAAAGGCGCTGACTTTGAAACAACCGCGCTAAATATTAATTTAGAAGCGGCGGATGAAATTGCAAGACAGCTTCGTATCCGTGATATGGGCGGTCTATTCGTCATCGATTTTATTGATATGGGCCCTACTAAAAATCAACGCATGGTTGAAACGCGTATCAAAGAGGCCATGAAACACGACAGAGCGAGAATCCAGTTCAGCAGAATCTCTCGTTTTGGTTTATTAGAAATGTCCCGTCAGCGTATCCACTCATCTCTCACAGAGTCTAGCTTACCTGTTTGCCCACGTTGTCACGGTCAAGGCACGATCAGAAGCGTAGAGTCTCTTTCTCTTTCTATTATTCGTATTCTCGAAGAGGAAGCCATGAAAGAGCACACCGCCCGTGTTGTTGTCCATGTCCCTATTGATTGTGCGACCTTTGTTCTAAATGAAAAACGCTCTGAAGTTGAACAGATTGAAGAAACTCATAAAGTATCTTTAATTATCGTTCCTGATAAACACCTTGAAACACCTCATTATGAAATTGAGCGGATCCGCACTAAGGAAGTAAAAGACGATACTACGGCTAGTCACGAGCGTGTTTCTAATGAAAACACACGTGAAGTTAAGCCATATCAACGTGAACCTGTGGCCCAGCAAACAGCTGCAGTAAAGAACATTATGCCTACCACTCAGCGACCGTCAACGCAAAGTGAAGCTACCAACGGTGGTTTTCTGAAACGTTTATTTAGCAAAATAACCTCATCGCCAGAAAAACAACCTGCTAATAAAGAAGAGACTAAAACGCAAACAACAAATACTGCTCAGCGCAATAATGCGCAACGTAAAAGCAGGCCAAACGATAACCGCAACAAGAATCGTAATAAAAATAGAAGCCAAAACAAGAACACCGGCGAACAGGACAAGCAAAACCAAAAATCATCACAAGCGCCAAATGTAGATACCAATAAGGAAAAAACCAACATAAAATCAGAACAAGCAAAACCTGATAATAATCAACAAGCGCCCAAGCCCAGACGCAGACGCAGACCTAAACGCACATCAAACAGTTCAGATGCAAAGCCTGTGGTCGCTATAGCTTCTGAGTCTAAGCCTGTAGAGTCTAAGCCTGCTGACAATGAATCCGGCACTTCAACGAATACTAAAAGTGGAACTCGTCACCCTCGTAGAAGAAGACGAACAACATCAGAGGCGCCCACATCGAATCAAACACCTACGAAGGGTACTCAAGAGGTTGTTAAAGACGCCCATACTCCCAGTCCAGAGTCTAAACCTGTAGAGTCTAAGCCTGCTGCGCCTAAGCCTGTAGAGTCTAAGCCTGTAGAGTCTAAGCCTGTAGAGTCTAAGCCTGTAGAGTCTAAGCCTGTAGAGTCTAAGCCTGTAGAGTCTAAGCCTGT
>CAJXTU010000013.1 GCA_913060865.1 uncultured Cycloclasticus sp.
CTGCATATCGTCGGCAGCGTCAGATGTGTATAAGAGACAGGATAAATATCTTTGGGTGTTGTATAGGACCAATTAAAGCCTAAACGTTGAGCGATCTGATTCGTAATCCACCAATCAGGTTTTGCATGGCCCGGCGATTCAACCGCTTTACGGCCCATTTGAACTTGCCTGTTTGAATTGGTGACGGTGCCGTTTTTTTCTGGCCATGAGGTCGCTGGCAAAATAACGTCAGCAAACATAGCGGTTTCCGTTAGAAAAATGTCTTGTACAACGAGGTGGTCTAATTTAGCTAGAGCCGCGCGAACATGGTTTAGATTAGGGTCCGACATAGCGGGGTTTTCACCCATGATGTACATGGATTTAATCGTGTCGTCATGAATGGCATGCATAATCTCAACCACCGTTAAACCTTCTTTAGCATTCAACGTTGTATCCCATAAGGATTCAAAAAACGCTTGTGCTTCAGGGTCGCTGGTTTTTCTATAATTGGGGTAAAACATCGGGATTAAAGCGGCATCCGATGCGCCTTGAACATTATTTTGACCACGTAACGGGTGGAGACCTGTGCCGGGTCTTCCTATATGGCCACACATCAAGGCTAATGAAATAAGGCAGCGTGCATTGTCCGTTCCGTGTGTATGTTGCGCGACGCCCATCCCCCAAAAAATAATGGCCGATTTAGCAGTCGCGTACTTCCTTGCTACAGTTTTAATGGTGTCGGCATCAATGCCGCAGATGCTCTGCATTTTCTCAGGTGAGAAATCTTTAAGATGCGCAGCTAATGCTTCAAAACCGGAAGTGTGTTGCTGTATGTAGTCTTGATTGTAAAGTTCTTCATTAACAATCACGTGCATGATAGCGTTAAGTAATGCTACATCGGTGCTCGGCGTAAACTGCAACATATGCGTGGCTTGCTGTTTCAACGCTTGAGCTCTCGGGTCCATGACAATAAGTTCAGCGCCCAGTTGTGTCGCCTGTTTAAAAAAGGTCGCTGCAACGGGGTGGTTTTCGGTGGGGTTGGCCCCGATAACGATAATTAAGTCACTGTCTTTAACGGCCATAAACGGCGCGGTAACGGCGCCTGAACCAATGGTTTCCATGAGTGCAGCAACGGAGGAGGCGTGACACAATCGTGTGCAATGGTCTACGTTGTTTGTTCCAAAGCCAGCTCGTATCAACTTTTGAAAAATATAGGCTTCTTCATTGGAGCACTTGGCTGATCCGAAGCCAGCGAGTGAGTCGGGACCATGTTGTTGTTTACTGGCGGAAAAGCCATCGGCAGCCACACTGAGCGCTTCTTCCCAGGTGGCTTTTCTAAAGTGCGAATAGGGATTGGAGGGGTCAATATTAATGCCTTTTTCCATGCCCGTCTTTCTGATTAAAGGCTCGGTAAGTCGCTGGTCAGAGGTGATGTAATCATAGCCGAAGCGGCCTTTAACGCATAAGCGCCCTTGATTAGATGGGCCATTAGCACCATCAACAGAGGTGATTTTGTTATCTTTAACGTTCAATTTAACTTGGCAACCAACGCCGCAATACGGGCAGATGGATTGAACTTGTTTGTCTATGTTGGTTGTTTTAGGTATAGCAGGCGAGAGTGCATTGGTTGGGCAAGCTTGAACACACTCACCACAGGCGACGCAGGTTGAGTGACCCATTGGGTCGTCGAAATCAAAGGTGATTTTTTCATGATGACCGCGGTTGGCTAAGCCGATAACGTCATTGACTTGAACTTCTCGGCAGGCGCGAACACACAACGTACAATGAATACAGGCATCAAGCCGTACGGACATCGCCGGATGAGAAAGGTCGCTTTTGTTGGGCGACTTTTTTGGAAAACGTGAGGGTTGAAGGTGTAAGGACTGAGCTAAATTCTCAAAATCTGAACCCGCCAGCGTTTCGTGGTTTAAATCGGTGCTTAATAGCTCCATGACAAGTTGACGTGTTTTTGTGGCGCGCTCGCTTTGTGTATGAATAACCATGTCAGGAGTGGGAGTTCTGCAACACGATGCGGCGAGCGTACGTTCACCGTCAATTTCAACCATACATGCTCTGCAGTTACCATCAGACCGATATCCGGGTTTGTCGTTAAAGCATAAATGGGGAATAGTCGTACCGAGCCTTTGGGCTACTTTCCAAATGGTCTCTCCCGGTTCTGCGGAGACTTTTTCGCCATCCATTACAAATGAAATAGAATCACTCACTTAAACCTCCTCTCCAAAATATTTAATAGTTGAAAGGATCGGGTTCGGTGCGGCTTGGCCTAGCCCACAGATAGATGCGTCTGCCATAGTCGAGCACAATTCTTTTAAAAGAGGCTTGTTCCACTGCTGTTCAGATAGCAGTGAACTGGCTTTTTCACAGCCGATTCTGCAAGGGCTGCATTGACCGCAGCTTTCATCGTTAAAAAAAGCTAACAGGTTTTGGCTGGTGGCTTTAATGCTGTCTTTATCCGATAAAATAATAACGGCGTGTGAGCCTATAAAACAGCCGTATTCGGTTAAACTACCAAAGTCTAACGGTATGTTATCTAAGGATGCTGGAAGTATGCCGCCTGAGGCGCCACCGGGGAGATAGGCTTTAAATGAATGGCCTTTAAGCATACCGCCTGCTAAATCAATTAATTCACGTACAGAACTGCCTGCAGGCGCGATGATAACGCCGGGTTTATTAACACGACCCGAGACCGAAAATGAGCGTAGTCCACTAGCCCCATTTTTGCCCTGTTGTGCAAAGCGTTCACCCCCATTTTTTAGGATGCTGGGTATCCAATACAAGGTTTCAACGTTTTGAACTAAGGTCGGCTGACCAAATAACCCTTGATGGGCAACATAAGGTGGTCGTTGACGAGGGATACCACGTTTGCCTTCAATTGACTCAATCATCGCGGATTCTTCGCCGCAGATGTAAGCGCCCGCGCCGCGTCTTATTTCAACATAATTCTCTTTGATTATTTTGTGATCAATAAGATGTTGGATTTCGCGGTGCAATAGTTGGTTGATGGCCGCGTATTCGTCTCGCAAGTAGATATAAACTTTACTGGCATTGATAATATGCGCGGCGATGAGCATGCCTTCTAAAAACTGATGGGGTGCAGTCGATAGGTAATGGCGGTCTTTAAACGTACCGGGTTCACCTTCATCTGCATTGACGCAAAAGTATTTAGGTGAAGGTTCGCTCTTTACGATGCGTAATTTATTAGCAGTGGGGAAACCCGCACCGCCTAAGCCTTTTAAATGACTTGTTTCAAGCTCGTCAAGAACACTGTCGGCGCTTAATGTTTGATTGTTAAGTGAGGCAAGTAACTGATAGCCGTTTGCTTCTAGGTATTGCCCATAACTTTGGTAGGTGGGTAAAACGGCTTGTGTTTGTTTGTTTTCAGCAGCATTAAGAAGCGAGGCGACTGTTACCTTACCGATGTAGTTTTTGCCAACCGCAGCGGCGGGTGCTTGGTTGCATAAACCCATACATGGCGCCGGTTTTATGCGAATTGTATCAGGCTGCTGTTCTTTTAATTCCTTTATTAAATCATCGGCTCCGGCCATGCAGCAACTTAACGAATTACACACGCGTATGGTCAAAGGAGGTGGTGCTATTTCGTTCTCTTTAATAACGTCAAAATGGTGGTAGAAAGTCGCTACTTCGTAGGCCTCCGCTTGCGATAAATTAAGCGCTTCGGCTAACGCCATTAAGTGATGACTGCTGATATGAGACCACTTATCCTGAATAAGGTGTAAGTACTCGATGAGAAGGTCTTTTCGAAGCGGCTTGTTAGCCAGTAACTCGTCTACATCCTGTTGAGCGCTCATATCAAGTTGACGGCCTTTTTGCGTTAACCTGCCTTTACGTTTCTTTTTACTGCCGGGCCTGACTAGCTGTGTGGATTCATGTGGCATAAACAAGTTGGACACTAGTTGTTGCTGAAGTATTAAAGATAACACAAAAAAGGCCATGCGTAAGCATGGCCTTTGAGGTTGAAGTAGGTGTTAATTAGTTCAGTTGCGGACCGGCAGCAACGAGAGACTTGCCTTCATCGTTATCGGTGTATTTTTCGAAATTAAGTTCAAATAAGTGAGCGAGCTCATGCGCACGTTTTGTCCAGTCTGCCTCATCCTCATATGTATTACGTGGATCAAGAATATCAGCTTTCACACCCGGTAAAGCCGTCGGTATTTCTAAATTGAAATATGGAATATGTGTCGTTTCTGCTTCTTCGATTGATCCATCAAGAATGGCATTAATAATACCGCGGGTATCTTTAATCGAAATACGTTTGCCTGTACCGTTCCAGCCAGTATTAACCAAATAAGCTTCAGCATTAACAGCTTCCATACGCTTAACTAATTCCTGTGCGTATTTAGTGGGGTGTAATGATAAAAAGGCTGCTCCAAAGGCGGCTGAGAAGGTTGGGGTTGGTTCTGTGATACCTCGCTCAGTACCGGCTAATTTTGCGGTAAAGCCCGACAAAAAGTAATACTTAGTTTGCTCTGCCGTTAATTTTGAGACGGGTGGTGTTACACCAAACGCATCGGCTGTTAAAAAGATGACCTTTTTAGCATGACCACCTTTTGAAATAGGTTTAACGATATTTTCGATGTGTTCTATGGGGTACGAAACACGTGTGTTTTCGGTTTTTGAATTATCAGTAAATTGAATAACATTATCATCAGATAGTGTCACGTTTTCCAGTAGGGCATCGCGGCGAATAGCCCCATAAATCTCTGGTTCATCATCAGCGCTTAAATTAATAACTTTGGCGTAACAACCGCCTTCAAAATTAAAGACACCGTCATCATCCCAACCATGCTCATCATCACCGATTAGCTGACGGTCTTTGTCGGTTGATAACGTTGTTTTGCCGGTGCCAGATAAGCCAAAGAAGATAGCGACATCGCCGTCTTTTCCAATGTTGGCTGAGCAATGCATAGACGCCATGCCACGAAGAGGAAGGAGGTAGTTCATCATACTGAACATGCCTTTTTTCATTTCGCCGCCATACCAAGTGCCGCCAATGAGTTGTATTTTTTCAGTGAGGTTAAAAGCTATGAAGTTTTCTGAATTCAGGCCGTGATCTTTCCAATCAGGGTCATTTGTTTTAGCACCATTTAAGACAACGAAATCAGGCTCAAAGCTTTCCAGTTCTTCTGCGCTAGGGCGAATAAACATGTTTTTTACAAAGTGAGCCTGCCAGGCTACTTCCACAATAAAGCGTACAGCTAAGCGAGAGTTTTTGTTAGCGCCGCAAAATGTATCGACAACGAATAAACGTTGGCCAGATAATTGGTCCGTTACGATTTTTTTAAGGTTGCCCCAGTTTTCTTCTGATAGTGGCTTGTTATCATTTTTACCTTGAGTTGACCACCATACCGTGTCACGTGATACATCATCCATGACGATGAATTTGTCTTTTGGTGAGCGTCCGGTAAAAATACCTGTATCAACAGCAACAGCACCTAGGTTAGTGATTGTTCCTTTTTCATATCCAGTCAAGTCTTCACGAGTTTCTTCGTTAAATAAAACCTCGAATGAAGGGTTGTGGATAATTTCACTGGCGTTGGTTATTCCGTATTGGGTTAGGTCAATGGTGTTAGACATTGTTTGGTGCTCCGATAGTATTAAGTTAATTTGTTGTTTTCAATCACAGCATATGCGGAATGATTGTGAATGGATTCAAAGTTTTCTGCTTCTAAGGTGTAGGCTAGAATTCGAGAGTCGTTATTAAGTGAGTTAGCAACATCTCTTACAACGTCTTCAACAAACTTAGGGTTGTCATAGGCTAATTCAGTGACGTATTTTTCATCGGGCCTTTTTAATAAACTATAAAGCTCACTAGAAGCTTGCTTTTCAACCAGTCGAATAATATCTTCAGCGCAAATGTCATTTTTAATCGCTGCGTTAACGGTGATGTGAGAACGTTGGTTATGGGCGCCGTATTCAGAAATTTTCTTAGAACAGGGGCATAAGCTCGTGACGGGAATGACGACAGTAATGTTAACTTTTGCCTCAGACTTCGACCATTGGCCTTCTAGTTTTATTTGATAATCCAGTAAACTTTTAACGCCGCTAATAGGGGCTGATTTATTAACAAAGTATAAAAACTCCATCGTTATATAACCCGTATCAGCTTCAAGCTTATGGGTCATTTTTTCTAATAGTGTAGGGAACCCTTTGATAGAAAATTGTTGGCAGTCTTCATTTAGCAGTGCCACGAAGCGTGACATATGAGTGCCTTTTTGGTGGTGTGCTAAATTAACGGCCATGTTAAAAGTACCAACAGTTGCTTGTTGCTGGCCTTCTTTATCAATGAATTTAAAAGGATGGCGAATATCCTTGATACCTACTTTGTTAATCGCTATGTTCCTAGAGTCAGGATGATTTTGTACGTCTTCGATGCTCATATGTATCCAAATGAAATGGGTTGTATCAACCTAATGGTTGATTAAGTACTGTTCTATAGATTTTTTTATACCGACAACATCAAGCCCGGCTTCTTCTAGTAATTCTTCCCTAGAGCCATGTTCAAGGTTAAGATCCGGTAAGCCAATATTAAAGACGTTCACATTAATGGAATATTGGTTAATAAACTCATTAACGCCGCTTCCTGCACCACCTTTTACAACATTATCTTCAAGTGTAAATAAGGTTCCGTGAGCGCTAGCGACTTCTTTAATCATTTTACCATCGAGTGGTTTTACAAAACGCATATTGATGACAGTAGCGTTAAGCTCTTCAGCAACCTTGATAGCTGAAGTGACGGTTGAACCAAAAGCGAGCAGAGCGATATCTTTACCCTCACGAACCTTAATGGCTTGGCCAATTTCAATGCATTCTAATGTGTCGCTGATGGCAACGCCCGGGCCTTTACCGCGTGGGTAACGGACGGCAACAGGGCCATCGTAATGAATGCCAGTTGTTAGCATTTGGCGACATTCATTTTCATCAGCAGGTGCCATAATGACCATGTTGGGCAAGCAGCGTAAATAACTGAAATCATAAGATCCTGAGTGAGTCGGGCCATCTGGACCGACTAAGCCTGCACGGTCTATAGCAAAAAGTACGGGCAAGTTTTGTAAGGCAACGTCGTGAATAAGTTGGTCGTAGCCGCGTTGTAAAAATGTGGAGTAGATGGCGACAATAGGTTTTAAACCTTCACAAGCCATGCCTGCTGCAAGGGTGACAGCGTGTTGTTCGGCTATCCCAACATCAAAATATCGATCTGGGTGCTCTTGCTCGAACTGAACTAAGCCCGACCCCTCACGCATCGCGGGGGTGATTCCAACGATTTTGTCATTATCGTCAGCGATATCGCACAGCCACTGCCCGAACACTTCTGTGTACGTGGGTGAGCTAGGTGCTTTTTTCGGTAGGTTTTCTCTATCGGGGTCGAAGGTGGAAACACCGTGATAACCTACTGGGTCAGCTTCAGCGGGCGAGTAACCTTTGCCCTTTTGTGTGACGACATGAAGGAATTGAGGGCCTTGTAAATCTTTTAAATTAGACAGCGTTTGGATTAGCGTTGGTAAATCATGACCATCAATAGGGCCGATATAGTTAAAGCCTAATTCTTCGAATAAAGTACCGGGAATGATCATGCCTTTAACGTGTTCTTCGGTCCGTCTAGCCAGCTCCCATACACTGGGCATATTAGACATGACTTTTTTGCTGCCTTTTTTAACCGTTGTATAAAACTTGCCGGATAAAATCTTAGCGAGGTAGTTTTTCATCGCCCCAACATTAGGAGAGATAGACATATCGTTGTCGTTTAAAATCACTAATAAGTTGGCATCTAAAGCGCCAGCATGATTTAACGCTTCGAAAGCCATACCGCCCGTTATGCCACCGTCACCAATAATGGCAATCGTACGTTTTTCATCATTGTTGATTGCCGCTGCAATGGCCATACCTAAAGCAGCGCTGATGGATGTGCTTGAGTGGCCTACTCCAAAGGCATCGTATTCACTTTCTGTGCGTGTAACGAAGGGGGTGATGCCATTTTTTTTGCGGATAGTGGAAATTCTATCTTTACGCCCAGTTAAGATTTTATGCGGGTATGCTTGGTGGCCTACATCCCAAATTAGCTTATCGTTAGGCGTGTCAAAAACATAGTGTAGCGCAATGGTTAATTCGACGGTTCCAAGCCCGGCTGATAGGTGGCCGCCAGATTTGCTCACGGATGATATTAAGAACTCACGTAATTCGTGTGACAGGCTAATCAGTTCGCCTTCACTTAGCTGACGTAGGTCGCTAGGAAGGTTTACTTTATCAAGAGTGGGATGTTTTGCCGTCGATGTCACGTAATATTCATAATACGTTGGATTAAGGGTGCGTATTATCGTTTGCTAGCAAAGACTATGCAAGTGAATACTAATTGTTAAGGGGCCTTAGCTAGGATATCCGTGAGATGGTGAACTGAGCGATACTTTTAAGGTAATCGGTGCGTTGATCAAATGGTGATAAGCTTGAAATGGCTTCGTTATATAGATCGTTTGTTAACTGCTTTGAAGCCCTTAGGCCGAGAATAGAAGGATAGGTGGATTTTTCAGCTTGCTTGTCTTTACCTTGGGTTTTACCCAGTGCTTCGGTAGACGAAGTTTCGTCAAGGATATCATCCTGCACTTGGAAGGCTAATCCGATGCATTCTGCATAATGTTTTAACTGGCGATACTGGTTATCGGTTGGATCAAACTTCAAACAGGCTACTAAGGTGATGCAGCTGCAAATAAGCGCACCTGTTTTGTGCAGGTGCATGTTCTCAACTTCGGCAATGGAGATTGATTTGCCCTCATTTGCTAAATCAATCGCTTGGCCGCCAACCATGCCTCTAGAACCTGAGGCTTGTGATAACAGTTTAATGCAGTTAATTCGCTGTTCAGCTGCGCAGTCAGTCTTTGCCAGCACATTGAAAGCAAGTGTTAATAATGCATCACCCGCTAAAATAGCGGTAGCTTCATCAAACGCTTTGTGGCAACTGGGTTTGCCGCGACGCAAGTCATCATCATCCATTGATGGCAAGTCATCATGAATAAGTGAGTACGCGTGGATAAGCTCAATTGCACAAGCAATGTTATCTAACGTTGTTTGCGGCACGTCTAATAAATACCCTGTGGCGTAAACCAGCATCGCTCGAACGCGTTTACCGCCATTGAGTGTTGAATAGTGCATCGCCTCGTGCAAGCGTTTTGGCTCAATATGACTGGCGGGTAGATGATGCTTTAAAGCGGTTTCGACTCGTTCAATAGTACTGTCTTGAAATTGTTTGAATGGCGTCATAATAGCGTACTAAAAAGAAGGTTTATTCAAAATCAACGGGTTTAGCTACCGTTGATTTTGACAACAAAATTTCAACTTTTTGTTCAGCTTCAGTCAGTGATTTTTGGCAAGATTGTACTAATTTAATGCCAGATTCAAACTCTTTAAGTGAATCTTCTAGGCTTAAACCACCACTTTCCATACGCTCAACCAGTTCTTCGAGTGATTGGAGTGATGATTCTAAGTCGAGTTTTTTTGCTTTGGGCATGATCGGTTTTCGTTGATTTTATGAGTGGAAATACGTTACCTTATCAATAAGATCTCGTCACTAATTTTAACGTCATTATTGATTTTAATGATATTGACATGTTGTTGGTGCTGACGTATCTTAAACTTACTCTTAGACCTAGTCTAAAAGTGGAAATGATATCATTCAATGAAGAGGAATTATTATGTCACTTAAAGGTTCTCAAACAGAACAAAATTTAAAGGACGCATTTGCAGGTGAGTCACAAGCAAATCGTCGTTACTTATACTTCGCAAACAAAGCAGACATCGAAGGGTACAACGATGTATCCACTGTTTTTCGTTCAACGGCTGAAGGTGAAACGGGTCACGCACATGGTCATTTAGAGTATCTGGAAGAAACAGGTGACCCAGCGACAGGCTTACCGATTGGTGGCACAGAAGATAACCTAAAAGCATCGATTGCTGGCGAAACACATGAGTACACAGATATGTACCCAGGTATGGCTAAAACAGCACGTGACGAAGGTCACGATGAAATCGCTGATTGGTTTGAAACACTTGCAAAAGCGGAGCGTTCACACGCAAACCGTTTCCAAAAAGCGTTAGATAACTTAAACGCTTAAGTGTTGGTATAGATTAAAAGGAGGGTACGTGTGTATCCTCCTTTTTTTTGGAGATAAAAATGAGAGAAGGTAGCTTAGAAGCCCCAACAAGGCACCCGTTAGATTGGAAAAACGCTAATTTTTATGACGAAGCTAATTTATTTAATGAATTAGATCGTGTGTTTGATATTTGTCATGGTTGTCGACGATGTTTTAATCTGTGTAACGCATTCCCGTTGTTATTTGATGTGATTGATGAATCAGAAACGATGGAGCTTGATAGTGTTGATAAAAAAGTCTATTGGGATGTTGTAGATAATTGCTACCTTTGTGATATGTGCTTTATGAGCAAATGTCCCTATGTGCCACCTCATGAGTGGGACTTAGATTTTCCTCATTTAATGCTCCGTGCAAAAGCTGTCAAATTTAAAAAAGACGATGTAAAAAAGCGTGATAAGTTAATCACATCAACCGATAAAGTAGGCAAATTAGCGTCAATTCCTATAGTTGTTAATGTGGTTAATGCGGCTAATAAAAACACAGCCGTCAGGAAAGTACTCGATAGTCAGCTGGGGATTCACCAAGATGCCGTCATTCCTGCTTACCATACAGAAACGGCAAGAAAAAAATTCAGTAAACAATCGCATGCACAACCATTGGTTGAGGCTTGCGGTGAAACAACCGGCAAAGTGGCTATCTTCACAACGTGTTATGGCAACTATAACCGCCCTGATTTAGTGAATGATTTAGTTATGGTGTTAGAGCACAATAATGTAGCTGTGACGATGGCGAGCCAAGAAAGTTGTTGCGGCATGCCTAAGTTAGAATTAGGGGATTTGGAGGAAGTAGAGCGCCTCAAAAACAACAACATTCCACAGCTGGTGAAATTAATTGATGAGGGTTGGGATATCATTGCACCGGTTCCATCATGCGTATTAATGTTTAAACAGGAACTTCCATTGATGTTTCCTGACGATAAAGATGTAGCAAAAGTCCGCGATGCAATGTTTGATCCATTTGAATATCTAATGCTCAGGCATAAATCTGCTCTACTTAATACAGACTTCAAAGATGAGCTTGGAACGGTTTCTTATCAAGTAGCCTGCCATCTACGTGTGCAGAATATAGGCTTAAAAACTAAAGAAGTATTAGAGCTCATCCCAAATACGGCAGTTAACGCCATTGAGCGCTGCTCCGGTCACGATGGAACCTATGCGATGAAAAGTGAGTTCCATGATATTGCGATGAAGATTGCTAAACCTGTTATTAATCGTGTCAAAAAAGCAGAAGCAGACGTTTTCTCAAGTGATTGCCCAATGGCTGCTGACCATATAGCCAGTGGTTTAGACGATAGTAGTCATGTTAAAAGCCCCATTAGCTTGTTAAAGCAAGCCTATGGTCTATAAGTAATTTTAGGTGTTGGTATGAAAAAATTAGTAAAATCAGAGTTGTATAGCCTTGAAGAATATTCAAACATGCGTGCCGAATTTAGAACCAATATTCGTGCGCATAAAAAGAATAGGATTGTCCGAATTGGTGAAAATATTAGTCTTCATTTTGAAGATTACCAAACCATGCTGTATCAGGTTCAAGAGATGTTACGCGCAGAAAAAATATTTGAATCAGAGGGTATTCTCGAAGAGATCGAAACCTATAACCCATTGATCCCAGATGGTAGCAACTTGAAGGCGACGATGATGATCCAGTTCGATGATGTGGCTGACCGTAAAGTCGCGCTAGAAAATATGATTGGTATTGAACGTGCTACCTGGGTTCAAGTTGAAGGGTTTGAAAAAGTTAACCCGATTGCGAACGAGGATTTAGAGCGTGAAACAGAGGAAAAAACATCTTCTGTCCATTTTTTACGGTTTGAGTTTACAGAACAGATGGTTCAAGCAGCTAAAAAGGGCGTGGCCATTAAAGCCGGTGTAGATCATTCGGCTTATCAGCATGAGCTGACCTTGCCTGATAATATTAGAGAATCGTTGGTCAGCGATTTCGCTTGACCCAAGACGTTTGTTTTTATCGGTTAGCTACTTTTTTTAATTGAACGTCGAGTAGTGTCTGTAGGGGTTTTGGTGTGTCTAAGTAAAACCCTTGTGCATAGTCAATACCGATTTCTTTCATTTTCTTAAGAGTGGCCGCGTTTTCAACAAATTCGCCGACTGTCTTCTTCCCCATAATATGTGAGATCTCGTTGATTGATTTCACCATGGCGAGATCTAATGGTTCATCTAACATGTTTTGTATAAATTGACCGTCGATTTTTAGAATATCTGCCGGCAACCGCTTTAGGTATTCATAAGATGACAAGCCAGTACCAAAGTCATCTAAGGCAATTAAGCAACCGAGTTCCTGTAATTTATTTAAAAATTCAACACCAAATTCAGGGTTGGTGATAGCGGCAGTTTCGGTTATTTCGAAACAGATTTTGCTTGGGTTGATATTGGATTTTTTGATACTTTCCTTGATAACATTGAAGCTATCTTTATGAGCTACAGTTTGCCCTGATAAATTAATGCTTACCCATTTAAATTGGTCTTGTATTGTGGCCATTGCGTGAATGGCGTTTTTTATGACCCAGTGGTCTATTTTATAAATTAATTTATAGCGTTCAGCGGCTGGCAAGAAGATATTGGGCGGAATAACCCTTTCTTTTTCGTCAAGCATACGCACCAATATTTCATAGCTATCTTGACTGTTTTTTATGTTACGTTCATTGTCAGATACTGAATAAATTTTCTGCACATAGCAGGTGAAACGATTAGTTTTAAGCGCATCATGAATTTGGCTGACGACATTATTTTGTTTTAAGCGTAATGCTACCGCCTGGTCGGCATTGGTATGGATGTGAATTTGATTGCGACCAGCCTCTTTAGCTATATAACATGAGGTGTCAGCCAATTTGAGCGCATCTTCATATGAATTGAAGTTTTTATCGATGGTGACGATACCGATGCTGACGCCAAGGTTATATTCTTTGTCATTTGATGTGAAAATAAAATCATCGATCTCTTGCCTTATTTCGTCGCTCAATTTATGAGCTACATCAGGCGGGCAGTCCCTTAATAAGATACAAAATTCATCACCACCAACTCTAGCCAGTATATCTGCTGAACGGATCTTTTTTAACAGCAATTGACTCACTTCAATAAGGGCCATATCACCCGCTGCATGACCGCAGCTGTCATTGATTATCTTGAATTGATCTAAATCAAGGTAGAGTAGAGCGTGAACCGTATCGATCTGTTTTAACGTGTCAATGCAGAGACTAAGCTCTTTATCAAAGCCGCGTCGATTAACTAATTTTGTTAACGCATCATGGGTTGCTTCAAAGCTTAGTTTTTGTGTTAATAAGGTGTTTTCGGTAATATCTTTAAAATACCAAACACGCCCTTTAATGGTGTTGTCATGTACTAAAGGAAAAGAGACTAAGTCTAATATCTTGCCGTTCTTTAAACGCATTATTTTGCTTGTCTTAATATCGGAAGTTGGACTTAAGGCAATGACATCTTGAGTGATTTTTTCACCATCATATATTGCTAGTGTACCCGCTTTAAGCATTTCCAAAGTTTCGTTGTTTTTTTCTTTTAATAAGTTAGGTGGAATATCAAAAGTATTGAAGAAAGTTTGGTTAATAGCGATAATCTTTCGATTGGTGTCCTCAACTAACATGCCATCATCGCTGGCCTCCATAATGGCATGTTGGATATCGCTGTAAGACTGGATTTGTTGCTGTGCGATGATTTTTTCACTGACATCATTAACTGTAATAAGGTAGTGCCGAGAGCCGTTATAAGTGATTAAAGAACCGTGTGCTTCGATGTTGATTATATTGCCATCGACAGTGGTCTTCATACCGTTATGGTCTGATTTACCATGCTCTAAAATATCATCAAAAAACTGATTAAATTTATATTGCTCTTCAAGTGGCAGGAATTGTTGCCCATGTTGGCGTAATAAACTGTTTAAGTCGCGTTTATTTAACTGGCAATAAGGTTCATTGGCATAAGCTATTTGTCTATCCATGCTGTATATCACTTGGGCCAATGGGGAATTATCAATGGCTTCTGTAGCTGATTCGGCGATATTTAAAAGCGTTGGGATATCTAAAAGAGAGGTGAGTATGGGAAGGATGGTATCTGCTACTTTATTTATAACGTCTTTAGTTTCATCAGTCCATATTCGAGCCGAGTTACATTGTTGAATTGAAAGTCCCCATTTTTCACCATCAGGCAGTTCAATTAGTTTAACCATTTGCGCTTTAATTGAATATTTTTCATACAGCCCAAGTAGTTCTTTTGACTCAATGCTATCAAACTGAAACTCAATGGGCTCGTTAGTGCCCTCAACTGTTTTGCAAACATGTTGGAAAAGAGGGTTTGTTGGGATGTGAGCTTTTAGTTTACTAGTGCCAGGGTATTCGGGTGTTGTGGCTTCTATTGGAACAATATGCGTTGAAACATCCGTTCTACAAGGATAGAGCAATGAGCAGCGGTCAACACCTAAATGTTCCAATACTGAATTGAGCGTTTTTTTTAGCTTATGATAATCTGAAATGGGTAATGTCAGTGTGTCACTTATCTCAGCGAAAAGCATTTCCTTATGTATCACGTGAGTTATCTCCTCAGTACTTTTTTATAATTTTTATTTAAGAATAGCTTACTGTCGCTATTATTCAAGTTAACGGCTGGAATTGCCGATACTTAAAATGTGAATTCTCAATAATATGTTGCAAAACATAACAGGCGCTTGTTAGTGGTGATTTAAGTGGTTAGAATCTTGCTCTTATTTTACATTTTAAATTCCAATAACTTAGTCTATGAATAGTCAATACGAAGCCTCCGATATCGAAGTCTTAACTGGGCTTGATCCGGTTAGAAAAAGACCAGGAATGTATACCGATACGGTTCGACCAAATCACCTCGTTCAAGAGGTATTGGATAATAGTGTTGATGAGGCGATCGCTGGGTTTGCAAGTCAAATAAATGTGATCGTATACAAAGATGGTTCGATCAAAATTGAAGACGATGGGCGAGGGATGCCGGTTGATATTCACCCAGAACATGGCGTCCCCGGTATTGAATTAATTCTATCTCGTTTACATGCAGGCGGTAAATTTTCGAATAAAAACTATCAATTTTCTGGTGGCTTACACGGCGTGGGGATTTCTGTGGTAAATGCTCTATCTTCCCGGGTTGATGTGGAAGTTAAACGTGCTGGAGTTCGTTGGCATATGGCCTTTGAAAATGGCAATAAAGTGACCGATTTAGAAGAGTTAGGAACGGTAGGGCAACGAAATACAGGAACATCCGTTCATTTTAAACCGGATCCTATTTATTTTGACTCGGCAACTATATCGTTAGCTAAATTGAAGCATGTTCTTCGTGCCAAAGCAGTGCTGTGCCCTGGATTACGTATTAATTTGAATGATGAAATTAATGCTGAAAAAATCGAATGGCATTATGAAAATGGTTTAACGGACTATTTGTTAGGGGAGTTAGAACATTTAGCATTATTACCGCCGGAAGGCTTTATATCAGGTGCGGCAAGTGAGCGTGAATCGGTTGAATGGGCAGTTGCTTGGTCGACAGATGCTGGGGAAGGTATTACCGAAAGTTATGTCAACCTAGTGCCAACCTCACAAGGTGGAACACACGTTAATGGGCTTCGCACAGGGCTAACTGAGGCGGTTAGAGAGTTTTGTGAATTTCAGTCATTGCTTCCACGTGGGGTAAAAATCACCCCTGATGATGTGTGGGAGCGCTGCCATTATGTTTTATCTATCAAGCTTGAAGACCCGCAATTTTCAGGGCAAACAAAAGAACGACTAACTTCTCGTGAATGCGCCGCCTTTGTTTCTGGCGTTGCTAAAGATAGCTTTAGTTTATGGTTGAATCAACACCCATCGGTTGGCGAAGAGATTGCCCAAATTGCTATTCAGCGCGCACAAAATAGACAGCGGGCAGGTAAAAAAATAGTCAGAAAAAAAGTAACGGCGGGGCCAGCTTTACCTGGGAAATTAGCAGATTGCTCATCACAAGATTCAGATCGTTCTGAACTTTTTTTAGTGGAAGGAGATTCTGCGGGTGGCTCAGCAAAGCAAGCACGTGACCGTGAGTTCCAAGCAATTATGCCGCTACGAGGAAAAATTTTAAATACATGGGAAGTGGACCCTGCCGATGTTTTAGCGTCTGAAGAAGTACACAATATTTCGGTGGCGATTGGTGTGGAACCGGGTTCACCAAACTTAAAATCGTTACGTTATAACAAGGTTTGTATTTTGGCTGATGCCGACTCAGATGGTCTTCATATTGCCACCTTATTGTGTGCTTTATTTGTACGCCATTTTGCACCACTGGTAGATGCAGGGCATATTTATGTCGCGATGCCACCGTTGTACAGAGTGGATGTTGGCAAGCAAGTTTTCTATGCCTTAGATGATGCAGAAAAAGAGGGTGTGTTAGATCGTATTGCGGCGGAAAAATTAAAAGGCAAAATTAATGTGCAACGCTTTAAAGGGTTGGGCGAAATGAATCCGGCGCAATTACGTATCACTACGTTGGACCCCGATACACGTCGGCTAGTAAGGTTAAGTATGCAGGCGGGAGATAATACACATTCTAAAATGGATATGTTGTTAGCCAAAAAAAGGGCCTCTGACCGAAAAGCTTGGTTAGAAGAAAGCGGTAATTTAGCTACTTTATAAAGTTGAGTTAGGCGGGATTGGTTTTCCGTCTATAGGAAACTTATGCTCTTTGGGTATAAAGTTGAGTTAGGCGGGATTGGTTTTCCGTCTATAGGAAACTTATGCCCTTTGGGTATAAAGATGAGTTAGGCGGCAGTATTTTTCTGCCTTTAGGAAATTTATGCCCGCTGGGTAGAGAGTGAAATGAGTACAACAGAATTTGAGAATATAGAAACACTGCCGCTAAAAGACTTCACTGAGAAAGCCTATTTGGATTATTCCATGTATGTGATTTTGGATCGTGCTTTGCCGCATATTGCTGATGGTTTAAAGCCTGTTCAGCGCCGTATTGTGTATGCGATGTCTGAACTTGGCTTATCTAATCAAGCAAAATTTAAAAAATCGGCTAGAACAGTGGGCGATGTGCTCGGTAAGTTTCATCCTCATGGCGATACGGCGTGCTATGAAGCGATGGTGCATATGGCGCAACCGTTCGCTTATCGTTATCCGCTTGTTGATGGGCAAGGTAATTGGGGATCTCCCGATGATCCTAAATCTTTTGCCGCCATGCGTTATACCGAATCACGTCTAGCGCCTTATGCAGAAAGTTTGCTGAGTGAATTAGGTCAGGGTACGGTTGATTGGACGCCAAATTTTGATGGGACATTAGATGAGCCCGTTTTGTTACCGGCACGCTTACCGAACTTATTATTAAATGGGGTGACGGGTATTGCCGTGGGTATGTCGACGGATATTCCCCCGCATAACTTAAATGAAGTCGCCAGTGCGTGTATTCGTTTGTTAGATGAGCCGAAAGCTGATTTAGCCACGTTAATGGAACATATAAAAGGGCCAGATTTCCCCACAGAAGCAGAGATAATTACGTCACGAGAAGATATTTTTGCGATGTATGAAAAAGGCTTGGGAAGCATGCGGGCACGAGCTCGATATGAAATAGAACAAGGTCAGATTATTGTTACTGCGTTGCCGTATCAAGTATCGGGTGCGAAAGTCTTGGAGCAAATTGCTGCGCAGATGCAGGCAAAGAAACTTCCAATTGTTGAAGATTTACGCGATGAATCAGACCATGAGAATCCAACTCGCCTAGTCATTTCACCAAGGTCGAATAGAGTGGATACTGAACAGTTGATGTCCCATCTCTTCGCAACAACTGATTTAGAGCGGACCTATCGAGTTAACTTTAATGTGATTGGCCTATCCGGTAAGCCACAGGTTAAAAATTTAAAAACCTTGCTAACGGAGTGGCTAACATTTCGTACGGAAACCGTTATAAAGCGTTTAAATTATCGTTTAGATAAGGTGAATGATCGTTTGCATATCTTAGATGGGATGCTGATCGCTTACCTTAATATTGATGAAGTGATCGCCATTATTCGCGAAGAGGACAAACCCAAGCAAGCGTTGATGGAGCGGTTTTCAATAACTGACGTTCAAGCTAATGCGATTCTTGAAATTAAACTACGCCAATTAGCAAAATTAGAAGAGTTTAAAATTCGCTCAGAACAAGATGAGTTGGCTTTAGAGCGAGATGGGCTTGAAAAAATTCTAAACTCAAAGCAACGTTTGCGTACATTGGTAAAGAATGAAATTTTAGCTGATGCGAAATTATACGGTGATGCAAGACGCTCACCCATTGTTAGCCGTGATGTAGCAAAAGCATTAGATGAACGCGCACTTATTCCGAATGAACCGATGACAATAGTTATTTCTCAAAAAGGTTGGGTACGCGCGGCTAAAGGGCATGACATTGACCCAAAAAGTTTAACTTTTAGGTCGGGTGATGAATACTTGTCATCGGCCAAAGGTCGAAGTAATAACTTGGTTTATTTCTTAGATTCTACCGGCCGGGTTTATAACCAAGCAGTGCATGGATTGCCATCAGCCAGAGGTCAAGGGGAACCGTTGACGGGGCATTTAAAACCACCTGCTGGGGCTATGTTTACAAATGTAATAGCGGCGGGTAATGATGAACGAGTTATGTTGGCTTCTTCGGCGGGTTATGGATTTATAACTAAACTTAGCGACCTGCATACTAAGAATAAAGCTGGGAAAGCGTTATTAACGTTACCTCAGGGTGCAAAAATTTTGTCTCCAGCATTATTTGATGGGGATGAAGGACTTGTTGCAATTGTTAGCAAGCAAGGACGACTCTTGATTTTTCCTGTAAGTGAAGTGCCGGAATTATCTAGAGGTAAAGGTAATAAGCTGCTTCAAATACCGACAAAAGATTTAAGTTCTGGGGATGATGAAGTACTTGGTTTTTGTGTCGTTAATATAGATCAAACAATACGTATATATGCAGGTAAGCGGCATATAAACCTTAGGCTTTCAGACTTAGATGCTTATAAAGGAAAAAGGGGGCAGCGGGGTGCTAAGCTTCCACGTGGCTATCAAAACCCTGATGGTATCGAATTGCTTGTTAAAGTATAAGGTAATTTGTTGGGTATAAAAAAAGCCAAGCTTTTAACAAGCTTGGCTTTTTTAGTTATTTAAAACTTATTCGCTAATAACAGGAATACCCGCTATTTTAGATTGCCAATGGGCAGGCCCCGTTTTATGTACGGATTCGCCGTTCGAGTCTACTGCTACGGTAACAGGCATATCTTCCACATAAAACTCTCTGATCGCTTCCATACCTAAATCCTCAAAAGCAATAACCTTGGAGCTTTTAATAGCTTTTGATACGAGATAAGCGGCACCACCAATAGCCATTAAGTAAGTCGCTTTGTGTTTTTTAATCGCCTCAATACCCGTAGGGCCACGTTCAGCTTTT
Organism: uncultured Cycloclasticus sp.; assembly: GCA_913060865.1. Classification (GTDB taxonomy): domain Bacteria; phylum Pseudomonadota; class Gammaproteobacteria; order Methylococcales; family Cycloclasticaceae; genus Cycloclasticus. The sequence continues at coordinate 19,583 of CAJXTU010000013.1, forward strand.
CCGATCATGCCAAGTAAGCCGGTTTTATCTAACATCATTTCGGTGAATTTATCCATGCGTGTTGCCGTTGTTGGGCCAGCTGGTCCAACAACTTCATCACGGACAGGATCAACAGGGCCCACGTAATAGATGAAACGATTTTTGAAATCGACGCCGTCAGGCAATGTTTCACCTTTAGCAAACATATCGGCGATTCGTTTATGCGCAGCATCGCGCCCAGTTAGCATATGACCACTCAGTAGTAAGCGGTCGCCGGGTTGCCATGCCTGTGCTTCTTCTTCGGTCACGGTATCTAAGTTAACGTGTTTTGTTTGGGCATCAGGTGCCCAAGCAATATCAGGCCAATCTTCAAGTTTTGGTGGTTCTATATAGGAAGGCCCAGAGCCATCTAAAACAAAGTGTGCATGACGAGTGGCGGCACAATTGGGAATCATCGCAACCGGTAATGAAGCGGCGTGCGTTGGCATATGGTTGATTTTTACATCTAATACGGTGGTTAACCCACCGAGCCCTTGGGCACCGATGCCGAGAGCATTTACTTTTTCAAAAAGCTCTAAGCGTAGTTCTTCTGCGCGATCATTGGGGCCACGATCTTTTAGCTCCTGAATGTCGATGTGTTCCATTAACGACTCTTTTGCCAACTTCATGGCCATTTCGGCAGTGCCACCTACGCCAATACCTAAAATACCGGGTGGGCACCAACCCGCACCCATCGTAGGTACAGTTTTTAATACCCAGTCGACAAGGCTGTCGCTTGGATTAAGCATGACGAATTTAGATTTATTTTCTGAGCCGCCACCTTTGGCGGCAACATGAATGCTGACGGTATTGCCGGGTACGATTTTCATGTGCACAACGGCCGGGGTGTTGTCTCCAGTGTTTTTTCGCGCACCCAATGGGTCAGCCACAATAGAGGCTCTTAGTACATTGTCAGGGTGCAGGTAGGCTTGTCTTACGCCTTCATTACACATATCTTCAACGCTCATGGTGCTATCCCATTGCACATCCATGCCAATTTCTAAAAATAGGTTAGCAATTCCAGTATCTTGGCAAATAGGGCGGTGGTCCATCGCGCACATGCGTGAATTGAGGAGAATTTGTGCCATGGCGTCTTTTGCCGCGGGGGATTCTTCTAATTCGTAAGCTTTGCCTAAGGCTTGAATGTAATCTTTTGGATGGTAATAGGAGATAAATTGAAAGGCAGCAGCGACGCTTTCAATAAGGTCATTTTGTTTGATAATAGTCATTAAAAAACCCGGATTGTTTAGAAAAGTTTATTGTAACAAAGTGATTGGGTAGACGTTATCTATTACCTTATTGAAAAATAGCTTTTCAAATTCTTTAGTGGGCATGGGTTTGCCGAAATAATAGCCTTGAACGTAGTCACAATTTAAACTCTTAAGTAGGGTGCTTTGCTCTTCTGTTTCAACCCCTTCTGCGATGACTTCTATACCCATACTATGAGCCAAAACAATAATGGTTCGTATGATGTCAATATCCACTTTATTATTAAGACTATTGTTAACGAATGAACGGTCTATTTTTAATAGGTTGATAGGTAATCGCTTTAAATAACTAAGAGAGGAATAGCCTGTTCCAAAGTCATCGATGGCCAGTTTTATGCCTAAATTTTTAAGAATGTTTAACTTGTTAATCATCAGTTGTTCGTTATTCATGACAGAACTTTCTGTGATTTCAAGTTCAAGTAAATGGTGTGGTAATTGAGTTGTTTCTAAAATTGAAGAAATTTTATTTACAATTCCTTCATCTTCTAACTGAAGTGTTGATAAGTTAACCGCTACCCTTATAGGTTTAGCGCCTCGGTCAAGCCATTTTTTTAATGCTGAGCAAGCAGTTTCTAATACCCACTCTCCAATCATATGAATTTGTCCTGTTTCTTCAGCTAGACCAATAAAATCATTAGGAGGAATAAGTCCTTTCTCTGGGTGAAGCCAGCGTACAAGCGCTTCCATGCCGACCAATTCGCCAGTCGATACGTTAAACTGGGGTTGATAAAAAACTTTTAATTCATCACGCAAAATAACATTACGTAATTCATTTTCTATCACTAAGCGTTTGTTGATACTTTCGGTCATAGTGTCATCAAAGAACACATATGGGGTCTTTGACTGCTTAGATGAATACATAGCAATATCTGCATTTTTTATCAGGTTACTGATATTATCTCCAGTGGTGGGAAATACGCTAATCCCAAGACTAGCATTTACATGCATTTCTTTTTCTAAGAAGACAAATGGTCTTGATAGGTTGTTTTGTATTTTACGGGCCAAGGTCTCAATTATATGATGCGACTTAACATCTGTTAAAGCGATAACAAATTCATCACCTCCAAACCGCGAAATGATATCTACTTCTCTAACGCTTCTTGAAAGGCGTTCGGCTACAATTTTTAATAATAAATCACCTGCTTCATGGCCGTATGAATCATTAACGAGTTTGAAACGATCTAAATCTAGAAAAATAATGGCCATTATTTTCTCTTCACGTTCATGTTTAGCAATCAGTTCGGTAGCCCTTTTGGTAAATAAAGACCGGTTCATTAAACCAGTTAAATGATCTTTGTGGGCTAAGTCGAATATTTGTTTTTCGTTCTGTTTAGTCGTTAATATTCGATTAATTCGATGAATGAAAAGCGGCAGGTTCAATGGTTTTGAAAAATAATCAAGTGCGCCAACTTGAAATGCATTGTTAATGGAGGTTTCGTTTTCTTGATTTGAGGTGATGGTGAAAGGAATATTATTGCTGGATAATTCATGGCAAATTTTGTTAAAGCTATGATCATCATTGGATGAAGCATGTTCTAAAATAACCATATCCGGTGTGTTTCGCTCGCAGTATAGCTCTCCTTGGTAGTTATTAATTACTTCATCTACATTGTGCCCTGTATCCTCCAAAGCATTTTTTATTAAACTTCGATCTCTTTTATCAGTGTCAATTAATAGGATTTTAGCGGGGCTAAAACGTTGGTTTAACTCCATTGTTTTTGTATCTAGCTCGCTAAGTCTAGAGGAAACTTCTTTAATAACTAATTCAGCTTCGAACACAATAATTTTATGCTGTAGATTTAAAAATTTAGCTTCACCATCACCACAAGCATTTTCAAGTTTTTGACAAGCTTGGGAAAGTCGTAAGGCGGCTATATTGGAAGCACTACTTTTTATTGATGCTGTAATGCGTTTAATATTAGCTCTATCAAGTTGGGAAACGTCCATTTTTAATTTAGTTAAGGAAAGAGGGGTTTCTTCAAGAAATGTCTCCAGTACAGTTTTAAACTCAGGCCCAAGTGTTTCTTGGCGTTTTAAATAAGACGTTTCATCCAGAACTGTTTTTATTAATATGTTGTTTTCAATACGCTGTTTAGGGTGGCTCTTTATGGCATCAAGTGATATCCATCGCTGTAAGGTATTTTTTAAGGACATGAGTGTTAATGGTTTTGCCATAAAGTCATCCATCCCTGCGGCTATACATTGTTCTCGGTCGATAGATTGCTGGTTCGCGGTTAAAGCGACGATAGGTGTGTGAGTACCTTGGGTTTCAAGTTCACGAATTTGGAATGTTGCTTCATAACCATCCATTTCAGGCATTTGGCAATCCATCAAAATAAGGTCAAATGCTTGGGCAGAGAATAGTTCTAGCGCCTCTAGGCCATCGTTAGCCAGGGTGATGTTGCACTTAAAACGCTCTAGCATGGCTTTAGCCACAAGTTGATTAGCTTTGTTATCTTCGACAACAAGAATATTCTTAAATTTATACTCGGGAAGGTGTTCTTCTACCTCCGCTTGTTCAACTAAAGACGTTGTTTTTAATGTTGTTGATGTGCTGAAGTTTAATATTAAATCTGATTGTTTAACAGGTCGGCTGATGTGTCCAAACACGTTTAATTCTTTGGTTGAGTCAAAGTGAGTTGAATTATTCGCAACCAGTGCGATTATTTTTGTTTCGTTTAATGTGTTATCGGCATTAATCATACGAATTAATGCAGTTTGGCTAATGCTTGAATGAAGTTTATCGATTAAAACAAAGTCGTAAGGGCGTTTTAGCGCTTTGTGTTGACGCATTTTTTTTATTGCGCCAGGACCATCACTCACATGATCTGAAAAATAAGAAAGAGCTTGGAATTGTTGCTCGATAAAGCGGCTAGAAAAATCATCATCACCGACATATAAAATATTAAGGTGGCTTGGCATTGTGGGTGCGTTTGACTGTTTTTGTTCATTGGCTTGCTTATCAATAATGAAATTTGCAGTAAACCAAAAAGTACTTCCTTTCCCCTCTTCGCTATTTACGCCCATCTCACCGCCAAATATAGTAACAAGTTGTCGGCTGATCGCCAGGCCTAGCCCAGTGCCGCCAAACTCTCTAGTAGTTGAGTTATCGGCTTGTGAAAAAGCGTTAAATATTTTATTTTGGACTTCCTGAGGGATACCCATGCCGGTATCTTTTACTTCAAACAGTAAGGTAATATTGCTTTCATGCAATGAAGATATTGATGTGGTGACACTGACTTCGCCAGTGTGGGTAAACTTGATAGCATTCCCGAGTAAATTTTGTAGAATTTGTTGAAGCCTTAACTCATCTGCAATCAAATTAATAGGCACGTCGCTGTTTAGGAAATAAGCGATGGAAATATTTTTTCGCTGGGTTTGAGTGCTTAATAGGGTAATGGAATTTTCTAATGTATTACGTAAGTTAAAGGACTCTTCGTGTAATGCGACATCATGCTGGTCATATTTAGAAAAGTCTAAAACATCATCAATTAAGCCTAATAGTGAGTTGGCGCTAGTAGAGGCGACCTTTAAATATTCTTTTTGTTGGGTGGTAAGGTTCATATCAGACAGCAGCTCTAACATACCAGAAATACCATTTAAGGGTGTCCTGAGCTCGTGACTAACATTGGCTGCAAATTCACTTTTGACTTTCGCAGCTTCAATAGCAATGTCGCGTGTTGTTACCAGTTCTTTTTCGCGGTTTTCTAGAATGTGCATCATGTCAGTAAATGCTTGTTCCATTCTCATAATGTCTTGTGTGCTACCAATACTTTTTCGATCTGTTACGTTGCCTTCTGCAGCGTTAAGCATGTTCTGAGCAAGGTTCTCGATGGGTTTGCTGATACGTTTTGTAATGATTAAAAGAGCCCATAATAAAAGTAGGGCTAAGACACTGATAACGATTAAATTATATTTATAAAAATCATTTTTAAGTGCACTGAGTACATTTTTACTGACCGTTAGGCGGACGTAACCTAATAGTTTTGGCTCAAACTCATTATCGGAATAAAGAAAGGTTTCTTCATCATGGGTACTAAAAACAGGTGAACTATACGTCCACTCATTTTCATTTTCATAGTCTAATAAAGTGGAATTTGTGGGGAGGGTCGTTGTTTGCCTTTCTGATAGATCACTACTTTGATAAATAACTTGCATTTTATCGTTATAAATACCAGCTGCCTTAACGTCTGGAAAGGAGAGAATTGATTCTACGACTAATTGGGCCTCAGCTTCGCTGAGGTACAATAGTGCGATACGGCTGTTATTTGCAAAAGACTCGACAAGTTGGAGCCCTGTTTTATTAAGGCTATCATGAACACTCCTTGAAGATAAGTTTGAAGTGACTAGCGTAGCAATCGTTATTAAGAGTGCAATTCCTATAAAATAGGTTGTGGTCAGTAGATTTTTAAAACTGCGTTGCGTTAAAAATTTGTATAGTTGCTTAATCATTTGCACTGACCCTTGGGTATGTCAAAGCAAAGTTAGTTTTTTGTTTTACATTGATGATGTTTGAGAGATGTTTAGCGGTCCTAAGGTTAGCAACGACGAGTGATGACTGCATGGGCATAATGTTAACTTTTTGCCCATTTAATAGACGAATAGTCGTGAGAGCTAAATCTTTTCCTATTTGCTGGTTATCGGGGAGTAATGATAAGAGTGCTCCCCGGCGCACATGTGATGGATTGCTAGATATAACGACTTGTTTGTATTTCCAAGCATCAGATAAAATCCTTGGTAATAAACTTTTACTATCAAAGGTTGGGTCATGATGTAAAAGCCATAAAGCACTCTTAGTATGATCACTATTACGAACTATTTTTTTATATATTAAAGCAGATTGTTGTAGGTTTGATGCTTCATGAGGAATGATAGTAATTCCATTTTTAGCCGTGCTTTCAATAGCTCTTTGAACTAACCAGCCGTTAGTTGTTGGGTCAAATACAACATGAATTTCTTTAATGGTGGGCTGTATTTTTTTTAATTCTGCAAAAAGAAGGATGGGGTCTGGGCTCATAGATACGCCACTACGACCTCTGTTAATGTCATGACCGGAAAGAAATGAAGCGCCACGAACGGTTTTAAATGATGCGTCTATTTTTTCTTGAAGGGATTTAAACCCTCCACCGAGTAATATGACTAGGTCGGGATTCTTCTGTTGGAGAAACTGTAAAACGTCACTTTCTTGTGAGGATTTGTTAATACTACGTGTTTGTAAATTAAGGTGAGGTTGGTCTTTAATTCCATCGATAATAGCATCAAAAAATGTGCTGTACGGCTTTCTGGCTTCAGGGTAAAAAATAGTTACGTTAAACGTGGTGTTAGCCATTAGGTCGTCATCCGCAATAGTGCTTGCGCAAAACAGTAGAACAAGTATCAGCGCGCTATAAAAATTTTTAAAATATATCATTGAATTTTAATCGTCCTTGATTATTTTGTATTTGCCATCTGCATACGGTTAGAGCAAACTTAATGCAGTGATTTTCGTAATTCAATAAACAAGCCTCTACCAGCCAATGGTAAATCATTAGTAATTGCACCCGGTGCTAGTGACGGCTCTCGCGCATCTTCATCAAACAAATTTCTTGCAGATATTGCGAACTCGTACCCAGGTGAAAACTCTTTAGCACGTAAGGTTAAATCTACAATGCTGTAATCATCAATATCTGAGCGAAGGTCGCCACTGGCTCGTTGCCTGTCCATTACATGGTTAAACTGCGAATTGATTGACCAAATGGGGCTTAAGTCATAATTGGCTCGTATATACATTTGTTGTTGAGGCGCATCGGCAGCATCACTACTAGTGGCTTTGTCCTCAGATGATTGATAGGCATAATTACCGTAGACAGCTAATTTATCGGTCGCTTTCCAATTAACTTCCATTTCTAAACCATGACCTGTTTGTTTGCCGGTATTGTTGGCGGTGGTTGGGTCAAAGCGGATAATATCGTCTATTTGATAATAGAATATATTGAAGCCGATTTTTAAATCGTTAGTGGCGGCATAGTCAAAAGCAAGCTCATAGGTATCGATAACTTCTGGGTCAAGGTCTGGGTTACCAACAGCCACGGGGTTATTAATATTAAATTGTTCTGCAAAAGAGGGCGCTCTGAATGATCGGCCATACAGTAGTTTACTGGTTAAACGGTAATTGGTTTGCCAAACAAGAGCTAATCTTGGGTTAACTGTGCTGCCAAAATCTGAATAATGGTCATATCGTAAGCCAGCTGTTAACGTCCAATCAGGGGCGAAGTCCCATGCATCTTGGATAAACCCATAATAAATTTTACGGGTTTTTTCTTGGTTAAATGGTGCGGTGTCTGTCACATCCATAAGACTTCCAAGAGGAATAAGAGCCGCTCCAAAAGGTACATAGTTTTTCATTTCCTCAATTTTGTACTGGTCTTGATGGTGGAAGCCAGTGCCAACGCGAATATCATGGTTGTTTATACCGGTGTAAAACGTAGAGAGGTCTAAACGGTTATGTCGCTCGTATATGTTTGGTTTAGCCAATACGCCATTAGGGAAAGTGTGAATTGGAAGCCCGGTTGTATTGGTACCGGGTGGAAGTAATACTAGGTCTGAGCGAGTAATGCTGTTAAAAATACTGTATTGTGCTTTAAACTCCCACCCTTCTATTGAGTCCTTATTAAGATAAGTGATATCTGCATTGTATCGATCGGCTTCAACTTCTCCAGTTAAGTCAATTGCTTGGAATAAACCGGCACCTGTTTCACCCTTTCTTCGACTTTGATAGCCTAGTCGAACCTGCCATGTGTCTTTAGAAATATCTAAGCGGGTATCTAATGATTGACGGCCTAATGTTACTCCATTAGGCGCTAATGAAGCATTTGTGTTAAGAAAAGGATTAGCGTCAAGGGCAGATTGAAAATCATTTTCAATTTTTTCATGTTGCCCGTGTGTGTCTAAAACCTGTGCAGAGAAGGCCGTATCCCAACCAGCAATTGAACCACCGTATTGTAACCAACCGCGGTATTCGTCAAAACTACCTGCGGATGCGCCTATTTCTAGCCCATCAATTTCGGTAGAGTTTTTAGTAATGATATTAATGGTTCCAGCAAACGCATCCGCACCATAAATAGCGGAGCCTGGGCCTCGAATGACTTCAATACGTGAAATATTCTCAACGGGCATGCCGCCCCATGCTTGAGAGCGGTCACCTGTAAAAATATTAGTGATGGGGATGCCATTGATCAGCATTAGAACTTGGGAGTTAACATTTGATGAAATGCCGCGTATTTGGTAAATGGGGTTGTAGCCGCCAGCTGTGTATGAAACGTGTAAACCCGGTATGGTTTCTAGTACCTCGTCAATGTCCCTAGCTCCAATTTGACGAATCGTTTTTGCTGAAATAATACTGGCAACGGCAGGGGCTTGAGACACGGTTTGTTTTCGCCCTGTGGCGATATAAATATATTCCTCATCACCATAGATGCCCTCTAACGTATTGTCGTCTCCATTAAATGCGTATGAGGTGGTTCCAAAAGAGAAGAGTATAATTAAGAGCAACCAAGCAATCGTTTTTTTCATGAATGAGCCTATGTAATTTTTATTTGTTGTTTTAAGGTTAGTTCATATTTTGTAAATTACCAGTTTCGATCTCCTCGTCCTTTATAACTTAGGCGACTACAGGGTAGAGGGAAGAATGTACCTTCTTCGTGACTGACTGCATCAATAAAACATGGCAATATTCCTGATGAAAAAGCAATGATTATTCCGTAATACTGTTCTCGCGTTGTGAAGCCAATGTCTGCTATTAAGGCAGAGTTAATACCAGCAGCATTCATTCTTAATTTGTACCTAGATTCATAAAGAATTTTTTCAATTTCAAAAGTAAGTTGTGTGTGGGGGCCATTAGCTAAACCTAGTTTTTTTGCCTCGTTGAGCAAAGGTGTAATTCTTTCATCTGAATTTGCAACAGGCCGCCCAAACCCTGGGATTGAACGATTTGTTTTTAATTCATTTAATACAAATTTAGCTAAGTCTTTATTTTTATCAACAATAGATTGGGCTCTTTTGATGAAGTCTATTGCCAGAAAGCCAGCATTTGTACCATAGACGTTTGCTTCTGAACAAGCAGTTGAGGCAGCAATCGCGAGTGCACCAGTTGATTTTGCAGATGCGCTGAGAGCTGCAATACGATTATTCCAGATTCTAGGGTCTGGGTAACTCATCGTTAATGACCATATTTTTTCCATTAATTTAATTTCATTATCAGAGAACATTTTATTCGTGATCCCAAAAATAAAATGTTTAAACCATGAAATATCATTAAGCTCTGTGAATAGGTCTTTTCCTCTAAAAACGACCCGTTCACCTACAAATGCTGCGCCGATATCAGTATGCCAATTATCTTCAGCCTTTATTAGAGTCCCTGGACCTTTCAAAGTGAGGCCTCTGTTATTGGTTGAGAACTTGCTGGACCTGGGTCGTTAGTAAGCGTTAATCCCTCACCAAAGAATGGGTATTTACGCCAGCCCAATTTTTTCTGCTCCAGTGAATGAACGGCAGCGCCTGGTAAACGTAATAACAAAAACAACATCTCAGCTTGTTCATCAGTTAATTCAAGATCTGTGAATGCAGCAGCAATAACACCTGTCATAGCTAACGGACAATCGGCAGCTTGCTCCAGTTGCTCTCGATGAGTTGATAAATAAGCCAGGGAACCGTCAGGGCAAATAGTCGCTAAATGATTTAAGGTTTGTAAAACGGGTGTAGCGCAACTTGCTCCATACGGATCAAAACCAGGAGAGTGCTCACTGGCGGGCCAAACTTCCACCTCTTCTTCATCTTGATAGTTGGATAGTTTTTGTTGCCACGTTGATAGATCAAATTGGCACTGTTGCCATAAACGCATCACTTGATAAACTTCTCTAGCGCCTCCATTTTTACCAGCGCCAGGTGCCAATGCGGCCATTAAACAGGAAGCGGCTGTTGAGCCGCCAACACCGCCATTCATTGCACCTCTAACGCTTAAATCTCGCGGGCCTGGGTTGGCAATGGCAATGGCAATAGCTTCCAATAATTCAGCTTGCCATGGCTGAGGTTTTTCTAATTTGAAGAGCAAGTATATATATTCAGACCAAGATATCTTACCTAACAAATCGCCATAAACATCATAGCCAGAGCAATAAGATCTTTTAGCTGCGAAAGGGTTGTTGGGCTCTTCTTCTTCAAACCATATTTTGGTGGTTATTTTTTCTTTTTGCATTGTTATTTCATGCCTTTTAAACGTGTTGCAATTGGAGGTACTTCTTCGGCATCTATTCTAATGTCGAGTAATGTGGGTCCGTTACGGTTGCACATTTTATCTATATCTAAGCTGAGTAAATCGTCGGCTGTTTCAATGGTTTGGCTCATGATGCCCATCGCTGAAGCCATTAACGCATAACTAATATTAGGTAATTTGTTTGCAATATCAGCTGATTTATTCAACCGTTGGCCGTGTTTAACCATGCCTAAATGTTGATCATTCATGATGAGGAAAATAACGTTTAATTTTTCCTGTAATGCGACGGTTATTTCGTTTCCTGACATAAGAAAACTTCCATCACCAACAATGCAAACAACGGGGTCATTTGGATGGGCTAGAGCGGTGCCAATCGCACTGCCGACAGACCAGCCCATTGAACAAAATTCAGCACAAATTTGTAACAGCCCCGCACTATTTGAACGCCTATCATGCTCATCTCTTTTTGCTACTCTGCGGTTGGAGTAACGCCTATCATAAGGGTTAAGGTAATGAATGGCCCAAGCGAGATTATTGCCAGTATCTGCTAGGTACCGCGCGTTGGCCGGAAATATTTGGGTTAATTGAGCCATTAAGTATTGTGGTTTTAAGGGGCTGGATGAATCGGTCGTTTTTATAGGCTCATCAAATTCAAAATGAAGTAGCTTTTGGTTATCAATTTGCATATGAGAGAAAAACTGAGCTTTATCAATCACAGATTGGGCGGGTGTCGATGTTTTTTCTTTGTCGAGGGTATTATGGTTGTCCAAAATGGCTTCTAAAATGGTGGGAATATGGCCACCTACTTGAAGTTTTGCCATAGATGATCGAGTAAAGTTCTCTTGATTACTATCAATATGTATAAGCTTGCTATTCAGTAGTGTTAACTGATCCCATGCGTTGCTCGTGAATTCACCTAAAGCAGAGCCAATGACAACAACGGTATCTACAGCGTTACTCTGAAGAGCCCTGTTTGCACTTTTATGTCCAGCAAAGCCTATCACACCACGGTAAGAGGGGTGATAGGGGTTGATGAAGCTTTTACCATCTGGTGTGGCGACAAATTCAACATCTAACTGGTTTATGCATTGTGCAATTAAACTACTGCAAACCTTTGCGCCTGCACCGACAACAAAGATTATTTTTTTTGAATTATTTAATTCTGTTAATAAATCTTGTATGGCATTTTCATCTTTTAATATCGGCCGTCTTAATAAATTTTCTATATTGATTGGTTGTTGTTTGATTGGGATACTGCTTTTTAAAATATCGGTTGGGATGCTCAGGTGTGTTGGCCCACCAGGTGAATTAAAAGCCGACATAATGGCGGAGACAAGTTTATGTTCAAATTGTTCAATATGGGTAACGTAGCTGTTGTATCTAGTAAACAGTTGAAACATACCAGAAATATCTATCCCAGTATCGCCAGATTCTTGCATGGCTTTTTTGCCTACTTTATCTTGAGCAGTTTGGGGTGTGATAATCAATAAGGGTGTGTTATTTTCGTAAGAAGAGGCGACCCCAGTAATCATATTGGTAGCGCCTGGACCAGTTGTAGAGCAGCACACTCCAAGCTTACCTGTATTTCTAGCGTAAGCATCAGCCATAAAAACGGCCCCTGTTTCATGTCTTGCGGTTATGGCCCTTATGCCGCCACGCTTTTCACTTTTAGCTAAGGCATTATAAAGCGGTTCTATGGCGCCACCAGGAATACCAAAGATAAATTCAACCCCTATTTTTTCTAAATAATCGAGTAGAAGGTCACAGCTAGCAACCTCATTTTCTGGGTTGCTTTTTGAAAGAATTGCACTCATTATGCCTAACCGCCTTTATTATTTTAAATGTATTTATAAATCAGTAAGTTAAAAGATTAACTTAAATAGATATATTAAGAGAGTTAAAAATAATCGAATTAGGTCTTTTTGTAAAGGGTTTCTATTTAAATTGTTTTTAATAATATGTTTTTAAAAGCAACTATAAGGAAGTTGAAATAATAATTTAAGTAAGCAATAGGGTATGGAGCCAAGAAAATAGCCATATATGAATAACGCTAGTTAGCTAGTTGTTTTGAGGGGAGAAAGAAGAATCTATTGCCCTAGAGTAGGGCAATAGTGTAGGACGTTCTAATAATAAAAAAGATCAATGACTAATATCCTGTATTACGAAATAGTTACCTATTTGGAATATGCAGAGCTCTTTTGTCAACCGCAAGGGCGGCTTCGTGAAGGGCTTCAGATAGTGTCGGGTGGGCGTGAATGGTTAACGCTAAGTCTTCGGTGCTGGCCGAGTATTCCATGGCTAATACGGCCTCAGCAATGAGCTCTGACGCTTGGGGGCCGATAATGTGAACACCAAGAATTTGATCTGTTTCTTCGCTAGAGATTACTTTTACCATACCGGTTGTATCGCCCATTGCCTGTGCGCGACCACTGGCTGCAAAGGGGAATGTTCCAATTTTTATTTTTTCACCTGCTGATTTTAAATGTTGTTCTGTTTCACCAACCCAAGCGATTTCAGGGCTAGTATAAATAACACTTGGAATAACATCGTAGTTAATTTCTGGTTCTTCACCATAGATAACTTCAGCAACAGCAACGCCTTCTTCAGATGCTTTGTGAGCAAGCATAGGGCCACGAATTAAATCGCCAATGGCATACACGGACGGTTGGCTGGTTTGCCAAATTTCATCTACCTCTATGAAGCCACGTTCATCAAGTTCAATAGGTGATTCGGGTGCAAATAAATTGTCTGTGTTAGGGCGGCGACCGACTGATACGATAAGTTTGTCGAGTTCAATGGTATGTTCACCAGAGGCATCTTCATAATTGACACTGACTTTCTTTCCTTTAGAGACCGCTTTTGTTACACGGGCGTTCATCTTAATGTCGAGCCCTTGTTTCTTAAACTGACGTTTTGCTTCAGCTGCAATTTTAGTGTCTGCCGCGGGAAGGAAGGTGTCTTGAGCTTCAAGCAGAATAACTTCAGAGCCCAAACGGTTCCACACGCTACCTAATTCTAAGCCAATAACACCTGCGCCAATAACACCTAATTTTTTTGGTGTTTTATCAAAATTTAAGGCGCCGGTTGAGTCGACGATATTAACATTGTCCACAGGCGCGGAAGGGATGTCGATTGGGCGTGAGCCTGTTGCTAAAATTATACTCTCAGCGCTAAGGATGGATACTTCATTTGTGCTAGTTGTAATTTCAACCTGTTTGCCAGCTAATAATTTGCCACGGCCATGAAAGCTAGTGACTTTATTCGCTTTAAATAAACCGCTGATGCCCGTTGTAAGGCGGCTTACAACGTCATCCTTATTTTTAATCATTGCTGGCACATCAATTTTTACGCCAGTTACTTTAATACCATGGTTTTCTAGGCCATCACTTAACTGTTCGTAATGGTGTGATGACTCAAGGAGGGCTTTAGAGGGGATACAGCCAACATTAAGACAGGTGCCACCAAGAGACGGTTTATTATCTTTGCCTGTAAATTCATCTACACAGGCTGTTTTAAGGCCAAGTTGCGCGCAACGTATGGCTGCAACATACCCACCAGGGCCGCCGCCAATAATGACAACATCAAATTTATTCTCTGAACTCATAAGGTGCTCCAACTACTTTGTTTAAACGTTTAGCAATAATCTTGCAGGGTCTTCCAAGAAGTCTTTAATCGTGACTAAGAAAGATACGGCTTCTTTACCATCAATAATACGGTGATCATAAGATAAAGCGAGATACATCATTGGGCGAATGACCATTTCACCATTTTCTACCATGACGCGTTGGTTAATGGCATGCATACCTAAGATGGCACTTTGTGGTGGGTTTAATATAGGTGTAGACATCATCGAACCGAACACGCCACCGTTAGTAATGGTAAACGTACCACCAGTTAGGTCATCCAAACCTAACTTTCCATCACGCGCTTTTACGCCAAAATCGGCTATACCACTTTCAATGGCCGCAAAGTTCTTTAAGTCAGCATCTCTTAAAACGGGAACGACTAAACCGCGAGGAGAAGAAACGGCTATACCGATATCGTAGTAACCATGATAAATAATATCTTGCTCGTCAACAGATGCGTTAACGGCTGGGAAAAGCTTGAGCGATTCAACGGCGGCTTTAACAAAAAAGGACATGAAGCCTAATTTAGTATCGTGCACTTTCGAAAATTTATCCTTGTATTTACTGCGGATATCCATAATGGGCTGCATGTTAACCTCGTTAAAGGTTGTTAGCATGGCAGTGTTTTGTTGTGCTTGAATTAACCGCTCGGCAACTTTTGCACGAAGACGTGTCATGGGGACGCGTTGTTCTGCACGATCGCTTGTTGGTAAAGTTGGCATCGGTGTTGCTTCTGCGGCTTTGCTAGGTACGGAGCTAGCCATTGAAGAGGAAAGGCTTGCTTCGCCGTTGTTTGGTTGAGACTTAATATAATTAAGCACGTCTGTTTTGGTTATTCTGCCGCCTTTACCGCTAGCTGAAATTTTTTGCGTGTCTAATCCGTGGTCGGCAACTAGTTTTCTAACCGCTGGACTTAATGCGGCCGTTGAGCCTGAGTTCTTTTCAACCGGTAATGATGGTGTCGTTGTTTGAGCAACAACTGAAGCAGGCTGAGGAGCAGGAGTAGAGCTTGCTGTTGAGGCGGCACTACCCACTTCAATACGAGCAAGTAGTTGACCGCTTAATACAGTAGAGCCTTCGGGTTCGATAATTTCAGCCAACACACCATCGGCTAGAGCAGGTACTTCAAGAACAACTTTGTCTGTTTCAAGATCAACTAGGTTCTCATCTTTTAAAATAGTGTCACCGGCTTGTTTGTGCCAAGTCACTAAAGTAGCGTCTGCGACTGATTCTGGAAGGCTAGGTACTACGACTTCAATGCTCATGTTTATTCCTTTTTTAACGTCTATTATTAATAAAGTGCTTTGTGGATTAATTTTTGTTGCTGTTCAACATGCAAGCTAAATTGACCAACAGCAGGGGAAGCTGACATTGGTCTACCGGCATATTTGAGTTCTAATTTTTCACTTAGTAAGTCAAAGAATCGATGTCTAATTTGATACCAAGCACCTTGATTCATAGGCTCTTCCTGACACCAGACAAGTTGCTTTAACTTTGGGTACTGGTCAAATGAGTCATGTAGTTCATCGATTGGAAATGGATAAAGTTGCTCTGCTCTTAAGATGGCCACATTCTCAAGACCATCGTTTCTACGCTGTTCAAGCAGATCGTAATAGACTTTGCCTGAGCAGACGACAACTCGAGTGACCTTTTTAGGATCAATGTCATCAATTTCTTGAATGAGCGGTTGAAAATTACCTTCAGTGAGTTCTTCCAATGTAGAGGTTGCCAGCTTATGACGTAGCAAGCTTTTTGGACTCATGACAATAAGCGGTTTACGGAATTTGCTTAATGTTTGACGGCGAATTAGGTGGAAAATTTGAGCAGGTGTTGACGGTACACATACCTGCATATTGTGTTCTGCACAAAGCTGCAAATAACGTTCAAGGCGAGCGGATGAATGCTCAGGCCCTTGTCCTTCATAGCCATGTGGCAATAGCATAACAAGACCGCATAAGCGCCCCCACTTTGTTTCACCGGAACTAATAAATTGATCCATAAGAACCTGAGCACCGTTGGCGAAATCACCAAATTGCGCTTCCCAAATGACAAGGTCATCAGGTTCAGTAGTTGCATATCCGTATTCAAAACCGAGTACGGCCTCCTCAGATAAAAATGAGTCGTAAAGAGAAAATTTACCTTGATCTAAAAATAAGTGCCTAAGTGACGTATAGGTTTCGCCATTTTGTGTGTTGTGTAAAACTGCGTGGCGATGGAAGAATGTTCCACGGCCAACGTCTTGGCCTGTCATTCTAATATTTCGGCCTTTACTTAGCAGTGTTCCATAAGCCATATTTTCTGCATAGCCCCAGTCGATGGGTAATGCGCCAACAGACATTCTTTTTCTGCTTTCTAGAACTTTCTCAACTCGACTTTGTACAGAAAACTCAGGAGGCAAGGTTAACATCAGCTCAGATATTTGATGAAATTCTTTCGCTGCTACTGTTGTGTCACACGGGTCGTCCCATTTACTAGATAAAAATGCATCCCACTTAGCAACGAATGGGTTTACTTTATGTTCAAGAATAGGGCGTGACACAATGTCGCCTTTCTCAAGAGATAAGCGATAATCGGATTCTAGTGATGCGGGGGTGTCACTACTTAGTGAGCCTTCATTAACAACACGGTCAGCATATATTTTACGAGTCGTTGGTAGTGAACGAATGGTTTTGTACATCAATGGTTGAGTAACAGCAGGTTCGTCTGCTTCATTATGGCCGCGGCGACGGTAACAAACCATGTCTAGTACGATGTCTTGGCGGAATTCATGACGGAAATCAACCGCTAATTGAGCAGCAAATAATACGGCTTCAGGGTCATCGGCATTAACATGTAAAATAGGTGTCTCAAGCATCTTTGCAACATCTGTTGCATAGAGAGTCGAGCGGGTATCAGCTGGGTTGCTGGTTGTAAATCCAACTTGGTTGTTTATAACAATATGAATGGTGCCACCTGTGCCATAGGCGCGAGTCTGTGACATCTGTAGTGTTTCCATAATAACGCCTTGGCCTGAAAACGCTGAATCACCATGAATTTGAATGGCGACCACTTCATCTTCACCGGTCTCACCACGACGATCTTGTCGAGCTCGCACAGAGCCTTCAACAACCGGGTTGATGATTTCAAGGTGTGATGGGTTAAAGGCTAAAGCGATATGCATGTCTCCACCGGGTGTGCTGATGTCCGATGAAAAACCCATATGATATTTAACATCGCCGGAACCATTTTTAGCAGGGGACGCTGAACGTTTACCTTCAAATTCCTCAAAAAGAATAGAAGGTTTTTTACCAAAAATGTTAATGAGAACATTCAAGCGGCCACGATGCGCCATACCAATAACAGTTTCTTTGACGCCATGCTCACCTAGACGTTGAAGCATTTCATCTAGCATCGGTATTAAGCTTTCCCCGCCTTCAAGTGAAAAGCGTTTTTGACCAACATAGGTTCTATGTAAATGGTTTTCGATACCTTCAGCCGCCGTTAGGAGTTTTAGTAGCCACTGTTTTTGCTCAGGCTCTAAATTTAAATGAGCGCGAGGCCCTTCCATGCGACGCCTCACCCAAGAGCGCATTTCAGTGTCGCTAATATGCATGTACTCAACACCAATGCTACTACAGTAGGTTTCTTTTAGAATGGGAAGAATATCTTTAAGTGCCAGTTGCTCAGGGGTGTTGTGTAACGTGCCTGTATCAAACTGTGTATTAAGGTCAAGTTCACTTAAACCATGGAATGCAATGTCTAGCTCAGCAAGAAGTTTAGTTTTTTCAGGCTCAAGCGGGTTAACGTGCGCTTGTTTATGGCCGTTAATTCGATAAGCATTCATCAGTCTTGAGACGGCAGCTTGTTTAGCCAATTGTTCAGATGAAAGGCCGCCTTGTATGACGCGAACGCCCGTTGGTGCTTTAGCTAAATCAGAAAAGTGTTTTTTTATGGATGAATGCGGAATATCAACGGTATCTGCGTCAGCGCGTATGGCTTGAAATTTTTCTCGCCATTGCTCATCTACGGAATCTGGGTCGTTGAGAAATTGTTCGTATAAGTCTTCAACAAAATTTGCATTAGCACCGTTTAGCGCAGAAGTGCTTTTAAATAACTGCATTAAGTTGTTCATCAAGATATTCCGTGAGTCTGAATTTATGTAAGTTTATTAAGTGTAATCGAGTTTTTACAAAAGGTTACAGTTTAACGTGTTCATTTTATCAAGGGCCGATCTTTAGCACCAAAATGGTGCCCCGAGCAGGATTCGAACCTGCGACTTCACCCTTAGGAGGGGTGCGCTCTATCCAGCTGAGCTACCGAGGCTATATAAAAAATTACTAAATGAATTTTAAAAATGGAACCCTGATCAATTTGGGTGAAATAATATCACTATTGGGCTTTTTAGGGATAGCGCAAAACGCTTATTTTTATAGCTTTGTCACCCCTTGGACAGGCTATTTTTTTGCACGCTCACGCTCACATGCGGTAATAAATTTGTGAATACTTCTTTTTTCTGTGGCGGGTATGTTAAGGAACTGACAACCGACTCGTGTAAAACCTTCTTGTAATGATTTTTTAACGGAGCAGACAGTCAAATCGCTGTGGATAATATGACCGTCTTTAAGCGTCATGCTCGCGGGCGAAAGAATGGCCCCTTTTTTTACGTAGGAGTTTGAATAAACAGCGATACATATACCACCGAAACTAACATCATAAATATAGCCGGAAACTAAGTTTTCGGAAAATTGTATGGCGCCAGTAAATTTGTGCTTTTCGATATTCTCTAATGGAACTCGAAAGAAGGCTCTTTTTTGTGGGTGATATATTTTGTCTGGCATTGACACTAGATAACCACCATCAGGTGATGTGCCAGTGATGGTTGTGCTGAAATTAAAGGGCACCGAGTGATGCTTTGCATTAATTTGAATAACGCTACCTTGAGCCATTTTATTGTGGGCTACTCGGTTGTTTAATTGATCGAGTGCTATATTTGCATCAGAAACACTTAATACGCGACTTGTGTAGTCAGACTGGTCATCTAGCAAAATAGATATTTGAACATGAGACTCCATCAGAATTTGGAGCATATGTTTAATGCGCGAAGGGCGCACGATGAAATTTGGGTTAACGTTGCGTGCATCCTCTCTCTTTTCTTCTGACGCTAAGAGGGATTTTAAAGACGTTATAAAACTCACGATGGCTTATACAATTGAAATATTTCTTGAAACTTTAGTTTTCATCGTTTGTCCATCTGAGCCGTAGGTTGAATTGGGGGTGCTGATTTGCCCTCGCAGCACATCGAGAGACCGTTGCGTATGCCGACGGTTAAGCTCAATAATGGAACCATTAGTATTGTTAAGTTTTTTATTCTCATCGGATAAAGCTTGGATATTAAGCCATGCGTCATTGACTAATGTTTTCTCATCACTGGATTTTATTTGAGGTAAAAAGTCAGATAAACCGTATAGTCCTTGACTGATACTCATGTTTCTTAAAAAGATATGCGTGGTTTTCGTCTGTTTTTCTAGGTTGGAGACGAGTGCCTTTTTTGTTTTAGATAATTCTAACAATTGCTGACTATCATTAGATTTTAGTACAACTTGTTCTTGGTTTAGAACATCGTTTAATTGGCTTGATAGGTTTTCAAGTATTTGAATTAACTCAAGGAGTTGCTCTGGTAATTTGGTCATCATAATTATTTATTCCTACGGTGGAGGGCGCGCTCATTCTTTATGATTCGATCAGCTACTTTTTCATTATCAATGGTGTACTGTCCATCCTCGATGGATTGGCTAACGGCTTCTACTCGAGCGCTATCCACCACTGGGATATCACCGAGCGACTGTTCGATTTGTTGTAACCTAGCGGCATTATCAGTTAAATCAACGCGGTCGTTATCAGGTTTTTTAGTAGCCGCTTGTGCTTTATTGCCACCGCTTTTCTTTGCACCACCAGTGCCGCTGGACGATGGTTGAGCGGGCTTGTTAGTCGTTCTTTTGATATTAATAGACATATTGATTCCTAGTGGTCTGTATCTCTTCTATCGGCAGTTTGGGATAATACTTGATAATTAATGAACGTGTCATAGCGTTACTTTAACAGTCTGTGCATCAAAAACTATTCCTTGGATAACTTTCTTTGTTTTGATGTTTTTGACCTTGATTTTGTCACCTTTGCTACCGGCCATTAAGGCAACTCCTTTCATGCTAATTTGAAAGCCATTATTTTTTGCAACGATGGTGATCGTCTCGCCTTTCTTAATGATGATGGGTTTTGACAAATTATTGACACTAACAACCTCATGACGATTGATGCGCTTTTTTAGTACCTGATTAGTTGCTTGCTTTATATCAGAAAGGTGAGATGACCTAAGCTGGGTTAATTGTATTTTTTCTAATTTAAGGTCACTTTCCTTAATTAAATGTCCTTTATTGAGAGGATGTTTTGAGACGACTGCATAGCTGAAAAGCTTGACGCGTGCGGTCATAAATACTCGCCATGGAGTTGAGCCGACGCACTGCATAATTAGGGTGTTTTTGCCAGGTTTTATATGGGCTAGGGTTGATTTTATTTCAATATTAGACGGGCATTTCTTAAGCTTTAGACGTGAGTCTATATTTTGAATTTCAATTTGATAATCCGCTTCTTGGGCATCTAGTGTAGCGCTTAAATAAGCATAGACTTTCTTGTTTAGATCTTGATGGTTTTCAAATGGAGTATCTATTGCGTAGGCGCATGAGGAAAATAGCAATGAACTGAGTAAGAGATGTAAAATTAACTTCATACGTTTTATAGTGATAAATCGGTAATTTGGTTGTGAAATTTAAACATGCATTAAATATGCCGCGATTTAGATTATCAGAGTAATAAATATTGCTTAATTCAAACCGATTGTTTGTATCGACTGATAACGATAATATTAAAAATCCAAATGAGGTGCTGATAATCCATTATGCAAATATTAGAGATGAGAAAAGGTCGTGAGGTAGCGAGCATGCATGCTTATAACCACTTAATAGAGTAATGGGGCTTATATGGTTACTTTAGATATAATTTATACCTAATGCTAGCCTGCTTAATTAGAGGGCTAGTTAAACTTATACACATTGTTTCTTGCCGCAAGGAAGTCACAACCCGTCAGCGTCAACTCAATATGTATCAGCCCTCTGGCAAAGAGGAGTGTTATTAAATGTTTATCACGGCTATGGAGTTTCAGCGTCTTAGCAAGCTTTTAAAGCGAAACAGTGGTGTCGTACTGGCAGATGATAAGCAATATTTAGTAGCGAATAGGTTGCAGCCTCTTGTTGAGGATATCGGTTTGGATCGTTTGTCAGATTTGTTGGAGATGATTGCTGTTTTGCCGAACAACAGTTTGATGACCAAGACCCTTGATGCGATCACCACCAATGAAAATAATTGGTTTCGGGAGACCTCTCATTTTAATTACCTAGAAACCACTCTCTTCGCTCAATTAATTAAAAATAATTCGTCATTGTCAGTATGGTCAGCTGGGTGTTCATCGGGTGAAGAGGCCTACAGTATTAGCCTTTCGCTTAATAAGTATGTGCAAAAATCGGGTCAGCAAGTTGATGCTAAAATTATAGCTACTGATATGTCGACTAGCCTGCTAAGTAAGGCGGAAGCAGGCGTCTACACCGATAAAGAATTATGTAGAGGCTTATCAAACGAACTTCGTAACGAGCATTTTTTTGGTATTCGGGGTGGTTTCCAAATTTCATCGGTTCATCGCGAAAGAGTCTGTTTTAGTCAGCTAAATCTTCTTGATGACTTTTCGTCTCTAGGACAATTTGATTTGGTTTTTTGTAGAAAAGTGCTGCCTTATTTTTCAACGTTGTTAAGGCAAGATATTTTAAATCGTATTGTCGATTTAATGAAACCTGGCGCGTACCTATTTTTAGATAGCTCAGAAGCGAAGCCCGTTGACGTAACTGGGTTAGAAACAATACGAAACAGCACTTGTAAGTGTTACCGCAAGCGTTAAAAAGCTGGCTGTAAAAAAACCGCGCTCCTTTTGCCGCTTTGCCGCTTTGCCGTGTTTTTGCCGCCTATTTATATAGATTTAAATCTACTAACCTATTGATAAATAAAGTTTTATAAAGTTGGCATAGTTACTGCTCTATAGTTTTCAACGAAACAGGAGCTCCACATGGCAACAGCAATAGATTCTTTATTTGGCGTACACGAACAAGCGCTTATATACCGTTCAAAACGGGCA
Source organism: uncultured Cycloclasticus sp. (assembly GCA_913060865.1). Taxonomy (GTDB): domain Bacteria; phylum Pseudomonadota; class Gammaproteobacteria; order Methylococcales; family Cycloclasticaceae; genus Cycloclasticus. Next base: position 41,960 of record CAJXTU010000013.1, read on the forward strand.
GAGGTGTTGGCATCTAATATGGCAAATGCCGATACCCCAGGGTACAAAGCAAGAGACTTTGATTTTAAGTCAGTTTTAAATAACTTAAACACACCGGCTGGTCACGTAAAACAAACCCATCACCAGCACATTGCATTTGATAAAACCCCGGCAACCGTGGCATTGGCTTACAGAAACCCAATGAGTGCTTCATTAGATGGTAATACCGTCGACACGCAAGTGGAGCAAGCTAGTTATGCTCAAAATGCCTTGGACTATCAAACATCGCTGCGTTTCCTTAATGGAAAAATATCGGGTTACCTTTCAGCATTAAGGGGTGAATAAAGATGTCTTTATATAATATTTTTGATGTTGCGGGTAGTGGCATGAGTGCACAAACAACGCGCTTGAATTTAGTGGCCAGCAATATGGCTAATGCGGAAACAGTCAGTAGCAGTACGGGCGAAACCTACCGGGCTCGTCAACCAGTATTCGGTACTGTATTACAAAATGAAATGTCCAAACAGGGTTCACCTTCACAAGGTGTTCGTGTGTTGGGTGTGGTTGAAAGCCAAACACCGCTTCGGACGGAATATGCACCGCAGCATCCAATGGCTAATGCAGACGGCTACATCTTTAAACCGAACGTCAACGTGGTTGAAGAGATGGCCAACATGATGTCGGCCAGTCAAAGCTACAAAAACAACGTTGAGATGCTTAATACCGCAAAACAACTTTTACAAGAAACATTAAAAATTGGTCAGTAACGGAGAATAATAATGTCAGAAGTCGATTTCAATACGCTGCAAAATTTAGGCCTCGCTAAACAAACGACGGCAGCAGAAACGCAAAATTCAAGCAGTGATTTGGCTCAGGGAGATTTTCTCAAGCTAATGGTTACGCAACTTAATAATCAAGACCCAATGAAGCCGATGGAAAGTGGCGACTTCTTAGGGCAGATTGCTCAATTTAGTACTGTGACAGGTATTGAGGGCTTGAATACATCCTTTTCAGAGTTCGCGTCATCCATTTCAAATGACCAAGCCTTACAGGCAGCTAATTTAGTGGGTAGGCGAGTATCTGTTCCTCTTCAAGCGGGTGCGCTAACAGCAGGCGGAACCATTGATGGTGAGCTAACCTTACCCACCAGCTCACCTGATGTCTCAATCAACATTACCGATCAAGTTGGGCAAATAGTTAGAACGATTCCATTGGGTACGCAACCTGCGGGACCGGTCGCTTTTTCATGGGACGGTAAGCGTACTGATGGCACGGTCGCTGAACCGGGCCTTTATAACGTTGATGCTCAAGCGCGTATAGACGGGCAAAATTTTGAATTGGATACGCAAATTTCGGCAGACGTTGAAAGTGTCACATTGGGTGGTTTAGGTAAACCACTCCAGCTGAATTTGTCTGGCTTGGGCAGTGTACCGTTCAGTAACGTTTCAAGAATATTTTAAATACTATTAGGAGAATACTATGTCATTTCGTACCTCATTAAGTGGTTTAGATGCATCAGCAACAGATCTTTCTGTTATTGGTAACAATATTGCCAACGCATCAACAAATGGATTTAAAGAATCACGTACAGAATTTGCCGATGTGTTTGCCACATCATTTACCGGCGTGTCTGGTAATACACCCGGTAGTGGTGTTCGTGTTGCCAGTGTGTCACAGCAGTTTGGGCAGGGTAATGTTGAATTTACTTCTAGCAGTTTAGATTTAGCCATTAATGGTGATGGCTTTTTTGTATTAAGTGACAATGGAACTAATGCCTATACAAGAGCGGGTGCCTATTCAACTGATAAGGATGGTTTTGTTGTAGATAGTTCTGGGCGACACCTACAAACATTTCCAACAAATGGTAATGGTACGTTTAATACTGGAAATTTAACGTCGTTACAGTTAAGTACGGGTGACTCAGCCCCAGCGGCCACGACAACAGTAGAACCAACGCTGAACTTAGACTCACAGCAAACGGTACCAACCACGTATACATCATTTCCGATTAACCCAGCGGAGTTTAGTGCTACAGATGCCGGCAGTTATAACCATTCAACGTCAACAACAGTGTTTGACTCTTTAGGTAATGATTTTCCTGCCACTATGTATTACGTTGCAAGTGATCCGAGTGTTAATGAATGGCAAGTGCACACCTATGTTGATGGTAACCCGTTAACATTAAATGGAGGAGCGAATGACTTCTTGACGATGACGTTCGATAGCCTTGGTGCCTTTCAACAGATAGCTGAAGCAGGCGTTCCAAGTAGCGGTAATGTTGCTTTTGACGGTTTACCGTTGGGGAATGGAGCAGCAGATTTAACATTGGGTTTTGACTATTCAGGCACGACTCAATACGGTGGCGATTTTGCGGTTAACTCGTTAAGTCAAGACGGTTTCGCATCAGGTCGTTTAAGTGGAATTAGTGTGGATGAAGCAGGCATTGTGTCAGCGACATTTACTAATGGTCAATCATCCGAGTTGGGTCAGGTGGCCTTAGCAACATTCCCTAATTCACATGGGTTACGTCAATTAGGTGATACCTCTTGGGCGGATACTTTTGCTGCTGGAGACCGTGTTATTGGCTCGGCGGGTACTGCTGGTTTTGGGTCGCTTCAATCTGGCGCACTTGAAGCGTCTAACGTTGATATTGCTACGGAACTGGTTAGCTTAATTACTGCCCAACGAAACTTCCAAGCCAATGCGCAAGCAATTTCGACTGAAAACGAGATTCAAACCGCCATTATTAATATCCGTTAATTCTTAAATAAATTAAAAGAGAACTAAAATGGACACAAGCCTTTACGTAGCAATGAGCGGAGCCAAGCAAGCGATGTTGGCGCAAGCGGTAAACTCGCATAATTTAGCCAATGCGAATACCAGCGGCTTTAAAGCTGATTTGTCTCAATTTAGAAGCATGCCGGTGTATGGCGCAGGGCACCCCTCTAATGTTTATGCAATGGCTGAGCGACCTGGTATAGATTTTAATCACGGCACGATGCAGTCAACAGGTCGTGAATTAGACGTATCTATTAACGGCGATGGTTGGTTGGCTATTCAGGCGGAAGATGGAACCGAGGCCTATACCCGTGCAGGTGACCTAAGAATTACCCCTAATGGGTTACTCACAACGGGTACCGGTTTACCTGTGATGGGAGGTGGCGGGCCAGTCACTATGCCAGAGGCTCAAAAGATTGAAATTGGTAGTGACGGAACGATTAGCATTATTCCATTGGGTGATAGTGCAGCCACCTTATCTGTTATAGATCGAATCAAATTGGTTAACCCAGACCTTGCGGATATCGAAAAAGGTAAAGATGGTTTGTTCAGGCTAAAAAACGGTGCAGATGCAGACCCTAGTGCGCAAGTGCGGTTGGTATCAGGTTCGGTGGAAGGCAGTAATGTGAGTGTGGTCAGCTCGATGGTTAGCATGATTGAGCTCGCTCGTAATTTCGAGCTGCAAGTCAAGATGATGAAAACAGTCAGTGAAAACGAAGCAACAAGCGCTCAATTGATGCGCCTTAGTTAGGAGAATATAAATGTCAACGCAAGCAATGTGGATCAGTAAAACGGGGCTAGAAGCGCAACAAACGCGCATGTCGGTTATTTCAAATAATTTGGCCAACGTTAATACAACGGGCTATAAAAAATCCCGTGCCGTTTTCGAGGATTTGTTGTATCAAAATGTCAGGCAAGTGGGTGCGCAGTCATCACAAGACACTATTTTACCAACGGGCTTGCAGATTGGTACGGGTGTTCGTACGGTCGCTACTGAGAAAACACACACGCAAGGGACGATTCAACAAACGGGAAATTCTCTCGATATTGCCGTAAACGGGCGTGGTTTTTTCCAAATTTTACGGCCTGATGGCAGTATCTCTTATACACGTGATGGTAGTTTTAAGCTGGATGGAGATGGTCAAATGGTCACCTCTGGTGGTTACCCACTAGAACCGTCTATTTCAATTCCAACCGATGCCTTAAGCGTGACGGTTGGTGTCGATGGCACGGTGTCTGTCCTCCAAGCCGGCAATGCTACGCCAACTCAAGTGGGGAGTATTACGCTGGCCGACTTTATAAACCCAACGGGCTTGGACCCCATTGGTGAAAACCAATTTAGAGAGTCGTTATCAAGTGGTAGTCCAACGGTAACAACACCGGGTGAGACAGGTGTTGGTCTCCTGTCAGGTGGTTCATTAGAAACATCCAACGTTAACGTGGTTGAAGAGTTGGTCAGCATGATTGAAACACAACGTGCGTATGAGATGAACTCAAAGGCGATTTCAAATTCAGATCAAATGTTACAACGTTTAATGCAGGATTTGTAAGCAAGGAATAATGACAATGAAAGCCCTTAATCTCTTTATCTTAGTTACCATTTTACCCGGTTGCGCGATGATGGATAACATGAGCAAACCACGTCACGACCCAGAGTACGTTCCGGCGAAAGTGTCTTCGTATCAGGTGCCACAAAATAATAATGGTTCAATTTATCAAGCGGGTTACGAGGTGCGTTTATTTGAAGATATAAGAGCAAGAAACATAGGTGATATTTTAACGATCAATTTAGTTGAAAAAACCAATGCGAAAAAACAAGCCGACACGGACATCAAAAAAGATAATAGTACGTCAGTTTCTGCCCCTACGATTTTGGGTATGGTTGATCCCTCTAAGTTTGGTTTAAACCTAAATAGCGGTCTAACATCGGCAAGTGACTTCGCGGGGGAAAGTGAAAGCACGCAAAACAACAGCTTGAGCGGTAGCATCACCGTTAGCGTGGTGGATGTATTGCCAAATGGCTATTTAAAAATTCGTGGTGAAAAACGTGTCCGCTTAAATCAAGGGAATGAATATATCCGTTTATCCGGCATTATTCGTCCAACCGATATCAACCCCGATAACAGTGTTGAGTCTACAAAAATAGCGGATGCAACGATTATGTACACGGGTGAAGGTGCGCTGGCTGATGCCAATAAAATTGGTTGGTTAGCACGATTCTTTATCAGTGCGGTGTTCCCGTTTTAGGAGAGAGTGATGAAAACGTTAAAAACAGTAATTTTTCTTTTAGCCATTAGCATAACAAGTGCTTATGCAGAACGTATTAAAGACTTGGCCTCTATAACAGGGGTACGTTCAAACCAATTGGTGGGTTATGGTGTTGTTGTTGGTTTAAATGGAACGGGCGACAAGGTGAAGTCGGGTGATTTTACGTCACAAAGCTTACGCAGTATGTTGAGCCAAATGGGCGTTAAAATTCCCTCTAATGTTCAAATCAAATCTAAAAATGTTGCAGCGGTTATTATCCATGCATCATTACCTCCGTTTGCAACGCCAGGGCAAATGATCGACGTTACCGTAAATGCGATTGGTGAAGCAAAAAGTTTACGTGGTGGCAGTTTATTGATGTCTCCCTTAAAAGGTGCTGATGGAAAAATTTACGGTATTGCACAGGGTAACTTAATCGTCGGTGGTTTGAGTGCATCCGGTAACGACGGCTCTAAAGTGAGCGTTAATATTCCAACTGTGGGTAATATTCCTAACGGTGCAACAGTTGAACGTTCTGTTTATAGCCCCTTTAATGAAGGGAGTTCATTAACGCTTAATTTGCATACATTTGATTTCACGACAGCGAATCGTTTGGCCATGTCTATAAATAAAGCGATTGGCCCGCAAACATCGCACTCTATTAACGGTGGTAGTGTAAAAGTGAATATGCCGCGTGACCCTGCTCAACGTGTTGCATTTATGTCATTGCTTGAAAACTTAGAAGTGCAACCCGCGCAATCATCAGCACGAATTATTGTTAACTCAAGAACTGGCACCATCGTTATTAATAATCAAGTAAAAGTGCGCCCAGCAGCGGTGTCGCACGGTAATTTAACGGTCACCATTAATGAGAATTTGAATGTGAGTCAACCGGGTGCTTTCTCAGACGGTGAAACAGTGGTGACGCCAGAATCAGACATTACCATCACAGAAGAAGATAAACGTATGTTTGTGTTTAACCCCGGTGTATCACTGGATGAAATCGTTCGCGCTGTCAATCAAGTGGGCGCAGGCCCGAGTGACTTGGTGGCTATACTAGAAGCACTTAAAAGTGCCGGCGCCTTAACCGCAGAACTGATTGTTATCTAATGAATATCGCGGGCTCACAAGCAGATGTTTATGCAGACTTTAACGGCTTAGCACAGCTAAAAGCTAAGGCAGGTGGTGGCCAGGGTGAAAAGCAAGAAGCGCTTGAAGAAGTAGCGCGTCAGTTTGAAACCGTGTTCTTAAAAATGATGCTAAAAAGCATGCGCGATACCGTGCCCGATTCTGAATTGATAGACGGTGAAAAAACAAAGTTTTATGAATCAATGTATGACGATCAGATCTCACTTGATTTATCCAAACGCGGCAATTTAGGCTTGGCCGATATGATCGTTCAGCAAATGGGTGGTCAAGCAAAGGATAAAGAAGTAACAGCCAGTATGGGGTTGTCTGATTACCGTGATTTTTCTGTTCGCCGCATACAAGGTGCGTTACAAGAAGTAAACGTAGAAAAAACTAACGCGGTAAGCAATAAAATCAGTTCGCCAGAAGAATTCATCAATAAAATGTGGCCACAAGCACAACAAGCAGCGCAAGAACTAGGCGTTGATGCCAAAGTACTACTCGCCCAATCCGCACTAGAAACAGGTTGGGGTAAGCATGTCATGCAAAATAAAGCGGGGCAGAGCAGCCACAACTTATTCGGCATAAAAGCATCTCATGGCTGGGAAGGAAAAACCGTCTCTGTGCAAACCGTTGAATATGAAAATGGCATTGCAGAAAAACGCCAAGCCACCTTCCGCGCATACGACAGTTACCAAGATAGCTTTAACGACTACGTACAGTTTCTAAAAGAAAACCCACGTTACCAGCAAGCGCTGGAATTGGTTGATTCAAATGAAGGCTTTATACAAGGCTTACAAAAAGCGGGGTATGCAACAGACCCAGCGTATGCAAAAAAAATAATATCTATCTTAGGGCGTGAGCAATTGAGTGAGCTTACGCCAGTAAAGTCTGCACCTGCTTCAGGTTTAGCAGGGTAAGCCGATAAGTTAAAAATGGAAGACATAATATGACGTATCAACTTTCAAAAAGAGCAGCATCATGAGTGACTTACTACTCACCGGCTTATCAGGTTTAACCGCCTTTAGAAGCGTGCTTGATACAACCGGCCATAATATAGCCAATGTATCAACAGAAGGGTACAGTCGTCAGCGTGTTGAGCTAGATGCAAATAACCCACAACTAGCGGGCGCGGGCTATTTGGGTTCAGGGGTTAATGCAACCAACGTAAGCAGGCTTTACGATAGTTTTTTAAGTACACAACTAAGAAGCAGTAGTGCAGCTGCGTCAGAATTAGATAGTTACTTAAGTTTTGCCAGTCAAGTTGATGGCGCTTTAGGTAATGAAAATATTGGCTTAAGTTCGGCCTTGCAAGATTTTTTTAATGCCGTTCAAGCTGTAGCGGATGACCCAACATCTATTCCAGCAAGACAAGTGTTGCTAACAGAAGGAGAGGTGTTAGAAAATCGATTTGGTACGTTAGATCAGCTATTTAACGATATAAGTACTCAGGTTAGAGGTTCCTTGCAAGATAATATTAACGAGGTTAATACGCTTTCTGAAAACATTGCTTTTATGAACAATAAAATTTCCATTGCACTGGGTAGCTCAGATGGGAATTTGCCAAATGATTTGCTTGATCAGCGCGATAAATTAATTGATGACCTATCCAAGCTGGTTAATGTGCGGACCAATGAGCAAGAAAACGGTGCAGTTAATGTTTTTATCGGCAATGGACAGACGCTAGTCCTAGGCAATACGAGTAATACATTAGCATTACAACCCTCTCCGTTAGACCCAAACTCAGTTGATATCGTATTTCAACAAAGTGGTGCTAATACAGTTATCACCCAATTTATGACCGGGGGTGAGATAGGTGGGACCCTACGTTTTAAAGACGAGGTGTTAGATGAGGCAGTCCATAGGTTGGGTGAAATTGCCATTGGATTGTCGTATTCAGTTAATGAGCAACATACTAATGGTATAGACCTAGATGGTGAGCAAGGTCTGAATTTTTTTAGCAATGTCAGCATAACGCACATTAAAGCTGACACTAATGCGGGCTCTTTGGCGGTTAATATTTCCGATCCATCGCAAATAAGCAATAGCGATTACCGTGTAACAACTGATGGGACAGTGCTTCCGAATACAACGTATACCATTACTCGGTTGTCTGATAACTCATCCATAAATGGCGTCATTGCTTCTGGAAGCTCAATCGATTTTGATGGGCTAACATTCGATTTATCATCGGTAAATGTCAACAATGAATATAACGTGATTAACCCAACGCGTTATGCGGCTGAGAACTTTTCATTAGCGTTAACCGATCCTCGCGACATCGCCGTTGCTCTTCCAGTGGTTTCAGAGGAAACGATTGCCAACTCAGGAACAGGCGGATTGAGTGATATTGGTATAAGTGGCTTATCTACGGCATCCTTATCTGCCAGTGTTGTATTAACCTATGACGACACACTAAAACAATATACCGTCAGCAATGCTACGGGCGGCCCGTTGGTTTACGATGCCACTGCAAACAGCGGCAATAACTATACCGTTAATGTAGCTGGTTTTGGTGATATTAGCTTCACACTAACAGGCCAACCTGATGACGGTGATTCATTCTCATTGGTTGATAATGCGGGTGGTATTGGTGATAACCGCAACGCGCACTTTCTTAGCGGCTTGCAAACGAGCTTAACCTTGTCGGGTGGCACGGCCTCATTCCAAGATGTGTATGGTCAAGTTGTTGCCGATGTGGGCCGTCGTACCCAATCGGCTGAAATAAACGGAGCCGCACAAAATGGCTTGTTGGCACAAACCATTGCATCAAAAGATGCGGTCAGTGGCGTCAGTTTAGATGAAGAGGCGGCTAATCTCATTCGTTTTCAACAGGCTTATCAAGCAGCTAGCCAAGTGGTGTTAACCTCTCGTACGATTTTCGATACCCTTTTAGGAGCCTTCAGATAATGGTCGATAGAATCTCAACAAGTCTTGCGCAGCAACTAGGCATTAATACCATTTTGTTGCAGCAAGCGCAGGTCAACCAAAGTCAGCAACAAATTTCATTGGGTAAGCGTATTCTTACGCCAGCTGATGACCCATCGGGTGCGGCGCAGATTTTAGATTTCAATCAATCGATCAGCCGTATTACACAGTTCCAAACAAATATAAATTACGCCGAAAGTCGTTTGGAATTATCAGATGGCACCTTGCAAAATGTCACCAACAGTTTGCAGCGTGTCCGTGAGTTGGCGGTACAAGGATTTAACGATACCAATACAGCGACAGATCGGCAGTCAATCGCTGAAGAAATGTTTCAGCGTTTAGATGAAATCATCGCATTAGCTAATACAAAAGATGCTAATGGAGATTATTTATACGCGGGTTTTAAAGGGCAAACGCAGGCAGTAACAGGCTCGGCTGAAACGGGCGTGTTTAGTTTTCAAGGCGACCAAGGGCAGCGACTTATTCAAATTGGTGAAGGCAGAACCGTTGCCGATGGGAATACCGGTGCAGAAATATTCTTTAATTTGCAAGATCAAAACGGCAATCCTGAAGATATGTTTAGTACGCTTTATAACCTAGCGACGGATTTAGCGACAAATAGGCCAGCAGCAGAAGAGACTGTTTTAACGTTTGATCCAGTAACGTTACCATTGGACGCAGAAACATTATCAGTTAATGGCATTGTTTATGAATTCGATACTGGAGGAGTAGTTACGGCACCTAATATTGCCGTTGATATTTCATTGGCAGCAAATGGTGATGATATAGCGGCTGCTTTGCAGGGGGTGATAGCTGCAAATGATTTGAGCGTCACTGCGGTAGCAACGAATAACCAGGTTGTTATAACCGCCAACACGCTAGGTGAGGACGAGCTAACTATCGATGCATCGACTACAAGCACTGCTAGTGCAACAAGCGTATCCATTCCTTTATATGATCACTTGGATCAATTGGATACAGCCTTAAATCGTATTTTAGATGTACGCTCTCAAATTGGCGCAAGGCTTAATGTTATCGATAGTCAAAACGAAATCAACCAAGATTTCTTATTGAGTATTAAAAGCACAAAGTCGCAGATTGAAGACCTAGATATGGCAGAAGCCATCAGTCGGTTTAATTTACAAATAGTCGGTCTGCAAGCCGCGCAACAATCGTTCGTAAAAGTACAAAACTTATCGCTCTTTAATTTATTGTAATAAATGAAACCGTCGGTTGGTGGTTAAGCATGAACCCCAACAAAATAAGCTAGAATAAACCCAAACCCAAACCCAAACCCAAACCCAAACCGTTAAAAGGAATTAACGTATGCAATACCGACGAGCAGACATAAAAGGCGCAACATATTTCTTCACCGTCAATTTAGCTAACCGTAAAAAGACCGCATTGGTGGACAACATTGACGCGTTACGAGAAAGTATTCGAACAGTAAAAAACCGGCACCCCTTTAAAATAGATGCAATGGTCATTATGCCAAACCATTTGCACGCAATGTTGACCTTGCCAGAAGGTGATAACGATTACGCAACGCGTTGGTCGTTAATTAAATCAGGGTTTTTACGCCAAATACCAAAAATAGAAAGCATAAGCCCAAGCCGTGCAACGAAAGGCGAACGAGGCATTTGGCAGCGACGTTATTGGGAGCATTGTATTCGTGACGATAGAGATTATGAAGCACACGTTAATTACATACATGACAACCCCGTTAAACACGGTTATGTTAAACATGCCGTTGATTGGCCGTATTCCAGCATTCATCAACATATAAAGAGTGGATATATTAATAAAGAGAGGGGGAATGGGCATAAAGAAGATAAAAAGAGGGTTTGGGGCGAATAATCAAGGTGGCGTATATATTGAAGCACAAAAAAATATTGGGTTTAATGTTCAACCCCAAATGACAGTAAATGAACCGTAGGTTGGCGGTGAGGCACGAACTCCAAAAATTTGAACAATCAACGAATATTCAAAAACCAATGTAACCGATTATTGGGCTTCGCAAGCTCAGTAACTGCTCCTGCGTTACTCTACCTCCTGCGTCCATGCAGTCGTCAGCACCAACCTAAAATAAATCATGATGTTGGGTTTCGTAAACTCAGCGCCAACCTACATAAGTGCAATCGTAGGTTGGGGTGAAGAATGAACCCCAACAATCACCCCCCGATATTGTAAAAAAAAGGTGATGAAAGTCACGGTTTGGCGTTATCCAACAAATCTTCTAAATAAACCCTAAAGAATATTTTTATGGCGCCGATACCTTTATCGGAGGCGGTGAATATCTAGCGACAGTAAAAGATATATCCGTCATGTTTAGAAAAAAGTAAGCGTTAAGCTTACATAGGAGCAATAAAATGCCTCAATTTATTAATAGTAATATAGCGTCTTTAACGGCGCAAAGAAATTTAAACACATCTCAAAGTGATTTAAATACATCATTACAAAGACTCTCTTCCGGGTTACGTATTAACAGCGCGAAAGACGATGCTGCCGGCCTTGCTATTTCAGAGCGTTTCACTACGCAAATTCGTGGTTTAAACCAAGCGTCACGAAATGCTAACGATGCTATTTCATTATCGCAAACAGCTGAAGGTGCGTTGGGCGAAATCGGTAACAACTTACAACGTATTCGTGAATTAGCGGTTCAATCAGCTAATGCCACCAACTCAAACTCTGATAGAGCAGCGTTAAACTTAGAAGTTCAACAACGTTTAGCGGAAATTGATCGAGTTTCTAGCCAAACATCGTTTAATGGTCAAAAAATTCTAGATGGTACGTTTGGTTCTGCTCAGTTCCAAGTGGGTGCAAATGTGGGCGAAACAATTAGCCTTGACCTTTCAACAAGCACACGTCAAGCAGACTTAGGTGCAGTTGCAACGGCAACATCAGTTGATTTAACAACTGTTATTTCAGCGGGTACCGCAGCTGTTACGGGCTCAGCTGCAACTTATACATTTGATGCTACTAATTTAATTGCCGATTACAGTACTATAGCTGCAGTTGCTGGTTCAGATACAGTTGACTTTTCAACCGGAACACCATCTGTTGGTGACACCGTCACAGTTAATGGCGTTGTATTCACATTAGCAGATGCTACAGGTGCTAGTACTGTAGATAGCGCAACGGCAGTAACAGTTAACGTGGATTTCAGTAATGGTGCATCGGCGCAAGATGCAGTGGATGATTTTGTTACTGCATTTGGTTTAGCGGTAACTGATGCAGGTAGTACTGGAACAGGGACTGCCTTAACAGGCTTGAGTGCAGCGAATGCAGGTGGAACAAGCACTACAGCAACCATATCTGATACAGCTGCTGGTTTAGCGGCAACAGTTGGAAGAACTGTTGCTGCTTCTGATGCGACGGTTGCTCAAGATGTAACAGGTTCTGATGCGGATACTTCAGCCAATAGAATATTTACAATTGATGACGCGGATGGTGATGCTGCAGTGACTGTGACACTAAGTACAAACATTACTAGTGCTACAGATTTACAAGGTGTGATTAATGCTGCACGAACAGGTACTGAATTTGCAGCGAGTGTGAGTGGTACAGAAATTACTCTAACTGATGATACTAATTTTACAGGAAGTTTTACAATTGGTGGTACTAACGCTACATTAATCACTGACGAACTTGTTAGTACAACGGCTGGTGTTACAGATGTTCCCTTAGTTGCTGGAAACAGTGTTACAGTTGCAGCTGACTTTAGTATCCAGATTGGCTCTGGAACAGCGGCTGCAGTAGCTGACGCAACATACTCAACCGTGCAAAGCTTAGTTGATGCGGTTAATTCTGCATTGGGCGGTAATGGTGAAGCTGTACTAAATGATGATAATACATTGAGTATTATTGCGAATGATACGGTGGCTGTTACAGGTACAGTGGGTAATACAACACTTGGTTTGGCAGCATCAACAGCAGTTAGTGGTAGTTTGACAACAGCAGCTGTTGATACGGTGGCAAATTCTGAAACAACCATTCGTCAAGTAGATTCTGCTTTATCAGCGGTGAGTTCATTACGAAGCACCTTTGGTGCGATTCAAAACCGTTTTGAGTCTACCATTGCTAACTTGGCAAGTACGACTGAAAACTTAAGTGCTGCGCGTTCACGTATTCAAGATGCTGACTTTGCTTCAGAAACGGCAGCGTTAACTAGAGCGCAAATTCTGCAACAAGCAGGTGTGTCGATTTTGTCTCAAGCTAACTCGTTACCACAAAACGTATTGGCCTTATTGCAATAAGATCGTTGGTTTTAATACCGGCTTTATGAATTTAAAGCCGGTATTAACCTAACCAGGAGGTAGTTATGGAAACATTAAATTTAGTAAACTTGACGGCAAAGGCGGCAACGCCTGCGGCGTCTAATGTTGCCGTATCAACTGATCGTGTTATTGCTCAAAAGTTTAATAATCAGCCAGATGTTGGCCAAACAGTGCCGGAAGAGGCAAAGGAAAGTCAGCCTTCGTTAGTGCAAAAGATTGAAGAGTCGGTGAGTGATTTGAACAGTTTCGTTCAAAATGTACAGCGAGGTATTCAATTTAGTGTGCAAGAGGAAACGGGTCGTTCCATTATTACTGTAACGGATAAGGAGTCGGGAGATGTCATCCGTACCTTTCCTTCAGAAGATGTTTTGGCAATGGCTGCTTATTTAGCTGAAAACAAGGCGCAATCAGAAGAGGTGGCTCGTGGTTTGTTGGTTAATTCTAATGCATAGGAGGCAAGGTTTTTGCATAGTACCTTTTAGGTTTATGTAAATTAGGAATCCATTATGACAATTTCATCTGCAGGGATTGGGTCTGGAATAGATATTAGCACGTTGATTACTCAGCTAGTAGAAGCTGAGGGTGTTGATAAAGCTAACAGACTTAATTTGAATGAGGCCGAATATCTAGGTGATATTTCGGCTTTTGGTTCGTTGAAAAGTTCGTTATCTATTTTTCAAACGGCAGTTCAAGATTTGCAAGATGTAACAGATTTTCAAGTGAGGTCTGCTTCATCAAGCGATGATGAAATTTTTACTGCAACAGCAGATGAAACAGCGGATGTGTCGCAATATGGCATTGAAGTGGTTCAGTTAGCGCAGGCACACAAGTTAATCACGACAGATGGATTTGCCGATACAGATGCTATAGGGGAAGGTACCCTTACGTTTACGCAGGGTGCCGACTCTTTTTCTTTAGATATCAGTGATACAGATACGTTAACGGATGTTAGGGATGCCGTTAACGCAGCCAGTGATAATACGGGGGTTTCTGCGTCTATTATTAATGTAGATGCGGGTCAACAGTTGGTTTTTACTGCAACGTCAACGGGTTTGGATAATGCGATAACGGTGACAGCCGTTGATGGCGATGGTCAAAACACGGATGAGTTTGGTTTATCTCGATTAGTCAATGCACAATTAAATACACCGACCGCAGCTCAAGATGGTCAAATTAAAGTAGATGGCCAATTAATTAGTAGTGATGACAATACGTTTACTGACGTGGTAGATGGTATTACGATCAATGCTGTTTCAGTAGGGGCAGGTGAGCAATTAAAAGTTACCGAAGACCGAGAGGCGATAACATTTAAAATTGATACGTTCATTGCAAACTATAATGGCTTGGTTGATACCTTCAATGCGCTCGGTTCATACGATGCAGCGACAGAAGCAGCAGGGCTGTTATTAGGGGATTCTACTTTACGAGGTATTAGTGCCTCAATTAGACAAGAAATCTCTTCATCTGTTACGGGGCTTTCAGGGTCTTTTAGTACGTTAGCAGAGTTGGGTATAACAACAGATGAAAATGGAAAGCTAAGTTTAAATAGCGAGACATTAAATAACGCGTTGGATAGTGACTTTGACCAAATTGGGCAATTATTCACCGCTAGTAATGGTATTGCTAATAATTTAGACACAGTGATAGAAGGCTACATTGGTTCTAATGGAATAATTGACTCTAGAACAGCTGGTATACAGGTTAGTGTAGATGATCTTGTTGATCAACGAGAAGCGTTAGATAGACGGTTAGTGTCCTTAGAAAGCAGATTATTGGCTCAATTTACAGCAATGGATATCATTGTGAGTTCTTTGCAAAATCAAAGTAATTTTTTAACACAGCAACTGGCTAATTTGCCGGGTGTATATAAACCAAACCAAAATAATTAAAGTACATTTATAATCGGAGAATCATATGAATGGTGCAATAGCGTTAAAACAATATCAACAAATGGGTGCACATGGCGGTGTGATGGATGCATCACCACATAAATTGATACAAATGCTATTAGATGGCGCTTTGTCTAGAATACTGTCTGCAAAAAGCGCTTTAAAGCAGAATGAAGTGGCTAAGAAAGGCGAGCAGATTGGTAGTGCTATTTCAATTATTGAAGGGCTTAGAGCCAGTTTAGATTTTAACCAGGGTGGCGAAATTTCAAAAAACTTAGATGCGCTTTATGAGTATATTAACCATGTTTTATTACAGGCTAATATTAAAAATGACGCTGCTTTGCTTGATGAAGCAGGCAAGTTATTAAGCGAAATTAAAATGGGTTGGGATGCGATAGACCCTAATGCAGCGCAACGTTAATTATTAATGACGAGCGATTTACAAAAACTGCTAAACATTATTGCAGATACGAAAAAGCTGATTGAATTAGCAGAAGAAGGCGAGTGGGATACAGTTGTAGAGCTTGAGAACACGCGAGATATTGCTATAAAAAAGCTGTTTGATTCAAAACCAGACATTGAACCTTCAAAACTCGCTGAGGGTATTCAATTTGTTTTAGATAAAAATAAAATACTCACAAAATATTCCCTTAGCCAACGGGACAGTATTCGCATGGAAATATCAAATGCAGGACATGCGCATAAGGCGATTAATGCTTATTTAACAACGGCATAACTGGGGAGAAGAATGAACCCCAACAAACAATATTTAACCTATTGAGTTTGGAGTAGCTAATTGAGCCTAGAGTAGATTTTGTTGGGTTTCGCAAGCTTAACACCAACCTACAAGATTGGCTTTGATTTAGTTGGGCTTCATAAACTTGGGAACTGCTCCTGCGTTACTCTACCTCCTGCACCCATTGTAATCCCGCCAATAAATAACCGGGATGGATTCAACTGGTCACTGCAACGCTCTCTCAAGTTTCTCAGCCGGCGTTAGAAACTTTAGTATTTTTCTCGGTCGGCTATTCAATTCTAAAGCAGTGTTATCCAGCTCGTGTTGAGAATACCCGGACAAACAGCTTCTTTTAGGGAAGTACTGTCTTAACAACCCACTTGTATTTTCATTCGTACCGCGTTGCCAAGGGCTTGATGGATCACAAAAATAAACATCCATGCCTGTCGCTAATGAGAAGTTTTTATGGCTAGCTAATTCAGTCCCTCTATCCCAAGTTAGGCTTTGCTTTAGAGAATTTGGTAATTGACTCATTTGCTCATAAAGTCGGCTAACGACACTTTGTGTGCTCTTGCTCTCAACCTTAACTAATACAGTGAAGCGAGTTTTCCGCTCAACTACGGTTGCTATATGACTATTTTTTGACCCAACAATAAGATCACCTTCCCAGTGCCCAGGCTCTGATCGACCTTCTATCGTGGCTGGACGCTCATGTATAGAAACACCATCAACAATTTGCCCTCCGGTGCCTACCTTATGGTGTTTTGAATGACGAAACTTTCGCTTAGTGCGCAGATGGTTGCGCATCTTTTTATTGAACAGGCCTCGTGTTATATAAAGAGACTTTTGTAAATTGTTCATGTGATAAATGCATTGACAGATCATCAGGGTAAGACAACTTGAGCCAACCGGATATCTGTTCTGGTGACCAATTTTTTGACAACTTAGCTGTCACCGTTTCTTTGAGTTCGTGCTTTTAAGCTAATAAAGGAAGCTTAGGTCTTTTAGCTCGTTTCCAAGCCTGAGCAGCAGCATGTGCTGCCCTGTATTTTAAACGACCACCATTGTTAGTGATTTCCCTACTTATTGTTGACGGACTGCGGCCAAGCTGGTGTGGAATTACTTGCGCTTTGGTCGCCAACAATTCCTCTGGATATTTCTTCCCGCTCAGCTAACGTCAGATTTTGTGGCGACCGGTGTCGCCGATGTGGCTCAATACCTCCGTGATACCTTAAGTAAGAAAAAACGTCGCATGCGGCTTCTCAATTGTTCTAGCAATATTAATCATCGGGGAACTCTTTGTCCATAGTTCCCAAATGATAGCTTTCTTTTGTTCGTTCATTAAGCCTGACATCACAACAACCTTTTATCGTAGTTTTATTGATGTGTTGCAGTGACCGGTTGAATCCATCTCGGTTATTTATTGGGGGGGTTACATATCTTGCTCTGGTGTTGTATTAGCCAGGCAAGATAATACTAATAATGACGATATGAAGAGAGATTTAATCAGGTTTTTCATGGTAAATTTATTTAATGATGGCGTCTTTTTTTTCAATGTCACCCGTATTGTCATTCCAACGAAGTGCTAGTGAGTCTCCTTTTTTACCTCCTTCAAATGAAAAGGCAAGGTATGGGTTTTGTGAAACGGATGTACCGAATTGTGCAAGAAAAACAACCTTACCTTCATATTCACACGTTAGTTCTTGGATATATTTAGCGGGAATTTTTTCACCGGTTTCTTTGTTAACCCGGCGGCCAGTTTCCATTGGGTGTTTTGCTAAGACGCGAACATTAGTGATGTTATTTTTTACTTTTGCTTTAACTTTCATTACTGTCTCCAAATAGGATGGAATTACTCATAAGTCGTTTTCTAATTGACTAGGTAAAGTGATTTCTTGATATTAATTAACCGCCACAACCGCCGAGAGTCACTTTTACTTCTTGGCTCTTGCTAAAGAGCTTACCGTCTGCCTTGATTACAGCGGTGACGGTACTCGTTTGTGCTAAACGAATGCGTGTAGATACATCGGGTAAGGTGCCAGCAGGTATTTGGAAAGTAGCGGTTAATGGTTGCGGGTTATCTTTTACAAATAGGCTAATGGATTCCACATTTTTCATGCTAGTTTTGACAGAAACGGGCACTGCACCGCCATTTTCAGCAATTCTAGGGACTTTTAGTTTTACTTCATCGCTTTCAACGAGTTCGGTTGAGCCAAACAAATTTTTGTAAGCATCATCTGGCTTTTCTGCATTAAAAGCATCGCTTGCCCAAGCGGCCCATGTCGTAAGAGGGGTCATTAATGCTAAGCAAGCAGTTGAGCTAACTGTTAATATATTTAAAAATTTTCTGCGTGTAATAGCCATATTTTCTCCAGTTGCTGGTTAATTTGCGGTTATCTATATAAAAATTCTCTTTATTAGGCATTTTTAAAGCCGCTAAATTGTTTTGCGTTAGTACAAAGTCCTCTTCAACGAGGTCGTTTAAATAATAGTACATAAGCGGTAATGACGTATACCTCATTGGGAGTTAACGTTTTAGGTGAAGTAAAGGGCATCACTCTATTGATGTAGTCCCATAATGTTGATACATATGGTTAATAACTACCAACGGTTTTTTTTGGCGGTCTTCGGCGAGTGAACCTTCCCCGCCAACTAAAGCGGGCCAGCGTCCTTCACCTTCGCGGAACAAACCATGGCAAGATGCACTCATATAAACCCTCGCCCTTTAAAACAGAGCCTTGACCTTCCTGCAGGCCTTTAGCATCAGGGCGGATATCAATATCCCAGCCTGCGATTTCCTTAGTTGTCTCTTTTTTCCAATGCCAAAATGGCCATTTTCATAAGCAAATAATTAGTTAGATGTAGCCGTTTGGATAATCAAAGAACAAGCGATAATTACTTTAGGGGCTGTCCTAGATAAGTAAAATAATCTAGGATGGAAAAGTGAGAAAGAGTAAGTTAAGTCAGTACAAACAATCAAGGTTAATAGATCTATTTGTGGCAGGTACGACCGTACGAACAGCGGCTGCATTAGTTGGTGTTAATAAAACGACGGCGAGTTATTACTTTCATCGACTTCGCCAAATTATCTACGATAAGAGTGAGCACCTTGAATTGTTAGATGGAGAAATTGAAGCCGACGAAAGTTATTTTGTGGTAGACGAAAAGGAAAACGAGGTAGAGGTGCTGCTGGAAAAGTGCCGGTGTTTGGCCTTCTAAAGCGTAACGGCAAGGTATTTACAATGATTATCCCTGATGCCAAGGCCAATACATTAATGCCGATTATTCGGCAACAAGTAAAACCGGATAGTATTGTTTATACGGATACTTGGAGAAGCTACAACGTATTAGATGTGTCAGAATTCAAACACCACCGAATAAACCACAATAAGCTATTTGCAAACAAGCATAACCACATTAACGGAATAGAAAATTTCTGGAACCAAGCAAAGCGACATATGCGAAAGTTTAACGGTGTACCAAAAGACTATTTTCATCTTTTTTTAAAAGAGTGTGAATGGCGATTTAACAACAGTGATCCAAAAAATTAGTTAAAACAACTGAATCAATGGGTTAAAGAGAAAATGGGCTAGTTATCTAGGACAGCCCTTACTTTATTTAAGCTGCACATTTTTGACGCTTTCGTTGTTAAGTAGTTGCCATGTATGGATAGAGTTTTCCCACGGGCTTGTCGAAGTTGAGTGATGGTCGGTTGGACATAGCTCGTTTCGTCGATTGCACGGCTTTGTAATAAGCTGGGAGCACCATTCAATTTATAAGGTAATTAAAAATGGGTGAGGGCTATGGCTAGAACGTGGCCTTTTAGTCGTGGGGGTCGCCACATGACACCGTCATCGATTGATACATCAACGTGTTTAATTTTGCCTCGACCACTCTAGGCTAAACCTTCAATTTCGTAAGAGCCTTTTTGACCCCATGGGTTTTCAGGGAAGGTGTTGTGATGACTGAATTGGCTTTTCGCTCATATGAGAAGCGACGAGCGCGACCATCAGGCATAAGGTCGGTGTATTTGGATGTTTCTTCTCGGTGGTACTATGGTTAGTCACCAATTTCTAGACGGCGCAACCATTTAACTGAGGTATTGCCTTCCCAACCAGGGTTAAATAACCGAACGGGATAGCCTTGCTCTGGGCGAAGTTTTTCACCATTTTGAGCGTAAACAATCAGAGCGTCATCTAGCGCTTTCTCCATCGGAATGCTTCGGCTCATGCCGGCACCATCGGCACCTTCTGCCAAAATCCATTTACCATCAGGTTGAATGCCCACTTCGTCTAATAACGTTGATAAGCGTACGCCTGTCCATTCGCAGCAGCTGATCATACCGTGTGTAAACTGAAGTGCTTCCATTTGTGGGCCACGCCATTCCATGCCGCCATTAGCCGGGCACTCAAGAAAATTGATAACAGATTCTGAAGGGAACCTCATCAAATCGTCCATACTAAATATTAAAGGATTGTCTACCAGACCATGGATCATCAGCCGATGCTCAGCGGGGTTAATGGTTGGGATCCCCGCATGGTAGCGTTCAAACACTAGACCATTTGGTGTAATAATGCCCTTTAGTTCCTGTAGAGGAGACATGCTGATAGATGAGATTTTATCGGCAGTTAGCCAAGGGACGGTGCGCCGAATGACATTTTTTTCGAAGCTGGAAGGGACGCCGTAGGGTATTGAAACAACGCCTGGCCCTAATGATTTGCTCCAATTTGGAACATTTGGAGGTAAATTATCCGAGATAACCTCACCAGTTACTGCTGCAGCTGCGAGACCGGCGCTGAATTTAACGCCTTTTTTAAGAAAGTCCCTTCTTGCTGATGAAGGGACTTGGTTAGCTAATTCAGCAAGGTATGCTTTCGTACTGTTTGTTTTTTTTGAGTTGGCCATATCTCTGTTTTGTACAAATTGTTAATCAATTGCATAACAGAGAATAGAATATTCTTATATCGATATGGAATATAAAAGTTATATTTTCATAATCTATCAAGCATATCCTGTGCTCTTTGTTTCTCAGAGTCGTTATCTGATGATGCTAATATTTCATTTAAGGCATGGCGAGCAGACTCAATGTCTTCCATTTCAATAGAAGCTTGAGCAAGTGAGAACTGAGCATCAAAGTTGTCCTCAGAAGTATCGATTGAAGGTGCGTCAATTTCAATTTCATCGAGTGACACATCAAAGTCTTCCGAGCTTTCAGTCTCTTGTTGTATTGGGGCTTCATTTTTGATGAGATTGAAATCAAAATCAAATTCACTGCTGGTATTGTCTTCAGTTAAGTTGCCAGTAGTCTGAGCTTCTTCAGTACCTGTCTCTTATACACATCTCCGAGCCCACGAGACCAGAGAGGA
>CAJXTU010000014.1 GCA_913060865.1 uncultured Cycloclasticus sp.
AATTCCATGCGGTTTTATAAAACGCATCACGAGCTTTAGTGGATAAAGCACTGCTGGCGCTACTGACCAGACCTGGCCCATAAACTTTGGCGACGACAAACAGGGTCTTGGCGACTAACCACGTTGTGAGCACAGGCGCTAAACCTGATACTTGGAGTGCGGTAATAAACCCAGTAGTTCTAGCGGTTGTCCATTTAGCTGTAGAAGCAATCTCTGCCTTGACCCGTTCTTTCTCTGCTTCGTCTGTAGCTGCAAAATACTGTTTCAATAAGGGTGTGATGTTAATCGCTAGACTAATAATGACCGCCAATGTTCCACCAACAACATACTCGTTATACGTATGCTCAGAAAGCTCTCCTAAAGTTTGCTCCACCACCTGACGCAGCTCTTCATTTTCAAAACCAGATGAAGTCACTTGCTCATTATTCATTGCACTGGCAACTTCATCCGTTGAAATCACATCCACATCAGGATTGTTTCTTAGATGCTCATAGATATAGCTAATTGAGTCGGTCGCTTTTAATTGAACCTCTTCAGCAACCCCATCAGAATTAACAATAAGAATATCGGCCACAGGGTGATTAGTTTCATCAAACAAGCTAGCGGTGTCCCCATTACCTGCTGTATTAATAGCATCAACTACTAATACCTCATGAGTGATACCCACAATATGGCTTACATGCCCAAGGATTTCTTCTTGAGGAACAGCTTGAAAATATAAACTAATATCTTCAACAGAGGCACTAGGACTTATAGCGCTATAACCACGTCGTATAGCTTCTAAAGCAGCCAGTTCAATTTGAGAATCAAAAACAAGATTGGAACCGTTCTTTAATGCAGCCAACACACTAATAACAACGATCTCTTCACGGAAAGCGTAAACGACTTCAGTCGCGTTTTTGTATTTATCGTTTAATACGCTCTTAGTATCGTTAAAAAGCCTATCCGCACTATCAATAGCTTCGGGATAGGTTTCAGAAACATGGCTTGCACCCTTCTTCGCGCCCTGCCAGCCAAACTTAGCTGCTTTTTGGGAAAAGCTTATTAATTTATTAATAAAGTCAGATGATTTTTTTGCGTCCATTTACATTCCTTGTAATTTACTAAAGAGCATATGACAAGAATATTCAAACAACAACACAAACTTCCAACTTACTAAGATTCGTGTAATATGGATTGCACTAACGAATGGAATCTATGTACTTAACAAAACTAAGGAGCATTAATCATGTTTGGATTTTTCAAAAAAAACCGTGAACCCTCAGTCGAGGATATTCTAAAAAAAGTGGCGCACAGGCATGAAGTTGGGAACGCTATTTCACATTACGCTAAAGACATCATTAACTTAGCAACTTCAAAAAGTGACGCTGAGGTCGCCACCTATAGTTTAACAACTATTACTGCCATGATCACCGATGTAAAGACGAGGTATCACTTAAAAGTTTTACCTGATAGCATTTTTGCCAACTATTTAATAGCATTTGAAAAAGAAGATTTATTAACAATAGCGAAAATGACTCGCAACATGGCGGATATTCTTAATCAAACTGATGGCACGGTTCTGCAAGGAGCTTTAATTTACTCTTGGTTTGAAAGCAGTGAGTATTCATCTTTAGGAGGAAACTAATAATGGGCCTTTTTGGAAACATCGTAAACAAGCTTCAACAATCAGCAAATAACGGTAGAAACTCAACATTACTCCACCTTGTTTTTCAAGAAAACCAGAACTTTGCTAGCCTAGCGCTTAAGACATTTCAACGTTGTGCAGCCGAAAGAGGAGTCGAATTCAACGAGCAACTGATGAGCGCTGCAAGACGGGAAGTGTCTAACGATCCTGATCTTACGATGGGTCGGTTTCTTGATGACTACTCAAACAAATGAATGAGCGATTTAACATGAACCCTTATTACTGTTGATTGGCTCTAATCCGCAAATAATTTTTTTGCAAAATTTTATAATTTTTAAAAACTTATATCTAAACGTGCATGGGTCCCCTACCCCATGCTCGCCATAAGGCACCCCACTTCGGATTCGGGTTTTCATCTCGAATGTAAATCTAGCAACAAACCGCTGAAACGAAAAAGCACCCTTTTCTGTCGAGCATTCAACCACTGAGAGTTCGCTCATTAATCATTCGCGCTTGTATCAGCATGATGTAAACATAATCAGCAATTATGCGCAGTGTGCAAAACCACTGCCTGCTTCACCGCATAATCGCAACTATGTTAAATCGCCTTGAGACTCAATTTATATAAAACCTAACTGCTCGTTTCTCTCACAGTTTTTCAGTCATTTCTTTATGTTATTAACTAAGGAAACGATCATGCAAGCATTCACACTAAATGAAACAACCGGGACTTATCAAACGACTCACACTGTAACAAGTGAGCAAATCATAGATAAAGCCAAAGCGATACTACTTGAGGTATTACAAAGACCTAATTCAGAAACGATGAGCGACCCAACAACAGTGCGTCAGTTCTTAACTTTATCATTAGCCGACAAACAAAGAGAAATCTTTGCATGTTTGTATCTTGATAACCAGCATCGCTTAATCAAATACGAAGAGCTTTTTAAAGGCACTATCGACAGTGCTAGTGTTTACCCAAGAGAAGTCGTAAAAGCAGCTCTACAGCATAACGCCGCTGCCGTCATCTTCGCGCACAACCACCCATCCGGCATAGCAACTCCATCACAAGCAGATAAAGACATCACTCAGCGACTTAAACAAGCACTGGCAACCGTTGATATACGCACCTTAGACCACTTTGTGGTTGGTCACGACGAAACAGTCAGCTTTGCTGAGAAAGGTTACTTATAAGTTAGATAACCAATTCAATGTGGTGGGACGAATGGTGGGACAGTTAATCGATTATCATAAAAAAACCCTACGTATCAAATACATAGGGTTTATATATGGCGGAGAGACAGGGATTCGAACCCTGGATGGGCTATAAAACCCATACTCCCTTAGCAGGGGAGCGCCTTCAGCCACTCGGCCATCTCTCCGGAATTTATTACAGGCTAGTTATCTGTTACCGTCTGTTCCCTTTTCATCTTGAATTTTATTATAAATCTCTTCTCGATGAACAGTAACGCTTTTAGGTGCGTCAACTCCAATTCTTACTTGATTTCCTTTTACCCCTAAAACAATGATAGATACATCATCTCCTATCACTAGAGACTCACCAACTTTACGCGTTAAAATAAGCATAATAGCTCCTTATTGCTTCTTTTTTGAAGCGTTGCCAACCAATTACATTTTCTATTTTTATTGGAGATATTCTACCATAGCTAATTAAACTCAAACAGCTTTCAAACGATGATTATTCATCTGAAAGATCAAAAGATTCGTGCAAAGTACGTACTGCTAACTCTAAATATTTTTCATCAACTACCACTGAAATTTTAATTTCTGACGTTGATATCATTCGAATATTGATACCTTCGTCGGCTAACGCTGTGAACATCTGGCTTGCAATACCGGCATGTGAGCGCATCCCAACACCTACGATAGATACTTTTACTATTTTATTATCGCCATCTACTTTTTCAGCACCTAATTCTGTACAGATATTTTGTAAAACCTGCATCGTTTCATCATAATCATTTCTATGAACGGTAAACGTAAAGTCTGTTGTTTTATCTTCTGCAACATTTTGAACAATCATATCAATTTCAATATTTGCTTCTGAAATTGGTTTTAAGATGGCTGATGCAACACCTGGCATATCGGGTACGCCGGCTAAGGTTACTTTGGCTTCATCACGATTAAACGCAATGCCCGAAATTAATGCTTTTTCCATTTCATCATCCTCATAAGTAATTAACGTGCCCTCTCCATCAATAAATGTTGATAATACACGTAATGGAACATTGTATTTCCCTGCAAATTCAACTGAGCGAATTTGCAAAATTTTAGATCCTAAACTGGCCATTTCTAACATTTCTTCAAAGGTTATTTTATCTAACCTTCGCGCCTTAGGTTCTACTCGTGGGTCAGTTGTGTAAACGCCATCTACATCAGTATAAATTCGACACTCATCCGCTTTCAACGCTGCAGCAAGCGCAACCGCTGTTGTGTCCGATCCACCACGGCCCAACGTCGTAATAGCACCCTCAGCCGTAACACCTTGAAACCCAGCAACAACGACTATTTTATTGTCTTTTAAATCCGCTTGAATTTTATCTGTTTGAATTTCTTCTATACGCGCCTTACTGTGCGAATTATCAGTAATAATTTTGACTTGGCTACCTGTAAACGATGATGCTGCTTGACCCAATTCCTCCAAAGCCATACATAACAGCGCAATCGTCACTTGCTCTCCAGTTGATAAGAGCACATCCATTTGTTTATTTGATGGCGTTGACTGCATCTGCTTTGCTAAATCAGTCATCCTGTTTGTTTCACCACTCATCGCCGATACGACAACTACAAGGTCATGTCCTGTTGCATTTTTCTCATCGACTAATTTTTTAGCCACATTCTGAATTTTTTCAGCTGTGCCTACTGATGTACCGCCGTACTTATGTACATGTAAACTCATAATTATTTTTACTGTTTTGTCTTTGTTATCGTCTATATTTATTAATCGTAAAATCGAAAGTTATTGTTTTCAATTTTAATTAACCTACTGAGCTATAGATTTAGATTGTTTTGAATCAACTGCTAATTATTCTCACCACTAAGCTTGGCTTCCACCCAACTAGGCACTGATTTTAATGCAGCATCTAATGCACTAGGGTTATCTCCTCCAGCTTGCGCCATATCAGGTCGACCACCACCTTTACCGCCAACTTTAAGAGCCACTGAATTCACCAACTCCCCAGCTTTAATGCGGCTCGTTTGGTTTTTAGAAACACCCGCTATTAAGGTGATTTTGTCACCTTGAACTGTTGATAGCACTACAGCGGCATTACCTAATTTATCCTTCAACTGGTCAACTAAGTCGCGTAACGTTTTACCATCACTACCCTCTATGTTGGCAGCCAGCACATTAAGCCCATCGATTTGTACTGCTTGGTTAACCAAATCACCACTGGCCGCTTTTGCTAATTGTCCTTTTAGTTGCTCTAGCTCTTTTTCAAGCACCTTGTTTTTGTCTTGAATTTGAGTAATTTTATCTAATGTAGATTCGCGCTTTCCTTTGACTAGTTTAGTGATTTTTTGTAGTAACTCATCACCCTGCTCAACCCATGATAAGGCACCCTCTCCCGCTACTGCTTCTATTCGGCGAACGCCGGATGCAATACCCGTTTCCGATAAGATTTTCATCAAACCAATATCACCAACACGATTTACGTGCGTACCCCCACAGAGTTCCGTTGAGAAGTTCCCCATTTTTAAGACACGTACTTTGTCTCCATATTTCTCACCAAACAAGGCCATCGCACCATTAGCAATGGCGGTTTCTTGATCTGTTACTTGGGTTTCAACATCAACATTTAACCTAATTTGTGAGTTAACTAAGCGTTCAATGTCTTGTAACTGAGTACGGGTAACCGGCTCAAAATGACTAAAATCAAAGCGCAATCTTGTCGCCTCTACTAATGAGCCTTTTTGAGTTACGTGTTCACCTAACACGTTACGAAGGGCAGCATGTAATAAATGAGTTGCCGAGTGATTAGAAGCTGTCGCAAGCCTGTCCTTGATATCAACCTGTGCACTGACAACTTGTTGTGCCTTAAATTGACCGCGGGACACTCTACCTAGGTGAAAATAGGCTTGCCCTCTTTTCTGCACATCTGACACTTCAAAAGCAGCATTTCCCGTCTCAATTATGCCATGGTCACCCACTTGGCCACCTGATTCAGCGTAAAACGGTGTTTTATCTAATACCAGATAAGCATTTTCCCCGTCATTAATTGACTCTTGCTCAACGCCTTCTTTATAAATAGCTTGTATCGTAGCATCGGCCTGAAGTACTTCATAGCCAATAAACTCTGTGCTTAATTTAAGGTCGGGGAGTTCCGATTGCCCTGCAGCAAATGAGCTAGAAGACCTTGCCCGTTCACGTTGAACGTCCATTGCCTTTTCAAAGCCATCAAAATCAACTGTTAAGTTATGCTCTCTTGCATAATCTGCCGTTAAATCAACTGGAAAACCATAGGTATCGTAGAGCTTGAATGCTGTCTCACCGGTAATCAAATTGTTTTTTAACGACTTTGTACCATCCTGTAAAAGCTTCATCCCTTGCTCTAAGGTTTCAGCAAAACGCTGCTCTTCTTTTAACAAAATATTACTGACCATCTCAGCTTTGGCCTTTAGCTCTGGATACGCATCCCCCATTTCATCAGCCAACGGTTGAACTAATTTATGAAAAAAGGCTTCTTTCATTTCTAATTTATAACCATGACGAATAGCTCGACGAATAATACGCCGTAGCACGTAACCTCTACCCTCATTAGAGGGTTGCACACCATCAACAATTAAAAATGCACATGAACGAATATGGTCGACCAATACACGTAATGAGGTATGTTGCGTATCATTAGTGTTGGTTAATTCCGCCGCTTTTTTAATCAAGGCCTGAAATAAATCGATATCGTAATTATTGTGGACACCTTGCAATACAGCGGCAACACGTTCTAACCCCATACCCGTATCAACGGAAGGCTTTGGTAAAGGCGTTAGTTCACCTTTATCATTACGGTCATACTGCATGAAAACCAAGTTCCATATTTCAACATAACGATCACCGTCTTCTTCGGGTGTTCCCGGTGGGCCACCGGCTACGTCCTCACCGTGATCATAAAATATTTCTGAACAGGGACCGCATGGACCGGTATCGCCCATTGACCAAAAATTATCCTTTGCACCGATGCGTGACAAACGCTCAGAGCTTACACCGACTTCATTTAACCAAATATCAGCCGCTTCTGGATCTTCATCAAAAACCGTCACCCAGAGCTTTTCTGCCGGAATCCCCATTTCATTAACCAAAAACGCCCATGCATACTTAATCGCATCACGCTTAAAGTATTCACCAAAACTGAAGTTACCAAGCATTTCAAAAAATGTGTGGTGACGAGCCGTATAACCAACATTTTCCAAATCATTATGTTTACCGCCCGCTCTGACACAACGCTGTGAGGAGGTAGCTTTTGTATACGTACGTTCCTCTTCACCAAGAAAAACATCTTTAAACTGCACCATACCGGCGTTTGTGAATAATAGCGTTGGATCATTACCGGGCACTAACGAACTGGACGGTACGATGGTATGCCCTTGCTTTTCAAAATATGTCAAAAAAGCTGATCTAATCTCAGCACTGCTTAAATTCTTCATCTATTTAAAACCTGCGTTAAGACAATTGATTAAATAACTGCCTAATCATGTCGTGTGTAAACCCTTTATGCTGAAAAAAACGTGTCCGCTTTGCCCGTTCTTTCATTGTGTTTGGTGCTTGTGGTCCATATTTTTTAACGTGCAATTCACACAACAACGCTTGCCAATCTGGTGCCTCTTCAAACACATCATTTATATTAGTCTCAACACCTTTTTCTTTTAGTTCATGTTGAATACGAATGGGGCCGAAACCTTTGTACAGCCTTGATCGCCCATAGCTTTCAGCAAACCGTTGATCACTTTGCCAATTCAACTGGATAAACTCTTCTAGCAGAATACTGATATCGTCGGTTTCAAAACCCTTACTTGTTAACTTTTGAAAGAGCTCCTTCTGACTGTGTTCTCGTCTAGACAGCAAAGCAAGGCAGCTTGCTCTTAACCTTGATCGCTCTTTTTTCTTCTCTTCGTTCAGGCTTCTTCACCTTTATCGCTAGCAGTGCCGAGTTGTTTCTGTTCCGGTAATAACGCCTCTCTAATATTCGCCTCAAGCTCAGCTGATTTATCAGGGTTATCTTTAAAGAAACTCTTCGCGTTATCCTTGCCTTGGCCAATTTTAGCGCCATCATAGCTGTACCAAGAGCCCGCTTTTTCAACCAAATCTAGGCTCACACCCAAATCAACTAATTCACCTTCACGTGAAATACCTTCACCATATAATATTTCAAAAAGTGCTTGTTTAAAGGGAGGCGCTACTTTATTTTTTACAACTTTTACACGCGTATCATTACCTAATATTTCATCACCCTTTTTGATCGCACCAATACGGCGAATATCAAGACGAACAGAAGAGTAAAATTTCAGTGCATTACCGCCTGTTGTTGTTTCAGGGTTACCAAACATCACACCAATTTTCATACGAATTTGGTTAATGAAAACCACTAATGTATTAGAACGTTTGATATTACCCGTTAGCTTTCTAAGTGCTTGGGACATTAAACGGGCTTGCAGCCCCACATGGTGATCACCCATATCGCCTTCAATTTCTGCCTTCGGTGTTAATGCTGCTACCGAATCAACAACAACCATATCAACCGCGCCAGAACGCACTAACATATCTACAATTTCTAGTGCCTGTTCACCTGTGTCAGGTTGAGAAACCAGTAATTCATCCATATTAACGCCAATTTTATCGGCATAAAGAGGGTCTAAAGCATGCTCAGCATCAACAAACGCAGCAGTACCCCCTGCTTTTTGACATTGGGCGATGGTTTCTAACGTTAAGGTTGTTTTACCTGAGGATTCCGGACCATAAATTTCAACGACGCGTCCACGTGGTAGCCCACCAACGCCTAAAGCAACATCAAGTGCAATTGAACCGGTTGAATACGTTTCTATATCAGGAATACTTGAACCATCGCCCATGCGCATCACTGAGCCTTTGCCAAATTGCTTTTCAATTTGAAGTAATGCCGCGCTTAATGCTTTTTTCTTATTTTCGTCCATTTTAAATCCTCTTAAACGCTTCTACTCCCTGCAAAAGCTAGTTATCGTCAATAATCTTGAATTATCACACATACTTAAGATAAGCACATAATGAAATTAGCTGTTTTGTGGTGGCTTATGTAGTCAATTGATCAATCAGTAATGTTAGTGCTGTTAACACCGCTTTCTGTCTAACCTGCTCGCGATCACCTATAAAATTCTTCATAACTGAACTAACTGGCATATCTGTTGCCTTTACAGCAAACCAAACCAAACCCACCGGCTTATCAACTGTGCCTCCTGATGGTCCAGCAACACCTGTCACTGAGAGTGAAATTGAAGGCTTAAAACCCGCCTCTACTCCCTTAACCATTTGTTCTGCTACTGATTGACTCACCGCTCCATATTGGTCAATATCGCCTTTATTAACGTTGAGAAAGTGTTGCTTCGCTTCATTGCTATAACTAACAACGCCACCTAAAAACCAATGACTACTGCCGGGTAAATCCGTTAATACTTTTGAGAGCCAGCCCCCCGTGCAGGATTCAGCAACCGCTACTGTCTTATTTTGCTGAATCAGCGTTTTTGCTAATTGATTGATCGACGAGACGATCTCATCATTAATTGATTCACTCACTCAATACTCCCTGAATTGTCTTATTAAAATTTACCGAATACCAACAAGATTGTTAAACTAACTGGATGTCTAAAACCATAAAAATAAAACCCACAATCACCCCAATGATGCAGCAATATTTACGCATCAAAGAGGGCTATCCAAACACCCTCTTATTTTACCGTATGGGTGACTTTTACGAACTTTTTCTTGAAGATGCCGTTAAAGCATCTAGCCTACTGGGCATTACCTTAACAAGCCGAGGACAAATTGAAGGCAAGCCTATACAAATGGCTGGTATACCCCATCATGCGGCCGATGGTTACTTAGCCAAACTATTAAAAGCTAGTGAATCCGTTGCTATTTGTGAGCAGGTTGGAGACCCAGCTACTTCAAAAGGCCCTGTTGAACGCAAAGTTGTTCGCGTTATTACTCCCGGCACACTAACAGAAGATTCCCTATTAGACGCTGCCACTGATAGCTTACTGTGCGCCATTTTTGCCCAAAAAAACACCTATGGTTTAGCAACAATTGACTTGGCAAGTGGGCGTTTTTTATTACAAGAAATTGAAGGTGATGCCGCCTTAAAAACCGAACTATCACGCATCAAACCCGCTGAAACATTAATTAGCGAAAACAGCCCTTTGTCCAGCTTGCTCAAAGAACAAAAAGGTCTTTGCATGTTATCTGATTGGCACTTTGATCAACAAACAGCTGTTCGTCTTCTTAACAAACAATTTGGTACAAAAGACTTACAAGGTTTTGGCTGCCATACCATGAATTTTGCCATTAGTGCCGCGGGTGCATTAATGCAGTACCTTAAAGATACCCACCAGGCATCACTCCCACACTTACAATCAATCAAAGTCATCCAACAAACAGACTTTATTCTGCTTGACGCCGCAACACGGCAACACCTTGAACTTGACTACCATCCAAGTGGCCATGTTAATTTCACCTTATTTGGTTTGTTAAACCGCTGCAAAACAGCGATGGGCATGCGTTTATTAAAACGCTGGATTCACCTGCCATTACGCGACCACAACACTATAAAAAATCGTTATTTAGCTATCGAACAGCTACAAGGCCCCAATACAATAGACGAACTGCAAGCAGCCTTAAGGTTAACGGGAGATATTGAACGCATAACAAGTCGCATTGCTTTATTGACCGCTAAACCCCGAGACTTAGCCGTTTTACGGGATACGCTCAAAGCCCTTCCCGTTATCAAAACAAACCTAAGTAGCTTGGACGCACCTCGCCTAAAGACTTTACATCTGCAAATAGGTGATCATCTGCAACTATCAGCATTATTGGATAAAGCCGTTGTTGAAAACCCACCTGTTTTAATGAGGGATGGCGGTGTTATCGCGCAAGGCTATAACAAGACTCTCGATGAGCTTAAAGGTATTAGTGCAAATGCAGACCAATTTCTACTTGATATGGAGCAAAAAGAACGTGAAGCCAGCCAAATCAGCACCTTAAAGCTTAATTACAATCGAGTACATGGCTACTATATTGAAGTCCCCCGTTCTCAAGCAGACAAGGTTCCCGAGCATTTTATTCGAAAACAAACTCTAAAGAATGTCGAGCGCTATATTACGCCCGAACTAAAGGATTTCGAAGATAAGGTTCTGCACGCCAAAGAGCAAGCACTCAGCTACGAAAAGGAGCTGTATAACGAGTTACTAATAAGTTTCACTCCACAACTCAGCAAGCTTCAAGCTTGCGCTGAAGCACTGGCCGACATTGACGTCCTCACTAATTTTGCAGAACGCGCTTTGACACTAAATTTCATTCAACCCTCCTTAACGACTACCGAGGGAATCAGTATTGAAAAAGGCCGTCACCCTATAGTAGAGAGCGTTATAGATACACCATTTATAGCAAATGATATAGAGCTGAACTCTGAACGTAAAATGCTCATTATCACTGGACCAAATATGGGTGGAAAGTCCACCTATATGCGGCAAATAGCCTTGTTAACATTGATGGCTCATATTGGTTGTTACATTCCAGCTTCGAGCGCTAGCTTTGGCCCTATTGATCAAATTTTCACTCGTATTGGCGCATCAGATGACCTGGCAAGCGGCCGATCAACCTTTATGGTTGAAATGTCTGAAACCGCTAACATTCTTCACAACGCAAGTGATAAGAGCTTAGTTCTAATGGATGAAATTGGCCGTGGAACGAGCACCTTTGACGGCCTATCTTTAGCTTGGGCATCTGCTAACTACCTTGCTAATAAAACCCAACCTTTTACTTTATTTGCAACACATTATTTTGAAATGACATCGTTGCCAGAACAGGCGACAACGGCTGCCAATGTCCATTTAGATGCTATTGAGCACGGTGATCATATCGTATTTTTACATGCTGTCAAAGAAGGTGCTGCTAACCAAAGCTACGGCTTACAAGTGGCTGCGTTAGCAGGCGTGCCGAAAGCCGTTATAAAGGATGCACGCATCAAACTATCAACCTTAGAAGCACAAAAAAATACGCCTTCAGTTACCCAAGCAAACCCCCAGTTTGATATTTTTAATTCAGCTATCAATCAAGAAACATCAGATTTTATAACACAATTATCACCCGACGATTTAAGCCCCAAGGAGGCGCTTGAGGCTTTATATACGTTAAAGTCCTTAATCAGCTAGCATTACCATTTCAAATGCTTAATCAGCTCTTTAGCAGGAACAAAGCCAGGAACCATCGTACCGTCATCGGCGATAATGGAGGGCGTTCCAGTAACACCAAAGTTTTGGGCAATTCTCATGTGATCATCGACTGGGTTATCACAGGTTTTATTTACCACCCGGTCGTGAAGCTTCGCATCGGTTAGCGCCTTGTTTCGGTCCTTTGCACACCAAACAGAAACCGCTTTAAAGTATGACTCTGTATTTGGCCCCGTGCGTGGGAAAAGCAAATAACGCACCGTCATACCCGCATCAGTATAGCTGCTGATTTGCGCGTGCAACTTTCTGCAATAACCACAATCGATATCTGAAAATATAGTGATAGTATGTTTTTCATTTTTAGCTGGGAAAATAATCATTGATTGCTCATCAATTTTAGACAACGCCTCTTTACGGGCTACTTTCAATGCCCTATCGGTCATATTTTCACGATTAACCAAGTCAACCATCTCACCTTGTATAATGTATCGCCCATCTTCAGAAGCATAAATAACCTGAGCACCGACCATTACTTGGTACAAGCCTGCTACAGGCGTTTTAGAAATATTCTCTTTTGCAATATTAGGGATAGCTTTAGACAGACCTGACGCAACGGATGTTGCATCAGCAAAAACCGTCGCACTGAAAATCAATATAAAAACACCCGTCATCAAAAACTTATTCATTTGCACCACTTCCTCATTTAATTAATTCTATTAGACACGTTTCAACCCAAAAAACATACACGCTATTTTATTTTTTATCCTCTTGGATGAAACTGTTCATGGATATCCTTTAACCGCTCTTTTGCAATGTGCGTATAGATTTGAGTGGTTGATAAATCACTATGGCCCAGCAGCAATTGCACGACTCTTAAGTCAGCACCATGGTTCAACAAATGTGTCGCAAAGGCATGCCGCATCGTATGAGGAGAGATCTTTTTATTAATGCCTGCCTTAATAACATAGCGCTTAATAATGTGCCAAAAAGCCTGCCGAGTCATCCCACTGCCACGATTTGTAGGAAAGACAAAGTCCGTTTTTTTATCACCTAAAATATCTAGTCGCCAATGATTAATAAAATCATTCATCCAAAATAGCGCATCCTCACCCACTGGAACCAGGCGATCCTTATTCCCTTTTCCGGTGATCCGAACCAACCCTTGTCTAAAGTTTATTTCAGATAATGTCAGACCGACTAGTTCACTCACCCTAAGACCACTAGCATATAATAATTCAAGCATAGCCCTATCTCTAAAGCCCAGCGCAGTATGAGTGTTCGGTGCACTTAACAAACGATCAACATCGGCCTCAGACAATGTCGACGGTAAACTCTGGCCTAACTTAGGTGCATCTATAATAGCCGTTGGGTCGCCCACCACCTTTCCTTCACGTACAGCAAAGATATAAAAACGTTTTAGGCTAGATAAAAACCGTGCCGATGATCGTGCCGATATTCCTTTTCCTAGACGATCCGCTAGAAAAGACGATACATCTGATGACTCACACGTTAAAAGCGTTTTTTGTTGCAGACCGAGCCATTTAGAAAACTGTTTTATATCAGTTCTATAAGCTGCTAACGTATTGTCACTCAGCCCACTTTCAACCCAGAGCCCATCAAGAAACAAACGAATTTCATCGTTATCGCTCAATTAACATACCTTTTTCAAAACCATCATTTGCTCATCTTACCAATAAAACTCACCTTATTTATTAGTAAATAATAAATGCCAGGTACAAAAAAAGGGCCGATTAAATCGGCCCTTTTTTCACAACTTATCGGGCAACTTACACCAAAGCGGCACAACTTATGTTGAGGCTAAACAGCAGCCTCAATATAAACTTATAGTTTTTCTTTAATACGCGCTGCTTTACCACGAAGTTCACGAAGGTAATAAAGTTTAGCACGGCGTACTGAACCACGTCTTTTTACTTCAACACCTGCAATCAATTTACTATATGTTTGAAAAACACGCTCAACGCCTTCACCATGTGAAATTTTACGTACGGTAAAAGCTGAATTAAGGCCACGGTTACGTTTTGCAATCACAACACCTTCAAATGATTGAATACGCTCTGTAGTTCCTTCTTTAACTTTGACTTTAACAACAACAGTATCACCAGCACTAAATGCGGGTAAGTCGTTCGTCATTTGTTCTGCTTCTAATTGTGCAATTATATTACTCATTTTTAGTTCCTTAATTTTAACTCTTTAAATTATTCTGTTCTTGTATATATTCATCAAGTAATGATTGTTGATGTTTACTCAACTCAATTTTTTCTAGTAAATCAGGGCGTTTTTGCCAAGTTTTACCTAATGCTTGCTTTTCTCGCCAGGTTGCAATTTTTTTATGGTCGCCAGTTAACAAAACATCTGGTACCGCAACCCCATCAAACACATCTGGCCTAGTGTAATGCGGATGATCTAACAATCCAGCAATAAACGAGTCTTCATTAGCTGAACATTCATGCCCTAAAACACCCGGTAATGTTCTAGCCACAGCATCCATTAACACCAATGCAGGTAGCTCACCACCACTTAATACAAAATCACCTATTGACCATTCTTCATCAATATAGTCATCTAATAACCGCTCATCAATACCTTCGTATCGACCTGCTAACAATACTAGGCGAGAAAACTGTGATAAATAATTCACGCCTTGCTGATCTAACCTTCGCCCCTGAGGACTCAAATAAATAACCTTAGTCGATTCTTTAACAAACTCGACTGCTGATTGAATTGTTTTTCTTAACGGTTCAATCTTCATAACCATCCCGGGGCCACCCCCGAAAGGTCGGTCATCTACTCTCCTATGTACATCTTCAGTAAAATCCCTTGGATTCCACGTCTTCAACTGAATTTTATCAGATGAAATTGCCCGTCCAACGACACCCATTGATGCTGTCTTCTCAATTACCTCTGGGAACAACGTTATAACATCAAAACGCATATTGTTTAAAAATCCGCATCCCAGTCAACAATCATTTGTTGCTTATCCAGGTCAACTGACTTAACAACCTGCTCGGTGACATAAGGAATTAATCTTTCTCTATCCCCTTTCACAACGATCACATCGTTAGCACCTGTTTCAAGCATTTGGTCAATAACCCCAAATTCCTCGCCATTAGTAGAAACAACCTGCAAACCAATTAAGTCAGACCAGTAATATTCCCCCTTACTTAATTTAGGGAGTTGATCTGACTTCATGTAAATATCAGATCCAACCCATAACTCTGCCTCATTTCTATCATCAACTCCGTCTAACTGGACGATGATGGTTTTACCATGAGGCTTACCGGCTTTTAACTTAACTGCCTGACGAACCTTATTACGCTCTATATACCAAG
This sequence comes from uncultured Cycloclasticus sp., assembly GCA_913060865.1. Classification (GTDB taxonomy): domain Bacteria; phylum Pseudomonadota; class Gammaproteobacteria; order Methylococcales; family Cycloclasticaceae; genus Cycloclasticus. The sequence continues at coordinate 15,409 of CAJXTU010000014.1, forward strand.
GTTGATAAGAAAGTATATTTTCTTTTTTATCCGTATTTGCGTAAACCTTCAACCAGCCTTTAACACCAAACACACCTGATATATTACCTAACTTTAACCACCTGCTTTCTTTACCTAGCTGTTCAGCTTGTGTCGATTCAGACACCGTTAAGCAGTAGCTTCAGCGGCCTCTTTTACAAGCCTAGCAACTCGTTCTGTTGCTTGCGCACCTTGCGCAACCCAGTGATCAACACGAGCAGAGTCAAGTGTTAAACGAACTTCACCACCTGTCGCTCTTGGGTTGTAATAACCGACTCTTTCGATATATCGACCATCACGACTTCTGCGACTATCTGCTACAACAACGTGATAGAAAGGACGTTTTTTTGCGCCAGTTCTTGAAAGACGTATCTTTACCATTTATTTTCCTTAAATTCTGTTTTTAAATCTTGATTGAGTTAACCAGTTAATTTTACGCGAATTATTTGATTTCGTGAAGTTTTTTTACTTCCAAATAACAATTGCTTAAAAATTATTTTAACTTGTCCATTAAAAAGGTGAGCCCTGCCCTTGCCCAAGCTGCCCTTTTAAACCGCGCATCATTTTTGCCATGCCGCCTTTGGACATTTTTTTCATCATTTTTTGCGCTTGCTTATATTGCTTCATCAACTTATTTACATCTTGAACCTGCAAGCCCGCACCTGCCGCTATGCGCTTTCTTCTTGAGCCATTTATTAGATTAGGGAAGGTTTTTTCCTTCCGAGTCATTGAGTTAATCAACGCTATTTGCCGAGTAAAGTCTTTATCATTTACCTGACTTTTTACATTTTGAGGAACATTAGACATGCCTGGGATTTTATCCATCATCGCACTCATGCCGCCCATGTCCATCATTTGGCTTAACTGATCTTTATAATCATCTAAATCAAAACCCTTACCTTTTTGAATTTTTTTCGCTAATTTTTCGGCTTTTTCTTTATCAACCTTACGCTCAATTTCTTCAACGAGACTTAACGCGTCGCCCATACCTAATAAACGAGAAGCAACACGATCAGGGTGGAAGGGCTCTAGGGCATCTGTTTTCTCACCAATCCCTAAAAATTTGATGGGCTTCCCAGTTATCTGACGAATTGATAGCGCAGCACCACCTCTTGCATCGCCATCTGTTTTAGTCAGCACAACACCTGTCAAAGGCAACACATCATTGAATGCCTTTGCTGTATTCGCTGCATCTTGCCCCGTCATACTATCAACAACAAATAAAGTTTCAGCAGGGTTTGCTGCGGCATGGACCTGACGAATCTCGTCCATCATGTCATCATCAATATGTAAACGACCGGCCGTATCAACAATCAATACATCACTAAATTGCTTCGTGGCTTGAGTAATCGCGTCATTAACGATATTAACTGGCTTTTGATCTACCGTACTTGGGGAAAATTTTGCCCCAACTTCTGCCGCTAATGTTTGAAGCTGGTCTATCGCCGCTGGGCGATAAACATCGGCACTCACCACCATCACCGATTTTTTATGACGCTCAATTAACAAACGAGACAACTTCGCCACCGTTGTTGTTTTACCGGAACCTTGCAAACCGGCCATTAAAATAACGACTGGTGGAGCCGCCGATAAATCTAACGATTCATTGGCCTCACCCATTGTTTTAACAAGCTCATCATTAACAATTTTTAGCATCGCCTGGCCTGGTGATAAGCTTTGCATCACCTCCTGCCCTAATGCTCGATCCTTCACAACATCCGTAAACTCTTTAACGACCGGTAGCGCAACGTCCGCTTCTAGCAAGGCCATCCTGACCTCGCGCATCGTGTCTTTAATATTGCTTTCTGTTAACCGCCCCTGCCCCCTAATGTTTTTAAAAGTGGCGTTTAAGCGATCGGTTAAATTGTCAAACATAACTATTATCCTAAAAAATTAACGTTTATATTTTCGCACGTCTTACTGCTCGATGCAGTTGATTTTTCCGTTTAAAACGAGACTTTGCCGATATTTTCAACCTTCAACACTTCTACCCTACCGTCCTTTGTGACACACTATGCGCATGCTTTTTTCAATCACCCTATTTAATACGCTAACTATTGTTTGTGCACTTATGTACATCATCAGTGCTTCGCTTGTTGCTATTAATATCAGCAAGGGCTTGAGTCAAAACATTCAACGTCAATGGGTGCTTTTAAGCGCTTTTGCTGCGATCATCACTCATGCCTTACTGGTCAGCCACAGCTATAATGTGAACCATATTATTTCGAATGATTTTTTTAGTATGCTGTCCTTGATATTCCTTGTTATTAGCCTACTGTTTATCCTCTCAGCCATTAAGCAACCCATTGAAACGTTGGCTATTATAATTTTTCCTTTTTCTGCCATCGCTGTTTTTCTCAATATTAACAATGCCGCGCCACTTACTCCTTCGGTTAACGTTAATGGCCATTTACAGACGCATATCATCCTATCCATCTTGTCGTATAGTTTGCTAACCGTCGCAGCCTTCCAAGCTATTTTTCTCTCTTTTCAAGAAAAACAACTTCATGACCGGCACCCAAGTAGGCTTATCAACTGCCTGCCGCCTATGCAATTAATGGAAGCTTTATTGTTTCGTGTGCTTTTTTTAGGGCTGCTCTTGCTTACCTTTGCACTGGCGAGTGGGTTCATTTACCTTGATGATATTTTCGCCCAACAACTCGCCCACAAGACCGTACTGTCTATATTAGCTTGGATTTTGTTTACCACTTTATTATGTGGGCGATACTTTTTAGGTTGGCGCGGGCAAAAAGCCGTGAAATGGACTTATGGTGGCTATTTTGCACTCATGTTAGCGTATTTTGGTAGCAAATTCGTTTTACAGCTAGTATTGAACCAAGGCTAACGTTATAGCTTTTTTTCCAACTCAATCATTAGCCCTTCGCAGGCATCCTCAAGCATATCTAATACTCGCTCAAAGCCATTTCCTTGACCATAATAAGGATCAGGCACTTCCTTCAAAGCAGTACGTTCGGCAAAATCTAAAATCAACTTTACTTTATGCTGGTATTCTTTCGGACACGACTCAAGCGTTAAATGATAATTATCGTTATCAGCCACCAATAAATAATCAAATTCCTCGAAGTCATAATCATCAAGCTGCCTAGCAGTTAAATCGCGTATATCTATACCACGAGAAAGTGCGGTTTGCACCGATCTAGCATCTGGGCTTTTACCAATGTGATAAGCGTGCGTGCCTGCAGAATCAACTTCTATTAAGCCTTCTAAGCCCTTATCCCGCAACATCTTTCGAAAAACACCTTGTGCCGTTGGTGACCGGCAGATATTACCCATACAAATAAATAATACTTTGATCATGGGCCTAAAATCCTATTCACCCGATCTAAATCTTCTTGCGTATCTACCCCTGCCTCGGGCACTTGATCAACAGAAGGCACAATAATGCGCTCACCTTGATACAGGATTCTCAACTGCTCAAGTGACTCAATTTCTTCAAGTGCACAGGGAGGCCATGTAATATAGCGCCTCAAAAAACCAACGGTATAACTATAAATCCCAATGTGCCTGAAATGAATCTTCTTAGCACCTAAGTTATTAGTCGGGAATACATCACGATCCCAAGGGATGGGAGCTCGGCTAAAATATAGCGCGTAATCTCTAGCATCACGAACAACTTTGACTGCATTCGGGTTAAACACTTCTTCTGCATCATCAATAGGCGCACATAAACTGGCTACTTGCGCTATATTCTGCCCTATCAATGAGCTTGCTGCTTTACTGATAAGCTCAGGGGGTATCAAGGGTTCATCACCTTGGCAATTAACGATGACGGTATCATCATTCCAGTGCATTTTATTCGCCACTTCAGCCAGCCGTTCTGTGCCACTGGTATGCGATGCTAACGTCATAACTGCATTAAACCCAGCCTGTTTGACGCACTTTAAAATACGCTCATCATCTGTTGCAACAACAACCTCCTGCGCACCCGCCAGTGAGGCCTTCTCGCAAACATGCAGAATCATTTCTTTTCCCGCTATTTTGAGCAGCGGTTTGCCGGGTAATCTAGAAGAAGCATAACGTGCAGGAATAACAACTTTAAAACTATTTTCCATACGTTTATCTCAGCGCATTGGCCTCATCGGCGGTAAGCTGTCTAGCCTCATTGACCAACATAATAGGAATATCATCTCGCACGGCATAGGCAAGACGGCAAGGAATACATACCAACTCTTGTTCTTCTTTAAGGTACTTCAAACTCGACTTACAAGAAGGGCAAGCCAATATATCCAGTAGTTTCTTATCCATTTATTTTCTCTTTTATTAGCGATAATAACGTTAAGCCAAATTTTTGTGTCATTTGTGCTTTGATCGGTACATACCAATGCTTCTCTTTTGCCATGTGGGTACATTTCACGGCATCTTTTTCTGTCATCAGTATGTGTTTATCATCATTAAAATTTATATCTTTCTCAGTATACTTAAAATGATCGGGAAAAATATGCGGCTCAACAGTTAACCTATATTTTTTTAAGTGCGAAAAAAAACGAGACGGGTTACCTAAACCCGCTATCCCATGACAAGACTCTGATCTAAAACTGTCTAATTTGAGTCGTTCACTTTCATCAAGTAATTTAACCGCCTCTTCGCCTTCTACTTTCAACGGATATTCATCTGAATTAGCCAAGCCATTACAAATGACAAAATCCACCGATTTCAAACGTTCAACGGGTTCACGTAATGGTCCCGCAGGTAATAAAAAACCATTGCCATAACGACGCTCTCCATCAACTAACGCTATTTCAATATCGCGCTGCAAGGCGTAATGCTGAAGACCATCATCAGAAATAATAATATCGCATTGGTGGTGATCTATCAGCGCTTGGGCGCTATCGGCACGATTAGGTCCTACAGCAACTGGGCAATCTGTACGCCGTGCTAACACCTTTGCTTCATCGCCCACCACTCTTGAATCACTATCTGCTCGGACTTGTTGTGGCCAACTGGAGGCAATCCCACCGTATCCTCGACTAATAACACCTGGAGAGTAACCCGCTGCTTTTAAAAGTTCAGCTATCCAAATGACCACCGGTGTCTTCCCTGTTCCACCGACAGTGACATTACCAACAACAATAACTGGTACGGCTACACGTGTAGATTTAGCCCAACCTTTTTTATAGAACAGCAAGCGTAGCTTAACTACTAAACCAAATAGCCATGACAACGGAACGAACAACAACGCTATAGGGCGCTGCCCATACCACATACTATCGAAAAAACGACTCATTTTATGACTCATTAAACTTAAAAGAGCGCCTTACTCTTTTGACTTTGGTTCATTCGCGGCAAAAGTAATATTAACGAAACCTAACTGACCGGCTGCATCCAATACCGTCATCACTGATTGATGCGTTGCCTGACCATCTGCACTTATCAATAGAGGCGGACTTTCTTGGTCACCTGCTTCTTGCTTTAAGGCTTTTTTGATCGTCTCTATACCTGAATTAACCACTTCTTTTTGATTAACGAAAAAACGGCTCTTTGAGTCAATACTAATTTCTAATGATTTGGTCGCTTTTTTTTGTTCGCCAGACGCCTGTGGCAACTCAATTTTTAACTGTGTCTCACGATCAAATGTTGTCGTCACCATAAAGAAAATAAGCAGCAAAAAAACGACGTCAATTAACGGCGTTAAGTTTAGATCAAATTCATCATTAGATTTACGTTTGAAATTCATGAGTACTTACTCGCGATCGCCATGCATCATTTCAACTAATTTTAACGCTTCGGTCTCCATTTGTATGACCAATTCGTCTACCTTTCCTCTAAAGTAGCGATAAAACATCAGTGATGGAATAGCCACAGACATGCCTGAAGCGGTCGTTATAAGTGCTTGAGAAATACCACCTGCTAGAACGGTAGGGTCACCTACACCATTCGCCATAATCGCCGCAAAGACATTAATCATACCGATCACTGTTCCAAGCAAGCCTAGTAACGGTGTAATAGATGCTATCGTACCTAATGAATTCAAGTATTTTTCAAGGTCGTGTGCAATCTGACGCCCAACTTCTTCAATGCTCTCTTTCATAATCTCACGACCATGAGATTGATTCATAATACCAGCAGCAAGCACTCGCCCAAGAGGTGAACTATTCGACAAACTTTGCACCTTACTTTTATCTAACTGATTAGCTTTGTGCAGCTTCCAAACCGATGAAACGAGTTCACTTGGCAGTATTTTTTTACTATTTAATGACCAAAAGCGCTCTCCAATTATCGCCAGTGAAACAATCGAACAAGCAATAATAGGAACCATTAACCAACCACCAGATACTAATATTTCAAGCACAACATCCTCTATTTAAAGTAATTAATCATTCTTATCATACTACTTTATTTTTAGACGCTAAGCACCCTTGTAAATGGGTTTAACTCATATTTAAAGTCTCCAGTTCCAAAACTTAGACGACTCACTTCGGAAACTCTCTACGCGAATATCTAACCCATCGTAGAAACGCACTGTTAAGGCACCATCTGTTGCCGTATCGAACCCTCTAATACGTTCCTTTTTATACCTATCAATAATCATTTTATTTGGAAACCCAAAACGGTTTTTATAGCCGACTGGGTACAACACATACCGTGGATTTATCGCTTCTAAAAATTCTATCGTCGATGATGTTTTACTGCCATGATGCGGCGCAATTAATACGTCCGCCTTAAGTTTCTCTCGTTTATATTGAACCAAAGAACGCTCGGTATTTTTTTCAATATCACCTGGCAATAAAACACTACCATTCACTGAACTAATTTTTAGTACGCATGAGGCATTATTGCCCTCAAATAAATCATTACGATCTGGAGCCAAAAACTCAAAATTAACACCGTCTAAACGCCAACTTATACCTTCTTTGCAAGATACCGGCTTATGCCCTCGAAAAAGCTCGGGAACACTCGTCATTAAACTATTAACTGGGATATTTTTTAGCAGAGTTTTCGCACCACCTGCATGGTCATTATCTCCGTGACTAATAATTAACCTTTCTAACTTCTTTATCCCTTCTCCATTTAAATATGGAAGTATAACGGTAGAGGCCAAATCACTTTTTTCACTGTATTTAGCACCCGCATCAAATATCAACACGTTATCAGCGGTGTGTATGACTGCCGATAACCCCTGACCAACATCTAACAACACCAACTTAAACTCCCCCTTTGCGAGCTCGTTAGATTGAGTTGGGGACAATAAGGGTAAAAAAAGTAAACAAGCTACCGGCTTAGGAAATAACCCCTTCGGCATCAGCAGTAGCGTCACCCCAACCATTGCTATAAGACACTCAATTAACGAAACAGGCGATAAGCTCATCGAAGAGAAACTGGTCTTGGATATGACGTCTAAAAAAACCCACAAAACATCAACGAGATACGCCACTAAATTAAACGCCATTAAGCCTAACCCATTATGGAATAACGATAACAGCAACGCTATTAGCAACAAAGGAACAACAGCAAAACTAACGAAGGGTACCGCTATAACATTTGCTAACGGTGCAAGTAAGGACACCTGCTGAAAAAAATACAACACCAAAGGCACCAAACCTATGAAGACCCACGATTGAACTTTCAACAACTGCGTCACGAACGTTGGCTTTTTGATTCGCCCAGTTCCAGCATATAGAATAATTCCAACCGCTCCAAAAGAAAGCCAAAAACCTGCCGACATGGGAGCCAATGGGTCGATAATTAACACCGCCACTAAAGCAACCGAAATAACATGAAAAGGTCGATAATATCGCTGCCAAAATATACCACCTAACACCACAGACACCATTATTAACGCCCGTTGAGTCGGCACAGAAAACCCCGCCAATGCAGCATATAAGATAGCGGACAATAGGCTCGCTAGTATCGCCAACCTTGTCACATCGCTTCTTAAACAAGAAATTCTAAGCCCAAACCAGCGAAAAACCGCGAACACTAACGCGCTGATTAAGCCAATATGCAACCCTGAAATCGCAATCAAATGCGACGTTCCAGTTTTACGAAAAACATCCCATTGGTCGACACTAATATCACTTCGATCACCCAATACCAACGCCTTAATAACCCCTATATGTTGGCTACCGGCAAGGGCTATATCCAAATAGTCTTTCAGTGATTCACGCCAACGCCCAACAGACCACCACGGAGCGGCTGTTAGGCGTTTATTACCATCTGTTTTGCGAACATAGCCCGTTGCACCAATATTATGTTGAAAAATCCATTTCTCATAATCAAACCCATGTGGGTTTGACAAACCATGCGGCCTTTTTAATTTAACTAAAAACTGCCACTTTTCACCAGAACGCACTTGTTTACTGCGATCATACCAACTTAAACGCAATTTATTAGGGAATGCTAACTGCCCTATAGGCGTGATGACTTCATCAACCTTAAATAAGAACTTAATTGAACGAACATCCTGAGCGGGCAAATCAATCACCTGTCCCCTGATTAATATTTCCTTAGATTCCAACTCATTAGGAAGTTGATTATTGTGTATTAAACTGGAGTAAGCAGCAGCCCAAACAAAGCCTAAGATAAGAAAACTTAGCCCGCTAGCCCACCTATAAGCAAGCAATGCAGCTATAGCCCCGATAATTAAATGAAATATCGACGGTAACGCTATTAACCATTGAACAGATACAATACCTGTACAAAAAAACAAGGTTAATTTTTGAAAATTATTCATTTAGCGGCATCCATGCTCTGCTACACTTAAGGGGTCTATTTCATGAATTGATAAAGCCTTTTATAGCTATGCCTTACCCATCCTTAAAGTATTAAAACGTTAATTCAAGCGACATGCCAAAAAAATTTGTTAAAAAGTACTTCCCTGACAGACAGAAAATTAAAGAAAATAAGCACCTCAAGGTATTTGGAAGCCTTTTACACAATCAAAACTTATGGCACCTAAACCGCCGTTCATTTGCAGGAGCCATTGCAACGGGGCTATTTATTGCTTTTATACCACTCCCTACACAAATGCTGATTGCGGCAGCTGCCGCCATTGCCTTACACGTTAATTTGCCCGTTGCAGTGGCTACTGTTTGGGTGAGTAACCCAATCACTATGCCAGCGATTTTTTATGCTGCCTACTCAGTCGGCGCAAGCCTTCTGGAAATTCCTCCAGACGCGCAAAAATTTGCCTTTTCTCTTACCTCCATTCTCGATAGCTTAGGCGCAAGCTGGAAACCCTTTCTGCTGGGCTGCTTTATACTAGGTTCTGCAACAGCCGCTGTGGGTTATGTTTCAGCACGAGTTCTATGGAGATGGTTTGTAATAAAGAAGTGGTTAGCCCGTCAATAAACCATCATCAAGTGTTAACACTTTATCCATTTTATTCGCTAAATCATTATCATGCGTCACGAGTAACAAACTAATATTCAAACGCTGATTCAACTCCAACATTAACTCATAAATCTGTTCGGCTGTTTTTTTATCTAAGTTGCCTGTGGGTTCATCTGCCAGAACGCACTTAGGTTTAGTTACTAAGGCACGCGCAATAGCAACCCGCTGCCTCTCTCCACCGGATAACTCACCATAACGGTGCTCTACCCTATTTTCTAAACCAACTTGCTTCAGCATATTGAATGCTTGCTCTTTCGCCAATTCAACAGAATGGCCACCAATTAATAAGGGCATAGCAACATTTTCTAAGGCCGTAAACTCACCTAATAAATGATGAAATTGATAAACAAAACCCAGACTTTTATTTCTTAATGATGAACGTTCAACTTCGGTCAATTCAGTCAGGTTTTTTCCATTCATCATCACACTACCAGACGTTGGTTTATCTAACCCGCCTAGTAAATGTAATAAGGTACTTTTACCTGAACCCGATGTACCCATAATAGCTAGGCGATCACCTTGGTTTAAGCTCATATCGATGCCTTTTAACACAGGCACTACTAACTCTTTTTCACCAAATGTTTTGGTCAACCCCGTGCAACTTAAAAAAGGTTCATTATTCATAGCGTAATGCCTCCGCTGGATTCACTCGCGAAGCTTGCCAAGCTGGGTAAATTGTTGAAATGAACGATAAAAAGAATGAGTAAGTCGCAATGGTTATGACATCTGACCAGACTAATTTTGAGGGTAAATCACTAATGTAGTAAATATCCGCCGGTAAAAATTGAACGTGGAAAAATTGCTCTATCGTATGCACAATCGTTTCAACATTTAATGCTAAGGCAACACCAGATATCACACCAAAGGCCGTTCCAATTAAACCTATTAAGGTGCCTTGCACCATAAAAACACCCATCACCGAACGAGGTGTTAAACCAAGTGTTCTTAAAATAGCGATTTCAGATTGTTTGTCCGTTACTACCATCACCAACGTAGACACAATATTAAACGCCGCGACGGCAACAATTAACATCAAGATGATAAACATCACACGCTTTTCAGTTTTGATGGCTTTAAAGAAATTACTGTGCTCCATCGTCCAATTAGAAATACTGTAATTCGGTGTTAATTTTTGTGCCATTTCACGGGTCACATAAGGCGCTTGAAACATATCATTCAGTTTCACCCTAACCCCCGTCACTCCTTTATTCAAACGTAATAATTTAGAGCCATCATCGAGGTGAATCAGCGCTAAATTTCGATCATATTCATACATGCCGACTTCAAACAAACCTATCACCGTAAAGCGGCGTAATCTTGGCAAAATACCGGCCGGCGTTGGGGTTACCTGTGGTGTAATAACCGTCACTTTATCACCCACTGAAACGCGAAGGTAACGCGCTAACTCTGACCCTAAAACAATACCAAATCCCGACGTTTTTAATTGGTCTAAGCGGCCATCAATCATTTTCTCAGCGATATCAGAGACCGCACCTTCTTTTTCAGGAAGAATCCCTCGTAATAAGCTGCCACTAACGCGTTGATTTGCACTTAACATGACTTCAGCATTAACAAAGGGCGCCCAACCGGTCACATCGTCGATCTGACTTAAATCATCGCCTAGCTCACCCCAATTGTGCAGTGCATTTTGGTATTCAGAAATAGTGACATGAGACGCCATTCCTAAAATTTTCTCACGAAGCTGCGCCTCAAAACCATTCATCACAGATAAAACCGTTATCAATGCCATAACGCCTAAAGCGACTCCTAGCATTGAGGTCATACTAATAAATGAGATGAAGCCCGAGCGTTGTTTTGCTCGCGTATAGCGTAGGCCAATATAAATTTCGATGGGTTTAAACATAGTTGCGAATTAGATCATAAAATTACGTTTTTAGTTGATTTTCTCTATAGAGAATTATCAATATTTCAACTGGAGGTGATATATTGACACTAGACAACCAATAAGGACATTAACATGACTTTCCAAAAAATTATTTTAGCGAGCATTTTCTGCATTGCCTCTTTCACAACCAATGCCGACGTTTTACTCATTGATGTAATAAAAGAAGAACCCGTTAACAGTGCTAGTGGATTACTAAGGCCAAAAAATGGGCAATCAATGGACCAAGTTAGATCGCAATTTGGTGAACCAACAAAAGTCTACGCCACCGTTGGCGAGCCACCTATTACACGATGGAATTACAGTCATTTTTCTGTTTATTTTGAACATAACTTGGTGATTCATAGCGTTGTTAACAAGCCCAAAAAAGCGCCTTAAGTGAACTGTTTGTAAAGGGCATAATAAAACCGTAACGTTTTTGCCGCTCCCTTAAAATATTGGAGGAAAAATGAAAAGTGCAACATTAATCACTTTATTAGTTTTCACCTTATCCGCCTTACTCAGTTTTAATGCCGCTGCTGAAAGAAAAGTTAAGATTACGCCCGATATTGGTAGCATCAACGTCCTGCATAATGGCAAGCAAGTGATTATCGAGCGCTATCAAGATTCAGATAATACGATTGACCCACATTATGCAAAAACCTCCCGCCCTTGCCCTCCCTTTTGTATACGCCCCATTTCATTAGCACCGGGCGTTGAAACCATTGGTGAGTTAGAGTTAATGCAATACCTTGGAAAATTAGGCTCTGATGACACCATAATGGTTATAGACTCCCGAACACCCGATTGGGTTGCACGTGGAACCATTGCAGGCGCTGTTAATACCCCCTGGGTTAAACTTGATGCTAAAAAAGGTGCTACTGAACTTGATATTGAGTTAATCGTTGTTGATGAATTTGGCGCAACTCACGAGGACGATCAATGGGATTTCAGCCAGGCTAAAACGCTCATTTTATTCTGCAACGGTATGTGGTGTGGACAATCACCAAGAAATATCTATTCATTACTCAAATTAGGATATCCAGCAGAAAAATTAAAATGGTACCGCGGTGGAATGCAAACTTGGCATACCCTTGGTTTATCTACAGTTAAACCAAATTAAGTTACCTCCATTCTATTTAAAGTAGCCTAACTAGTTTTTTAGTTAGGCTTTTTTTTAACTAAATGAAGCACACCCTATGTTTTGTTTATGAGAAAATGAAGGCCTTATTATTGTCAGTGTTTTTGTACCTTTTCAGTTATGCCAGAACTTCCAAAAAAATCTACGCAATCCATCTCTTGGGGCGAATTCGACGGTTGTGCTGATGCACTCACTATTGCAAAAGCCGGTTTAGCATCAGAACAACTACTACTCGTCATTTGTTCTGACACGCAATCGGCTCTTCGGTTAGAGCGTGAAATCCCATTTTTTCTAACCGAGGCATTACCCGTTATTTACTTTCCAGATTGGGAGGTTCTTCCTTACGATAGCTTTTCCCCTCTGAGCGAAATTATTTCTGACAGGCTAGCCACCCTATATAACTTACAGACCTTAGATCATGGTATTTTGATCATAACGGCAGCCTGCATACTCCAACGGTTAGCCCCGCGCGAACAATTACTTAATGAATGTTTTTCATTGTCGATCGGCGATACGTTAAATATAGAAAAAACTTGCTTAAACCTCGGTAAACTAGGTTACCAAAACGTACATTCTGTACAAGAATACGGCGAATATTCTGTCCGTGGGGCTATTCTGGATATGTTTCCAATGGGCAGCAAAAAACCCTATCGTATCGACTTATTTGACGATGAAGTAGAATCTATTCGAACGTTCGACACAGAAACTCAGCGCTCTATTGATAAAGTTGATTCGATTCAATTGTTCCCTGCGCGAGAATTTCCTATAAATGACAAAAGCATCCAATTATTTCGCCAACAATTTCGAGAAAAATTCCCTAATGTATCCGACAAAAATACCTTGTACCAACAAGTATCCAAAGGGAATATTCCTAACGGTATAGAAAATTATTTGCCGCTGTTCGTTGAACATACTGAGTCATTTTTCGATTACATTCCGTCGGCCACCCTTATTTTACATAATGACATTACGTCAGCTGCTGAAGAGTTTGCCACACAGGTGATTGAGCGCTTCACCCATAGACAATGCGATATTGATCGCCCTGCTTTGCGCCCTGAATTGTTATTTCACGATGTAGAAAGTTTAAGGAAACGAATAACACAGTACCCGTCCGTTTCACTTCAAAGCAGCATTCACGAAACTGACAAAAAAGCATTAATAGCCGTCGGTAAAGATGATGCTAATAAGCCATTATTTGACATCCTTAACCAAACGGATCATAAAACATTATTTGTCGCTGAATCGCCAGGGCATCGCGAATCGATGCTTCACCAGTTACACAAATTAAATATTCGCCCCACGTTGGTAGAAAGCTGGGTGCAATTTACTCGAAGTGAACTATCACCCTGTATCGTCGTTGCGCCTATTGACGAAGGCTTGAGTTCACCTAGCCTCAGCCTTATCACAGAAAACAACCTATTCGGCACACGTGTTCAACAGCGTAGGCGCAGACGTTCCTCATCTAGCCAACGGCTTGAAAATGTATTCAATAGCCTCGCCGACCTTGAAGTGGGCTCACCTGTCGTTCACCAAGAACATGGGGTTGGCCGATACATTGGCTTAAAACACCTTGTAGTCGACCAAATTGAAACTGAATTTCTTACCCTAGAATACGCCAATAACGACAAACTCTATGTTCCCGTTTCTTCGCTCAATTTAATTGGCCGATACATGGGCACACAAGGCGATACCGCACCGTTACATCGACTCGGTAGTGACCAATGGGAAAAAGCACGGAAGAAAGCGCTTAAAAGAGCACGAGATGTAGCGGCTGAATTACTAGATATACACGCGAGGCGCGCCGCTAAACCCGGCAGACCGATGGTGGTTGAATCAGCCGACTATGACAACTTTGCTCGTGCATTCCCATTCGAAGAAACCGACGATCAAGCAACCGCCATTCAACAAACGCTGCATGATATGAGCCTTGCCAAGCCAATGGACCGTGTTGTCTGCGGTGATGTCGGTTTTGGTAAAACAGAAGTGGCTATGCGCGCTGCGTTTACCGCTGCAAGCAATCATTACCAAACGGCTATTTTAGTACCCACAACCCTACTCGCCCAACAACATTACCAAAATTTTTCCGATCGTTTTGCCGACTGGCCCATTCGCGTTGAGGTGCTATCTCGTTTTATTAGTACAAAAAAACAAAACCAAATTATTGCCGATACAGCTGACGGAAAAGTTGATATTTTAGTTGGCACTCATAAACTTTTTCAAAAATCGATGAGTTACAAAAACCTTGGTTTAGTTATTATCGATGAAGAGCAACGCTTTGGTGTTCGCCATAAAGAACACTTTAAATCCATGCGGTCTGACGTCGATATGCTAACGCTCACCGCAACGCCCATTCCAAGAACACTCAACCAAGCCATGTCGGGGCTGCGTGACATTTCCATTATTGCCACACCACCCCCTAACCGACATGCGATTGAAACGTTTGTATCAGAATGGAATAACGGCCTAATTCAGGAAGCTTTTCAACGTGAAATACGGCGCGGTGGGCAATTATTTGTCTTACACAACGATATTTCCACAATGGATAGACTTATACGAGAGTTAGCTGAATTAGTCCCAGATGCTCAAATACAAAAAGCACACGGACAAATGCGCGAAAGCGAACTTGAACAAATTATGCTCGATTTTTACCACGCACGATTTAATGTACTGGTTTCTACAACCATTATAGAAAATGGTATTGATCTCCCGAATGCCAACACCATTATTATCAATCGCGCCGATAAACTTGGGTTATCTCAATTACACCAATTAAGAGGCCGCGTTGGGCGTTCACATCACCGCGCATACGCCTATATGATCATACCGCCTGAAGGCATCATGACTAAAGATGCTAAAAAACGGATAGACGCCATTCAAAGTAGCGCCGACTTGGGCGCTGGCTTCAGTTTATCAACACATGATATGGAAATTCGTGGTGCCGGTGAATTACTCGGCGATAACCAAAGCGGAGAGATTCAAGAAATTGGCTTTACCCTTTATACAGAGTTACTCGACAATGCAGTTAATGCAATTAAATCAGGCAAGCAACCTGAGTTAGAACAACGGATTGATGGCGGGCCTGAAATTGATCTTCACGCCAGCGCCTTGATACCCGACGATTATCTACCTGATGTGCATACTCGTTTAGTGTTATACAAACGTATCGCCAGCACTCAAAACACCGATGAATTGCGTGATTTACAAATCGAAATGATTGATCGTTTTGGTTTATTACCAGACAGCACTAAGTGTTTATTTGGCATCAGTGAAATAAAGCAACACGCTCAACGTATTGGGGTTAGTAAAATAGACTTTGCTAAATCTAATGGACGCATC
This sequence comes from uncultured Cycloclasticus sp., assembly GCA_913060865.1. Lineage (GTDB taxonomy): Bacteria > Pseudomonadota > Gammaproteobacteria > Methylococcales > Cycloclasticaceae > Cycloclasticus. The sequence continues at coordinate 31,137 of CAJXTU010000014.1, forward strand.
CAGTTCACAAATGAACCGAGCATTGACCCTGCAAAAATTATTGAGCTTATTCAAACACAACCACAAGTTTTCCAACTCGATGGGCCACAAAAATTACGCTATAGTAAAAAACTTAATACCACTGAGGAGAAGGTAGAGTTTATACTCGAACTCATTAATTCTATTGCGCTAAACGAGCACAAAAAATAATGACTCACTCAAGCTTATTATCCAAATTTGCCGCCACTATTTTTCTTATTAATTGCGCTTACGTTTTCGCCGAAACCGAAACGAAGCCTAGCGCTACCGCTTGGTATAGTATTGAGTACATTGTTTTTGAAAACAATCCGTTAAGCAACCAACCATTAGAAGTTTGGAGCAAAGAGCCCTTCCAAATGCCTATTGATGCGATTGACCTAGAGCCTTTATTTAGAAACAAGGCGTTTAGTCTACTGAATACTAATCAGCAACAGCTCCACGGCGTTTATAGACGGCTTGAAAAACTTTCATCGTACACACCGATCGCTCACGGGGGCTGGATTCAACCACTGAAGAAAAAAGGAAAACTAAATAACGTTAAAATCACTCATCAAACAGGTGCTCACCGACTTGAAGGCACTCTCACCTTTCATCGAGGACGGTTTTTACACTTAAACGTCGATTTACAACTCAGCGAAATGTTTCCACTACCCATAAATAATGGCTATGTTACAAACAACGTTATCCAACCTGCAACGTTATATCGACTAAAAGAAACTCGTCGAATTAAAACCAGTCAATCGAATTATTTTGATCACCCACGTTTTGGCGTTTTAGCCATTGTAGAAAAAATAAACCCACCCAACGCGTCTACATCATCAAGCCAAGCGGTGAAAGAACAACAATAACTCAACACGACTGAAATAAAAGAACCTAATGAACGCTAAGTTAAATACGCCTCTTTTGTCGCATTGTAATCATTAACAATCTTATCAATCGCACTTTGCTCATAGGGCCTCAATCCACTCACCACCATATCTTTAGTACCGTGCCCAATTTTCTGGCCATCAACAAACAAGTCAAACTCTAGTTTTACGCTGCCTTTTTTGCCCTCAACGTTCATAAAGGCATCAGAAAACTCCAACTCTAATTCGCCGTCAGGAAACTGATCTATCTCCACCACCATATCTTTATAAATAATAAGTGGTCTAGCAGGGTTAATCATTACGTTATTCTTCTGCATTAAATCAATGATTATTTCTGGAAATGTTCGGCCTGAAAATTGAACATATTTTTCGATTAAGCTGGTAATAAAGTGACTATTTTTAGTTTTTTCACCGGCGCTATGAATCTTCATCATCGACTTATCATTTTGATCTAACAAACTAAACTCAGCTGATAATTCCTTTGGAATCATTACCTTAGTTTGCTCAGTCACCATACTTTCAAAATTGAAGCGCATCGACTGAGAAACGCCCAGTTCAGTTAAGGCCACCGCAAATAATAAATCGCCGGGAACGCAAAAACGTTTCGTCTCAATATCGTGTAAAGGATTAAAATCACCTGCTACCGATTTAGCAAAAAGGCTCGCCTGCTCTCGGGTAAAACTAACCTGCTGCCCCTCAATTTTATAAAATTTTCTTAAATCCATGATTTTTATTATCCATTATAGAAACTAAAATTATACGTTATTCGCTCGTTTTCACGTCCATTTCGTAAACCAAAACCTGGAGTAATTGCTCCACTTTAGCTATTCCTTTTTTCGCAAAACCCTCAATGTCCTGCATACTAATTTCATCCCCTTCTAACCCAGCCGCCCAATTTACAACCAGTGCACAACAGGCATAATTCAAACCTAGCTCTCTCGCCAGCGCAGCTTCTGGCATGCCAGTCATACCCACTAAGTCACAACCATCTCGCTCTAACTTTCTAATCTCCGCTGCTGTTTCTAACCTTGGCCCTTGCATACAACCATACACCGCTCTATCTAAAATGGAGATATCAGCCTGATACATCGACCTTTTTATTTTATCTCTCAGTTTTGTCGTGTAAGGGATTGTAAAATCGATATGCGTCACATTTTCTAAGTCATCTTCAAAATACGTTGAAGCTCTCCCCCAAGTGTAATCTATTAACTGATCAGGCAACACGAGACTAGCAGGTGGCATTGAGCGATTAATGCTTCCTACTGCGGCTACTGCTACCACATCGGTGATCCCTACTTCTTTCAGCGCCCACATATTAGCCCGGTAATTGATACGATGCGGCGGAATAGTATGACCATAGCCATGACGTGCCATAAATACGATATCCACCCCATTCAACTGACCTAATGTTACAGGTGAAGATGGCTCTCCATAAGGCGTTTTGATGACCCGTTTACTGATATTTTCTAGGTTAACTAGCTTACTTAACCCTGTGCCACCAATAACAGCTAATCTCGACATAACAACTCCTCTAAATTCTCAGGGCACGCATACAAACCATTTATATTTCGCAAATAACCTTTGTAATCCATGCCCAAACCAAATAAGTACTGATCACCTGCTTGAAACCCAACAAAATCAGCTTTGATTGGCTTTTCTTTTTTTATTTCTTTATCAACCAAAACAACTGTATAACAACGCAACGCACCCTGCTCTTTACAATAGCTCTTTAACTTGCTCATTGTGACACCTTCATCCAGTACGTCATCAATAATAATAACGGTTCTATTTAACAGTGAGGTAGTAGGCAATTGTTTCCATTGTAGTTCTCCCCCCACCACCTCACCTTGGTATCGCGTCGCGTGGACATAATCAACTTCAAGCGGAAAGTTTAATTGAGGCAACAACATCCCTACAGCAACAACCGCACCGGTCATAACGCAAAGAATAACTGGGTTTTCGTACTGACACGCTTCGGTTATATCTGCGGCTAGCTTGCTAACCATCACGTCAACAGCATGCTCATCTAATAAACAGCTACTATTTGCTTGAACGTACTCTATTTCGGCCAACGAAACTGGCATTAACTTATCTCTTCAATCACACGCCGACAGTGTTGCCAGCGTCGTGAATCTTGGATATTTCCAGCGATAGCCGCCTGCGTAGGACGCATTCTATTTAACCGCACAATAGACTGGGCATTAATCTCAAGTCCACTTAAGCCATCAATAATTTTTTCAGCTGCCGGTCTATCATTACAAACCAATGCCATATCACCACCCGCTTTCAGTGCCTGTCTTGCTCGTTGTTCAAAATCACCCACCACACTAGCACCGTGCATACTAAGGTCATCACTAAAAATAGCACCTTCAAATCCAAGTTGTTCACGCAAGATACTTTGTAACCAAAACTCAGAGAACCCTGCTGGCATCTCATCCACTTGCTGATAAATAACATGCGCCGGCATAATCCCTTTCATGCCTGATTTAATCAACTGCTTAAAAGGCTGCACATCATTTTGCATAATGTCCTCGATCGGCCTGTCATCGATAGGAATCGCTATATGAGAATCGGGAGCTACCGCGCCATGACCAGGGAAGTGCTTCCCAATACTTGCCATACCAGCCTCAGTTAGCCCTTGTTGAAAGGCTTCCGCTACATCAGCAACCACTTGCTTATCCGCTGCAAAGGCCCGGTCGCCAATAATCTCACTACAACCATAATCCAGGTCTAACACTGGTGCAAAACTAAAATCCACTCCCACTTTTCTCAGTTCCATTGCCATTAACCAGGCCACACTTTGTGCATAACCGACCCCTCGTTGCTTATTATCAGCATAAACCTCACCCAAGGTTTGCATACAAGGAACACGTGTAAAGCCATCCTTAAAACGCTGTACTCGCCCCCCTTCATGATCAACCGCAATTAATAGTGGCTCAGCCCTCAAACGATGAATTTCCTCACAAAGAACCGATACCTGCTCTACTGCTTCGTAATTTCTAGAAAACAGAATTACCCCCCCCACTAGAGGGTGCTTAAGAATATCTCGATCAACTGACGACAATTCAACACCGTCAATATCAATCATTAAAGGCCCAAGGGGCATAGGCGATTTCATTTTTATAGTCTATCCTTATTAATAATATTTTTTATCGATTACGATGTTTCAGGAGAGTTTTATGCGTTTAGCTATTTTAATTTGCGGTCTACTTTTTTTCACCCCTATTGCGTTTGCTGAGGAAGGCGAAGAAGCAGCAGACATCATCTATATGCCGTTAACGCCTCAATTTACTGTTAATTTACTTGGCAATAAACATTATTTACGCACGAGTATTCAACTACAACTAACCGACGAATCAACAAAAGATGCCATTGAGGCTAATGACCCCGCTATTCGACATGCGCTTATTGTATTGTTAAGCAATAATAATGTGGAAGATATCTCTAGCGGTACTGGCAAAATTGATTTGCAAAATAGAGCGATTGAGACACTTAATAAAACATTAACAAAATATGCAAATAATAGTGGTGTGGAAGCCGTTTTTTTTACTGAATTTGTATCTCAGTAAGTTATTCATTAATACACACTGTGGTACCCACCGTAATGCGCTTAAAAAGGTCCATCACATCTTGATTTAACATTCGAATACAGCCATGCGACGAAGGCGTTTCACTCACTAATTCATCCGGCGCGCCATGAATGTAGATATAACGCCTCATCGTATCAACATGACCTAAGCGGTTTTTGCCTTTTTCAAGACCTGACAACCACAAAATTCGCGTTAAAATCCAATCTCTATTAGGCTGATTTTTAGCTAGTTCAGGTTGGTATACCTCTCCCGTTAATCGACGCCCTACAAATACGCTACCTAACGGTTCTCCATCACCGATTTTTGCGCGAATAACATGCTCGCCTCTCGGTGTACATTCACTACCAAATTGCTCACCAACACCATTTTTAGCGGTACAAATTCTATACGATTGAATTAACTGTTGATCCTCGTATACACTCAACAACTGCTCACTGATACTGACAACAATGCTGAGATTAGGCTTTTTCACTTACTTTTCAAATAAAGCAATAGATTCAACATGAGAGGTATGAGGAAACATATCCATCACACCGGCCTTTTTCAGTTTATAACCTAACTCATTCACCAAAATAGCTGAATCACGCGCTAACGTCGACGGGTTACATGAAATATACAGAACTTGCTCCGCACCCCATTTAGGCAAATAATGCAAAATTTCCTTCGCACCCAATCGAGGCGGATCGATCAATACTTTATTATATTTCTTCTTTGTCCAAGGTTCGCTGCCCACCTCTTCCATTAAGTTTGCGGTATAAAAATCTACGTTATTGAGATGGTTTTTATCAGCGTTTTCTTTTGCTCTAAGAATTAACTCTTCACTGCCTTCCACCCCTGTTACATGCCCAGCTACACGGGCCATTGGCAACGTGAAATTACCTAAACCACAGAACAAATCGAGCACGTTATCATGTTCATTAAGGTCAAGTGCATCTAACGCTCTATTGATCATAGAACGATTCAGTTCAACGTTAACCTGAACAAAATCACTAGGACCAAAATACAAGGTGACATCATTAGGCAATTGATAACTTAACGCGGGCTTTACACCACTTAGCGGCGCGATGGTATCAGGACCTTTAGACTGCGTATAGATATCTACATCAGCAGATTGTTCAAAACGCTTCAATACTGACTCATCATCTTCAGTTAAGGGCTCTAGAATTCTAAATACCAACGCGGTTCGATTATCACAAATAGATACTTCAATTTGCGGAATTTTATCTTTAATAGATAACTCGCCAACCAATGCTGACAAGGCCATTAAACGCTTACCCACCGATGGGTGCAACACGTCACATTGCTCGATTTCTGCCAAAAAGGGACTCGCCTTTTCTCTAAAACCGACGAGAACACGACCTTTCTTAACAACATCTTTCACACCTAAACGCGCCCGATGTCGATACCCCCATAAAGGCCCTGTTAAGGCAGGCCATAATTCAATATCATCTAACTTTGCAATACTTTTGAATTGATCAACAAGGATGCCTTGCTTAGCAAGAATTTGCTTAGTTGGTTCAAGGTGTTGAAAACTACAACCACCACAAACTGAGTAGTGTTGACAACCTGGTTCAACACGGTCTTCAGATGCCTTTAAAACCTCTGTTACCCGCCCTTCAGCAAAGTCTTTTTTCTTTTTACTATATTCAAAAGTAACGCCTTCGCCAGGTAAGGCACCAGAAATAAAAACTGCTTTATCATCCACATAAGCCACACCACGACCATCATGCGCCATTGATTCTATCGTTGCGTTTGCAATTTCAGGGGGTAAATTTTTTCTTCTATTTCTACGTCTCGCCATGTTGCTTTTAAAACCATATTGTCTGAATTTAAGAAGTCGATATTTTAAACGTTAAACAAAACTTATAGTTACAAACCATCGCCTTCATTGAATTAAAGATGGTTTAATCTAAGAATGGCACTAAAGCGATAGTTTTACTCAAACGTTACTACCGTTTGGCTCAGCTTTACACCCAAGGGGCATAAGTTTCGCTTAAACGTTACTACCGTTTGGCTCAGCGTTACCCTGGGAAGACACCAGTTGAAATATAACGGTCTCCTCGATCACAAATAATAACAACAATCGTCGCGTTACTTAGCTGCTTGGAAAGCTCTAGCGCTACATGCGTGGCCCCGCCTGACGAGACACCACAAAAAATGCCTTCTTCCTCTGCTAACCTTCTCATCGTACCTTCAGCTTGTTGTTGATTAACCTCAAGAATTTCATCCACGCGTGAACGATCATAAATCTTCGGCAAGTATTCTTCTGGCCAACGACGGATACCGGGGATCTTTGAATCTCCTTCCGGCTGAACACCTACAATTTGAATATCGCTATTTTGTTCTTTTAGATACATCGATGTACCCATAATCGTGCCGGTCGTACCCATTGAGCTAACAAAATGTGTAACACCTCCAGCCGTATCACGCCAAATTTCAGGACCGGTGCCTTTATAGTGAGACAAGGGATTATCCGGGTTGGCAAACTGATCTAAAATACGACCTTCACCCTCAGATTCCATTTGTCTTGCCAAATCTATTGCCGCTTCCATACTACCAGCAGCTGGCGTTAAGATGATCTCTGCACCGTAGGCTTTCATTGAGGAACGACGTTCCGCGCTCATATTATCCGGCATAATCAGCGTCATTTTGTAACCTTTAATAGCCGCCGCCATCGCCAAAGCAATGCCCGTATTGCCACTCGTTGCTTCAATCAGGCGATCACCGGGTTTAATATCGCCCCGTAATTCAGCTTGTTGAATCATACTAATCGCTGGCCGATCTTTGACAGAACCCGCTGGATTATTACCTTCTAATTTCAGCAGAATGTTATTCGTCGTTGAATCCATCCGCTGCAATCTAACCAGTGGGGTATTTCCAACAAAATCTTCAATAGTGGGGTATATCATCCGTTCTCTTCAAAACTAAATAAGCAGGGAAGATTACCATACCTTGCAACTCACCTTAATAGTTTTGGGTTATGTGCTTAGTGCCATATACTTATGATAAGATTTTGAAAAAAAACAGGACTTGGTTGGTCAATGCAAATCATTAAAACGCTACCGTTTAGTACGCGACATTTCTTAATCACTTTACTCAGTTGTTCCTTATCACCGTTTGTCGGCGCAAACGAAATAGACGACCTATCTTTTTTTAACACGGACATCCCCATTGTTTTGTCCGCCACCCGGCTCGCCCAGCCTCAAACTGAAGCACCCGCCTCAATTACGCTTATTGATCGCCAAATGATTAAGCTATCGGGCGCTAAAGCCATTCCCGAGTTATTTAGACTAGTACCTGGTATGCACGTAAATTATTTTCGCGGTAACAGCCCTACCGTTGGTTACCAAGGGTTGAACAGTGAATACCCTCAGGGTGTACAAGTACTCGTTGACGGTCGCTCTATGTACAATCCCTTATTTGGCGGCGTTAATTGGCGATCATTCCCCATTAGCATTGATGAAATCGAACGCATTGAGGTCATTCGTGGTTCCAATAGCACCTCTTTTGGTTCCAACGCTTTCCAAAGCGTTGTTAGCATTACGACCATTCACGCAAGCCAAACTAATGGCATACAGCTTAAATCAACTATTGGTGAGCGAGGTTACCAACGCTCTTACTTAAGAGCTGGGCACTCTTTTTCTGACCTCGACTTTCGTTTTAGTGCATCTCATATAGATAACAACGGCTACGACAATAATGCAGATGATACTCGCCAAGATATGCTTAGTGCCCGTCTCGACTACCAAATAACACCTTTGGACAGTATTCAAATTAATGCGTCAGCCAATAATACCTTATTAGAAAGTGTTAATCCTAACACCAGTGACTTTGACCCCATTGGTTTTGATCCAACTGACCCCCGACGCAATTTAGATGAATCAAACTTTGCACTTCATGCAAAATGGGAGCATTTAACCCAGAATGACCAACAATTTATAACGCAACTTTCCTATGCACGCTTTAAAACAAAAGATGCTTTTTCAACCCAATATACTGACCCTGTTTTTGGTCCAACACTGATCAACGTTGATTACACAACAGCTTTTGATCGTTGGCATTTTGAGTTTGAACACCAACTTAAACCCACTGAAAAAACCCGGCTTACTTGGGGACTCTCTCTAAGAAATGACAGAACGTACCTGCCCTTATGGACCGGTACTCGTAGCAAACACGATAATTCCCTGCAACGCCTGTTTAGTAACCTTGAATGGCGCCCAATAAACGACTTAATTATAAATGTAGGTGCATTATGGGAACATAGCCAACGTACTGGTGATGATTTTGCGCCTCGCCTCGCCGCAAATTATTTATTAACACCTCTACAAAGCCTACGTTTCATCGCGTCTCAATCGTTTAGGTCGCCTGTTATCGTAGAAAGCGACATTGATGCTGAATTACAATTCAATATAACCGGTGGACCACTCCAAGCATTAAGCCCCTTAGTTATTCCGATATTTGAGAGTACACAAAATTTAACCCCCGAAGTGGTGGACTCTATTGAACTTGGCTATCACGGTCTATTTATTGATAACACGTTAACGTTAGATCTTAAATTATTTAGAAATGAATATGATCGGCTTATTGGCGACATTGAGTGCCCTACCTGTGACGAAGGTACACTCGCTGGATTCCCCTTCAGCCAAATACCGCCAGCACTAGGCGGCCCAATTACCTCTCCTATTGATGTCAGAACCCTATTAAATCGACATCAGGTGAACGTGAATGGTTACGAAATTGAAGTTAACTACAAGCCCAATAAACAAAATTTAATACACGTCGGTTATGCCTATAACCATGCCAATGTAGGTAGCAAAAAAACAGGGGACATTGGGAATATATACTCTTCGATCCCTACGGATGTTTTTAATGCGTTGGTAGCGCATACGTTTGACAATGGTCTATGGGCGAGCGCAGCTTTTTATTATACAGGTAGCCTTGAGAACCTTGATTCTGGCCAACCACTGGGCCCAATGAGGCGTTTAGATTTAAATACCGGAAAAACGTTTCGAGTTACTGAAGGGCAAAATTTGGAATTCAACCTAAGCTTGCAGTTAGCCCTTGATAAAAACAAAGACTTTCTCAATGAATTTATGCTCGACAACCGAGCCTTTATAGAGGTTAATTATAACTATCAATAAAAAGGATCTTGATATTAGCCAAACAACACATGGAATGTCGTAAAAAAAATGATTAGGTATACACTGAAAGCTTTGCTATTGCTGTGTTTAACAAGCGCTTCTCAGGCTGAACATGAAGGTATCTTTTTTGATAACCAGATTATACCTGTTGTGCTATCTGCAACTAAATTGCCTCAACAACAACGTGAGGCGCCCGCTAGCATCACGGTTATTGATCGTGCGCTCATTGAGGCATCCGGCGCCACTGATGTTGCTGACATATTCCGCTTAGTACCAGGCATGCAAATCGGTAACTCTCGTGGAAATTTCCCTATCGTGGCTTACCAAGGTTTAAGTTCTGAATTTCCACAAGGTGTTCAAGTTATTATTGATGGCAGCTCCGTGTACTCTCCTATTTTTGGCGGCGTTATCTGGAGCCTCCTACCGGTTCTTTTAGAAGATATTGAACGCGTTGAGGTTGTTAGAGGACCCAATAACACGTCTTTTGGTGCCAACTCTTTTCAAGGCGTTATCAATATCACAACGGCTCATGCCTCCCAAGTACCGGAGTTGAGTAGCAGTTTCAAGCTCAATAACAACCAGGCCGAACGTGCTTTTTTACGCTTTAGTAATTCACAGGTAAATGACCGACTAAACTATCGTATCAGCGTTGCTTCTGAAAAAAGTGAAGGGTATAAAAAACTGGCGGATGACTTTAGCAAACAACAATTATCTAGCCGAATAGACTTTCGTTTAAATACACATAATACCTTACAATTTAATTTTTCTGCTCTAGATTCAATACGACAAACTCGCAACCCTATAGCCATTGCTGTGCCAATTGACCCAAAGCGTGACCGTAACGAATCATCTCAATTTGCTCAATTAATATGGGAGCACCAAAAACCAAATGCTGAACAATTTAATGCTCATCTATCTTTCCATCATTTTGATGGAAAGGATAAATACAATGTCGCCTCCAACACCCTAGATTTAACCACAGAGTCAACAACCTGGAATATTGATATCGAACACATTCAGGCTCTAAGCGATTCACAACGTTTAATCTGGGGGCTCGGTGCTTTACACGAATCTGTTTATGCCCCCTTTCGTACTAACTCGAAAACCAATCACACTAATACTCGTCTACGCTTGTTTGGAAATTTAGAATCATACTTAACAAATAAACTCATACTAAATATAGGCGGTCTAGTTGAGCACGACAAACTTTCTGGCGTTAATACGTCACCTCGCATTACCTTTAGTTACCTAGCATCAGCCAAAGGCGCTTATCGCTTAACAGCCACTCAAGCTTATAGAACACCTGTTATTACTGAAGAAAAGCGTGAGATATTGCTACCTGTGGTTGGTATTATTCAATCATCAACCGGCCATTTAGATCCCGAAACAGTCCGCTCAGTTGAAGCCGGTTATCACGGCATCTTCCTGCAAAACAAGCTCAATACCGATCTAAAATTTTTTCAAAACCATTATGAAAGACTAATTAATAACAACCTAAGTATCGCTCCAAAAGTTCTAGATAATCAACACCATGCTAGAACCTATGGCACCGAATTAGAAGTCAACTTTCGCCCTAATCGAAAAAACATTATCCATATGGGATATGCATACACGCGTGTCAATCACGCATCAGATGAGCGATTAGAAACCTCTGTACCTAAACATAATTTCAACCTATTGTTCTCACGCCAATATACCAATGGCTGGCACAGCGGCCTTGAATATTATTACATGAGCAAAATGCAATATTTAGGCGGCCAAAACGACCCTCAAAGCCCTTACCAACGATTAGATTTATCCGTTGGAAAAATATTTAAGTTGGCAAATAACCAAACGATTGATATTACTCTCGACGCACAGTTAGCGCTGAATAAGAATATAGACCTTCACCAACAGGCAACGGCTGATAATTTAATTTATCTAGGGGTTCAATATCATGTTGAATAACGCCCTTCACCTGATAAAAAAGTTGCGTTATATCTATCTACTCATGGTGCTATTTGCTATGCCAATAACATCGTTTGCGCAAAACGTAACGCTTATTTATGATGACAACAGTCTCTATCAAACTAATTTCGTTAACAGCCTCTCAGCTCAGTTGCTTTCCAACACGCATGTAAACTTAACAACAATAACGACAACCTCACTGTCGATAGAAACACTAAAAAAAGCGCCTAGCGATATCATTGTTAACGTTAATAACGATACGATAAAAAAACTCATCGCATCCAATATACCCACAACGACTTTTCATGCCTTAACCACCCTGTCACGGTCTATTGGTTTTGCGCCTTGTTTGCCAGACTGTAAAAAGAAACTACCTCAACATCATTTCTTTGTCTTAGATCAACCACCGGCCCGACAATTAAATTTAATCCAACTCATTAACCCAATGTTTAAAGAGGTTGGCATCGTGGTAACCGAGCAATCAAAAAACCAGTTAACGCAATTAAAGGAAATTGCCGCGCGTAAAAAATTAACGATTAACGAGCACATTAGCAGTTCAAAAAACGTACGTTACCAGATAGACAATATTTCAAAATCATCTGACATTATTTTAGCCATAGCCGATACTGATATATACAACGCCACGTCTCTTTCTCAAATTTTACTGACCAGTTATCGCTATAGAACACCTATCATTGGGTTCTCAAAAGGCTTCATTAGAGCCGGCGCTATTGCTGGCGCGGTTAGTAGTATTGAACAGCTCGCTCAACATCTTGCTGAAAGTATTTCAACGTTTAATAACACGAGCGAACCCTTAAGCAACAATGTTATTTACCCCAAATACTTTAATGTTGTTAGCAATAGAAGTGTTGCGAAAAGTCTAAACTTGCACTTACCCAATGATAATAAGTTAAAAGAGAGATTAATCACTTATGAGTCTACTCGATAGGTTTCAGTTAAAAGATAAATTACTTCTTTTAGGTGTTATCCCAGCCGCTACACTGGCTATTATTCTAGCGGCTTACCTTACCTCAACTCGTTTAAACGACATGTATGACTTATTACATAAAACGAATGAGAATTTGGCCAGCTCACTGGCTGAGTCGAGTATTAGCGGTGTTTTTTCAGGTAACTTAGATTCCTTAAATACTATTATAAATTCGGCCATTAACGAGCCTGACGTTGTATCTATTAAAATCACCAATAGATCAAACACCGTACTCGCACAAGCGACCAGTAAAATCGCTACACCGACTTTAATATCTAACCCTCCTAAAAGCATCACCCAAGCAATCGAACTTAAAGCACTTAATCAAGTTGATGACTTTGATGCCTTTCTCGTTGGTCCTATCTCTACAGTCAATGAAACAATCGGTTATGTAGTATTAACTCTTTCATATGACAGCATTCAACAGCGCCAACAGGATATATTACTGAACTCTATTTTCATCACCGTACTACTATTGTTCCTTATTGCGCTTCTCGCAAAATATTTCAGCGGTATCATCAGTCGCCCTATTCTCCAATTAACGTCTAATGTTAAAAACATTAGTAAAGGGAATTACACCCCGCCTTCCAATATCACCCATCATAGTAATAAAGATGAAATTACTGTTCTCGCTGATGGTATTGACGAAATGGCTCGCCAAATCAACGATCACCAACGAATACAAGAGCAAAAAGTTCTCGAGGCCACTCAAGAATTAAGATTACAAAATGACAAGCTCTTTTCTGCTCAAGTGGAAATAGTAAAGTCAGCTGAAGCAAAGTCACGTTTTATTTCACACATCAGTCATGAAATACGGACACCTTTAAATGGCATTATTGGTTTTCTTGAAATCATTCAACAAACTAAACTTGATAGCAACCAAATCAAGTTAGTTAACGCCTCTTATTCATCATCAAAAAACTTGCACACCATCATCAATGAAGTCCTTGATTTTGCTGAAATTGAAGCCGGTAAAGTCATCATTAATAAAACCAATTTCAACCCTAAAGAAACCATTCAAGATACCTTGCTACTGTTATCTTCTCAAGCAAAAGAGAATGGTGTAACGCTGGACTATCAACAGCAAGAAAATATACCTAAAATCATTCACCAAGACCGTGTTAAATTTGGTCAAATACTGATCAACCTTGTTAGTAATGCAATCAAGTTCAGTCACAACGCTACCGTTACTGTTAGGCTAAGCCTCAACCCTCAAAAAAATAACATCCTTGAAATAGCTGTTATCGACCAGGGTATCGGTATTAGTAAGCAAAATATCAAACAACTCTTTCAAGAGTACTCTCAACTTGACAATGACACACGCAACCAAGGCAGTGGCTTAGGTTTAGCCATTACGAAACAAATTATAGATGCGCTTCATGGTTCAATTCTAGTTGATAGCACCGTAGATAAAGGCTCAACATTTACAGTCAACTTGCCGTTCACGCAGGTAAAAGACAGCTATATTAGCGCCGATACAGCAACCTTAGAGTCCCTACCTGATTTAAGCGCGTTGAATATATTAGTAGCCGATGACAATGAAATTAATCGTTTGTTATTAAGTCATTTACTAGAAAGGCAACACGCTAAAGTAACTTGCGTTAATGACGGCCAACAAGCCGTTGACAGAGCCCGTCATCAACAATTTGATTTAATACTCTTAGACCTGAGAATGCCCATTAAAATGGGAACTGAGGCGCTGCTTGAAATTCGCAGTCAAGCCAATAATCTCAATTATAAAACACCGGCTATTGCCATCACCGCGCACATTACATCCGGAGAGGAAAGAGCTCACCACATTAGTTCATTCGATGGTTATCTGGTCAAGCCCATTGATCAGCAACAATTTTTTCAGTTAATTGAGCAGCTTATCAACGAGCATGATTACGATACACAACCTTTTATATCGACAAATAAAAACAACGCTATCAATCTATCGAATAAACCTTTTGTTTATGAGCTCGCCAAAAAAAGCATGAATGCAGACCCATTATTCATGTCCATTATGCTTGAAAAGTTTTTTTCTGAATTACCCAAACACGACGCTAAAATCTCCTTCTTAATTCAACAGTGTGACTTTAAAAGTGCAGCTGACATTGTCCATAAAGTACACGGTTCTGCCGCTTACTGCGGAACACCCTCACTAAAAACCTCAGCCAAACAACTTGAAGAGTCTTTAGCCAAAGCTAATGACGAGCAGATTCAACAAGCACATGACAAATTCTGCCGTGACATAAAGGCACTACTCACTTTAAAAAAAGACATACTTACCTTACTAAAAAAAAACCTAGATAAACAAGGGGTTTAATTAATTTTTAATAGTGACCTGCTCTTCTTAAGTAGTGCTAGGAAGATGTTAATCTGCTAATACAGCCCAATCATTAAACCTATGTAATGGTTCACATAACTGCTCCATACACTGGTTTTTCCATGGACCTAGAATAAGCCCATGTAGACGAATTTTTTGTTTACGTTTAAGCTCTAAAATTTGAGTTATATTTGAGTCTTGCAAAGAAAATCGTCCATCACTCATTAATAAAATATCGGCCTTTTTCCAATTATCGTTACGTTGTTTCTCAAGTGCTTTTAACAAGGGTTGAGCAACATCGGTACCCCCATGAAAAGAATATTGCAGGAAGGCTAACAATTGGGCTAAACCACCACGGGTTAGGTCCAGTTTATGCTCAATGATTTCATCAGGTCCACCAAATATATACAGGTGACATGCTCTGCCTTCATCGAAAGCAATTCTTAGCGCCTCTAAGGTCACCGCCTTTGCCAGCTGCTCGGGTTCACCATGCATTGAACCCGAGGTATCTAAACAAATAATAACGGGGCCCATTCCCTTAGTTTCTTTTTCTCTCAGCCCCAGTGAGTCAATGGATTCTTGTTGTTCTGGCGCCTCTAATTCAGGAGAGTATCCTTGATATTGATAGGTTAACAACATCCTTTCTGCGTAACGTGAGAACCATAAGGTTTTCATTGTAGAGCTACCCAGTTGTGCTAACTCACTCGGTAACATACGATTTAATTCATTCCCACGCTCTAGGCCACCTGTTTCCATAACAATATGTGGAATTAACTTTTCCTCTTTTTCAGGGTTTCGTCTAATAGGATCAACTAGTTTTCCACTGAGTGAACAGCCCGACTCGGTGTCGGTAACAGACTGTAGTCGGCCTAACATCTTCATTAGGCGTTTTATTTCAGGCAACTGTTTAGTTAACTGACGATAACGGATAATATCCCGCCAACCTTGAGATGCGAGTACGCCTTGAGTTAAATCCCAACCTTGTCCCAAAAAACCACTTAATTCGTTAAATGACTCACTTAACTCATCCCAACTTTCTACTCGTTCTTGCCACTTGGATAAATGAGCAATTGTCTCTTTATTAGAAATTTGTTCATATGCCGATCGTTGGCGCTCTAGAGGCGTTGATACCTCATTTTTTTTAACTTTAATAACATCATCAAGATCACTAAGCGGTAACTGTTGATGAGCCTCGTCTTCATCGTCAATTTCTACAAATTTATCGTTATAGGATGGCTCTAACAATGGTGGAGCTATTTGCGCTTCCATTGGAGTAGCTGATGTTTCGGTTGTTTCGGTTGTTTCGGTTGTTTCGGTTGTTTCGGTTGTTTCGGTTGTTTCGGTT
>CAJXTU010000015.1 GCA_913060865.1 uncultured Cycloclasticus sp.
CGTGATTTTTTCATAAAAAACTCCTTTATTTCATTATAAGAATTTTCTACTTAAAGCACCGACTCTTTATTGGGGGGATTACATAATGATGTAAAGTCGGTTGTAGAGGACACATTAATCGGCAATAAAGCATAAGCATGAACGAAGTGCTGTGATCGCTCTATTGATGAATGATAGACACTGTTGCTCAAACAACAGGACTGCTTTTTATCACAGGGTATATAAGACTAAAATTTACTTTTAGGGTGGGGTTGGATGCTTAAAAATAAAAATATAGGCATTAAAAAAGGGGCAATATGCCCCTTTTTTAATAATTAAATTTGCTTATACTTTGTTTTTTCTACGAAAACCCAGAAAGCCTAAAAGTGCAGGGGCAAAAAACCAAATAGCAGCTGGTAGCGGCACGTCTGGTATCCTGCTGCTCAGTAAATACTTCTCACTTTCATCGCCTCCACCGACTTGGTCAATTGATATAAGGTGGAGTCCAGTATTGAATTTTTTCTTTTCAATACTACTTATAAGGTCGTCAAAAGTGTTGTTCGTTTTGTAAAGACCAAAAAAGCTGACCCATTCATTTCTATGATCAACACCATTAGTCATATTTTTTTCATTTTTAGAGGTAAATGTTGTGTCAAAAGTAGGGCCGCCAAAATTCCCGCCAGAACCATTTTGGTCAAATAAAACACCAGCAGACTGTTGGTAAAATCCAATCTCAGAAAAAAGAGGTATGGTTGAGTCGTCGAAATAAACCTGTGCTATTGACGAGTTAACGCCAACATTATTGTAAAAAGTAAAGATTGCTTTTGCGCCATCATCATGAACAGCCATTGATAATTGATTGCTGATATCAGTGTCGCCGTTGTTACTATCCTGAGTAAAACTGTATGTGTAAACGCTTGCTGCACTAGCAAAGCTGCTAATAAATATTAAACAAAGAGTTAGTGAGACTGATTGTATTTTTTTCATAACATTAAATTCCATTTAAAAGATAATGTTAACTATATCACACTATCTGATTGTAGATATTGTACTTTAGTGCTAGTTATGACGATTATAAAAGTAAATTACTTTTATAACTAACCCTATAATAAACTTATAATATTACTGGAGCACATGATGTACAAAATTTCTCACCACGGAGCGGTGACGGGGGTAACGGGGTCTTGCCACCGGTTATCAATTAATGCGAGTGATACGGATGCTGCTTTTTCTGTGCTTATTGATTGTGGTTTATTTCAAGGCGCTGAAGCCGAGCAAGATTCACTAACTAAAAAGCAGGTGAATTTCCCCATTGATGATGTTCGAGCGGTATTGTTAACTCATAGTCATATTGATCATGTGGGTCGCCTGCCTTATTTACTAGCAGCGGGATTTGAGGGGCCTATTTATGCAACAAAGGCTACGGCTTTATTATTACCCTTGGTGATTGAAGATGCATTGAAAGTTGGCGTAACGCGTAATGCGTCTATCATAGGGTCGGTAATGGCGCGCTTAACCAAGCAGTTAAAAGGTATTGATTATGGGCAATGGTTTAGCTTGGCCGATAACTTAAAGGCTAAGTTCAAGGTGGCTGGGCATATTATAGGGTCTGCATATATTGAATTTGATGTGTCTCAGCAACAAAATGTCAGTAAGAAAGTCTCTAAACGTGTTGTGTTTTCGGGTGATTTAGGGGCACCGTACTCACCATTATTAGCAGCGCCAAAAGCCCCTTACCGTTGTGACGAATTGGTGATTGAAAGTACCTATGGTGATCGTTGCCATGAAAGCCGTGCGAAACGTCGAATAATGTTACAACAAACCATTGAGCGGTGTTTGGCTAACGCTGGCACGGTGCTTATTCCAGCTTTTTCTATTGGCCGTACTCAAGAGTTACTGTATGAAATTGAACATATTATTCATACCCAAGGTGGTGATTGGAAAAAGGTGGATGTTATTGTGGATTCGCCACTAGCAGCCAGTTTTACCAAGCATTACCGGCAGTTAAAAGACTTGTGGGATAAAGAAGCGCAACGAAAATTATCGTCGGGGCGTCACCCCTTATCGTTTGAGCAACTTTTGACTGTTAATTCACATACTGAGCATGAAGCCTTATTGGCACGTTTAAAACAAACTGGGCAGCCATCTATAGTAATTGCAGCCAGTGGTATGTGCGCTGGTGGGCGAATGCAAAATTATTTACAAGCGTTGCTGGGAGATACGCGAACAGATGTCGTGTTTGTAGGCTATCAGGCCGTGGGCACACCTGGGCGTGATATTCAACAATATGGGCCAGATGGTGGTTATGTTGTTTTTGACGACGGTGTTCGTATTGATATTAGGGCGGGGGTTTATACATTAGGCGGATATAGTGCGCACGCAGACCAGAAAGATTTAATTAATTTTGTTAAGCGTATGCGGCATAAGCCACAGATCATCAGGCTTATACATGGCGATGGTAGCGCGAAAAAAGCATTAAAGTATGAATTTGAACAGCAATTTGATGCACAAGTTATTATTGCTAGTTAAGTAGGGTTTGAGTTGTTGGGCTTAAAAAACTCAGCCCAACCTACAAAATTCCCTTAATAATCCCCATAAATTAGGTTGGTGCTGACGCAGGAAGCCCAACAAACATGGGTTAAATTAACGATTCGACTTAGCTTTTATAACCCTTTGGGTTTAAGCTTTGCCAGTGCCAGCTATCTTTAACCATATCCTCTAATTGCTGTGTTGCTTGCCAATTAAGCTCTTTTTTGGCGCGGCTAACATCGGCGTAGCAGGCGGCTACATCACCGGCGCGACGAGGGACGATTTCATACGGTACGTCTACGTGATTAACCTTGCTAAAAGCTTTTACCATATCTAATACGCTAATACCGTTGCCAGTACCAAGGTTATAGGCTTGCACACCTTTAATGCCTTCACTAGATAATAATTTTTCTACCGCTTTAAGGTGCCCTTTGGCAAGGTCAACCACATGAATGTAGTCTCTTACACCTGTGCCATCATGAGTGTTGTAATCGTTGCCAAAAATGGCGAGTTGCTGCCGCCTGCCAATAGCAGTTTGGGTAATAAAAGGCATGAGATTATTAGGTGTGTCATTTGGGTCTTCGCCGATCATACCCGACGGGTGTGCACCAACAGGGTTGAAATAGCGCAGTAAAGCTATGGACCAAGGGGCTGTTTTATTAAGCACATCGGCGGCGGGTAGGTCGCCGAGCATTTGTTCAATAATAAGCTTTGAGCGCCCATAAGGGTTGGTGGCCGATAAGGGCATATCTTCAGTCAGCGGCAGCTTGCTTGGGTCACCATAAACGGTGGCTGATGAACTAAATACCAAATTTTTACACTTAGCCGCTTGCATCGCTTGGGCTAATACCAAGGTGCTATTAAGGTTGTTATCATAGTATTCCAGTGGCATCGCACAAGACTCGCCAACAGCTTTAAGGCCCGCAAAATGGATAACAGCGTCAATAGGGTGCTGTTCAAATATGTCTTTCATTACCGCGGCATCACGGACATCACCTTTAATAAAGCGGAGTGTTTCCCCCGTGATTTGTTGTACGCGGTTTAATGACTCTTCACTGGCATTTGATAAATTATCAATGGCTAGTACCTCGTAGCCAGCTTGTAATAATTCTATGCAGGTATGTGATGCAATATACCCTGCTCCGCCAGTGACTAAAATCATTTATTCATCCTTTAACAAAAGATTTAGTATAACGTGTTCATTGGTTTTAGATAAGAGATGGCGTCGTTATAAAAAGTTTGAAATTAGGGTGAAAAGTTTCAGTATTAATGGAAGCTACTATAAAATACTGGCTGACATTAATAAAAGGGAGTGTACGTTGAAAGGGATTGTATTAGCAGGCGGGAGTGGTACACGTTTGTACCCCATCACACGTGGTGTATCTAAGCAGCTTGTGCCGCTTTATGATAAACCGATGATTTACTACCCAATATCTGTCTTAATGCTAGCGGGTATTACAGAGATTTTGATCATCACAACACCGGAAGATCAAGCTAGTTTTCAGCGCTTATTAGGCGATGGAGCTGAACTGGGTGTTCGTTTTGAATATGTTGTGCAACCTTCACCCGATGGTTTGGCGCAAGCGTTTATTTTAGGCGAGGACTTTATTGGTGGCGATGATGTGTGCTTGGTACTGGGTGATAATATTTATCATGGCCACGATTTAACAAGTATGCTCGCTAATGCCGTTAAAAATGTAAGTGCGCAAAATTGCGCGACGGTTTTTGGCTATCGGGTTGCTGACCCAGAGCGCTATGGTGTAGCGGAATTTGATGCTGAAGGCAAAGTGATTAGTTTGGCTGAGAAACCTGAGCAGCCTAAAAGCAATTATGCGGTGACCGGTTTATATTTTTACCCGAATGATGTGGTTCAAAAAGCGAAATCGGTGGTGCCTTCGCATCGTGGTGAACTTGAAATTACATCGGTGAACCAACTTTATCTGGAAGAAGAACGCTTAAAGGTAGAGCTGATGGGGCGCGGTTACGCTTGGTTAGACACGGGCACCCATGAAAGCTTGTTGGAAGCGGCTCAATTCATTGAGATTATAGAAAAGCGTCAAGGTTTGAAGGTGGCCTGTTTGGAGGAAATTGCATTTGAGCAAGGCTATATTAATAAGGAGCAGCTTGTGGCTTTAGCCCAACCGTTGGCTAAAAATCAGTACGGCCAGTACTTGCTTCGGTGTGCAGAAGAAGCGGGTGTGTAATGCGATTTATTAGGCAATCTATCCCAGATATTATTATTGTAGAACCACAAGTGCACGGCGATGAGCGTGGTTATTTTGTAGAAACATTTCGACACGACTTGTTTGAAGAGGCGGTTGGTTATGCCGTTAATTTTGTACAAGATAATGAATCAAAATCCTCAAAAGGGGTGTTAAGGGGCTTACATTTTCAATTAGCACCGCATGCACAAAGTAAGTTAGTACGTGTTATTGAAGGCAGTGTGCTTGATGTGGCTGTTGATATTCGTGTGGGTAGCCCTACTTTTGGGCAACATGTTGCGGTTGAGTTATCTGGGAAGAATAAACGACAAGTGTTTGTTCCTAGAGGTTTTGCACATGGTTTTGTCGTGCTGAGTGATACAGCAACGTTTGCTTATAAAGTTGACAATTACTACTCACCAGAGTGTGACCGTGGTATGGCCTTTGATGACCCGCAATTAAATATTGATTGGCGTTTACCGAGTGAGCAGTTGATGCTCTCTGGTAAAGACACAAAGCAACCTTTATTCAAGCTATTACCTGAATGTTTTCATTATTCAACAAATTACTATGCCTAAAACGATTATAGTCACCGGCGGCAGTGGTCAGTTAGGGCAGTCATTACGTGGTTTAGTTGGAAGTGAGGTGGGTTGCCAGTATCTATTTCCAAGCCGTGAGCAGTTGGATTTAACTGACTCAGTGAGTATTGATGCTTTTTTTGAGGAAAAGACGTTCGACATAATTATAAATTGTGCGGCACATACAGCAGTTGATCAGGCAGAGTCAGAACCTGAATTGGCTGATCAAGTTAACCATTTGGCCGTTAAAAAGTTGGCTAAAATTGCATCAAGCCGACAGGTAAGGTTTATTCATATTTCAACCGATTATGTGTTCAACGGTGAAAACTTTAAACCCTATATTGAAAGCGATGAAGTAGCACCGCAAGGCGTATACGGTTTAAGCAAATTAAGGGGTGAGCAGGCGGTGGAGGCGAGTATGCCAACTAATGCCGTCATTATTCGCACCAGTTGGGTATATTCTGAATTTGGCAATAATTTTGTTAAAACGATGCTCAAATTAGGTGAGCAGCGTGAGAAGTTGAACGTTATTTATGACCAAGTAGGTACGCCCACATATGCAGGAGATTTGGCGCAAGCAATCATCCATATTGTGAACGCTGAAGGATTTAACCAGCCTGAATTTGGAACGGCGGTTTATCACTATAGTAATGAAGGGGTTTGTAGTTGGTATGATTTTGCCAACGCAATATTTGAATTAAGCGCAATAGATTGCCGTGTTGGGCCGATTGAAACGAAAGATTACCCCACCCCCGCGAAACGCCCCCATTATAGTGTGCTGAATAAAGCTAAAATAAAACGAACGTACGCGATGCGTATTCCCTATTGGAAAGAAGCACTACAACGCTGTTTGTATGCATTAAAGGAAAAATAATTCATGAAAACAATCTTGGTGACCGGCGGAGCCGGTTTTATCGGGTCGGCCGTCATCCGTCATTTAATTAATGACACGGATTATAACGTTGTCAATGTTGATAAATTAACTTATGCAGGCAATCTGGAGTCGCTGGAATCGGTAAGTGATAACAGCCGTTATACTTTTGAACACGTGGATATCTGTGATGCGACTGAGATAAAGCGTGTCTTTAAACAGCATCAACCGGATATCGTGATGCACCTTGCAGCGGAGTCACATGTCGATCGTTCCATTGATGGGCCTGGAGAGTTTATTCAAACGAATATTGTGGGTACATACAATTTATTGGAGCAAGCGAGGCATTACTGGGCCGCGTTAGGCGATGCTAAAAAGGTGGGATTCCGTTTTCATCATATTTCAACGGATGAGGTGTATGGTGACTTGGAAGGTACGGATGATTTGTTTACTGAGGAAACACCGTATGCACCCAGTTCGCCTTATTCAGCCAGTAAAGCCAGTTCTGATCATCTCGTTCGCGCATGGTACAGAACCTTTGATTTTCCAACAATTATTACCAATTGCTCAAACAACTACGGGCCGTATCATTTTCCAGAGAAACTGATTCCTTTGGTTATTTTAAATGCGTTGGCGGGTAAACCGTTGCCTGTTTATGGGAAAGGTAATCAGGTTCGGGACTGGTTGTATGTAGACGATCACGCGAGAGCCTTGGTGTTGGTGGCGACGACAGGTGAGATAGCGGAGACCTATAATATTGGTGGCCACAACGAAAAACAAAATATCGATGTGGTTAAAACGATTTGTCATCTACTAGAAGAGCTAGCACCAAATAGACCCGAGGGTGTTAATGCCTACGAAGAGCTGATTACATTTGTCACTGACCGGGTGGGGCATGATGTTCGCTACGCGATAGACGCCGGTAAGATTCAACAGGAGTTGAGTTGGGTGCCAGAAGAAACCTTTGAAACTGGACTTCGTAAAACGGTTAAATGGTATCTTGAAAATCAACAGTGGTGCAGTAATGTACAAGATGGAAGTTACAAACAAGAACGTTTGGGTATAGTTGGGTGAGGTTGACGGTAGTTAGATAAGATCTTTGGGCAAAAAGGGAGTCCATGTTTTTTAACTTCTAAAACTTAATAAAACGTTTGTTAATACGGTGGTGTATTTGCTTTAGTGTTGAGTTTCTAATTTTATTTAACAGAGTGATAAAGATGGTTGAAAGGCGTGTTAACCAGCTGAGAAATAAACGAAGCTTAAAAAAATTAAGCCGCACTGCTCCAGAGTCAGTGCTGTATTTCATCAATAGCTGTATGCGGATGTGCTGCTATATGTAGTTGTCGAGTTTTTTTAACCACAGTTTGTCTTCAGGGTAGTAGTTTTTTTTCAACAACATTTGTCGAAAAGGCACTGTTATGCGGATGAGGGCAGACTTGTCTGTAATGCCCGTGCAATCAATAATTTTAGTTTTACTGAATAATTAGTAGTCTGCCTGTAGTAACCACTCAGTCTTTTTGTTGACTAAAAGGCTTACCATTTTAATTGGTAAGGCTTTTATGGAGGGCTATCTTAAATGTTGCAGGTTCAACCCTCTTACTCCCCGAACAAAATTTTAAATATGCATCATGTTTAATAAAAATTTCACTTGTAACGTAATACAGGTGAATTAATTTTGATTTGAGTTTCTTGCTGCATTAGTTTTCTTAAACGAGTGCTCTTCCTTTTTTCGTTTAGTAAATAGTTATGAGCGTTGATTTAATGCCTAAAGCGGTCTAGGCACAATTATGGTGCGGCGCGGCAATTTTGGCGGTCATGCATGGTGCATAAAGCTTTTTTCCCCGGCTGATTTATCAGGTTAAGTTAAGCAAATAATTTTTCTTGGAGCCACTACGGTAATAACGAAGTACTACTTAGTTGCTAGTTTAATAGTTCTTAAGGCTGTATTCGTTTGCCCTACGAGGCTTTTACGACATTGCCTTCTTAGATCTAATTTATGTTCTATATCTAGTTATAAATATAAAAATTTCTTTTGGCATAGCTATTGCACTTAAGTAAATACATGCGAATGAAGCCTGTAATAAGGGCCTTTTTATGACTGGCCTATTTTTATTATGTTGAACTTTAATAAGGAATTAATTATGACACGCAACGAAGTAACCGAATTAATCATCTTGCAAAAATCGGTTAAAGCTTTGACTTGGCCTCAACTCGCTGAAGCCATTGGCATGAGTAAAGAGTGGACGACAGCGGCTCTATTAGGGCAGATGACGCTAACTAAAGAACAAGCCGATACCATAGGTGCATTGCTTGATTTACCTGGACAGGCGGTTGTGCAACTACAGGTCGTTCCATACAAAGGTTCATTACCGACAGCGGTTCCTACAGACCCACTTATTTATCGTTTCTATGAACTCGTTAATGTTTATGGGACGACTTTTAAGGAGCTCATTCATGAGGAGTTTGGCGATGGAATTATGAGTGCCATTGACTTCAGCATGGACCTTAAACGCGAACCCGACCCAAAAGGTGATCGTGTAAATATCGTGATGAGCGGAAAGTTCCTTCCCTATAAAAGCTACTAACAATTTAACTAACTGTAAAAACTGGAGTATATGAAATGTCTTATTTAGAACCGAGTGAATTTGTTACAAAAATGGTGGATTCTGGTGAATCCAAAGTATATATGTCGACAAAAGATACGTTTATTCGTGCTTTTATGGCCGGCGCCATTTTAGGGTTAGCGGCTATTTTTGCCATCACCGTTGCGGTTAAAACAGGGTCGCCACTAGTAGGCGCTCTTTTATTCCCTGTTGGCTTTATTATGCTGTATTTAATGAAGTTTGACCTATTAACGGGTGTGTTTACCTTAGTGCCACTCGCCTTATTGGATAAAAGGCCGGGCGTTACCATCGGCCAAGTGTTTAGAAACTGGGGCTTGGTGTTTCTTGGTAACTTTGCGGGCGCATTAACAACAGCGTTTATGATGTCGTTTATTTTGACCTATGGTTACAGTGTGGATGGTGGCGCGATTGCTGCTAAAGTGAGTACTATTGGTGAATCTAGAACCTTGGGCTATAAAGAACAGGGCGCTAGTGGTTGGTTTACTATTTTCATCCGTGGCATGTTGTGTAACTGGATGGTCTCAATGGGTGTTGTTGGCGCGATGATTTCAACCTCGGCAAGCAGTAAGATGCTAGCCATGTGGATGCCTGTTATGCTGTTCTTCTTTATGGGGTTTGAGCATTCAATCGTTAATATGTTTTTGTTTCCATTTTCTATGATTATGGGCGGTGAATTTACCTTTGTAGATTATTTAGTTTGGAACGAGATTCCAACGGTATTGGGTAACTTGGCGGGTGGTTTATGTCTAGTGGGTCTTCCTTTGTATTACACTCACGTAAGAACAAGTCCAAACCGTTCTATATAATAGTTATTATTAACAATAACCAATAAACAAAGGTCAGCCCTTAAAAGGCTGGCCTTTTATTGAATATGACCGATCAATTAAATATATCCAGCGGGCAATATTCCGACAAAGGTCGAAAGAGCATCAATCAAGATTTTCATGGTCTATATATTCCTGATGATCACCTATTAACGTCTAAGGGTATTGCCATTGTTTTAGCCGATGGCATTAGTAGCAGTGATGTTAGCCATATTGCTAGTGAATCATCTGTTAGCGGTTTTCTATCGGATTATTTCTGCACCTCAGAAACCTGGTCTGTTAAACAATCGGCGCAACGGGTTTTAACGGCAACCAACTCTTGGCTATATGCCCAAAGCCAACAAAGCCCACATCGGTTTAATAAAGATCGTGGCTATGTGTGTACGTGTAGCGCGATGGTCATAAAATCAAGAACTGCCTATATTTTTCATGTGGGCGACAGCCGTATTTATCGCGTCAATGGCAATACACTAGAACAACTCACTAACGATCATAGACTATGGGTTTCAGAGGATAAAAGTTACCTTAGCCGCGCAATGGGGATTAAACAGCAACTCGATATTGACTATCAAGATCTAGCGGTAGAAGAGGATGATACCTTCTTTTTTGCAACTGATGGCGTCTATGAGTTCGTTAGCGATACGTTCATTATTAATGCCATCAATGATCATACGGGCAGACTGGACGAAGCAGCCAAGCTGATTGTTAATGAAGCCTTTAAACAAGGTAGCGATGATAACCTGACCGCACAAATTGTTCATATCAATACACTACCTGCCCATGATACAAGTGAGCTTTATCAACAAATAACTGAGCTCCCATTCGCCCCCTCATTAGACGCGCGAATGACATTTGATGGCTACAAAATTATTCGAGCCATTCATCAAAGTAGTCGTAGTCACGTTTATTTAGCGGTTGATGTAGATAACGGCGAGCAGGTTGTTCTTAAAACGCCATCGATAGACCTCAGAAACGACACAACATATTTAGAACGTTTTACGATGGAGGAGTGGATTGCACGACGCATTAATAATGCACATGTGCTGAAACCATGTGCTCAGACTCGCAAACGACACTACCTTTATATCGCCTTGGAGTTTATTGACGGCCAGACATTAACTCAGTGGATGGTTGATAACCCCAAACCCGATTTAGAAACCGTGCGGGGCATTATCGAGCAAATAGCTAAAGGCTTACGTGCTTTCCATCGTTTAGAGATGTTGCACCAAGATTTAAGGCCAGAAAACATCATGATCGATTCAACAGGAACGGTGAAAATTATTGATTTCGGCTCAACCCGAGTGGCTGGGATAATGGAAATAGCCAGCTCGAATCAGCAAAACAATATACTGGGTACCGCGCAATATACCGCCCCAGAATATTTCCTTGGTGAAAGGGGTACCACCCGTTCTGATCTGTTCTCGTTAGGTGTTATTACCTATCAAATGCTAACCGGGAATTTACCCTATGGCGTAGAAGTCGCAAGATGTAAAACCAAGGCGGCGCAAAATAAACTGCATTATAAAACCGTGCTAGACGATGAGCACGAAATCCCCGTTTGGTTTGATGATGTATTGAAAAAAGCAGTGCACCCTAATCCTTATAAACGTTACGGGGAATTATCGGAGTTTATATTTGACCTGCGCCAACCCAATAAGGTGTTTTTAAATAAAACTCGCCCACCGCTCATGGAACGTAACCCCGTGCTTTTCTGGAAAAGCACATCGTTAATTTTAGCCGCTATTGTTTTATATTTACTGAGTCAATAATTTTTCATTACAAAACAGTATTTAAAAACCATATAAATTAATAAGTAATGCTGAATACTGTAGCTATAAACGTGAAATGACTGAGTGGATTTCTCACCCCGTTCGTCAACCCTAACATTACTTGAAAAAGCAGCATCTCATTGCTGTATTTATTGTGTGGCAATTACTTTTTTTTGCTAAAAGTAATGCAATTAATTTTGGGGTTAAAATAGTCAAAACTGTGATTTAGTCTATATTTATATAATTACACTTACAGTGCGAACTAAGGGTTCTAATCCATTGTATGAAAAATATTAAAATTAAATTTTATAGTCTGTTGATGCTCATAGCCATGATACTGATGCTGGTTGTTTGGCAGATCGATCAGGTAATAATTGAGCGGCATGTAACCGAGAGCAGAAACTCAGTCCATGATACGTTGGCAGGTGTAACCGCTAGCCTAACGTTTAATTTATATAAAAATATCCAAGTTGTTAAAGGACTTCCAGCCATGTTTTCGGTAAATCCCTCTCTACCCGAAGAAAAGTTTGGTCTGGCAGTGCAAAATCTATTTGATGAGCATACTCAGCTGCGAAACATTGCTGCTGCCCCAGGCCTTGTCATTAAGTATATGTACCCTATAAAGGGCAATGAAGCTGCTATTGGTGTGGATTTTAGGTCGCTACCTTTACAAATAGATACCGTGATGCAAACGAAGGAGTTAAGAAAAGTAGTGTTGGCTGGACCTTTAACGTTAATACAAGGCGGTGAAGGCATTATTGCAAGAAGCCCTGTTTTTATTCAGGATGCCGATGGTAAAGAAAGTTTTTGGGGTGTTATTTCTGCGGTGATTGACGTGGATCTTTTGTATCAACGCAGTGGGCTGCTAGATCCAAAATTACCCATAGAACTTGCACTACGAGGTAAAGACGGTTTTGGTAAAGAAGGGGAGATCTTTTTTGGTAATCCGACTGTTTTCGATGATTTTAATATTAAGAGTACGATTGAATTACCGACAGGTTCCTGGCAAATTGTTGCTAGGCCAGTGGGTGGCTGGGAAGCCATGCCCAACGATATTTTGGTAAAAAGGTTTTTTCTTTTTTCTCTAACCTTATTAGTTTTTTCTGCAATATTTGCTTTTTTAAAAGTATCAATGAGTGCGGCTACTGCAAACCAAAGATTCAAGAACCTCTTAGAAAATTCGCCCATCGCTTATGCGCTAAATAACACTCAAGAAGAAATTACCTTTTTAAATAAAGCTTTTGTGGCGACTTTTGGTTACACCTTGGAAGATATACCCACGTTAAAAGATTGGTGGGAAAAAGCATACCCAGACCCTGATTATAGTGAAAAGTTAAAACAAGAGTGGGCATCGTATGTAGACCAGATGGTCTCTAGTGAAAAAGGGGTTGCTCCATTAGAAGTGACTATTTGCTGCAAAGATGGGTCGAAACGTATCGCGTTGGTTAGTATCACTGAGAATAAGCAAACGAGTATGGGGGAATTCCCCGTGATTCTCTATGATATTACTGAACGTAAGCAAGCAGAAAAGCTCGCTAGTGAAAGAGAGAGCCAGCTTTCATCTTTTTACAGGCTAGGCCTTGTTGGCTTAGCGATTACCTCGCCAGAGAAAGGTTGGGTTCGAATCAATCAACGTTTATGCGAGATGTTGGAGTATTCTGAAGATCAGTTACGGTCGATGACATGGGCGGAGTTAACACACCCAGAAGATCTAGACGCTGATGAGGAGCTGTTTACTCACTTGCTGGCAGGTGAAATAGAAAATTACAGTTTGGAAAAACGCTTTATTAGTCAATCTGGAAAAATCATTCCTACTAATTTAGTGGTTAGTTGTGTTCGTAAGAGCGATGGTCAAGTGGATTACGTGACGGCAATGGTTCAAGATATTACGGTGCAAAAGCAAAGCCAAATGGAAGTGCTTGAATCTGAAAAGCGATTACAGCTAAGCCAATCAGCGGGTGGCATTGGAACATGGGAGGCAGATTTCATTACCAACAAGGAAGTTTGGTCTGATGCTATTACTGATCAGCTTGGCTTCCCTGATATAGAGGAACCCACTTGGGATGACTTTATTAATACCATTCACCCTGATGACCGAGAACATGTTATTTCGAGTGTGAATAGGCATATCGAAAATGGTTCTCCACTGAACATTGAGTACAGAATCATTGACACATCTGGAGCTATACGTTGGATGAACTCCATCGGTGAAGCCGATTTTGATGCGGCGGATAATCCAATAAAAATGCGAGGAACCGTACAAGATATTACTGCAAGGAGGATGGCTGAGGAAAAAATGCGACTGGCTACTCGTGTGTTTAATGAAACAAACGAAGGTATTTTAGTGACCGACGCGCAAAAAAATATTATTGATGTGAACCCCGCTTTTAGTATGGTTACAGGTTATAAACGTGAGGAATTAATGGGCCAAAACCCTCGGGTTTTAAGTTCTGGTCAGCAGTCACCAGCATTTTACGAAGAGATGTGGGACGGTATTAACACTGATGGGTACTGGCGAGGTGAAATTTGGAATCGTAATAAGTCTGGCGATGTTAATGCCGAATTACTATCTATTTCAGCTCTTAAGGATGACGATAATAAAATCGTCAATTACGTAGGGATATTTACAGATATTACCGAAAGCAAAAAACAGCAAGAAAAGCTGAGCCTGATGGCGCATTATGATGTGCTGACTAAACTTCCTAATCGTGCATTATTTATAGATCGTTTCAACCAAGCTATTGCACATAGTATGCGAACGAAGCATCGCTTAGCTGTTTGCTTCCTTGATTTAGATAACTTTAAACTGATCAATGACAACTACGGTCATGATGTAGGTGATGCCGTGTTGAAAGAGGTTGCTAATCGTATTAGTTTAAACATTAGAGAAGAAGATACGGTTTCACGTCAGGGCGGTGATGAGTTCACTTTACTGTTGAATGATGTTGAATTAATAGCGGAAAGTATTCTGACCTTGGAGAGAATTCACGATGCGTTGGCTGACCCTTATTCCGTCGATGGGGTGCAGCATTATATAAAAGCATCGAGTGGGGTCACTTTTTATCCTGATGATAAAGGTGATATAGACACCTTGTTGAGACACGCCGATCAAGCGATGTATAAAGCAAAGTTATCTGGTAAGAACTGTTACCGAGTATATAACGCTGAGGAAGACCAACGGGTTATTGAAAAACATCATCAAATAAGTGAAATTGAAAAGGCACTAGAGAATGATGAGTTGACGTTGTATTACCAACCAAAAGTTAATATGCGAACAGGTGAAGTGTTTGGTGTTGAAGCCCTCATTCGCTGGATTCATCCAGAAAAAGGATTGATTCCTCCATTGAAATTTTTACCTACAATAGAGGGTGCTGATTTAGAAATTAAGATTGGTGACTGGGTTATCGATCAGGCACTAAAGCAATTATCATTGTGGGCGAAGAAAGGGCTTTGTTTGGAAGTCAGTGTAAATATTTCATCTAAGCATTTGTTATCAGCCTCTTTTATTGAAAAGTTGGCTGAAACATTAAATCAATATGAAGACTTAGATACTCAACTATTACAGATTGAAATTCTAGAAAGTAGCGCCTTAGGCAATACTAAAATGATTAGTGACATTATAGAATCTTGCCAAAGCAAGTTTGGTGTTAGTGTTGCTTTAGATGATTTTGGCACGGGCTATTCATCATTAACTCACTTGAGAAGTCTACCAGTCGATATGGTTAAAGTAGATCAAAGCTTTGTGCGAGATATGATAGATGATCCTGACGATTATGCCATTATAGATGGCGTCATTGGGCTTGCCGAAACGTTTAATAGGCAAGTGATAGCCGAAGGTGTAGAAACCATAGAACATGGTTTGTTGTTATTGCTGATGGGCTGTGAACTGGCGCAAGGTTATGCGATAGCTAAACCTATGCCTGCGAAAGAGCTTGGGCATTGGGTTGATAACTACACGCCGATTCAAGAATGGGTATCGTGTGCCGAGCAGCATTATTCGATAAAAGACACTCGAAAAGAATTTATGCGAATTGTCGGTGGACAATGGTTGAATCGGGTTGAGCTAAAACTAAAAGCATTACCAGAGAGCGAGATGACTTGGCCTATTTTAGATGTAGAAAAGTGCCACTGCGGCTCCTGGTTTAAAAAAGAACAGCAGGAACGTTTGTTTTCAACAGCGCTTGTTAGTGAACTTGATCAAGGCCATAAAGAAATGCATAAAATGGTAGATGCGTTGGTTTTAAAATATACGCGTGGAGAGGTTCTGGTATCTGATAATGAGATTAGTGAATTAGAGGGAGTTTTTTTCAAACTGATTGACGCACTTGAAAAAATGAAGTGAATGACTGGCTAAAGGCATCATAAATGATGCGGCTGGGTTCTTTCTTGCTAGGAATATATTGTTGATATATTGAGTAATAGGCGATAAATAGCTCGACTACTTAAGGTGTTAGTAATGGGCGATAGATTGCTAATACAAATAACAAGTGTTTTCATCAGCGTTTAATGCCTTTATGGCTTGTAAATGATGCTGTTAAAGCTTATGTCTATCCTAGCGAATATGTTTGCCAATGGATGCTTTGTGCATCCATTGGCAGTTAATAGAGGCGTTTAAAACTGTCAATAAGACTTAAGACTAAATCAAAGGCGAACCACCGAACCATGTTTGGTGAAAATAAATAACGCATAGAAATAATGCAATACCGATAAGGGCACCCCAGATATTCAGTTCACTCAATACGAGTTTGTTACGTTTAGTGATTATGGCAACAAAAGGAATGTATGAGGTTTGTTCGGTAAATTTATCCCAAGACTCGCCATAACGAGCACGGTATTTACGATCTAAGTTCATCGGTGCAATAAGGCCTTCAAATGCAATGGTACCGAATAGCAGGTGAGACGCCCAGTCACCGTTGACAATAAAGTGAGCTAAGCCCCATAAGCCAAGGCCAATAAGTCCAGCGTGGCGGGTAATACGTACCATGCCTCGAGCAGTTACTTGGTCAGGTGGAATTAGGCCCATTAAGGTTGGGTTTTTATCAAAAATGCTCATGGGGAGTAATAAAAAGGCAAAGAACATCAGGCCAACACTAACCGGTTTTAGAGCATCAGCAGTACCCCATGTGGCGATAAACGGAGCGGCTTTATAAGCAAAGCCCATCCAAGTTAATGCAACAAAAATACTGAGCGAGAATAAGACCTTAAATAAAGTTTCGCCTAGGATTTTGACAATGTGAGCACGTAATGGACTGCCGGATATAATCCAATGCATGCCAAGAAAGAAGAGACAAGCAGCGGCTAGTGAGTTCATTTATTTAATCCTCCAACTAAATTTAAACTCCCTGTCATACAGGGAGGGCTTTTATCCTAACGTTCTAAAGCATACCCAAAAAGTAGGGGAAGGCTCGTGTTTTATGTCATTGTTAAAAGAAAATACTGATATTGTTTGCCAGCAACATGCCTTGATCAAGAATCATATGACGTTTGGCGATAACCCACCCATGCTGATTATCATTTTTACGTATTAGGTCACGTCGAGCTCCAACAAAAATATCAGTTTGTCGTTCTAAACGGTTGCGGTAGATAACAAAGCAACATTCCACTTCATATTCACCATCAATATCGGTCGTACGAATTTTTACGTTGCTGACCAAGTGGCGTGTTCGAGAAGGAGGTTCTTCAGCCCAGGCTAAACCGGTGGCAAGCCGACGAATTCTTAGGCCTAGACTGGCCTTATCATCATCAAATATGGCGGCTTCGTCAAAATTAGAAATCTCTTTTTTGCTATCTCTGCGAGATTTTGTATAACGTGTTGGCATATAGTAATGAATGTCATCGGCGAGTAACTCATACCACTGATCAAATTCACGGTCATCAAGCAGCATGCCTTCAGTATATAAAAACTGTTCTATATCCTGCTGTAATTCGGGGCTAGTGGCTGTTTGTGTGCTTGAGGCTACGCTGGGTAATAACTTAAGCATGGTTTGACTCCTCCGTTGTTTTACTATTTATTTCTGACCAATTGTCGGACATCATCATTGTTTTCCAGCGATCATAAAAACCTCGAGCAGCTGTTTCGGCATAAACATAGCTTGTTTTACCGGGTAGCCCACCGGAATTATATTCTTCTTGACCAAGCCCCATTTGAGCATTAAACGGTGTTTTTCTAGCAATATGCCCGCGTAGAATTTGTTGAATTTCAACCCAGTTTTCACCATCATCCTGTTCAAGTATTCCAGCAGCGCTAAATGTTCTTAAAATAGCTTTTCGGTAGGCATCTTTAATTGACGCAGGTGCTTTTTTATCAACGATGCCGATAGCCCAAACTTCAATTTGATTAGGCCCACGAGGGTGCCATACACGCAAGGTATTAACAGCAGGAAGAAATGATAGGCTTGGGAAGACCGTCATATGTGCACCGCTCATTTGCTTGCCGCGTACCTCACCTAACCGCTCTATGGCCTCGGGGCGTGTGGTTTCTTCATAATAGGTGCCGACTTCTTCACCCAATAATGAGGCAAGAAAACCAGGAGCATGTAGGAAAAACCCAGTACCGTGACCATTAGGGTCGCTGTATTGGCGACCTTCTTGTGGCATTTGGATCATGCTGGAGTCTACGCCCGGCGGTAATCCGGCGATAACAGGGGAAATATGGCTTGAGGGTAGGTGATACATATCGCTACAGAATTGCTCAGCAGCAAATTTCCAATTACAATCAATCACCCATTTATGGATACCGGGAATGGCTTCGGTGCCCCCGTCGGCACGGTCAAGCATTAAGTCTATGTACCACTTCATATCACCTAAGTACTCATCTAAAGAAGGAACCTCTTCGTCCCAACAGCCAAAAATCAAGCCTTTGTAGCTTTCAATACGTGCGACTTTAGTAGGGCTCCATTCTTTTTTATCAACCTCTCCATAGGCACGTTCTTCAAAGGGGACATCAACAAGGTCGCCGGCACTACTGTATGCCCAGCCATGGTAAGAGCAAGTAAAGGCTTTTGCGTTGCCAGAGTCTGTTCGACATAAACGCATGCCACGGTGACGGCATTGATTCATAAAAGCGACGACTGATCCATCTTTTTGGCGTACCACGAGTACGGGATCTTCACCCATATACGTAGAAAAGTAATCCCCATAATTGGGTATTTGAGATTCGTGAGCTAAAAACAACCAGTTACGAGCGAATACTCGTTCTAATTCAAGTTCATAGAGGTCGTCGTCATAGTAAATATTAGGGTCCAGTAAGCCCTTTTCTGCATCAACTAGTTGATCTAGTTTATCTGTTAATTTTGTGGGTTTGCGTTGCTTCATTGCGTTCTCCTGAGTGCTGTTTTTTTTATGTGTTTAGTTGTGTTGTAATAAGTAATTCAAGGCGTTAATTTTTTAGCTAACAAAGCATAGAAAGCATAGAATGTTATAGTTATCTAATATTAGTTATTTTCTTTTGTAATGTATAGCAATATATTAGCTTTTGATGATATATTTGATAGCGCTAAAATAGCCAGAAATGGAAATAAATGTTAGCGTTGTTTAGTAAAAAATTCAGGAGAAAAATATGTCACTTTGGTTAGATTTTATGGGTAGCGAAATCCGTTACATTGAAACCCCAAGTTATGGTAAAACGCGTATTGCCGAGGCAGGTAGAGGGAATAAGGAAACAATTATTTTCCTTCATGGCGTTGGTGGGCACCTTGAAGCGTATGCGAAAAATATTGTTGCATTATCAGATCAGTTTCATGTGATTGCTTATGATTACATTAGTCATGGTCTATCTGACAGATTGCCGAATATAGATTACACGCCCTTAGTGTTTGTCGATCACTTGCGAGAATTGATGGATGCGATGGGTATTGATAAAGCTAATTTATCGGGTGAGTCTATGGGTGGCTGGGTTTCTGGCTTATTTGCCGTTAAATACCCCGAGCGGCTCCAACGTTTAAATTTCAACACAGCAGCTGGGCTTCCTATTATTACTGAGAAAGGACGACAAGAGTTACAAGATCTGGTTGACCTCACAGCTAAAGCAACAACTCAAGGTCCACCAACGTTTGAAAGTATTAAAAACAGGATGAAATGGTTATTTCACCCAGCGAACCACGACAGTATGATTACTGAGGAACTCGTTAATACACGTTTAACCTGTTATACGCAGGCAGGGTCGAAAGAAACGGCTCCAAAAGTACTGGCTATGATCGGTATGCATGATGATTTTTTAATTCCAATGGAAGAGATTAAAGCACAGACGCTCTTCTTATGGACAGAAGATAACCCTTGTCATGATATTGCATGCGCTAAAAGCAGTGCTGCTAAAATTCCTGGTTCTCAACTATACATTATGAAGAAAGATGCAGCGCATTGGCCTCAGTATGAGTCGC
Organism: uncultured Cycloclasticus sp.; assembly: GCA_913060865.1. Lineage (GTDB taxonomy): Bacteria > Pseudomonadota > Gammaproteobacteria > Methylococcales > Cycloclasticaceae > Cycloclasticus. Next base: position 19,754 of record CAJXTU010000015.1, read on the forward strand.
CTGAAGAGTTTAATGACGTTGTGCGTCAGTTCTTTACAAACGGCACAATTTAAGGGGTGTATAAATGAATACGTTTGAATTAAGTCCTTCAAGTTTAGGCTACTTTGTTTTTAATGCTACTAACCTTAATAGCTGGAAAGAGTTTGCCGTTGATATTATTGGTATGCACTTGGCCGATGAGCAGGAGGGTTCTAGACTGTTACTGCGTCTAGATGACCGCGCACAGCGTTTTATTTTTGAACAAAGTGATGAAGATGACCTTGCAGCAGTGGGTTGGGAATTTGATACAGAGCAAGAGCTAGAAAATATAGTTGCACATATTAAAAGTGAAGGTGTTTCCATTGAGTTGGCCAGTAATGAGCTATGCATCAATCGTTGCGTAGAGAAACTATATACCTGTATGGACCCAAATGGGGTGCAACACGAGCTCTATTTTGCACCTGCCTTTGCGGCACTGAAGGAACCTTTTAATTCTCCAGTGATGCTCGGTGACTTTATTGCAGGTAAATTAGGTGCGGGTCATTATGTGTCCGTTACTCAAGATGCGGCAGCAACAGAGCATTTCTTTCTGAATATCTTATGTTTACGCCTCAGTGACTATATACGCGCTGAATTAGGCCCTGGTGGTCCATTATTGGATACCACTTTCCTTCATACAAAAACAGGGCGTCATCACTCAGCTGCTTTTGCTGCGATGCCTTTTCCAAAAAAGCTTCATCATGTGATGATTCAAGTAGAAAATATGAATGATGTTGGTTTAGCGTATGATCGTTGCAAACAAGCTAACTTACCTATTGTGATGGAACTGGGTCATCACCCTAATGACCAAATGTTTTCTTTTTATGTGCAGACCCCGGGTGGCTTTGTACTAGAGTTCGGTTGGGGTGGTATTGTTATTGATGACAATGATTGGTCGGTAAAGTCATACTCACAATTAAGCGATTGGGGCCATCAGCAACCTGTATCGTAACCTAGCTATTTTTAAACTAAAAAGCCTTGGACTGTATAAGTTCAAGGCTTTTTTTATTGCTTGCTGTTTATAAAATGATGCCTTCTGTTAAGGCATTTTATTTCAGCCATAAGAGAACGATATTGGCTAATAAACTTAAAATGGCGAGTCCTTTCCAAACTATTAACGGGTTACGTTCGATGAGTGGTATGTGTGCTACTTCTGTAAACTCTTTGTTAGGGTATGAGAGGTCATGAATGAATTCTGATATTTCTTCATAACGGTTAGAGGGCTTTCTTTTGACGGTTTTTCGGATGGCACCATCTACCCAAAGAGGGATGTCTAAGTCGATGTTTAATAATGAAAGATACGTTAATTTACTTAATGCTTTTTCGCCGTATTTCTCGCTAAATGGAAGTTGCCCACTAATCATTTCGTAAGTGATGACGCCTAAAGAAAAGGCATCTGAACGGTAGCTAGCAGCTTGGCCTAATAAATATTCCGGAGCGGTATAGTGCTGCGTTCCAAGTAAGCTTAGTCGATGAATGGGGCTTGCTATTTCCTCCACACCGGCGACTTTTGTTGAACCAAAATCGATGATTTTCACGGTACCTTGTGTATCAATGATGATGTTTTCCGGTTTTAAATCTTGGTGAATCATTTCCTTGCGATGAAAGGCTCTTAATCCACGTGCGATTTGGCGCACAATGCCTCTAACCTCGTGCAAACTAGGTTGAGGGTTGTCGCTCATCCAGTGTCTGAGTGTTTGGCCTTCAATGTATTCGGTTACGTAATAAAGAAAGCGGCGCGTTCTAGTTTGTTCAATAATTTTTAGAACGTGATTGCTATCAATGCGGCGACCAATCCATTCTTCATGCACAAACATATCTAAAAAGGTGGGGTCGTCCACATAGTTAACAGAGGGCGTTTTGATCACAACTCGTTGGCCTGTTTTCTCATCGGTGGCGAGATAAACTTGTGTTCGATTACTGGCATGAAGTTCACGCTCTATGCGGTAACCATCGATAATCATGCCGGCATTTAAATCAGGTGGAAAGGGTAATTCGGTTAGTTTTCGATAAACCTCTTGCTCATTGATTTGTGGTAATTGATTGAATCTGACCAGTTGGCAGGTGACGTTATCGTCGCTACCATTTTTCATGGCAAGTGCTGTTATTTCTCGAGCGGCACGGTCTAAGTTGTTAGTGTTATCAATGATTTTCTCTAGCATGACTGCATCGCTAATAAACTCATGAACGCCGTCGGTGCTAAATAAAAACGTGTCGCCTATTTCCAATAAAAAATTGGTGTAATCAATTTCTAAATGTAGGTCGATACCCATTGCACGGGTGAGGTAATTTTTGTCTTTAGATACCCAAAAGCGGTGATCATCGGTGAGCAACTCAAGTTTATTGTCACGTATTCGGTAAATGCGCGTATCACCAATATGAAATAAGTGAACGGTGGACGATTTAACAATCAACGCACTCATGGTGGTTGCCAAGCCTTTTTGATTAGCGCCACCTTGTTGCGCCATTCCAAGCATCCAGCGATTAGTGGCGGTTAAAACCTTTTGTACAGAGGTTTTAACTGTCCAACTATCAGGCGTGCAGTAATAATCAGCTAATAGGCTTTTTACACACGACTCGCTAGCGAGCTTGCCGGCATCACAACCACTCACGCCATCGGCAATAACAACAGCGACTCCTTTCTGTTCTAGCACGGGAGATTCAGGCAGCAAGACGCCATAGCTATCTTGGTTTTCTACCTTAAGGCCTTTATCTGACGATTGGCCAAGATCAATAAGTGATTCTGCTTGCATGCTGCTGGCGTGTAGATGTATTAAGTGACGTCGATCAGTTCTACTGTACCATCTTCTAACACTTCAGCTGTTTGTCCTTTGGGTTCTTCTAAGAATATGAGCATGAACAATAAGACGACGCCGGCTGTTGCACCAATCACCATAAAGAAAATTTGTGGAGAAACGAAAGATAGGACAGTTAAAAAGGTTAAGCCACCAACATTGCCGTAAGCACCGACCATCCCAGCTACTTGCCCCGTCATACGGCGCTGAATTAAAGGAACCATCGCATAAACCGCGCCAGAACCACCCTTTGAAAATAGACCACATATAATGGTGCAGGCGACGACTAGTGGCACGGCCCAAGCTTGTGTTACCTGACCTAATAATATAAAGGTTAACGTGATGCCTGAAAATAAAATAACGAGAGATTTTTTTCGACCCATTTTGTCACTCATAATGCCACCACCAGGACGAGCTATTAAATTCATAACAGGGTAAATAGCAGCCAAAAGGCCAGCGGTAACAGGAGATAGCCCAAACATATCAATGTAGAACAGTGGAAGCATCGAAACAAGTGCTAATTCAGAACCAAACGTCACCATATAAGCGAGATCTAAAATGGCTACTTGTTTAAATTTATAGCGAAATAAGTCAGGCACTTCTTTGCTGAAAATATCTTTATTCACTTTAATAATGTGCATCGCTTGATAGAGATAAACAGCCGCAATACCGATATAAGCAATGAGTACCATTTGATCACTTAACCAACTCATACCACTGGGCGACAGCTTCCACGTTAGGAGTGCTAGCGCAGCATAAATAGGTAAGCTCATTATCAAGTAAAGTAGTAAATCAACTTTACTAGTGACTTCCATGCCGCCTACTTTTTTGGGTTTGAAGTAGGTGGAGCCTTTTGGTGTATCAGTCACACTGAGATAATAAAAGATACCATATACAAAGGCGATGACCGCCGTTGTTGTTAAAGCGTATCGCCAACCGTCATCGCCACCCATCCATAGAGCTAATGCTGGTAATGCCATCGCTGAGGCTGCTGAACCAAAGTTACCCCAGCCGCCATAAATACCTTGGGCAATGCCCGTTTGTCTTGCTGGGAACCATTCGCCGATCATGCGGATACCAACAACGAAACCAGCGCCTACAAAGCCTAATAAAAACCGAGCTAAGGCTAATTGTTCAAAGGTTTGAGCCCATGCAAAAAACAAACATAAGAAGCTCGATACGATGAGAATGCCAGAAAACATGCGACGTGGGCCAAAACTATCAACCATCATGCCGACCACGATACGTGCAGGAATCGTTAAGGCGACGTTTAAAATTAATAAGACGGATACTTCTTGGCTTGTTAGATTAAATACATCTCTGATCACGGACATTAACGGTGCGTGGTTAAACCAGACCATGAAGCTAATAAAAAAAGCAAACCAGGTCGTATGTAAAATACGAATATTTCCTTTAAACGATAGTAAATTTAGTTTTTGCGACATTGCAAGAGTTCTCCTTCGATAGATTAGGTCGTTAAAGCAATACATGTGCCAACTCCTATCTCTCTGTTTTTATTCTAGTTTTTTGTATATTTTTAAAATCATTAGATTAGCTTGCACCAAATTAAAACATGGACTAATTAATACCGCACCGCAATAAGGCAGAGAGCTTTTGCAGGCAAGATAAGAGTACGTTTTTCTTGAAAATATAATTAGTAATATCAGTTGGTTATCGACAATTATATGGGTTGGCATATAACGTGCTTGTGTCAGTTTAATCCTATTAATTATCTTGGAAAGAATAAAGTATGAGTGATAAAAAGCAATTGGTTGTTATTGGCAACGGTATGGTTGGGCATAAGTTCCTACAGTCCATGACTAACAGTGAAGCAATGCAAGATTATGAGATTACAACATTTTGTGAGGAAACTCGTCTTGCTTATGATCGTGTTCAGCTGACCTCTTACTTTAATGGTAAAACGGAAGATGATCTGTCTCTCGTTGAGCCAGGTTTCTTTGAAGAAAATAAGATAACGGTTCATACAGGTGATCGTGCGTCAAAAATTGACCGTGATAAGAAAATTGTCACCTCTGACAGTGGTCGGAGTATTTCATACGATAAAATTGTGTTAGCAACAGGTTCATTTCCCTTTGTTCCGCCTATTCCAGGGCATGAAAGGGATAATTGTTTCGTTTATCGTACGATAGATGACCTAATTGATATTACTAACGCCGGTGAGACATCAAAGGTGGGTGTTGTCATTGGTGGCGGTTTGCTGGGTCTTGAAGCGGCAAAAGCATTAAAAGATCTCGGATTAAAAACTCACGTTGTTGAATTTGCGCCACGTTTAATGGCGGTGCAAATTGATGATGGAGCAGGTGCTGTACTTCGTAAAAAGATTGAAGAACTAGATGTCAGCGTTCATACGCAAAAGAATACGCAGGGTATTGTTGATGGTGAGGAATGTGTTCATCGTATGAATTTCGCAGATGGCACGCACATCGAAACGGATGTTATTTTATTTTCAGCCGGTATTCGTCCACGTGATGATATTGCTCGTGATTGTGGTTTAACACTTGGTGAACGCGGTGGCATTGTTGTTGATAATAACTGTCAAACATCGGATGAAGATATTTATGCGATTGGTGAATGTGCTTTATGGGATGGCAAAATATTTGGTCTAGTGGCGCCGGGTTATCAGATGGCTCAAGTGGCTGCGGATCAATTATCTGCAAAAGAAAACAGTTTTACGGGTGCAGATATGAGCACCAAGTTAAAACTGATGGGTGTTGATGTTGCGAGTATTGGTGATGCGCACGCGACAACAGAAAAAGCAAAAGTGTATACCTATGTGAACGGCGCAGACGACGTGTATAAAAAAATCGTTGTGAGCGAGGATAATAAACGTTTATTGGGAGCCGTTTTAATTGGAGATACGGTTGATTACGGCAATTTATTGCAACTTAAACTCAATGATATTGCCTTACCAGAATACCCCGATTCATTGATTTTACCGCAACGCGATGGTTCTGGAGTAACTGGCTTAGGCGTAGAAGCGTTACCGGACTCTGCTCAAATATGTTCGTGTTTTGATGTGACTAAAGGTGCGCTTTGCCATGCAGTGTCTGATGGGGCGACAACGATGGCTGCCATTAAAGAGTGCACTAGTGCAACAACAGGTTGTGGTGGTTGTACAGCGTTGGTCGGGCAAGTACTTAATAAAGAGTTGGAAAAAATGGGCATGGATGTAAACACAGACCTGTGTGAGCATTTTGCTTATACACGTCAGGAAATGTATCACCTGATTCGTGTTGAGAAAATTAAAACATTTGATGACTTGTTAGCAAAACACGGTACAGGCTATGGTTGTGATATTTGTAAACCAGCGGCAGCCTCTATTTTTGCTTCATGTTGGAATGATTATGTATTAGAAACGCCTCATGCGGGTCTTCAAGATACGAACGACCGCTACCTTGCCAATATCCAAAAAAATGGTACGTATTCCATTGTTCCTCGTATTCCAGGTGGTGAAATTACGCCAGACAAACTGATTGCGTTAGGTGAGGTGGGTAAAAAATATAATTTGTATACCAAAATTACCGGTGGTCAACGAGTGGATTTGTTCGGTGCACGCCAGGATAAGCTGCCTGTTATTTGGAAAGAGCTTATCGATGCGGGTTTTGAAACCGGGCATGCTTACGGTAAATCGCTACGTACAGTGAAGTCATGTGTTGGTAGTACATGGTGTCGTTATGGTGTTGCCGATAGCGTAACAACCGCTATTAATTTAGAAAATAGATACAAAGGCTTGCGAGCACCACATAAATTTAAATTTGCAGTATCAGGCTGTACGCGTGAATGCGCCGAGGCGCAAAGCAAAGACGTTGGCGTTATCGCCACTGAAAACGGTTGGAACTTATATTTATGTGGAAATGGTGGTATGAAACCACGTCATGCAGATTTATTTGCGACGGGTTTAGATGATGAAACGCTGGTTAAATACATTGATCGTTTCTTGATGTTCTACATCAAAACAGCAGACCGTTTGCAACGTACCTCGACATGGATGATGAATTTAGAAGGTGGTCTAGATTACTTGCGTGAAGTGGTGATCGACGATTCACTTGGACTCGCCTCAACCTTTGAAGAAGAAATGCAATTGGTGATTGACACTTACCAGTGCGAGTGGAAAAAAACGGTTGAAAATGAAGAAAAATCTAAAAAGTTTAATACCTTTGTCAACTCAGATAAGACGGATAGTCAAATCGTATTTGTACCAGAACGTGACCAAATACGACCTGCGCACAAAGAAGAAATTGCAGCGAAACTTAATTAAGCGATAACAAACGGATGAAGACAGAAATGGCTAATGAATTGAATGGTAATGAAATTGATATCTGTGCCTTAACAGACCTTACCGACAATGCGGGAACGGCAGCACTAGTTAATGATGTGCAGGTTGCCCTATTTTACATAAAAAGAACTGAACAGGTATTTGCGCTAAGTAATTACGATCCTTTTAGTGAAGCAAATGTTTTATCTCGCGGTATCATCGGCAGCATAGGCGATGAGCTCGTGGTGGCGTCACCGATCTACAAACAACACTTCAACCTTGAAACAGGGCAATGTTTGGAAGATGAAAAGGTATCTATTCCTGCTTACCCAACACAAATAATAAATGGCCGTGTTTTAATCGGTTTAGCAAGTTAATTGGGCTTATAACAATGAAAGCAACTTATTACACGTTCGACGTATTTACCGATGAGCTATTCCAAGGAGCTCAAATTGCGGTTTTCCCAAAAGCAGACGGATTGCCAGAGGATAAGCTTGACCTAATTGCTCGTGAAATAAACTTATCTGAAACTGCGTTTATCTATGAAACGGATGAAGGCGACAGCACATTTAATGTTCGTATTTTCTCACCAACAGGCGAGCAAAATTTTGCGGGGCATCCTGTTTTAGCGATTGCCAATGTATTGGCTGAAACAGGGCGAATTAGCGTGGATGGTGACTATACAAGTATCAACTTGAAGCAAAAAAGCCAAGATGTGATAGCTAATATTTCTGTGAGTGACAGTGATAAGCGGTTTGTACAATTTACCTTGAATAGCTCACCTGTGGTGGATCGTTTTACTCCCCCTGGTAACGAACTAGCAAAACTATTGTCAATTAATGAAAACGATATTGACCATGCAAACTACCATACGCGCCTTGTGTCTAGTGGGCTACCTTATCTGATTGTGCCATTGAAATCACAAACGGCTGTTCGTAAAGCGCGTTTTGATGTTAAAGCCTGGAGTGAGTCATCAGCACCTGCAATGGCGGCACAAGAAATTTTTATCTTCAGCGCAAAAACAGATTCTGATGATAGTAACTTCCATGCCCGTTTATTGGGCCCAAGTGTTGGTGATCATGAAGATCCACCGATTGGTTCAGCCTTGCCTGCTTTTACAGGCTACTTAGCGTCACACGACCATATCAGGGAAGGAACGTACAGCTTTGCAATTGATCGTGGTACTTTAGAGACACGTAGAAGTTTATTGCATGTAGAAATGGATAAACGTTCGGGGCGCCCAATAACGTTGCGAGTAGGGGGTAACTCCGTGTTAGTTAGCAAAACCGAATTAATGATTAATTAAACGAGTTTAATATGCTATTTGGAAGAGATAAAAAGAACCCTATCAAAATAGCCGATAAAAAGGCTGAAAAATGGACCTATGCGACTTGTGGTTATTGCTCAGTCGGTTGTTCTATCGAAATTGGTACCAATGCGGAAGGTAAAGTAGTTGGCTCTAGAGGTGTTGGCGGTGCCGATGTTAACCGTGGCAAACTGTGTGTAAAAGGTATTTTTGAACATGAATTGTTTGAATCGTCTGGACGTGGAGATAAGCCGCTTATTCGTGAGAGTATTCACCAAGGGTATCGAGAAACGAACTGGGATGATGCCGCCAAAACAATGGTTAGTGAGATCAACCGTATCCAAGAAACTTACGGTAGGGACTCTTTTGCCGTTGTGTCGACAGGGCAATTACTAACAGAAGAATTTTATACGTTAGGAAAATTAACTCGCGGTGTTATTGGTACGAATAATTATGATGGCAACACAACCTTGTGTATGGCGTCGGCCGTGTCGGGTTACAAACGCTCATTTGGATCTGACGGTCCACCGGGTTGTTACGAGGATTTCGAACATACCGAGTGCCTAATGGCATGGGGGTCCAACTTACCCGAGCAGCACCCTATTATTTATTGGCGTTTACAAGAGTCTCGCGAAAAACGTGATTTTCCTCTTATTGTAGTAGATCCACGTGTCACCATGTTGGCTCAAAAAGCCGATATTCATTTGGCAATAACACCCGGTACAGATGTTGTTCTGCAAAATGCCTTGATGTATGTCATCTTGGATGAAGGGCTGGAAGATCGTGAGTATATTGAAGCTAATACGGTCGGTTTAGAACAGCTTGAAGCAGAAGTTCAAAAGTATGACCCAACATCAGCCGCAGCTATCTGTGGGATTGATGAAGATACGATTCGGAATGTAGCGCGCATTTACGCGAAAGCAGGATCAGCGATGAGTATTTGGACGATGGGTATAAACCAAAGTACGCATGGCTCGGATGGTGTTGTTGGTATCAATAATCTCAATTTAATTACCGGTAATGTTGGTAAAGAAGGGGGCACGAGTTTGTCCATTACCGGGCAATGTAATGCAATGGGTACACGTGAGTGGTCATCTTGTTCTGGTTTACCGGGCTACCGTTATCTAGAAAATGAACAAGATAGAAAAGATATTGGAGAATTTTGGAATGTTGACCCAGAGTTTTTTCCAAAAAAACGAGGGCTTGCTCAAACGGATATTTTTCCAGCCATAGAGACTGGTCAAATAAAGGGCTTATGGCTTATTGCGACGAACCCGATGACGTCAATGCCTAATACTGAACGTACCCGTAAGATTCTAGAAAAATTGGATTTCTTAGTGGTTCAGGACAGTTATGCCGATGTAGAAACGACTCAATATGCGAATTTATATTTACCTGCAGCAACATGGGCTGAGAAAGAAGGTGTATTTACCAATACGGAGCGACGGGTCAATATCGTTCGAAAGGTGACGGATGCACCGGGTGATTCAAAATCGGATTTTGATATTTTCAACTTATTGGCAAAATACTTTTCAGGTAGCGAAAAAATGACCTTTCCTGATAAACCTGAAGGTGCTTTTGAGGAGATGAAAGCATTATCGAAAGGACGGTTAGCCGATATTTCAGGAATGAATCATGATCTGATTGAAAAACAACGCGGTATTCAATGGCCCTATACAGAAGAGCAATCTAATAAAGGTGAATTGCCACCCAGTGGTGGTAAGCGGTTGTACACAGAACCTGGAACGTTCAGCCATGCAGATGGTATGGCTAAATTAATACCCCTGCCGTTTATTGATAATAACGAAGTGCCTGATGATAAGTTTCCATTTTGGCTTAATACAGGACGCTTGGTTGAGCATTTTCATACGCGTACGAAAACAGGAAAATTGGGTAATACCAACAAGTATAGCCCGATTCCATTTATGGAAATAAACCCTGATGCAGCGAAAGACCTTGGTGTTGATCAAGGTGAATACGTGCGTTGCGTGTCTAGGCGAGGGGATGCGATTGTGATGGCGATGTTAACGCAACGTGTGCCTAAAAATATGGTGTTTATTCCTTTCCACTATTTTGATTGTGTTAACCGCTTAACACTCGGATTATTAGACCCCCATTCACGACAGCCCGCTTATAAGCAATCGGCCGTTACGATAGAAATACTTGAAGACCAACAGGCTGCCGCACAACTCAGCATGGAAATGCGTCGTTTTTAATAGGTTAGGTTAAAAAATACTCTTATGTTTGAAGTTAGAAGTGATGAACCAAAATATGCGTTTCTTTGGGATAAAGAAACAAAAGCCAAAAATCAATATGGCGACTCTATTGAGTTAGCTCCTGATACGAGTGATTTACATGGCGTTAGTTTAAATATTAATAATGATGCTGCGGTGGGTGACAATCCTAACCGTTATAAACAACATGGTTTTTATCTCAATGCAGATAACTGTATTGGTTGTCATGCTTGTGAAGCAGCCTGTAGCGAGAAAAACGATAATCCTGCACATATATCCTTTCGTTCAGTTGGTTTTGTAGAAGGTGGCACCTACCCAGAATACCAACGTTTAAATATATCTATGGCGTGCAATCATTGCGATGATCCGGTTTGTCTTAAGGGCTGCCCAACACGCGCTTACACAAAATATGCAGAATACGGTGCGGTTCTTCAAGACCCCGATATTTGTTTTGGTTGTGGTTACTGCACATGGGTTTGCCCTTATAACGCACCTCAGTTAGATCCTGTAAAGGGTGAAGTTAGTAAATGTAATATGTGTGTTGATCGCCTTGAAGTGGGTTTGAAACCAGCCTGTGTATCCGCTTGTTTAGGGAATGCGCTGGACTTTGGTGTGATTGAAAATGTGCCCGACAACCGCGAACAAAGTAAAACAGAGATTCCAGGGTTTCCAACGACAGAGATTACCCACCCAAATATTCGCTTCCAGCAAACACGTCAAACAAATCGTGAAATGACGCGTACGGACTCGATGCCGCTTAAATATCATAAGGATGAAGATAAAGGACAATACAAATCAGTTGTCGATGAAAAACATGGTGTTGAAAGGCAATGGAACTGGGCATCATTATTGATAACACATGAAAGTTCGCACGTTATTTTTACCCTTACAACGCAGGCCATTTTAGGCGCATTTTTAATGTTGGTTATAGGGCATGTTATTGAGAATGAGCTGATCCTCGCTATTCAGTCCTCTAGTGCATATTTACCATTATTAGGCGTTATGAATGGTTTGCTAATGATTGGACTATATAAACTTAATATGCACTTAGGTAAGCCGCATCGTTTTTATCGTGGTTTTTATAATCTTCGTCATTCACCTGTCAGCCGAGAAATTGCAGGTGTTAGCTTGTTCTTTACCAGTTTATTAGGGTTTACCTTTTTTAGTTTCTTAGAAATGAACCTTTTGGTTGGCATGTTTGCGATCCTCGGGGTCATCAGTGGTCCCCTTGGTTTGTTTTATATGTATAAGTTGTATCGTATTAAGGCGAGACCATTTTGGGATCATTGGCAAACAGCGTCCTCATTTGTTGGTACCTGTTTGAGTTTGGGGGCTTTAGTTATTGGCTTAGGTGTTTTGATAAGTAGTGATATGTCGAGCGCTTTAGTTAATGATTTGCTAGTCCTGTTGTTAGTAGGGCTATTGCTTGAAACAGCCGGTCATATCGCTCATGCACGAGACTTGAAAAAAGGTGTAGGGGAAGGTGCTGCGTCTTGGCATCAGCAAGTAACGCTCTTCGGATGGCCTTACATGATCAGTAATGGTTTGCTTGCAGTGTCTATTTTAACAACGATATGGTTATTGGCACTTCCTACGTCAATTATACTTTGGTGCACCCTTGTGATGGCTTTATTGTCCACGGCAGTTATTAGGCGTTCTTTGTTCTTCGCATTGGTTATTCCAACTACTATGCCGGGTGCATTCTTTTGGAAAAATAAAGGGTTTGAACAACATGCAAAAGACACCGGCTTAGCTAAAATGCAACAAGTTGGCGTGGCGTATGAAGCGCATAGAACCTTTAATATCAAAGAGTTATTGTTAACTATTAAAGAAACTTCTATGAAGGAAGCAGTGGATCAAGTCAAAAGTATCTTTATATGGAAAGAGGTTAAATGAGGGATCGGCTTCAACGAATTTTTGAAGCGTTAAATGTTGGACTCATTGAACGGGAAACACCGTTAAAGCTTGCACTATTGTCGGCACTTGCTGGCGAACATATTTTGTTATTAGGCGCTCATGGAACAGCTAAAAGTGTATTAGCACAACGGTTACATTTAGCCTTCAAAGATGGGGAATACTTTGAACGTTTACTGACGCGTTTTTCAGTCCCTGAAGAATTATTTGGCCCGCTGTCAATTAAGTCATTAGAGAATGATCGCTATCAACGTTTAACGAAACATTATTTACCATCGGCCACAGTTGCTTTTATAGATGAAATATTTAAAGCAAACAGTGCTATTTTGAATTCCTTGCTAACTATTTTGAATGAGCGCGAATTTGACAATGGTGATGTTCGAGAAAAAATTCCCCTTATATCTGTTATTGGCGCCAGTAATGAATTGCCAGAAGATGATAGTTTGTTGGCATTATATGACCGTTTCCTATGTAGATATCAAGTTCAGGCCATTTCTAATGAACGGTTTGATGAATTATTGCACTTAAACGATCAGTCCATTACACCGCCGAATGAAGCAGACCAATTAACGGCTCAGTTAGTGCTGGATATTCAACGACATGCAGATGAAATAACATTATCGGAAGAGGTCGTTGAATTGCTAAAGGCTCTTCGTGAATACCTCCAGACCTCATTATTATATATTTCAGATAGGCGATGGAGGAAAGTGGTTAAGCTTTTAAAAGTAGCCGCTTGGAGCAACGGACAAAAAAAAGTCACAATATGGGATTGTTGGTTGTTGCAACATTGCCTGTGGGACGCGCCTGAAAAAAAAGAACAGATAGCCGCTTGGTTTCATTCTCATGTGGGCGTTGGTAGTGGGTTTAATTCTGAACGCTTGAACAAGTTAGTGTCAACATGGGAACGTGTTTTACACAATGATACGGATAGTAAAGTTCAGCTAACGAATGCAGATCATCAGCTGTTGTACATGTCTGCAGATGGGGAGCAAACGACCGAAAAATCATATTCTCAATGGCATAAGCGTGGTGAAGAATTACTTTATTTATCTCCCCCTGATCAGCCAGATAGAACACATGCTGGGCAAGGCTTCACCGCTGATGAACTGTTAAATGAATTCTTTGATGATAGAAAACAGCAGTCTCACATTCGAGGAAAATGGCAACATATTGATCGATATCTGGCAGATTCCAGTAATCGTTTTGTTACGGATATTGAAAACTCACCTATTATGGTTGCCAAACATCATAAAGAAGCTTTTATACAAGGCCGGGTGGATGAGGTTGAGCGTTTACGAGACGATATTCAGCAATTTAAGAAAAACTTACAAGCCCAATATGACTCTTTAGATCGATCAAATAGCGAACACCTTTGGTTAGACCCAGACTTTATTAAAATGGCCGACGACAGTTTAATTTATTCGATTGAACAAGCAGATGCGTTCATTGAAAGGCTAGGTATCGTATTAGATGGGTATTTTACCTTGCCAACATTAGCGGCTTAATACCCGCTTTAATGCCTGCCACATGAGTTCGGCTTTATTAAACAATCGGTATGAAGTTTTAGATTTACTGTCTGAATCACTGTATAGCACGGTTATATCTCTTCCTCATGGGGGGCTGATAGAACGCGTCAGCGGCATTTTACAATGGCGAAATGCGTTACTTGACGGTGAACTACCTGATCATGAACAACTTAATTGGCCCGATCAGCAGATAAAAATCACTTTATTAAAGCGTCTTGAATCACTCAATATTGCCCGATATTGCAGGCAACAAGAAGAGTTAACAGACTTAATTCTTATTGATATATGTGAGGGAATTTCAACGGCTGAGGAATATTTTAAAATTAAGCCGGATGGTTTTGTAGACAAGCTAGCTCAACAACAAAATAAACGTGAACGAGAGTCTGAGTTTAAAGACGAAGCAGGTATTAGTAACGACGGTGGACAACAGCAACGACAGGAACAGGAACAGTCCGAAACAACCGAAACATCCGAAACATCCGAAACATCCGAAACATCCGAAACATCCGAAACATC
>CAJXTU010000016.1 GCA_913060865.1 uncultured Cycloclasticus sp.
AGGTAGTACGGATATGAAGTCCTTTTTCGCACTCGCTATCGACGTTGCGAAACGATTCAAAGCAAGCGACTTTAAACGACCGCTAACCATTCTTGCCACAGCCGATGAAGAAAGCGCCATGAGCGGGGCGCAGGCACTCACAAAAAAACAGCTGCAACATGCGAAATACGCCATCATCGGAGAACCCACCGGCTTAGCGCCTATTCGAATGCACAAAGGCGTAATGATGGAATCGCTTACCGTTACTGGTATGGCCGGGCACTCAAGCAACCCAAACCTAGGTGCCAGCGCAACCGAAGGCATGCATAAAATTGTCACTGAATTACTGTGTTGGCGAGATGAATTACAACGCAAATACCAAAACCCCGTATTTGATATCGCCTCCCCTACCATGAATATTGGCTCAATTCACGGTGGAGACAACCCCAATAGAATTTGCTCACACTGTGAAACACAGATAGACATTCGTCCACTCCCTGGCATGAGCATCGACTCATTAAGAGCTGATTTGGAAAAACGACTCAACCGCGTGTTAGCTGAGCAGAGCAAACTTAAACTAACCTACAAGCCAATTTTCTGTGGGGTTCCAGCATTTGAGACACATGCTGATGCAACACTTACTCGGATGGTCGAGTCCATTAGCCAAAAAACAGCCGAAGCCGTTGCCTTCGGCACAGAAGCACCCTACCTCAACAGCCTAGGACTCGATACCATCGTTATTGGCCCGGGCAATATTAATCAAGCACACCAACCTAATGAGTACATTCCTAACAATCAAATAACGCCTTATTGCAACTTACTGCAAAAATTAGTGCAAAATATTTGCATTAATTAACCAATACCAACTTAAATAATATTTAAATTTGCATTTTATGCAAATTATAGCTAATCTTAGGCATGATCAACGATGCACATTTTATTATTAGGCAGTTTGGCGGCGTCAAACAACTCGCCAAAGCCATCAACAAAGACCCGGCAACCATTTACCGTTGGACCTACCCTAAAAACAAAAATGGAACCGATGGTCTGATCCCTTCTTCTGCCTTAAGCAGGATCAGTGAGGCCGCCAAACGGTTAAATATACCCATTGAGCAGAGCAAACCCCACTCTGCCTCTCTATCTTTAGATCAGGGCCTTGCACACTCCCATCAATTTATTAATTGGTTCAGAGACACCACACCCTACATACATGCACACCGCGGAAAAACATTTGTTATAAATTTCAGCGGCGATGCCGTTAATGATGCATTATTTTCAACCCTAATTAAGGATATCGCCTTACTCAGTAGCTTAGGCATACGTCTCATTCTCGTTCACGGTATACGGCCTCAGCTAGAGAAAAAATTAGTTGATGGCAGACACTCTAGCCAGGTTTTTCAACACCTTCGCGTTACCGATAAACAAACTCTCGACATGGCAAAAGAGGCCTCGGGCACTGTTCGTACAAATATTGAAGCCGAGTTATCTGCAAGCCTAGCAAACATGCCCGGTTCTAGTTCAGGCATTAGCGTGGTTTCTGGAAACTTTATTGTCGCAAAACCCATCGGCGTTATAAACGGGGTTGACTACCAGTTTACAGGGGACGTTCGCCGAGTTAATGATGAGCGACTTTTAAAAAGTTTAGATGCTGGCCATATCATTCTTGTATCACCGCTCGGCTATTCGCCTACTGGCGATATCTTCAACCTTCGTAGCGAAGAAATAGCGACCGCCATTGCCACCGCTATAAAGGCCGATAAGCTTATTTTAATGACTGAGCGTACAGAACTGCTTACTGAGAAAAACGCTCTTATACGCCAGTTAACAACTGAACAGGCTCAGCGTCTTCTTGATAGTTCTGATGATCAACAAGATGACACTTACCTACATTTACAAGAAGCTATTCGTGCTAGCAAGTTAGGCGTAGAACGCATTCACTTAATCAATAGAAAGATTAACGGTGGACTACAGTTAGAGCTATTTACTCGACAAGGCTGCGGCACGATGATCAGCATCCAACCGTTTGAAGACGCGCGCCCAGCCACTATTAATGACATTAACGGCATCATCGAACTGATTCGGCCTTTAGAGGCACGTGGACTACTCACCTATCGATCCGCCGAAACTATTGAAATGGATATCGATAAATTTCACGTTATTGAGCAAGATGGGCTAATAACAACCTGCGCTGCGCTGTACACCTATCCAGACGAAAAAATCGGTGAACTCGCTTGTGTTGCTGTACACCCCAATTACCGTACTGGCGAGCGTGGCGAATATTTATTAACCATGATCGAAAATAAAGCCCGCGCCATCGGGCTCACCCAGCTGTTTGTTCTAACCACACAAAGCAGCCATTGGTTTGCTGAAAAAGGTTTTCTACCCGCAAAATTTGAGAGTTTACCGAGTGCAAAGCGAAATAACTACAATCAAACTCGTCGCTCAATAATCATGCTGAAGGCACTAAGCTAACGATACGCTTATTTTCAATGCACTTTTCAAATCAACAGCTATACTTAACGAGAAATAAGGAATGCCTTAGGGGCTATAACAACCAAACATGAACCCTTTCTCACCTGATAGCGGCAGTGATTCGGATCTAAAAATTCTGCAAATATCTGACATGCACTTATCGGCGTCTATTGATGATCAATTAGTGGGTGTTAACACCGAAGATAGCTTTCTATCCGTTTTAAAACTAGCGCAAGAGAAAAGCTGGCCTCCAGACCTTATCTTTCTTACTGGCGACCTAAGCCAAGACAGCTCAGCTGAATCCTACTGTCGCCTTATTCAACACCTTAAAAAATTACAAATCCCATGTTACGTACTGCCTGGCAATCATGATGTGCCCAGTAGACTAGACGATATCTTCACCCTCCCACCGGTCACCTATCAGCCTCTATTGCATTACAAGCAGTGGTTATTTGCGTTTCTCGACTCAGAAACACCAAATGAGGAAGGTGGAACCTTAAATGAGACTGCCATTGAAAACCTACAGCTAGCAATTAACGCCCACCCAGATAAACATGTGCTGATTTGTTTACACCACCAACTAATACCCGTTGGTAGTGAATGGCTAGACACCATGACCGTTTCTAACCCAGACTCACTGATTAAAATAATTACTGAGTCTTCTAACGTCCGTGGTGTTATTCATGGGCATGTACACCAAACTTTCCAAGGCCATATTGCCAACAAACCGCTTTATGGAACACCCTCGACCTGCTTTCAATTTAAGCCGTTGAGCAAAGAGTTTGCTATAGACAATATGCCGCCTGGCTACCGCTGGCTACGTTTAAGTACGGAAGGGGACATACAGACAGACGTCATTAGGCTTGACGCTATGCCTGCTAATCTTGATCAGGGCTCTGCTGGGTACTGATTAACGTTCAAAAATACTAGGGGTAATGCCTGGGAACAAAAACGACCACATTTCTGTTAGTGCGCTTAAGTAAACATTACGCTTAAAATGAACCACATCAAAAGCTGGCTCCCAATAATCGGCCCAACGCCAACTATCAAACTCTGGTGTATCAGTGGTATCAAACGAAATTTCCCGTTCATCGCCAACCAAACGCAACATAAACCATATTTGCTTTTGACCTTTACAAATCGGAAAGCTGTCCATACGGACAAATCGTTTGGGTAAATCGTAATACACCCATTCTCTGGTTTTCCCAACAATTTCAACGTGCTCAGGTTTTAAACCAATTTCTTCATGTAGCTCCCTGAACATCGCTTCTTCATGGGTTTCACCTTCATCAATACCACCTTGGGGGAACTGCCACCCAGTTTGGTTCGCTCTTCTTGCCCAAAATAATTTATTTTGTTGGCTACATAAAATGATGCCAACATTACATCGGTAACCATCGTCATCAATCATAATTCTTTCGTTAAACTAAAATTTAATACCGATTATTATAGCCACGTTTTGACTCAGTGCGGGCCTCCATAACAAAATGATTGGGAATCATTACTATTTATGTCAGACTTGCATTTATACAGCCTAAAGCCCTCTGTTTTATTAAGGATTAGACGACAACTTAAAAAAACATACTTTTTACACATTTTCTAACAGCACCCTACTATGAGCTTAACTATTTTTGATCTAGACAACACCTTAATTAGCGATGATAGCGACCACCTTTGGGGGGAATTTCTTGTCGAAAAAAAGCTCGTCGATAGTGCTGATTATGCACGCGAAAACACTCGATTTTATGATGATTATTGCCAAGGGAAATTGGATATCAATGAATACTTGAGCTTTGCATTATCGTTTCTTGCTGAGCACCCACTGGAAAAACTACACCAATGGCGCAAACAATTTATTGATGAGAAAATACGTCCTCTCATACTTCCCGCCGCTCAAGCTCTGGTTAATAAGCACCGTAACAATGGCGATACTTTAATGGTCATTACCGCTACAAATCGTTTTGTCACCGAACCCATTGTGGACATTTTTGGTATTCATACAATGCTAGCAACCGAACCCGAGCTTATTGATGGTCGATATACTGGGCGACACGTTGATACGCCCTGTTATCAAGAAGGAAAGGTATCTCGCTTACAGAGCTGGCTGAGTGGAAACAATATTAACCTTGACGGTAGCACTTTTTATAGTGACTCCCATAATGATATCCCCTTACTGGAAAAAGTTTCTCACCCTGTTGCTGTTGATCCTGACGAACAACTTAGGCGCTATGCCACAGATAACAAATGGCCCATCATTACATTACGTTAAAGCATGAACGATAAAGTACGTTGCGCATGGGCCCAAAAGCCACTTGATATCCTTTATCATGATCGCGAATGGGGCGTTCCTGTAAAAGATGAGCACACGCTATTTGAATTTCTCATTTTAGAAGGCGCTCAAGCTGGCCTCAGTTGGTCAACCATACTTCAACGACGTGAAGCTTATCGTGAGCTGTATGATAATTTTGACCCTCATATTATTGCTCAATACTCAGCACAGAAAATTGATAGCTTGTTACAAGATGCTAGGCTTATACGCAACAAACTGAAAATCACTTCCAGTATAAAAAATGCCGCTGCGTTTATTCAGGTACAAAAAGAATTCGGTTCTTTCTCAAATTACCTATGGGGCTTCGTCGATAATAAGCCCATCGTTAATCATTGGGAGCATCCAGCACAAGTACCGAATGAAACAGAGCTATCCATTCGCCTGAGCCGAGACTTAAAAAAAAGAGGCTTTAGTTTTGTTGGGCCCACTATTTGTTACGCACTGATGCAGGCAACTGGCCTCGTTAATGATCACCTCACCACCTGCTTTAGACATTCAGAGTTAAAATAAACCATGGATTACCTTCCACTTTTTCACAAACTTGATAAACAAAAGTGCCTTCTTATTGGAGGCGGTTCTGTTGCTACCCGCAAAGCTCGCCTGTTACTAGAGGCTAACGCAAGCCTTACCGTTATTGCACCAGCATTATCTGAAGAGCTATCACAACTAGCCACGGCTAAAGAAATCAATCATATTAAACGCGTTTTTGCCGCTCACGACACACTTGGTTTTAGTCTCGTTATCTGCGCTACGAATGACGAAAAAACAAATAGCCAAGTGTCTGCCGAGGCTCAACTGAACAATATCCCCGTCAATGTAGTGGATCAACCTCAGTTATGCAGCTTTATTTTTCCTGCAATAGTTGATCGTTCGCCTATGACCATAGCTATCTCAAGCGGTGGCGCCGCACCCGTTTTATCGCGACTCGTGCGCGCAAAACTAGAAACCCTTCTTCCGCATACACTAGGCCAACTCGCAAGCCTTGCTGCTGAATGTCGGCAGACGGTTAAAGATCACTTTTCTAACATCAAGCAACGCCGTATTTTCTGGGAAACCATTTTTAATGGACCAATAGCTGACCTCAGTTATCAAGGCAAGCATGATGAGGCAAAAAAGAAGCTTCTTCAAACCCTGGATCAAACAGAAAACTCACCCACACTGGGTAAGGTTTATTTGGTTGGCGGTGGACCGGGCGACCCCGAGTTACTCACATTAAAGGCCTTACGCCTACTTCAGCTGGCCGATATTATCATCTACGACCGCTTGGTATCCGGTGACGTATTAAACCTTGCTAGACGTGATGCCGAACGCATATACGTTGGCAAGCAGCGCAGCGACCATAGTGTGCCCCAAGAAGATATTAATGCATTGCTAATAAAGTTGGCTAAAGAAGGTAAACGCGTTGTACGACTGAAAGGCGGCGACCCTTTCATGTTTGGCCGTGGCGGCGAAGAAATAGAAACCCTAGTCGATGAAAATATAGACTTTGAAGTCGTCCCAGGTATTACCGCTGCTTCAGGCTGTGCGAGTTATTCTGGGATTCCATTAACCCACCGTGACCATGCTCAATCATGCATGTTTGTCACTGGTCATCTAAAAGACAATACCGTCAACCTAGATTGGGATCAGCTTGCTAAACCTAATCAAACCATCGTCATCTACATGGGGCTGGTTGGGCTTCGACAAATTAGTGAGAAACTCATTGAACGTAACTTAGCAAGTAACACGCCCGTTGCTCTCATTCAAAAGGGCACAACGCCAGATCACCGTGTCATTATTTCTGATTTGTTACATATAGCTGATAAAGTTGACCAACTTAAACCTAAGCCACCCACGTTGATTATTATTGGCTCCGTTGTTTCATTACACCATAAATTAAACTGGATAAATTAACCCCATGCCTTTTATACAACTTGAACACCTGAATTTACATTACGAGGAGCAATTAAAAGGCGATACACCGATTATCCTTTTACATGGCAACTTTGGTAGCTGGCATTACTGGCAGCCTTTTTTACAGAACTTACCGGATGGGTATCGCGGATACGCTCCTGATTTTAGGGGCTGCGGTGACAGCGATGTTACAGACACAGGGTACGATATACACACACTTAGCCAAGATATTTTGGCATTTGCTGAGCAGTTAAAATTAAATAAATTCCACCTAGTTGGGCACTCGCTAGGCGGCGCAGTTGCACAAGAGTTAGCAGGGACGATACCCGATCGGATTCTTACCCTCACTTTGGTTGCACCTGCTCCTGCTGAGGGCATGCCGTTATTAAAAAATACGTCAACATCTGATGGTTTCTTTTCTGCCCAAAATACTTTTCAATTTTTAGGGGCTATTGGCTTAAAAAGAAGAGTTCTATCTGCGGCCATTAAAAAAACAATGCCTGGGTTAAGCAACCACCAACACTACCTAGACTTAGCCGTAGATGACGCACTTAAAATGGACATTAAAGCATTCAATGGTTTTTTAGCCGCGCTAAAAAAATGGAACGGCAGTCATCTATTAAAAAACTTTAGTTTTCCTGTTTTAATTATGCACGGTGAGTTGGATAGCGTCGTTCCTTTACAACCATTAAAGACCATGCAACAACAAATCAAGGACTGTAGGTTTCACACCTTTCGACATATTGGTCACTCGCCTCAATTAGAGCACCCCAAAGCTTTCAATAAGTTACTCTCTGCCTTTTTACAAGGTAATGAAGTAGCGTCATTAACCGATATCAGCTTCAAAAAACCGTTAAACCTGTTTAACCAACTAAAGTTAAAATTAAAACGTATTTTCGAATAATTAGACTACCCTTATTAGATGAGCTTTTTTCTTAAAAAAACCTGCCTTATCTGCTTTTTTATTGCTCTTAGCGCTTGCCAATATGAAAGTACCCCAGAGCAAACTTGGACTCACGACGAAGCAGGCCTACTAAACGCGAGCCTGTCTAAAGACGGGTCGCTAGCCCTTGTCTCAGTAACCAACGGTGCTGCACAGCTGATCAACGTCGCTACAAACGATGTGCTACACCAATGGCAGCACACCGATAGCAATCACGGCATTATTGCATCCGCAATATCTGCTAATAATAAGTTTGCGATCACTGCTGAAAGCAACTCTCTTGCCTTATGGGAAACGCAAAGTGGCAAAATTATCGGTTACTGGGATTTCCCAACTATTACTGATCTTGCCATATCAGCCAATGGTCAGTACGCAGTCATTGGCATGGAATCAAATAAGGCTTACTACTTCGACCTCTATCACGGGAAAATTATTTATACCTTTCGGCATGATGGCTTTATTAATACGGTTGCTCTATCAAACAATGGTCAATACGCCATCACTGGGGCCAATGATCAGTACGCAAAACTATGGAACCTTAAAACGGGAAAGCTTGTGCAGCAATGGCGTCAGAATTTCAAAATATTTAATGTCGCTATCTCAGATGATGGGCGTTATGCAATGAGCAACGCTTCTTTAGGCAAAACCCGCTTATGGGATACAGAAACAGGACTGATGTTAAGTCAACTACCGATGAGGTACATGACTGTCTCGGCAAGCCGATTTTCTCCTGACGCTCAAACGCTGCTGACAGGACGGCCAAATCAACGCATTGATTTATGGGACATTAAAACCGGCGATTTAATCAATACCTGGATGCCGAAAAAGGATGTCATATGGGGTAATAGCGCCGCCGCTATTATTGCCTTGGCCTTCACCCCTGATGGACAATATATCATCAGTGAAACCTCTAGTGGCCTTTCTCAAAAGTGGCGTTTAAAAAACAAATAAGCCCTTCGCGCGCCCTTCCCTATTCGTTATTAGTAGTCCAATATCGAACAACCAACAGAAAAAACAAACTGATTACCCACTTTACTCATAACTGAAGTCATTTCATCAGTACACATAGCTGTTGGTGACAATATTGAAAGCAGCCTAAACAAGAAAAACACGCGAATCAAGCAGCTGCCCGACTGTAGAGGCAACCCAATTCATGAAAAACTGGGTGAACCCTATTGAAAGTCATTTTGAACACCGCACTAAAAAAGTGCCGCACATCAGTAGCAATTTAGATAAAAAATGCTCTTCGAATTAATAATAAACTGAACCGAAGCCGCCACAAATTAGACCAAAAATCCGATGACAAAGACCAAAAAAGGGGTAACCTGCAATACCGTCAGAACCACTTGTAGCAGATATCAATTAGCATTTAATGGATAAAAGCTAGTCTCTATTTATAAATAACTCTTAAACAAAAAAAAGCGGGGCATAAGCCCCGCTTTTCTAGAACGTTTTCGTTATTTTTTTACGCTAATCTCAACTCGACGATTCTTAGCTCTTCCTTCTTTAGTATCATTATCAGCAATAGGTTTGCTTTCGCCATAACCATCAGTCGACAACTTAGCTGCGTCACAACCATGCGTTACCATGAAGGCACGAACTGAAGCCGCACGCCTTTCTGATAAATCCTGATTGTAGGCATCTGTCCCTTGTGAGTCAGTGTGCCCCGTAATTAATAAATTCACGTCCCCATGGTGCTTATGATGAGCTATGGCAATTGGGAGTAAGATTTTTTTCGCAGAGTCGGTCAGTTCAGCTGAGGCCGTATGGAAATTAACACCTTCCAGCACTAAAGCTTCGGCACAACCTAATTCATTAACTTTTGCGCCAGGTGCGGAATCAGGACACTGATCCTTGTAATCGGCAACACCGTCACCATCAGCATCTGAAGTACAGCCTTTGCTATCAACTGTCGCTCCTACCGGTGTATTTGGGCACTCATCACGGCTATCAACGACGCCATCATTATCCGTATCGGGTTCCGCACCCGGTATCGTTTCTGGCTCAGGTCCACAAAGCAAACCTCCAATCGTACCGCCAGTAACTGCACCAACGGCCACTTCCGTGGCACCTTCAACAAATGCTCCAGCAGCACCGCCTAATAAAGCACCGCCAATCGCGCAGTTCTGCCAACTTTCTGTTTCAACTGTTGCGCAGCCCGTTACTAACATTGCTGCCGCTAATACCGCAGTCAATTTCTTGTAAATTCTCATCACTCTCTCCATCTGGCTCTAAATTATTTTATCCTTAGTAAGCGATTCTAGCCTAAACAAAACAAAGATCAATAACTTAAATCACTTCCCCGCTCCATTTAGGTAGAGCCTATCAACTCTACTCGCCTAAGCAATAATTAGGTTAATCATATTTATCTTACGACAAAAAAAACGGGGCAAAGCCCCGTCTTTTAATACAACCTAATATAACTTTTTATTTAACTGTCAACTCAACACGACGGTTCGTAGCACGACCTTCTTTAGTTCCGTTATCCGCAACCGGTTGACTCTCACCCTGCCCAACTGCTGTCAATTTAGCTGCATCACAACCATTTGAGATCATAAAGGCCTTAACTGCTTCAGCACGCTTTTGAGATAGTGATAAGTTATAGGCTTCTGCCCCTAGTGAATCTGTATGGCCACTAATCAACAAATCAACATCACCATGATGAGTATGATGTGCTGTCGCTATTGGAAGCAAAATAGATTTAGCTGTATCAGTTAATTCAGCTGAGTTAGTGTGAAAATTAACACCCTCAAGTACAAACGGCTTTGCACAACCTAAGTCATTAACAACCGCACCTGCTGCAGAATTTGGACACTGGTCTTTATAATCAGCAACACCATCGTCATCAGAGTCTAATGCACAGCCTTTACTATCCACTGCTGCACCTTCTGGAGTCGTTGGACATTCATCTAAACCATCTACAACTCCATCGCCATCAGAATCAACTGGAGCTGCTGGAGCAGCCACTTCATCTTCAGCCATTAGCGCACAAACAGTGCCGCCAATAACAGCACCACCAATAGCACTAAGAAATAAATCTTTACGATCATGGTCATCGCCAAAACCACCTGCTGCGCCACCTATTGCTGCACCTGCCATAGCACAACTCTTCCAATCATCAGTTTTCACTGAAGCACAACCTGTTACCATTACTGCAGCTACCAAAATAGCCGATAATTTCTTTAATATACTCATTACTTACTCCATTTTATAATTACTTTATTATCGCTGATGATTTTACCGCACTTATCGCACACAACCAAGATAAGCTTCATCCATCTCTGCTTTAAGTCAATTTTCGCTTTTTCTTGTCGCAACGCGCACACACAAATACCGTTACTAATTTCCCTTCCTTAACGTCAAATACTTTTTGCTTATCAATCGCCCAATTATGATGCCCATTGCGACACAAAGTCCCTCCTTTGTATTTTTCTGAGGGCTTTTTCTTCTTAAAAGTTAGTATGTCTGCCATATTTTATTTCAATAGAACTCGCTTTTTTACTCTCATTAAGAGCTCATACAAGCAGAGCCATCTATTGTCACTAACGACCTCATCATTTAGCTATATTTCATCAGCTCGTTCTCTTAGCACAAACTTTTGAATTTTTCCGGTTGATGTTTTTGGTAACTCGCCAAATACAACATGTTTAGGCACCTTATAGTGTGCTAAATTTTCACGGCAAAAGGTGATAATATCCTTCTCTACAATACTCTCACCATCTTTTAATGTAACGAAGGCACATGGTTTCTCGCCCCAAACATCATCATGCTTAGCAACAACTGCTGCCTCTAACACTGCCGGGTGACGGTATAAAGCTGACTCAACTTCCAAGGTTGAGATGTTTTCTCCACCAGAAATAATAATATCTTTTGAACGGTCTTTTATATCGATATAGCCATCCTCATGCCAGACAGCCAAATCCCCCGAATGAAACCAGCCACCTTTAAAAGCTTCTTCTGAAGCCGATGGGTTTTTTAGGTAACCTTTCATCACATTATTACCCCGCATAAAAACCTCGCCCATACTCACTCCATCTTTAGGCATTGGTTCAAGTGTTTCAGGGTCGGCTACCATCAAGTCTTCCAACATCGTACTACGCACCCCCTGCCTTGCTCTAAGAACCGCTTGCTCATCAGTCGCCAAATCATCCCACTCTTCATGCCACGCACAAACAGTGCAAGGACCATAGGTTTCAGTTAAACCATAAACATGGGTCACACTAAAGCCCATCTCCTCCATAGCTTGGATAACTGCCGCAGGTGGCGCTGCGCCAGCTGTCATTACTTTCACATTGTGTTCAATACCCTGCTTGTACTTTTCTGGCGTGTTAATCAACATCGTTAACACCGTAGGAGCCGCGCAAAAATGGTCCACTTTTTCTGCTTTAATCAGTTTGAACACCGTTTTCGGTAACACATTACGTAAACACACATTGGTTCCGACCGATGCGGCAATACTCCATGGAAAACACCAGCCGTTACAATGAAACATGGGAAGCGTCCACAAATAAACTGGGTGACTACCCATATCCCAAGTAACAACGTTACTGATGGCATTCAGGTACGCTCCCCGATGGTGATAGACCACCCCTTTTGGGTTTCCAGTCGTTCCTGATGTATAATTCAACGTAATCGATTGCCACTCATCGTCAGGCAAATACCACATGAACTCATCACTCCCTTCATCGATGAGCGCCTCATATTCAATCTCACCAATGAAGCTACCTGAATTAAACGTCAAATCCTCAACGTCAATAATAAATGGTGACACTTCTGCCTCTTTCACGGCCGTGGCCATGACCGAAGAAAACTCCCCATCAATAAATATCGCCTTACTTTCTGCATGATCCAGTTGAAAAGCAACCGATTTTATATCCAAGCGTGTATTGATAGTATGAAGTACAGCACCTAACATCGGCACAGCAAAATGCAACTCAAACATTGCCGGAATATTCGGCAGCATGGCAGACACTGTATCGCCTTTTTTAATACCCCTTCTAGACAACGCAGATGCTAGTTTAAGGCAACGAAGATAAGTTTCTGCCCAAGTAATCCGCTGCTCACCATGAATGCAGGCGATTTTATTAGGGTAAACATCCGCGGCTCTTTTTAAAAAGGTCAGCGGAGAAAGTGATACATAATTAGCTGGATTTTTATCCAGTGACATGTCAAAAAGATTCATAAAGGGCAACCTACTATTTTTTTATTATTTTTGAATATTAACATTCAACCTATTGTCAAAAAAACAAACCCCTGCTCAATAACAGGGGTGTAATTTCTTCAAGTCTCGTCAGTACAACTAGATAATCAAATCCTCAGATGGCTCCATAACACAATCGCTGCCTGCCATTACAACTGGGGCTAAACCATGTACTCGCGGCAAAAGTTTTGTTGCAAAAAATTTAGCGGTTGCCAATTTTCCCTGATAAAACACGCCATCGTTCTCACTCGCCACCTTAGAGGCTCTTAACCAGTAATAACCCAGTGAAACTAAACCAAAAATCTGCAAATAATCAACGGCTGCCGCTGCAGAATCATTGGGATTATTCTCTTTTGAGTTAACCACCCAATTTGTCACTTCTGCCAACGCATTAAGTGCTTCAGTCAACGGTTGCGTAATGAAATCGAGAGTTGATTCAGCCGATGCCAGCTCGCTTTTCACATCTGCGAAAAAATCCGCTGGCAACTGCCCACCATTCATAGAAAGCTTGCGACCAATTAAGTCCATCGCCTGAATGCCATTGGTCCCCTCATAGATACAGAAAATTTTACTATCTCGCATGTTCTGCTCCATGCCATGCTCTGTGATATATCCATGACCACCATATACTTGCACACCTAGGCCTGAGACTTCCACACCGACATCGGTGATAAATGCTTTACAGACCGGTGTCATCAAATCAACCCGAGCTTTAGACGCGCTTCTTACGGCATCATCTGCGTGATTTTCAGATAAATCGACGTGCTTTGCCGTATCGTATGCCATCATTCGGCATCCTTCCGTTAAGGCTTTCATTGTTAGCAACATGCGGCGAACATCTGGATGAACAATAATAGTATCACTATCGAATGACGACTCTGCTTTACGAGTTAATGGACGGCCTTGCTTACGATCTTTAGCATAGGTGATAGCATTTTGCGTCGCACGCTCAGCCACACCTAAGCCTTGCAAACCAACCATTAAGCGAGCGGCATTCATCATCACAAACATGTTTTGAATACCTTTATTTAACTCACCCACTAGATAACCTTTTGCATTCGTAAAATTTAATACGCAAGTACATGAGCCATGAATACCCATTTTTTCTTCAATATTTGCACATTCCACTTCGTTACGATCACCTAATGAGCCATCGTCATTAATTAAAAACTTAGGTACTACAAACATGCTAATACCACGGATGCCTTCTGGCGCGCCCGGCGTTCTCGCTAAGACCAAATGAATAATATTATCGGTTAGATCGTGCTCCCCAGCGGTAATGAAAATCTTATTACCCTCCACTAGGTAGCTGCCGTCATCTTGTGGAGTTGCTTTTGTTCTTACTTGCCCAAGATCACTGCCTGCACCCGGTTCTGTTAGGCACATTGTGCCACTCCAGTCACCTAGACTTAAGTGACTCATATACGTTTCTTTTTGCTCTTGCGTACCGTGTGCCTTTAATGCCTCATAAGCCCCGTTACTCAAGCCTGGATATAAAGAAAATGCCCCATTTGCCCCTGACAACATATCCGTAACGGCTGTTGCCAAGACATAAGGCAAACCTTGTCCATCAAACTCAATATCTTTATCTAACCCAATCCAGCCACTTTCCGCATAGGCCGCATACGCTTCTTTAAAGCCGGCAGGCGTGGTCACCTCACCGTCTTTTAATGAGGCCCCTTCTGAGTCACCCGATTCATTTAACACACCAATCGTGTTATCAATTTGTTTCGCCGCCTCATCAAGCACACCTAAAACAATGTCGTCAGTTGCATCTTCAAATTTCTCAATTTCGGTTAATGAACCTATATTGATAATTTCATTTAGAACAAACTGCATATCTCGCACTGGGGATTTATAAACCGCCATACTCACTCCGTTTCTTTAAATTATCTCGTTACTATATCAAATTTCTCTTGCCTTATTTTCAGGCGTAAAAAAAGGCCAGACAGTCTGACCTTTTTCTCTACAACATCGTTCTTAGCTTTTATGAAGTTTAAACACCCATAATGAACCACCTTGATTCAGTGTTTTAATGAGCTTAGCAACATCTCCACCCCATAAAGGAACAGCAATATATTGCTCGCCATCTATTTCCCAAGTCACGGGAATGCCTACGATGCCAGACCCTGTCTGGAACCGCCAAAGTAACTCACCCGTTTTAGCGTCTAGTGCATTCAAGTAACCTTCTGGGGTTCCAAAAAACACCAAATTACCACCCGTCGTTAATACGCCGCCCCAAAGAGGTGCATAGTTCTTATATTCCCAAATCCATTTCCCTGTTTTCGGGTTAATCGCTCTTAACGCACCAATATAATTCTCATAAAGCGGCTTAATAGTAAAACCAGCACCTATATAGGCTGCTCCCTTTTTGTAGGTAGCTGTTTCGTTCCAAAGATCCATTCCCCACTCGTTTGATGGCATATAAAATAAATCTGTATCAGGACTATAAGCCATAGGCATCCAGTTTTTACCACCTAAGAAAGATGGAACGGCAAAAATAGAGGAACCTTTTTTACCCTCTGTTTCAGCAGGATCACCTGGGCGTGCATTAGGTGTTTCAATTGGGCGGCCTGTTTTAAGATCCACACCCGTCGCCCAGTCTTGGCGCATAACAAATGGGTTAGCCGAAATCAACTTGCCATTGGTACGATTAATCACATAGTAGAAAACATTGCGGTCGGCTTTAGCACCGGCCTTAATCACCTCACCACCTTTTTTAAGGTCGAAAGAGAAAAACTCATTCACACCATCAAGATCCAAGCCCTCATTCGGTGTTGATTGATAAAGTGTGTTAATAAAACACACCGCAACTACTCGTTTACTCGCTATCTTTAACTTGAATAACCTGTCTTTGCGTTTAACATAAAGCTTCTATCTAACAAGGCTGATGAAACCGCATGGGACAACTGAACTATACAAACTTAGGCTATGGTATTAGCTGCATTGACGCTCAATATGTACGACCTGGTTTAGCGAGCTGTTACTTGATCGAAGAAGATGGTCATGCGGCATTTATTGATGTAGGAACTAATCATTCAATCCCTTTACTGATTGAGCTACTCAACATCAAAAATATACCCGTTGAAAACGTTGACTTCATTATACCCACGCACGTACACCTAGATCATGCAGGTGGCGCAGGCAAACTCATGCAATTATGCCCCAATGCTCAACTCATTATTCACCCGCGTGGTGCTCGCCATATGATTGACCCAAGCCGACTCCAAGCAGGTGCATCTGCCGTGTATGGCGAAATAGAATTCAAAAAACAATACGGCGACTTAGTTCCAATTGATGAACAACGTGTGACAGAAGCATGCGATGGGTTCAATCTAGATTTTCAAGGTCGGCAACTGAACATTATCGACACGCCTGGCCATGCAAAACATCATTTTTGTATTGTCGATAAAACAAGCAACGGCATGTTTACAGGAGATACCTTCGGAGTGTCATACCCAGAGCTCACTGTTGATGACCAGCCTTTTATCTTTCCGCCCACTTCGCCAGTTGATTTTAACCCCGACGACTGGCTAAACTCCATTGACAAACTCATGAGCACTCAATGTGAGCGTGCTTATCTCACTCATTTTTGTATGGTAAAGAACTTAAATCCCTTAGCTGATGCACTACGCGACCGCATAAAAATATTCGCCAAGTTCGCAAAACACGCGTCCACTAGCGATGCGCTGACCCAGCAAATAAAAGCCTATTTTATAGACGAAATTTCTGCCACCGGCTGTCAACTTAGTCCAGAAAACCTCTTTAAAATTCTAGCGTTAGATATAGACCTCATCAGCCAGGGGTTGAGGGTTTGGCTTGAAAAAAAGCCTCAAAAATAGTATTATCGTCGGCTTATTATCGAGCAATAAGACGTCAAAAATAATAACTTAAAACCATCCTAGAGAGAGTTATGGGCCAATATTTAGATCAATATGAGCAATCACTTAATCAGCCAGAAACGTTTTGGGCAAACGCTGCTAAAGCCATTGATTGGGATCAAACATGGTCCAACGTCTTGGACGATTCCCAAGCCCCTATCTACCGTTGGTTTTCAGGCGCAAAATTAAACACGTGCTATAACGCCCTTGACCGCCATGTTGCAAATGGTCGGGCAGAACAAGCCGCGTTAATTTATGACAGCCCAGTAACCGAGACTAAAAGAACATACAGTTACCAAGAACTTCTCGACAAGGTATCCAAGCTTGCAGGTGTTTTATCTAGCCTCGGTGTTACAAAAGGTGATCGGGTATTGATCTATATGCCAATGATCCCTGAAGGCGTAATGGCCATGTTAGCCTGCGCAAGAATTGGCGCTGTTCATTCAGTCGTTTTTGGTGGTTTTGCTGCCAATGAACTGGCTACCCGCATTAACGATGCAAAACCCAACGTTATTCTTTCAGCTTCATGTGGTCTTGAAGGCTCGCGGGTGATCAAGTACAAGCCTTTATTAGATGGCGCGATTGAATTATCTGACCACAAGCCAGCACACACTGTCATATTACAACGCCCTCAAGAGCAAGCCGATATGCAAGAAGGCCGCGATGTTGATTGGACAACAGCTGTAGCTAATGCAACACCCGTAGATTGCGTATCAGTCGAGGCAACCGACCCTCTTTATATTCTTTACACCTCAGGTACGACGGGCCAGCCCAAAGGTGTGGTACGTGATAATGGCGGCCACGCCGTTGCCATGATGTGGACAATGAAGTATCTCTATAATATCGAACCCGGCGAAGTCTTTTGGGCCGCATCCGATATTGGCTGGGTGGTTGGCCATTCATACATTTGTTACGGCCCTTTGTTAAATGGCTCTACGACTGTTATTTTTGAAGGCAAACCTGTCGGAACACCGGATCCGGGAGCATTTTGGCGCGTTATTTCAGAGCATAAGGTTGCCTCATTATTTACCGCACCCACTGCACTAAGGGCCATTAGAAAAGAAGACCCAGACTGCGAACATATCAAAAAATACGACATGTCTTGTATGCGCGCTTTATTCTTGGCAGGGGAACGTTGCGACCCAGATACCTTGTTTTGGGCACAAGATAAATTACAAGTTCCCGTCGTCGATCACTGGTGGCAAACTGAAACAGGTTGGGCAATTGCCTCAAACTGCTTAGGTCTTGAGGAATTTCCAGTTAAACCTGGCTCACCAACAATGCCCGTACCTGGTTACGATATTCAGTTTTTAGATGAGGCAGGGCAACCCGTTGCAACTGGGGAAATGGGCGCTATTGCGATCAAATTACCCTTACCGCCCGGCACCTTCCCAACACTTTGGCAAAATGAAGAGCGCTTCTTTAGCTCATACCTTGAAACGTTTGAAGGTTATTATGAAACAGGCGATGCAGGCTATCAAGACGAAGATGGCTATGTCTATATCATGGGGCGAACAGATGACGTGATCAATGTCGCTGGGCACCGATTATCAACAGGCGCAATGGAAGAAGTTATAGCGTCTCACCCAGATGTTGCCGAATGCGCCGTCATTGGTGTTGCCGATAAACTCAAAGGCCAATCACCGATAGGCTTTGCCGTCTTACAGTCTGGTACTAGTCGAGATGATAATGAGGTCGTTAAAGAACTGGTTGCCTTAATGCGCGAAAAAATCGGTCCCGTTGCTGCCTTTAAAATGGCCGCTATCGTAAAACGCCTTCCAAAGACAAGATCTGGTAAAATATTGCGCGGCACCATGCGCAGCATGGCTGATGGTGTAGAGCACAAAGTCCCTGCAACGATTGATGACTCTACTACTTTAAGCGAAATTGCCAACGACCTTAAAGCATTGGGTTACCCAAAAAGCGTTTAACACTGAATTAAGTGGTTGCGTTTTACCCACCCACTTCCACGAAACCTATACCCCAGGGTATAAACAACATTTTTTAGTTAAGGAGTTTTATTTAGATGAGTACAATCAAATCAGCAGGTCTACGCTTTCGTGAAGCAATGGCTGAAGAACAACCACTTCAAATCATGGGCACTATCAATGCCTATGCTGCGTTATTAGCTGAAAAAACAGGCTACAAAGCTATTTATTTATCAGGTGGCGGTGTGGCTAACACCTCATTCGGCCTACCGGATTTAGGCGTTACCACATTAAATGACGTACTCACCGACGCAAGCCGTATTACCGCTGCGACCGATGTTCCTTTGCTCGTTGATATTGACACTGGTTGGGGCAGCGCATTTAGCATTGCTCGTACCATTAAAGAATTTGAGCGCGCTGGCGTTGCTGCGGTTCATATTGAAGACCAAGTCGCTGCAAAACGTTGTGGCCACCGCCCAAATAAAGAGCTGGTTACAAAAGAAGAAATGTGTGATCGCGTAAAAGCTGCCGCAGATGCAAAAACAGATTCTGATTTTGTTTTAATGGCTCGTACGGATGCCTACAACAGCGAAGGCCAACAAGCGGCCATTGATCGCGCTTGTGCTTACGTGGAAGCGGGTGCTGATATGATTTTTGCAGAAGCCGTATATGAACTAGACGACTACCGCGCTTTTACAGCGGCTGTAGACGTACCTGTTCTAGCAAACATTACCGAATTTGGCCAAACACCTTATTTCACAACAACTGAGTTGGGCGAAGCTGGCGCAAGCATGGTGTTATATCCATTATCTGCATTCCGCGCGATGAGCAACGCGGCGCTCAATGTATACGAAACCATTCGTAAAGAAGGCACACAAGTAAACGTTATAGACACCATGCAAACTCGTATGGAACTATACGATGTACTGGGCTATCACGAATACGAACAAAAATTAGACGCATTATTTTCGAAGGAGAAATAAGAGATGGCTGAAAAGAAAGTTGGCGGAGCGGGACTTCGCGGGCAATCAGCAGGTGAAACTGCTTTATGTACTGTTGGTAAATCTGGCACCGGGTTAACTTATCGTGGTTACGATATGACCGATCTAGCTGAAAATGCTAAATTTGAAGAAGTTGCTTATTTGTTGGCTTACGATAAATTACCCAATCAAACTGAGCTCGATACGTATGTTGCAAAACTTAAGACATTACGCGGCCTGCCTGATGCACTGAAAACAGTATTGGAAAACATCCCAGCAGATGCACATCCCATGGATGTTATTCGTACAGGTTGCTCTATGCTGGGCAACCTTGAAGAAGAAAAAGATTTTTCTGAACAAACAGACAAAATCGACCGCATGGTTGCTATCTTCCCTTCAATTATTTGCTATTGGTACAAATTTAGTCACGAAGGTACCCGTATAGAAACAGAAACAGACGATGACTCTGTTGGTGGACACTTCTTACATATGCTTCGCGGTGAGAAACCAAACGAGCTACACACAACTGTAATGAGTGCATCACTCATTTTATACGCGGAACATGAATTCAACGCATCGACCTTTAACGCTCGCGTCTGTGCGTCGACATTGTCTGACATCCACTCATGCGTAACCGGTGCTATTGGCACATTACGCGGGCCTCTACATGGTGGCGCTAATGAAGCAGCGATGGACATGATTCAAGATTGGACATCTCCAGAAGAAGCTGAAGAAAAAATGATGGGCATGCTTGGACGCAAAGAAAAAATCATGGGATTCGGCCACGCCGTTTATACCGTGAGTGATCCGCGTAATGCCGTGATTAAAAAATGGTCTGAAAAATTAGCTGCTGATGTAGGCGACACAACGCTTTACCCTGTGTCAGTTCGCTGTGAAGAAGTCATGTGGCGTGAAAAGAAACTCTTCTGTAACGCTGATTTCTTCCACGCATCTGCTTATCACTTTATGGGCATTCCAACCAAATTGTTTACACCAATTTTTGTAATGTCACGTGTTACTGGCTGGACAGCTCACGTTATGGAGCAACGCGCTAATAACCGCATTATTCGACCAAACGCCGACTACACGGGGCCAGATCCACGCCCTGTACCGGCCATTGCAGATCGCAACTAAGCAAACTGCAATAACACACTAGCCAGCCGGAACTCTCAAGGCTGGCTTTTTTAATTTTACATAGGCAACACATCATGAATACTGATTACCGCAAAAAACTACCCGGTACCGACTTAGACTTTTTTGATACACGCGCAGCTGTTGAAGCCATCAAACCTGGTGCGTATGAAAAACTACCTTACACCTCTCGCGTATACGCAGAAAACCTAGTCCGCCGTTGTGATCCTGCGTCATTAACTGATTCTCTTAAACAGATCATTGAACGCAAACAAGATCTCGATTTTCCTTGGTACCCCGCTCGCGTTGTTTGTCATGATATTCTTGGCCAAACAGCCTTAGTTGATCTTGCTGGCCTGCGTGATGCAATTGCTGAAAAAGGCGGTGATCCCGCTGAAGTTAACCCTGTTGTACCGACTCAGCTGATTGTTGACCACTCTTTAGCAGTAGAACACGCTGGCTTTGAAAAAGATGCGTTTGAAAAAAACCGCGCCATTGAAGATCGCCGCAACGATGACCGCTTCCATTTTATCAACTGGTGTAAAACGGCCTTTAAAAATGTTGACGTGATCCAACCTGGCAATGGCATCATGCACCAAATCAATTTGGAAAAAATGTCACCTGTCGTTCACGCACGTGATGGCGTTGCCTTTCCTGACACCTTAGTCGGTACAGACAGCCACACCCCTCACGTTGACGCATTAGGTGTTATTGCCCTTGGCGTTGGTGGTTTAGAAGCGGAAACCGTAATGCTAGGCCGACCTTCATACATGCGTTTACCCAACATTATCGGCGTAAACTTAACCGGCAAACCTCAGCCAGGCATCACTGCAACAGATATCGTTTTAGCGATAACCGAATTTTTACGTAACGCCAAAGTCGTGTCATCTTACTTAGAATTCTTTGGCGAAGGCGCTCGCAGCTTGACTATTGGGGATCGCGCAACCATCTCCAATATGACACCTGAATTTGGCGCATCAGCAGGTATGTTCTTCATCGATGAGCAAACCATTGATTATCTAACATTAACGGGGCGTGACGCTGAGCAAGTCAAATTAGTCGAAACCTACGCCAAAGAAACAGGGCTATGGGCAGATGATCTTGAGACAGCAGAATACGAACGTGTACTCACGTTTGATTTATCATCTGTCGTGCGTAACATTGCTGGCCCATCAAACCCACACCGCCGTGTACCAACATCTGAACTAGCTGAGCGCGGCATTTCTGCCGTGGTTGAAAACGAAGAAGGCTTAATGCCAGACGGCGCTGTCATCATCGCTGCGATTACCAGTTGCACCAACACCAGCAACCCACGCAACGTAATTGCCGCGGGTCTTATTGCACGCAACGCCAACAAGCTAGGTTTAACACGTAAACCTTGGGTTAAAACATCGTTCGCACCGGGTTCTAAAGTCGCAAAACTGTACCTTGAAGATTCAAATCTACTGCCTGAGCTTGAAGAAATGGGCTTTGGCATCGTTGGGTTTGCCTGTACAACTTGTAACGGTATGAGCGGCGCATTGGATCCAGTCATCCAAAAAGAAGTGGTCGATCGTGACCTGTATACAACGGCTGTTTTATCTGGCAACCGTAACTTCGATGGGCGTATCCACCCGTATGCTAAACAAGCATTCTTGGCATCACCTCCATTAGTTGTTGCCTATGCAATTGCTGGCACCATTCGTTTTGATATTGAAAAAGGCATATTAGGTAATGACCACGATGGCAACCCCATTACGTTGAAAGATATCTGGCCAAGTGATGAAGAGATTGACCAAATTGTTAAGCAAAGCGTTAAGCCTGAACAATTCCGCGAAATTTACATCCCTATGTTTCCAGAGAACGTTGCTCAAGCTGAGCAAGTTGACCCGCTATACAATTGGCGCCCACAAACAACCTACATCCGCCGCCCGCCATACTGGGAAGGTGCACTAGCAGGCGAACGCTCATTAAAAGACATGCGCCCATTGGCCGTACTGGGCGATAACATCACCACCGATCACTTATCGCCATCTAACGCGATTATGCTCAACAGTGCAGCCGGTGCTTACTTAGATAAAATGGGCTTACCAGAAGTTGACTTTAATTCTTACGCAACCCACCGTGGCGATCATTTAACGGCTCAACGCGCGACATTTGCTAACCCAAAATTATTGAACGAAATGGTTCAAGAAAATGGCGAAGTTAAACAAGGCTCATTGACTCGTATTGAGCCCGAAGGCGAAGTATCACGCATGTGGGAAGCCATTGAAACCTATATGGAACGCAAGCAACCGCTCATCATTATTGCGGGCGCAGATTACGGCCAAGGCTCTTCACGTGACTGGGCCGCAAAAGGCGTTCGTTTAGCAGGGGTTGAAGCTATTGTTGCTGAAGGCTTTGAACGTATTCACCGGACCAACTTGGTTGGCATGGGCGTACTACCATTAGAATTTAAAGCGGGTGACAACCGTAACACGTACGCTATTGATGGCACTGAAACATACAGTGTCAGCGGCGATATAGCCCCTCTAGCTACATTAACATTAACCATCACCCGTAAGAATGGCGAAACGGTTAACGTACCCGTCACATGCCGACTTGATACGGCTGATGAAGTGTCTGTTTATGAAGCTGGCGGCGTTTTACAACGCTTTGCTCAAGACTTTCTTGAATCATCAACAGCGGCTTAAGAGGTTAACGGCATATGTCTCACGCACCACAAATTAAAATACCTGCCACGTACATGCGTGGCGGCACCAGCAAAGGTGTTTTCTTTAACTTAACTGACTTACCTAAAGCCGCACAAGTCGCTGGTGAAGTCCGCGATAATATTTTACTTCGCGTAATTGGTAGCCCTGATCCCTACGGAAAACAAACCGATGGCATGGGTGGCGCAACCTCTAGTACCAGCAAAACTGTTATTCTGTCGAAAAGCGAGCAACCTGATCACGATGTCGATTACCTTTTCGGTCAAGTGGCTATCGATAAAGCCTTTGTGGACTGGAGTGGTAACTGCGGTAATTTAACGGCTGCCGTCGGTTCGTTTGCCATTAGTAACGGTTTGGTAGACCCTGCTCGTGTACCAGAAAATGGTATTGCTACTATTCGTATCTGGCAAGCCAATATTAAGAAAACCATTATTGCGCAAGTGCCTATGACCAATGGAAAGGTCCAAGAAACAGGAGACTTTGAATTAGATGGTGTTACTTTTCCTGCAGCAGAAGTTGAAGTTCAGTTCTTGAACCCCTCTGCTGAAGGCGAACCCATGTTCCCCACTGGTAATCTAGTTGATGAATTAGAGGTGCCAGGTGTTGGTAATTTTAAAGCGACCATGATTGCGGCAGGTATTCCCACTATATTTATTAATGCCGAAGATATTGGTTACACAGGAAGCGAACTACAAGAAGCCATTAATGGTGACGACAAAGCACTCACCATGTTCGAAACTATTCGCGCTTATGGTGCCGTTAAAATGGGCTTGATTGACCATGTCGACGAAGCCCTTAACCGACAACACACGCCGAAAGTGGCCTTCGTTTCAGGACCCAAATCTTACACAACATCTAGCAACAAGGACGTGTCTGCAGACGCTATTGATTTACACGTACGGGCTTTATCAATGGGTAAACTACACCACGCGATGATGGGCACAGCCGCCGTTGCTATTGGTGCTGCAGCCGCTGTTCCTGGTACGCTAGTTAACCTTGCCGCAGGCGGTGGAAAGCGTAACGCTGTAGTTTTTGGTCACCCCTCTGGCACACTTCGTGTCGGTGCAGAAGCCAATCAAACCGATAACGGATGGACTGTTTCAAAAGCAATAATGAGCCGAAGCGCCCGGGTCTTGATGGAAGGTTCAGTTAGAATACCTGGTGATTCCTTTTAAATGCTCAACTATTTTGTTAAAAAGCAGCCAAAAGGCTGCTTTTTAACAAAAAAACTTTCGTAACCATTAATCATTTACCGGCAAATTAATCGGTACACTATTTTGCAGCTGCCAGCCATTATCAAGCCAACCATCTACACCTTCACGAAACCACCACACATTGTTATACCCCCACTCCTTCGCTCTCTTAGCTGCATTCCAAGCCATCCAACAGTCCTCAACACAATAAATTACAATAACCTTGTTAGTGTCGTTAGCAGTAAGTTCTTTCAGCTGTTGACGATAATATTGTTCAACGACTACGTTTAGCTTTTGTTTACCAACATTCGGCAACCAAACACTAGTCGGTAGATTCTTTCGTGGCGTACTAACCAACCAAGCGCCATCAAAATCTAATGTTTCTTCTCTAAATATGGCACCATAAACATCTATTAGCACGGTACGCTTGCTTGTGCTTAGACGGTTCTTTAACTCTCTAGCCGAAATCCTCTTAACACCAGTGGGCGGTATTTCGGTTGTCGGTACAAGATATGGAAGACCACGATATTTCTCATCTTGTGGTTTAACCAGCCCTTTAGAAGCGCACGCTGTTAAAGACAAAACTAGTATGGCTACCATGGTTTTTATAAGTGCGTATTTCATCATTGTTAGAAACAGTTAATTAATACGTTTAAACACAACATTCTCATACACAGAAAACATGTAGTGCATCGAACTAGTATAGTTCCTAGCTAACAATAAAGTAACTTGATTCACGCTGCACTCACTATAAAAGTATACCGTTCCACTTTAATTGACCTATCATCTAGCAAATTCAAATAAGCACCTACTTAATGTAATAACTAATTACTCCTCTCAGCCGTGCGATGATATAAAAAGATAAATCATCTGATTCAGCAACAGACAGTCGAAACTTATTAACATATGTGTGCCGTATCTTAAATATTTATGTATACAAAATAGAGTCAGCAGAAAAATATAACCCTGAGCTGCCCCTAATTCACTAGACATCTTCTAGAGTTATAATTTAGCTTAACAAGAAGGTGAATAATTATGAGCGGGAAACGCTATCCAGAAGAATTTAAAATAGAAGCAGCCAAACAGGTCACAGATCGTGGGTATAAAATTAGCGATGTCGCTAGTCGACTTGGGATCACAACAAAAAGCCTTTATGCTTGGGTTAAACGATATGGTGAGCCGAGTAACGAACACAAAGCTCTGACTGAGCAACAAGCTGAGCTTCGCCAGCTCAAAGCACAATTGAGACGAATAACTGAAGAACGAGATATATTAAAGGAAGCCGCGGTGTACTTCGCAAGCGAGTCAAAGCGAAATACACGTTCATAAAGTCTCGACTCAACAAATATTCGGTCGTGATGATGTGTCGCGTTTTAGAGATTAACCGCAGTGGTTTTTATGCCTGGCTCAAAGAGCCGCAAAGCCCGCGTACTAAAGAAGACGAACGTTTACTCACTAAGATCAAACAGTTCTGGATGGAAAGTGGCTGCTCGTATGGGTATCGCAATGTCACACGTGACCTAAAAGATGATGGTGAGAGCTGTGGTCGCAATCGTGTTTATCGGGTCATGCAAGCTGCTGGCGTACGTTCCATGCGTGGTTATAAGCGCCACAAAGGGTTTAAATCCGGCCAGATCAGCCACGTTGCTCCGAATACGCTAGAAAGACAGTTTGAATATGACCAGCCAAACAAAGTATGGGTGACAGACTTCACGCACATACGAACTCATGAAGGCTGGCTCTATCTCACCGTTGTAATTGATTTGTTTTCACGTCAAGTTGTTGGTTGGAGCATGAAAAGCAGCCCTAAGGCAGACCTTGTGATTGATGCACTATTAATGGCTATTTGGCGCAGAAAGCCAAAGCAACGAGTGCTGGTGCATTCAGATCAAGGTGTCCAATATACCTGCGGTGACTGGCGAAAATTCCTGCAAGAGAACAACCTTGAAGCCAGTATGAGCCGAAGGGGAAACTGCCATGACAATGCAGTAGCCGAAAGCTTTTTTTCATTATTAAAAATGGATCGTATCAAACGTCGAATATTTAAAACTAGAGCGGATGCTAAAGCTGAAATATTCGATTATATTGAGTTTTTCTACAACCCAAAACGACATCATGGTAATAATGGCGGACTGTCTCCAATGAAGTATGAAAAACAGTATTTTGAGAATCTAGAGGTTGTTTAGAAAACTAGGGGCAGCTCAGTAAGGATTTTCTTCAAGCCATTCATCACCTAATGGTTCTAGTCCTTTTACATCAATAGGTTGTGGCTGTGCATCGCCATGTGCAAACACTTGGTTGGCAATTAACAATAACGTTAAGCCTAACAACAAAATATACTGTCTCATTATGTTATTCCTTTGTTATTCATTATAGAAATACCTAGGTGAATAAAACGTGAACAGTATTGTCAACCTGAAATACATTTTAACGTTAATTTATATAAACCAGTCACGCAAAAAAAACCCGCCATTCGGCGGGTTTTTGGTGTAAAAGCCTGGCAGTTCCCT
>CAJXTU010000017.1 GCA_913060865.1 uncultured Cycloclasticus sp.
ACTGCATATCGTCGGCAGCGTCAGATGTGTATAAGAGACAGCTTCAATACCATCTTCACTCGCGTAAACAACCTCATGTAAGCGTTGCGCTTCTTTAATGCCTTCATTGCACCCAAGGCTCATCGCGCTTAGGATGCTGGCCTTGGCAGCCACAACAGATAAAGGCGCGTTATCTCTAATGATGTTTGCTAAACGATAAGCCTGTTGCCTTACTTGCTTGGGTGTTTCTTCGAGATAGTTAATAAAGCCGAGATCATAAAATCGTTGAATGGGCAGTTGCTCACCCGTTAATACCAACTCCATAATAAGTGGTTGCGGCAACATCCCTAATAAAGGAACGGCCCATGGTGAACCACGACCAATCTTTGCTTCGGTAATCCCAACGCGTGTACCGACGAGCCCTACCCGTAAATCTGAGTTTAACGACAACAACATACCACCCGCCATTAAGTGCCCGGTCATCGCAGCAATAATGGGTTTTTTACAATCACGCATACGTTGGTGAAATGGGTCTTTCAATTTAGAAAGAACATCCTCACCCGTTAATTTTTTAATTTCTGCTGCTTCCTTTAAATCCATTCCAGCACAAAAAACACCGCAATCAGATGATGTAAGCACAACAACCTTGACCTCATCATTGCTATCAACCTCTTCCCACGCATCCGCTAATTTATTCACCAAACTCGTCGATAGCGCATTTTTTCTTTCAGGGCGATTTAACGTTATGGTCGCCACACCATCATCAAGCTGATAGATTAACTCTTCGTTTGTTGACACTTTCATCCTTATATTTTATTTATACTAAATTCATCGGTATAATCGACCAATCTATCAAACAAGCGTTAGATTGTAAAGAATAGCCATAAATGCTTGCTAAACTGACTCCATCATTAGGCCTACATAATTAACAAGGAACAATATGTCCGATCATTTGTTTTCACCCATTTCAATAGGGCCATTAACTTTAGCTAATAGAATTATTATGGGTTCTATGCATACAGGGCTTGACCACAGCGATGATCCATTTGGTCGACTAGCTGCTTTTTACAAAGAACGTGCAGATGGTGGCGTCGCACTCATCGTCACAGGGGGTGTTTCACCTAATGAATATGGTCTAATCAGCCCTGGCTCGATGAAACTAACTCACCTTGAACAAGTTTCTGACTATAAAATTATTACCGATACGGTACATCAATCAGGTAGTAAGATTATTTTACAAATTCTCCATGCTGGGCGTTATGCCAAGCAAGAAAACTTAGTTGCTCCGAGCGCTA
Organism: uncultured Cycloclasticus sp.; assembly: GCA_913060865.1. Lineage (GTDB taxonomy): Bacteria > Pseudomonadota > Gammaproteobacteria > Methylococcales > Cycloclasticaceae > Cycloclasticus. The sequence continues at coordinate 1,275 of CAJXTU010000017.1, forward strand.
TTCGATCACCGATCAGTAAATTTGAACCTAAAGAGATGTCTGAACAAGATATCCTAAGCACTATTGAAGATTTCGTAAATTGTGCCTCTCTCGCACAGCAAGCAGGTTTTGATGGCATTGAACTACTCGGATCAGAAGGCTATTGCCTGAATGAATTTACTGCATTACGTACTAATCATCGCACCGATCGATGGGGAGGTAGCCTTGAAAACCGCGCTCGCTTCCCATTAGAGATTATTCGTGCAATACGTCATAAATTAGGTTCTCAATTTTTTATTCAATATCGTATGTCAGTGCTTGAACTAGTTGAAGGTGGCTGGAACATTGAAGAAGCTCAACAATTTGCCAAATTATTAGAATCTACTGGTGTTGATCTTATTAACACTGGAATTGGCTGGCATGAAGCCTCAATACCTACTATCGCAATGCAAGTTCCAAGAGCTGCATTTAGCTGGGCCACTGGAAAAATTAAACAGGTTGTTAATATCCCTGTTGCCGCTGCTAACCGAATTAACACCGCAGAGGTCGCAGACAATATCATCAAACAAGGTGATGCTGACATGGTGTACTTATCTAGACCCTTTTTAGCTGACCCTGACTTTGTTATTAAAGCCCAACAAAATCGCAACGATGAAATCAACACCTGTATTGCCTGCAACCAATCATGCTTAGATAATTTATTTAATTTCAAAACAGTCAGTTGTTTAGTGAACCCGCGTGCTTGTCACGAAACATTGATGCCAAAACTGCCCACCACCTCTTCTCCAAAAAATATTGCTGTTATTGGTGCTGGAGCGGCAGGCTTGTCTTTTGCTATCGAGGCTAAAAAACTGGGTCACAACATTACACTGTACGATGCCGCTGCCGATATTGGTGGACAACTCGCTCACGCACGTAAGGTACCTGGTAAAGAAGAATTCGATGAGTTACTTCGCTATTTCAACGTCATGCTTGAAAAACACCAAGTGACTACCCAGTTAAACACCCACGTAACGGTTGAACAACTTGAATCTGCTAACTACGACTCCATCGTGTTAGCAACCGGGGTTATACCGCGCCGGCTTGATATTCCGGGTATTGATAACTCAAATGTTTTTAGTTACGAAGAAGCCTTTCGTGCACCAGAGAAAATCGGTCAAACCGTCGTCATTATTGGCGCAGGGGGAATTGGCTATGATATGGCCGAGTTTTTAACTCATCAAGATGACGATAAAAATCCTATTGATTCTTTCAATGCCCATTGGGGTATTGACCCTGAAGGTCTTCAGCCTGGGTCTCTCGTTTCATCAATACAACCCACCATGAAGAGCTCTCGCGAAGTCACACTATTACAACGTAAAGCGGGGAAATTTGGACGCTCATTGGGAAAAACAACTGGCTGGATTCATCAAGCAGAATTGCATAAACGCGGCGTTAAATTATTGGGCGATCTACGTTACCTAAAAATTGATGACGCGGGCTTACATATTGAAAAAGACGGGGAAACTCAATTATTAGCAGCCGATAGCATTATCATTTGTGCGGGACAAGAATCACGTGATGAATTAGCTGAGCCACTCAATAACCTAGCCACTAGTGTATACAGAATTGGTGGCGTTAAAGAAGTACGAGAACTCGATGCAGCTCAAGCGATTAGAGATGGCAGCAAACTCGCCTATAAATTAAGTATTCAATAACTTACAACTATAAATTAAAAGGAAAATCATATGTTAGATGCCTATATTTACGATGGTGCAAGAACTGCTTTTGGAAAATACTGTGGTGCCTTAGCCCACGTACGGCCAGACGATTTAGCCGCAGCCGTTATCAAAGCACTGGTTGAACGAAACAACATCGACCCTTTATTGATTGATGACGTCATTCTAGGTTGTGCTTGCCAGTCGGGGGAAGACAGCCGAAATGTAGCTCGATATGCTACTTTAGCGGCTGGTTTACCTGTCGAAGTAAGCGGCCAAACCGTCAATAGGCTGTGCGGTAGTAGCCTGGCTGCTATTACCGATGCTGCTCGTGCTATCACCTGCGGTGAAGGCCACTTATTTATAGCCGGCGGGGTAGAAAGCATGACACGCGCCCCACTCACCTTTAACAAAAGTAACACCGCCTTTAGTAAAGATATTACCGTTTATGACAGCGCCATCGGGGTACGTTTTCCGAATCCAACGATTGGTAAACTATATGGTCATGAAGCGATGCCAGAAACAGCTGACAATGTTGCTAAAGCCGTTGATATTAATCGTGAGCAGTGTGATGTTTTTGCCTATAACTCACAACAAAAATGGGCTAAGGCAACCGCTAACGGATTTTTTAAAGAGGAGATCATCCCCGTTAATATTCCACAAAAACGCGGCAAACCCGATATCGTGGTTGAGGTCGATGAGCATCCTCGTGCAAATGCAACTTTAGATAAAATGTCCACGATGCGCTCACTTTATGAAGGTGGCGTCGTCACTGCTGCTAATGCTTCAGGTATTAATGATGGTGCCGCTGCTGTAGTAGTTGGCTCTCGCGATTTTGGTGAGCAGCACCAGCTAAAACCAATAGCACGCATATTAGGTGGGGCTTCTGCTGGGATTGAGCCATCAATGATGGGTTTAGGCCCTGTACCTGCTTGTCAAAAATTACTAAAAAGACTGGGCCTTAGTGTTGATCAAATGGATATCATTGAAGTGAACGAAGCATTTGCCGCACAAGTACTCGGGGGGCTAAAACAACTCGGCATAGCCGAAGACGACCCACGCATCAACCCAAATGGTGGTGCTATTTCTGTCGGCCACCCGCTTGGTGCATCTGGCGCCAGACTGGTTTTAACCGCCAGTCGTCAATTGCAAAGAAGCGGTGGCCGTTATGCCTTAATCACCATGTGTGTTGGAGTAGGTCAAGGAATTGCTATGGTTATTGAACGTTGCTAACTAGGGCACTTTTAAAAAATAGTTATTCCTGCTATTCCTTATAAAACCTGCTCTAACCGTAGTTAAAACACCTTAACGAAAGCCCATCACAACTGCGATGGGCTTTAAATCAAGTTAACGTGAACCGTAGAGAGATACCAATCAATAGCAATCGAAGGAAACACACCCTCGTGAGGGTCAAATACTCGTTCTTCGCCATTTTTTAATGTCATTTGTATTGAAGCGCTATTTTCCCAACCTTCTCTCTTGAGATAATAGTTTTCATAATTTGTGCAGTGCCATCTCCAATTTGCAATCCCATCACGTCGAGCATTCTTTGCTGGAAAGGTAAGTCGGTGGTATAACCGTAATGCCCGTGTAATAGCAAACAGCTCTGAATGATGTCTGTACAATATTTTGGCCCCATCCATTTCAGCATAGCAGCCTCACGCGTATGTCGATGCCCGCCATCACGCAACTGTAGAGTTTGATAAGCTAAGGCTCGAAGGGATTCCAACGTGCTTTCATGCCCTGCCAGTGGAAAGGAAACACCCTGAAATTTTACTAATGGCGTTTTAAAGGCTTCTCGTTCTTGGACATATTGCCAGGTTTCATCGACCGACACCTGAGCTGTAGCCACACATTGCAAAGCAATCAAAACACGGCTTAAATCAAAGCCGACCATAATCTTGGTAAACCCTTCATTCTCATTACCAATTAAGGCCGACGCAGGAATCTCCACATCTTCAAAAAACACAGAACCACGGCCAACTGGTTTATTGCCAATATCATCAAAGTCTGTCCGACTAATACCCGGTAAATTTAAATCAACATAAAATGCAGAAACACCGTAAGGACCTGATTCTACGGTACCGGTACGAGCAAACAGCAATACACTATCTGCTTGTGTGGCGTAACTCATCGAGGTTTTTTCGCCATTTAAAATATAACCGGTATCTGTTTTAACAGCTTTTAAAATTAAGTTACCCGCATCTGACCCGCCTCGCGGTTCAGTCAGCCCTAAGCCAACAATAAGCTCACCCGACGCCATTTTAGGTAACACATCCTGTTTCATTTCATGCGTGGCAAACCGCATAATGACATCGCTCATCAAAGGGTTTGTCATGTTCATATAACTCATATTGAAATCACCGTAGGCAATCGCTTCACAAATTAGGCCATTAACAAAACTAGTTGCACCAATACCGCCATACTCTTCTGGAATATTAGGGGCTAATAACCCAAGCTCACCCATTTCCTTAATCAGTCCTCTATCCAGTGGGTCATTTTTTAAAGCACGTTCTCTATAACCGTCCAATAATCTTTCTCTGGCAAAACGATCTGCCATATCTTTAATCATTTTTTGTTCGTCATTCAGTAATGCAGGATTCATTTGTTTTCCTTATGTTAATTTTTTAGCCATGTCTCGTAATTTAAATTTTTGGATTTTCCCACTGGCTGTTCTTGGCATGGCCGGTAATATTTCTAAATATTCAGGCCAATAGTTTTTACTTAGCCCTTCAGCAGACAAATAGTCTTTTATTTGTTGTAAATCTATCGTGGCATCTTGCTTTAAGGTAATAAAACAACACGCTCTTTCACCCAAGCGATCGTCAGGTTTTGCAACCACCGCCGAATCCTGCAATTGCGGATGTCTATACAGTGTATTTTCTACGGTTGCTACTGGAATATTCTCACCACCACGAATAATGATATCTTTTGATCGCCCCGTAATTCGGATGTATTTTTGATGAACAATTTTTGCTAAGTCGCCTGTCTCAAACCAACCTTCCGCATCTGTATCATAGGCTTCTGGACGCTTCAAATAACCAACAAAGTTACCCGGTCCACGTGTTTGCAACCGTCCTTCCTCACCATTTGGTATTGGCTGCCCCTTTGAGTTAACCACACGAACCTCTGTTCCATCATATGGATAACCATCCGTTTCGAATACTTTTTCTTCTGTGTCGGTAAGTAACGTTGTTGTAACGGCTGACATTTCTGTCATGCCCCACACAGTGACCAAATTCACATTTAAACGCTCTGACGCACTGCGTCCAATGGCTGGGGGCACTGGCGCCCCACCACAGACAAATATTCTAAACGTGTCATGGTTGCACGGTGTTAACGCATCAGATTCACTTAAATCCGCTAAAAATGGTGTTGCCCCCATGGTGAAAGCAATCTTCTCATCTCGGATGATTTTCCAAGCCAAAGAAGGGTCCCACTGGTCTAAAAAAACCATCGTCGCTCCCAACATAATGGGCATACTAACGCCAAACATAAGACCCGTCATATGCGCTGTCGGTGAACCCATAAAAACATTTTCTTTATCTGTTACTTCAGTACGTGAAATAAACTGTCGAGCTGAATATTCATGTGTATTAGACGTATGCATCACGCCTTTCGGCGACCCCGTTGTTCCTGATGTGTACATCAGTAAAAAAACATCATTGGGCGATAATTTGTTCCCTTCAAATTGTTCACGATCAGCGTCACTGACTTGGTCTGCCATGAAAGGTTGAAGACCGTGCTCACCCAAAATACATACGTGCTCTAAACTCGGTAAACTCTCACTGAGCTGCTCTATCATTCCAGCGTGGTTAAACCCTCTAAAGCTAGCGGGGGCAAATATTACTTTAGACTTGGCGAAACCCAACATATACGATAATTCGCTTTCTCTAAAAATTGGCATCAATGGGTTACTAATGGCACCAATTCTCATACACACCAGATAAACCACAACAAATTCCCACCAGTTAGGTAGCTGAAAGGAAACCACATCCCCTTTGCCAACTCCTTTATGTAATAAACCTGCCGCTAAACGATCGGATAAAACTGACAGTTCTTTGTAAGTTTTGATTTCTTTACTATCTGTCTCTTTGCAATAACCAATAACGGCGGGTTTATTACCATCTTTAGCAACGGCCTCATCAAAGAACTCCAGCAGTGTTTTATTCCGCCAATGATTAGATTGAAGCATCGCTTGAGTACGTTCATTAGACAAAATAGGGTCAACAATAGACATGTTTGTTCCTTTAATTATTTAGTAAACCAACGGGCACATTAACTGGCATCATTAAAATTTGCTGCGCGTAGGTTTTACCTTGTGCATCTATATTCATAGAGCTCACACCGCCACCACCTAACGCGTCATGTAAGAAAAAATTAAACGCATCAATACCAGGTAAATAAAACCGTTCAACACGGCCATTTAAAACATGGGAAAACCACCCAGCAACGGTCTCTTCCGTTAAGGCTTGACTGATATACGCCATATATTCAGGCCGGCGCGCTATCACTCCAACATTAGCGAAACGCCCTTTATCGCCACTTCGTGCCACCGCTAATTTAAGTAAGGGCACTTGTTCCATGTTTTTATCATCTGTCGCAGCTACTGGATCGGGTTCGCGATTAATAATGTCCGTATCAAAAGGTTTACAAGAGGCTTTTGGGTAACTTAATTTCGTACCATCCACCTCAATGACTGCGCTTAATTGGTTTTTATCTAATAAAAATGAATACAGACTAATCACCGGAGAAACCTTAGGTCGGCCTGCCTGACCCGCTGAACAACGCCCGCCTGTCATATTCAAAATAACGCCCATAACTTCTCTCGAAAATAAAGCGACTGCTTCGCGCTTATCATGATGAACAGCTATTCTTAGCACTATTTCTTGAATATCTTTCGGTGCTTTAAAATGCTCTTTATTCCAAAGAGCGTTAGCGCCTAAATAATTAATAGAATGTTGTTTGAAGTCGTCATAACCCATTCCAGCCAACAGCTTTTCACAACGCACTAAAATGGCGTCTGCCGTTAGCTCGGCTTTTTGCAATATATCAAAGCCCGTTAATAACTGCGTATAAACGGCGCGATAACCATCTAAATAAGTAGCCGATACTTTATATTGATCCGTTGGAGGGTAACCAATGCCGCCAGTGACTAACACCCTATTAGCACCTTGTTCTGTTAGTTTAACCTGAGAAAAATCGCACACAACATCGGGTAAAAAGTAGGCCTGAGGATCACCAATTTCATAAATCATTTGTTCAGCAACCGTGAGCTTTGAAACTAAACCTCCCGTTCCAGCAGCTTTTGTAACAACAAAATCACCACTGTCATCACACTCAACGATGGGGTAACCCATGTCTGCCCAACCATCACAACTGTCTTGCCAATCAGTAAAGTTACCACCCGTTACTTGACAGCCACATTCGATTAAATGCCCGGCTAGAGAACCCATCGATAGTTTATCTACATCATCGACTGACCATTTATATTCATGGATCAACACACCCAATGTTGTTGCCGAGTCGACAACCCGACCAGTGATCACAATATCAGCGCCAGCATCTAATGCAGCCGCTACTGGAAAGGCACCTAAATAGGCGTTAATACTCGCTAATTTTGCAGGAAAAGGCGCTCCAGTTTCCATTTCTGTCACGCCTTTCGCACGTAACTCTTCCTCCCTCGGTAATAAATTATCACCACTAACAACACCGATTTTTAGTTTTATACCTTGCTCATCTAGTATTGATTGAATAGCCTCTTTACATGCTGGTAAATTAACACCGCCGGCATTAGCAACAACTTTCACCCCTCGTTCAGCTATAGCACTTAAGTTAGGCTTTAATATTTGCTGTACAAAATCTGTTGCATAACCGAACTGTTCAGATTTCGATTTAGCATTTGCCAGCAGCGACATGGTCACTTCGGCTAAATAGTCATAAACCAAATAATCAACGTCACCTTTACTCAGCAACTGTTCTGTTGCATAAGCGCTATCGCCCCAATAGCCTGAAGCACCACCGATTTTAGTTTTTTTCATGCTCACCCTGTTCGTTCGTAATGATATCTATCAGCGGAACGTTAACCTCAACCTGTTGATTAACCTTCACATAAACCTCACTAACAACGCCCGTTTGTTGCGCTGTTAATTCTTGAAACATCTTCATTGACTCAAGCACAACCATCAAATCGCCTTTGTTAACCGTGTCGCCTGTTTCAACCTTAACGTCGGCTATTCGCCCACTCATAGGGGCTACTAGGTTTGCACCAAGCTCTTCATCGTCTCGTTTTTCTGAAAATGATAACCTCTCAAACATCGCGACTTCAGAACGGTTATCAATATAAATATGTTGTCGCTCATCTAACGCAACATTAGCACCTGAGTGAACACCATTAATTTGTAGTGATAATTGACCACCTTTCTCAGCTAAGATGATGACATTTTGTGTTTCAATATCATCGTTCTCAACACGGTACGTATCACCATCTTGAGAGACAACAAAGTCGCGTTGTTCTCCATGAAATTTCAACCTGACAGGCCAGCTAAGAATGCCTGTACTTCGCCAACCCGTTGCGCCTTTCGTACGCGACAATAGGATCGCCGCAATCGCCCACATTGACTCCATTGGACTGTAGCCACCTTGATTTTCTTTTTCTGGTAAATACTGTTCTTCAATATGCCGTGTTGTTGCATTACCCGCTGCAAATGTTGGGTCATCAAGTAAGCCAAGTAGAAATGGCTTATTGCTCGACAAGCCCAATAAAACGGTATCTTTCAGTGCGCGCCTTAAGCGCCTAATCGCTTCATCACGCGTACCACCATATGAAATTAATTTTGCAAGCATCGAATCATAATAGGGCGTAATCATCTGGCCATTGACAATGCCGTTATCAACGCGAATACCTTTTCCGGTTGGCGTTTCCCAGTTCCGCACAAGCCCTGTTTGGGGAATGAAACCTGACTCAACATCTTCCGCATATAAACGAACTTCTATAGCATGCCCCTTGAGCTGAATTTCATCTTGCTTGAGCGGTAAATCTTCGCCTGCGGCGACACGCAATTGCCAATCAACAAGGTCTAAGCCGGTAATTAACTCCGTAACCGGGTGCTCAACTTGTAAACGCGTATTCATTTCCAAAAAATAAAATGATTGATCTTTAGCCACTAGAAATTCAACCGTACCCGCGCCAACATAATTAACCGCTTTAGCAGCCTTTACAGCGGCCTCGCCCATTCTTTGTCGCAACACTTCATCCATCTTTGGCGCTGGCGCTTCTTCAATAACTTTTTGATTACGGCGCTGCATTGAGCAGTCTCGTTCGCCCAAATAAACCGCGTTGCCAGCTTGGTCTGCAAATACTTGAATTTCAATATGTCGAGCCTGCTCAATACATTTTTCAAGCAGTAATTCAGACGATCCAAAACTGCTGAGCGCCTCTGCTCTGGCTGATTCAACTTCCGCTATTAATTTTTTTGATTCTCTAACAATACGAATACCTCGACCCCCACCACCTGCTGCAGCTTTCACCATCACCGGGTAACCGATTCGGTCCGCTTCTTTTTGTAGGACTCGATCATCTTCTGATGGCCCATCGTAACCGGGCACTAATGGCACATCGGCATCCATCATTTTGTGCCTAGCAACCGTTTTGTTTCCCATCACGGCGATAGCATGAGATGTTGGCCCAATAAAAACCAACCCTGATTCTTCACAGCGTTTAGCAAATTCCGCCGATTCAGATAAAAAACCATACCCAGGGTGGATCGCCTGAGCATTGGTTTGCTGAGCAGCAGCAATAATGCTATCAATATTTAAATAGGATTTATCAACCGCTGACTCACCTATACAAATGGCTGTATCAGCTAATGAAACATGCAATGCCTCTCGATCTGCCTCACTAAAAACAGCGACTGTTTCATAACCCATATCTTTGGCAGTTTTAATCACTCGAACGGCAATTTCCCCGCGGTTCGCGATCAAAATGGTATTAAAGTGATTCATTTATCAGCCGTCCATATTGGTTTTCTTTTCTCGACAAAGGCTCGGTGACCTTCACGACCTTCATCTTGCTTGTTTAATTTAGAAAAAATATCTGCTGAAAATTCGATCATGTCATCACTCTTATGATGCCCCACTTCATGCATGATTTCTTTTGTTGCAGCACACGCTTTAGGGCCGCAACGTTCGACCTGTTGAATGACTGATTCTAGTAAGTCCTTAAGTCCTTCTGTGGACTCTGCGAGGTATTGTGCAATACCTATTTGATAGGCTTTTTCGCCGTTAATTCTTTCCCCTGTTAACGCCATTTGTTTCGCACGTGTTAAACCAATTCGCTTAACAACATAGGGGGCTATTTGAGCAGGTGCGATACCCAGCGTTGTTTCAGGCATACCAAGTTTTGCATGTTTATCGACAAGGGTAAGGTCGGCCAAACACGCCAAACCAAACCCACCGCCCATGGCCGAGCCTTCAACAACAACAATTAAGGTTTGTGGCAATGACCAAAACTTTTTAAATAAATGACCTGATTTAATGTTTCTTTCTTTTGCCGGATCGGTATCTATAGCACGCGTATCGGTTTGTTCTTTACGCTCTTTTATATCCCCACCTGCACAAAAATGACCACCTGCGCCTTGTAAAATAACAACCCGTATTGAATCCGATTTAAGCAAAAAATCAGCTACATTATGTAGCTCTTGACTCATTTGATTGTTCATCGCATTACGGCGCTCGGGCCGATTTAGCGTGACATATAACCGGCCTTCTAGCTGCTTCAGTAATAATGTTTCAGTCTCTGGTAGCTTCATCATTCTAAAACCTCGCCACGCCAAATGTATTCGGGTCTAATTTCGTTTCACGGCCTTGCACAACAATATCAATCAGTTCTGAAAGCAAACGACGGCTTTTACGTGGGTCAATAATGCCTTCATCCCAAACTTCTGAGGTGCAATAAAGCGCTGATGAAACATTGGAGTAATACGACAAAATATCTTCAGTTTGTTTCGCTAAAAAAGGTTCATCAATAGGCTTTTTATTTGCTTTCTGTTTATTCTCATAAACAATCGACATCACCGTTGCTGCTTGCTCCCCGCCCATCACAGCCAAGGTGTTTGTTGGCCAAGCGAACAGAAACTCTGGTTCAAATGAGCGACCCGACATCGCATAATTGCCAGCGCCAAAAGCACCACCTATATTGAGTGTTATTTTAGGTACGGTCGCATTCGCAACCGCTTGAATCAGTTTTGCACCATTCTTAATCATGCCACGTTGTTCGTGTTCAATACCAACAATGAACCCTGTGGTGTTTTGCAAAAAGATCAGCGGTTTATTCGCCTGACAACATAGCTGAATAAACTGCGTCGCCTTGCCTGCTCCTTTATTAGTAATGGGGCCATTGTTTGCAATAATTCCACAGTGTTTACCTTCAATGGCTGAAAAACCACAAATGGTAAAGGGGTCATAATTTGCCTTAAATTCAACAAAATCTGAATCATCAACCAAACGCGCAATTACTTCGCGGCTGTCATAGGGCTTGTGATAATCTGCAGGGACGATGCCACATAGTTCATCAATATCGTAACGAGGCTCTTTATATCTTTTATTTATTGCTGGAGGTAAGCGATCATTCCAATTTAAGCTTTTAACCACTTCTCGCGTCATTTCAATCGCATGCGCATCATCTTCAGCTAAATACTCCGCAAGACCTGATTCACGTGCATGCATTTCAGCGCCACCAAGTTCCTCTTCTTCGGCAATTTCACCGGTAGCTGCTTTTAATAATGGCGGTCCGGCAAGGTACGCACGGGCTTTATCTTTCACCATCACCACGTAATCCGACATGCCTGGTATATAAGCGCCACCAGCGGTTGATGCTCCATGCACAACCGTAATTTGTGGGATACCCGCAGCCGATGCATGGGCTTGCGACATAAATCTATGCCCTGCCAAATTAAAGCCCAAATGTTGCAGAAATAAATTACCACCACCACTTTGCACTAAACAAATAAAAGGTAGTCTTGAGGCACTGGCAATCTCTTGCGCTCGGCGTAATTTCTTGTACGCATGGGGCATGTTTGTACCACCTTTAATCGCCGCATCATTCACATAGACCATACACCGCGTGTTTTCTACAAAACCAATACCAACAATAATTCCAGCACCATAAACATCCTCATTGCCATCATCGTCATGTTGGCCCAGGCCGGCTAGTGTGCTTAGCTCAATAAAACTGGCACCTGGATCTAGTAGCATATCTAAACGTGTCCTCGGTAGTAATTGCCCTCTTTGATTAAATAACGTTTGTTTACGTTTTGACGCTAAGTGAACTTTATTTTCAAGCTCATTAACTTGCTTAATGAGGCCTAATAAATCTTTCCTATTTTTTTTAAATACGTCGCTTTGTGTATTAATTTTACTTTGAATAACAGCCATAGAATTTAGTTAACTTAAAGATGATGGATGAATACCCATTCGTTTTGAAATGATTTCCAGCATAACTTCGTTTGCCCCACCACCAATAGAACATAAGCGTGTATCACGAAAAATACGGCTAATTAAGTTATCCCACATAAAGCCTTGCCCACCCCAATACTGCAAACATGCTGATGGTATTGTTTGCCCTAATGCACCAACTTTAAATTTCGCCATTGAGGTCAGCATATCGACATCTTCGCCATTGATATATTTTTCACAGGCATGGTAAATAAGCGCACGAACGGCCTGAATATCTGTTTGCATTTCTGCCAATTTAAAATAAATTTCTTGATTCGCAATCAGTGGCTTACCAAATGCTTTGCGTTGCTTGGTGTATTCTATTGTGATATCGACGGCATCTTGAACTTGGCTCAAGTATTTAGACATGGCAAAAAAACGTTCTTCTTGAAACTGTTTCATTTGATAAATAAATCCACGGCCTTCTTCACCGATTCGGTTAGAAACCGGAACTCGTACATCATCAAAAAATAATGGTGCGGTGTCTGAACTGTGAGCACCTAGTTTTTTTAAGCGTTTGCCACGAGTCACACCTTTCGCATCTAATGGCACAATAATTAGCGACTTGTTTTTATGCGGGCCGTCGTCCCCACCCGTATTACATAGTAAACACACCCAATCAGCCTGAGTTGACGTCGTAATCCACATTTTACTGCCATTGATAATGTATTCATCACCAACACGGCGCGCTTCAGTTTTAATGGATGCCACATCAGAACCAGCACCTTCTTCACTCACACCAATACAGCCGACCGATTCTCCTTTGATCGCTGGAACAAGAAAGTTACGTTTTAAATCATCACTGCCAAAATTTGCCAACGCGGGCGTGCTCATATCCGTTTGCACACCAATGGCTGTTGAAATACCTGAACATTTGATCCGGCCTACTTCTTCGGCAAACACCAACGCATAAGAATAATCCAAGCCTAACCCGCCCCATTCCTCAGGCTTATTGATACCAAGAAAACCCGCATCACCCATTTTTTTAAATAAATCATGAGCAGGAAAAATCCCCGCCTCTTCCCATTCATCAACAAATGGGTCTATTTCTCGATTGATAAACGTTTGGACTGATTCTCGTAACATCGCATGTTCATGGTTAAACAACATAATGTAACTCTTCTTATTATTAGGAAGATTAGTATAAACAGAAAACGATCGAACTAACAACTGTTAGATTAATCAGTTAATATACTGTAGGCTAATAAATAAAACGTTGGAGAAAGTGTATGTACCGCTCAATTTACAAATCGTCATTGTTTAACGATAAGGTGCTTATAGTGACGGGAGGAGGAAGTGGAATTGGGCGCTGTACTGCTCACGAACTCGCATCCTTAGGTGCTCACGTTATTATTGTCGGGCGAAACATTGATAAACTAAAAAATGTTGCTGATGAAATACATAAGGATGGCAACCAATGTCACTTTTATTCTTTGGACATCAGAGACTCTCAAGCTATCAAGAGCACCCTACAGGCCATCATCAAAACACATGGCCAAATTGATGGCCTAGTTAACAATGCCGGAGGGCAGTTCCCATCTAAACTTGAAGATATTAGTGACAATGGCTGGGATGCGGTGATTCGTAACAACCTAAATGGTGGCTTTTATATGATGAGAGAAGCTTACAACTTGTCGATGAAGGAACACGGTGGAGCTATTGTAAATATAGTTGCAAGTGTCGCCCATGGTATGCCTCACATGGGACATACCGGTGCTGCAAGAGCAGGCATGATCAACCTGACCCAAACCGCTGCACTTGAATGGGTTCATTCAGGTGTTCGTGTGAATGCAGTTGCGCCGGGTTCTGTTGCCTCCAGTGGTATGGAAACTTACCCAGACGCTTTCAAGAAAAAGTTAAAACAACGCAAACATCAAGTACCGATGAAACGACAAGCCACTGAAGCTGAAATCTCCTCCGCTATTGTTTATCTATTATCAGACGGTGCCGCTTATATTACTGGGCATACCATGGAAGTTGATGGAGGCTTACCGCTTGCTAAGGAAAATTGGCCCGTACCAGAGCACCATAAATGCAAGCCCTATAACGGCTTCCATTTATATAAGGCACCTACATTTTAAACAACTAACCGATACAATAATGAATTTTAAAGTACAAAGTATCAGTCCAAGTATTGGCTCTATAATCAGTGGTTTAAATCTATCAGAACCCTTAGCTCCACATGTTCTTCAAGAGTTAAGAAAAGTTTGGCTACAACGAAAAGTATTGGTATTTCCTAAACAATCACTGACCCCGCAACAACAAGTTGATTGCACTCGTCAATTTGGTGAATTAGATCAATACCCGTTCATTGAAGGTATAAAAGGTATGCCTTATGTTGCTGAAATACTTAAATTACCAAACGAAGAAATTAACTTTGGTGGAGTATGGCATTCAGATACTAGCTACCTTATAAATCCTGCGGCAGGTGCAAGCCTATACGCACTTGAAATACCACCTATTGGCGGTGATACAATTTTTTGTAATATGGGTGCTGCTTACCAGGCACTTACTAATGATATAAAAGAAAGGGTCAACCCTCTAAACGCAGTCAATACCTCCAACAAAACTGCCGTTTCCAAAACACGTGCAGCAAGGCTCGGGAAAAATATAGAACCTGATGTTTACACTCACAGCCACCCCGTTATTCGAACACACCCAGAGACCGGTGAAAAAACAATTTATGTTAATGAAGCGCATACTTTGTGCTTTGAAAATTGGAGTGAAAAAGACAGCCAACCTTTATTAAACTTACTGTATCAACATGCACGCAAGCCTGAATTTCAATGCAGAATTAAATGGCAAAAAAATATGTTTGTATTGTGGGATAACCGCTCTACACACCATTACCCTATTAATGATTACACAGGCTATCGACGATTATTGCACCGAGTATCAATTAAGGGGGATATTCCTACATAACGCTTATCGCATGGACAATAGGCACCGAACATAGCTCGTAATAATCGTTCGTTCCTACTTGGTCAAAAAAAACCCGCAACCCATTGAATATAAAGCATACTTTTATAAGGGCTTATATCAGGCACGACTTTATTAAGTTTCATACTCTGCTTAATTGAGAGACCAATAAAAAACCGAGCATTAAGCTCGGCTTTTTAAATCACGTTAGTTACTTTAATCTAAGTAGTGCTTAGTGCAATATACATTTTCTCTATTGTTAAATAACACTTTGGCTAACAAATTTTACAATTCGGTAGGCATCTAACCCCTCATAACCACCTTCACTACCGTAGCCCGATTGACGTCGCCCACCGAGTGGAGAATCTAGAAAAACAACAGGGTATCCATTTATACCTACTTTACCTGAGTCCAAATCACTACCCAGCTTATCTATAGTTTCTTGTGATCCGCTAAAGGCGTATGACGCTAATGCAAAATCAGTATTATTGGCTTTCTCAATCGCTTCATCATAAGTACTGAATTTATTGATAATAGCAATGGGGCCAAAAGGCTCTTCTTGCATGACTCTAGCGGTTGCTGGCACATCAGCCAACACAGTTGCTTCATAAAAGTTTCCCGCTCGATCAAGCCGTTTGCCGCCTGTCATTAAACGAGCACCTTTACTCACAGCATCTTTAACCAAAACATCTATTTCACCGATTCTGCGTGGGTTTGCTAATGGCCCCATTTGGGTATCACTATCCAAACCATTGCCGACACGAAGGCCTGCAAATTTTTCTGTAAAACCTGCTAAAAATTGCTCATAAACACCCTCTTGAACAAAAAATCGCGTTGGTGAAATACACACCTGCCCTGAATTACGGCTTTTTGTCATCACCGACAAATCTATTGCTTTGTCTATATCAGCATCATCAAAAATCAACACTGGCGCATGGCCACCTAATTCCATTACGCAGGGTTTAGCCTGATCCCCCGCCAAAGCAGCCAACTGTTGCCCGACTGGCGTTGAACCGGTAAAAGATATTTTTTTAATCACAGGTGATTCAATTAGCTGTTTACTGATGAGTGCTGAATCGCCCATCAATATATTAACAACGCCTTTAGGTAGGCCAGCTTTATCAAGTGCCTCGACCACAGCCATAAATGAAACGGGCGTCTCTTTGGCTGGTTTAACAATAACCGAACAACCCACCGCCATAGCAGAAGCCATTTTACGCGTCGCCAATGAAGCCGGAAAGTTCCACGCCGGAAACGCGGCCACAGGACCAATTGGCTCTTTACGTACTGTTCTATCAACAAAACCGCTTAACTCGGGTAACGTTCGATCATCATGATCGGCAGCTGCCGTTGAACACCATTCTAGTAAACTTGCACAATTTTCCACCTCTGCTTTTGAATCTGCTAACGGTTTACCATGTTCCATGGTCATGCAACGGGCAGTATGTTCTGCATTGTCGCGAAGAATTGCCGCTGCGCGGTGCATCAGTTCAATTCGCTCTTCATAGCTGGTTTTACGCCATTGTTCAAAACCTGCAGCGGACGATGCCAATGCACGATCAATTTGATCTTCATCGGCAATAGGGAATTTAGCCAATACTTCATCAGTCGCAGGGTTTAACACCTCACCATAACGGCTGGCTTGTGTGACCCATTCACCATCGATAAACAAGGCCGGTGTTGTGTAATCAGTATTTTGCATTTTTTGTTCTCCAAATAATTATTTTAATATTCAAAAAGTTAATGATTAATTTTGGCCTCATTATTTAGTATTAAGGCATCTAAAGCGACCACTTTATCACCCATTGCTCTTAAAGGATTAATCTCAATACTGTCGATAGTATCGGTGTTTTGCACCGCCAATACTGACAATCGACTAACCGCATCGGCAACCGCATTTATATTGATAGGCGCTTGACCACGGGCACCTTGAAAAATAGCCGCCCCACGTAATGAGGTCAACATCGATAGCGCTCTCTCATGCGTGACCGGCGCTAACGAAAGGCGAACATCTTTTAAAATTTCAGTGTAAATACCCCCTAAACCAACCATGATAACTGGCCCCATAATAGGGTCACACTGCGTACCAATAATGAAGTCAACTCCGTCAGCAATCATCGGACTGATCAGCAGACCTTCAATTTTTGCATTCGGTTCTCGTTCTGCTACTGTTTTGAACATTAAGTTTGCAGCAGCACGAACCTCTTCTGCACTTACTAAATTAAGTGCCACGCCACCCGCTTCAGATTTATGAGCGATGTCGGATGAAATGATTTTCATGACCACAGGAAAACCAATGTCATTAGCACTTTTAACCGCTTCCGCGGCATCGCGGACCACCTTTTCTTTTGGAACAGGAATACCAATTTGTTCGATTGACAATTTCGCTTCTGCTTCAGTCGTTTTCCCAGTTGGCAGCACAATAGTTGGAATCGCAAGCAACTCACCCTTATCCTCAGTCGCCTGACTAAATGCTGTGTTAAATTTTGCCAAGGCAGATAATGCCGCAACCGCTCTAGAGGGATCTTCAAAAACCATAATCCCCACAGCTTCATACTTTTCTTTAATCGCTTCGGTCGCTTGACCAATCACCGCAAACGGTTTTTTTTGTGTTTTGATGCCCTCACTTAAGGCATCAAAAAGCTTCCCTCCATGTGCTGGAGACCCCACCCATGAAGTAAAAAAAGCAACCAACAAATCATAATGACCCTCTTCGCACATAGCCGTTAAGTTTTCACCCACTAAGGCAAAATCATTAAGCGCATTCCCTGTTATATCAACCGGGTTGCGGGGTGCGCATAATGGGTTTCGCGCGATGAGCCTTTTTTGCGTCTCATCGGGCATCGGCGGCACTAAAAGCCCTTCCTCCTCAGCCGCATCCGCCATTAAAACGCCTGCGCCACCCGATACTGTTAAAATACCTAATTGATTGCCCTCGGCGCGTGGCGATATACTGAAGGCATAAAGGATATCGAACATTTGCTCAGTTGTTTTCGCACGTTGAGCACCATATTGATCAATAAGTGCTTGGAAGCTTGCATCCGACCCTGTTAACGATGCAGTATGCGACTGGACGGCTTCTGAACCGACGTCTGACACACCTACTTTCATAATAACAACCGCTTTACCAGCAACACGAGCTTTTTCAAGTGCTCGCATTAATATCTTCGGCTTTTTAACACCTTCCATATAACAGCCAACAACATCAACAGTATCTGAATCAATCAAGTATTCAAGGCACTCCGCTACCGTCAAGTCGGACTCATTCCCAGTCGATATCCACTTTGAAACTCCTAAACGACGTGATTTAGTCATCGTCAGTAAATGTGTGCCGTATGCGCCTGATTGAGTAATTAAACCAACTCGCCCATTTATAGGGAAACCCCCTTCAAGACCAGACGTAAACGTAGGGCAGTTGCCTATATCGCCATTGTATAAACCTAAACAATTAGGGCCCAGTATGCGCATATCATAGCGTTGCACAATTTGATCAAGTTGATCCTGAAGTAAATCACCTGCATCACCCAGCTCAGAAAAACCCGCAGAAAAAAGTACGACTACCTTCACGCCCTTCTCTCCACACGCCGTTAAAGCCTCGGCAACCAATTTAGCTGAAATAGCCAACACGGCCAATTCAACCTTGCCGGGTATGGAGGCAATATCCGGGTAAGCCTTTAGGCCTTGTATTTCATCTCTATTAGGGTTGACAGGATAAATATCCCCTTTAAAACCCGCTTTTAAATAATAGTCTATCGGACGCCCACCAATACGTGCCGGGTTAGATGAAGCGCCAATAACCGCAACTGAGGTTGGTTCAAATAGTGCTTTTAAACTCATAACGATAATCCTTATTTTTTATTTAAAACTCAACCTTATGCTCAGATACTAGAATATTTAAACGTAATATTTTGAGCTTGATCTTATCATTTCCACACTCTATACGCAGGTGGCTTCCATGACTGGCGAAATAGGATTTCCATTATTAAATATTAGTTTAAAAACCATGCATCTAGCCTGGGAAAATCTGACTCATTAGATACTTCTTTGTATATTTCGTCCAATCACCTTTAGTTAACTGAGCTCACTTTATAATCTATAAAGTTTGTATTGTGCATGCTTTAATTAACTTACCTAAACATGAAAAATCAGTAAACCCTCCCAAAAAAATAGCTTAAAGCCAATAGTCATAATTAAATCTTGCCTATCATTGAAAAAAATTAAATAATGAAAAGCTAATATTCTTACTTTAAAAAAATCAACTTAAAGGTATCTATGAAAACCCAGCTTATTATTAACAATGAAGCCATTGATGCATCAAATGGCGCAACCTTCCAACGGCTAAACTCTGTCACAGGCGAATTGGTAACGCAAGGTGCAGCAGCGACTATTGACGATGCTAATAGAGCCGCAGATACAGCGGCTATTGCTTTTAAAACATGGTCTGAAACGGGGCCAACTGAAAGACGCTTAATATTGCTAAAAGCGGCTGATATTCTAGAAAGCAAAACTAACGATTTCATTCAAGCAATGGCTTCTGAAGTTGGTGCTTCAGCGCTTTGGGCTGGTTTTAATGCGATGATGGCGGCCGGTTTATTCCGTGAAGCTGCGAGTCTGACAACGCAAATTCAAGGGGAAACAATTCCTACCGACAAACCTGATACCTTATCGATGACATTCCGTCAACCTGTTGGCGTTATCCTAAGTATGGCTCCTTGGAATGGCCCGGTTGCATTAGCTGCTCGCGCTATCGCTTATCCCATTGCATGTGGTAATACGGTGGTTTTTCGCGCCTCGGAAGTTAGCCCTAAAACACACTTACTAGTAGCTGAAGCATTGTATGAAGCTGGCTTACCAGCAGGTGTGCTTAACGTCATCACTCATGCGTCAGAAGACGCACCTCAAATAACAGAAGCATTGATTGCTCATCCCGCTGTGAGACGCATTAACTTTACAGGCTCTACACGTGTTGGTCGTATTATTGCTCAGCAAGCAGGCAAACATTTAAAACGTTGTTTACTAGAGCTTGGTGGCAAGTCACCGCTTGTGATTTTAGATGATGCAAACATTGATGAGGCCGTTAGAGCGGCTATCTTTGGCTGTTTCCTTTATCAAGGTCAAATCTGCATGACAACGGGACGTATCGTTATTGACGAAAAAGTCGCCGATGAATTCGTTGAGAAATTTGCAGCCGCCGCTAAAGAGCTCACTATGGGTAACCCAGCAGAGCCAGGCAATGAGCAATGCATCATTGGTCCATTAGTTGAAGCATCATCAGGCCAACGACTCAACGAGATCGTTAAAGATGCCACTGATAAAGGTGCAAAACTGATCAGTGGTGGTGAAGCTAACGGTGCAACAATGCCTGCAACCATTCTGGATCATGTTAATAGTGATATGAGAGCCTATGAGGAAGAATCATTTGGCCCCGTTATTTCAATTATTCGTGTTAAAGATGATGAGCAAGCCTTGTTTGTTGCTAATGACACCGAATATGGTTTATCAGGTTCCGTCTTTAGTCGCAACTTCCCAAGAGCCATGAAAATGGCTAAGCATATTGAATCTGGCATTTGCCATATTAATAGCGCTACCGTAAATGGTGAAGCACAAGCACCGTACGGCGGCAGCAAGTCAACTGGTTATGGCCGTTTTGACGGGCGCGCAGTTATTGACGAATTTACTGAATTACGTTGGATTACCGTAGCACCAGATCATGTGCATTACCCTTTCTAGTTCCTTTTAAGGCGTTAACAAGAAAAGCCCCAGCTATTTAACTTAGCTGGGGCTTTTAATTAGCTATTAATAAACAATTAGTTAGCTGATTTATCTCTAGTACTTTATTAGCCTAATTTTTATTGAAAAACTGTTCTAAGGCTTCTTGATGTTCCGGTGCATGGTGGAACATCGCTTGATTTGCCGAACAAAGATTAAGGTGATCTTCATAGCCTAAGCTATCCGTGGACCTTAATAAACGCTTGCTCACCACGAGAGCTTCACGAGATTTTTCAGCAATTGTTGCAGCAAGTTCACTCGCTGTACTCATCAGTTTATCGTGTTCAACAAGCTTTAATAAAAGCCCCATATCCAACGCTTCTTGCGCGCCAACCGTTTTACCCGTCAATATTAATTCAGCCGCTCTTTGAGCACCCACTGTTTCTGTCTCTTATACACATCTGACGCTGCCGACGATATGCAGTGTGTAGATC
>CAJXTU010000018.1 GCA_913060865.1 uncultured Cycloclasticus sp.
CCACCCAATGACACGCTGAACGACGAGTTTGACTTTATCCTGACAACGGGGCGGCAACTGGAGCATTGGCACACAGGTGCCATCTCACGACGTAGTGAGCTACTTAATGCACTAGAACCAGAAGCTTTTGTTCAAATGAGTTACGTCGATTGCGCCAAACTTAACATTCAAGCGGGCGACCTCGTTTGCATATCAAGCCGTCGCGGATCCATCAACTTAAAGGTTCGTGTTGATGACAAAGTACAGCGCGGCCTCGTCTTCATCCCGTTTGCTTTTGTTGAGGCAGCAGCCAATTTATTAACCAGCCACGACCTTGACCCCTTTGGAAAAATACCAGAATTCAAGTACTCCGCTGTAAAAATAACATCTATTTAATGCCTAACAACTCAAAAGAAATCGTCGGCGTCATTTTATCTGGCGGACTCTCAAGAAGAATGAACAACCGAGATAAAAGTCTCATCCCACTCGCCAATAAACCTCTTTTTGAACATGTGCTAGATCGATTTTCACCCCAATGCGACACGATCATTATTAGTAGCAATAGTGATAACGAGCAGCTCGCATCCTACGGTTTACCCATTATAAAAGACTCACTAGAGGGTTTTCTGGGCCCCTTAGCGGGGCTTCTTGCGTCAATTGAGTGGGTCAAACGACATCAACCCGAAACACAATGGATTGCCTCGGTGCCCGTAGACACGCCTTTCCTGCCGACCGATTTAGTATCAACTTTGTATCAATCAGTGCACGACAATGAGTCGACCTTAGCGTGTGCCGTTTCCAATGGCCGCACTCACCCCGTCATTGGATTATGGCCGATCGAGCTTCTTACTGATTTACGCATTGCCATAACCAAGGAAGATATACGTAAAATTGATCTGTGGACATCGCGTTACGAGGTATCGCACCCAGGCTTTAATTATAAAACCATTGACCCTTTCTTTAACATCAACTGCGACGAAGATTTAGTGCAAGCTGAAGCATTACTCAGCAAGCAAAACTAAAAAGATTTTCGCCTCAAGATGGCACATCAAACACAATGCGCTCAACCCCATTTAAAACTTGAAAGTGCCGGCCTTTCGCTCGTGAAATTAAGGTCACACCAAACTGTTGCGCTAACTCAAACCCCATCTTAGTTGCACCAGAACGAGACAACAATATAGGCACCCCCATTTGCGCTACCTTAATCACCATTTCTGAGGTTAAACGTCCCGTCGTGTAGAAAATGCAATCATCACCCTTAATATTATTCAACCACATATGGCCCGCAATCGTATCAACCGCATTGTGTCGCCCCACATCTTCAACAAAAAACAATACATCCTTGCCTTTGCAAAGCGCACAGCCGTGAACCGCACCGGCCTTTTTATACACTTGGTTGTGTTGCCCTAAATAATTAAGTAAGTAATACAAGATGGATTGTTCAATGCTGCGCTGTGGTAACACCTGATCCTTCAGGCTCTCCAATACATTACCAAACATAGTGCCTTGTCCGCAGCCTGACGTAACCGTTCGGTGTTCTTTTAGTTTTTCTATGTTGACATTTTTTTTATTCGACACAACAGCCACTGCATTTGTTTGCCAATCGACTTGAACGACTTTTACGTCCTCAATGTTTTCAAAAAATGTCTGATTTTTTAAATAACCCAAAACCAACAATTCAGGGTATGAACCCATCGTCATTAAAGTGACAATTTCTTTATTATCGATATAGATTGTTAAGGCACGTTCTTCAACCAACAGAATTTCTACCGACTGTCCATTTTCATCCACTGCAAAAACACGAGATGAGCCTTCTATTGTCGACGTCGTCATATCAATCATTGAGCTTTACCTTTTCAAAGTTATACCGTTATAACACGCAAAAAAAAAGCCACGCTAATGCATGGCTTATTTTTAATTCACACGAAGATTAAAGCAGGTGCTTTACGCCATCACGTTCTTCTTTCAGTTCATTTTCAGTCGCGATCATTCTTTCACGGCTGAATTCATTAATTTCAAGACCTTGAACGATTGAATAATCACCGTCTTTTACAGTCACTGGGAATGAATAAATTAAACCTTCTTCAATACCATAGCTTCCATCACTTGGAATACCCATGCTAACCCAATCGCCATCGACTGTACCTTGAACCCATGTACGCATGTGATCTAATGCAGAACTCGCCGCAGAGGCCGCACTGGATAAACCACGTGCTTTAATAATAGCCGCACCGCGTTGTTGAACAGCGGGAATATAATCATCAGAATACCAACTCGCATCAATTTTTGATAACGCATCTTCACCCTTAATTAAGGCATTGTGAAGATCTGGGTATTGTGTCGCTGAGTGATTACCCCAGATGGTCATTTTAGTAACGTCTGTATTATGAGTGCCCGTTTTTTCGGCCAATAAGCTCATTGCACGGTTATGATCTAAACGTGTCATTGCAGTAAAGTTACGTGGGTTAAGGTCTGGTGCATTGTTCATGGCAATCAATGCATTTGTATTTGCAGGGTTACCCACAACCAACACGCGAACATCACGTTTAGCTACTTTATTAAGTGCTTTACCTTGTACAGAGAAGATCGCTGCATTTGCTTCAAGCAAGTCTTTACGCTCCATACCCGGGCCACGAGGACGAGCACCCACTAAAAAAGCAAAATCGATATCTTTAAACGCAACTTCTGCATCATCAGACATTGAGACACTTTGTAATAAAGGAAATGCACAATCATTCAATTCCATTACCGCACCTTCAAGCGCACCTAAAGCTGGCGTTATTTCTAACAGGTGTAAACAAATTGGCTGATCTGGGCCTAAAAAGTCGCCAGAAGCAATACGAAACAATAATGAGTACGAAATTTGGCCAGCGGCGCCAGTAACAGCTACATGAACAGGTGCTTTCATTTCTAACAATCTCCTAAATTAAAAGGATAAATTATAATCGATAATGACTGACTTAGCGCTTAATCAATACCTAATCCAGCAATAATTTATGACAAAACTGACAAAAAAACATAGTTTATCTTGAACTAAGGATTTTCTTTAAGTCGTAATGGTAGATAAACCCAGGTAACGCGAATACAAAAAATAAACAAAGTGTGACTACGTAAAATTCCCAGTCCTGATTAGTCCGGGTCCCCATGATTTTATATTCCAACATAAAACCTGCAAAAAAAGACACACCGTACCATGACAACCATTCAAACCATCGAAGCCAGCCTGATTTATGCGCCACTTGACGAATACAAAAAAACTTATCGCTTAACCAAGGTAGGTTTGCAGTAATAATTGTTAAAAATAAAAATATATAAATTGGGTATTGATTATTCATGAATAAATGAGGCCTTTATTTATTGGTGCCGAGAGCGGGACTTGAACCCGCACGTCCATAAGGACACTACCCCCTCAAGATAGCGTGTCTACCAATTCCACCACCTCGGCAAATAAATTATTCCGGAATAGGCACATCATCAGCCGGTTTCATACCTTCCACATCATCAACTTTATTGCTCGGTTGGGCAATATTATTAATTAAATCAGCAGGCGTCGTCTCTATTGATGGCGCCGGATTTGAAATCGTAAGTCCATCAACAATATCTTCAGGTTCAGCTCTATTCCCACCTAAGTAAGCTAACGCTAAGCTGGTAGAAAAAAACAGCGCTGCAAGGATAGCGGTTGAGCGACTTAAAAAATTTCCTGAGCCTTTAGCCCCAAACACCGTTCCAGAAGCACCACTACCAAAAGCAGCGCCCGCATCAGCACCTTTACCGTGCTGAATCAAAATTAAACCAATCATCAGGGCTGCAATTAACACGTGCACTGATAAAACTATTGCAAAAATACTCATAACTTTTCCTTTTTATGCCTGTTGGCAAATTGAAATAAAGGCGTCAGCATCGAGAGATGCTCCGCCAATCAAACCACCATCAATATCATCTTGTCCAAACAACGATAATGCATTGTCTGGCTTAACACTTCCACCGTATAAAATTCGAAGCCCTTCGGCCGATTTTATATTTTTTTCTTTTACTAGCGTTCTTATAAAAGCATGTACCTTCTGCGCCTCATCAGGAGTTGCCGTCAACCCTGTCCCAATGGCCCATACAGGTTCATAGGCTAAGACCAAATTATTCAAATCGACATCATCAGAGTCTAATAATGCACCTATTTGATCAGCTATAACGCTAAACGTATGACCTGACTTATAATCAGCTTCCGTTTCACCCATGCAATAAACTGGGGTTAGCCCCGCAGATTGTGCTGCTAACACTTTCTGCACAAGAGCTGCGTTAACTTCATTAAAAAGCGTACGTCTTTCGGAATGCCCCACTAATACCCAATCTGCTCCTAATTCTTTTAACATTAATGCAGATACTTCTCCTGTATATGCACCTGCTTTAAATTCAGAAACGGTCTGGGCACCTACTTTAATCACAGAGTTCGCCGTTAGCTCCGTTGCAAGCTTAATGTACACAAAAGGCGTACATACACCCACTTCGCACGATATTTTATCATCAATGCGGTCTTCTAATGTGTGTAAAAGCTCACTTGTGAAGGCAAGTGAACCATTCATTTTCCAATTACCAATTACTAGTGGCTGACGCATCAAGCTCCCCACATTAAAAACGAGCAAGAGTAGCGATAATTAGCAAAGAAATCAATCTTATTAATGTTTAATAAGCCATTTTAAGCTTTGAGTAAACGCTCAACTGTTTTACTTAAATCTAATGCCAACGCTTGAACTAAGGAAAAATCTTCACCTTCCACCATCACTCTAACAAGTGGTTCCGTCCCAGAGGGTCGTAACAACACCCTACCTGTATCACTTAAAGCCTCTTCAATCTCTTTGACTGCTGTATTAATTTCATCAGTCATGACAAACTTTTTGCCCGCGTCTAATGCCACATTAATCATACATTGAGGATATTTTTGAATATCACTTTTCAGCTCATGCAGTGACGTTGCTTCTCGTTTCATTGTTTCGAGAACCTGCAAAGCTGAAATAATTCCATCGCCGGTCGTTGTTCTATCCGCACATATAATATGGCCAGAACCTTCCCCACCTAGTATTGAATTTGATTCGTTCATCAACTGAATAACGTGCCTATCACCTACAGCTGAGCGTAATAAATCAATGCCTAATCTATTTAATGCATGCTCAACACCTAAATTAGTCATTAATGTACCAACGACGGATGAACCTAAGTAACCCTTTTCTTGCCTACTTTTTGCCAAAATATAGAGGATTTCATCACCATCAAGAATATCACCTAAATGGTCAACCATAATAAGGCGATCGCCATCGCCATCTAGTGCAACTCCAAAATCAGCTTCATTTGATAATACCGCTTCTGTTAGAGATTTAGGGCTTGTCGCACCACACTCATCATTTATATTGATTCCGTTCGGTTCAACGCCAACCTTAATAACCTCCGCCCCTAATTCTTCAAATACAAAAGGGGCCACATGGTATGTCGAGCCATGGGCACAATCAACGACCATTTTTAAACCCGATAAGTCCATCATTGGAGGGATAGTGCTTTTGCAAAATTCTATATAACGACTTGCTGCATCATCAATCCGACTTGCCTTACCTAAACGAGACGACTCAACGACAACGAGCGGCTCATCCATTTTTTCTTCTATCGCTCGTTCAATAGCATCATCGAGCTTTTCTCCTTCACTAGAAAAAAACTTTATGCCATTATCGTAGTATGGATTATGTGAAGCGCTAATAACAATACCGGCGTGTGCGCGAAGTGTTCTCGTTAAGTAGGCTATTCCGGGTGTAGGCATTGGCCCTAATAATTGAACATCGGCCCCAGCGGCAACTAAGCCTGCTTCCAATGCAGCTTCAAACATATAACCCGATATGCGAGTATCTTTACCAATAACAATTTTGCAGTGACCTTGTTCTTCGAACACTTTCCCTGTCGCCCACCCAAGCTTTAAGATAAATTCTGGTGTGATCACACCTTCTCCTACAAAGCCTCTAATACCATCTGTACCAAAATATTTTCTTGTCATTCTTTTCTCAGTAGTTGCCTTGAACGGCATTATGTATTTTTAAAGCATCTGCGGTTTCAGCAACATCATGTACCCGTACAATAGACGCACCGTTTATAACGGCTAACAAGGCTGCAGAAACACTTCCAAAAAGCCTTTCTTCTACTCTTTTATTTAATATTTCACCAATCATTGACTTTCTGGATAACCCAGCCAATATTGGGCAGCCATGCCGCTTAAATAGAGCTAATTTCGCCAATAAGCTGAGATTATGTTGTAACGTTTTACCAAAGCCAAAACCTGGGTCAATAATAATTTTATCCCGGGTAATACCGACCGCCTCGCAGGCGGCTATTCGCTGCGTAAAAAAACTGCTCACTTCATCAACCACGTTCAAATAATTGGGGCTATCCTGCATGGTTTTGGGATTAGCTTGCATGTGCATCAAACACACCGGCACACCTAGAGTGGCTGCCATTTCTAGAGCGCCGGGTCGTTGTAGAGCATACACATCGTTAATAAGGTTAGCACCTTCATCAACCGCCGCTTTCATAACATCGGGCTTACTGGTATCTATTGAAATAGCCACATTAGACTTGGATCGAATACCTTTGATAACGGGCACAACCCTACTTATTTCTTCCTTACTAGAAACAGGTGTTGCATTAGGGCGGGTAGATTCACCGCCAACATCTATAATCGACGCACCTAAATCGGCCATTGACAGGGCTTGTTCAATAGCTGTTTCAACTACCGTAAAGCGGCCTCCATCAGAAAAAGAGTCAGGCGTAATATTAAGAACCCCCATAATGCTGGGGGTCTTAGTTTCTAATAGTGGGATAATACCCTGTTCAACATTAAGGTTGTTCAGCAGGACCACCAACCGTTGGTTTGGGCTCTTTATCTACCGCAGCTGTATCTTTTTCAGCTGCTGATGCCTTTCCAGAACCTGGCTCATCATCATTTTCCCAATCTTTAGGTTCACTAACTTCTTTGCGCGCCATTAACTGGTCTAACTGATCACTATCTAGAGTTTCATATTTCATTAACGCTTCGGTCATCGCGTGCAAAATATCGATATTATCGTTTAATAAGTTCTTAGCACGGTCATAGTTACGATCTATAAACACACGAACTTCTTTATTAATAAGCTCAACTGTTTCATCCGAAATCATTTTAGCCGAACCACCTGAGTGCCCCATCACGTTCTCATCTTCAGCGTAATTTAAAGCACCTAGTTTTTCTGAAAAGCCCCACTGAGTTACCATATTTCTTGCAATAGCAGACGCTCGTTCAATATCATTCGACGCACCTGTTGTGACCGCCTCTTCTCCGAAGATAATCTCCTCAGCTATTCTTCCACCATATAAGCTTGATAATTGACTTTCCAGCTTTTGCTTACTAATACTAATCTGATCGCGTTCAGGTAAAAACATCGTGACGCCCAAAGCGCGGCCACGAGGAATAATGGTGACTTTATACACAGGATCATGCTCAGGTACCAAACGCCCAACAATCGCGTGTCCCGACTCGTGATAAGCCGTGCACCTTTTTTCTTCTTCACTCATAACCATGGAGCGTCGCTCTGCACCCATCAATACCTTATCTTTAGCATTTTCCATATCGTTCATATCGACCAGCTTTTTGTCCGCCCTTGCAGCGAATAAAGCGGCCTCGTTGACAAGATTTGCCAAATCAGCACCCGAAAACCCCGGTGTTCCTCGAGCGATCACATTCGGGTTAACACTATCACCTGCGGGTACTTTTTTAAGGTGAACTTTTAATATTTGCTCTCGACCCCTAATATCGGGCAACGGAACAACAACTTGACGATCAAAACGACCCGGGCGTAGTAACGCAGGGTCAAGCACATCAGGACGGTTAGTGGCCGCAATAACAATCACACCTTCATTGCCCGAGAAGCCATCCATTTCAACCAATAGTTGATTCAACGTTTGTTCACGCTCATCATTACCACCACCCATGCCGATACCACGAGCACGACCTACGGCATCAATCTCATCAATAAAGATAATACAAGGCGCATTTTTTTTAGCCTGCTCAAACATATCGCGAACACGTGAGGCACCAACACCCACAAACATTTCAACAAAATCAGATCCAGAAATACTAAAAAACGGAACTTTTGCCTCTCCCGCTATTGCTTTAGCTAATAGGGTTTTACCAGTACCCGGTGAGCCCGACATTAAAATACCGCGAGGTATCATACCGCCGAGTTTTTGGAATTTACTAGGGTCTTTTAAAAAATCGACGACTTCTTCTACTTCTTCTTTGGCTTCCTGCACGCCCGCCACATCGGCAAACGTCACCTTAATTTCATCTTCATTTAGTAGCTTTGCCTTACTTTTCCCAAAGGACATTGCACCACGGCCACCTGCGCCTCCAGCACCACCTTGCATTTGTCGCATAAAGAAAATCCAGACGCCAATCAGCAAAAGCATTGGGAACCAAGAAATTAATACTGACATAAGGATTGATTGTTCTTCAGGTGGCTTTGCGACAATTTCAACGCCATTTTTCAACAAATCATCTACCAGGTGTGCATCTCCTGGGCTACGTGTTGTAAACCGCTCGCCAGACGCTGTTTCGCCAACAATATTCGGACCATCAATAGCAACTTTACTCACCTGACCTGCATTAACTGAGTTTATGAACTGCGAATAGCTCAAAGTATTACTAGATGATTGTTTAGACCCACCAAAATTATTAAAGACAGACATTAACACGAAGGCAATCACGACCCACATAATAATATTCTTAACCATTTCGTTCAAAGTGATACCCTCACGTTATATTTATAAACAGCACAAATCTCAGACTGCCTTTATGACCATTCGTTCAACCCTAATATGAGGGTTGCTTATTATAATTTCAAGTCCTTTGCTAAAAGGTAAACTTCACGACTGCGTGCGCGTGAGGCTTTTGGCTTTCGAATAGCAACACGAACAAACGCCTTTTTAGCCTCCATCACATACTGATCGAAGCCTTCTCCTTGAAATAGCTTAATTAAAAAAGCGCCTTTACGCGCTAAACTATTCTTTGCAAAATCTAACGCTAACTCAGCTAAATACATAGATTTTGGCTGATCAATCGCCTTACTACCACTCATATTTGGAGCGATATCTGACATCACGATATCAATAGACTGGTTATTAATTAACCCTTGGAGCCGTTCATACACCTCATCATCACTAAAATCACCTTTGATAAAGTCAACACCTTGAATAGGCTCTATGTCCAGCAGATCTAGTGCAATAACACGTCCATTACCTGTTACTTTCTTAGCAGCATAGTCTGACCAACCGCCTGGCGCCGCACCTAAATCCACTACAATCTGGTTAGGCTTTAGTAGTCGGTCTTTTTTATCAATCTCTTCTAATTTAAAAACCGCTCTCGAACGCAAACCCATTTCTTGAGCCTTTTTAACGTACTCATCATTAAAGTGTTCGTCTAACCACTTTTGCTTGTTTTTATGCTTAGTCATACGCTCATTATTACCTAGAATTGCAATGGGTTACCTGTATTTTTAGCTTGAAGGCATTGAAAACGCCCTCTTCCAAGCTAAATTAAGTGTAAAATGCGCGTCCTAATCAATCATCTTATCAATAAGTATCATGGCATTATCTAACCCACAAAAAAAGAAACTAAAAGCGCATGCTCATGGCTTAAAGCCAGTTGTTCGTTTGGGCCAGTCAGGCCTAACTGATAATGTACTTGATGAAATTGAATTGGCGATAGAGCACCACGAACTTATTAAAGTCAAAATTTCTGCGGAAGATCGTGACGACAAAAAACTCACTATTCAGAAAATTGCCGACCGGACACGCTCAGATATTGTTCAGTCTATTGGCTTTATGGCTGTTTTTTATAGAGAAAACAGCGACAAAAAAGCCTATTCGTAACGTACATCTATAATTTCAAATTCCGTTACCCCACCCGGCGCCCTCACTTCAGCAACATCCCCTTCCTCTTTGCCAATTAATGCTTTTGCAAAAGGTGACGCATAAGAAATTAAGTTATTTTTAATATCAGCCTCATCTTCGCCTACTATTGTATAGGTGATAATTTCTTCGGTTTCGATATTTTCTAACTCAACAGTGCACCCAAAGATTACTTTACCATTGGCATTCATCGTGGATATGTCAATAATTTGAGCATGTCCTAACTTGCTTTCAATATCCCTAATTCGAGCTTCCATCAAACCCTGTTCTTCACGCGCTGCATGATATTCGGCGTTCTCTTTTAAATCACCATGGGCACGTGCGTCTGCAATCGCTTCAGACACGCGAGGGCGTTTAATATTTTTTAATTCATAAAGCTCATCTTTTAAGCTTTGGGCACCTTTTTTAGTCAGTGGCGTCTTGTTCATAAATTATTCCTAAAATTTTTATAATGCTCTAATGGCTCGACTGTAACTCATGTAGCTCTCTTACTTCTTTCACGGTAATGTCCGCTAACGCATCAATGGTCGCCTTTGCTCCAGCTATTGTTGTGCAATATGTCGCTTTACTTTGTAGAGATTCACGTCGAATAGAAAATGAATCTGTAATCGCTTGCTTACCTTCTGTGGTATTCACCACCAATTGGATACTTTCATTCTTAATAACGTCAACGATATGAGGACGACCTTCATTCACCTTATTAACGACTTCACATTCAATGCCTGCCGCCTTTAGGGCTTGTGCCGTTCCTTTGGTTGCAAGAATTTGTTTGCCGCGTAAAACCAATGTTTTTGCCAATTCAAGCATTTTCAGCTTATCGGCTTCTCTAACGCTAAAGAGCACTTTATTTTCATTTGATAGTTCAATTCCTGCCGCTCGTTGTGACTTACCAAACGCTTCACCAAACGTTGCACCAACACCCATCACTTCACCTGTTGATTTCATTTCTGGGCCTAATAATGGGTCCACATTTGGAAATTTAACAAATGGAAAAACAGATTCCTTAACCGAGAAATAGCTTGGAATAATTTCTTTAGTGGTGCCTTGTTCCTTCAATGACTGGCCTGCCATACAACGTGCAGCAATTTTTGCTAATGGGTAACCTGTTACCTTAGAAACAAATGGAACTGAGCGTGACGCACGAGGGTTTACCTCTAAAATATAAATATCATCGCCTTTAATAGCGAATTGGATATTCATTAAGCCAACAACACCTAATTCACGCGCAAGTTCTTTGGCTTGAACCCGCATTCTATCCTGTATATCATCACTTAAATCAAATGGTGGTAGTGAACATGCTGAATCGCCCGAGTGAACACCCGCCTGTTCGATATGCTCCATGATTCCACCGATTAACAAGTCCTCACCATCAAAAATAGCATCGACGTCTACTTCCACCGCATCGTCTAAAAAACGATCCAACAAAACAGGGGAATCATTGGATACGCTCACTGCATCTCGCATATAGGTACGAAGCTCAGATTCGTTATAAACGATCTCCATTGCGCGCCCTCCCAACACATAAGATGGTCTAACGACCAAGGGATAACCAATCTCTTCAGCTAAAAGAACCGCTTGCTCAGGTTCACGTGCCGTTCTATTGGGCGGCTGAAGAAGCCCTAATTTCTCAACCAGCTGCTGGAAGCGCTCACGGTCTTCTGCTAAATCAATAGCCTCTGGCGACGTTCCGATGATAGGGACACCTGCTGCTTCCAAATCTTCAGCCAACTTTAACGGTGTTTGCCCACCGTATTGGACAATAACGCCCTTTGGTTTTTCAATGTGTACAACTTCAAGCACATCTTCTAGTGTTAGCGACTCAAAATATAAACGATCGGAGGTGTCAAAATCCGTTGAAACGGTTTCTGGATTGCAATTAATCATAATCGTTTCATAACCATCCTCACGCATCGCTAACGCGGCATGAACACAGCAATAATCAAATTCTATGCCTTGACCAATTCGGTTCGGACCACCGCCCAATACCATGATTTTCTCATTATCGCTTGGCACTGATTCGCATTCTTCTTCATACGTTGAGTACATATAAGCTGTAGAAGATGAAAACTCACCCGCACAAGAGTCAATACGTTTATAGACTGGACGGATATCCATTTCATGCCGGGCGCTTCTTACTGAACTTTCATTCGTCTCTAGCAAACTTGCCAAGCGGACATCGGAGAAGCCTTTTCTCTTAAGTCGGTACATCGACTGGCGATCAATAGACGTTAAATCTTTACCGGCTAAGGCCGCCTCTTCATTCAATAGATCTTCAATTTGAACCAAGAACCAACGGTCAATTTTTGTTTGCTCAAAAATACTCTCTAAGCCGAACCCTTTTCGAAATGCATCCGCTAAATACCAAATACGGTCCGCGCCCGGTTGCTGAATTTCATGCCTTAAAACAGCCTCAATATTTTCTTCGTTTAAATCCACAATCGGATCTAAACCACTCATTCCAGTTTCAAGCCCGCGTAAAGCTTTTTGTAGAGACTCTTGGAATGTCCGCCCTACCGACATCACTTCGCCCACTGACTTCATCTGCGTAGTAAGGCGATCATCTGCCGTAGGAAATTTTTCAAATGTAAATCGTGGGATTTTAGTCACGACGTAATCAATTGATGGCTCAAATGACGCTGGAGTCGCACCGCCCGTTATTTCATTACTGAGTTCGTCCAAGGTGTAGCCAATGGCTAATTTTGCAGCCACTTTTGCAATGGGGAACCCCGTCGCTTTTGATGCTAACGCCGATGAACGAGAAACCCTTGGGTTCATCTCAATTACAATCATCGCGCCATTCTCAGGGTTAATAGCAAACTGAACGTTAGAACCACCTGTATCAACACCAATTTCACGCAATACATCGATCGAGGCATTACGCATAATTTGGTATTCTTTATCCGTCAGCGTTTGAGCAGGCGCGACGGTAATCGAGTCTCCTGTGTGCACGCCCATCGGGTCGAAGTTTTCAATGGAACAAATAATGATGCAATTATCTTTATGGTCACGCACCACTTCCATTTCGTACTCTTTCCAACCTAATACTGACTCTTCAATCAATAACTCATTGGTTGGCGATAAATCTAAACCACGTTCACAAATTTCAATGAATTCTTCACGGTTGTATGAGATGCCACCGCCGCTACCACCCATTGTAAAGGAGGGGCGAATAATCGTAGGAAAGCCAATACTCTCAAGCGCTTCAAATGCCTCTTCCATATTATGGGCAACAAAGGAACGCGGCGTTGAAAGACCTATTTTGGTCATCGCTTTCTTAAATAAGTCTCTATCTTCAGCTTTATCAATAGCTTCTTTTGTCGCACCAATCATCTCAATATTATGCTTTTTAAGCACACCATGCCGATCCAGATCTAACGCACAGTTGAGGGCTGTTTGCCCTCCCATTGTAGGCAACAACACATCAGGCTTCTCTTTTTCGATGATTTTCTCAACGGTTTGCCAGTCCACCGGTTCAATATAAATAGCATCCGCCGTTTCAGGATCAGTCATGATCGTTGCTGGGTTTGAGTTCACCAAGATAACACGGTAGCCCTCTTCCCTTAGCGCCTTACATGCTTGCGTTCCAGAATAATCAAACTCACAAGCCTGACCAATAACGATTGGCCCTGCTCCTAATAGTAAAACTGATTTAATGTCGGTTCTTTTTGGCATAGCTCTCTTTATAACTTTTTATGGTCGCAGACCATACGTTTCGTTGGAATGGAAAAATTATCCTTATTTACTTGGCCTTATGCGATTGCATCATGGCTGTAAAGCGCTTAAACAAGTACACAATATCTTGTGGCCCAGGGCTCGCTTCAGGATGACCTTGAAAACCAAACGCCGGACAATCAGTTCGCTCGATACCTTGTAGGCTTTTATCGAATAACGATACGTGGGTTGGTTTTAAATTTTCTGGCAACGAAGCCTCGTCAACAGCAAAACCATGATTTTGACTAGTAATCATTACTCGTTGTGTCTCTAAATCTTGCACAGGATGATTTGCACCATGATGGCCAAATTTCATTTTAATCGTCGATGCCCCACTGGCTAACGCCAACAATTGGTGGCCTAAGCAAATACCAAAAACAGGGATTTTTTTCTCAAGAATAGTTTTAATCGCGTCAATGGCGTAATCACATGGCTCAGGATCACCTGGACCATTAGATAAAAACACACCATCGGGAGACATCGCCAACACCTCTGACGCTGGTGTTTTAGCGGGCACGACATGTACGGAACACCCCGATTCAACCAGCAATCTTAATATATTACGCTTAACACCAAAGTCATAAGCAACCACTTTAAAAGTAGATTTAACGCTCTTTGCTTCGTCTGTTGGCTCTAACTGCCAAATGGAATCCGTCCAATCATAGGGCGTTTTTGAGCTTACTAATTTAGCCAGATCAAGCCCTTTTAATAGGGCTGCATTTTGTGCCGACTTGAGCGCTAAGAGCTCATCTGCTTCTGATCCCGCAATAATGCAACCACGTTGCGCGCCTTTTTCACGTAAAATTCTTGTTAATCTGCGCGTATCAATATCGGCAATAGCTACAATGTTATGTCTCGTTAAATAGTCTGTTAACGACTCCTCGGAGCGCCAGTTGCTATGCGTTAAGGGTAGATCTCTAATAATTAACCCTCTAGCATGTACCGCCGAAGATTCCTCATCCTCAATATTGACACCAACATTACCGATGTGCGGGTAAGTTAACGTTACTATTTGATGCGAATATGATGGGTCTGTCAGAATTTCTTGATAGCCCGTCATCGACGTATTAAAAACAACTTCGCCTGTCGTTAGACCTTGAATGCCAATTGATTGGCCGTGAAAAACACTACCGTCTTCGAGTACCAGTATTGCTATGTCAGACAAATTACACCACCTTTAGATATGCAAAACGGGAAGAGCCTCTTCTGGCACTACCCGCTTTGATTGTTAATATGTATGAGTGAGAATTTTACTGGATTTAGTCACTCATTGTCCATGATTACACGGGCATATTTTTTTTGATTTATCGTGCAATATCGAGTGATTGCGCTAAATATGCACTCATAATCAGTGTAGGGTCTTCTCTTAGCTTTTCTTTCCAGTCACCTAGTACCACTTCAGACTGAATTAAACCTCGTAACACACCAATAAAATCAGTACGCCCCACCGTAATAGCCCCTACTAATAAATCATCTTTAAAGTTTAAGCGAATATATTTGTAATTTTCTTTATCAACCAGCGTCACTGAGTCGCCACCTTCTACACCACCCCAACTACCGAATGATGTTGAAACCAAACCAGCCGTGTCTAGCACATTCATACTTAAGCTGCCTTTATAGAACGATGAACCTCCCATCATATTAACCGCCGCAATACGGCCGTGGTCTACCGCAGTTGGTTGAATAGCATGTACTGATTGACCACCTGTTGAGAAATCCAAACCTTGGGCAACATCACCTGCAGCATAAATATCATCCACACTAGTACGTAAGTGAGAGTCAACAATAATACCGTTATCGGTCTCAACCCCACTGCCCTCAAGAAATTCAATATTTGAATAAACCCCAGTTGCCACAATAATGAGGTCGAACTTAGTCAAACTATCATCATCACGTTTTAACGCTGGGCCAGCCTCAATAGACTTAATACTATTGGGCAAAATCATCGTAACGCCCTTACTCTCGCACCACGACTGAATCATCTTGCCTGCTGTTTGATCCATCATTCGGCTCACCATGTAACCCGTACGACCTAGCATGACGGTTAGATCGACCCCTCTTTTGATCATCGCTTCAATAATAATCGACGCAACAAAACCGGCACCTAATAATGCAACTTTAGAGCCTGGTTTGATCGTATCAAGAATCTTTCGCCCATCTGCTAATGTCCAACAGTTAACAACACCATCATTATCAGCACCCGGAAACGGAGAGTTTGCAGGCCGCGAACCAGTCGCAATCATTAATTTATCGTAATTATAAGTATCGCCATTGTTTAGCGTCACTTGATGACCCTCTGAGTCAATTTTATCAACCTTGGCATGAACATGGTTAATATTGAGGCCTTCAAAGTGACCTGCCGTTTTTCTAAGGTGCGTACCTGTATCTTCGATCATACCGCTTAGATAGTACGGTAAGGCCATGCGTGAATAAGGCGCCTCATTTTCCAAACCAATCATTGTAATATCACAATTAGCATCTGACTTTCTTAGTGTTTCGGCAGCTCTAACGGATGCGGGACCCGCGCCAACCAATACGTACTTTTTGATCGTTGATGTAGAAGCCTGCTCTGACTCAGCTGATTTAGTTTGTAGCATTTCTTTAGTCTCCTGTTTTACTGTCCCGACAGAGGTGCTTTAGATGATCCAAAACCTAGCATTTAATATTTTTCACAAAAAAACATCCAATGCTAACTCTCCCCGAAATTTAATTTTTTATATTGGCTATTTATTCTTACTTTTACGTTTCTATGGATATTAACAGAATATCATCAAGACGAAACAACCGTTTAATCATTCAAACCCAGCACATCTTGCATGTCGTATAAACCAGCTGGTTGCTCAACAGCCCAACAAGCTGCCCTAATAGCACCGGTTGCAAACGTCATTCTACTCGTCGCCTTATGACTAATTTCAATACGTTCACCCTCATCAGCAAACATAACCGTATGCTCTCCAACAATATCACCCGCTCTGATGGTAGAAAACCCTATCGTACCGTCTTCACGTTCACCTGTAATTCCTTCGCGAGCATAAACAGCACAATCATTTAACTTTTGCCCCATAGCTTCGGCGATGACCTCACCCATTTTAAGTGCCGTGCCTGATGGCGCATCTACTTTGTGCTTATGGTGCGCCTCGATCACCTCAATATCCACTGACTGCCCAATTGCTTTCGCCGCTAATTCAAGTAATTTTAGCGTCACGTTGACACCAATACCCATATTTGGTGCAAACACGATAGGTATCGACTTTGCAGCTAACGAAATCTGGCCTTTTTGCTCGTCGGTAAAGCCCGTTGTGCCAATAATCATCGCTTTATTATTTGCTTCACAAAAAACTAGTTTCTCTAAACAAGCTTCAGGACGTGTAAAGTCAACTAACACATCGAATTGAGAGGCATCATTCTGATACGCAGAGACAACACTGACCTTCTGAGCCCCTATGCCCGCCATCTCTCCAGCATCCTTACCAATTGCATCAGAATCCTCACGCTCAATAGCAGTACCCAATGTCGCTAATTTATTTTGCTGGCAAGCTTTAATTAAATTAAGGCCCATTCGGCCACTCGCACCCGATATTGCTATTTTCGCCATCTTCTTCCCTTATTTACTTTTCAGTGCAAAATCAATGCACGAGTTAACCCTTTAGGACTTTATTTTATCAAAAAAACTTTTAACACCGTCTAACCAAGAATGTTCTTGCGGATGATGTCTAGTGCCACCTGTTTTAAATGATGCTTCTAACTGCTCAACTAAGCTTTTTTGTTCACTGGTTAAACTAACAGGTGTTTCAACATTAACTCGGCACATTAAATCACCAACAGGACCGCCTCTCACCGGCTTGACCCCTTTCCCACGTAATCTAAAGAGTTTTCCTGTTTGCGTTTCACTTGGAACCTTTAATTTTACCTTGCCTGTCAACGTTGGCACTTCTAACTCACCACCTAGCGCTGCCGTAGAAAAACTAATGGGCATATCGCAATAAAGATTAGCACCATCACGGGTAAAAATTGCGTGATCTCGTACATTAACCTGAACGTATAAATCACCTGAAGGTCCGCCATGATCACCTGCTTCACCTTCACCACCTAAGCGAATACGATCACCGGTATCCACACCCGCTGGAATTTTAACCGACAAGGTTTTGTGTTCTTTTGTTTTACCTGTACCCCGACATTTTCCACAAGGGTCTTTAATTTGCGAACCAGAGCCGCGACACGTAGGACACGTTTGCTGAACAGAGAACATACCTTGCTGCATACGAACTTGGCCATGACCACCACAAGTGGAACAAATGCCTGATTTACCACTTTTTGATCCGGTGCCTTTACAGCCTGTACAGCTAACAGAAGTCGGTATCTTTATTTTGGTTTCCATACCGGACACCGCATCTTCTAACGATAAGTCCAAGTTGTAACGCAAATCAGCGCCTCGTGTTACTTGGCTTCGGCCACCGCCTCCACCACCAAAGATATCGCCAAACACATCGCCAAACACATCGCTAAATGAGTCACTGCCATGACCCCTACCACCACCCATTGACTGATCAACACCTGCGTGACCAAACTGATCATAGGCAGCGCGTTTCTGCTCGTCGCTTAAAATAGCATACGCTTCTTGAATTTCTTTAAATTTCTCTTCAGCCCCGGGATTATCCGTATTTCTGTCTGGGTGATATTTCATCGCCAAACGTCGATACGATTTCTTTATTTCGCGCTCACTGGCATTACGAGCAACTTCTAATGTTTTGTAAAAATCTGCTTTTTCCATAATTCTCAAATCTTGAATACGTCAAAGCCACCGATAAATCGGCGGCTATGTCGCAGCCCTATTTCGGGCTATATTTAAGTAACTTAAAACGTACGTTTTAAGGCTTATTTCTTATCGTCTTCTTTTACTTCTTCAAACTCAGCATCAACCACATCATCTGCATCTGCATTTGATTCAGCCTCCGCAGAAGCACCGTCAGCCTCAGCTTGAGCACCCGCATCAGCGTACATCTTCTCAGCCATTTTTCCTGATAATGCTGTTAACGCCTCGGTTTTCTGATCAATCAGTTCTTTATCTTCGCCTTTAATTGCTTCTTGAAGGTCAGTAATAGCTGCTTCTATATCTGCCTTTTCAGAAGCTTCAACTTTATCACCCATTTCTTCAAGCGTTTTCTCCGTTGCGTGAATCATACCGTCAGCTTGGTTTCTTGAGGTCACTAATTCATGTAACTTCTTATCTTCTTCAGCATGTGCTTCAGCATCGTTAATCATTGCTTCTACTTCTTCATCAGATAAACCACTAGACGCTTTAATAACAACTGATTGTTCTTTACCTGTTGCTTTATCTTTAGCCGAGACATTCAAAATACCATTCGCATCAATATCAAATGAGACTTCAATTTGAGGTGTGCCTCGAGGTGCAGGAGGAATATCTTGAAGGTCAAATCGACCCAATGCCTTATTCCCTGACGCCATTTCACGTTCGCCTTGTAACACATGAATGGTAACCGCTGTTTGATTATCTTCAGCTGTTGAGAATGTTTGACCTGCCTTAGTTGGGATAGTCGTGTTTTTCTCGATCAACTTTGTCATCACGCCGCCCATTGTTTCAATACCTAATGACAATGGTGTTACATCCAATAACAGTACATCTTTAACATCACCTACTAGCACACCCGCTTGAATAGCTGCGCCCACAGCAACCGCTTCATCAGGGTTAACATCTTTACGGGGTTCTTTACCAAAAAACTCAGCAACCACTTCTTGAACTTTAGGCATACGAGTTTGACCACCCACTAAAATCACATCATCAATCTCAGATGCTGATAAACCCGCATCCTTAAGTGCTGTAGCACAAGGTGCTACCGTGCGCTGAACAAGGTCATCAACTAACGATTCAAGTTTTGCACGTGTTAATTTAACATTTAAATGCTTAGGGCCTGTTGCATCCGCAGTAATGTACGGCAAGTTCACATCAGTTTGTTGATTAGAGGACAATTCAATTTTAGCTTTTTCAGCCGCTTCTTTTAAACGTTGCAGTGCTAATGGATCGTTGTGCAAATCAACACTATTTTCTTTTTTAAATTCATCAGAAAGAAAGTCGATAATACGCAAATCAAAGTCTTCACCACCCAAAAATGTATCGCCATTGGTTGATAGCACTTCAAATTGGTGCTCACCGTCAATTTCAGCAATTTCAATAATTGAAACGTCAAATGTACCACCACCCAAGTCATAGACAGCAATGGTACGATCACCCGTTTTCTTATCCATCCCGTATGCTAATGCAGCAGCCGTCGGCTCATTGATGATACGCTTTACTTCAAGACCAGCAATTTTACCGGCGTCTTTTGTTGCTTGACGTTGTGAATCATTAAAGTAAGCAGGTACCGTAATAACGGCTTCTGATACTGTTTCACCTAAATAGGCTTCCGCATCCTTTTTAAGCTTCATCAAAATACGCGCAGCAATTTCTGGCGGCGCCATCTTTTTGCCTTGTGCTTCAATCCACGCATCACCATTATCAGCTGCCAAAATTTTGTAAGGCACCATACTGACGTCTTTTTGAACCACGTCATCTGTGAACTTACGTCCAATTAAACGCTTCGTTGCAAATACTGTATTAGTTGGGTTTGTTACCGCTTGACGCTTAGCTGATTGACCAACAAGCACGTCATCTTCCGCTGTAAACGCTACGATAGAAGGTGTTGTTCTTGCACCTTCACTATTTTCTAGCACTTTCGCACTATCGCCATCTAAGACAGCAACACACGAATTCGTTGTTCCTAAATCTATACCAATAATTTTAGCCATTTAAATATCTCCGAAATTTAATCTTTAAGTTTTGTGTTAGTTAAGAAGTGGGGGCTCTTAGTTATATTTTCAAGCCTGCTCATCAATTTTCTTTGTATCTTCAGGTGCTTGCGACTGGGAAACAATCACCATCGCCGGACGTAACAGTCGCGCATTAAGCGTATATCCTTTTTGAAATACTTGTATCACTGTATTCGGCTCATGCTCAGGGCTTGGCACCACTGAAACAGCTTGATGCAATTCTGGGTTAAAAATTTCACCTTCTGGGTTAACCTGCTTAACCCCAGACTTTTCTAATGAATCGAGTAGCTGCTTATGTGTTAACTCCAGCCCTTCTTTTATAGCATTAACATCAGCGCTAGCTGTTTGCGCAGAAGCTAAGCCCAACTCTAAACTATCAACAACTGGTAGCATCTCTTTTGCAAATTTTTCTATTGAAAATCGATGTGCTTTTTCGACATCTTTTTGAGTACGTCGACGCATATTTTCAACGTCAGCTTTAGCCAATAACACCTTTTCCCAATTTTCATCGGCTCGTGCGTTTGCCTTTTCAAGCTCTGCCTGAAGATCAACATCGTCCGTCGCTACATCATCGCCAACAGCTTCCTCTAATACGCCTTCAATAACACTACCCTCCGTATCAACTGCCGGTTGCTCAATATTTTCTTGATCGGTTTGGTCTTCAGACACCATAGTATTTCCTCATTTTGTACATATGAATGATTATCGTGAGCTTACTTTTTAGTAAGCACGAAGTATTGCTTTTAGGCTAGATGGAGGTGAATTTTAAGATTTCAAGGCCTCGCCTAAAACTTTTGCCGTCACATCGACCAGCGGGATCACCTTGTCATACGACATCCGCGTGGGTCCTATAACGCCTAACACCCCAACCATTTTATCATCAACTGTATAGGGCGCTGTCACTAAACTGCACTCACCAAAGGGTTGATAGCCAGACTCATCACCAATAAAAATCTGAACACCCTCTGCATTCATACATCGGTCGAGTAAATGCACGATGTCTTGTTTTTGACTGAACGCCTCAAACAAATGGCGCATATTACTAACATCTGACAATTCCTGAAAATCCATTAAATTAGTAGCGCCCGACAAAACAACGTCTTCATATTGCTTGGTGGGCACACTTTGGTGCGCTAAATTAATCGCATCTATCACTGTCTCTTATACACATCTGACGCTGCCGACGATATGCAGTGTGTAGATCT
>CAJXTU010000019.1 GCA_913060865.1 uncultured Cycloclasticus sp.
GATCTACACACTGCATATCGTCGGCAGCGTCAGATGTGTATAAGAGACAGATCGTAAGCAACCCGTCCAACCGCTCTAACGGTATGCGACATGGCTAATTCAATTGCCTTAGAGGTTCTAAC
Organism: uncultured Cycloclasticus sp.; assembly: GCA_913060865.1. Lineage (GTDB taxonomy): Bacteria > Pseudomonadota > Gammaproteobacteria > Methylococcales > Cycloclasticaceae > Cycloclasticus. Next base: position 123 of record CAJXTU010000019.1, read on the forward strand.
ACCAATATTTTGCGTCGTCACACCGTCAATTTTAACCGTGCCTACAGGCGAGCTATCAGCCTCATCTGTAACTGCATACACCGGCAAATAGTTCATCCCCATATCATCTTTAGCTGGCACAGCTGAGGTAATCTCTGCATTCATCGGGTTTCTATAAAATAAAATTTTTGCCGGCTCGTTCTTATCCTTCTCAGCATATACCGGAATATAGTCCATCCCCATGTCGTCTTTGGTTGGCAGGGGCGATGTAATCTCGGCGTTCATTGGGTTTCTATAAAACAGAATCTCGTTTTTTGTATCATTTGTCATACTCGGTGTGCTCGATTGCTGCATCGATGCAAACCAATACCCTGCACCTACCCCTAAAACCAGCAACAAGGGTGCCGCTGTCCATAATATTTTATTATTCATAAATTTCTTCCTTTCCAACCACGGCAATTAATTGTGCTAATGCTTGATTGGCTTCTGTTAAGGCTTTCCAATATTGAGTTTCATAGTTATAAAGGGTGATTTGGGTTCGAACTAGGTTCAAAAAATCCACTTTGTCTACTTGATATCCCGCTAGCATTGAAGCAACGGTTTGTCTGGCCTGAGGAATAATTCCCGTTTTAAATAATTCCACTTGTTGTCTGCTTTTCTTGAACAGGCTATACGCGGTGGATATTTCAGTACGCACTCGGTTTGATTTATCCCGCAATGCAAACTTTCTTTGCAGGAGCTCCTTATTGCGCTGATCAACCGCTTTTTGTTGTTTTGTATCGGTAAAAATCGGCAGATTCATACTCAACCTTAGACTGAGAAAATCAGCTCTTTCCTGCCCAGTTAGCATATCATCACGAACACTATAAAAAGCCCCCACCTTAAAATCAGGGTAAAAATCTTTCTTGGCCAATGCTAAACGAGACTTTGCCGCGTTAACTGATTCACGTTGCGACGCCAATAAGGCACGATAACTTTCTGCGTAAGCAAATAACTCTCGCTCTGCTTTAACCGTGGGTAACTCATCTAACGACTCATCAAGCACCGTTATGGCCTGATCAGCCGAACGATCAATTAAGCCATTTAAGTGTGCTCTTACCATTTCTCGAGCGGCTTTCAAACTGATCGTATTATCTAATAACTTAGACAGCTCCAGTTGCGCGAGCAGGACGTCTTGCTGTAAACCTTGACCGACTTGATATTTAGATTGGGCTATGGCGACAAACTGCTGCAACAAACCTTGGTTCGCCGCAATGATTTCTAACGCATGATCAAGATAAAATAAGTTCCACCAAGTTTTTTTAACGTCGCGCAACAAAAGCCACCGCGCCTCAGTCACGTTATGTGCTGCTGCTTCCGCCTCGTGAAGAGCCCCCTCTCCACGTAATCTCAACTTACCCGGAAACGGAATGGCTTGAGTCAACCCTGCCTGCAATTGAGTCATGTTCTCTTGGTTTAAATTAAAACTATCGGTCGGCAAGTTCAATGAGTTAAAACTAATCACCGGATCAGGTAACGTCGCCACTTGAGATGGGATATAGGCCATTGCTTCAGACCTTGCCCTGATTTCTGCAAGACTAGGGTTATTTCGTAGTGCTAAGTCGAGCGCCGTTTGTAATGATAGCGCGTCAGGATTTTCAGCATGGGCGGTGCCGAACAACGCTAAAAATATTGTTAATTGTGCCCATCTTTTAAATAAGACCATAATGTCCTCATGTCTTCGAAAGTTGACCGTGTGTTATCAACGAAAGATTTTTGAGGGCTTTTATCGTTAGGTTCGACACCTAAACTAGAATATGGACTGACATACTCAGTCGCTAATTGCTTAAACAACAAGCGCACTGACCCTCTATTTAGACAAAGGGTCTGGGGGGCTTTATTTCAGGCGGAATTGTTTCACTAGGAGATAAGAAGGAGCTATATATTAAGAAAACGGCAGAAAAGCCCACCGATTTGACCGTTAAATCACTCATTGCTACGTAGGCAGACGCGTGACCAACACAATGCATGTTGTCGGAACAGTCACAATCCGTATTAATATCATTAACGACGAGAACTTGCTTATGATGCTCATGTGCCGAGCTTGTATTTGCATTACTAGATGCATCTGAGGCAGCAACCGCCTTACCCATATTGGAACACTGATTAGATGCCGACACGACTGGCACGATAACCAATAACAAGATAAGCAACAATATAACCAATTTATTCATCACAGTTTATTCCAATAACAACGTTCAAACTCACATGGTAAATACAAACATCTTTTGTCGATTCTAACACACAAACTTTATCGTCTAAGCCACACTTAAAATACAAATTAAGCTTTATTTAACCCTAACCACATTTACTATCCCCACAATTCAAGCACGTCATACATCCATCCATCTGAATAGAGGCTGTGATATTACACTTTACACATAATTGTGAACCTGCTGGAAATTCGCTAGACGCTTCATGTTCGGAAGGTTTTAATTTTTTTTCCGCTTCAAATTGAGCGCGCTTTTCATCCATTATTTTTTGTTGGTGTTCGCTGATTTCTTCCGTTTTGATCATCCCGATCATTTTCAAATGCGACTCTACAACGTCACCAATTTCAGCTACCAATGACGGCATAAACTTACCGCCTTTTTTGAAGTAACCGCCGCTTGGGTCAAATACGGAACGTAACTCCTCTACTAAAAAGGTGATATCACCACCTTTTCTAAACACGGCTGACATAATTCTGGTTAACGCGACTATCCATTGAAAGTGGTCCATGTTCTTGGAGTTAATAAACACTTCGAATGGACGACGTTGCTCATGGTCTGTGTCTTGGTTCAATATCAAATCATTGATTGTGATGTATAAGGAGTGCTCTGATAAAGGCGTTTTAATTTTGTACGTTGAGCCCAATAGCATTTCTGGCCGTTTTAGGCTTTCGTGCATTTGAATGATATTGCTTTTTTCTTCTACCAGCGCTACTTTTTTTTCAACCGTTTTTTCTTCGTCTTTTACAACTTCGTAACCGGTAATTGCTTGTGTGATTTTATGTGTCATTGTTGTTTTCCTTTTCTCTAGCGCTGCTTTAGAACTTACCGTAATAGCCTTCTTTTAAGGCATCGTACAAATTAGCCGCTGTGTGCGATTCACCGTCATATTCAATCATTTCGTTACCTTTCACCTCTAGCGTTGTACCGTCTTGAAGGTTGAATCGATACGTTGTGTTTTCAAGGTCGGACTCTTTAACCAATACACCTTGGAATACATCTGGGTTAAAGCGGAAGGTTGTACAGCCCTTTAAGCCTTTTTCATGTGCGTAGAGATAGATATCTTTAAAATCTTCAAATGGGAATTCTGTTGGTACATTCGCTGTTTTTGAAATAGACGAGTCAATCCACTTTTGCGCCGCCGCTTGAATATCTACATGCTGTTTTGGCGTGATCGTTTCTGCCGTTACAAAATAGCTTGGAAGTTTCTCTTCGGTTAATTCTGAATAGGGCATCGCTTTTTCATTAATAAGCGTGCGGTACGCCAACAGTTCGTATGAGAATACGTCTACTTTTTCTTTCGCATTGCGTCCTTCACGAATAACGTTACGCGCATAATGGTGAGCAAAACTTGGCTCTATACCATTACTGGCATTATTGGCCAGTGATAACGAAATGGTGCCTGTTGGCGCAATAGAACTATGGTGGGTAAAACGAGCGCCAACTTCTGCCAGTTTTTCTACTAACTCTGGTGCAACGCTTGCTATTTGTTGCATGTATCGACTATACCTAGCGTGCAATATGCGACCTTTAACTTTATCGCCAATTTCATAACCGTCGTCCAACATTTCTGGGCGTTTGCGCAGCATATCTCCAGTCACGTCAAAGTCTTCATCCATGATAGGCGCTGGGCCTTTTTCTTTAGCTAGTTCTAAACCGGCTTCCCAACCTGTAACAGCAAGTTGTTTACTGACTTCCTCAGTAAACTCGACCGACTTCTCTTCCCCGTAAGGAATACCCATCATCGTTAGTGTTGAACCTAGGCCTAGAAAACCCATACCGTGACGGCGCTTGTGCTCAATGGCTTTGCGCTGCCCTTCCAGTGGTAATCCATTAATTTCAACCACGTTGTCTAGCATACGAGTAAAAATGCTGACCGTTTGACGGAAAGTATCCCAATCAAAAGAGGCTTTTGAAGTAAACGGGTTTAATACAAATTTCGTCAAATTAATGGAGCCCAGTAAACAAGAACCATACGCCGGTAGCGGCTGCTCACCGCATGGGTTGGTTGCACGAATATTCTCGCAAAACCAGTTATTGTTCATTTCGTTTACTTTATCTATAAGGATAAAACCCGGCTCTGCATAATCATATGTAGAGGCCATAATTGTTTCCCATAAACGCTGCGCTTTCACTCTGTTATAAATCCGACAAGCAACCAAGCCTACATCATTGACCTGATAGCCTTCGGTTATTGGCCATTCACGCCATAACACGTTGTCTGTGTCATTTAAATCAATCTCGCCAGAAGCCATTTCTTTTTCAGATAAGGGGAAAACTAGTGGCCAATCGGCATCGTCTTTAACAGCTTGTACAAAGTCGTCCGTTATTAATAGAGATAAATTGAATTGACGCAAGCGGCCGTCTTCACGTTTAACGCGAACAAAATCACGCACATCAGGGTGAGCAACATCAAATGTAGCCATCTGCGCACCACGGCGGCCACCGGCCGATGAAACGGTAAAACACATTTTATCGAAGATATCCATGAACGATAACGGGCCAGACGTATTTGCCCCAGCACCCGATACATACGCACCTTTTGGACGTAATGTAGAAAACTCATAGCCAATACCACAACCTGCTTTAAGCGTTAAACCGGCTTCATGCGTTTTGCTAAGAATATCATCCATTGAGTCAGAAATTGAACCCGATACAGTACAGTTAATAGTAGAGGTAGCCGGCTTATAAGCACTCGCACCTGCATTTGAGATAATACGACCCGCTGGAATCGCACCATGCTTTAAAGCCCATACAAATTGCTCATGCCAGTATTCTTTTTTATCCGCCGTCTCTTCCACATCAGCAATCGCTGTTGCAACACGATGATAGGTTTCTTCGATATTTGAATCAACCGATGAACCATCTTGCTTTTTTAAGCAATACTTTTTATCCCAGATATCTAACGAGGCCGATTGAAAAGCAATATCAGATTGGCTTTCTTTAATAACTTTTAAGTTGACTGTGCTCATATTTCCCCTATGCATCCTATTATTTGTTTCTGGGGAATTAATACCCCTCGTCCTTATTGAGCTAGATTATAAGAAAGCAGCCTAAAGCACAAGATGATGTGTTAATTATTTTAATACAAACCATATATAGTGTCTCCAGATGTTGCCATTTAATTGAAAAAACATTTTTAATATCAATCCGTTAGGTAACATTTATAACCAATTGGAAGAAAAAGATTGTTTTGAATCAAAATTCGCGAAAACATTAGACACAAAAAAACCCTCCAAAAGGAGGGTTTCATGGTTGGCGCGCCTGGAGCGATTCGAACGCCCGACCGCTCGGTTCGTAGCCGAGTACTCTATCCAGCTGAGCTACAGGCGCTTTAGGGTGGCTATTGTATTCGGACTGTTCTAAAGGTCAAGTAAAAACCAGCAAAAAAGAAGGTTTTTGCTTAAACTTTCTTGTTTATTTAAACAACAAACTACAGCATCAGCGAACTTACAAGAAAATAAATCTTCTACACATTGATTTAATTAAAAATATAAGTACAACAGTTGTAACTAACAACTTATAAAGACATTAGTAATATGACGCCTGACTTGTTTCACTTAGCCTAATGGGGATTTATATTTTTTGCTCAGTCTGACATTCAAGAAAAGAGCTTTTAATCTAATGTTGAAAAATAAGGTATATCTAAAATGACATAACTGATGACTTCTTAAGCGATTCGCTCAGTCGAGCATCATGAAAGACGTATCATTCATAATGAGTATGAGCAATGACTACTAAACCTATCAATTATTGATATAAATGGCGGAGAGACAGTCCGCCTTCGATAAGTCCACCGTTATCCATGAAGGTCTATTAATCTAATATATAACAACATGTTATGTAGTATAATAGTCTCTTATGATCCACGATGTATTACGCAAATCCACTGCTAAGTGGTGGGACGAATGGGGGGACGAATGGTACGACGAAAGCCACCACAAAGGATAACCGCACTTGAAGTAAAAACTTTAACAGAGCCTGGTAAGTACAGAGCTGAAAATAGTCTATATCTAAATATCCACAAAGGCGGAACTAAGTCTTGGGTCTATCGGTATCAGAATAACGGGAAAAGAAAAGAGATCGGCCTTGGCCCTACTAGAGTTATATCTCTTACAGAAGCTAGAGAGCTAGCGGCTGATATGACCAAGATGCGAAATAAAGGCGTAGACCCTAAAGCACATAAGGCCAAACTTAAAGCAGATAGCAACAACACACGCACATTTGAGCAGTGTGCAGTTGAGTACATCAAAGCTCATAAGCCTAGCTGGAAAAATGAAAAACATGCGAGCCAATGGGTTAACACGCTTACAAAATACGCATACCCACACATAGGCAACCTGCCTGTAGGCGAAATAGACAATGCCACAATCATGGCAGTACTTAACCCAATCTGGAAAACCAAAACTGAAACAGCCTCACGCGTAAGAGGAAGAATAGAGAATATTTTAAGTTGGGCTATCGTTAAAGAGTACCGCCCTGCCCCAAACCCTGCAATATGGCGAGGTAATTTAGAAATCTTATTACCAAAACGTAGCAAGATCCAAAAGCCAAAACATCACGCTGCCTTACCGCATGCTGATACCCCCGAACTTATGAAGAAAATTAGAGCCAGCAAGTCGGTATCAGCTAGAGCTCTTGAATTTACAATTCTTACCGCCTGTAGAACACAGGAAAGTATTGGCGCAAAGTGGGACGAAATTGACCTAAACAATAACATTTGGACCATACCCGCAGAAAGGATGAAAGCCGGGCGTGAACACCGCGTACCATTATCGACCCAAACAATATCAATACTTAACAACTTATACCGAACAAACGACTACTTGTTCCCTGGGCTTAAAAAGGACAAGTCTATTTCTAATATGTCTATGCTAAAGTTTCTCAAAAAAGATCTTGGGAATTCCGGTTTAACAGTCCATGGATTTAGATCATCTTTTCGTGAATGGGTATCGGAAATCTCACCCTATTCCGCAGAGCTAGGGGAATCAGCACTAGCCCATATAAACTCTAATAAAGTTGAAGCAGCCTATCAACGCAGCGATCTCCTCAAAAAGCGCCGCGACATGATGCAAGACTGGGCCGAGTACATAAAAGCTTAAAACAGGTTATAAATATGACGAATATAACAAGAAACAACGCACTACAATTTCTCAAGTGTGTGACTGATGATGAATTGGACGATATTCACCAAGACCCTTTTTTTAATGACCTGCTAAATAACCCACAGTTTGAAAAAGAGATTAAGACAGTCATAAAGAATGAGCCTTCAAAAGAAGATGACCGTTTGTTTATTCTTAATGTAGCCACTGCTATTGCTAAAGCTTTAGTAAGCTTCAATGATTTTTCAGATGTAACATTTAATGCAGCAACAAAACGATCTTTAAAGCCCCACATAGCGGCAATTGAAGACGCACTTTCAACTTCGATGGCATTTTCATGTGAATTTGAGCAATCGATGTTTCTATCTCAGTTAGAAGAATTAAAGTCGGCAACAACCCCAACAAGAGGTCACAAAACTAAAGGTGGCAGCGAAAAATTCAGGCAGCGAAAAATGCTAAAAGAATTAACCTTATCTATACAAGATAGCGGCATTGAAACAACTGCTGCGGTTATCACAAATTTCGCTAGCATCATTGATGAAAGCGTTGAGTATAAAACCGTTGTCAGTCAATTAAGCAGTAAGAATCCAGAGGAAATCAGAGAATGGCGCGCTTATAGCGAAACATTCTTTAACCAGGTGTACAAACCTTATTGTCAATTTAGAAGCACATTTAAAGATAAATAAAGGATGAAAATTTGAGGCTCTCAGCCAAAGATCCTCATCCGTAACAAAGCGTCGTAGTTGTTCTAATAGTCTTAATTCCAGCCAATACTAGCTGGATGCAAAAAGACTAATTTAAGGTAAACAATTATGACTATTTCAATCTTAAGATTACCTGAGGTAATCAAAATCACAGGCCTTGGCCGTTCAACAATTTATCGCGATATCAACTTAGGCAACTTCCCTAAACCTATAAAGTTAGGAGAGAAATCTACAGGGTGGTTATCAAGTGACATATCAGCTTGGATCGACTCTCGAATCCAAGCACGTGATGAGGTAATTCAATCATGAGCACAATGTCAGCCGCATCAAGCCATAAAGAATCATCTATTCAATCATCATTAATTGAAATCATGGAAATTCCAAATGCCAGCTACCGACTGATGAGGTGGGTGCAGTGACTGTTATTACTGTAATAGATAGACCTTGTGGTTATGGCAAATCCACAGAATTAATCGCTGAATTAAAAGAACATCGAACCAATTATCCAGATGCAAAAATCTTATTAATAGTTCCCGAGCTTGGTGAAGTGAAACGATTCTTAAAGGAAATCGGGGATTGGTTCCACGAGCCAACCCCTAATAATGAAGCAACCAGCAAGACTGATGCTCTAATTGAACTTCTAAGTAACGGAAAGAATGTTGTCGCAACTCACTCACTTTATGAACGAATTAAGAAGTTCCAGCACCTACTCAATAATTATCATGTAATTATTGATGAAGTCCCCACTGCAGCAAAGGAGGTCAGAACAAGTTTTGGTACTGGAGTATTTAAAGATTTACTGCATGGCAGGCAGTTCATTAACATTGACCCAATAACTAAGTTAATCACACCTACCAGCAACTGGTTAATGGTTGAGGACGACTACACTATTGGCACTGATGTAGGAATTCAAAGATTTATGGATAGCGTTACTCTCAATGATGTTTTCTATGTATGCGACTCTTATCAGGTAATGCCATTGCCTGAAGCTTTCTTCACTAAACCAGCATCATTAACCATTTTTACTTTCATGTTCGAAGGCACTCAACTTGACTACCACATGAAAACGAGAGGTTACTGCTACGACCTAGTGACTTGTCCAGACGAATTGATCCAATTTAAACAGGAGATGACTAACAACCTAAATATTCATCAACAAACTGCCGGTGTTAAATGCGGCTACTCAGCTATGACACAGAAAGAACCTAAGTCAAGAAATGTTGTTGGTAAATTTATAAGGAATCTATCCGGAAAACTACAGAAGGATGGATTAGCTTTAACTCCAGATCGCGTATTAGTAGCTGGCAGCAAAGACGCATGGTATGGCACAGAAAAGAACCCGAGCAGCAAAGTGACAAACTCAAACCGGTTAAAGAGAACAACTCGATTATCTAAAGCAACTTACACAGCAATGGTTACGAGAGGAACCAATAAGCATAAACACCTCGACATCTTAGTTCTTCTGGGGAAATTAAATATGAATCCTAGATTAGCTGACTTCTTAGGGATGAACTCAAATAAAGCTCAAAACTCTCATGCTACCTCAGAACTAATACAGCTGATCTACAGAACAGCCATTAGAGATAAAAAACAAATATTTTTAATCTCTGCTGATCCAGAAAACCTTGCCTTGCTTAGGGAGTTTTTAGCAGCTTAAAGGTGACTACCACTTTACCTTTACAAAGGAGTCTTGCCAAAATTTTTGGCAAAAATAATTGTAACTTATTGTTTTATATATATTTTATTAACGGCTTCCGTTAAGTAAATGAACACCCACTACAAGGATGCTCTACTCCCCCTACCCACTGCCGTAGAACAAAAAACAAATGCCAGAGAGACGAAGGAATTCAATCCAGCACTTCGGTGATAGATGGGCGAAGGGCACGAAGTGCGCTAGCTCATCTAGTCCCGAATGATTGATTGATTTTCTGAGGCTCGAATGGTGATTTGTTTGTGTTCTACGAATCACCAGCTTGCAATAAATGTATTATAACCCTACTCAAAGAGCCTAAACTAACAGGCATTAAACTTCGGCTCTTAATTCACAGATTAATGAACACTACATAAATTTAGCTACTACTCTTTTAACATGCGAAACCTAATCCTAGTTCTACTACTTCTTGTCAGCGTTACCTCTCAAGCAAAATCAATTAACTATGGTGATGCCATTGTTTCAGAAGTTAGCAGTATCTACGATGGAGACACCTTCAGAGCGACCATAAAAGGATGGCATGCAATCATAGGGAACGTATCAGCATTAGAGTTAATGGAGTAGATACCCCTGAAATGAGAGGTTAATGCAAAGAAGAGAAGGCCCTAGCTCGTGAAGCTAAACAACATACCGTACATCTAGCTTACCCCCAGTGCACCTATAAGCCTAACTGCGGGCTGTTGAGATCTTTCAGGCTACTCGGTTAAGCCTTTAACTTCTGGTAGGTTTAAATAGTTTGAAACAGTGGTGCGACCTTTACCTAATTGTTTAGCTATAACGGATTTTGCCATTCCTGACTTCTTAAGCTCGATTGCCCTAGATTTCCAGTCATTGCTTTTATTTCTAAGTAGTTCATCATTAAGGCTCTTAATCTCAATGTCTTTATCAGATATGGTGTTATCTTTTACAGCTAGTTGATCGTCTTTATCTTTAAGCATTAGTGTGATCTTTAGTTGCTTCTTTAACTTGTTAAGTCCTGCACTGTATGAAGCTGACTTGGTAATGCTTTTAATATCTAGTATCTTATAATCACTCATGAGCTTAATGAAGGTATTATTATTGTAAAGTAAGTGGTTTAGAGCTTCGGTTAAATTAGATTCATCTAAATTAGTTATCGCTCGAGTAGCCCAATTTTTACATTTATTTTCTTTTATTTCATGTCGCCCAAATGCTTTTGTTACCGGAGACATAGTTAATAGTAGATCTTCAATTATCATGATTAGGTCATTTGTTTCTACATAGGCAGGTTCTAGTCCGTTGGCCTTAGCCTTTTCTGCGTATAGTTTTAGGAGTTTACTCTCTTCTATTTTAAGAACCCGTCTTTTATCATTTACTAGTTTTTGTTGATAACGTAAGGCTTCTCTATCGAACTTGTTTTTTTCAGATGGCACCACTACATTTTCTGAAATAGAGCGATTGGTCATCATATTGTCCCGTATATTAAATTCCCGAAATAAAATGGTCAGAAAAGTACGGGAAACTCTTGTCAAAGGGGTAATTAATCTCTTCTACCTGACTGGTAACAAGTATATACCAACCGTTCAAAATTGAACACTTATTAGGAATGAACCCTAATTCCTTCTACTATTTTGTATTTGTTTATATATGTACAACTTTTAGACTAGGCCATAAAGCAAGATATTATGAGAATAACGTTAACTTCTGCCATTAATATCTTAACCAGCACAATTTCAGTAGGTGTTTCTTGATCTAGTGTCATGGAGTAATATCAGTTCACATCCTCGCTGGAGCATAATTTATCGTACTTAATATTTTTGAAATGACAGAGTTATGAGTACTACGTAACCCTTAGCTTATGCATCTCTGCACAGAAGAACTCAGTCACTTCGCTACGTTCAATCATCAGCTACGCTGATTCAATCACTTCACTACGCTCATTCGTTTTCTGCTTGAGTGCAACGCACAGGTTACTGCTTACGGATAGGTAGGTGTTTAGTGATCGGCGCATATGACTCTACGTATTACCAATAGCCGTCCATAATCACTGTGAGGTAGCTAAAAAACCTACACTAGACCGACACACTAACACTGCAAAACACTCCAAAAACTTCTATACCCCACCGATATACTAAGTAGGGTTACAGCTTTGATTTTTTGGATTAGGTTTCTACAAAAAATATAATTTAAGCATGGGTTCGATAACTTGCAAGTCGTTGACTATTGCTGGCAATACCCCCCCTCCAAACTTTCTGAGAACTATGCTCTCAGTTACCCCACTAGCCTTTACCCAAAAGCCCCATTAAAGCAGCCACCTAGGTAGATTTAAAGACCACAGAAGAGCAAACAAGGGTAACCGACACGATCGCATAGCTTACGTGATTCCAGCCCTTAAACCTCGCTTAAATGAGCAGAAAACTAACCAGCAAACAACGTCACACTAATGCTATCCATAACTACTTGGACTAAGGACTGCTCTGTAAAGCTATCAGCTCTTTATCGGTCATTAGTTCAAACTGCCTTTTTAGCTCATTATGATTATCTAAGACTAAAGGTTTATCAGCTTCCTGTTTGTAGTAACCCATCATCTTAGACACCTCACTCATAGCAGCAATCATAGAAATAGGATCTTTATTTAAACGTGCTTGCTCAGCAGCCACTACAAGCCCTTTAATGACATCATCTCGGGTAATGCGTAGACGTTCTGAAGTTGCTTGCTGACGACGCTCTACAAGCCTCCTAACGTTAACATTAGTTAACAAACGAGAACCTTGAACCTTAGCCCCTGAAGAACTAAACCCAGCCGCTCTAGCAGCCCTCGATGCATTAAAATCAACGAGGTATTCATCAACAAAGCGTGTCTGTTTGGCCGTTAGCTCCATGAAGTTAATTATAACATTATCAATATTTTATATTGTTTAATTAAAGTTAAACCTCTAATAAAGTCTTCAATACATAAGCGCGTACATTACTTTTGATGTTAATTTGAGTTTTTAATACTATGCTTATAAATAACAGCGTTCATCAGTGCCATCTCTATATAGCAGTACAATTTTCACAGTAAATCTTTATAAGAAATACCCCTGCTAGCCACTCATGTCCTCTAGAAATTCAGAAGGCAGCTCGCCACTCGTTACCAACAGCCTATCCCTAGCTCTAGTGCACGCAACATATAGCAAATGTCTTTCAGTTTCGTAGACTTCTTCTAAATCAGCGTTATCCGCTACACCTTCTATACGTTCTTGAGATGGGATGATTTCATCATCACAGGCCATCACCACAACCGCTCTAAATTCCAATCCTTTTGCCAAATGCATAGTACATAATGCAGCACTTCCATGCGAAAGCTGGATGTAGTTATCAAGTAATTCATATTGAATACCAGACATCTCTAATGCAGACTCTGCACGACTAATTTCATTTTCTGAGCGCACAAATACACCAATTTCATGAGCTTCATAGCCGTCATTTAGCAAATCTCTCAACCATAAAGAAACACACTCTACTTCATCTGCATATGAGTCGAAATTACGGATAACAGGGGGCAACCCATTGAAAACAGAAATAGTTCCAGTACGCTCATCTGAATTACCATCAACGTCAGAAATACTTGGCCCCAACAGCCTATCTGCTCGCATTCTTATTTGATGCGATGTCCTGTAATTTACACGGAGAGTTCTAGAACGACCACGAATATCAACCCCTAATGATTTCCATGAAAATGCCTGCTGAAAAATTCTTTGACCTAAATCGCCCGCGAAAAACAATCCATTTGGCCTACCGCCACCTAACTCCGCTAAAAACCTTAGCTGAGGGATGCTGATATCTTGCGCCTCATCAACGACAACAAAGTCATAAGGACTATGACCTTTTCTATTCAAAGTTTCGCTCAAGCTTAAATAAACACCTGCCATAGACACGATACCTCTCTCAGCAAGCTTAGCATTTACCTGTTCGAATAAGCTCCAAAGGATTAACCGCTGAGATTCCACCAACCTAGTCTTGCGGCCTATTCTTCGGACATCGCGGTATGACTCCCATGTGCCTATTTGCCACGCATCAACAACCTGAAGCCACTCTTCAAAAACAAATGTTTTTGAATAGCGCAAACCTTTAATATTTTCTGAGCACTCCAACACCAAATCAAAAAGTTCTTTCTGAGTAACAAGCTTCTTATTACTAGTATTGAACCTGTATAAACGTCGCGCAACAGCATCCATTGATTGAATCTCCAGTCTTTCAGCTAGTCTAGGTGTACTACCAATCAAGTGCTTTAATTTCTCCTTAAGCGCATTCGCTAATGCATCTGTAAATGTTGTTAGTAGAATACGAGAGTCAGCGTTTTCTTTGGCCAGATATACAGCTCGATGTAGTGCAACGATAGTTTTTCCTGTCCCCGCTGAGCCAGTTACTCTTGCTGGGCCATTAAAGTCCTTTTCCACTAGATCTTGTTGTGCTGGGTGAAGGAAAGTCGTCCATTTCTCCCATGGAGAATCTAATGCCAGTTCTAACTCTTCAACATCGTTCATAATACGGAAACGACGTTGCGCATCTGGGTGCACAAATGGGTCAGTTTGAGGTTCCACAGACACCGACGGTTGAGGCGTTCCACCGACGGCAATCTCTATCAGTGCCTCAGATGCCTCGGAAGGAAGGTGATCCGCCAGTTCAAGAATGGAATCCTCGTCTGCATTCTTAACGTCTTCAACCCACTCTGGAGGCACACCAAAACTAAGTAATACTTCGTTGTCTATCTCGTCAAAAAGTAACGGTTTAGGTGGAATCGTTTCTACTGTATCTACATATCGTGGCACACGAATTTCTTCGACACGTTCACGGATTTCAACTAGCTGTGCAGCACCTGTTTTTGGGTGTATTTCAAGTTTTCGCTTTTCTGCCCATTTGTAAGCATTATCATGATGATCAACATAACAAAGCAGTAATCCAGACTTAGAACGGTGGACAATAATTCTAATATCACGGTTCACTCTTACAGACCAAAAGTTCTTATCCTGGGCACGATCTAACTTATGAAAGCTAAGGCCTGGGCTTTCTGGGTTCACCTGCAAATCAAAGGCAGTCATCTTGACTGCCTTCTGCTCATCATTAGCTAATTTAGCAAGACTGCCAGTAAATGAATCTGATATACGAAGTTCCATATTCTTAGACCTTATAGACCTTCATCACTTCATCACCCAAGTGGTTGATTACCTTTACGGCAATTCTGCCATTTTTTGGTTTATCAAAGGGACGGGATATATCACTGTTAAGTGTTTCCCATGCTTCCTGATTGATTTCCGCTTTGAGGGTCGTCTTAAGTGACTTGTAAGGATCGTTTGCGCCAAGAAAATAGGCATGACGAACAAAAAAGCTTTCCTCGTTGTAATCGGTATCGATAAACCAACAGGCTATGCCATCTGCACCATCGCTTCTGACTTCTCCGGTATTGGGGTGAAAAACATCTACGCCGTTTATCTTTACCTGAATTTGATCGTTTTCAGTGTCAAGAACATCGATATCCGGTTCGCCGAAGATTACGAATAAATTCCCTTTGCCCGTATTCTTTAAGTCGTCCGCCATATGAAGATCAGCATTCATCCGCGCTTTTAACACTGGGACACGACCAAGTTTTTCGAACTCGGTTGAATGGGCATCGAAGTTGAAGGCACAGGCAATCAGGACATCGAAGTCTGCATCCGCTGCTTCTCGAGCAGCACTGACTAAATCGGGTCGGGAAACTGTGCCAAATTCAGGGCCGACAAAAATTGCCGCGCGTTTTTCCGATTCATTCTCGTCTAGACCTCTTTCCAAATAACAGCCTTCCGCACAAACCAAATCCCCCGGCCAAGGTGTTAAAGAGTTAAAGTCAATCTTATTATCTTTATGGGCTTGCTGGACACCTGCAGTTTTCAAGTTCTCCAAAATGATCTGAATAAAGTCTTGCTCATCCTCAAACTCTGCTTTTTGTTTTGTAGGATCAATGAGCTCATCGTCAGCGCCAACTGTTAACGCTCGGTGCGGAGAAAGACTTTCGACCGTAAACGGGCCCGCAACCCGAACCTTCTTTTTATCTTCATAAGGCTTGTCATATAGGTATTCAAAATCTGCTTTTGCGGCAATGGAAGCATCTATTTCATTCTGTCGTGCTATTCGAGTCTCCCACCATGCAATGTGCGCAGTTTTTGCTTTATCCGGCCATCCTTCTCCCGCTTCACGTGGGATATCCCATTCTTGCCATTCTTTCTTAAGTTCGTCATTTAAGACTTTCCGTAGCGGTTCTAGTTCTTGCTGACTCCTTTCCCAAATAACGTCAATTTCAGCATTGTTCGCAATGGCTTTGAGGGTAATATGTGGGACTCGTTCGTATACGAAACCGTGACGAATTTTGCCGTAGGTTTCCTTTATAGATGCTGCTGTACGTGTGATCTCCGCTTCTTTTCTAACACCGTCTTTTGAGTCGGATAATAAGTAATAAGGATAGCGGGCGCCCATTATTCTGGCCCTAGCTAAAGCTAGTGATACACGAGATGTGTCTATTGTTATCCATCTACGCCCCCACTGCTCAGCAACATAAGCCGTTGTTCCAGAACCACATGTTGGGTCTAATACTAAGTCACCCGGGTCCGAAGCCATTAGAATACATTTTTGGACTAATTTACTTGAAGTTTGTACAACGTAGTATTTTGTTTCTGACCGACTGCTTAATGCAACGTCCTGCCAGATATTTTTTAATGGCGTAACAGGGTAATCTTCATAAAAGCGCATTATTGCCAAAGAAGTAGTTCTACCTTTAAGTCTATCTGTTTTAGCTAAACGAATAAGACCATCATGAGATGTAGACCACCCCCTAGAACCTGCGGGTTTAAATTTTTTTCCTTGATATTCAAATTCAAAACGTGAATTTTCAGACCCAGTTTGTGATGTTATTTGATCGTATCTAAAAAGTTTACCCTTCTTACTTTTATGTATTCCAACTGCTTTTTCAATTTGGAAACTCTTCGCCTCACCATTGGGAAACATTATTACTCTATAATCAGGATCGGAACCTAGCTCCTTCTCCTGAAGTAGCTGTTTGTATTTTGTTGCAGATTTGTTTTTTGCAAACCACACAATATAGTCTGTTACTGAAGTTAGTAAGCTAGTAGTTTGAGCACTAGTTTTCTGGGCAGCGATTAAGCAGACATGATTTTGCTCACCAAAAACTTCATCCATCAATGCCCGAACACGATGGACGTTCTCATCTCCAATTTGGACAAATATAGAACCTGAATCCGTTAACAAATCGCGAGCTACTGTTAACCGATCACGCAAATAAGTTAGGTAAGAATGTATTCCATCACGCCATGTGTCTCGAAAAGCTTTTACCTGTTCTGGCTCACGGGTAATGTGCCGAGCATTTCCATCTTTTACATCACGACTAGTCGTTGACCATTGAAAATTGGAATTAAATTTAATGCCATATGGCGGATCGAAATAGATACACTGCACTTTTCCCCTTAACCCTTCACGCTCCGCCAGGGATGCCATTACCTGAAGGCTATCTCCCAATATCATTCGATTTGACCAGTGCGCATCGTGTTGGTAAAACTCGGTCTTGGCATCCTCACTTGGCAGTCCATTAAAATCACCAAAAAGGTCGCCCATAAACCCCTCTTGTTGTTTCTGCGCACCAGCTTCAGCTTGCTCTGTTTGCCGACGTAAGTCGTCAATCAATACTTTTGGGTGCACTTTTTCCTGTATATAAAGAGGTGGAGCATGCACCACAAGATCAGACCAGTCTAATTCATCTTTTCCTCTCCAAACTAACTGCGGGTCTAAATCGCGGTTTCTACGCTCATAAGCGACTCGGACAGAGCTTTTATCTTTATCATGCAACACAGATTCATATTCTGCTGTTGGAATGTTTTTGCGAGTTGCCTCTTCATGGGTAAGAGTCTCTATCTTTTTCTTCGATTTTATTTTTGCAGCTCTTGCCATACTTTAGTTTCCTTTTCCCTGAACAAGAGGCATATTAATATCTCCCTCAATCGCGGTATTTATCATTTTATTAAACTCTTCTTCAACTTTTTCAGCAAACTCGTACTGCATTGCAAATACGTCTGTATATTCTTCAAACGCCCACCGGCCATAACTTTTTAAATTATTAACGCCTGGTACCCAGTAAGTGTCCATCGTCAGCTTCTTCTCTTTTGCATCTTCTGCACGGTAACCTTTTATTTCTACAATTAAGTTGAGCGGGTCATCATTACCATCATCAACTTGTACTATAAAGTCTGGGCGATATTTTCTAGTTACAGACCCATAACGATAGGGCACTTCAAAACCAAGGCTGTGATTCTTAACATAAGAAATCACTTGTTCATGAGCTTCTGCTACACGACAAAATTCAGCTTCCCAATCGCTATCCAAGATCACCCAATTAATATGTGATTTATGAGAATCAGTTTCCCATCGTTCTGTTTTAGATGTATTGAAATTGACATGCATTGTTGAGCCAATAGGGTTATATGGATCTAGCAATGCTTTAATCGGACGGTCTTTGCTTTGCTCTGCCTTTGTAATGGCTGCTGTTATTCTGGAACATGCCATATCAGCCAATTCTTGGTACATTAGTTGAGCTGGGTAAGTCCCTCCTTTACAAACAAGACAGCTATCTAACCACTGTTTTGTTATTCGTTTTAACTGTCCAAAAAGATGTAGTTTAGGTTCTTGCCCCGGATCACGCCATTTTGTATAAAGCAACCGTTGTGTAAGGTGAAAAAGTAACGTTGAGCGGCGAAGATCACCTGTGTGAACCAAATTCAAATCAATCGCCTCGCCAATAATACCGGCATTTTGTGTAATGGACGGCCCCACCAAATCAGGTGTTAAATCGAGAACAGATTCTTCATTGAATTCAGCAGTCAATCTCTCTTCTGGTAACTCGACACGGTAACCAGTAACTCGAGGAAAACAAATTTCCAGCGCATCCCGCTCTGGACGTACGGCTTTAACATGAATTGTCTTACGCGGCGGCTGAGGAGGCGCTACAACGGGCTTGGCTGTAAAATCGAAGGGAATGCCTAATACATCAGCGTACTCTACGTTAAAACGATTCTCTTCATTTAACTCATAAGATTGCCGTCTAAGCGCGCGGCCAATTACTTGCTCACAAAGTAACTGTGTACCAAATGCTCTTACACCGAGTACGTGCGTGACAGTATTGGCATCCCAGCCTTCCGTTAACATTGATACCGATACAACGCAGCGTATACCCCCACCTAAAGAACCATGCTTACCTACCGTATTCATAACCTCACGCAATAAGTCCTGGTCTGTTATATCTTTCGCTTGTTTTTGGTCTCCAGTTCTCTCAACAATGTCTCGCCGAAAACGTTCAATTTCATCACCCGCCATCACTCTAAAGTTGTTATCAAGCGCTTCACCAGATTCCAATTGTTGGCTATCTATTAACAACGTATTTGGCCTGGCTAACGGGTTTCCATAATCATCATAATTTCTAAATAGTTTTAGTCTTCCATTTTCAAGCTCGGTAGATCCATCTTCATTTTGCCGATGAAACCCGGAAATATAGTCATAAACCAACTTCGACGTGGAAGTGTTATTACAGACAACAATAAAGCAAGGTGGCACATTGATTCCCTCGTTCGCCCATAGATCGAAGGTCTTTTCATAATGACCATAGAGAGCTTCTAAAGCCGTTTGCAACTCAACAGGAATGCTAAGAGGGTCCAGCACTGCGCCATTCCCTCTACCTGTCTTAGGCATTTTTGTGCCTATATGCTTCCATAACTCACGGAACTTTGGCATTTCGGCCCCAGGAATATTATCAGCCACTGGTACACGCGGTAACTTGACGATCCCACACTCAATAGCATCCATTAGAGAGAAATCGCTCATTGTCCAAGGGAACAAAGTTCCTTCAGCATAACCAGAACCACTTAAGAAGAAGGGGGTTGCCGATAAATCTAGAACTCTATTTACCCCAAGCTTTCTGGACATTATCTCTATGCCCGAAATCCATAACCGAGCTGCTTCTTTGTTTTTATCAGCCTCTTTCTTTTCGTCCCCTTTCAGGTCAGAGTCTCCATCTAACTCTGGCTTTTCTCTATAACAATGATGAGCCTCATCATTAATGACCATCACGTTTTTCATACCCATTAACTCAGGCATCACTCGCTGAAGCATTTGCCCCTCAGTTTCTAGCGTGATGAGCTCTTCCCCTCTTTTACCTTTAAGTAAGGCACGACCGCCTTTAGAAATATCGATACGTTCACGTAATTTAAAAGAATGGTAATTAGTTATAACGATTTTTGCTCGATCCAAATCACCTAGCATGTCATTAGGCACAATCTCGCGGCTCTGGTAGTAACTATATGGGTCATTAGGTTGCAGAACTCGCAGTCTATCTTTAATCGTTATTCCCGGTGCCACAATCAAAAAACCACGCGTAAACTTTTTACTATTTGGCTGACGTACTGCATTAACTGTTTGCCACGCAATTAGCATCGACATTACAGTTGTTTTACCAGCACCCGTAGCTAACTTAAGTGCAAGCCTTTGTAGTCCAGGATTAGCATCCTCATTTGCGCCTTTTAGATAATCTAGGAATTTCTTTCCGGTTTTGCCTCGCTTTGGAGCTACTTCAGTAAGCCATATAGCAACTTCGGCTGCTTCAATTTGGCAAAAAAATGGGCGGAGACCATTAAATTCGTAATGACGCCAATGCTTTAATAATCTGGCCGTATCTGGCGTAACGAGCCAATCACGCTCACTTGGTAGCTTTCGCCAAGCATCAACATGGCTTCGTAATTCATTAATGATAGAAATTGGATCATACTTCTGGTCTCCACTACTAAGCCCCAAGCTCTCATCGAAAATATCCGCAGTTTTCGATTTCTGTTTTTTAGGTTTAGGTATAGGAGTAATGAACTCTGCTCGCCTCCGGTTAGAAACAATTTTTTGTGTAGGTAAGCCATCAACCATTTCCCAATGTTCATCCGGATATTCATAGGGTGAATTGAGAATAGGCTTTTTGAAAAACTCGTCATTCATGATGACGGGGTGAAAACACAATTCAAAAATTCATACATTAATAACGTTCCTTGTTTTTTTGGTCTCCAATACTATACGAACACGAACCCCCATACAAATGCTTAATCTGCCCCTTGTAGTCTAACGGGGCGCTTGGGTGTTGGCTTCAAGTGGGCTTTCAGGACTTCTTTAGGAAAGTCGTAATCTTTGTATTGCGAAGCATCCATACCGCCACGTAACTCATCGCAGCTTGCCCATAGAGATGAATAAAGTTCCGTCTTCTTAATAGCCATACAGATTGTTTTCCTAAATTAAATTTTTGTTAATGAGTAACTATATG
>CAJXTU010000020.1 GCA_913060865.1 uncultured Cycloclasticus sp.
ACGAGATCCTCTCTGGTCTCGTGGGCTCGGAGATGTGTATAAGAGACAGAAATTGCACGTGCGGATTTTAATGTTGCTTACGTGCAAATTTTAGCTGGATTGAATGGCGGTATTATTGAGAAATTTGCTGCGCCACATCTGGCCAATAAGTGGATCCCTAAAATGATAGCGGGGGAAGCGATTTGTGCTATTGCACTCACAGAGCCGAGTACAGGTTCAGATGCGGCTAATTTAAAATTAAAAGCCCAGCGTAAAGGTAATGTGTATGTACTTAATGGTGAGAAAACATCTATTTCCGCTGCTGCTCAAGCAGATGTTGCGGTTGTTTTTGCAAGAACTGGCAGCGTTGAAGATAAAGCAAGAGGCGTGACGGCATTTCTAGTACCTCTTGATAATCCAAAAATAAAGCGCACTCATTTTGATGATTTAGGTGAGTCGGTTGTGGGCCGTGGTTCTTTATTTTTTGACGACGTTGAAGTACCAGCAGAGAATGTTCTTGGAGAAGAGGGGCTTGGGTTTATTCAAGTTATGCAGGGCTTCGATTACAGTCGTGCCTTGATTGGTCTTGAGTGCTTGGCCGCGGCTAAAAAGTCTGTTGAAGAAGCCTGGGAGCAAGTATCAACAAGGGAAGCGTTTGGTAAAAAAATATCAAAATTTGAGGGCGTTAGTTTTCCGTTGGCTGAGGCTGAAACATTTATAGAAGCCGCAAAACTTCTTTGTTATAAAACCTTGTGGTTAAGAGATCAAGGTAAACCACATACCGCTGAAGCCGCTATGTGCAAATGGTGGGCACCAAAAGTTCCCTTTGAAATTATTCATAACTGTTTATTGGCGCATGGCCATGGTGGTTATAGTAAAGACTATCCGATCCAACAGCGCTTACGAGATGTATTAGGTCTGCAAATAGGCTATGGTACATCGCAAATTCAAAAAATCATTATCGCACGTGAAAAAATTGGCCGAGATGGTGTGCCGTACTAAATTTAATTAAATGTAGGAAAAAACATGTCAGAAAAGGTAGTTCTTTCAAAAGTAGACGGCTCAGTGGGTTTAATTATTATCAACCGGGCTGATAAATTTAATTGTTTATCAATGGATGTACATCAAGGCTTACAAGATGCGCTGAAAACTTATGAGGAAAATCCTGCCATCCGTGCCATTTTATTATGTTCAGAAGGTAAGCATTTTTGTACCGGCGCAGATCTAGACGAAGTGCAGGTGACTATTGCGGCAAATGATAAAAATACACTGAGAGATTTTGTTGAGTTAGGGCATAGAACATGCACGAGTTTTGAGCAGACATCATTACCGGTTGTTGGGGCAGTACAGGGTTTTTGTTTGGCCGGCGGACTTGAAATATCGCTCGGTTGTGATCTATTGTTTGCTGCTGATGATGCAGTATTTGGCGATCAACATGCTAATTATGGCTTAATTCCCGGCTGGGGTGGAAGCCAACGTTTGCCAAGAATTATTGGCTTTCGCCGTGCTTTAGATTTGATGATGTCAGGTCGTCGCTTAAAAGCTCAAGAGGCACATGAGTGGGGCATGGTAAATTATGTCGTATCAGCCAATGAGCTTCGAGCCAAAGCTCTTGAATACTGTCAACTCTTAGCCTCCAAAAGCGCCGATGGCCTTGGTATGATGAAAGACTTGGCTTATTCCGGTGCAGACCTACCATTAGAGAGTGCACTTAAATTAGAAGAGAACGAAGCTGTCAAAGGCTTGGTGAGCGATGATGTTAAAGAAGGGCTGGCGGCATTTTCTGAACGCCGAGAACCTGTTTTTAAATCACGCTAACGTTCGGTAAAATTAATAAACGAAGGAATTTCAAATGGAATACCAAGATATTACTTATGAAGTCAACAAGGGTGCAGCCTATGTCACCATTAATCGCCCTGAAGTTTATAACGCATTTAGAGGAATAACCTGTGAAGAACTAATCCATGCATTGACCAAAGCGGCATGGGATAAAAGTATTGGCGTTATTGTTCTTGCGGGTGCTGGTGACAAAGCCTTCTGTACGGGTGGAGACCAAAGTGCTCACGAAGGACAATATGATGGGCGCGGAATGATTGGTTTACCGATTGAGGAATTGCAAACTATTCTCAGAGATGCGCCAAAACCTGTTATTGCCATGGTTCAAGGTTATGCAATCGGCGGCGGTAATGTTCTCGCCACTATTTGCGATATGACTATTGCATCAGAGAAAGCCGTATTTGGTCAGGTAGGTCCTAAAGTAGGCTCTGTTGATCCAGGTCATGGCACGGCTTATCTGGCACGAGTGGTTGGTGAAAAAAAGGCGCGTGAAATGTGGTATATGTGTCGTAAATACTCTGCTCAAGAAGCTTTGGAAATGGGCTTGGTCAATAAAGTTGTGCCTCATGAACAATTAGCTGATGAAGTTCAACAGTGGTGCGATGAAATTATGGAAAAAAGCCCAACGGCGTTGGCTATTGCAAAACGTTCTTTTAATGCGGACAGTGAAAGTATTCGTGGAATTTCATCGTTAGGGATTCAGACACTTCAGTTGTATTACAACACAGAAGAATCACAGGAGGGCGTTAAGGCGTTTAACGAAAAGCGTAAACCTGATTTTCGTACATTTAATCAATAATAATGGCGCAGTCGACACAAGCTCAGGTATTTTCGGTTGATGGCGTTATACCCATCATACACCCCTCATCTTTTGTTGATCCGAGTGCTGTAGTTATTGGCGATGTGACGATTGGAGCCAATTGTTATATTGGGCCTAATGTTTCACTTCGTGGAGACATGGCATCAATTGAAATTGGTGAAGGCTCGAATATTCAAGATAATTGTATGCTCCATTGTATGACTGGCATTCCCACCATTGTTGGTGCTTGGGGGCATATCGGTCACGGTGCTGTGGTACATAGTGCACAGCTAGCTGCTAATGTACTGGTCGGTATGAATGCGGTTGTGATGGATGAATCGTTTATTGGTGAAAATAGTGTTGTTGCGGCGATGGCCTTTGTTAAAACAGGTCAGCAAGTAGCGCCGAACACGCTGGTTGCAGGTATTCCAGCGCGTGTTGTGCGTGAATTATCTGAAGAAGAAATAGAATGGAAAAGGGATGGTACGCGATGCTACCACGAACTTGTTGAGCGTTGTAAAACTACATTTGAAAGGGTCGAACCATTAACAGAAAGAGAACAAAATCGCCCCACTCTTAACGTCAAAATGGTTCCAAAGAAATTAAGCTTATTTGAAAACACAGATTAATAAACTAAAGGTATAAAGGAGTAATACATGGATTTAAATTATAGCCCCGAAGAGAAAGCCTTCCAATTGGAAGTGCGTGAATTTCTTAAGGAAAATTATCCAAAAGATATACAACAGAAAGTAGCTAAAGGCATCGCCCTTAAAAAGGATGATTATGTTCGTTGGCAAAAAATTCTGGCTAATAAAGACGGTTGGGTTGCACCTGGGTGGCCTGCTGAATATGGTGGCCCTGGCTGGACACCCGTTCAAAAGTATATTTTTGATGAAGAATGTGGTGCTGCTAATTGCTTGAGAACAGTCGCATTTGGTTTGGTGATGTTAGCACCTGTATTAATGAAATTTGGCACGGTAGAGCAACGTGAAAAATACTTGGGCGACATCCTAAACAGTGATGTTTGGTGGTGCCAAGGTTATTCGGAACCTAACTCAGGTTCGGACTTGGCCTCATTACAAACTAAAGCAGAAAAACAAGGTGACCATTACATCGTCAATGGCTCTAAAACTTGGACCACTCATGGGCATTATGCAGACATGATGTTTACCCTTGTTCGTACCAGTCAAGAGGATCGAAAACAAAAAGGTATTAGTTTTCTGTTGATTGACATGACCGCACCGGGTGTTACGACAACACCTATTATTACGGTTGATGGTATGCACGTAGTTAATCAAATATTTTTAGAAAACGTGAAAGTGCCAGTAGAAAACCTTGTTGGTAAAGAAGGTGATGGTTGGACTATTGCTAAGTCCTTATTGATGCATGAACGTACATACATTGCACAAGTCCCTCGTTCAAAAAAACAAATCGCACGGCTTAAAGAACTGGCTTCTAAAGAGCGCTATAACGGCAAACCGTTAATAGAAGATGCAGCGTTTAAGGCAAAAATATCAGCGGTTGAAATTGAATTGATGGCGTTAGAAATGACCAATATGCGTGTTTTGTCTAAATTGTCATCAGGTGACGCACCAGGGGCGGAGTCATCTCTTTTAAAGGTCAAAGGTACTGAAGTTCAGCAAGCCATTACTGCACTATTGATGGAAGCAGTAGGCTACTTTGGGATGCCCTATGTCAAAGAGTCTATGACCGACGGTTGGCAAGAAGAGCCCATTGGTCCTGAAGAGGCATCGGTGCTCGCGCCACATTACTTTGATTGGCGTAAATCGTCCATCTACGGTGGTTCAAATGAAATTCAAAAGAACATCATGGCAAAAGCCGTGTTGGGCCTTTAAGCGTTAGGAGTAATTAAATGAATTTAGAATTCAGTGAAGAAATGGTGATGTTGCAAGACTCGGTACTTAAGTTTTTGCAAAATGAATATGATTTTGAAACGCGTCAATCTTTAAGCCGTTCAGGCATTGGCTATAGTGAAGATAATTGGCAAAGTTTCGCAGAAATGGGGCTATTAGGTATACCTTTTGATGAGGAATTTGGTGGCTTTGGCTTTGGGCAAACGGGTCTAATTGTTGTGATGGAAGCTATTGGTAAAGGTCTTGTTGTAGAGCCATACCTTGCCTCAATCGTTTTAGGTGGTTTGCTCATTCAACGCGCAGGCAGCGAGGAACAAAAAGAAGCAATTTTACCCGCGTTAATTGGTGGCGAGTTAAAACTAGCCTTTGCTTATGTTGAGCGCCATGCTCGTTACAACCTAACAGATGTTGAATTCAAAGCTGAATTACAAGGCGATCAATATTGTTTGTCAGGTTCAAAATCTGTGGTTCTAAATGCAGAAACAGCCGATAAAATAATCGTCTCGGCACGGACAAGTGGCGATAACTTTAGTGAGCAAGGCATTTCACTCTTTATCGTTGATAAAAACAGCACTGGCTTAACATCGCGTGATTATCAAACGGTTGATGGTCTGCGTGCCTCGGAGTTAACGTTTGACAATGTTATGGTTGATCAAGCAGCAATAGTGGGTGAGCTGGATAATGCATTACCAGCGATTGAATACGTGATTGATGCAGCAACGGCAGCTATTTGTGCTGAAGGTGTTGGTGTGGTGACTGAGTTACGCGATAAAACGGTTGAGTACCTTAAAACGCGTAAACAATTTGATCAACCTATTGGTAATTTTCAGGTATTACAACATCGCTGTGTTGATATGTTTATGACAGAAGAGCAGATGAGATCATTGTCATATTTGGCCGCTATAAAAGTTGCAGAAGGTGATGGCACTGAGCGTACAAAAAGTGTGTCTGCAGCAAAGGTTTATTTAGGTGATGCACGCACTATTGTTGGTGAACAAGCGGCACAACTCCATGGTGGTATTGGTGTAACCGATGAATTAGATGTTGCGCATTATGTGAAGCGTTTAGCAATGATGAATGCCTTGTTTGGTGACCGTGATTATCACCTACAGCGTTTTAGCCAGGCTTAACGTGTATTCAATATACAACGGATGAATATGTTGACGTTTCCTATTGATACCAAACCTGAGTTTGGTATTCCAATGAAGGTAGAGGAGGGCATCTTTTTATTAAAGATGCCCATTCCTTATACGCTTGATCATATTAATCTCTGGTTATTGCGTGATGTTGAGGGCTGGACAATTGTCGACTCAGGTTTCTATAGTGAAGAGTCAGTTCTTTTATGGAATAAGGTACTAACTGATTTTTGTGATAATGAACCGATCCAAAAAATAATCATTACCCATTTTCATCCTGACCATGTTGGTATGGCTCAATGGCTTGCGCATAAAACGAACGCGACTGTTCATATGAGCCAAATTGAGTATTTAACGACGCATATGGCGTGTCAAGATTACTCAGATGAACAAAAGGTGGTGCGGTGTCAGTATTTTGAACGTTTTGGTTTAGGGCAAGAAGAGGTAGGAAAGTTACAAAATAGGATTGGTGGTTATGTTGTAGGGGTACCAGAAGCCCCTATTAGTTATCAACGCTTAGTCGATGGTGAATCGATTCTTATCAATAATGAAGCCTGGCATTTATTGCAATTTAGCGGCCATAGTCCAGGGCATATTTGTTTACATCATAAACAACGTGATTTACTTATTTCAGGTGACCAAGTGCTACCTAATATTTCACCCAATATTAG
The DNA here is from genome assembly GCA_913060865.1 of uncultured Cycloclasticus sp. Taxonomy (GTDB): domain Bacteria; phylum Pseudomonadota; class Gammaproteobacteria; order Methylococcales; family Cycloclasticaceae; genus Cycloclasticus. Next base: position 6,296 of record CAJXTU010000020.1, read on the forward strand.
CGTTAATTTTAATGAGCCTGAAGGAAATCCGCTGGCGGATTACTTAGAAAGCCTCGATAGCTTATCAACATTAAGTAATGAAACAACTGTACTGCCGTCTCACGGCCGTGTTTTCAACGGACTACGCGAACGGTTGACCGTGCTTAAGGATGGCCATCATAAATCCTTAGATCAACTACGAAGCTTTTGCCAATCTGGGCGATCTGGGCTTGAGGTTATAGAAGAGCTGTATGGTAATCGTCTTAGCCTGTTCAACTTATCACTAGGAACTGGCGAAGCGATGGCCCATTTAAACTATTTGATCGAAATCGGCGATATGTCACGTACTGGCGACGCCGTTTATCAATATAAAACAAATTAACTTACTAGAGAATTTATGATGAGCGATTATGTGAAATACAGCAGCATGTCCGAAGGGGATGACTTTCTAGACCCGGTGCCTTCTTTTGAGGTGACTAAGGAGTGCGTAGACAAGTATATTAAATCCACTAACGATAGCACTAAAGAGCTGACCGTTGACGATGAACAAGGTCGTCGTGTTGCACCCCCTATGTTAGCAGCAGTGTATGTGATTGATGCCTTACGAACGCGTGTTGGGCCGCCGGGTGGTATTCATGCTAAGCAGCAGTTCAAATTTCATCGTCCCGCTTATGTGGGAGAAACGTTATTTACGTCGGCAAGGGTTGTTAAGTTATATGAGAGAAAAGGACGTAATTACGTTGAAATGACGACAGAAACTCGTAATCAAGAAGGTGAGTTGATTACCAGCGGCATTATTACAAGGATATGGGGGAAAGAGGCATGAGCGAGTTACAAGCTTATAAAGACTATAACGTTGGAGACCAATTAGAAGAACTTATTCAGTTTGTCGACCAAACGATGATTGATGCTTATGCCGATGCATCGGGTGATGTGAACCCCCTACACATAGACCCTGAGTTTGCCAAAACGACCTTCTTTGGTCGGACAATCGCACATGGCTTGCTTACACTGGCTTTCGTCTCACGTGTATTGTCTGCATGGAATTGGCAGGGTTGGGCATACGGTGGTGAGTTAAATGTCTCATTTTTAGGTCCTGTTTATCCAGGCGATAGTGTACGTGTGTCTGGTGAAATTGATCAGATACTGCAAAGAGAAGATGGGATCTATGCTCGTTGTCAGTTGGCTTGTTTTTGTGATGAAAGGACGGTCGTCAAAGGTTTTGTTATCAGCAAAATATCACCTTAGGAAAAGAAATAATGTATAAACGAGATAATGCTAGCAGTAAAAAAGGAGCGGCTTACTACCACCCAATAGAGATTAGCTCTAACGCAGACATTATTGAACTACAAGAAAAAAAGCTTCAAGCGCAAATGGCGTACTTGTCTGAAAACTCAATATTTTATCAACAGAAATTCGCACAGGCGGGTATAAGTTTTGCTGATATAAAAACATTGAAAGATCTATCAACCGTTCCGTTTACCGTAAAACAAGATTTGCGTGATAGTTTACAAGCGGCTCCGCCATTTGGCTTACACCGTGCGGCAGAACTCGGCGATATCATTCAGATGCAGGCATCATCGGGAACAACGGGTAACCCTGCGTATGTCGCTTTAACTGAAAATGATGTTGAATCATGGAATGAACTGAGCGCTCGCGGTTTTTTTGCCTGTGGTGTGAATCCCGGAGATTTTGTATTACATGGCTTCTCTATGAGTAAGGGCTTTGTTGGTGGTATTCCTTGCATGCAAGCGATTCAATATATGGGTGCGATCGATGTACCAATTGGCGCTGATGGAGGCGTGGATAGGTTATTACGGGCCTGTGCAGATACAAAACCACGTGTGTTGATTGGTGCGCCTAATTTCCTATTACACGTGGCCTCTATGGCACCAAAAATCTTGGGGACAACAGCAGATCAACTCGGTGTGGAGCAATTGGTGGTAGGCGGAGAGCCGGGTGGAGGTATTCCTGCCATTCGTGACGCACTTGAGAAAGCTTGGGGTGCAACGATTTGTGAAATGATGGGCGGTACAGATTTAGGCGTTATTTACTGGGGTGAATGTGCTGAACAAGATGGTATGCACATGCTATGTCAGGACCATATTATCGTTGAGTTGATTAATCCAGATACGAACGAGGTAATTCCTTTTGAAAAAGGCGTGACAGGCGAATTGGTTTATACGGCTCTTGGTCGTGAAGCATCGCCGGTTGTACGTTTTAAAAGTGGCGACCATATCGTGGTGACAGATACGGACTGCGGATGTGGCCGTACCGGACCTAAAATACGCTGCTTTGGTCGAACAGACGATATGCTGATTGTGCGTGGTATCAACGTGTTTCCTTCTGCAATACAAGATTTGATTCTACAGTTACAGCCGGAAACCAATGGCGTGATGCGGGTATTTGCCGATTTTGAGGGGCACTCCACACAACGGAATTTAAAAGTTATTGTTGAGCGCGGTGCTAAACGATCCGAATCAGACGATGCCATACTCATACAGCAGATAGAAACAACCATTAAAAATGCTTTGTCGTTTAAAGCACAAGTTCTGATAGTTGACCCGAATAGTTTCGAGAAACCGGGGGCGGCAAAAGTAGCGCTGACGTTACGCGAACGTCCTGATTTTCTAACGTTAAATGATTTTGATCATTAAATTATGTCGATTTTAAATACGACCATTAACCCTCAATCAGAGAGCTTTATCGATAACCGAGATTTCTATCTTGAACGGATAAAAGACCTGTACGAGCGTCGACATCGTGCGCACCAAGGTGGTCCAGAAAAAGCCAGACTTAGGCACACTGAACATCGCAAACAAATTTTACCGCGTGACCGTATTAGCCTTATTTTAGACCCTGGTTCACCTTTTTTTGAACTGGGCGAATTAGCCGGCGATAAACTACCTGAAGGAAGCGAAATTGGCGCGAGTTTAATCACGGGTGTGGGCCTTATAAATGGTCGTCAATGCATGATTATTGTTAATGATGCGACGGTAAAAGGGGGTACGTATTACCCGATGACGTGTAAAAAACACGTACGTGCTCAAACGTTTGCAATACAACACCGTTTACCTTGCATTACGATGGTACAAAGTGGTGGTGCTTTTTTACCCGAACAAGAAGGTATTTTTCCCGATGAAGGGATGTTTGGTAGTATTTTTGTTAACCAAATAGAAATGTCGGGCCAAGGCATACCCCAAATTTCAATAGTCATGGGTTCGTCAACCGCAGGCGGTGCTTATATACCTGCTTTGTGTGATGAAATTGTCATCGTGCGTGGCAAAGGTTTTATGTATTTAGGCGGGCCTCAATTGGTTGAAGCAGCAACGGGCGAGCAGGTCGGTCACGAAGAGCTCGGTGGTGCGGACATGCATTGCCGTGACAGCGGGGTGACGGATCATATAGCGGAAGATGATGCACACGGTTTAAGCATTGTGCGTGATATTGTCCGTAACTTAGGTAACTTACCAACACAACGTTGGGACGTTGCTGATTCTGTAGAACCACTATATCCGATTGAGGAGATCTACGGCATTGTCAATAAAGACACTAAGGTTCCAACGGATAATAGAGAAATACTGGCTCGGTTAGTTGATGGTAGCAACTTTGATGAGTTTAAGACGAATTACGGCAACACATTGATGTGTGGTTTTGCCAAAATTCATGGGTTTGAAGTGGGTATTTTGGCGAATGATGGAGTGATGTTTAGCGAATCAGCTAAAAAGGGAACGCATTTTATTAACTTGTGTTGCCAACGTGATATTCCCTTGTTGTTTATTGCCGATGTGCCGGGTTTTATGGTGGGCGAACACGCTGAACGAGGTGGTATTGCAAAAGACGGGGCAAAATTTATTACTGCCATGAGTTCAGCTAAAGTACCAAAGTACACATTAATTACTGGGGGGTCGTATGGTGCGGGTTATCTAGCCATGTGTGGACGCCCCTTTAAACCGAATGCCATGTTGGCATGGCCTTCTGGACGCTCTGGAATAATGGGCCCCGAGCAAGTGGCTAACACCTTAGCGACTGTACGTGAAGACATTCTTAAACGAGAAGGCAAAACATGGACCGACGAGGAGCGCGAAGAATTTAAAGCGCCTCATAGAAAACGTTTTGAAGATTCCGAAGATGCTTATAACTTTGCTTCTAAGCTATGGTATGACGCGGTTATTGATCCGGTAGAAACAAGAGAAGTATTGGCGTTGTTGTTAGATTTAGCAGGACGTTCTCCCAAAATAGAAACTAAATTTGGGGTATTTAGACAATGATTAAACGTATTCTTATCGCCAATCGTGGCGAAATTGCCTGTCGAATTGCGCGAACTTGTCAACAATTAGGCATCGATGCGGTAGGGGTTTATTCAGCTGCAGATCAAAATAGCCGTCATGTGAGAGAAATAGGCCATGCTATTTCACTAGGTGGTGCGCTGGCATCTGAGAGTTATTTAAATATTGATAAGGTTATTGATGCTGCTAAACAATCCAATTGTGATGCGATTCATCCTGGCTATGGTTTTTTATCGGAAAACCCTGAATTTGCTGATGCTGTTGAACAGGCAGGTCTAATATTTATTGGTCCACGTGCCGATAGTCTTCGGCGTTTTGGTGATAAATCAGCGGCTAAAAATGAAGCTATAAAAGCAGATGTCTCGGTCATCCCCGGAAGTGAGGAAAAACTAACTGATCCTACAGCGATTGCAGACATTGTTAAAAGCATGCGCTTGCCGGTTATGTTAAAAGCCGCTGCAGGTGGTGGTGGCAAAGGCATGCGTGTATTGAATGATCTTGAGGATTTAGATAACAATATTAATGCGGCGATGAGTGAGGCTCTACGCTCTTTTTCAGATGACGCGTTAATTGTTGAGCAATGTATTAATAATGCGCGACACGTTGAAGTGCAAATAGCGGGTGATGGTGAAGGGAATGTCGTGCATTTGTATGAGCGAGAATGTTCTTTACAACGACGTCATCAAAAAGTTGTAGAAGAAGCGCCCGCAGTTTTCCTAAGTTCAAGCTTACGAGCGTCTTTATTGTCAGCCGCGTGTCGGCTCGGACGTAATATCCAGTACCGAGGCCTAGGTACTGTTGAGTTTCTTGTATTGGGTGATGAACATTATTTTCTTGAAGTGAACCCTAGGCTACAAGTTGAACACCCAGTGACTGAAAGTATTACGGGGTTAGATTTAGTCGAGTTACAAATTCGTATTGCCAATGGTGATGGGTTTGGTTTTGAACAAGCTGATATTCAGCCTAAAGGCCATGCGATTGAAGTTCGTTTATATGCAGAATCTCCAGCACAAAATTTTATGCCATCCACAGGGGTGATCGACTTTATTAAATTCCCAGAAAAACAACTGAGAATTGAATCAGGTGTAGATACAGGGGATGAAGTGTCATCCTATTATGACCCGATGGTTGCAAAGCTTATTTCAGAAGGTGAAACACGTACTCAAGCACTGGATCGTTTAGAGCAAGGCCTTGCTGATACGGTGATTTTTGGTCTTGATAATAACAGACTCTTTTTACAACAATTACTGTCAAATGAAGACGTTCGTGCGGATAAAATTGATACCGGCACGTTAGATCGATGGTTGGTCGATTATTCAGAAGAAAATGATGATGAAACGGCACAACGACAAGCAGCAATTGCTGCTGCGCTATGGCTGATGCAACACCGAGAGATAGCTTCAAAAAACCCATGGACAAGAGCGGATATATTTAGCCAATGGTCACTCAATTCACCAATTGATACAGCTGTCCATACGCTTAGTTTATGGCAAGATGAGACAGAGTGGAAAATTGCCTATTTAGGTATAGATGCACAAAATAAAGTGTCATTGAAAATTAATGATGATGTCCATCAATTGAGCTTAACAGAACTAGATAGAGCGGGTTATTTAGTCGACTTTGATGATGTCCGTCTGCCGGTAAGCGCTATTGCTTATGAAGAGTTTATTCATGTGCAGGCTTTATCTCAGCAAGTAACATTTAGAGTTAGCCCCATGGTTAGTGATAAGCAAGGTGAATCTGATGCGCACGATAGTGTTATTGCGCCAATGATGGGAGAAATCATTAAGGTGCATGTTGAAGAAGGTGAAACCGTTGAAGCAGGGCAGTTATTGATTGTGATGGAGTCAATGAAAATGCAGTTACAGATTTCAGCAATTCACGCGGGTACGGTCACTAACATTCATTGCAAAGCTGGGGATAATGTTGCTCGCGGTGCTATTGTTGTAAATGTAGATGCCTAGGTCACTTCGTGGAAAGGTGGCTATTGTTGGTGTAGGGCAATCACCTTCTGGTCGAGTGCCTAGCAGAAGCCCATTAGATTTAACCGCTGATGCAACCTTAAAAGCACTGGCTGATGCGGGAATGGATAAAAGTGAAATAGACGGCGTGCTAACGGGTAATGCATTCGCCTCTTCTTTTCATCGGTTTAGTATTGCATTAAGTGAATACCTAAACATTCAGCCCGCTTACTCTAATACTTTACAGGTTTCTGGCGCAACAGCGGGGGCTGCCGTTAATACCGCAGCAGCAGCAATACACGCAGGTCTTGCTGATACTGTATTGGTGGCTTGTGGCGATAGTTTGTTAACTGGGATGACACCTGACATGGCGATCCGTGCGATGACAGAAAGTCGTGACCAACAATACGAAATGCCATTTGGTATTCCGGTGGCAAACACGTTTGCAATGACGGCGCAGCGACATATGAAAGAATATGGCACTACAGCAGAACAATTTGCACAGGTGGCTGTTACCTTCCGCGAACATGCAAGCAGAACGCCCGGTGCTCAAAAAACAGAACCTATTACCATTGAGGATGTGCTTAATTCTAAAATGGTAACCACGCCTTACCATAAACTAGATTGTTCGCTTATTTCAGATGGCGCAGTAGCACTGATTTTAACGTCTGCAGAAAAAGCAAAGGATTACACAAATGACCCTATCTATATACTGGGTGGTGGCGAATATTACAGTCATGAGCATATATTTTTGATGCCAGATTTAACGCAGACGGGCGCTGTTCAATCGGCAAAAAAAGCGTATGAGATGGCTGGTATTTCAGCAAATGATATTGATGTGGCCGGTATTTATGATTGCTTTACTGGAACAGTTGTAATGATGTTGGAGGATCTTGGCTTTTGTAAAAAAGGTGAGGGCGGTGCGTTTGTGGAGTCGGGTGAGATAACATACGGAGGCAAAATTCCAACCAACACACATGGTGGGATGTTGTCATATGCTCACCCCGGTATTCCAGCGGCTTGGTTTCATTTTGCCGAAGTCGTTCGTCAGCTTCGAGGAAGTTGTGGTGAACGTCAGGTGATTGGTGCTGAGCATGGTTTAGTCCATACCCTCGGTGCAGGGTTTTCAACGCAAGCTACCACGGTATTGGGTACGGAGAGTACTTTATGAATGACCTAATTATCCAAAAACCTTTACCGATAGCAGACGGTGACAGTCAGGCCTTTTGGGATGGGTTAAAAATAGGTCAACTGTTGTTACAACACTGTGCCGATTGTGGGCACGTACAATATTACCAACAACGTATTTGTCGGCAATGCCAATCGGAAAACCTGCAACACAAGGCTGCGAGTGGTCGTGGGACCGTCCATTCTTATAGTGTCGTCTATCGTGCGCCTGGGCCAGCTTTTAAACAGGATGTGCCGTATGCAGTTCTGTTAATTGATTTAGAAGAAGGCCCACGTATGATTAGTTCGCTTGTGGGTAAAGATTTTGATGTGCTAGATTTTGATGTTCCGGTTCAACTTGAAACAATAAAAATCACGGATGATGTTTACTTACCTTGCTTCCATGTAGTAAATAAATAGGCTGATTTTACTTATGTTTATTATTTATGCTTTAACAACTATTAATTAAGGTCGAACAATGGCTAAGAAATTACCACCAGAAACAAAAATATCCACGACTAATGAACAGCAGATATTGGTGCGCAATAAAGATCTTGTTCATGAGCTTATCGGTAAAGTTAGCTTTACCGAAATGTTCTTTTTGCATTTGATGCAAAGAATGCCTAACGAAGGTGAAATTGCTGTATTTGATTCTGTTCTAGTCACCTTGATGGAGCATGGTTTAACACCCAGCGCGATTGCTACACGGCTAACGATTATGGCGGCTCCTGAGTCCGTTCAAGGTGCCATATCTGCGGGTCTACAAGGCATAGGTAGTGGTTTGGTCGGCACAATGGAAGGTATGGCAAAGAATTTACAGGAAATAATGGCGTCTAACGACGACCTTGAAGCCACGTGTTTGAACATTGCGCAACGATTTAAAGATTCAAAACAAGCGATTCCAGGATTTGGTCACCCCTTCCACAAGCCGGATGACCCACGAACTCCACGGCTTTTTGAGATTGCGCGTTCTGCTGGCGTGGATGGGCGTTACATTGATGTTGTCAACACACTGTCTAGAGCTGTCGATCAAGTATACGGTAAACACTTAACGATTAACGCCACTGGGGCAATAGCCGTCGTGTTATCAGAAATTGGGGTGCCTTGGGACGTTATGCGAGGCATTGCGGTTGTGACACGTAGTGCTGGTTTACTGGGTCATATTCGCGAGGAACAGGAGCACCCTATTGCTCCTTTTATTTACTCACATATTGAAGAAACGGTACCGTACACGGGTGAAAGACAACTAGATGAGTAAACAGGTCTTATTTAGTTAATTAATAAGACTTAGCCAAACCTAAAACTCTCTCTGCTATGTAGCATAATGCCAATTGAGGACTAACAGGTGCAATGCGTGGCACCATAGATTCTCGTAGGTAGCGCTCAACATGATATTCCTTAGCATAGCCAAACCCGCCGTGGGTCATAACAGCGGTTTCACAAGCATGAAAGCCCGCTTCACCGGCTAAATATTTGGCGGCATTAGCCGCAGCGCCACATGATTGATCATTATCATATTGCCAAGCGGCAGACATAACCATCAACCAAGCCGCTTCTAATTCAGACCAACAAACGGCTAAAGGGTGTTGTATGCCTTGGTTTTGGCCAATGGGGCGATTAAAAACGATACGTTCTCTAGCGTAATCGGTTGCTTTTTTTAACGCAACTCTACCAAGCCCAACCGCTTCACCAGCAATTAATATACGTTCTGGATTCATGCCGTGAAGAATGTATTCAAAGCCTTTCCCTTCTTCGCCAATCCGATCTTCAATGGGTATTTCTAGCCCATCAATAAATAATTCATTGGAGTCTACTGCTTTACGACCCATTTTTTCAATTTCATGCACGGTGATTTTATTGCGATCAAAGTCGGTATAAAAAAGGCTTAGGCCGTGCGTAGGTTTTTTTACATCTTCCAATGGGGTCGTTCTAGCAAGTAACAATACTTTATCGGCAACTTGTGCGGTTGATATCCACACTTTTTGTCCATTAACGATATAACGGTCACCTTTACGAACGGCCAAGGTTTTAAGCTGGGTAGTATTTAGCCCAGTATTGGGTTCAGTTACTGCAAAGCAGGCTTTTTCACGGCCTTCGGCCATTGGGCGTAGCATGCGTTGCTTTTGTTCTTCTGTGCCAAAAACAGCGACAGGGTTTAAACCAAAAATATTAATATGAACCGCAGAAGCGCCAGACATGCCCGCTCCACTTTCAGCTATCGTACTAGCCATAATAGCCGCCTCTGTAATACCTAAACCTGAACCACCATAGGCTTCAGGTATACATATCCCCATCCAGCCACCTTCGGCCATAGCATCATAAAAGTCGTGAGGAAAACCACCTTGTTGATCACGCTTCAACCAATAGTCATCATTAAAAGATTCACAAACCTTTTGTATAGAATCTCGAATAGCCTGTTGCTCGTCAGTATAAGAAAAGTTCATAGTTTGGTAGTTTGCTATAAATTAAATAATGCCGGCTTCTAAGCTCGCGGCCATAAAAAGGCCTAGCTCTTCGGCCTGATCAATGAACTCTTCTTTAAAGTCACCGCGGCAAATTAACGGTTCTTGCACAATTTTCCAACGCAACCCTGTCAAAATAGATTCGAGTGCACGCCTTGTACCGGTACCGTCATTGCCTGCACGAATAAGAATAGCGCAGGGCATGGCTTCTGTTTTATCCATACATGGATAGTAATTGCGGTCAAAAAAATCTTTTAACGCACCACTCATATAACCTAAATTTTCAGGCGTCCCAAGAATCAAAGCGTCAGCCTTTAATACATCATCTGCATTAGCTTCTAACGCAGGTATAAATATCGCTTCAACGCCGTCTATCACATCACTATTAGCACCTTTTAGAACAGCATCAATCATGCGTTTTATGTTCGGTGAAGGTGCGTGAGCGATGATAAGCAAACGTTTCATTTTATAAAATAAACTCTTATATTTAAACTACTTGCGAGGTTTTTCTAATGTTATTTGCATCTCTTTAAAACGTTTGATTTCCTCTGCGCTATAACCGGCATCCGCTAAGATTTCGGTATTATTTTCTCCGTATTGTGGTGGGCGAAATTTAAATGCTCCGGGTGTTCGCGAGAGCTTAACAGGGATCCCAGTTCCTCTGTATTCACCTGATTCTATGACCATTTCTCGTGCAATGGTTTGCGGGTGCTGTAAGGCATCTTCAACTGTTTGCACCGCACCCGCTGGAATACCTTTGCCCATTAATTCCGCTGTCATTGCTTTGCCATCTCGATCAGCAAGCAAGTCTTCAAGAATAATTCGTAGCTCAGCTCTATTTTTTGCTCTGTTAGCGTTAATTGTAAAACGTGGGTCTTGTGCTAACTCGGGTTGCCCTAACTCTTTGCATAAGCCAGCAAATTGGCGATCATTGCCAATGCCCAGAAATAACATACCGTTGGCAGTAGGGAAGAGGTCGTATGGCGTAATGTTTGGGTGAGCACTACCGAGGCGTTTTTGTGGTTTACCATCTAAGAACCAGTTCGCAGCATGTGGATGGATTAAGCTAACAGCTGTGTCGTATAAACTGACTTCAATGGATTGGCCTAGACCTGATTTTTCACGTTCATATAACGCCAGTAATACAGCGATAACTGCATTCATTCCTGTGGTTAAGTCAACGATGGGTACACCAATCCTAACGGGTGGGCGATCCGGATCGCCATTAATACTCATCAACCCTGAGGTCGCTTGAGCTACGGCATCATAACCAGGGAAACCTGCATATGGACCATTGCTACCAAAACCGGTAACGCGACAATGAATTAAACGAGGGAACTTTTTTTGTAAAACATCGTTAAAGCCAATGCCCCATTTTTCGAGAGTCCCTACTTTAAAGTTTTCGACTAAAACATCAGCATTTTTAAGCAAGCGAAATAAAATCTCATGAGCTTCAGTCTGTCGCATATCTAATGCGATGCACTTTTTATTACGGTTTACGCCATCGTAATAAGCGCTACCACGTTCGTGATAGGGAGGTCCCCAACCACGGGTTTCATCACCTGCGGGTGGTTCAACTTTTATAATATCAGCGCCATGATCACCCAATATTTGGGTACATAAAGGGCCGCCTAAAACACGTGATAAATCAACGACTTTTATGCCGGTTAAAGAAGGATTGCTCATTTTATAAAACGGCCTCTGTCCCTAAAATTGTTGTTACCTGACTTGATAGTACGCCGCCATTTCCATTTACAAGAGCAACTTCTGGGTTCTCAACTTGTCTTTCCCCACATCCGCCACGTAACTGTTGAATAGCTTCAATAAGAATGAAGATGCCATACATGCCAGGATGAACGCATGAGAGACCGCCACCGTTGGTGTTAACCGGTAAGCTCCCACCAGGCGCTATATTACCATTTTCGACAAATGCACCGCCTTCGCCCTTAGCGCAGAAACCTAAGTCTTCGAGAAAAAGAATAGTGTTAATGGTGAAGGCATCGTAAAGCTCAACGACATCAACATCGTCTTTTGTTAAGCCGGCCATAGCAAATGCACGCTTACCTGCATCAACAGCGGCTGTTGTTGTTAAATCGGGCATTTGGGTGATTTGACGGTGCCAATGTGCAGTGCCAGTACCTAATACATAAACGGGCTTATTTGGGAAATCTTTTGCACGCTCACTAGAGACCATAATAACGGCGCCACCGCCATCGGTGACTAAGCAACAATCAAGTAACGAAAGCGGGTCGCTGATCATTCTTGAGTTTAAAACATCTTGTCGAGTCAAGTCATCACGAGCAAAGGCAGCTGGATTTAACTGCGCCCATTGGCGAGCAGCAACAGCAACATCGGCCATTTGTTCACGTGTTGTACCGTATTGATGCATATGACGAGCGGCTGCGAGCGCATAGGAGCTAATAGGGTAGCGTGGTTTGTAGGGGGCTTCGTAAATTTGTTGTTCAGACATAGTGGCCAATTTGCCACCCGCTGTGCGTTGGTTGCTGCCATAACAGATAAGTGCAACGTCACATTGCCCAGTTTTAATGGCCATCGCTGCATTTAGTGTGTGAGCAACAAAAGACGAACCACCGACCATGCTACTGTCAGAGAAACGTGGCTTGATGCCTAAGTATTCCGCTGTACTTAACGCAGGCATGAAATGATAAGATGAGCCGGTAAAAATACCGTCTACATCGGATAATTTTAAACCAGCATCATCTAGCGCATTATGTGTAGCTTCGGCCAGAATATCTAAAGGCATTCTCCCGTGTGCTTCACCACAACCAGCTAAACCGACACCAACCACAGCAGAAGAACCTCTTAATTCATGTGACATCTTTAAACTCCTTGGGCTGGTACGAAGACGATAAAAGGGTCATCGCCATCTTTGTTAATAACAGCGGTGACCTGATCACCAATTTTTACATCTAATGAGTCAACACCGTCGACACGGCTCATAAGACGCGGGCCTTCTTCTAGCGTTACATGACACACATTGTAATTACCACCACGTTCAGGTTTACGTCGGATGGTCGTTGTTGAGTAAATTTCACCTTTGCCTGATAAAGTTTTCCATTCTAGGTTGAAGCCACCGCAATGAGGGCAAACGACACGTGGAAAGAAATGAAACTCATGACAGTCTTTGCATTGGGGTAATGAAAAAACGTCTTTTCTTAAAAAGTCGCTATAGATTTGGTCTGGCCCTGGGCCGCTAAATCGCTCTTTTGTGGCACTCATTTACATTAACTCCCGTATTGATTAACTGTGCTTAAATAGTCTTAACAAAATAAGTTAGGATTCTAACAATTGTTATGTTTTATAGCTACTAAATTTAAGGACATGAAAGTGAGTTTAAGGAAGGTAATGAAAAAAATATCAATACAAGAAAAAATGAGACCAAATGAATGTTTTGGTTGTGGACAAGATAACCCATTTGGTCTTCAAATTGAAAGCCACTGGGAAGGTGATGAAGTGGTCTGCAAATGGACGCCAAAGGAATATATGATTGGCCCACCGACTTATTTATATGGCGGAATATCTGCGAGTTTAATTGATTGTCATTCAGTAAATACGGCTTTGTCGTATGCTCATAAAAAAATTGGTAATGACGATCAATATGATCGAAGTATCCAAATGGTGACAGGGTCGATGAACATTCGTTACGTTAAACCGGTTCCTATGAATGAAGTGGAATTACGCGCAACAGTAGAAAAGGTTGAAGGTAGGAAATACTTTATTAAAACAACCTTGTTTAGCGCTGGTGTTGCATGTGTTGAGGGTGAGGTGCTAGCGATTCAGCTTAAAACAGTTAGTTAAGTGTTAGAGCTAGCTCTTTTTAAGAGCCGTTATTAATGACTAATAAAAACCCCAGTTTCTGCTGGGGTTTTTATTAGCTCAGAGTAGACTAATTATCTAGCTTATCTGGTTTTTTTGATGTGTCCGGTACTGCTTGAATAGGTGCAACAGGCTTAGACTCTACAGGTTTAGACTCTACAGGTTTAGGTGCAGCAGGCTGAGGCACTACAGGTTTAGGTGCAACAGGCTTAGACTCTACAGGCTTAGACTCTACAGGCTTAGACTCTACAGGTTTAGACTCTACAGGTTTAGACTCTACAGGTTTAGACTCTACAGGTTTAGACTCTACAGGTTTAGACTCTACAGGTTTAGACTCTACAGGTTTAGACTCTACAGGTTTAGACTCTA
>CAJXTU010000021.1 GCA_913060865.1 uncultured Cycloclasticus sp.
ATCTACACACTGCATATCGTCGGCAGCGTCAGATGTGTATAAGAGACAGCGTTTATTTTCCGCTTCGACATGAAAAACACCCATCACATCAAAAAACCGCCCAACCACCGTTTTTACTTTTCGCTCTAACACCTCTACAACACGCGCCTCAAGCTTGCCTTGACGGTTTAATTTTCCACGACTAGCAACCACTCTATCGCCGTTCATCAAGGTACGCATTTCATGTGGCGGTATAAACATATCATCGCCACCTGCATCACGCTTTAAAAACCCAAAACCATCCGCATGACCAATGACTGTGCCTGTTTCAAGGTCACTTTGTTGCACCAGACAGTATTGTTCTTTTCGATTAAACAGGAGTTCGCCGGACTTCAGCATCGACGACAAATGGCCCGATAACGATTTTTTTTCGCGTTTTGTTTGAACCCGTAAACCGCCGGCAATATCAATCCAAGCTTGTGGGCGCTTTTGATTGGCCAAATACGTTACTAACTGAGTTTTGCTAACCAACTCATCATTTGAGGTTACCGTCTCTTTTTTAGAGTGTTTATTGGGGGGGAGTTTTTTTGACACGACAGGGGCTTCATAAGGTAAGGGTGTTAAGCCTAATACCCATAAGCTGAGTTTGCAACTGATTGTTACCTCCACGCTAAGTTGATCACCATAGATACTGAAAGCCTTCCAGCGTAGGTTTTCTTCCTAACACGCCCCAGATCGATCTAGGTCGCAAATTAATTCTATAATTTCGGCTAAATAAGCACTTTAATGACTTATGTCACTTTACCTAAGCAACACCTATATATAATTTTACGTAGTTGGAATGTTCTCAAAGACGCACCAACCTCCTCAGGTTCACATGAACCTCTTAACCCGTGATTATTTCACGGGTTTTTTTTGCTTATCGTTTTTCAACAATAGCTTAATAACGAAAAAAATCTGCCTATATTCCAGTCGAAATATAGCGACGATTTGTCCTTCCCTCATCTATGTAAGCCTAGCTTTCTCTTCACATAGTCTAAAATTATTTAAAACATCGATTCATGTTGGGAGTAGAGTTAAACTCGCATACCCCATCGTTCGATTACAAACGTCCATCTGACTCGTTTGCTGACAATAAATACTTAATATCATAAAGCACATGATTTTCCTTTCCTAATGCTCTGATTTTCTTGGATCCAAGCGCTTTAAACTGGTCATGAGAGACAGCGATAATAATCGCATCATAGAAACCTTCAGTAGGTTTTTCTATTAAACGTAACGGCTGAGCATTTTGGAGTTCATTCACATTGACCCATGGATCATAAACATCCACCACAGCATTGCATAATTCCAACTCATTAATCATCCCTATAACGCGTGTATTCCTTAAGTCCGGGCAATTTTCTTTAAACGATAAGCCCATCATTAAAATTCTAGCCCCAACAATACTTATACGTTTACTTGCCATAAGCTTCACAACTTCGCTAACAATAAAGGACCCCATATTGTCGTTAATCCGCCGACCCGCTGCAATGAGTTGGGGGTGATACCCTAATGTTTCTGCTTTATGGGCTAAATAATAGGGATCGACTCCTATACAGTGCCCACCCACCAAACCTGGCCTAAACGGTAGAAAGTTCCATTTTGTACCGGCCGCTTCCAACACTTCTTCCGTATCAATACCAATACGGTTAAAAATAAGCGCCAACTCATTCACTAAAGCAATGTTGATATCACGTTGTGTATTTTCAATAACTTTTGATGCTTCAGCCACTTTGATACTGCTTACTTTATGAGTACCTGCCGAGATTATTGATTGGTATAACTTGTCAACTGTTGTGGCAATTGCTGGCGTCGAACCCGATGTCACTTTAATAATAGAGGTTAAGGAACGCTGTTTATCGCCAGGATTAATACGTTCGGGGCTATAACCACAAAAGAAATCTTTATTAAATGTGAGTCCTGAGACCTCCTCAAGAAGTGGTACGCAGACCTCTTCAGTTGCGCCAGGGTAAACCGTGGACTCATAAATAACAATATCACCTTTATTCAAACAAGCGGCGACCATTTTCGTCGCTTCTTTAATGGGTGTTAAATTTGGGTTATTCCCATTATCTATTGGCGTAGGAACGGTGACGATATAAACATTAGCCGATGATATCCCAGCGACTTCAGACGTAAATGTTAGATGTTGAGCTGAAGCAATGTCGTTGGATGACATCTCTAACGTTACATCATCGCCTATCTTTAACGCTGATACGCGTTCATTATTAATATCAAAACCAACGGTTGGATACTGCTTGCCCAGTTCCACCGCTAAAGGTAAGCCGACATACCCAAGGCCAATAATTGCTATATTAAAATCCATCTGAACCTTATCTCTATAAATTACTTAAATTGCGTGGGCCGCCTCTCACAAAACGATGTCACACCTTCGGCAAAATCCTCCTTCAACATACTTGAGTAAAAATTATCAGCCTCTTCATCTAGCCTATCTTTAAGACTGACATCATATGTTTGATTAAGTAACCGTTTCGTTCTCGCCAAAACATCTGTCGGCCCTTTACATAATTGTGCTGCCAGGTCACCTGTGCGTATGTCCAATAATTCTGTCGCAACCACCTGATTAACCATCCCCCATCGCTCAGCTTGCTCTGCTGAGAAACGTTGCCCCGTTAACGCCAATTCCATTGCTCTTTTTTGCCCAACAGCTCGAGGTAAGAAATAGGTCATTCCACCATCAGGTGTTGTGCCAATTTTGCAATACGCTACCGATAAAACTGCGTCTTCAGCCGCCACCACCATATCGCACGCTAGCATTAAGCTTAAACCAAACCCTGCAACAGCTCCCTTAACGCTAGCAATGACTGGTTTATCCATTGTCACAATGTTAAGTATCGCTTGATGTAAATCCCCAAACATATCATCAGGTAAAGCTGACTCTCCTTCTATTGCATAAGCGTCAATAAGCGATTTAAAGTAATCAATATCGCCTCCGGCCATAAAATGATCACCCGCCCCAGTAACAATGACGCACTTAATTTGATCATCATTCTTTAACTCTTCGGTACAACGCCTAAAGTCTTCAGGCATCTCTAGACCTAGTACATTGAGTTTTTCAGGTTGATTTAAAATAAGCCGAGCAACATTTTCATTCTTTTCAATTAACACTGATGACATTGATTGATTCCTAGTAAATTTTGATACTAGGCATAGTGTCCTTGATTTTATTGTTTTGCAACAAAATTTGACCTATTTCAAAAATAGGCATACAAAGGAAACCATGTCATTAGAAAAACACTATTAATAACAATAAATTATTGGAGTGCATAATGAAGACCCCGCTTTTTAAGTCTTTGACCTTATCAGTAACATTGATACTTCCCTTTATTCCTTTTTTGTCTCACTCAGCAGCTTTCGCTATAGCTGAACAAAGTGCTCTAGGAATAGGTAACGCCTTTGCAGGCGGCGCTGCCTCTGCAGAAGATGCATCGACTATTTGGTTTAATCCAGCGGGCATGACACGTATTAAAGGTAATCAAATGGTACTTGGTATGCACCTTATTGCACCATCCTTCTATTTTGAGGACAGAGGCAGTACAAATGCAGCTGGCGCCACCAGCTTTGCAGACGGTTCAGAAGATGGCGGTCGTTTTGCTTTCGTACCAAATTTTTACTATGTCCATAGCCTAAATGATGACTTAAAACTAGGCGTCGGTGTTAACGCGCCCTTTGGGCTCGCGACAAAATATAGTGATGACTGGATTGGCAAATATCAAGCTGTCGAGTCTGAAATCGTCACCATCAACCTCAACCCATCTATCGCATGGAAAGCGACTCCAGACCTGTCTCTTGGTTTTGGTATCAGCATTCAATACATTGAAGCCACCTTAAACAATAACGTTGATTTTTCTGCGTTAGGCCCTGTTTCTGATGGCTTCTCTCACTTAGAGGCTGACGATATATCCTATGGCTTCAACCTTGGCGCACTTTATAACGTCTCTAATGATACACGTATCGGTATTTCATACCGCTCTGAAATAAAGCATGACTTTAAAGGGGATGCAGACTTCCGAAATATTACGCCTGCTTTAAGCTTAAATCTTGTACTGGCTGATACTCATATAGATGTCCAACCTGATATGCCCGCAAGTGCATCATTAAGCATTCACCACCAATGGAATGATAATGTTGCCGTTATGGCTGACGCTACATGGGTAGGCTGGAGTTCTGTTCCGGAGTTAATCATCATGTTTGATAACCCACTTAAAGCAGATAGTGCTGAAAATTTACAGTTAAAAGACAATCTCCGCCTTTCAATTGGCGCCACCTATACAACAGATAGCTCTTGGACATACCGTACTGGTTTTGCTTACGACGAAGGAGCAGCAAGGAACGCTTCATCTCGTTCTGCACGCTTCCCAGATAATGACCGTTATTGGTTAACATTTGGCGCCAGTTATCAGCTTGCTGACAACTTATCTCTTGATGCAGGTTATGCTCACATCTTTGTACCCGACACCAAAATTGACCGAACCCCCGAAGCAACTGCTCTATCTGGCGCAAGCGCCTTAAGAGGTAACTACGAATCTGATGCGGATATTTTAAGCGCTCAAATTCGCTGGGATATGTAAATCAATCATGTTCATACTTCAGCAAATAAAGTCCCTTTAATGGGACTTTTTTATGTAGGATTATTCAATAACAACAGACTTCATAACATCTAAACGACAAAGGAGAGCATCATGGACAGACCTTGGTTAAATAGCTACCCAGATGGCGTGAGTGCCGATATCGATATCAACAAATACGCATCTGTCGTTGAGATTTTCGAACAAAGTGTAAAACAATTTGCTGCTCAACCATCTTTTAGTAATTTTGGCACCACACTGACCTATTCTGAATTTGATGATGCTACTAGGGCCGTAGCCGCCTACTTACAAAAAACACTGGCGCTTGAAAAAGGTGATCGTGTCGCTATTATGATGCCAAACCTACTTCAAAACCCTATCTCCATATTTGGTGTTCTACGAGCAGGCTTAACCGTCGTTAATACTAATCCTCTTTATACCGCACGCGAATTGCGCCACCAACTTAAAGACTCCGGTGCCAAAGCTATTATCGTTGTTGAAAACTTTGCTAGCACGGTGCAAGAAGTTGTTGCTAATACCAATATTGAGCATGTTATTGTCACCAAAATGGGTGATATGCTCGATTTCCCTAAATCACTGGTCACTAACTTAGTTGTTAAATACATTAAGAAGATGGTGCCTAGCTTTTCTTTACCCGATGCCATTTCATTTAAAACCGTCTTATCTGAAGGCTCAAAACAAGACCTTACACATATACCACTGACGCATGACGACATTGCCTTTTTACAATACACAGGTGGCACAACCGGTGTCGCTAAAGGTGCTATGTTATCCCATAAAAATATGGTTGCTAATATGTTGCAAGCATCAGAATGGATAAAAAACGATGTGGTACCGGGTAGAGAGACTATCATCACCGCCTTACCGCTTTATCACATTTTTTCACTGACCGCTAACTGCATGGTCTTTATGGAGGCTGGCGCACATAACATATTAATCACCAATCCAAGAGATTTTAAAGGTTTTGTAAAAGAGCTTAGCAACACCCCCTTTACTGCGATCACCGGTGTCAACACACTATTTAATGCTCTTATAAACACGAAAGGCTTTCATGATATTAACTTTGCACAACTCAAGATAACGCTCGGTGGAGGTATGTCTGTACAGCCTGCTGTTGCCGCTCAATGGAAACAAATTACGGGTTGCACGCTAGTTGAGGCATTTGGGCTGACAGAAACATCCCCAGCTGTGTGTATCAACCCATTAAATCTAAAGGAGTATAACGGCAGTATTGGACTTCCTATTTCTTCAACTTACTGCAAACTTATTGATGACGAAGGCAAGACAATCACCAATGATGAAGCCGGTGAGCTATGCGTTAAAGGTCCACAAGTTATGCAGGGTTATTGGAACCGCCCTGAAGAAACGGCTAATGTATTATCTGACGATGGCTGGCTTAAAACTGGTGATGTTGCAAAAATGGACGGTAATGGCTTTTTCTATATCGTCGATCGTATAAAGGACATGATTTTAGTGTCTGGCTTTAACGTGTACCCAAATGAAATTGAAAACGTCATCGTTGAACATGAAGGCGTACTTGAATGCGGTGTAATAGGCGTAGCTGACGAAAAACAGGGTGAAGCCGTTAAAGCATTTGTTGTAAAAAAAGACGAATCACTGACTGAAGCTGAGCTTATTAACCATTGTAAAAAGAACTTAACCGCCTACAAAACACCCGACAAGATTGTTTTCATTCAAGAACTACCTAAAACTAATGTTGGTAAGGTATTAAGGCGAGAACTAAGGTCTTTATAACAAACGAGCCTCACCCATTTTAGTTTCTGATTAATTCTTTAAGTTGATGTTAACGTAAACCAAGCGCATATTACGTTATAAGGATTCTTATGATAAATGAAACTTTATACACAGCAAGCAGGTTAGTAAACACCTTAAGACGTACAGTTAACACGCTTAGTTTCTATGAAACGAAAAGTTTCATGAACCTTAAGTGGGCAGTCAATAGAAGAGTACACAACTATATAGGCCGCACACACATGCCGTTAATTCTTCACGGCAAACGTATTGAGTTCTCATTGAATGACATCCGTAAATTCTTAAACTTATATGACACTAATGATGTCCAAACACCGCCAATACAACTTTTAGTTAGCAAAGCCTCGCCTCGTATTAAGCAACTAACTGAACAGCAAAGTGATATTAAAAAAACTACGCATGAATTAAAAAACATTCAACCAATCGAAATAGAAACACTCAAAAAAGTACCTAAAATCAAATGGAGTGAAGTATGAAAAATGTTGTTATAGCAGCTTACGTAAGGTCCCCCCAAACATTCGCGCATAAAGGTGCTTTAGCGACGGTTAGACCAGACACCCTTGCCTCACAAGTTATCGCTGGGCTTGTTTCTAAAGCAGGCATTGACCCAAACACACTCGAAGACCTTATTATGGGCTGCGCATTCCCCGAAGGTGAGCAAGGTTTTAATATTGCTAGACTAACGGGCTTAATGGCAGGGCTACCACAAACTGTTGCGGGGGTAACGGTCAACCGTTTTTGCGGTTCATCTATGCAAGCTATACACATGGCGGCAGGCGCTATTCAAATGAATGCTGGCGATGCTTTTATTTGTGCTGGTGTTGAATCCATGAGCCGCGTACCCATGGGGGGCTACAACCCTATGCCAAATCCCGAGTTGTTCAAAACGATCCCTGCTGCCTATATGAGTATGGGGGAAACAGCTGAGAACGTTGCAAAACAATACAATCTATCGCGCTCACAACAAGATGATTTTGCCATTCTTAGCCAACAAAAAGCAGCGGCGGCACAACAACAAGGCCTCTTCAAAGAAGAAATCATTCCTATTAGCGCCAAAGCAACCATTATTGATACGGATGGCTGTATTCGAGCTAATACAAAAATTGAAGACCTCGCTGATTTAAAGCCTGCTTTCTTATCTGATGGAACAGTCACAGCAGCGAGCTCCTCTCCCCTTACCGACGGTGCATCGGCCACTTTAGTTTGCAGCGAAGAATATGCCAAACAAAATGGGCTAAGGCCTTTAGCACGCATCAAAAGCATTGCGGTGTCCGGCTGCGCACCTGAAACAATGGGCCTAGGACCCATTGTAGCCACCAAAAAAGCGCTGGAACGCGCATCGTTAACGATTAAAGATATTAATATCGTAGAAATAAACGAGGCCTTTGCAAGCCAATCCATTGCCTGTATTCAAGATCTGAATATTTCAATGAATGGTGTCAACATTGATGGTGGTGGTATTGCATTAGGCCACCCGCTTGGTGCCACAGGTGCACGTATTACAGGAAAAGCCGCATCACTACTCGTTCGTGAAAACAAGCAATACGCATTAGCAACTCAATGTATTGGTGGTGGGCAAGGCATCGCAACGATACTGGAGTCTATCTGATGAAAATTGAGAGCGTTGCCGTTATTGGTGCAGGTGTTATGGGCAGCGGTATTGCCGCACAAATTGCCAACGCAGGCAAAAAAGTACTGCTATTAGACATCGTTCCGGATGGTGCAGAAAATAGAAATATTATTTCGCAAAGTGCCATTAAAAAAACATTAAACGTTAAACCAGCAGCGTTAATGCATAAACGCAACGCCAAGAATATTACAGCAGGCAACTTAGAAGATAACCTAAATGACCTAGGTGATGTCGATTGGATAGTAGAGGTCATCATTGAACAATTAGATTTAAAACAAGAGCTGTACAAAAAAATTGACGCGGTTCGAAAACAAAACTGCATCGTCTCATCCAACACATCAACACTCCCTTTAGCTGACTTAATTGCTGGTTTACCCAAACGTTTTGCTAATAATTTTTTAATAACCCACTTCTTCAACCCTCCCCGCTACATGCGCTTACTGGAAATAGTCGTTGGGCCAGATACGCGACAAGAATCCGTTAACACATTAACTCACTTCTGTGATCACGAACTTGGTAAGGGTGTTGTTAAATGTAACGATACCCCTGGCTTTATTGCCAACAGAATTGGAGCTTACTGGATGCAAACAGCCTTGCTCGAGGCGATGCGTTTAGGGCTGACTGTGGAAGAAGCCGATAGCATCTGCGGCACACCGATGGGGATTCCTAAAACTGGGGTTTTTGGTTTATTGGATTTAGTCGGTATCGATATGATGCCGCATGTTTTGCAGTCTATGATCCATTCTCTACCCAAAACTGATGCCTTTCATGAGCAAGCAGTCATCCCAGACATTGTTAATCAAATGATTGCTGATGGCTATATTGGCCGTAAAGGAAAAGGTGGTTTTTATCGGCTCAATAAATCCAATGGAAAGAAAGTTAAAGAGTCCATCAATTTAATGACGGGGGAGTATTCGATCAGTGAAAAAGCAACGTTAGAATCCTTGAAGCCTCCTATCGCAAAAGACCTACGAAAACTGGTTAGTTTTGAAGATAAAGGGGGTGAGTTTGCTTGGTCAGTTTTATCCAAAACACTTCGCTATTCAGCCGAGCTAGTTCCAGAAATAGGTAACAACATTGAGGCCATTGATCGAGCGATGAAGCTTGGGTACAACTGGAAATATGGCCCATTTGAACTCATCGACAAAATAGGCGTCGATTGGTTTAGCAATAAACTATCAAATGATGAACAAACCATTCCTCCCCTACTTCTAGCTGCCAAAGGTAACCCGCTTTATCGTTTTGACGAAAAAAAACGGCAAAGCTTAAACTTAGCCGGCGAATATCAAACCCTACAACAAGAAGACGATATTTTAATATTAGCTGATATTAAGCGAGATCAGCAGCCTGTCAAACATAATCCATCAGCAAGCTTATGGGATATTGGCGACGGTGTCCTGTGTTTAGAATTCCATAGCAAGATGAATTCGATTGACCCTGATATTTTAAGCATGATTAACATCGCTATTGAAATAATTCCAAACAAATACAGAGCGTTAGTTTTATATAACGAGGCCGAAAACTATTCTGTGGGTGCCAATATCGGTTTAGCCTTATTCGCTGCTAATGTTGCCGCTTGGCCACAAATAGAGGCCATGGTGAAATCAGGACAAGGCACATATAAAGCCTTGAAATACGCTCCTTTCCCCGTTATCGGCGCGCCCTCCGGAATGGCACTTGGCGGAGGCTGCGAAAGTTTACTTCATTGTGATGCCATTCAAGCGCACGCTGAATCGTACATTGGCTTAGTTGAAGTCGGTGTTGGGCTTATTCCAGCATGGGGCGGCAGCAAGGAAATGCTAACCCGTTGGATGATTAACCCTAAACGAGCTAAAGGCCCCATGCCGGCTATTAGCAAGGCATTCGAATTAATTAGTACAGCAACCGTATCGACCTCCGCAGCTGAAGCAAAAAGTCATCTATTTATACGTCCAACTGATGGCATCACAATGAATCGTGACCGCTTATTGTTCGATGCAAAAAACAAAGCCTTACAACTTGTTGATGGCTACTTACCACCAGAAGAAAGTGAAATTTCATTACCAGGTGCTACTGCACGCACCGCGCTTAATTTAGCCGTTACACATTTTGTTCAATCTGGCAAAGCAACCGAATACGACGGCATCGTTGCCGATCAACTTGCGATGGTATTAAGTGGAGGCGACACTGACATTACTGACCTTCACAGCGAAGATGATTTGTCCGCACTGGAGCGAAAAGCCTTTGTGACATTGATCAAACAGGCTGAAACAATTGATCGTGTTCAGCACACACTTGAGACTGGAAAACCGCTGAGGAACTGAGCATGGCTACGTTAAAAGCGCCCATTGAAGACATTAAATATTTAATTAATGAATTCTTAGATACCTCCGAACTGAGTAATATTCCAATCTTCTCAGATATGACGGCTGACCTCACAGATGTTATTTTTGAAGAAGCTGGAAAGATTTCTGAGACTTTACTATTTCCGTTGAATAGAACCGGTGATGAACAAGGTTGCTCATACCACGATGGCATCGTTACCACACCCGATGGCTTTAAAGAGGCTTATCAAGAAATGACAGCCGCCGGCTGGGGTAATTTGATCTGTAAACCTGAATACGGCGGCCAAGGTTTACCCCATTATATTGCCAATGCTGTCGACGAAATGCTTGTTTCTAGCAATATGTCATTCACCATGTACATGGGGTTAACCATTGGCGCTTATAACGCTATTGATCAATTTGCTTGTGATGAGTTAAAAGGAAAGTTTCTTTCCAATATGGTGTCTGGAAAATGGAGTGGTACGATGTGCTTAACAGAGCCTCAATGTGGCACGGATTTAGGGCTTATTCGGACAAAGGCTGTTCCACAAGCTGACGGAAGTTACAGCATTTCAGGTAGCAAGATATTTATTACCGCCGGTGAGCATGACTTAACAGAAAACATCCTACACCTCGTATTAGCACGGACACCCGACGCACCAAAGGGCATTAAAGGTATCAGTTTATTTCTTGTGCCTAAACTCAACGTTAACGATGATGGAACGCTTGGTGAACCAAACCGTGTTTTTTGTAGTGGGATTGAACATAAAATGGGCATTAATGGGTCATCTACCTGCTCAATGGAGTTTGAAAATTCAAAAGGCTTCCTAGTTGGCGACTTAAACAAAGGTATGAAGGCCATGTTCATTATGATGAACAGCGCGCGACTCCATGTTGGTATTCAAGGCTTAGCAATTGCACAAGCCTCATATTGTAGCGCTAAAAACTACGCTAAGGAGCGCATTCAAGGCAGGGCCCTCACAGGTTCAAAGTACCCTGATCAAGCTGCTGACCCGCTGATCGTACACCCAGATATCAGGCGTATGTTAATGACGATGAAGGCATACACAGAAGGTGCACGCGCCTTGAGTATTTGGCTATCTTATAAACTTGACGTCTCTCATAATGCAGACAACAAACAACACCGGCAAGATGCTGATGATTTAGTTTCTCTATTAACCCCCGTCTTTAAATCATTTCTAACCGAAATCGGTGAAACCGTAACCAGTCTTGGCATACAGGTCTACGGTGGCCATGGCTATATTCGTGAAAATGGTATGGAGCAATATCTACGTGATGCAAGAATTAGTAAAATATATGAAGGTGCTAACGGTATCCAAGCGTTAGATTTAGTCGGCCGTAAACTACCCGAACATATGGGCAAATTCTTACGCCATTTTTTTCATCCATTATCTAACTTCCTTGAACAACATTCTGGGGATGAGCGCCTATCCGTTTACATACACCCATTGGCAAAATCTTTTTCAAGACTACAACAAGCCACGCTTTTTATTGCACAACAAGGGCTATCAAACCCTAATGAAGCAGGTGCGGCTGCAAGCGATTACCTTGATATGTTTGGCTTAGTCGCCATAGGGTATATGTGGGCTAAAATGGCTGAACAAATCACCAGAGGTACGGGCGAAATGGCCGATGAGTTTTATGATGCAAAACTTAAAACTGGGCTGTTTTACATGCAGCGCATACTGCCCCAAACTGGTTCTTTACTCTCCAATATTATGTCCGGATGTACAAGTACGATGAGCTTAAGTGAAGAGCAGTTTTGATCAGTTACCCATAAAAAAGCCCCGACTAATCAGGGCTTTTTTATAAATTTATTAGCCTCGCTATTTAACTTCCAATTGAATATTTTCACGATTTTTATCGACCGTGGCAGCACCAATGCCCTTCACTTTAGTCAAGTCCTTTAAACTTTTAAAAGCACCATTTTTTTCACGGTAAAGAACAATTGCCCCCGCTTTAGCCTGCCCCACTCCCTTAAGATCTTTAGCAATATCTTCAGCCGTAGCCGTATTAACATTGACGGCTGACGCAACTAATGAAAAAACAAAACAACTTAGCGCAGAAAGTAACACAATAATTTTTTTCATAAATGTCCCTATTTATTAATTTAATCAAATATCCATATGCTCATAGGAGCCAAATCACTATGACTTAATTAAAGCGTAATCTACATACGCATAAACCTAAATTTCTATCAGCAAAGGCTTACAGAGAAACCTTTATACCAAGATAGGTTCGATAACACCCCAGTCTTTGCAACTGGGGCAACACCAATTTAAATCCACCGATGTAAAGCCGCATTGTTTACATTGAAAACTCTGCGTTTCACTTTCAAGCTGTTTAATAATGCCTCTCAAAAAATCAGACTCCATATCACCTGATTCATTATCAACGTCTACATACAATTTTAAATAGTTTTTGCTTGGGTGCTGTAATAGTTTTTCATGCATAAAAACAGATGCTTCACGCGCCCCTTTCTGTTCAAGCAACACATCTATAAATCGACTAATCACGATAGTAGACTCATTATCGACTTGAAGTTCAGCCAAGAAATCAAATTTTTGTTTTGGCTTACCTAATTGGTCGAAACAATTAAGAATCAAATCAATAAAGACAGGCACAAACCTAATATCCTGATCCATTATTTTTAGCAATAATTTCAGTGCTTGTTTATGTTCGCCCTTAAGCATGGCTACTTCAGCACTAATAATATTAACCCTAACGCACATTGGATCAATTTTGAGAGCCTTTCTTAGATGGCTTTTAGCAATACTGGAATCATCGTCAGAGATATGAGATAGAGCTACTTCGCAATGCAAATGGGACAATAATAAGGGTTGCTTATAGAGATCTATTGACTCGAGTTTAGTCGCATAATCTATCGCTTTTAACCATTCTTTTTCCTGCTGAAAAATAGACAATAATTGGCGAACTGCATTAACCTGATGTGAAGATTTTTTTTCTAGTTCAAGAAAAATACTTTCTGCTCGATCAAGTAATCCAGCGCGCATATAGTCTAGGCCGAGTTCATTTAAGATATTTTCCCTTGTTTCGTGGCTAATTTGAGGCCGCGCAATAAGGTTTTGATGTAAACGAATCGCCTTTTCAACTTCACCACGCTGACGGAAAAGTGTACCAAGCGCTAAGTGAGTTTCAATTGTTTCATCATCGACCTCTAATAGGTCAATAAAAACATCAATCGCCTTCTCATGTTGTTCATTTAAAAGGTAATTTAAGCCTTTAAAGTAACCCTTGTACTCATTTGAAGGCTTCTTAATTTTAGACTTGTAATGCCTTGAAGCAACGTACCATCCACTGGCTGCTGCTACAGGTAACAGCATTATTACAATTTCAACCATTCAATTTATTTGTTTTGCGGGGTACGTTCTTAAGTTGGAAACTTCTTTCTTAGTCAACTCAGCCTGTTTTGATAACCTTGAGTAACGTTGACGTAATACCAAGTTACTCCAAGTTTTAGAGCCTATGCCGATCAACGCCCCAATAATAAACGAGCCCAGAAGTGCAAATGACAGTGGTATTTCAACCCACCCATAATAGTAATTAATACTAATAGGCGCAGAATTTAAAATTGAAAGTACAAAACCTATCACTAAAATCAGTACGAATAGTATTAAATATAAAAACTTCATAGCAATCCTTTAAACTAATAGCCATTATGTCAAAATTAATCGTTACTTGATTATAACAAGCCTTACTAGCAATTCACTTTTTTCTTCACGTAATAAAAAAACCCCTATAAAGGGGCTTTTTTATTTAATTCTATAAGTTTCTTTGGCGTCATCCACCCTCGTTCTAAGCTCTTTGCCAGGCTTAAAATGCGGCACATGTTTTCCAGATAGGGCCACTGATTCACCATTCTTAGGGTTTCGTCCAACTCGCGGCGGTCGATAGTGTAATGAAAAACTACCAAATCCTCTAATTTCAATTCTCTCACCTGACGACAACGCTCGGCTCATTCTTTCAAGAATACATTTAACCGCTAGCTCAACATCTTTATAGGGTAAATGTACCTGTTGGTCTGCCAACTTTTCAATTAATTCTGATTTTGTCACATAGCCACCTTAAATCAAAATTAGGCGAGGTATTAAACCTCGCCTAACTTCAAATTATTTACTTGTCTTCCATTGAGTTTTTGAAGATATCACCCAGTGTTGGTGTACTTGCATTTTGTGCAGAGTAGTCGCTCAATACGGCTTTTTCTTCATCATCATCTTTAGCTTTTATAGATAAATTAATGGTTTTGTTTTTACGATCAATCCCAATGAATTTAGCTTCAATTTCATCGCCTTCAGTAAGAATATTTCTTGCATCATCCACACGATCACGATTCAATTCAGACGCACGTAAGTAGCCTTCAATTCCATCTGCTAGTGTAATAACGGCCCCTTTAGCGTCTACTTCTTTAACCGTACCTTTAACCAGGCTGTTTTTATCATTAGAAGCCAAGAATTCTTGGAATGGGTCTTGCTCTAGCTGTTTGATGCCGAGTGAAATTCTTTCACGATCAGAATCAATTGCTAGAATGACAGTCTCAATTTCCATGCCTTTCTTGTAGTGCTGTAGGTCTTCTTCGGTTTTCTCATCCCAAGAAATATCAGACAAATGCACCAAACCATCAATATCACCATCCAAGCCAATAAATACGCCAAAGTCAGTAATTGATTTAATAAGGCCTTTAATCTTGTCGCCTTTCTTATGAATAGCTGAAAAGTCTTCCCATGGGTTGCCCTTACATTGCTTCATACCTAATGAAATTCGACGACGTGTATCATCAATCTCAAGCACCATGACTTCTACTTCATCACCTAATGATACGATTTTAGCTGGGTTAACGTTTTTGTTAGTCCAATCCATTTCAGATACGTGAACCAAGCCTTCAATGCCATCTTCTATTTCAATAAAGCAACCATAATCAGTTAAGTTAGTCACTTTACCGCTTAGTTTAGAGTTTACTGGGTAACGATCTAAGATATTAACCCAAGGATCTTCACCTAATTGTTTCATACCTAATGAAACACGTTTTTTCTCTTCGTCGTAACGTAACACCAATACTTCAATATCCTGGCCAATTTCAATAACTTCTGAAGGGTGTTTAACACGCTTCCAAGCCATATCTGTAATGTGTAATAGGCCATCAACGCCACCTAAATCGATAAATGCACCGTAATCGGTAAGGTTTTTAACCATCCCTTTAAGAATTGCACCTTCTTTAAGGTTTTTCAGTAGTTCTTCACGCTCTGCACTGTATTCTGTTTCTAGAACGGCACGGCGAGAAACCACAACGTTGTTGCGTTTTTCATCAAGCTTAATCACTTTAAAGTCTAAGTCTTTACCTTCTAAGAAAGTTGTATCTCTTAAAGGGCGAACGTCAACGAGTGATCCTGGTAAGAAGCCACTTAAGCCACCTACTTCAACTGTGAAACCACCACGTACTTTGCCAGTGATAACACCTGTAACTGTTTCTTTTTCTTCTGCTGCTTTCTCAAGGAATTTCCAAGCGGCTGCTTTCTTCGCTTTATCTCTTGATAATAGTGTTGAGCCTAAGCCGTCTTCGACCATGTCCAACACAACTTCAACTTCATCGCCGATAGCAACTTCAAGTTCACCCTTTGCGTTAACAAACTGCCAGCGCGGAACATTGCCTTCAGATTTTAAATTAGCGTTAACAATAACTGAGTCGTTAGTAATATCTACAACTAAGCCTGTTATTAGTGTACCGGGGATAAGTTCGGCGGATTTAATACTTTCTTCAAATAGTTCTGCGAAATTTTCGCTCATGACGTTCTCTTTATTAATTCCTAAAAACAAGGGCGTTTTTAGAAAAGGTTAAGTTAAAAAAAGGCTTGAGCGATAAGCCCAAACCACCTTTGTTTCTCTAACGAGTTTCACCCCTTACGGGATACATTTCATTAAATGAAATACCTTTTCCATTTAATTCAATTTTTATTTGTTCTTCAGTAAACTTAGAACTTGCTGTACCACTTCATCAATCGTTTTATGCGATGAATCTATATAGACCGCATCTTTCGGAACAACCAATGGAGATGTCGCACGATTTTTATCTCGCTCATCCCTTTGTTCTATATCTTGAATAACATCGCTCAGATTAGCATTTATTCCTTTTTCAATCAACTGCTTATAGCGCCTTTTTCCTCTCTCATCAGCACTAGCTGTTAAATAGACTTTATGAGCAGCGTTTGGAAACACAACACTCCCCATATCACGGCCATCCGCTACTAGGCCAGGCATAATATGAAACGCCCTTTGCTTAGCCAATAAACCCTCTCTAACTTTTTCAAATACTGCTATTTTTGAGGCGAGCTGCCCCACCTCTTCTGTCGCTAATAGACTGCGAACCTCTTCGCCATTCAACAAGACGCCCCAATCACCCTGGTCTGTTCGCTTGAACTCTAAATTAATCCTACTAATTAACTCAACCAGTGCGCCTTCATTATCGATATCAACTTTGTGTTTAATCGCCGCAATTCCAAGCGCTCGATACAAAGAGCCACTATCCAAATAATGCCAGCCTAGTTGCTCTGAAACACGTTTTGAAATTGAACCTTTTCCTGAGCCACTAGGGCCATCAATGGTTAAAATAGGTATTAACTGAGTCATATCGCTTCAATGTTAAAGCCACATGAGGAGGCCAGTTCTACAAAACTAGGAAACGAGGTAGCTACATTTTCGCAGTTATTAATCTTAATTTGCCCTTGAGACTGCAACCCCGCAACTGCAAATGCCATGGCTATACGATGATCATCAAAACTTTCAACCTCACCGCCTTGCACAGCACCTCCTTTTATAATCATACCGTCTGCTGTTGCCTCGGCATCTACACCTAACGACTGCAATCCATTAGCCATCGTTTCAATTCGATCACTTTCCTTAACACGCAACTCTTCAGCGCCTGTTACAATCGTTTTACCTTCAGCATAAGCCGCCGCCACAAAAATAACTGGAAACTCATCTATAGCTAACGCTACTAGATTTTCAGGCACCTCTATACCTTTTAGTTGCTTACTTCTAACTCGAATATCAGCAACCTTTTCACCACCGACCTCTCGCTGATTCAATAATTGAATATCCGCGCCCATCTTTAACAATATATCAAGCACTCCCGTGCGTGTTGCATTAACTCCAATGTGCTCAAGTGTAATATCTGAATTTGGTGTAATGGACGCTGCTACCAGAAAAAATGCCGCTGATGAGATATCTGCTGGTACATCAATTGACATCGCCTTTAGTTTTCCACCACCTTGAAGTGACACGCGGTTTCCTTCCGTTTTAACCTCATAGCCGAACCCTCTTAGCATACGCTCGGTATGATCTCTTGTGACCGCTGGCTCAACCACCGTTGTCGTTCCTTCTGCGTATAAACCTGCCAAGAGCAAACAAGACTTAACTTGAGCACTACCCATAGGCATTGCATAGTGAATACCCCTTAATCGTTCACCCGCTCGTATTCTCAATGGCGACGTTCCGTTCTCCGTACTCTCGACTGTAGCGCCCATTAATGACAAGGGATCTAAAACCCGACGCATTGGCCGCTTTGTTAACGAAGCATCCCCCGTCAACACACTATTAAATGTCTGCCCTGCTAAAATACCGGACAATAAGCGCATTGAAGTACCTGAATTACCGACATACAAATCATTTTTAGGTACAGCAAGCCCATGTAAGCCGACACCATGAATTCGCAACCGGCCTTGACCCAATCGTTCGATTTTAACGCCCATGTCTTCAAACGCTTTTAATGTGGCCAAGGCATCTTCTGCCTCTAAAAACCCACTAACCTCTGTCACACCTTCAGCCAAGCTTCCCAGCATAACCGAACGATGAGATATTGATTTATCACCAGGAACACGAAATTTTCCAGTTAACCCATCACTTGGGCCAGAGAACATTTTATTCATTTAATTTTACTTTTCTTGCAGGCTCAAAAAATATTCACGAGCGCCTTGCGCTGACTTAAATATTTCTAGCAATCCTTGTTTATCTTTCGTTGAAATTAACGATACTATTTTTTGATTAAGTTGTTCTAACTCTATCATCACCCGCACCAATTCAGACCCATTTGCCAAACAAATATCCGCCCACATTTCCGGGTCGCTTGACGCTATACGGGTGAAATCCTTAAACCCACCCGCTGCATATTCAAAAATTTCACGCTCATCTTGCTTATTTTTCAACACCTCTACCAATGAAAAAGCCAACACATGAGGTAAATGACTCGTCGCTGCAAACACCTCATCATGATGTTGTGGTGTCATTATAGAAACTCTCGCACCCAACGACTCCCACCATACTTTAGATAGCTCAACAAAACTTCCAGCTGTTTGTTTAACCGGCGTAAGAATACTGCGTTTGCCATCAAACAAGCTTGCGCTGGATGCTTCCACACCATTATGTTCAGAACCTGCAATAGGGTGTGCCGGCACATAATTACTAGGCATTTCACCAAATACTAAGGTTAAAGCATTTAATACACTACCCTTAGTACTACCAACATCAGTATATAAGCAGTCTTTAGACCACGCTTTTTTCAGCTGTTGAAATACAAATTCAAAAGAGCCTACAGGTGAACAAACAACCACTATATCGGCGCCTTTTACGGCATCAACTATTGACAACTCATAGTCATCAATAACGCCTAATTCAATCGCTTTTTTTAAATGCGCCTCGTTACGTCCCACACCAATAATTTCATCGCATAACGCATTTCTTTTTGAAGCTCTAGCTATTGAGCCACCTATTAGCCCAACACCAATAACGCACATCTTTTTAAACATCTAACATCACTTTCTTAAGAGCACTCAAAAAAACCTCATTTTCTTTTTGCAAACCGACTGAGACCCTTAAATGTTGTGGCATTTTATACGCCGATATTGGGCGTACAATCACACCTTCATGTAGCAGTTTTGTATAAATAGTGCCTGCTTTCTCTCCAACATTTACCGAGATAAAGTTTCCAATAGAAGGTATGTAGTTCAACCCCAATTGCTTAAAACCATCTGATAATTGATTTAAGCCTTGTTGATTAAGTTCACGACTTTTCTCAATATACGCCTCGTCATTTAAAGCCGCTTCAGCCGCTACTAAACCGAGTGAGTTGACGTTAAATGGGTGCCTTACTCGATTAAGTAAATCAGCAATATCTGGGTGACTAACCGCATACCCAACCCTTAAACCCGCCAAACCATAGGCTTTTGAAAAGGTTCTTGTAATAATAAGATTTGGATATCGTTCCAGCCATTTAATCGTATCAACGGAATTATTTTGCTCCAAATACTCGCCGTACGCTTCATCCAGCACGACGATAACCTGGTTAGGTAATTTTTTTATGAACTGTTCAAGTTGATCCGGCTCGAGCCAAGTTCCCGTTGGGTTGTTTGGATTAGCAATAAAAACAACTGACGTTTTCTCATTAACAAGCTTCGCCATTGCCTCCAAGTTATGCCCATACGCGTCAATTGAGTCTACTGAATAGGCCTTAGCTACTTGAGCCGTTGCGCCAACTGACTGCGTAGCAATTGCGTAAACCACAAACGCATACTCTGAATAAACAGACTCCCGCCCAGTCGTTAAAAATACTCGCGCAATAACATCCAACACATCATTTGAACCATTGCCTAAGGTAATCATATTGGCTGGAACAGCCAACTTATCGGACAGCGCCTTCTTCAAATAAAAACCATTCCCATCGGGGTATAGCGACATATCATCTAAGGCATCATGTACCGCCTTTTTAACCTTCCTGTCTCTTATACACATCTCCGAGCCCACGAGACCAGAGAGGATCTCGTA
>CAJXTU010000022.1 GCA_913060865.1 uncultured Cycloclasticus sp.
CGGCAGCGTCAGATGTGTATAAGAGACAGCTGAAGGTGCTGGCCTGACTAAAGAAATCGCGGTTGTTAAAGAGCCTGGCGATCAAGGCGACAGATACAACTCTTTCCTCGACGTTGAAGAAATCGACGTAGCTGAGATGGCTGAAGGCGATGTATGCTTTAACCGTGACGGAAAACTGGTTCGTCCAAAGCGTTTACCTTCTGGTTTATATCAGTTCCGTCAAGGTACGGGTCCAGAGCGTTGTGTATTTGATAGCATAGAAGCCATCAAAGCGGGTGCAGATCTTCTTTGGATTGAAACTGCAACACCAAGTGTTAAAGATATTGCTGACATGATGAACGAGGTGCGCAAAGAAATCCCTGATGCGAAACTCGTTTACAACAACAGCCCATCATTTAACTGGACTCTTAATTTCCGTCAACAAGCATACGATCGCTGGGTTGAAGCAGGTAAAGATGTATCAGCTTATGATCGTGATAAACTAATGAGCGTTGACTATGATGATTCTGAACTGGCTGCAGATGCGGATGACAAAATCCGTACATTCCAAGCTGATTCTGCTCGTGAAGCGAATATCTTCCATCACTTGATTACATTACCAACGTATCACACCGCTGCCTTGTCGACTGACAATCTAGCTAAAGAGTACTTCGGAGATCAAGGTATGCTTGGCTATGTGGCGGGTGTTCAACGTCAAGAAATTCGTCAAGGTATTGCGTGTGTTAAACATCAAAACATGTCTGGTTCAGATATGGGTGATGACCATAAAGAATATTTTGCTGGTGAAAACGCGCTTAAAGCGGGTGGCGCTAAAAATACGTCTAACCAGTTCTCTTAATTTGGAATGGGTTGATTAAGCTTTTGCCTTGAAAGCTTAGGTATTTACATAGGGCGACGTTCTTAATTGAATGTCGTCTTTTTTCTAGCGGCGTTTAAAATATTCAGCTGCAATCCAATTATTACAATACACTACCGATGGTGAATGAATGATGAGTGATACTCCGAACTATTTACAAGACGCAGCAGCGCTATTAACAAAAGACGGTTTTGCAACTGGCAATGTTTGGTACCACGGAACCTCTTCTGCCTTAGCAAATTCAATCAAATCCAACGGGCTAAAGCGTTCTGGCGACCAAGAGTTGAAGCAGGCAGCGAAAAGCACGATGGCAACGATTGGCAATAATTATACTGAATCTATCGAACCCGTGTTTTTAACGCAGAGCAAAGAGCTTGCTTACTATTGGGCGAAACAGACTGTTAGAGAACGAAGTGTTCGTTTCGAGGGTAAGGAAAGTGCTGTTGTTTTTGCCATTGAGTTACCCGATGAACAGAATGCTAACGTTCTCCCAGATGTTGGCGCGGCTAGTTTGTTAATGGTTAAAGAAGGCGAATCGTACATGGCATACGTCGCTAAAGTTTATCAGGACTGCGATGCGGGAGTGCTTGATATTGATTTAATGAATGCCCATCGTTTAGAGTACTTGAACAAGCTAGGAATGGCCTATATCAACAATGATATTGATGCTGAATTTGTTTCGCTTGTTTCCAAGTGAGGATTAAGTTTTTTATGTGTCACCGTGCTAGAACAATAGGCCATCTAAAATAACCGCACTACTTACCGTTGCAGGTTAAATGTGCGCACGCTATGCAAATACGACTTGTGAAACAGGTGCTTTCAAGTATCTAATGAGACAGTCAATTTATCATCTGCTGGTGTTATCGACAGATAGCTGAGCTAAAGAACATTTTACCTGTAAAGCTGGATTGACAGCTGATGGTTAAAACAACAAACCAACACTCAGCCCTTATAACAATCATTCATTTATTAACTTAAAGCGAGCTTGAAAAATCAAACCCGAGGCTCCATATTATAGTTAACGATTATTTTTACACCTGTTCAAAATAATAAAGCATTAGTGTTAGTAGGGCTTAGAACTAAAAAGCATTAACGATAGTCAGCGTTTTTATAGAACAAGGCAGCTGTTTTTCTGTCAAAATAACCATTAGACAATTTAAAAATATTTAACCGTATGGCCGATTTACCTTTTGACGACGACAACGATGATGGCAGCTTAGCTGTACAGGAAGCCAAACCAAAGCTGCAGAAACCACCGATGTATAAGGTGTTATTGTTAAACGATGACTTTACGCCGATGGATTTTGTCGTCTCGATTTTACAAAGTATCTTTTATAAAGATAAAGAAGAGGCGGTTAGAATCACCATGAATGTCCATACCAGTGGTATTGGTGTCTGTGGTATTTATACTAAAGATATAGCTGAAACAAAAGTGCAACAGGTTTTAGCTTATTCACAGGAAAATCAGCACCCTTTGCAATGCACCTTAGAAGAAGTGGAGTAAACAATGCTTAACAAAGAATTGGAACAATCTTTAAATGATGCATTTAAAAATGCGCATGAGAAGCGCCACGAATTTATTACAGTGGAACACTTACTGTTAGCGATGATGAGTAATAAATCGGCTTGTGAAGTATTTCAAGCCTCGGGCGGCAACGTTGAGCAAATGGTGACTGATCTTGACGCTTACCTAGAGGAATCTACACCTATTATACCGCCCGATGTTGAGCGTGAAACGCAACCAACTCTTGGTTTTCAACGTGTTTTACAACGAGCTGTCTTTCATGTTCAGTCATCAGGTAAAAAAGAAGTAACGGGTGCGAATGTATTAGTTGCAATTTTTAGTGAGCAGGATTCTCAAGCTGTTTACCTGATGAATCGTCAAAATGTTACACGTCTCGATGTTGTTAACTTTATCTCTCATGGTATTGCTAGAATCGAAGATGATATGGGGGATTTTGATGAAATCCCCGCGGCTGACACTGAGGAAGTGGCGAATGACCCTTTGACCAAATACACGGTTAATTTAAATGAACAAGCAAAATTAGGGAAGGTAGATCCCTTGATTGGGCGTGAGAAAGAGTTAGAGCGTACTGTTCAGACACTCTGTCGTCGCCGTAAAAATAATCCGTTACTCGTTGGTGAAGCAGGTGTTGGTAAAACAGCCATAGCGGAAGGTTTGGCATTAAGAATTGTGGAAGGCAATGTACCCGAAGTGCTAGAAGACACGACTATTTACTCGTTAGATATGGGCTCGTTAGTTGCGGGGACTAAATATCGGGGTGATTTCGAAAAACGACTTAAAGGTTTAGTTAGTCAGTTAAAAACGCATGATAAAAGCATCTTGTTTATAGATGAAATTCACACCATTATTGGCGCAGGATCTGCGTCGGGTAGTGTGATGGATGCGTCAAACATGATTAAGCCTGCGTTAGCCTCAGGTGATCTACGTTGTATTGGTTCTACCACCTATAAAGAGTTTAGAGGTGTTTTTGAAAAAGATCATGCCTTAGCAAGACGTTTCCAAAAAATTGATGTCAATGAACCATCCGTTGAAGACACGATTCGCATTCTAAAAGGCTTAAAGCCACGATATGAAGCGCACCATGGTATTGAATACAGTACGGATAGTTTGGAAATTGCAGCAAAACTCGCTGACCGTTATATAAATGAAAGGTTTTTACCGGATAAAGCAATTGATGTCATCGATGAGGCGGGTGCAAAACAACGTTTATTGCCGGAAGATGAACGCCAACCCATTATTCTCGCCAGTGATATTGAGAAAATTATTGCTCAAATTGCACGTATTCCCGAGAAAAGTATTTCATCACAGGATAAAGACAAGCTTAAAGATTTAGCGCGTAATCTGAAGTTGGTCGTATTTGGTCAAGATGAAGCAATAGAGAAATTATCCGATGCGGTTATTCTAAGTCGTGCAGGCTTAGGTCAAGAAGAGCGTACTATAGGCTCCTTTTTATTCGCTGGCCCAACCGGTGTTGGTAAAACTGAAGTGACCAATCAGCTGGCAAAAATAATGGGCGTGGATTTAATTCGTTTCGATATGTCTGAGTATATGGAGCGTCATACCGTGTCTCGATTAATTGGTTCGCCACCCGGTTATGTAGGCTATGATCAAGGCGGCTTGTTAACAGAAGAAGTGAATAAGCATCCGTATGCGATCTTATTACTCGATGAAATTGAAAAAGCGCACCCTGATATTTTTAATTTGTTATTACAAATTATGGACCACGGTACGTTAACAGACAATAATGGCAGAAAAGCTGACTTTAGAAATATTATGTTGGTGATGACGACAAATGCCGGCGCTCAAGAAGCGAGTCGCGCTTCTATTGGCTTTACAGAGCAAGAGCATTCCTCTGATAGCATGCAAATTATCGAGAAATCTTTTTCACCAGAGTTTAGAAACAGACTTGATGCGGTTGTTCAATTTAAAAGCTTGGGTGAAGAAACGATTATCCATGTCGTGGATAAGTTTATCTTCCAACTTGAATCCCAGTTACATGAAAAAAATGTTTCATTAACATTGGAACCAGAGGCAAGAGCTTGGTTAGCAAAAAAAGGTTATGATCCAAAAATGGGTGCAAGACCAATGGAACGCACAGTTCAAGAGTTCATCAAAAAACCATTAGCTAACGAACTGTTATTTGGGCAGTTGATAAACGGCGGCGCAGTTAAAGTGTACGTTAAGGATAATAAAATTGACTTTATTATCACTGAAGCCCGAAAAGACTTGCTCGAACAGAGTTGAAGCTTATTTAACTCGGTAGGTAATGCGGCCTTTGGTTAAGTCATAAGGTGTCATTTCTACCTTAACGCGGTCGCCGGTTAAGATACGAATGTAGTGTTTACGCATTTTTCCTGAAATATGTGCAGTAATGATGTGCCCATTTTCTAACTCAACTCGAAACATTGTATTTGGAAGCGTGTCTTTTACAACGCCTTCCATTTCAATTTGATCTTCTTTTGCCATGTTTTCCTTTAAAAAATATTAACTAACAACTTGGGTTTACCAAAAGAGTCTATGTTTTATCCAGTGGAAACCATACGTTGAAAGCATTCATGTGAATTTTAGCTTAACAACGCTTTAACAAGCTAATGCGGCGCGATTTTACACTATTTGAGAGACTTTAGTACGAATTGCCTTAAAAAGTTAAGGGTGAATCTAAAGAAGCGCTTTTATCTGGTAGTTGCTCTTTCTTTTCATAAGTCTGCCAATGTCCTTCAATGAGCATTTCAATAGGTTTGAAATTTGACTTGTAGCTCATTTTAGCGGAATCTTTTATGTAATATCCTAGGTATAGGTGAGTTTTTTTAGCACGTTTTACGGCTTCAATTTGTTGCAAAACACTATATGTACCAAGGCTTCTAGAAGAGTGCTCGGGGTCAAAAAAGGTATAAACAGCTGACAGGGCATTAGAAAAAACATCGGTAACGGAGATAGCGACTAATTTATCGTCCAAGCGGGTTTCATAAATCAAGCTATTACCAAACGATTCACATAAAAAGGTTTGGTATTCTTTTATCCCAAAATTTTCCATCGAACCGCCAGGGTGTTTAAATCGCTGGTAACGTAAATATAACTGGTAGTGCTCCTCTGAAAAGGTCGGCTGAACAGCTGAGAATGAAAGGTCTTTATTTTTATTTAAAATTCGCTTCTGACTTTTAGACGGCTTAAAGTGATTAACATTTATTCGGCAAGAAATACAGGCGCGACAAGCTGAACAGTGGGGGCGATAAGCGTGTGCTCCACTTCGTCTAAAACCCACACTAATGAGGTATTCATAAATACCTGGTGTGACGGTGACATCGGGGGAAATAAAAATGCTTTGCGATTTTTTGTCCGTTAAATAATCACATTCTTGCGCAGATGATATATACAGCTCTAATTGCCGAGAAGGTCTAGAAGGTGTTTGCATCTGCTACCCACGCTTTTTTTGATGTATTTTGAAGGCAATATAAGTCGAGTTGTTGAGCAAAGTCACCTCGCGAAATAGTTGTTGCACCTAAAGATTCCAAATGTTCAGAATGTACCTGGCAATCAATGAGTTGATAGTTCCATTCATTTAGTTGCCGACATAGGTAAGCAAAACCAACCTTTGAGGCATTGCTTTGTAGGCTAAACATAGATTCCCCAAAAAAAACCTGCCCGATTGCAATACCATACAATCCACCAACGAGTTTATCAGCCGACCAGACTTCAATAGAGTGAGCGTGACCTAATGTAAATAAGGTTTCATAGGCATGAATCATCGAAGCAGTAATCCAGGTGCCATTTTGACCTTCTCTAGTGGCTGAACAAGCTAAAATAACATCGCTAAAGGCTTTGTCGAACGTACAGCTATATTGGTTATTATTAATAACTTTTTTAAGACTGCGTGATATATGAACGTCTTTAGGTTTTAGCACCATTCTTGGGTTTGGCGACCACCAAAGGATAGGCTGGCCGTTTTCAAACCATGGAAATATACCGCAACGGTATGCACTTAATAAGCGCTGGGGACTTAATGAACCGCCAGCCGCTAGCAGTCCATCAGGTTCTTTTAATGCACTATTTAGTGCAGGAAAAGGCTCCGTATCGTCATCTGGATCAAGCCAAGTCAGCATCAGTCCCTTTTTTGGTTATTAGCTGTCTTCTAAATCATCAAGATAACGCTCGGCATCTAGCGCCGCCATACAGCCAGAACCGGCAGAAGTAATGGCTTGCCTATAAATTGAATCAGCAACATCACCCGCTGCAAAAATACCCGGAATGCTGGTTTGTGTTGCGTTGCCAGTATGACCACTTTCGGTGATTAAATAGCCGTGAGGCATCTCCAGTTGGCCATCAAAAATTTGAGTATTCGGTGAATGGCCAATGGCTACAAAGACACCTTCAAGATCAATTTCTTTTGTGCTGTTATCTTGCGTGTTTTTAATGCGAATGCCTGTGACACCCATTTTATCGCCAAGTACTTCGTCTAGCTGATGAAACCACTCAACCGAGATATTGCCGTCGGCTACTTTTTTCATCAATTTATCAGACAAAATCTTTTCTGAGCGAAATGAATCACGACGATGAATAACCGTTACATGTTCGGCAATGTTTGATAAATAAAGGGCCTCTTCAACCGCTGTGTTGCCACCTCCGATGACCGCGACACGCTGTTTTTTATAGAAAAATCCATCGCACGTAGCGCAAGCCGATACGCCTTTACCTTTAAATGCTTCCTCTGAAGGCAAACCTAAGTATTTCGCAGAGGCACCCGTGGCGATAATCAATGCGTCACAGGTATAGGTGCCTGCATCACCGATTAATTTAAAAGGGCGCTGTTGTAATTCAGTTGTATGAATATGGTCAAATTGAATTTTAGTATCAAACCGTTCGGCATGTTGTTTCATGCGCTCCATTAAGGCAGGGCCTTGTAATCCTTCTACATCTCCAGGCCAATTATCCACCTCAGTCGTTGTCATGAGCTGTCCACCTTGTTCTATACCCGTAATCAATAGGGGTTTTAAGTTAGCTCTAGCTGCATAAACAGCCGCGGTATAACCAGCAGGGCCAGACCCTAAAATAATTAATCGATGGTGTGAATTTTCGCTCATGGAAGGCTCCTGTGTTAAGCAGTTTGTAAGTAATTTTTATACTGACATTAATAAGACGATGAAAAAGAAATGACAGCATTCAATTCAGCATTAAAGCGATGTAGTATGGCGATAAGAATTAATTAGGTAAAGTGTTAAACAGATGAATATAGGTATTCCAAAAGAGACTAAAATTGCCGAAGGTCGTGTTGCGTTAACACCCAGAAGTTGTGAAGAGCTGATCGTCAATGGACATAAGCTTTATATGCAGCAAGGTGCAGGTCTATTGAGCGGATTTAAGGACTCAGAATATCGGTTAGTTGGTGTGAGCATTTGTAGCTCTGCTGAAGAACTATATCAATCTAGCCAGCTGATCGTGAAGGTTAAAGAACCGTTAGAAAATGACTTAATCTACTTAACATCTCAGCATATACTCTTTTGTTTTCTTCACCTTGCGGCAAATGAGAAGCTTGCCAATGACTTATCTCGTATTGGTTTAACGGCCATTGGGTTTGAGTCTGTTAGGGAACATAATCAATTGCCAATTCTAAAACCGATGAGTGAAATAGCCGGTAAGTTATCCGTTCAAATTGGCACTACATTGCTACACCAATACCAAGGAGGTGTTGGATTATTGTTAGGGGGATTAAGTGTGGGCGCCATTGATAAGGGGCAAGTGCTGGTTTTAGGTGCAGGTTCTGCCGGAAAACAGGCGGCTTTATTAGCGCGTAAAATGGGCGCTCATGTTTTTGTTTATGACAAATCTCTAACTGCACTCGCAGAACTGAGAAAAATAGACCCGTTAATTCAAACAATAAATAATGAGAATGATTGTTTGTCACTCCTCGAAACAACAAACCTGTTAGTAGGAGCCTTACATATTG
This sequence comes from uncultured Cycloclasticus sp., assembly GCA_913060865.1. Taxonomy (GTDB): domain Bacteria; phylum Pseudomonadota; class Gammaproteobacteria; order Methylococcales; family Cycloclasticaceae; genus Cycloclasticus. Next base: position 8,323 of record CAJXTU010000022.1, read on the forward strand.
CGGGTAAGAAAAGTCCTCGTTTTATTAAGCGTTCTCACTTAAAGCTAATGATGGATGGGGCAGTGATTGTTGATATTTCTGTTGATCAAGGCGGTTGTATTGAAACAACCCGTCCAACTAGCTATAACGAACCAACGTTTGTGGAGGAGGGTGTTATTCACTTTTGTGTAGCGAATATGCCTGGCGCTGTCCCCAGAACAGCCACACAAGCCTTATCAGCAGTACTACCAGCGTATATTCATCGTCTCACACAGGAAGGTTGGGGTGAACAAGACGCTGTTATGAAATCAGCCATTAATGTTAAAGCAGGAAAAGTATTAATTAACCTACTATAGACATTAATGGCGATAACATTTAGCTTAAAGTGTACCTTCAAGCAGTTTTCTATTTAACTCAGCCCAGCCTGTACCAGATTTAGCAGCACCTTCTAAATAATCTGCTGGTGCTGATAGGTAAGGAGGACGGCATGGCCCAGCTTTCATCCAGCCTGCTGCATTAATACGTGCTTTTTCTAACTGAATATTGTAGCGAGAAAATTCAGCGAACCCTCCTGGTGGGAATAGGCTAGAAAGTGCTAGGGCTATTTGAGGGTAAAGCGCATCGGGTCTACTCCAGTCGCCAGTCTTAACGGCTTCTTTAATGCTATCGCGCCAATGTATAGTCAGTTCTGGTCCTGTACAAGCAAGAGGAGACCAAAAAGCAGTGTGGAACTCAGGGTCCATTTTAGCGGCATCTGCATGATCAACTTCTAATGTAAGGAATCTGATTTGTTTACGAGACACTAATGTATGGACGTGTAATTGTGCAATATTGATGTACTTACAAGTAATTACTTGTGGAATGTTAGCTACTTGAGCCCAAAATGGGGCTGGGAAGTCAAATTTGAATGCTTCTGGGTTGGCATAAATAGCGATAGCCATTTCAGGCACGGCTTCAGCAACATCTTGATAGAAGCGAACAGCAGCAGGAACATCAATTTGTTGCCACATAGGTAAACCTAACATCGTGCCATCAGCACCGATATCACGGGCATGTTTCAATTGGCGAATAGTTTCGCGAGTGTTCATTGTTGTTACACCAACAAAAATTGGAACGCGACCGGCAGCTGTTTCCACCATCACTTCCATCATTTTCTTTTTTTCTTCCCAAGTGAGGGTGGCGCCTTCTCCAAAAGTTCCTTGACTCATGATAGCGTCAACACCTGATGCAATAAGACCTTCAACGGCTTTTGCTACTTCATCGTAGTCTACAGAGTCTTCAGTTCTCCAATCTTCAGCTGTTTCAATTGCTGGAGTAGGAATAATTGCCCACGCGCCATTTACATCTTCTACTGTTAATCTATCTTGCCTTCTCGCCATAATTACGTCCGCCTATTTGTTTATTAAAATGAAAAATAATAGTTACTAAAAAATTAATACACCAATGACTATCATTAGTTTTTACTAATGTATCATTTTAACCTTATATAGATATCAACATCAATCAAGCAGGGTGACTTCATTCAATATATTTATGTTTAATTTTATAAAGCACATTAACACCAATGAAGCCATCGTTAAACTTTTTAAAGACAAGCAAAAATCCAACAATTTACCCGTATCGGTTGTTAAGTTGCTTACCCTATTAAAAAACGATTTATCGCATCTGGGACAAGAATGGATTGGCTTTCGTTTTATTGAGGGTCACCTGGTCACACCTGAAGATTACTTTGTGACACCCGGTAAAATCCGCGCTTATAAATACCTCAAGATGACGATTAATTTTAGAGCTGAAGAGAACACCCGGTTAAAACAAGAGATCGACCGCTTAAACGCACCAAAAGCCTTTTTATACGACCGGAAAAATTTTCCATAGAAGTTCTAGAGGACACGCTGTAAGCCTTAACCACCCTCACATTGCTCAATATCATACTTCGTATAATGTATATTATGTTAAATTAAAGGTGTGATTCGGTTAGTGATTAAACCAATTTAATAGTTTTTATGTTTATAACTTATTACGGTGAAGGCTTAAATAAATGAGTTATAAATTAGTTTATGTTTCAACTTTAATCAATTGAAAGTAATATCATTTAACTAAAGCAATTTCTTTCCAGTTCGTGGTGTAAGGTCTAGATTTATTAATAGGGATTGATTGCTGCAACGTCTTATTACCTGTTGAAGCAAAACTCATACTGTTATTAAAACGTGAGTTGATTTCATCAATTGTTTTCATCAGTGCGAAGCTTTTCTCATTTTGCTCCGAATCAGCATCAAACATATCGTTCTGATTAGATACCGCTGTATCGATAAGTTGTATATCGCCTAAAATTATACCTGCTTGCTGATATTGGTAACCTAGAATAAAAATACGCGTTAATAGTTTTTTAGCGATTTTAATTAAATCCCGACTATCTTGCGTACCTGATTTTAATTTATACGTCGCTTTTTCAGAATAAAACGACTCTTTATCAAACGGACTGGTGCGGACAAAAACACTTACTTGCAGAGCTACACCGTGCTGAGCTCGTAATTTTTCAGCAGCTTTAAGGCAAAAAACGCTTAGTACTTGCTCTAACTCTTGTTGGTCCGTTATTTTTTCTTTGAAACTTCTTGAGCAAACAATTTGTTGTTTTGACTTCTTATCTTCATTAAAAGGAATTACAGGAGTACCTTGCAGTTCTTGTACTGTTTGAGCCAAGGTTATATTGAAATGCTTTTTTATCGAACTGATGGGCTGAGACTGTAAATCCCATATGGTTTCAATGCCTAGTTTATTGAGCTTTTCGTTTAATCGGCGACCAACCCCCCAAACTTCGCCAACCGGTGTTATTTGCATGATTTTTTTTCGCCGTTTCGGTTCGTTAATATCGACCACGCCGCCGCTATTGGCCCATTTTTTTGCGGCATAATTGGCTAATTTAGCCAGTGTTTTTGTCGACCCTATACCAATACCAACGGGGATTCCGACCCAGCGTGATAAGCTGTTTTTTATATCCAACCCTAAATCAGTTACGTTAACGTTATGTCGGTCCAAATCAATAAAGGCTTCATCTATGGAGTAAACGTCCACTGACGGTGAAAAAGCCGTGAGGCTATGCATAATCCGGGCAGACAAATCCGCATATAAGGGGTAATTAGACGAAAAAAGTTGAATATTGTGTTGCTTAACCAGTTGCTTGACTTGATGAACTGGAACCGCCATTTTTATACCTAGGTCTTTAACCTCTTGGCTACGAGAAACAATGCAACCATCATTATTACTGAGCACGGCCACTGGTTTATTCAATAAGTCGGGGCGAAATAATCGTTCACAACTGACGTAGAAATTATTGCAATCAACCAATGCAATATTTGAAGGGTATTTCACGGTAAGTTAGCGTTTTTATAGGTTTTTATACATTGTGGATAACGCTCGTTACCACACCCCAAATAACCATCTCCACTTCCTCTTTTATGGGTATATCTGGGTAATCTGGGTTCTCGGGAGCAAGCACCAATTTACCTTCTTTTGAACGTAACCGTTTAACGGTTAACTCGCCGTCTAAAGCGCAAACAACTATTTTACCCACGCTTGCATGAACGGAGCGATCAACCACAAGAATATCATCGGGGTGAATACCAGCACCCAACATCGACTCCCCCTCTGCTCTAACAAAAAAAGTAGCCGCAGGCTTATTAATAAGGAGCTCATTCAAGTCAAGTCTTTTTTCTATGTAATCATCCGCCGGTGATGGAAAACCAGCGGCAACACTAGCACCATAGAAGGGAATCGATGGCACAGGGCCATCAAAATCTGGAAAATATACGTTAGGAAAATTTGTATTATCCACCTCAAGTTGCTTCTTTTTATAGTCCAGCAACTCGGTGACAGTTGTTAGTAAACTCTCTGGTATTCTAACGGCCTTGGTGGGTTCACCATAGACTGAAGAACCTTTTTTTCGCCCAGCTCCAGCGCGTACACCGCCATGTTTTTTTATTTTATCCACCATAATAAGATCGCCTTTCAACAAGATAGTTGATTAGTGTACGCAAATCAAAAAGGAATAGAAAGGGGTTTTAAAAGTTATCCACGAAAACTGTGGATAACTTTGTGCAAAAGTAGCGTAAAACGGAAAAAGGGTAGTACTGACGAACACTTATAAAAAGTGGTCTAAAATTGAACAGTTATTGTTTGTTAGTTTGGCTCGTAATCAACAACGTTATGCTCCTGAACACCAAGCCCCTCCACTTCTGCAACCACCGTGTCACCTGCTTTAAGAAACTGTGGTGGGTTCATACCAAGCCCTACTCCTTCTGGCGTGCCGGTAAAAATCAAATCACCCGGTTGAAGGCTCATAAACTCATTAATATAACTCACCAACTTCTTAACCGAATGTATCATCGTATCGGTATTGCTGGCCTGCACACGCTCACCATTAACATCTAAGCTCACAGCGCATGATTGGTACTGTTTAAACTCATCCAAGGTCACAAAATATGGCCCAATAGGGGCAAAGGTATCGGCACTTTTACCTTTAAGCCACTGGCCACTTCGGCTTTTTTGAAAAAATCGCTCAGATACATCAATGCCCGTACAGAAACCAGCAATATGCGCTTCTGCATCGTCTTCTGAAATATACCGAGCTGGCTTACCAATAATAACGACTAGCTCTATTTCCCAGTCCACTTGTGTCGCGCCTTTAGGTCTTTCAATAAGGTCAAAGGGGCCGCTTAAAGCACTAACCGCTTTGGTAAATAGCACCGGCTCGTCTTGCTGCTTGCCCCCTGTTTCTTTAATGTGCTCATCATAATTTAAACCAACAGCAATGATCTTGCCTGGGTTTAATAACGGCGCAGCAATGCGGTCAGGCTTTTCTATAATGGGCAGACTATCAACATCAAGGTTTTTCAGTGCCCGTAAACCATCGTTGGCTAAAAAATTAGGTGAAATAACATCACACACACCCTCTAAAGAGCGAATATTATTGTTACTGTCTAATAGACAAGGAATTTCCTGACCAGGTAAACCAACATTGAGTAATTTCATAGAGAAGCCTTTTCATTAAGGGTTGATTAAATACTCTAATACTATATATGAATCACTATGTTGGTGAACAGTGATATCAACAGAGACCTTCGCATGGCACATCATTTTGCCCTGCCTTATCTTTTAATCAAAAAAATGATTATAAATCCCTGTTGAAGCCCATTTTTTCGTTATCATCGATGAGATATTACTGTCCAGTTTGTAGTGAATTCATCGACTTGAGCTGAGGATAAACCGCTGGTTATTAGGGCGGTTTTAATATCGTCAGTGCTATCAATATTTCTAAAATCAGCATACGCTGCTTCGGCCAATAAGGCTTGTTGGTACAGTTTTGTTGTATCCATTATTTAAATTCCTTTTGGTGTTGCATAAAATACATAAACTTATTAAATATATATTTTTGAGGACGCGTCCTATTTACATCTCCACTTTCACACGACTTAATCTTCAACCAATACTTATGGCTCTTTCTTCCGTTCCCACCCACGGCCATTTGGACAACATTGGTATAGTAATCAATATATTCAGCTAATTTTTCATTTGTTTTTAAATCAACAATGTGCTCGTCTGTTTTATATACAATATGCCATACCTTCTCTCTAGTAATGTCCCAAGCGAAACGCTGATTCAACACATAACGTGTGGTATTACCCTGTTGGGTTGACGAAGTGTTTTTTACTGCAACAAGCGTTTCAGATACACCGGGGTTTTCTTGCTTCCATTGCGCTAATGTTTTATTCACAGTGAAGCCTGCATTTGTATTGCATTGATAACTATGTACAGCAAGAACAGGTATTAAATCCCATAAAACTAGGCTATACATAAATACTGCGGCTATAGCAGCGTACTTACCCCTTGATTTACCACGTTTAGCAGCCCAACTCATGGCCGCACCCACAACGAAGAGTGAAATAATTAAATATATAAAAAAAACACCATAAACTATAAGCCCTAACATGGCCTAACCTGACAGTTAATGAGGGCAGGCTCGATTGGTTTTATCTTTAAACGTTTAAAGCTCCCTATCTCTCCAGAGAGAATATGGTCAGCACCAGCAAAGCCATACAGAAAGTCATTTGTATCCCCAGTTATCAAATCAGTATTTTCATCTGCATTACCAAAGATAATAGTCTTAGTGAGGGTTGCCGTATTCGCGTGACCTTGACCAGCACTATTCCCACCGGCAATCACCTCACCTATATCAGCATCTTTAAACCTAACTACCTCACCGTTTATTTCGTCGGGGTGTTGGTTGTTATCTTGATTGCGTTGATTTATAGCGCTAAGCAATAAGCTTCTATCATTAAGGTATTGCTCGGTGAAGTTGTCGGCTTTGAGTTCATCTGCCTGTGCGGTGTAAAGGTTTGTGACACTGGTAATGGCAAAGGTATTGAGGTTAACCAGTGCGTAGCGGTAGGCTTGGCCTTGGGCGTTGTCTGCCGTAGCATGTTCGGCTAGGGATGCGACGCTTTGGATAACTAGCGCACCATCATAAGAATTTGTAGCCATTTCAATATTTGATATTGCGGTATAGAGTGCATCATGGTCACTATCCGTATTTGCTATAGCAGCCTGCCCAAACAGTTTGGCTAAAGGTCGCATAACGCCTTCGAGAGAGGTGTTTTCTTTGTTAGATGCCGAGGTAATTAATGTGTTGGCTGAGGCAATGGTAATCGTGTTATCTAACGTATGAAGGAGGTTGATAACAGCCAGTGAGTCACTTATGCGATCTATGGAATGGTTATCTATAACGTAGTCAATCGGACCAACCTCAGCCACCGTTACGGTTTCTACACCAACTGTTGTGTGTGTCCCCAAGTGGTCTTGATTGGGTAAGTTGGAAACATAATCTAGCGTTGCTGATATATCCGTTACCGAAGATAACCCAGTTGTAAAAGATTGTGGTTGTATAGCAATATCTGTAACACTATCTTTTAGAAGATGCGCAAAGGTGTCAAACTCATTCTCACCCCAACCTATAAACCCTGCGCTGTTAAAGGTGTATGTTTCTTGAGATACGGCAGGAAATAATAAAGTGAACGCCGAAGCAAGATGGCCACCAAGAGAGTGTCCAGTGACAGTGAGCTGGGTGTTTTCATTAATTACTTCCAAACCATTTTTAGAAGGGATTTCTGTCAGTACACCATACTTGTTATTGGTAAGGCCTTGCCCTTGGGGCATGGAACCAAGAAAAATATTTGGTTGGCTCGGTGGTGGGAGGTTGTTATCTAGTTGGATTTCTTCATACTGATACTGTTTTACCGAAGCTGTGCTTGGTTGCGTCAAAAGCAGATAAAAATTGAGCATATCAACGATTTGATTGCGAGAAACACCGCTGAGAGCATTGTCGAGGTTGGCATCTGTCCAGTCCACACCAAAAAGACCCGTGTCAGTGCCGCGAAAGGACAAAATATACTTATTAGAATTCGTATCTTGAAATAAAGTGGCTGAGAAACCACTAGCCGTTGTGGGTTCTTGGTAGATTACGCGGTAGTTAGTGGCAATGTAATTAGCTTGGGCACTTGTTATACCATCAGCTACACCAACATCATCAGAGTCAAGGTCCGAATCAATTAATTCACTTTTAAGTGGGCTGCCAGCCAACCCAGATACCAGTCTGTCATCGTAAGACGCCTGCGCTAATAGCGAAGCATTAAATGTTTTATTGATATCCATTGCTTATTCTCCCTGTGCTTGGTATGTGAATGTTTCTTTAACTAATGCGTAATGGGCTAATCTAGAACGTGGGAAATGATTTTCATCCCTACCTGCTGGACAGTAAACCCCTGGGAAACCACCAATTAAACCAAACTGATTTAACCACCCTTGTGCATTAGCGGCACTTACTGCCTTACCTAGCACTTTCTGATCGCTTTTTCTAATCACTGAGGTTTCCTCCGCATTTATTGGCCCTATGCTAGAGATGGGTACTTTTTTGTACACGTTAAAAATAAAGTCTTCATCAAATCGTTCACGATTAATCATTAAATTTTCGCCAAAAATAAAACGCGGGTCCAAGTCGCGCGGCTCTTTATCTTTTGGAAAGGGTATAAAGTACTCATCACCGAGTTGGACTTTTTCATAAACAAATAAACCGATACGGTCTGGATCTGTGCAATATTGTTCAAAAAGGTAATTTGATAAGTAGTAGTCCCATTTGCAGGCAGGGTAAATACCTAAAATGAGTATGAGTACAATCCACTGCTTTTTACTCATACCCAAACCTCTCATGACAATTGGGGGCGCTATTAACCCGGCTGTCTTCGGGGTGACTCAGCTCTCTTTGTATTTCAACTCCAAGGGAGTCGGTCAGGATCATTTGGCTGTGGTTATAGGATGGACTGTCAGGATTTGGTTCTCCCGCTAGCCATTGATCTTCAATAGAGATATCAATCGCCATGAGAATAAATATCCGGATTTGTCGTAATCCAATCTGCGCCACCTGATCCGCGAATGGCTAGCGTCAATTCACCACTGGCACTGTTTTTAAAAACAGTCGCACTAAAGCTACTATTCGGCTCATTGTATGTTGCTAAGGCTACGCTGTAACGTGAAGCTAGGTTATCGGATTGAGCCGTTAATATATCCGCATCATCAGCTAACTTGTTCTTTTGGGCTTCAGAATCTAATTGACCTAAAGATAAGTCAGCGTAACTAGCTTGAGATAACTCGGCTAAATCATGTAACGTTTGTATGCTCATGTCAACTTTCCTTTAATTTCCTTTAATTAAAACTTCGTCATAGAACCCGATTTTGTGTGGGCTACAACTAGATGATGAGTGATGCACAGCAGGAAGTGGGTAAAAATCACCACGAACTCTACTAAAAGTAATTTGCTCTGCGAGGACTTTTTTATCTTTCAAGCGGATAACTCGAGACACACGCCTTTTTATTATTAGCCCGAATAAGCCATTATGAACGATGGTTGTTTTACTATTGGCAAAAAACTCATCATCTTGTTTAACATAATTACGAGCTGGCAGGCCGATAAATTGGCCATCCCCTCGCATTTTTCTTAACTTATCTTCAGATAGCTTTATCACTTCGTAGATGGTTCTGCCGCCATCTTTTGCGCACAATTGCTCTACTCTGTAGTCCCAATAGCTCTTGTAACCCCACGAAAAAGCCATTGTTAAAATAACCAACCCAATCAACACGACTGGGGTTAAGAAAATAAATTTAATGACCCCCATTCCTTCCTGCTTATTTATCTTCATACGGCGTTTTTCCATATATTGATTCGCGGAATAGTCGATTTTATTCCCCATATAGCTAATGTATAAACATCACTTTGGTCTTTAAATAGCGTGGCCGAAAAACCATTAGGAGTATTTTGTTGAGAATGTATGGCATCATAATGAGCGGCAAAGAGTGTTGCTTGGGTAACTGAATAGTCATCATCCTGTTCAAGTCTAAGGGCTCTTATTAAAGTTAATTCATTGGTAGCACCTTCATTCAAAATGGCATACGACGCTTGCGATAACTGTGCGTTTTGAAAATATTCTTGTATGGTTGCGCTCATCCTTCATCATCCTTAATGTTATTACTGTTTAAAAATATATAACTAACAAATTTTTTATACCATGGCGGGGTGTCTTCCCTTGCTAACGGATTATCGGCATAATCATTTAGCGGAAAGCAAACTTCACTTTGCGTACTAAATGGCTGCTCCGTATTCCAGACCCAACCGCCCCAATAGAGGTAACGTACCTCTTCACCTAAAACTTTTTTTGAATCTGATTCAACAATTTGCATCAAATCTCTGAGAATATTGAAAGAGGTTGAAAATGTTCTATCTATACGTGCAACATGAAACTCATACCTGTTATCAAAATAGGCTTCATCAAAATTATTAAAGTAGGTTTCTCCATTATGTGTTTTTGTTGTAATAAACTTTGGAGTACCGTCTTCATTCCAATGCTCTGGGCCTAATTCAACTGTCTCATAAATATGAATACCCGCGTCTTTATTACAGAGGTAATAAAAGTAAGCACGCCCCAATATCACGTCCCAACCAACGGGTAGGTAAAACAAAAATGCCAGTAGGAAAAAGCGCCGCCACTTGTGTTGGCCTTTGTATTTTTTCATCAATTTATAAATAACCACACACACAATGATGAAATAAAGGGGCATTAGAAAAATCATATTTCTTCCCTTAAAGCCTGATTATTTATGTTGTTTTTTCTTGTCCAGACAGGCATACGAATTTCTCTCTGGCTTGCTTTAAAGCAATGCCATCACCACCAATATCGCCAAAGTCTGTTAAAAAAAGATCTTGACCTGCCCCAGAAAAACTAAATTCTGTTCCGCGAATTGCGAGGGTGAATGTCCCTGCTGTATCTTGAAATAAAGTAGCTGAAAATCCATCGCTGGTATTTTGTTGATCGTGAATAATGCTGTATTGGCTGGCGAATTGGGTAGCTTGTGAAGTTGAGAATTTTTCTTTATTTTCTAACTCCTTCTTATAGTCATCTTGGTTCAAACCATTATTTAAAAATGCATATGCTGCCTGTGCTAGTTGTGAATTGTCAAAATAGCTTTTAATTTTTTCACTCATTGTTTCTCTCCCTGATTAACACTTTCCCTTAAAAATATGTAGCCAATAAACTTCTTATGTGTAGGATTACTGGCATCCACCGAAATGGGATTATCTGGTGTGTCAGAAAAACTGTGACATTGACTACTAGACTTCCCAAATGGAGTACCCGTATTCATCACCCAGCCACCGAAATATTCATATGTAATCCAGTCACCCATAACCCGTTTTGTAACTGTGTCAATAATCGCGCCCGTATATTTCACAATATTGAATACTCTATTTGTAGTGTATCTATCATCTGGTCGTTCAAACACATACTTCCCTCCCAGAATGGTATTATCAAATGGCCATTTTTCTGTATAAAACTTAGGACTGCCATCTTCATTCCAATGTTCTGACCCCAGCTCTACTGTCTGGTAAATATGCACACCACCGTCTGTATTGCACAAGTAATAAAAGTAAGCGCGGCCTAAAATTACATCCCAACCAACCGGCAGGTAAAACAAAAATGCTAAAAGGAAAAAGCGCCGCCACTTGTGTTGGCCTTTGTATTTTTTCATCAATTTATAAA
>CAJXTU010000023.1 GCA_913060865.1 uncultured Cycloclasticus sp.
CACTGCATATCGTCGGCAGCGTCAGATGTGTATAAGAGACAGGCTCTAGATAACTGTAATATACTCCATATCACTCCTGAAAGTTACACTGGAGTTACACTGGATGGTTATCATGAAAAGAAAATTCAATTTTACACAAGCAAGAATAAAAGAATTAATGCCGCCTGATACTGGTCGCATTGATTATTCAGATACGGATATAAATAAGCTGGTTTGTCGCGTCAGTCACACAGGAAACAAGTCGTTCCTCGTTACTAAGCGTGCAGATGGAAAACTGAGGAATGTCACCATAGGTAAATGTTCAGATGTGACCGTCATTGAGGCTAGAAGGAAAGCTCAAGAAATCCTAACAGCTATTAGTACGGGTATTGACCTAACAGCAGAGAAGCGGAAAAAGGTGATATCCAAGACTTCGCTTTCGAATGTGCTAGACCTATATCTGTCTGAGCGTGAATTAAAACCATACACCGTCAAAAACTATCGATATAAGCTACAGCGCGGCTTTAGCGACTGGCTCACGAAACCGGTAAGCAGCATTACCGAAGATATGATATTAAAACGTCATAAGAAAATAAGTAAAACAGGTAAGACAACCGCGAATACAACCATGAGAGTGCTACGTCTTACGCTGAACTATGCCGATGCTGTAGGGATGATAGATGGAAACCCTGCCAGCATATTGAGTAAGGCGCGTCTATGGCATAAGAATAATCGCAAAGACAGGGTAATCCCAAGTGAGCAATTACAGGCATGGCATGAAGCAGTAGAGACTTTGACAAACCAAAAGGCAAAAGTCTTTTTTTTAATGCTTCTATATATGGGATTTCGTAGTGGCGAAGCATTAACTCTTGAGTGGTCGCAGGTCGATCTAAAGACGAAAAACATCACACTGCTAGATACTAAAAACGGCACAGATCACCGGCTACCAATACCAGCTCCATTAATCGTATACCTTAAAGACTTGCGGAAACAGACAGGTGATTATAAATGGGTGTTTTCTGGAAGAGACCCCTCAATGCACATGCGTCACCCACGCGAACCGATGAAAGTTGTTACGAAAGTTAGCGGTGTTGAATTCAGCCCTCATGATTGCAGGCGCACCTTTGCCACTATTGCTGAGGCCGTAAATTTACCTATAAGCATGATTAAACGCTTGATGAATCATGTCACCACAAACGATGTTACAGGTGGTTATATCGTGACAGAAGAAGAAACGCTGATATCAGCAATCAACAAGATTGCCGATTATATACAGGCTAGAGTTACACAAAAGGACAACGTAATTAGATTGCATGTGGACAATAAATAAGGATATTTACCAATGAATGATGAAAACCCTAAGGCTGAAGTAGCAGTACTGTATTGTGATTTAGATAACGACCCTAATCGTGACCCTGATAGGCCACACGAGCCTGGTGAAGTACGTGAGTTATTGGATCGTGAGACTCAAGTGAGTATGGATATCAGTCAAGCCATAAGTCAATATTCTGATTTGTACAAAGCAACGTTATACGACTTGATAATGGCTCATACAGAGGAGGCTACAAAAGAAGATTTTATATTCTTACTAACAAAAATAGGTAGGCCCTCGGATATTCGTGATTCTCAAAAGGAGAAAAAACACACCCTTTTAGGATTACTAACCCACATGGCGTTTAACGACGTCACTATTGGTGAAAATGGCGAAGTGACTTATTTAGGAAAACCTAAGAAAGGTCTCATTATCGATTGGTTGGATGCGCTTGAACCAGAGAACAACATCGAAAGACTCTATAAAAATAGTTATTTAGATGCGAAAAAACATAGTCAGGAATCAAACGCTCTACGCTTCAAAGGTATTTATAACCAGGTAGTCAAAGACTTGCTTAAATACAAGACCTAGCTTACTAGCGTCAACTCCCAAAACTTTTGGTAGCTGCTCCAACGACGTTGGAGGCTTCAAGATACACCTCAAGATCAATGAAATACGTTCATTGACGTTTAACTAACTTGAGGAAACCCTAATGCAAAATAAACTATTTAACGCAGGACAAGCGGCTGAATATTTATCCATATCCGCACGAACCTTGGCCAATTGGCGCACACAAGGTCACCCCCATATAAACTACGTTAAGGTTGGTCGATGTGTTCGATACCGTAAATCAGCTTTAGATGATTTTTTAACTACTCACAGCGTAAATGCTAGAGGTGAGTAATGGACGAGGACATAAAAAAACCGGTTGCGCTAACAACCGGTTCGAACTTCAATGGTGACACACCAAAGAGCTTTTCAGGCTTCATTATACCACCTCTGCAACCAACCGATAAAATTTGCGCTGTTTTCCCCAGCGTAAATGATAAGACGGCAATTCATTTGGCAGCATTGTCTGAGCTTATTGAATTAGCACAACACCCCAGCGAGTTTCCCAAGCTGCAAGCTGCCTGTATCGCTCCACATACTGCTGTAGTAAAAACAAAGGAAGGCGTCCACGCCCACGATTCAATGAATATTCTTTGGGTGGATGTCGATTCAGGTGATAAATTTCTTGATGAGTTAGAAACCAAACTAACCCAGCTGGGTATTACGTCGGCAATAATACACAGCACATCAACTTCGATGCGAGTTAATGATAAAACAAATCAACTTAATGGCAAGAAGTGGCGAATATTGATTCCATTGTTATCGCCGATTGAATGCGTGAAGTGGGTGGCTCTTCAGATTAAATTAGCTGATAAGTTTGATGGTGATAAGTCGGCAACACGAGTTCATCAAATTTTATTTGCTCCAAATAATCCGCCTATAAATGATGATCGGGAAACACGCCACTACGAATGTCGAGTAATTTACGGTGAACCACTTGATGCTTCAGACTTACCCTTTGAACTAATTACAGTACCTGCACCGCCAGCACCAGCGCCATTAGATATAGCGCTACCGACAAAAAAAGCACCTGCAAAACTTCCTGAAGGTCAAATTGATGTCATTGAAGCATATAACTGCCAACACCATATTGAGCTGGAGTTATTCCAACGTGGCGACCATAAGTCTGGAAACAAGCTCCTGTACGCCCACAGCACAAGCGGTATACCCGGCATCATAATTGACCATGAAGCCAACAAGATGTTTTCTAACCACGAAAGCGATCCTTTATGTGATGGCCACCAGCATGGTCCGTTTGATGTAATGAAGTCCAGACTTGGGTATGAGAACCGTGAAGCTATTATCCATGCCTCAGAAGCTTGCAAGGTAGACCCAAGCGACCCAAACAGCAAAACGATCAAGGAGTACAATCTAGCCAACAAACTAAGCCAGGAGGTCACCGATGCTTTCTCTAAAGCTTTATCCTGCGAGGCTGGGTACGGAGTCACTGACAAACAGTCAGTGCTACAAAAAGCGACTAACCAGTCTGCTCTACAAAAGCTAACCAACTTGTCTGCAACCAACAGAATCGATGAAATGCTAAAGAACCTTAGCAAAGATATCTGCGTGGTAGATGGTATGGCGCTAGATGGTCAGATAACACTCTTTTACGCAAAACCGAACACGGGTAAGACGCTATTCCTGATGCGGTTTATTATCGATGGCATCAGGAATAAGAATATTAGTGGGGCTGATGTAATTTATCTGAATGCTGATGACCATTATAAAGGACTTTTAACTAAATCAAAGTTAGCAGAGAAATTTGGCTTTCTGATGATTAGCCCAGCTGAGGCTGGCGTCACTACCGATTACATACTCACAATTCTAGACGAGTTGGCAGTCAGTGAAGAGGCCGCAGGCATGATAATCATCATCGACACACTAAAAAAGTTCACTGACCTGATGAACAAAGCAGTGCAAAAGGATTTTTATGCATTACTGCGTAGATTAGTTGCAAAAAACGCCACCGTTATTATTGCTGGTCATGCCAATAAGAAGCTTGATGATGATGGCAAACTGATCTATGAAGGGACAGCCGATACCATGAATGATGTTGATTGCGCATATGCAATGTATGTATTAGAGCAAACAGACAACGAAACAATTGTCGAATTTAGGCAGGAAAAATCACGTGGTGATGTTGTAGCTAGAGTCAGCTACGGCTACAGAAAAAGAGCTGGCGATTCCTATCGTGATTTGATGGATAGTGTCTATAAGGTTGATGACAATCAAGCTGAAAAATTACGCACAACAAGCGAAGAGCAATCACTGTTAAAGAAGCATGAACATCAAACGATTTTCCTTCAGCAAATACTAGAAAAACAGGAGCTTAATCAATCTCAAGTCCTTAGCGCATACGATGACAATAAAAGCATATCAAATTCCGCTCACCACCGGTTGGTGAATCAGTTTTCAAAGAGCTCATTAAAGGCTGCCTTAGGAGAGCTAGAAGGAGTCATACTGACTGTTCGACATAACTATAATGGAAATAATGAAAAGCTCTTTTCAATTAAAGGTGCATATATTGATCCACCTGCACCACCAAAGCGATGAATAGGGGATAGAGTGAAAACCTGACAAACCCAATAAACCGAAATACGCACACACAGCTTATCTAGACAAAAAACAAATAAGCTCTCTGATAGCCAGTAAGGGCGAAGGTTTGCTAGGTTTGCTAGGTTTGCTAGGTTTGCTAGGTTTTCTGGGTTTTTCAGGTTTATTGGGTTATATAGGTTAATACGGTTTAAGCCCCAGACACCCTTAGCATGAAAGAACTAAGTCTCGTATATTTACATCTTTGCAAAAGGTATGAACATTAAAATTTAAAACGGTGAAGCCTCAAAGCTTGGCTTGAATATGTTCTGCGCAAATAGGGGGACCCTAGCCAAGTGAAGCTACAGACGGGTCAACGCGCTCCCCAGTATTCGACAAATTTTTGGGGGTTTATATAGGGGGTATGACAATGTCACTAAAAGCATGCGGCTTGACATGATACCCGAACTGTTTAACATCAACCGTAGCTTTGATTCACTTAGTCGCCATTAAATATTGCGTGATTCATGCGCTCATATGGACTATTTTAGGGAATAAGGGATGTTAAAAAGGAATTTATCAATTATCACGTTGCTTTTAATTTCAAGCTTCTCATCACAGTTCGTGTCAGCAGCGATTTATAAGTGCGCTTCTTCTAATGGTAAAGTGATTTACACAGAAAAAAGGTGCTCAGATGGCACTGTAAAAGAGAATGGGCGATGGGTTGGTGTAAATCAACATGAAAAACTATCCCTTGAAAAGCTCATCAACAAAATTAAAGTCGCTGAAGCTAAAAGTACATCTTCTGGCTCAAGTGACTTAACGTTATTAAACAGTATCATGGAAGCTGACGCCATAGACGCTAAAAGCCTTGGTTCTAGTCATGCTCAATGGGTACTAATTAAAGATCAGATTGAATTAAAGGACGCCATACTCGAGACGGTTGTAGCCGATATTGCACAAAGCTATAAAGAAGGCGAAATTAATGCTCATGTGGCGACTCGATTTAATGAGGAACTTAGTAGACTTGCAAAAAAAATGAACGAAATAGGCTCAGTTTTACTCAAGCTCAGCAGGGAGCAGGCCAGAAAAGATCGCGTTGAGAGAGAGCGATTAGCAGCAATCGAACTCAAAAAGACAAAACGTGAAAAGTTCCTAAAAAAAGTTGCCGCCGCAACTTCTAGGTATTCCAGTGGTAATAGTAAAATTTCACATGGTGACGCAGTATGGATAGGGAAAAAAGCAGTTAAACGCTTGCTTAAAGACCCTGAGTCAGCTGAGTTTCGTAATATTGATTACATTAATAAAGATTCAGGTGGTGGTTATATTTGTGGCGAAGTTAATTCAAAAAACAGTTTTGGTGGCTATTCTGGCTGGCAACACTTTGTTTCGTCTGGAACGAAATCAGCTTATCTAGAGGAACAAGTTTCTAGCTTTAGAAGTATTTGGAATGAATTTTGCGCTGGTAAAGCTTGGTAAGTTGCAATAGAAATATTATATGTGGAAAAGGTGACGTATAAATTGCAAAAATAAACGGCTTGATCTAAGCGAACAAGAAATCAAGTCATAAGAGGGCATTTATAAATGATTCGGTTGGGCTATAAAAATAGCTGACAAAACTGATTCAACAAATAAACAAGCAGAGGTTTTGTCCCGTTACCACCAGATAGAGAAAAAAGGGCCCCTGAGTGTTAGATAGAGTCATCATTAAAACAAAATATTATTGGTCGATATATTTCCTTAGTTACTGACAATAACGTAATAACCCATTACGATAGACCGCATTTATCACTACAAGCTGAAGGGACTAGGTACCAAGGATGACACCGCCTCGCACAGATAAAGACGAACTCCAAACACGTATAGAAATAGATCAAAAGCTTGAGCAAGCGGGGTGGTCTATTCAAGATAAAAAGAAGCTCAACCTTCACGAGTCTTTGGGTGTTGCCGTTCGAGAAATGGATACCGACACCGGCCCTGCTGATTACATGTTATTTGTGGGTGGCAAAGCATGCGGCATTATTGAAGCAAAACGAGAAGGCGCTAACCTAGGAAAAGTTGCCGAGCAATCTGGACGCTATGCCTCATCTAAAACCCAACACATTCAGCGCTGGGCGGCTAACGACCAACCTCTGCCATTTTTATACGAAGCAACCAACCATGAAATCCGATTCCGAGACGAACGCGATCCAGCTCCACGTTCCCGTAACGTCTTCCATTTCCACCAACCCAAAACTTTAAAAGCTTGGTTAGAGCAGGGCGATACCTTCCGATCCCGCCTGCAACAACTTCCAGAACTCAATACTAAAGGTCTTCGTGATTGCCAAATAGACGCCGTTAACGGTATTGAGAACTCTCTTAAACAAGGTCACCAACGTGCCTTATTACAAATGGCCACAGGTGCGGGTAAAACGTTTACCGCCTGTACCCAGGTTTACCGCCTAGCCAAGTTTGCCAAAGCCAAGCGTGTGTTGTTTTTGGTCGATAGGGGTAACTTAGGTAGACAAGCGCTGAAAGAATTTCAGCAATACGCCACGCCAGACGATGGCCGGAAATTTACAGAACTCTACAACGCTCACATCCTTGGTCCCGGAGGTATTGGTGATGAAATTAAAGTCACCATCTCTACCATTCAACGTATGTATTCCCAACTGTGTGGAAAAGAGCTAGATGAAGAGATAGAAGAACACTCTTCCTACGAGTTGAGTTTTGATACAAATACACGGCAAGAAGTGGCTTACAACCCAACCATGCCTATTGAAAGTTTCGACATCATTATTATTGATGAATGTCACCGCTCCATCTACAACCTGTGGAGCCAAGTGCTCGATTACTTCGATGCCTTCTTAATCGGCCTTACCGCGACCCCCACCAAAAAGACCATCGGCTACTTTCACCAAAACGTCGTGTCGGAATACACCCACGAAGATGCCGTCATAGACCGCGTTAACGTCGGTTACGATATTTACCGTATTAAAACCGAAAAATCTGAGCAGGGCGGTTTAATGGAGGCCGGCACCAATATCGAAGTGCGCGACCGCCTCACCAAACAAAAACGCTGGGAGCTACTCGACGAAGACGAGCAATACCAAAGAACCCAGCTCGACCGTAGCGTCATCGCCCCCAACCAAATACGCACCGTCATTCAAACCTTTAAAGATCGCTGCCTGCCCGAATGCTTCCCAGGCCGCAGCTGGGTACCCAAAACCCTGTTTTTCGCCAAAGATGATGACCATGCTGATCGCATCGTCGATGCCATCCGTGAAGCCTTTGGTGAAGGCAACGACTTCTGCAAAAAAGTAACCTACAAAGTCGGCAAAAAAAGCGCCGAAGATACTATCGCCGAATTTCGCACCAGCCCACGCCTGCGCATCGCCGTCACCGTTGATATGATCGCGACTGGCACCGACATCAAACCGCTGGAGTGCGTCGTGTTTATGCGCGATGTGCGCAGCCAAGCCTATTACGAACAAATGAAAGGTCGAGGCACCCGAGTAATCGGTAACGACGTACTGAAAAAAGTCACACCCGATGCCCCCACCAAAACCCGCTTTGTATTAGTCGATGCCGTCGGCGTGACAGAAACCGACAAAACTGAAACCAAAAGCCTTGAGAGCAAACCCTCCGTCAGCACCGAAAAACTGATGCAGCAAATCGCCATGGGAGATAGAAGCCCCGAAAGCCTGCAAACCTTAGGCAACCGTTTAATCCGTTTAGATATGAAGCTCAGCGACGGCCAGCGCAAACAAATCAACAAGCAACTGCATAACGTACTAGAGCAAATGGGCGAGCCCACCGAAGAGGCTAACTTAACTTTAGTCGCCGCCAAATTAGTACACGCAGGCAATACCGATTTCCTAGCAGAAAAGCTCAAAGCCCAATACGGCAGTGATGAAGTGAGTGACGAACAGCGCAAAGCGGTGTATGAACCGATAGCTGACGCCGCCATCAAACCCTTTCATAACCCTGATTTGCGCGAACTATTGGAAACCCTGCGCCGCGATACCGATCAACTGATCGACGACAGCGCCGATGAATTAATAGAAGCCGGTTACGATGCAGAAAAAGCCCAAGGCATTATCACCCGCTATGAAAGCTTTATTAAAGAACACAAAGACGAACTCGATGCCATCCAGCTGATCTACGCCAAACCTTATACCCAGCGCCATTTAAGCTACCAACAAATTGAAGAGCTGGCAGAAGAAATAAAACAACCCCCGTACAATATCGCGCCACTACAAGTGTGGAAGGCCTACGAGCAACTGGAAAAAGCCAAAGTCAAAGGCGTGCCCGCCAAAGAGCTACTGACTAATATTGTTAGCCTAATTCGTTTCTCTACCGGTTTGAGTGATGTGCTTGAGCCATTCCCAGAACTAGTGAATCAGCGTTTCGAGTCTTGGCTACAACAACAGTCAGACTTTAGCGCAGAGCAACAACAGTGGTTACAACGCATCAAGGACCAAATCGCCAATAACGCCGAATTTGAAATGGATGATTTTGAAATGATACCGGCCTGTAAAGAAGAAGGTGGGTTGTTGAAGGCACAGGCATTATTTGGAAAAGAACTACCTGTGATTGTGCAGGAACTTAATGGATACCTCATTGCATGAGTGAAGTGGCGATAGATAAAAATCTGCAAGCAGGCTGGAAGGCAGTCAAGCTCTCAGGTTTGGCAAGTTTGAAAGGAGGGTTTGCGTTCAAGAGTAAGGAATACTCTGAAGAAGGTATTCCGGTTCTCAGGATGGGAAACATAACTAAAGATTTCAGGATAAATTGGAATAAAAAAAAGCAGCCATTTTATCCCGTTGAGAGAAAAAAGGAGTTTAAAGAATACTTATTAACTGGTGGCGAGCTAATTATTTGCTTAACGGACATGTCGGAGACTGGACATTATTTAGGGACTGTGGCGATCAATACAAAGGAGGCATTTTTAAATCAGCGAGTCTCAAAGTTCCAGTTTGATGAAGATGTACTAAACAAGAAGTTTTTGTATTTTGCGCTGTGCAATCCAAAGTGCCGCCACTATATGATTTCGGATGATACTGGCTCGCTTCAAAAGAATACAAGCCATAAGCATGTTCTAGCTTATGAGCTAGATTATCCAGAGTCTCTCGAGCAACAAAAACGCATCGTCGCCAAAATCGAAGAACTCTTCTCCCATATCGACGCTGGCATAACCGCCCTCAACAAAGCCAAAAAACTGCTCAAACAATACCGCCAATCCGTACTCAAAGCCGCCGTCACCGGTGAGCTCACCAAACAATGGCGTGAAGACAATAAAGCCTCATTAGAAGGCTGGCAGCAATCAACGATTGGTGAAATAGCAGTGGTTCAAACAGGGAAAACACCAAAGCGTTCGAATCCAGCGTTCTGGGAGAACGGAGATATTCCCTGGTTGACTAGCTCAGCTACAAACAATGCATTTACTCATCATGCAGATCAGTTTGTTACACAAGGAGCAGTTGATGGCGGGTTAAAGCTGTTTGGTTCGGGCACTTTGCTGCTGGCAATGTATGGGGAGGGTAAAACCAGGGGGCAGGTCACAGAGATAACCTTTCATGCAACTTGTAATCAAGCATGCGCTGCAATTATTGTTAACGAAGAAAAGGCAAGTAAGGATTATGTTCGTCTTCGGTTATACGAAAACTATGAAGAAATAAGAAAGGCAGCGTCAGGTGGAAATCAGCCAAACCTAAACTTATCAAAGGCTCGTGATATTGCTTTACCTTTGCCAGCATTAGCTGAACAGGCAGAAATAGTCCTAGAAGTAGAAAAGAAGTTTGATGCTATTAATCGGCTAGCTAGAGATCTGGATGTTCAGTTGCTCAAAGCAGAGAAAAACAAACAGTCGATTTTAGCTTCGGCTTTTTCTGGAGGTTTAATATGAAGCCTTCAGTACAAAGGTGGCGGGAAGAGCTTGTCGATCTTCATGCAAGTAACTCATTTGTTGTTTTCTTATGTGGACCTACAGTGGAGGAGGCAGCAACCAAGCCAAGTTCAGCATTAAGGCAAAAATTGTGGGACGAGTTAGAGGGGGAAGGTTTTGAAATTGTGCTAGGTGAGGACGATGGGTTAGAGAACCTTCGTAAACAATTTGATGGTATGGCACATGAAAATGAACTTAGTTTTGTGAAGCAGGAATCTGGAGCGGTAGTTTTGATTGCTGACAGCGTCGGATCATTCTGTGAGTTAGGGCTTTTCGCCTATACGCATTACACAGAAAATGAAAATCAGACTGATTTTATTCTTATTCTTGATGAAGAGTTTGAAAAGGACGTCAGTTACCTGAATGAAGGTCCAAAGTCAGCAATAGAGCTAATGGGTGGAAAGGTTTTTTTTGGAGATTTTTCTAAATTTGATACAGTGCCCATCGTTAATAGGCTCAAAAGAAGGCGAGCAGTGTGGTTTACGCATGGTAAAGGAAGGCCTAAGGCTAAGTAATCATGCGCAATACTTTTAATTATAAACTATTCATCCTGGGCGTTGGCATACTTCAGCCTGTAAGACCTATCGAAGTTGTTCAGTTTTTGAAGCAAGTGTTTCCTGATATATCTCATTGGCCAGATCAGCAACACCTAAAAGAATTAGCAGAAGGGCTTGAAATACAAGGGTATCTTCATTGTGAAAGTCGAAAAAACAGTCTATTTTCATTAACCTATATGGCCAACCTGAATATGGAAAAAAAGGTACGCTATTTTAGAGATAAGGTTAGGTTATCCTTGTTGAACGAGGTTTATGAGTCTAGAATTAAATCGTCGGATGTGGTGAGGCAAGATTTGGGCGGTGATTCGCCGTCTTTAGATACCAGTACTACTACACAAGATGACTCGCGATCAGAAAGTTCTGGTCTGAAGTCATCACGCACGGAGGCGATTTGCCTCCAGACCAGAACTTTCTGGTCGCGGATCTCTGAGCAACATAAGAATTTTCAAGTTGGTCTTCATTCTCACTCATCCGACGACTCTTCAAATAAATCTGTACATCGACTTCGTTACTACTCATTTTCTACTTTAAAGTCGTTACAAAAGGCGACAAATGATGACCCATTAGAAAAAGATATGACCGCTACCCAATTGGCAATGTGTATAGGTATATCTCCTAGGTTGATATCTTCTTTTGTTCATAAGACAGAGAATCACTACAGAAGATTTAGCATACCAAAAAAGACAGGGGGTGAACGAGAGATAGCCTCTCCGAGATTTTTCTTAAAGACTGTACAGTATTGGATTAAAGATTATTTTTTATGGAATCTTAAAATCCACCCTGCATGTCACGCTTATCTTCCTAAACGCTCCATTAAAACTAACGCTGTTTTTCATAAGCAGCAGAATTTTGTAGCTAATATTGATATTGAAGATTATTTTGGAAGTATAAAAAACCACCAGGTTTTTGAGCTTTTAAAAGCAAATGGAATTGGGTCAATATTATCTCATGTTGTTGCAAACTTGTTGACGCTAGATGAAACCCTGCCTCAGGGCGCTCCTACTAGCCCTACAATATCAAATGCTTTTTTATATGAATTCGATAAAGCATTCACAACATATTGTTCGGATAATAACCTAATTTATACCAGATATGCGGATGATATAACTATAAGTGGAGAGTCACGAAAACCTATTGAAGAATCTATTAAATATGTTCGCAAAGCGCTTCAAAACTATGGTTTATCGTTAAAAGATAAAAAGACACGTATAGCAAGTAAATACGCAAGCCAAAGAGTTACTGGTTTGGTTGTAAATGAGCATGTTTTACCGCCTAGAGAATATAGAAGAAAAGTACGCGCTATTTTTCATAAGGCTAATTTAAACCCCGCAGAGTATCTCCCTCTATTAAAGAAGCTTAAGGGATATTTAAGTTACTTAAGCTCCTTTGATGAATTAGAGAATGATAGGTCATTAGTTCGCTACAGGGAAATCATTCAAAAATTAAGCTTAATCGAGAGGCAGCAATGAGTGCATCAGAAGTAGTCAACAAAGTATGGAACTACGCCCACGTATTACGTGATGACGATGTGCATGGATGCACAAGTGTCACGGAAGGCAGGAAGCCGAGAGAGACCGGCGTAGGCTAGGGCGATTACGTCGAGCAAACCACCTTTTTAATCTTTTTAAAAATGGCCGATGAACGAGAAACGTCGGGGCAGCTAGTGGCTGTACCTGAAGATTACAGCTGGTCAAAATTGGTTAAGCTTGATGGTGATGCGTTGGAAATTCAATACCGCCATACCCTCGAAGAGTTGGGTAATGAAGGCGGTATGTTGGGCACTATATTCCATAAGACCAATGAAACCCTCAATTAATAAATTCTTTCGTGAGCCGAATAAACACACTTAATCGGCTCACAATTTGAGTCGAAAATAGGCTATCATTCGGCTCAACCCAAGCAAATAACGACAGGAATTTTGAATGTACATCTGGCAGCACAAATCTTGGCCTTTTTTTTACACTGATTCTGCGCAGCTAGAGCCGCGCCTAGACGTTGTATTAGCGCTGCAGCAACGATTGCTTGGTAAGTCCTCTAATTTATCCGCTGGCTTGGATAAAGATGCTGAACTGGATGCTTTGATACAGAGTGCTATCAAAACGTCTGAGATTGAGGGCGATTGCCTTGATGCTGAATCGGTACGTTCATCTGTAGCGCGCCAATTGGGATTAGAGCAGGCAGGCTTACCCGAACCGTCACGGCATGAGGCATCTGTGGTGCAGATGTTAGTGTCGGCAGTGAGAGATCTCGAAAAACCATTAACATGCAGCCTGCTTTGTGATTGGCAAGCTGCTTTATTCCCTGAGCCGCCGCTATTGCGAGAGCTTGCCATCGGTAAGTTTCGTGATGATGCCAAAGGCCCCATGCAGGTGGTATCGGAAAAGGGCGGTAAAACTAGCGTGCATTTTGAGGCGCCGCCCGCAAAAAATTTAAACGAAGAGTTACAAGCGTTTCTTACGTTTTACAACAATGTGTTACCGGAGCACCACGGCATTGTGCGTGCGGCCATGGCTCACTTGTACTTTATTACGCTTCACCCTTTTGATGATGGCAATGGCAGGGTGGCCCGTGCATTAACTGATAGGGCTTTGGCTCAAGCTGAAAATACGGGTGTGCGTTTTTATTCTTTAAGTGCAGCCATTGAGAAAAACAAGAAAGGGTATTATCAAATACTGGAAGATACACAAAATTGTCGAGCCGCTGGGCAGGAAAACCAGCCATTGGATATTACTGAATGGCTGTTGTGGTTTTTAGATACATTAGCAGAGGCCATGGAGCATGGCTTGTTGCGCATTGATAGGGTTTTATTAAAAGCAACATTCTGGAAAATACATGCTCAAACCGTTTTATCAGAACGACAAATAAAAGTGTTAAATCGATTGCTGGATGGCTACGGTCTGGAGTTTATAGATGGCTTGGCTGCTCGCCATTATCAGTCTATTGCCGATGTGAGTAAGGCGACAGCGACTCGGGATCTTGCAGATTTGTTAAATAAAGGTTGTTTAAAACCATTAGGCGCAGGTGGCCGTAGTGTTAGATATGTTATTAATCAAAACCAAAGTCAGGGCTAAAAAATGAGTGCTTCAGAAATAGTAAACAAGGTTTGGAATTACGCGCATGTGCTGCGCGATGATGGTGTTGGCTATGGTGACTATGTAGAGCAGATAACATTTCTCATTTTCTTAAAGATGGCCGATGAGCGTGAAGCTTCTGGACAAGAAGTGGCCGTTCCTGAAGATTACAGCTGGTCAAAGTTGGTAAAGCTTGATGGTGATGCGTTGGAAATTCAATATCGCCATACCCTAGAAGAGTTGGGCAAAGAAGGCGGTATGTTGGGCACTATCTTCCGCAAGGCGCAAAACAAAATACAAGATCCGGCCAAGCTCGAACGCCTGATCAAACTCATTGAAAAAGAAGCCTGGTCAACCCTACCGGTGGATGTGAAAGGTGAAATCTACGAAGGCCTGTTAGAGCGCAACGCCCAAGATGTGAAAGGCGGCGCCGGCCAATACTTTACCCCTCGCGCCTTAATCCAGGCGATGGTTGACGTAATGCAGCCCAATGTAATGGATACCGTCGCGGACCCGGCTACCGGTACCGGCGGCTTTTTATTGGCGGCTTATGATTATATGGCCCCTCAAGCCACCTCAAAAAAAGAACAAAAACACTTACGCGAAAGTGCCTTGCGCGGTAACGACATCGTCGATAGCGTTACTCGTTTATGCGCCATGAATCTCTACCTGCACGGTATTGGCAGCGCCGATGGCGAATGCCCTGTGATTAGCCAGGATGCCTTAGCCAAAGAAGTGAATGAAAAAGACCTGGTGGATATCGTCTTAGCCAATCCACCCTTCGGTAAAAAAAGCTCCATCACCATCATTAGCGAAAAAACCGGCAAAGCCGAATCCGAAAAGCTTACTTACGAACGCGAAGACTTCTGGGCCACCACCTCCAACAAACAACTTAACTTCGTCCAGCACATCGCCAACATGCTAAAAATCGACGGCAAAGCCGCCGTGGTAGTCCCCGACAACGTCCTCTTCGAAGGCGGCGCCGGCGAAACCATCCGCAAAAACCTACTAGAGCGCACCAACCTCCACACCATCCTGCGCCTCCCCACCGGCATCTTTTACGCCCAAGGCGTAAAGGCGAACGTCATCTTCTTCGACAACAAGCCCGCCGCCAAAACCCCTTGGACCAAAAAACTCTGGATCTACGACTTCCGCACCAACGTTCATATGACTCTAAAAACGAAGCAGCTCAAAAAAAGTGACTTCGAAGAATTTATCAAACTCTGCAAACCCGATGACATCAAAAAACGTAAAGCGACCTGGGATGAAGAAAGTGGAGAAGGGCGCTGGCGTTCGTACAGTTACGATGAAGTGATCGCACGAGATAAAACTAATCTTGATATCTTCTGGTTGAAGGATGATTCGTTGGAGGATACCGAGAACTTGCCTGCGCCTGAAGTCTTGGCCGCTGAGATTGTTGAGCAGTTGGAGGCGGCATTGGCTGAGTTCCGTTCTGTTGAAGAAATATTAGCCGTTAATGAAGTGACTACATAATGGCTATACAACACGGTATTTGGAAGATCGGAGACCAACCTCAATCGCTTAACACGGTTAAATTAGATACCGAGGAGTTACTTGAAGATCAGATTTTCAAGGATATTTCGATTTTAAATAGTAATTGGATGCTGATAGGACGTCAGGTCTACACCGATTTTGGTAAATACATTGATTTGTTGGCGGTTGATGCATTTGGCTCAATTATCATTATTGAGCTTAAAAAGCATAAAACACCTAGAGATGTAGTTGCACAGACCATCGATTACGCTTCGTGGGTGGAGTCATTACCTTCTGATCGTATCGTTGAGATTTATCAGGAGTTTGCTAAGCATTATGAACTGCCAATTAAGCATTTTGATGAGGGCTTTACTGCTACATTCGGAGTTAAACCTGTTGAGGACGAGTTGAATAGCTCACATCAAATGGTTGTAGTGGCTGCGGAGTTAGATGCCAGTACAGAACGAATTATTAACTACCTCAACGACAAAGCTAATATTGCAGTAAATGCTGTGTTCTTCTCTGTATTTGAAGATGCTGGAAACCAATATCTCAGCAGATCTTGGATGATTGATCCCGGTGAGACTGAAGAACGTGCGATTAACATTGGCCAAAAAGAAGATTGGAACGGTGAGTTTTACTCTTCCTTCGGAGATATTGGCGATGGTCGTTCATGGAAGGATGCCATGAAGTATGGATTTATTTCAGCCGGTGCTGGCCGTTGGTATAGCAAGACGCTATTTAAGTTAAAAGCAGGTGACCGAGTCTGGGTTAATATTCCAAAAACTGGTTATGTGGGTGTCGCAGAGGTGACAGGGAAAGCCACTATCGCAGATGAGTTTCTTAATTCAGATATGGATTTAGCCGGTAGTTATCAGCGTTCAGATGAAGTAGGGGAAGATGCGGCTGAGTACTTTGTACCAGTGACTTGGATCACTTCAGTTCCTAAAAACAAAGCCGTCAATGAAGTCGGGCTATTTGGAAATCAAAACTCTGTTGCTCAACCTCGTACCCCCAAATGGAATCACACCGTTAAGCGCCTGAAAGAAGTTTGGAAAATTGACTGATTTTGTAGCTTCTGATAAAGCATGCAATACACATGAAATGATATATTCAACTGAACGCAGGAAGGTATAACAATATACCCGTTCAAGTGAACAATAGGGGTCAAGGATGAAAGCTAGAGATAAATATATTCAAGTATTCGGAAAAATTGAAACACTGGCAGAGCCCATCTCATGGTCAACCGGCATATCAAATATGCTTGAGTGGCTGCTTTGGAGTACGAACGACATTTTAGGTATAACGAAAACCCAGTATCGCAAGAAAATTGTTAATTGGACACATGATGAAGCTATTTCTGATTGTGATATAGCAGAGAAACAACAGTTCGTTATAGATAAGATAAACAAAGAATTATTGGAAAGCGAATGCCTGAGCCGTTATGAGAAACCCACATCCTCAATAGCATCCCCACGTGAAGCACTTCGACGTGCAAAGTTTTTCTCAGAAGACTACCTAAATAAAGAGTTTGACATATTTTGGAGCCTAGTGAGTGACAATTATTTGGATGCATATTATCGCGAGTTTGTTCCCTTGCAAGGTGGAGGGCGATGGTTTACACATGGGAATAGTGGGTTATTTGCATGTAGTACAAATATCGATGCTATGCAAATGGATAACCTTAGTTACAACCCAAGTGAGAATATTCTAATCGCCAATGAATTAAAACTTGGTGGCAAAAAGAATCCTGACCAAATATTGAAGTACGCTCTGATGTATCGACTTCTTTTAGAACGTAACTTTATCTCACCAGATACGCGCTTCATGCTTTTGTTTATTGGAGATAAACTTGAGCCGGCCCTGTGGAGTGAGCTTATCGAAAAAGAAATTGAATATTGTCTTAAGAGTACGAAATCTACAGCAAAAATGGCACTAAACCCTGATGGTTTAAAAATTGCCAAAAACGCAATGTACGCTACAACCACTTGGAGTAACCTGATTTCATTCAATGAGAAATATACTTCATCTTTGGACACCCAGTTACAACAGGTAGAACAAAAACTATTATGGGGGTTTAACGAAACATTATTAGCTAAAAAGTTTATGGTTGCAGGTGGAAAGTGATAAGCGGGCTAGGCTGGACCTTCATTTCAGTAAAAAACTTGCTGGTCTGAGTATGATTGTCCTAAATAAACTGCTCCGCTAACTTATGAAGCTAGTCACGCTGAACATTCAACACGGCGGAGGGAATCGTATTTCAGCAATTCTAGAATACCTACAGTCCCAAAATGCTGACGTGATTGTCCTCACCGAGTTCAGAGCAAATCGAAACGCTAAGATTCTACGATCTCACCTTTTTAAATTAGGCTTTCTGTATTTTGCGGCAGCGTCAATTAACCCGAAAGAAAATTCGGTTTGCATCTTCTCTCGGCAAGCTTTTGTTCCTCGAACATACTCGTCGCTCCCAGTTCAAGATAGACACAGGCTCATATCAGCCCACTTTGACAGCCTAGCTATCTACGGGGTTTACTTTCCTCAGAAAAAAGCAAAGGCTAGCTTGTTTCAGTTTTTATCAACAGGTAAGCATCAACCATTTGAGTCCGCACACTTCATAACGGGAGACTTCAACACCGGCAACCATTTTCAAGATGAAGAGGGGAGGACTTTTCACTGTTCAGAAAATTTCAAACAGCTCTCTGAGTCTGGGCTAATTGATTCATGGCGAAGTAGGAACCAAAATATTAAGGAATTCTCTTGGTACAGTAGTCATGGGAACGGCTTTCGAATTGACCACATATTCTCCAACCCGGAGGCCGACAATGTGATTCAAGATATCTACTATGACCATGCTACAAGAGAGTCAAAGACTTCCGACCACTCTGCCTTGATAGTGGAAAGTGTCAGATAGCAAAATATATTAATCTGTCTCTTATACACATCTGACGCTGCCGACGATATGCAGTGTGTAGAT
>CAJXTU010000024.1 GCA_913060865.1 uncultured Cycloclasticus sp.
ACGAGATCCTCTCTGGTCTCGTGGGCTCGGAGATGTGTATAAGAGACAGGGTCAGTACATTTTTAATGTACTTATCAGAATCTATGCCCAGTGCTGTTTGCCCACCAATGGTCGTTATAAATTGTCCTACTACCGAGTCCAATGTTTCAGTTGTTACATTAGTCAGTGAAGCCATCGCCGTACCCACTTGCTGAACTTCTTTCGGCCCCATGTGTTTCATTACACCCGCGGCGTGCTCTTCACCTAACGATAATAAAAGAACAGCTGCTTTTGCCGTTCCATTTAACTCAGATCCTGCTGTATGTTCGTCAACCATTATTGTTGTATCCATGTTTTCATAACTTGAGCGACCCGTTTAGGGTCTTCACCCGCTATCTTTTGCGCCATTTCTAACCGCTGCTCATAGCTTTTAGGCGCTTCTAGCAACATCAACTCTTCATCTGACTCCAGCGCAAGCGGTGCCGCTCCGCCAGCCTGATCCGCACCAGCCTGAGGCACCATGCCGCCACCTGGCGCCATAACAGCACCTTGCATACCACCCCCCGGTAAGGCCGCAACGGTTGGTTTTTCTAACAAGCTTTTAATGGTTGGCTTTAGCACAACGAAGATTAGTATTAATACAAAGATCCCTCCCAGTGCTTGTTTTGCAACATCTAGTACCCAAGCCTGTTCCCATAAAGGGATCTCAGGTAACGCACCAATAACGTCTGGTTGTTTAAACGCTATGTTTGTAACCGTAACACTATCACCTCGTAACTCATTAAAACCAATCGCTTCTTTCACAATGCTAGTGAACTTAGCCAGCTCTTCCACGCTATACGGTTCAGATGCGCCCGCTGCGCCCTCAGCTGTTACAGCGCCTTGTTTATCATCTATCACTACCGCTACCGTAATACGTTTTAGGCGACCTGTTGATAACTTAGTATGGCTAATTTTCTTATCTAATTCGTAATTCTTAATCGCTCTTTTATTCACATTCATTGCGCTCGACGATGCACCTTCCACTCCACCCGCAGCAATTTCTGGCGCCACACCTTCGACTGGCGGTTGATTAGATAATGCACCAGGAACACCTTGCGCACCTGCTAAACTACTTTGCTCCTCTGTTACTTGCTCACTTCTTAACGCAGGTAAATCAGGATTGTACTGCTCTTGAGTTTGCTCTGTTATCGTGAAATCAACATCCGCTGACACTGATGCACGAATAGCCCCCGAACCGACAATTGGCAGTAAAATACTTTCTACACGACCAATAAGGTGCTCTTCCACACCTTGCTTATATTCAAACTGATTACTCGTCATAGACATCATATCATTTGATGATTTAGAGCTTAGAAGCGAACCTTTTTGGTCAACAACAGTCACTTGCGTTGCATCCAACTGTGGCACAGCAGAGGATACCAAATGCAAGATCGCATCCACTTCGGACTTTTTAAGTTCACGCCCTTGGTGCATATCCACGACAACTGACGCACTTGGCTTTTTACGGTGTCTTAGGAAGACAGATTGCTTCGGTATGGCTAATAAAACACGAGCAGAACGCACACTTTGAATCGTAACAATAGAACGTGCTATTTCTCCTTCTAACGCACGTTGAATACGCGCTTTTTCAATAGCCTGACTACCACCAAACCCTGTATCTTTTTCTAATAGCTCAAACCCTTGCCCACCACCTCTAGGCAAACCCAAACCCGCTAATTTCAATCTTAATTCGTCTACTTTTGATGACGGCACCAAAATTGCGCCCGACCCTGCGTCCAGTTTATATTCAACACCTGATTGCTCTAGACCTGACACCACAGCACTTAGCTCTCGATCCCCCAAATTACTATATAACAAGCTGTAATTAGGCGTTTGCGACCACAACACAACGGCCACCCCTAATGCGACGCTGATCGCCAGCGCTACCATGACACCTAGCTGACGCATCATCATATTCCCTTGCGGTAGTTGCATCGTTGCTTGCTCTGCAGGAGTTGCCATAATATTAAACCTTTCTATATTTTATTTTAAGTACTGTAAAATCTAACTTTAAGAGCTACATAGTCATCCGCATAACATCTTTGTAGGCATCAACTAATTTATTCCTTGTTTGCAGTACTGTTTGGAACGATAGATTAGCTTTTTGCAACGATACCATCACTTCGGCCAAACTAGCGTCCGTTTCACCTTTCGTAAAGGCGGTTGATAATGCACCCGCCTCTTTTTGTGTCTTATTGACCGCTTCAATTGATTGGCTCAACATCGTAGAAAAATCTGACGAACTAGTCGGCTTGGTTTCCGTAACAGTACTTGAAGCTTGCGCCGACATTGCTCGCATTTGAGCCAATACATTATTTATCTCCATATTACTCATACCATTCCCCTTAACTTTCTTTAATCCGAATCAAAATGATCATGCTGGAATTTCAACGCCTGCGTCACGCATCCGAGCTATTTTGTAGCGTAATGTTCTAGCACTTATACCTAACCGTTCAGCAGTATTTTTTCTGCTTCCATTTGATTTAACTAACGTGTCCAAAATTAGTTTATCTTCCACCGCTCTAACACCCTCACTTAAATCATTCTGCGCAGCCGTACTGCTCATGTTTGATAAACTTTCTGAGCTAGGTGAATCTGATTCAAAAATCAAATCGCTCTCGTTAATAATTGAACTACTCGCCATAATCAATGCTCGTTGAATAACATTCTCAAGCTCTCGAACATTACCTTTCCAGCTATGCTTCTCAAGCATCTTAATTGCCCCAGCTGAGAGTGTCGGTGCTGATTGGTCGCCACAATAGTGTCTTGCTATCATCGTTTTCGATAACGCTAAAACATCCGACTTACGGTCCCTTAGCGGCGGGATATTAATAGGGAATACATTAATTCTATACAGTAAATCTTCTCTAAAACCTCCCTCATTAACCAACTCTCTTAAATTTTTATTCGTCGTGGCTAGTACACGAACATCTAGCTTAATCGTCTTCTTTCCACCTAGGCGCTCCACTTCTTTTTCTTGCAAAACGCGTAATAATTTAGCTTGTAATAAAATATTCATTTCTGATATCTCATCAAGCAAAATCGTTCCCCCTTGTGCTTGTTCAAATTTACCGGGTGATGACTGATAAGCACCCGTAAACGCGCCCTTTTCATACCCGAACAACATCGCCTCCAACATATTTTCTGGAATCGCCGCGCAATTAATAGCAACAAATTCTTTCTTACTTCTCTTAGAATTTTTATGTATAAAACGTGATAGCACTTCTTTACCGGTCCCACTTTCACCTTGTATTAGTACAGTCGCTTCACTTTTAGCCACCCTGCCCGCTAAGGCTACGATGTCTTTCATACTACTGTCATTACTGGGTAATTCACCGAATGTTGTTGTTTCAGGCGCTATGGTCTTTTCAATATGTACAA
The DNA here is from genome assembly GCA_913060865.1 of uncultured Cycloclasticus sp. GTDB lineage: Bacteria > Pseudomonadota > Gammaproteobacteria > Methylococcales > Cycloclasticaceae > Cycloclasticus. Next base: position 3,403 of record CAJXTU010000024.1, read on the forward strand.
TTAGTTCGCTAACTTCAAATGGTTTCGTTAAATAATCTGAAGCACCAGCTTGTATTGCTTTAACTGCTTGCTCAACACTTGCATGTGCCGTCATCAATAATACCGGCAAACTAGGAAAACGCGCTTTAAGCGTTTCAAGCAATTCTTGCCCGTCCATTTGGCCCATCTGAACATCGCTTATCACTAAACGTGCCTGATGCGTCTCTAATGCCTTTAAAGCGTCTAAGCCATGAGATGCACATTTCGTTTTATAACCATAGGTCGTCAAAGCATCATTAATAGCTTCTTGCAATGGCACATCATCTTCAACAATTAAGACATCTATTTGCTTCATCATGCTACAAACTCCTATTTGACTGTTTTTTTAAGGGCAATATCAAAACGGGTAACCGAATAACCATTACCGTTCCAACACCTAAATTTGATACACAGTTGATCTCACCTGCATGGGCATTAACGACTTGCTGAACAACGGCTAACCCCAGCCCTGTTCCATTACTTTTATTGCTATAAAAAGGCTCAAATATTTTTTGTTGCTGCTCGCCTGATAGACCAATACCTTGGTCTTTAACACTTATTCTTAACACCCTTTCGTCAACCAACTCTATTGAACACAACACATGTTCATCAACACCGATCGCGTCCAAAGCATTATCAAGCAGGTTACCAATTGCCCCAATCAGAGCATCCTGGTTCACATTAATCTCTACTGGTTCATGAAAACACTCAGCATGAAAATCAATGCGCTTCTCGTAATAAAGGCTTTCTAAACGATCAATAAATGACGTTAACTTAATCGTTTGCTTCACAAACTCTCCACAATGGGAGTAACTCAACATATCCGTCACTTGTGAATCCAAGACCCTAAGTCTATCCAATAATTTTGCGGAGAACTTTTGTTGAGCCTGCTCACTCAACGCATTTGTCGTTAGTTGAGACGCATATAGCAAAGCTGATGCCAATGGCGTCTTTATTTGATGGGCTAGACTGGCCGAAAATGCCCCCATTTCTGCCAGCTTCTTTTTGTGCTCAACTTGCTGATACAGCTCTTGTTGTTGAGTAATATCACTTAATAGTACGACTTTGCCTGTTTGCACCCCAAGTTTGGTGGTTGACAGGGCGACTATTTGACCACCCTTTAAACTGTATTGATCCGTAAATTCATCATGACAGATCAAACAATCCGCACGAACAGCTGTCCAATTGAGTCCTAAAATATCATCATGTAGCCAATTTCTAGCGCAGGCATTCGCTTTTATTACTTTAAGTTGCGCATCTAAAACGATCACCGCGCCTGGAATAGCTTCAATCAAACCTTCTAACTGAGTCGCTAACGTTTCCTTGTCTGATAAGTACTGAAATTTTTCAGAGTTAGACTGCGCCAAAGCATCGCTTAACACGCCCACCTGCTGTTCTAAATGTTGATATGAGTCGGTTAGATGCTGAGATATCTCGTTGAAGGCATGAAATGCATCCTCAAGAGGTTGACTCTTATCAATCGTTTTTGGTGTAGCCAGTATGCTCATGTTCCGTTATTACAATTAAGGTAATACAGACAATGCCAAAAACGTGCCAGTTTATTTTTTAATTAATAAACAATGGGTTAAATAAAATAAATACCCCAAGTGTCAAATAACAATCACCTAATCACTGCGTTGAATATCGTGTTTACGCATTTTTTCAACTAAGGTTGTTCGTCGCATATTAAGTTTTTTCGCTGCATGCGCCACCACGCCACCCGAATCATTTAAGGCCTGTTGAATTAACGAAAGCTCAAGCCCATTCAAGTGCTCTTTAAGATCCATCCCTTGTTCAGGCAGAATACCGACCGCTGCATGGTTATTTTGTGTCGCGACAATCTCTTGAACCGAGAGACTGGGGTCTTCAAACATCGGCGGCTCAAGAGCAAACTCTTCCTGGGTAACGGCTGGCGTATGGTCATATTGCTGAAATTTATCGGGTAAATCTTTCACGTCAACAACACCGTAAGCATGAATGATCGTGAGCCTTTCAACCATATTGGCCAACTCTCTTACATTACCCGGCCAGTCATGCTGACACAGTGCCATCAATGCAGCTGATGTAAAACGTACTGAGCCCTTCTTGTCATTTTCGATCCGTTGCACTAATTCACTGACCAACATAGGAATATCTTCCGCGCGTTCCCTTAACGGCGCAATCGTAATAGGAAAAACATCTAAGCGATAAAATAAATCTTCACGGAAATTACCTTTCTCTATCTCATTTTTGAGATCCCGGTGGGTTGCTGCCAACACTCGTACGTTACACGTTATAGGTTTAGTTCCACCCACTCGTTCAAACACTTTTTCCTGCAATACGCGTAACAACTTCACTTGCATTTGCATTGGCATATCACCAATTTCATCCAAAAATAACGTACCACCTTCTGCCAACTCGAAACGCCCTTGCCTTGCCGTTAAGGCACCGGTAAAAGCACCTTTCTCATGGCCAAATAACTCACTTTCAATCAGCTCCGCCGGTATCGCACCACAATTGATTGGCACAAAAGCTTTTTGCCTGCGCGTCGAATGGTAATGAATATTTCTTGCGATCACTTCTTTGCCCGTACCCGACTCACCCAAAATCAAAACGGTTGCATCCGACACACACACCTGCTGAATCAATTGCCTTACGCGCTTTACCTCTTGACTGTTGCCAACTAGGCTTCTAAATAATTCGGTCGCTCGCTGAGACACTTCCTGATTTAACGAGTGCTCAGCTGACTGTAGCTGGCGAATACAATTAATAAACTTCTGGTAGCTTGTTGGCCACTCCAAAGGCACAAGATAGCTTGCCAAGGTTTTGCTGATTTTTGGCGCTTTACCTTTATTATAAATATAAAGAAAGGGCTGCTGGTTCTTAGCATTTTCAAAAAAAGAATGCACATACTCTTCTTTAAAATCGACGCCCTCCGCTAATATAATTAATGGTGATTCATCATTGTTAGTTGTACTTTTCAGCTTCTCTATAGCGATCGATTTAACCTTATAATCTAAAAAGCTTAATACCGTTTCTATTTCAGAGTTGCGTGTTTTATCTCCATCTACTACAAACACTTTTTGTAAAGCCATAAAGCAATCAATCCATTATTTTGAATATATATTTACTTAGTATGTCAAAAAACCGACACTTCGTACATTTTTTTATGCGTTTGCTCATCGTTTAAAGCCTAATCTTAGTTTTAGCTTGACAGTCAATCAAACAAGTCTTAGAACAAGCACTTATTAATCTGGACCACACATTGTGACAAACCTCTCTCTGGGATTACTGTTTACTATTTTAGCCGTTCTTATTTTCTTATCTGCTTTTTTTTCAGGCTCAGAAACAGCTTTAATGCGGCTAAATAGATATCGCCTGTTACACCTTATAAAAAGTGATCACCTTGGCGCAAAAATGGCGCACAACCTACTTAAAAAACCTGATCGATTGATCGGGCTCATTCTGCTCGGCAATAATTTCATTAATATTTTTGCTTCATCGATCGCAACCATCATTGCATTGCGCCTCTATGGCGAAGCAGGTATCGCTATCGCGGCAGGGTTGTTAACGTTTGTCATTCTCATCTTCTCTGAAGTAGCTCCAAAGACTTGGGCTGCTAGCCACCCTGAGCGCCTCGCCTTTTTTGCCTCTATCATTTATACCCCTTTATTGAAAGTGTTATACCCATTGGTTTGGGTCATAAACAGCTTATCTAATCTACTACTCAGACTTTTTCGTATCAATGTAAGCCATGATACTGATGCACCCTTACGGCATGAAGAATTACGTACTGTTGTTACCGAAGCCGGGAACCTAATACCCGAGGAGCACAAAGACATGCTACTCGGCATTCTAGATCTTCAGCAGGCCACTGTTGAGGAGATCATGACGCCGATTAATGAAATCCACGGAATTGACCTTGATGACGATATCGACGATATCAAAAAAAAATTATTGAATTCTTCCTACTCAAATTTACCCGTTTTTTCAACAAATATGGATTCCACTCAGGGCTACCTGAGAACAAAAGACATCTTAAATTTAATACAAGACGATCACTTTGATCAGAAAAAAATACTGCAAGCTCAGCGCCCACCCTATTTCATTCCTAACAATACTAGCCTTTATCACCAACTCATTAATTTCCAACAAAACAAGCAACGATTTGCGTTTGTCGTTAATGAATATGGTTCTATCCTTGGACTGGTTTCGCTACAAGACGTTTTAGAAGAAGTGATTGGTGAATTTACTACTGCACCATCGGATAGCTCCCCCGATATTCAGAAAAAAAATGACGGTACTATACTGATAAGTGGCAATATAACTATTAGGGAACTCAATCGATCGTTAAGTTGGACTCTACCAACAAAGGGGCCAAAAACTTTAAATGGACTTATTCTTGAATACCTCGAGTCAATTCCTGAGCAGGGCACAAGTCTAAAACTATATGGACACCCTATAGAAATAGTATTAATGGAAGATAATGCTATAAAACTCGCTAAATTCCAATCCAGCAAGTCGCTATGAAAAATACCTTTCTACCTCAATTGATCTATACTTAATTAAATGACTATATTTTATCTATGGCAAAACTAGCGCTTTATTTTAACAATACACCTATTGATGTCTTTCACCTTGAACAAGACAGCTCTAGCATTGGTAGAGACCCGTCAAATACTTTTGTTATCGACAGTCTTGCTATTGCCCCTACCCATCTAAAAATAACTCGGTTAAACGATGATTATTTCATCGACGCTTTATCTGAGCAATTTCCGACCTTAGTTAATGACAAAGTCGTTAAAAAGGAAACCCTGCATCAAGGTGACAAAATAAACATTGGGAAACATACGCTTTTCTATTCCCAGCTTTCTAAAGTTTCCAGTAACAATAACCCCGAAGCTGCCTCCTTCTCATTAGACCCCCAAGCTCTCACAAAACGACCCAATGAACTTGGAACGGGTAATCTGCAAGCTATGAACGGTACAGACATTGGGTTAGTTGTTACCTTAAACAAGGCCGTCACTGAAATAAATATTGCTGATACTACCCCTGCTATTATTGCAAAAAGACACGACGGGTACTATCTATCGAGATTAACTGACGATCTCATCATCAACATTGATGGTCAGCCCATAACCGACGAAACCAAATTAGATCATGATGCGACGGTTAATATTGGAAGTAACAAGTATCTCTTTTTTATAGAGTAGACAGCTAACTTGAATAATCGGCATGAAGATAAAAGGCGTTTTAAACGTATTTTCCATGATGCTAAGGGGCTTTTAATCACCTCAAAGGGTGCGTCCTTTGAATGCACATTATTAGATATTTCGTTTAATGGATGCCTTATATCTAGTCAGCATGAAATTAATGAACTTCGAGCGAAAGATAACCTTTCCCTCAAGATAACGCTGGGGGAAACGCTGACTATTGAAGCCTTGGCTCATATTGCCTACCTTGGGAAAGGCAAGCACCTGGGTCTACAGTTTGATGAAATAGATATTCATAGCGCTACCTCACTCAGACGATTAGTAGAACTCAACATGGGGGATACTTCCCTATTAGAAAGAGATCTACTGTCCCTTAGTGTACTAAATACTAGCGAACTACCTTAGAAAAAGCTTAACGCGTCTCGCAACACACTCACCGGATGAATTTCCAGCCCCTTAATGCCACTCTTGGGAATATTACCTTTTGGTGCTAGTGCAAACTTAAAGCCATGTTTCGCAGCTTCTCTTAAACGTTCTTCACCATTAGGCACGGGGCGCACTTCGCCCGATAGGCCTAGCTCACCAAACACCACCCAGTCCTTGGGGATATTTTTAGATTTAAAGCTAGATAATAGCGCCGCGACAACCGCTAAATCGCCCCCTGTTTCCATCACCCGTAACCCACCAACAATATTCACAAATACATCTTGGTCTATTAACGAACATTGACCATGTCTATTCAAAATAGCCAGCAGCATCGCTAAACGGTTTTGATCCATGCCAACCGTTATACGTTTAGGGTTACCTTGCCGAGTGTCATCGACCAGCGCCTGCACTTCAACTAATAATGGCCTTGTTCCTTCACGCGTTACCATCACAATACTGCCTGGCACTTCTTGTTCATGCCGTGAAAGAAAGATTGCAGAAGGGTTCGCTACCTCACGCAGGCCCTTCTCTGTCATCGCAAAAACACCCAGTTCATTCACCGCGCCAAAACGATTTTTGATAGCACGTATCACACGAAAACGGCTACCTGAATCACCCTCAAAATATAAAACGGAATCCACCATATGCTCTAAAACACGTGGCCCAGCAATTGTTCCTTCTTTAGTAACATGCCCCACTAAAAAGATAGCAGTATTGGTGCGCTTAGCAAATCGAACTAAGCGCGCGGCACATTCTCTTACTTGTCCAACCGAACCCGGTGCAGACTGTAACTCATCACTAAAGACTGTTTGAATCGAATCAACGACTAAAACATCTGCCGACATTTTCTCAGCTGTTGTTAAAATGGTTTCCAGTGATATCTCACATAAAATATTCACTTGATCAACGGGCAACTGTAGCCGCGTTGCCCGCATACTAACTTGTTGGGCAGACTCTTCACCAGTAACGTAAAGTGTCTTCGTACGTTGAGCTAAACTGGATAACGACTGCAATAACAAAGTTGACTTACCAATACCAGGGTCTCCGCCAATAAGGATCGCCGAGCCCGGTACAATACCCCCACCCAGCACACGATCCAGCTCACTCAAACCACTGTTAATTCGTTCAATACATTGAGCTTCAACCTCAGATAGCAGCTGTACCTCTGCAGAGCTCGCTTGATCTGCATAACCACTATATCGATTTACCTTAGAAGAGCTCGACATTGTCGATTCATCAAAAGTATTCCAACCCCCACAATCTTGACATTGCCCTGCCCACTTTGTAGCACTCGCGCCGCATTCGCGGCAGTTATAAGTTGTTTTTGGTTTACTCGCCATCTCCCACCCCTTTAATAACTCGTGCTACACGGTCAGTTATGCCGCACATTAATTCATAGGAAATCGTCGCACTCTTATTAGCGACATCCTCTATTGGCAAGCCAGCACCCCACAAAACAACCTCGTCACCTACTTGAATATTGTCGCATTGACTCACGTCTATATTGATCGAGTCCATCGACACGCGCCCCACTAATGGAGCCTTCTGGCCAGCAACTAACACCCTTGTTCCTGCTTCCGCATGCCGAGGGTAACCATCACCGTATCCAACTCCAACAGTGGCTATTAAACTAGTTCTTTTAGCCTGCCAAGTGGCTCCATAACCGACATATTCACCTTTCTTAACCGTTTGAAGAGATATCACGCTGCTTTTTAATGTCATCACTGGCAACAGATCTTCATCGCACGCTTTTGTATCGCAAAAAGGGCTTCCTCCATACAACATAATACCGGGGCGAACCCAATGCCGCCGCGCTTGTTGCCAGCCAAGAAGCCCGGCTGAATTAGCAATGCTTTGTTCACCCGTTAGGCCTGAAATACTCTTATCAAATAGCTCAATTTGTTCAGAGGTAGTCGTAGCATCCATATCATCTGCACACGCTAGGTGCGTCATGAATTTGATAGGTAAACGAACTTTACCGGATAACTGCAACGCATCATGTATACGCACGACTGCTGACCTGTCTACCCCTAAACGGTTCATGCCAGTATTTATTTTCAACCAAATCGACAAGGGCTTACAAGAGCCACTCAAATCAAGTAACTCTAATTGATATTCACTATGAATAACCGCATCTAAGTCATAGTTAGAAAATTGAGCAACCTCATCAGCCGAAACAAACCCAGTTAACACCAAGATTGTTTTTTTAACCCCGGCTTCCCTTAGTTGTATTGCTTCGCCGACTCGCGCGACCGCAAAACCATCAACCTCAGATAAAGCGTCGGCGATATCTAACATTCCATGTCCATAGGCATTGGCTTTAATCACCGCCATTAATTTTGAATAAGGCGCTGCTTTACGGGCAATTGAAACATTATGCTGCAATGCCGATAAGTCGATAATAACTTCGGTATGTTGAGCCATGATTAAGCTAAAGAGCTATTAGTTTATTGAAAATGAAGCGGTCTAATATTCATCATCAATGTATCCGTCGTTCAAGTAATTTTCAAACCGTGTGTACTGCCCTAAAAAGGTTAAGCGACACGTTCCAATTGGACCATTACGTTGTTTACCAATAATAATTTCAGCCACGCCTTTAGCTTCAGAATCTTCGTTATAGACCTCATCTCTATAAATAAAGATAATCACATCGGCATCCTGCTCGATACTGCCCGATTCCCTCAAATCAGACATAACAGGGCGTTTGTTCGGGCGCTGCTCCAGATTACGGTTTAGCTGGGATAAGGCAATGACAGGAACATTTAACTCTTTCGCCAGCGCTTTTAATGAACGTGAAATATCAGAGATCTCCGCCACACGGCTTTCACTCTTTGAGGGCGACTGCATCAATTGCAAGTAATCCAATACAATCAAGCCTAATTGACCATGCTCTTTCATTAAGCGCCTAGCGCGGGCACGAACTTCGATAGGACTTAACGCGGCCGTATCATCTATAAATATTTTAGCTTCTGCTAATAAATTAATCGACGACTGCATCCGTGGCCATTCATCATCATCGAGTTGGCCTGTTCTTACTTTATGCTGATCTATACGGCCAAGTGAGGACATCATCCTCATTGCCAAGGAGTCACCCGGCATCTCCATACTAAAAACCGCTATCGGTAGGCCGCTTTTAATGCCCACATTTTCTGCAAGATTCATTGCAAAACTGGTCTTACCCATCGAGGGCCGCCCAGCCACAATAATTAAGTCAGCAGGCTGAAGGCCTGACGTCATCTCATCTAGATCGGTAAAGCCTGTGCTAGCACCAGTGATAGCGTTCTGGCTTTCGTGTAATTCCGTGATTTTATCAACCGCTATACTCAGCAATTCCTTTATTGATTCAAAACCCTTTTGTCCTTTCGCTCCTTGCTCAGCAATTTTAAACACCTTGCTTTCGGCTTGATCTAACAATTCATTAATATCCCGCCCTTCAGTATCAAAGCCCGAGTCTGAAATTTCATTACCAATATGGATCAATTGCCGCCGAACAGAACGTTGCCGAACAATCGCGGCATAACTAACAATGTTTGCCGCACTTGGTGTATCTTTCGCTAACGCACCTAAATAGGCCAACCCGCCGACACTTTCTAGCTCACCTGTTTGACCTAATACTTCTGAAATAGTCACTACATCAAAAGGTTCGTCTTTTTTTGCCAAATCAGCAATTGATTCAAAAATCAGGCGGTGGTCTTTTCGGTAAAAATCTTCTGGGGACACCTTATCCGCTACGGTATCCCAACATTGATTATCCAACATCAATCCACCTAAAACTGACTGTTCAGCTTGTAATGAATGAGGAGGCACACGAAGAAATTCCGTTTCATCAGGAAGTTCATAATCAAATAAAGGTTCTTCTGGCATGAATGGGCTTAACAATAAATTAACGATAAAGCGATTGTACAGGAAGGATAATTTTCATCGCAAAAAAAAGCCGGTGTCAAAACGACACCGGCTTTTAAACGAAATACTAAGTGCTAATCTTCTGCAACAACAGCTAGTTTCAGTGATGCGATTACATCCGTGTGTAAATGAATAGCCACTTCAAAATCACCTACTTGTCTAATTGACCCTTCAGATAACTTGATTTCTTGCTTATCAACTTCAACACCGGCATCTGCACAAGCTTTGATAATATCTGGCAAGCCAACTGAGCCAAACAATTTACCTTCTTCACCCGCTTGATGTGCAATCGTCAAACTGAGTTTTTCAACTAACTCGGCCCTTGCTTGAGCCTGAGCAAGTCGTTCAGCTTCTGCTTTTTCTAAGTCAGCTCTACGTGCTTCAAACTCTTTAATTCTATCAGGCGTAGCAAGAACTGCCTTGCCACCTGGTATTAAAAAGTTACGTCCAAAGCCAGGCTTAACTGATACTTTGTCGCCCAAGTTACCTAAATTTGCTACTTTTTCAAGAAGAATAATGTTCATCTTTACTTAATCCTATATATTTAAAATTTAATTCAGCGCTACGTTTTAACAAACCGATAACGCCAATCCATCCATACATCTGACAACCCAATTAATACTAAGGGAAATATCAAATGAGGTACAAAAAATACTGCAACGTAAAATCCACCAAGCAAGTATCGACTACCGCCTCTGTTTTTTATCACCACATGAACAACCGATATACCTACTATAAAAAACAACAGTAAAACCTGTATATCCAAATTCCATACTAACTCTGCAAATGACCCTTCTAACAACATGCCCAAAGCCATGAATACTACAAACACAATACCATCACGTGGTAACAAACGGAAATGGCTAAACTCTTTATCAAAACCACCCTCGTTAAATAGCAGACCTTGCCACCACCTTCCCAGCATTAAGCTCATCAGCAAACTAACCAGTGAACCTGCAACCACAACCCCAGTCATATACTGCGACCAGAACGCCAAACCTTCTTCTAATTCAGTCTGAGTAACAACTAACTCTTGTTGCTCAGCTAAATTTTTCAAAACATCTTGAATACCTACCGCCCAAAATTGAGCAGGGTTATCAAGGGTTAAATAAATGCCCACTACTGCCAACATCCCCAAAACAACTAAAAATTCTAGTGCTTTATTTAACTGCCCTGTTTCACGCAGTACCATCGAAACTAAAAAAGCGGGTAACCACATAATAAATAAGTACGTGAAAGAAACTAGTGACGTTCCCAACAACATAAGGCTTATTAAAGCAGTTGCTACCGTTGACCCGACTAAAACCTTTAATCCTTCAACAGAGCCATTTCTTAGTGTTACCAAGCAAACAGCAGCAACACTCACTATCAATAAGGGTGGCATTAACAATGATAAAATCGCCATCGTAGCTACAACAATCGTAGCTTGCCGCCCACCTTGCATAATAAATGTCGCTATTGCTTTCATAAGGTAGGGTCTAAAACGCGATTTCTCGCGACAAAATTCCTAACGTTCGTGCGCGTCGCAATATGGAATCAACGATAGGAAACGCGCTTTTTTAATAGCCGCTGTTAACTGACGTTGGTATTTTGCTTTAACACCTGTTACACGTGCAGGAATGATTTTTCCTGTTTCTGTCATATATTCTTTTAATGTATCTAAATCTTTATAATCGATTTCTTTCACGTTTTCCGCTGTAAAACGGCAATAACGTGGACGTCTAAAACCTTTATCAAATGCCATGTCTATTCCTTAAATTTTTTGTTAAACAGTGTCTTATTCTTCTGTTGCTTTTTCAGCAGCAGGTTCAGACACATCTGTTTTTTCAGCTGATGCTTCAGCCGTTTTTTCAACTGGCTTTACATAAGGCTTAGCAGCTTCTTTTTCATTTGACTTAGCAAGTGGTGTGGTACCTGTTATTGCTTCATCACGACGTACAATCATATTCCTGATCACAGCGTCGTTGAATTTGAATGATTTTTCTAATTCATCAAGGCTTTCTTGGTCACATTCGATGTTCATCAACGTGTAATGAGCCTTGTGAATTTTGTTGATTGGGTAAGCAAGCTGTCTTCTACCCCAGTCTTCTACTCGATGAATATTGCCACCGCGCTCTGTAATCGATGCACTGTAACGCTCGACCATCGCAGGAACTTGCGCACTTTGGTCCGGGTGAACCAAAAATACAACTTCGTAATGTCTCATTTTATCTCCTTAAGGATGTATAGCCTCCCTGACATCAGGTGAAGCAAGGATCATAACCAGTTGATAACTGACTACAATTTCGAACGCGCGATTCTACAGGGGTTACCTATATAAATCAAGTTAATCCAGCTGGCCAAACCGCCCTAGTTTAACGGTTACGGCCGATAACAATAGCACCTTGAAATTACTTAATGCCTATCTTTCAATTAATCTTCAGCTTGAATTTTCAACCAATGCCTATCATTCAGTATTAAAAATCAACAATAAACTACTTTGGCACCTTATTTTAGGTATAACTATTATTCGCTTTACTACGTCGTTACTTAATAGTTTTAAGGCAACTTATTTTGCCTAAACACCTCATACAAAATAACCCCTGCAGCCACTGAGACATTTAAACTTTCCATTTTTTCAGACATTGGAATTTTAACCAGCTGGTCACACTGCTGCTGAGTTAATTGCCTCAACCCTTTGCCTTCCGCACCCATAACGATAGCGACTGAACCTGTTAGCTCAGCATCAAAAACATCTAAGGTGGCCTCCCCCGCCGCACCACTTAGCCAAATTCCTTCAGTTTTGAGATACTTCAACGTTCTGACCAAGTTCGTTACTCGGTAGACAGGAAGCACCTCAGCGGCACCACTCGCCACCTTGCAAACTGTCGCATTCAAACGGCATGCATTATCTTTGGGCACAATCACCCCTTGTACACCTGCCGCCAGTGCCGTTCTTAAACAAGCACCTAAGTTATGCGGGTCGGTGACTTGATCCAACACTAAATAAAATGCTTGACCATCTCGTTCTTTAACCGCCTTTTTAAGCGCCTCTTCTGTATGCTCTTGAGGCAATTTGACTGTTAACAAAACACCTTGATGATTACCATTATTTGATAATTTTTCCAGTGTTTTTTTATCTGCATATTCAACACGAATACCTACGTCATCCAAGGTTTCTTTAATTATTTGCAGCTTTACATCTTTTCGTTGGCGGTCCAGCCACGCATTAACGATTTGATCCGGCCTAGCCTCAATTAGCGCTTGAACGGCATGAATACCATAGATTTTTTGCACCTCAGCCATTAGCGTCTTTTCTTCTTATAGCGCTTAGCCACCACTTTCTTCTTCTGCTCGGCGCCCACTAACGCTAAATCTATTTTTTTATCGTCCAAACTCACTTTAACCACTTTAACCTTCAAACTATCACCCAATCGGAATGACTTGTTCGTACGCTCGCCTAACAAACGATGTTTGCTTGCATCAAAGTGATAATAATCATCTCCTAATGCAGTAATGTGAACCAAGCCATCAATGAACACCTTCTCCAACTCAACAAATAAGCCAAATGACGTAACAGACGACACGACACCAATAAATTCTTGGCCGATCTTATCCATCATAAATTCACATTTCAGCCAACTCTCTACATCACGAGTTGCTTCGTCCGCGCGTCTACTACAAAAAGAGCAATGCTCGCCAAACAGCTCCATATCACTTTCTGAATATACAAAGCTCTTTGGATTCTGTTTTGCGATAACGTGCTTAATAGCCCGATGCGTAAGCAGATCAGGGTAACGACGAATCGGTGAGGTGAAATGTGCATACAGCTCTAACGCCAAACCAAAGTGCCCTTGTTGTTTAGGGCTATACATAGCTTGAGACATTGAACGCAACATCACCGTTTCAATTAAATGAGAATCCGGCCTGTTTTGTATACTCGCAATTAATTGTTTATAGTGATGCGGCTTAGGCTCTTCGCCGCCATCCAAACTCAAGCCCAACTCTGACAAAAAACCCCTTAGTTTTAACAGACGGTCAACACTTGGTCCTTCATGAATACGCAGCAAATTAGGCATCTTATGTTTTGCTAGAAAACTCGCTGTTGATGCATTTGCTGCAATCATAAACACTTCAATTAAACGATGAGCGTCGTGTCTAACAACCGGTTCAATTACTTTGATTTTTCGATCATTATCAAAAACAAAGCGCGTTTCAAAGGTATCAAATTCAAGTGCGCCACGCTCATCCGCAGCACCCTTCATCACCTCATAAAGGCCTCTTAAAGTCGTTAAGTGGGGTAACAGTTTTTTGTGCTTCAACAGCAACTGTGGTTCTGTCTCCTCAAATATCAGCCCAACTTCATCATAAGTTAAACGCGCGTGTGAATGCATCACCGCGTTATAAAATTTCGCCGTTGTCACCATCCCCTGCTCATCTATTCGCATTTCGCAGACCATGCACAATCGATCCACTTGGGGGTTTAAACTGCATAAACCATTCGATAATACTTCTGGCAACATTGGTATAACTTTTTCGGGAAAATACACCGATGTCCCGCGCTCATGCGCCTCAGTATCAATCGCACTGTCAGGTTTTACATAATGCGATACGTCCGCAATAGCCACACAAAGCTTCCAGCCCTTAGCCATCTTCTTACAAAACACTGCATCATCAAAGTCTCGCGCATCGGCACCATCAATGGTCACAAAAGGTAGTTTGCGAACATCTTTTCGATCGACTAAGTCCGCCTCTGTAACAGTAGCACCAAATCGTTGAGCCTCATCAAGAACCGCTTGCGACCACGAACTCGGTAATTCATGAGAACGAATGGCCATGTCGATTTCCATCCCTGGCGCCATATGATCACCCATCACCTCGGTCACTTTGGCAATAGTTTGTGTTCGTGCTGAGGGATAACGCGAAATCTCCGCCATCACAATTTGACCGTCTTTTGCGCCCAAGGTCGCGTCGGCAGGAATTAAAATATGTTGAACTGTCTCTTATACACATCTGACGCTGCCGACGATATGCAGTGTGTAGATC
>CAJXTU010000025.1 GCA_913060865.1 uncultured Cycloclasticus sp.
GGCAGCGTCAGATGTGTATAAGAGACAGGTTGGAAAGCTTGTGGCCCTTATCAGGGTATTTTAGCCGCTGCAGCGCCGACTGAAATTCCTGTTAAATTATTAGAGCAGTTAACTATCGGTGCTAGATTAGTTATCCCTATTGGCGAGGAGGGTCGTCAAGTTTTACAGCGAGTCACTCGAACTGAGTCGGCTTACGAGGTAGAAACAATTGAACCGGTTAGTTTTGTGCCCTTTCTTAAAGGTCGTGCGTAGGAGGTCGAGTTGTTTAAACGTTTATATAACAGAGTGTTATCTTGGGCAATACACCCAAAAGCAAATAAATACCTTTTGGCATTAAGTTTTGCTGAATCTTCTTTTTTCCCAATTCCACCGGATGTAATGTTGGCGCCCATGTGTTTAGCGAGGCCGACGAAAAGTTTCTATTTTGCTATGTTAACAACTGTAGGTTCAGTTGTTGGTGGTGTGTTCGGTTATTTAATAGGTATGTTTTCTTTCGAGTTAATTGAACCTATTGTTGAGATGCTGAACTATACCGAAAAGCTTGACCACGTTAAGGCTTGGTTTGCTGAGTGGGGTTTTTGGGCTATTTTAATCGCTGGTTTTTCCCCCATTCCTTATAAACTGTTTACGATAGCAGCGGGTTTGTTAAGTATGATGTTCGTTCCGTTTGTTTTAGCGTCTATTATAGGGCGTGGTGCGCGGTTCTTTTTAGTCGCTTTTTTAGTGTCGCTCGGAGGAGACCGTTTGCGCCATAAATTAAACGACTATATAGAAACAATAGGTTGGAGTATCAGCTTTATTATTGTCGTAGGGTTGATATTCTATAAGTTCTACTAAACGTTCTAACGTGCACCCCATGAGGAATATTTATACAGCGATAACAATCATATTGTTAAGCTTTATTCTAGCTTCATGCTCAAGCTCGCGTATACACGCACCAGTCTACAATAATCATCTCCCGTCTCAGAAAACCTCTTCTAAGATGCACATTGTTCATACCGGTGACACTCTTTATTCAATTGCTTGGCAGAATGGAAAAGATTATAAATTATTAGCTAAGTGGAATAGCATTTCTTGGCCTTATACGATCTATAAAGGACAAAAACTAACATTAGTTGCTCCTAAACGAGCTATTAAGAAAAACAAATCACCCTCGCCAAAAAAGAATAAAGTACTTATAAAACAAAAGATAACGAAGAGTACTTCAAATAATTATCAAAAAGGGTTAAAGTTAAGTTGGCAGTGGCCGATAAGGGTTAAGAAGCTCGAAAAAGGACTCGTAAAAACGGGTGTTGTGTTAGTTGGAAGTTCTAATGAACTTATTAGAAGTAGTGCAGATGGCAAAGTTGTTTATGCTGGAAATGGACTAAAGGGTTACGGTAATTTATTGATAGTGATGCATAATGATGAATACTTAACCGCGTATGGATACAATAAGCGTTTGTTGGTAAAAGAAGGCTTTTTTGTTAAAAAAGGACAAGCGATTGCTGAAATAGGTGTAGATAATACAAAACGCAGTGTCCTTTTCTTTGAAATGAGGCGGCATGGTAAAGCTGTTTCAGTAACGAAGTACTTGCCTAAATTGGGGAAATAAAATGCAAGGGAATACCAAAATAAAAACAGCGGACAACAAATCGGTTTCAGCTAGTAGTAAGCTTGATGATGGAGCAAGTAAGTCCACTACTAATGATTCTACTCAATTATATTTAAATGAGTTAAATAGTTCTATTTTGCTAACAGCAAAAGAAGAGATCGATTTAGGTCGACTTGTTCAAAAAGGTGATCAACCAGCACGGCAACGTATGATTGAAAGTAACTTACGCCTTGTGGTTAAAATTTCTAGACGTTATATGAATCGTGGTCTTCCTATGCTTGACCTGATCGAAGAGGGGAACTTAGGGTTGATTCGTGCTGTAGAAAAGTTTGATCCAGAAAAGGGCTTTCGCTTTTCAACCTACGCAACATGGTGGATAAGACAAACTATTGAAAGAGCTATTATGAATCAAACGAGAACGATTCGTTTGCCGATTCATATTATCAAAGAGATGAATATTTACCTCAAAAAAGCACGGGAATTGAGTCAACAACTCGACCGTGAAGCCAGTGCTGAAGATGTAGCGGAAGCAACAGGTAAACCTGTTGAAGTTATTGAGAAAATGTTCCGCATGCACGCTGAAAACACCTCTTCGTTAGATGTTAGTGTTTCTAAAGATTCTGACCAGCAAATCCTAGATACAGTGGTTGATCAGGACGCCAAAGAGCCTACGGATATTCTACAGTCGGAAGAAGTTCGTGAGAATTTAGTGGAGTGGCTTGAATTGCTTAGCGATAAGCAAAGAGAAGTTATTTCTCGCCGTTTCGGTGTGCGTGGATATCATGCCTCTACGTTAGAGCAAGTTGCTAACGAAATGGGTGTTACGCGCGAACGCGTTAGACAAATTCAGATGAATGCGCTTAAATCATTGCGCTCAATCCTTGAGAATGAAGGTATGTCGGCGTCCGTTTTATTGCATTAATGATCAGGGCGTAGAGAGGCCTTTTATTACATTAATGTTGACAGTTAAAATTCAAGTGAGTAGTGTACCGCGCTCAAATCTGTTCCATTAATAACCTTTAAATACTATGCATGATTTCGCTAGAATAAAACGGCTACCACCCTATGTTTTCAATATAGTTAATGATTTGAAGGCTCAAGCGCGTGCCGCAGGTGAAGATATTATCGACTTTGGCATGGGGAATCCTGATCAACCAACGCCACAGCATATCGTCGATAAAATGACTGAGGCTGCGCAACGTGGTGATACTCATCGTTATTCAGTTTCTCGTGGCATTCCAAGGCTGCGAAAAGCTATTTGTGGTTGGTATAAAACTAAATATGATGTTGATCTAGATTTTGATTCAGAAGCGATCGTTACCATCGGTTCAAAAGAAGGTTTGGCTCACTTAGCTTTAGCAACACTTGGGCCTGGTGATGCCGTGCTAGTGCCTAATCCAGCCTACCCAATACATCCGTATGGTTTTGTTATAGCGGGCGCTGATATACGCCATGTGCCAATTAGCCCTGAGGTAGACTTTTTTAATGAATTAGAAAAAGCGATAAAAACGTCATACCCTAAACCAAAAATGTTGGTGCTTAATTTTCCTGGAAACCCAACAACGCAGTGCGTTGACTTAGAGTTTTTTGAAAAAGTTGTAAAAATGGCCAAAGAACACGATATTTGGGTTGTTCATGATAACGCTTATGCAGAAATTGTGTTTGATGGTTATAAGGCACCGTCAATTCTTGAAGTGCCGGGCGCTAAAGATATTGCCGTAGAATTTTATTCATTATCAAAAACATATAATATGCCAGGATGGCGTGTTGGTTTTATGTGCGGCAATAAGGAATTGGTTGGGGCATTGGCACGTATAAAATCGTATTTAGATTACGGTATGTTCACCCCAATTCAAGTGGCTGCAATTGCTGCTTTAGAAGGCCCGCAAGATTGTGTAGATGATATCAGATCCTTATACAAAGAAAGACGAGATGTTTTATGTGAAGGGCTGAATGCTATCGGTTGGGCTGTTGAAAAACCAAAAGCGACTATGTTCGTCTGGGCGAAAATACCAGAACAATATCGTCAAATGGGCTCATTAGAGTTTTCTAAAAAATTACTAAAAGAAGCAAAAGTGGCGGTATCCCCAGGGATCGGTTTTGGTGACTTTGGTGATGAGCATGTACGGTTTGGCTTGATTGAAAATACGCACCGAACCCGCCAAGCGGTACGTGGTATTAAGCAAATGTTCAGAAACGATAATCTGACATAACTGCTTCTTCGGTTAGACGTAATTCCTGTATAATCTTGCCCCTAAATTGAACGAAGGGGAATCTGTTGAAAGTTGTAAAGATTGGTTTATTAGGCCTAGGAACTGTTGGTGGTGGAACGGTTAATGTTTTAGCCAAAAATGGCGAAGACATTTCACGCCGTATCGATTGCCAAGTGATTGTGTCATCTGCGAGTGCCCGAGACATTACTCGTTCTCGCATTTGTAATACTGATGATATTGAGCTTACAACTAACCCGCAAGATATTGTTAATGATCCTGATATTCAAATAATTGTTGAATTAATGGGGGGTGAAGAACCTGCTAAATCATTAATTCTTCAAGCGCTAGCAAACGGCAAGCATGTCGTCACTGCGAATAAAGCGTTAATTGCGAATCACGGTAATGAGCTGTTCGCTGAGGCTGCTAATAATAAGGTCACCTTGGCATATGAGGCCGCTATTGCCGGTGGCATTCCAATTGTTAAAGCAATGCGTGAAGGTCTAAGTGCGAATAGTATTGAATGGTTAGCGGGTATCATTAATGGTACTGGTAACTTTATTCTTACCGAAATGCGCGATAAAGGCAGTGCTTTTGAAGATGTGTTGGCACAAGCGCAAGCGTTAGGGTATGCAGAAGCTGACCCTGAGTATGATGTAGAGGGTATTGATGCTGCGCATAAGCTTTGCATTCTCGCTTCATTGGCGTTTGGTATGCCACTCAATTTTGAGCATGTTTATACTGAAGGCATCTCTAAAATCACTCCGCTTGATGTCACCTATGCTGAAGAACTAGGTTACCGTATCAAGCACTTAGGCATTGCTAAAAGAGCTGAAAAGGGTGTTGAAATGCGTGTACATCCTACATTAATTCCAGAAAAAAGACTGATTGCCAATGTTGATGGTGTGATGAATGCGGTGGTTGTTAAGGGTAATGCTGTTGGAACAACGTTGTATTACGGCCCTGGTGCGGGAGCAGAAGCAACAGCGTCGGCAGTCATTGCAGATATTGTTGATATTTGCCGCCAATTAGACGCGCCTTTAGGCAGTACGGTTCCAGCATTGGGCTTTGCAAGTGATAAATTATATGAACGTCCAACCCTTTCAATTGAAGATGTAACGACGGCTTATTATTTACGCTTATCTGTTGAAGACAAGCCTGGCGTTATGGCGGCCATTACAAAAATTCTAGCTGATAATGGGATTAGTATCGAAGCTGTTCAGCAAAAAGAGCCTGAGCAACACGGTGCAAATGCTCAAGTTATTATACTCACCGATAGCGTCGTAGAAAAATCATTAATAACGGCTCTAGAACAAATTGAATCTCTCGATTCGATCAACCAACCAGCGGTTAGAATCCGTGTTGAATCTTTACAATAGGAATGACTATGCCTACAGGAAATCGTTATATCGGCCTTATCGACAAGTTTAAATCGGTGTTACCCGTATCTGATAGCACTCGTTTAATCAGTTTGGGTGAAGGCAATACGCCGCTTATTCAATTGCAAAATATTCCTGAGTTAATCGGCAAGAATGTTGATATGTATGTCAAATACGAAGGTTTAAACCCAACAGGGTCATTTAAAGATCGAGGCATGACGATGGCGGTGACCAAAGCCGTTGAAGAGGGTAGTAAGGCTATTATTTGTGCCTCAACAGGCAATACATCGGCTTCAGCCGCGGCGTATGCTGCTCGTGCGGGTATTAAAGCATTTGTACTTATTCCTGAAGGAAAAATTGCGTTAGGAAAACTGGCCCAAGCGATGATGCATGGTGCAGAAATTATCCAAATCAAAGGTAATTTTGATCATGGAATGCAGCTGGTCAAAGAGGTGGCTGAACACGCACCAGTTACCATTGTTAATTCAATTAATCCTTATCGCTTACAAGGTCAAAAAACAGCGTCTTATGAGATTGTTGAGGCATTGGGTAAAGCACCTGACTACCACTGTTTACCGGTTGGGAACGCTGGTAATATTACTGCGCATTGGATCGGTTATAGTGAAATGGCACAACCAGCAGGTGAGCATGTGACAGATTCATGTGCATTTTGCGATGGTGATTGCCAATACGATCGTTCAGTCTACACGGCTGATAAACGTCCAGTGATGGTGGGTTATCAAGCAGCCGGTGCCGCGCCTTTCTTAAAAGGTGAGATGATTGATGATCCAGAAACGGTAGCAACGGCTATTCGTATAGGTCGTCCGCAATCGTGGGATCAAGCTTGGGCGGCACAAAAAGAATCTGGCGGATGGTTTGATTTGCTGACAGATGATGAAATATTAGCGACACAAAAATTACTCACAGAAAAAGAAGGTGTTTTTTGTGAACCGGCTTCTGCAGCCTCAGTTGGTGGTGCAATCCGTGATATTAAGAATGGCAAAATCCCTGAAGGAAGTACGATTGTCTGCACGTTAACTGGGCATGGACTTAAAGATCCAGACACAGCGATAGCTCAGTGTGCAGTTAATCCAAAGGCTATTGACGCATCCCTAGATGCAGTTAAGGCAGCTATTTTAGACAAGTTATAATCTCACGACGGTGAGTGGGGTCGAGTCTGCTAGCTCAACAATAAGTGTTAAGCATCGTGATGCTGTTGCTCATGATGCTAATACCTTATCAGGTGTCCACCCAGTCTTACGTCAAGTTTATTTAAACAGAGGTATCACGCAAGAAATTCAACTTGATCGTACGCTAAAAAATCTACCAGACTATCGCTCTCTATCGGGTATTGATAAGGCAGTTGAGCTTATTAAGGATGCGATGCAATCGAGTAAGAAGATACTCATCGTTGCGGATTTTGACGCTGATGGGGCTACCTCATGTGCAGTGGCTATTCGTGGTTTACGCATGTTGGGTGCTGATAACGTTGATTTTGTCGTACCAGACCGTTTTAAATTTGGTTATGGCCTTACACCAGAAATTGTAGACGTTGCTCTAGAGTTAAAACCCGATTTAATTATTACGGTAGATAATGGCATTTCCAGTGTTGATGGTGTTGCTTACGCCACTGAAAGTGGTTGCAAGGTGGTTGTAACCGATCATCATTTGCCCCCTAAACACTTACCAAAAGCAGATGCCATCGTTAATCCGCAATTACTAGGTGACGAATTTCCGAGCAAATCATTAGCGGGTGTTGGGGTAGTTTTTTATGTGCTATTGGCCTTAAGAGCATCCCTTAATGAGGAAGGCGCGTTCAAGAAAATGCCTGCTCCTAATCTTGCTAACCTGCTTGATATTGTTGCGCTTGGAACAGTGGCGGATGTTGTACCGATGGATGAAATTAACCGTAAGCTGGTGCATCAAGGCTTACTACGAATTCAAACAAAAAAATGCATTCCAGGTATCAGTGCCTTACTAAATATCGCAAAGCGAGAGCCAGAGCGGGTTGTTTCGAGTGATTTAGGCTTTGCTATTGGTCCAAGACTAAATGCGGCGGGGCGATTAGATGATATGTCACTCGGTATTCAATGCTTGCTCACTGATGATGAAGAAGAAGCGAGACATATTGCTGAGCAATTGGATATGTTAAATATTGAACGCCGTTCAATAGAAAACGATATGAAACAAGATGCATACAAGATTTTAACTTCGTTAAAACCAAACAAAAACCAGTATGAGCAGTGGGGTGTTTGTTTGTTTGATCAGCATTGGCATCAAGGTGTTATCGGTATACTTGCTTCGCGAATTAAAGAGAAACTCAATAGACCTGTTATTGCTTTCGCTAAAGCAGACAACGGTGATGTAAAGGGGTCTGCTCGTTCAATTCCAGGTCTGCATATAAGAGATACGCTTGATGATGTAGCGAGTCTGCACCCTGGTTTGTTAAAGAAATTTGGCGGTCATGCAATGGCGGCCGGAATGAGTATCGCCGAAAAAGACTTGGAAACGTTCATCGCGGCATTTAACCAAGCAGTGAAAAAACGTCTCAATAACCAAGTGCCTGACAATATATTATTAGTCGACGGTGAAATACCTGATAATGAGCTAAATCTAACGTTAGCCAATACTCTTCGGCAAGCGGGACCTTGGGGGCAAAACTTCCCAGAGCCGGTTTTTGTTGGTCGTTTCAAGGTAAAAAATGCACGAATTCTAGCGCAAAAACACGTTAAATTAGAGCTAGAGATACCAAGCCTAAATAGGAAAATTGATGCTATTTATTTTAACGTAGATAATCCAGATAGTATTATCGGTTTAAGTCAGGTCAGCGTGGTATACCAATTGGATGTCAATACCTATATGGGGCGATCAAGTGTACAGCTAATGGTGAAGCATATAGAGGAAGCTGATTAATTATTAGTCCGTTTCAAAACGCTTTATATAAAAAAGCTGGTTATTAACAGTTAAGGGTGAGCCTATGGTTGAGAAATATTCAGATGATTTAATTGAAGCTGAACTTAAAAAGTTAAATAAGCTAGCAACAATTAGTTGGGTAATTAAAGATCAAAAATTGAGCAAGACATTTAACTTTTCAAATTTTATTGAAGCGTTTGGTTTTATGACAAAAGTGGCGATATACGCCGAAAAGCTAAACCATCACCCAGAGTGGTTTAATGTTTATAAAATAGTCACAGTAGACCTGACGACACATGAATTAGCTGGTATTTCTGCAAGGGATTTTGAGCTTGCAAGAATAATGGAAAAGTTGAGCCGTTAGGATGTTTAGTCGTTTAATCGAGAGAATTTTTGTTGCTATTGTGCTTGCATCGTTAGTTGCTTGCGCCAGTGGACCTAAGCAAAAGAGTTTGATATCCGATGGCATTAATACTGAGACTCGGCAACGCGTGGAAGCTTGGAAGTCGCTTATTGAAAACGGTACATCGAAATCAGATATTGATAAGCTAAACTCGGCCAATGAATTTGTTAACGAGATAGAGTTTGTTGATGATATTTACCATTGGAAAAAACAAGACTATTGGGCAACACCACTACAAACATTAGTAACAGAAGCAGGTGATTGTGAAGATTTATCGATCGCTAAATATTTCACCTTGACTGCGATGGGGTTAGATGAAAATAAATTACGTCTTACCTATGTAAAAGCCCTGACAATAAACAAGGCGCACATGGTTGTTAGTTATTTTGCCGAACCCAATTCAGAACCATTGGTATTGGATAATTTAAATAAAGCTATTCTTCCCGCTTCACAGCGGCAAGATTTATTACCTGTGTATAGTTTTAATGGCGAAGGGTTATGGTTAGCAAAACGTGAGGAGGGTGGTCGATATGCAGGAACAAGTGATCGAATGGGGTTATGGCAAGGTTTATTACAAAGTATGGATGTTGAAGCATCAAATGAAGCTGCAATGATTTGCCTGTACCAGTATTATGATTTAGCTGATGAGAAAGCAAAAACATTCTGTCCATAAGGAGCGAAGTACAAGCATGATTGACGTTGAAATTCCAAAAGAACCTGTAGAGCTATATAAAATCTTGAAGTTTGAAAGCTTGGTCCCCAGTGGGGGTGAGGCAAAACAAGTTATAAGCCAAGGTTTGGTATTGTTAAATGGTAAAACTGAAACAAGGAAACGTAAAAAAATCGTCTCGGGGGATTTGATTGAGTTTGCAGGTGAAACCTTACGCGTTAGGTTGGCGCTTAAATGTAATGGCTCAAACTAATATTAGCAAAGTATCCAGTGGAGCTCGTTCACAGCATTTTTAGCCTGATTAGTGCAGCCATCTTATGGTAATTTATCCACCGGTCTAGAGCTTTTTGAAGCTCTTCCATCGAGGCATACAGCCTTTTCCTAAATGTGACCTGATAAAACTCGTTTAATATCATTTTGTGGAAGCGCCCACAGATTCCATTCTTTTACGGAGATATCACTTTTTTCTTGGTGTAGGTTGATGTTGTTAATGGCGAGATATGGCTGAAAATTATGTTGATCAACTCAGCCGTAATATTCAGTGCCTCTATCCGTTAAGATACGCAGCACTTTACGTGCTCTTGAGATATTACCTATTTCTTCAGCAAGATTGAGCATGTCGGCTTTTTATTTAATTATTGGCTAGTTTGTATGTAATATTGAGAGTTACCTATTTTGTTTTGATTTAACGATTCTATACCTTTATCAAAACGGGTAACTCCCCTCAAATCAAATCGACACGTTAAATTAGGTCTGAACTAATATGCTTTAAGTGTTACTAGTAATATTTTTTGCTAGTTCTTCTGCACACCCTGTGTAGCTAGCAGGTGTCATTTCTAATAGTAATTGCTTTGCCTCATCGGGCATCTCTAATGTTTTAATGAACGTTTGCATGGACGCCTGATCAATGCCTTGGCCACGCGTTAGTTCTTTCAACTTTTCATATGGCTTTTCTATCCCATAGCGGCGCATCACGGTTTGAATCGGCTCTGCCAACACTTCCCAGTTCGCATCTAAGTCGCTTAATAATTTAGCCTCATTAATATCTAATTTAGAGATACCTTTTTGTAACGATTTAAAACCAATTAAACTGTGTGCCAAACAAGTACCTAAATTACGTAAGACGGTTGAATCAGTTAAATCGCGTTGCCATCTTGAAATAGGCAATTTTTCTGAAAAGTGATTCATCAATGCATTAGCAATGCCAAAGTTACCTTCGGCGTTTTCAAAATCAATCGGGTTCACCTTGTGTGGCATGGTGGACGAACCGACTTCACCGGCGATCGTTTTTTGTTTGAAGTAGCCAACCGATATATAGCCCCAAACGTCACGCGCGAAATCAATCAAAATCGTGTTCACGCGCGCCAATACATGAAAATACTCAGCGATGTAATCGTGCGGCTCAATTTGAATGGTGTACGGGTTAAATGTTAAACCTAATGATTCTACAAAATCTTGTGCAAAAGCAGGCCAATCGATGTTCGGGTAGGCCGAGTAGTGTGCATTGTAGTTACCGACAGCGCCGTTAATTTTGCCCAGAATATCCACGTCTTCTAATTGTAATAACTGACGCTCTAAACGGGCCACCACGTTTGCAAATTCCTTACCCATTGTGCTTGGTGAAGCCGTTTGTCCGTGTGTTCTAGACAGTAGTGGCATGCCTGCATAATCAAGTGCTTTTGACTTAATGTCGTCAATTACGTTTGCGATAGCGGTGCCAATGACCTCATCGCGGCCTTCTTTTAACATTAATGCGTACGATAAGTTGTTGATATCTTCTGATGTACAAGCAAAGTGAATGAATTCACTCACAGCTAATAATTCAGCATTATGCGCAATTTTTTCTTTTAAGAAGTATTCAACCGCTTTAACATCGTGGTTAGTCGTGTTTTCAATCGTTTTGACACGTGCTGCGTCGTCTTGCGAAAAGTCGCTCACAATAGCATCTAAGATGGCATGCGCGGTATCTGAAAATTCACTGACTTCGGTGATTTCAGTATGTTCAGATAAGGCTTGCAGCCAACGTACTTCAACCGTTACACGGGCTCTTATTAAGCCAAATTCGGAGAAAATAGGGCGTAGTTCATCTACTTTGCTGGCGTAACGGCCATCAACAGGGGAAAGGGCATTCAATTTATTTAATGTCATCTGTTAAGCGTTTATTGAGTTAGTTTAAAAAGTTGAATCTATTATACCGCCACCAAGGCACATTTCGTTGTCATAAAAGACAACCGATTGGCCTGGCGTTACGGCACGTTGAGCGTTGTCGAACGTTACCTCGCAAGCACCATTATCTAATATTGTTACCTGGCAAGTTTGGTCTTTTTGTCGATAGCGTGTTTTTGCAGTACAGTTGAATTGATCTGTTGGCGCATCAGTACTGACCCAACTTAATTGAGATGCGTTAAGTGTATGGCTTTGCATTAGCGGGTGGTCATGACCTTGCGCAACAACAAGAATGTTATTAATTAAGTCTTTCTGCACTACGTACCACGGCTCTTCGGCGGCAGTTTTAACCCCGCCAATACCCAGCCCTTGGCGCTGCCCTAGAGTGTAATACATCAGTCCTTGGTGCTGTCCTATGGTTTCACCGTCAGGTGTTTTCATATTGCCGGGTTGGGCAGGCAAATAGCGTTGCAAAAAGTCTTTAAACTTACGTTCGCCAATAAAACATATCCCCGTGCTGTCTTTTTTACGGCTATTAATAAACCCAGCCTTTTGCGCGAGCTCACGAACGGCAGGTTTTTCCATATCGCCAATGGGGAAGAGGGAGCGGCTCAATTGTGTTTGCCCCAAGGTATACAGGAAGTAACTTTGATCCTTATTAGCATCCAAACCACGCATCAATTGAAATTGTTCATCTTGTTGAGCAATTTGTGTGTAATGCCCTGTGGCGATGTAATCTGCGCCGAGTTGTGTGGCGTAATCTAAAAAAGCTTTAAATTTAATTTCTCTGTTGCAAAGAATATCTGGATTAGGTGTTCGACCAGCCGCGTATTCACTTAAAAAATCTTCGAATACGTTATCCCAGTATTCAGCGGCAAAATTAACGGTTTTCAATTCAATACCCAGCTTATCACTTACTTGCTGCGCGTCGTCCAAGTCTTCTTTCGCCGTGCAATACTCGCTACCGTCATCCTCATCCCAGTTTTTCATAAATAAACCGGTTACCTCATGGCCTTGTTCAAGCAATCGTAAGGCGGCAACGGATGAGTCAACACCACCCGACATACCTATCATGACTTTATGATTATTCATTTAAAAACATGTTGTTATATTTGTTACTTAAAGTAATACTTGATGATATCTAATGGGTATCTTTTACCGGCAAGGTAGTCATTTAGGCTTTCCAAAATAACTGGGCTACGTAATCGGCTTTTATTCTCAATGATTTCATTATGGGTCATCCATAATGCACGAATGATTCCCTCATCAAGTTCAGTGGCAATAATTTTATGGCACACACTACCAGAGTAGGTAGATCGATAATACGTCGTTTCATTATCGCTGTTATGCCATAAATAAGATCCAATAACGGCCTCCGGGGTAAAGCGATAGCCGGTTTCTTCCAGTGTTTCCCTTATAACAGCATCTTCCATGCTTTCATTGGGGTCTAAATGCCCGGCAGGTTGATTTAATACAGGGCCAGCGGGGGATTCTTCCTCTACCATCAAAAATTTACCGTCTAACTCAACAATTGAAGCAACGGTTACGTTAGGTTTCCAGATCATGCGGTATCGTCAGTATTATCACAGATGAGTATTATAGCCGAATTGAGGTGATGCTTTAATCAAGTTAATGGAACTTATGCTCTCTATACACCGAAGTAGCATTCACCTACGGTCCCTCCGTGTTCTAACGAGCCTTGTAGCCGACGTAATTTATGCAAAGTAGATAAGAATTTAATAGCTTGCTATGGAATGCAGTGAGCTAGGATATCTAATATAGAGTGAAATTTGTCTAGAAACAGCATAAATGAAATACCTTCCGAACCGAGTTATCGAGTAGACTGGTACTAAATAGACTGTGACAGCTAAAAGAGGGCGCAGGTATAACCAATAATCTGTTTTTGTAATGGTGATAGCGAAAACAGAATTAATTTTTCACCATAATATAGAGAGCATAATATGAGTAAAGGTACAGTAAAGTGGTTCAATGCAGATAAAGGCTTTGGTTTTATTACACCAGAAGATGGCGGCAAAGATCTTTTTGTTCACCATTCAGAAATTCAAGCTGGCGGTGAATACGCAACATTGAATGATGGTCAAGAAGTTGAGTTCGAAGTAGGCCAGGGTCAAAAAGGCCCATGTGCAAACAAAGTTCAAGCTTTGTAAGTAATTAGCACATAGTAAAATTTTATGCTGAAAACGGTGAGTTTATAGTCTTTAGAGGCTTCTACTCAAGTTTTCAGCATAGTTTTGGGTTAATCCTTATAAAATTTAACGTTTACCCAGCTCGAAAAAAACTAGGGTCGATCAGTTCAATAAAGTTTTTAGCAGGTAACGATAAAACACCTTTCCTTTTCATTGTGACGCCATAGTAATAGTCAGGAAAGTATTTCGATAATGGCTTCGCGATAAGCTGTTCTTTTCCCGTTAAAGCCACGCTGGTAACTATTGAAATGCCGAGACCCAGCTCTACATATTTTTTAATAATCTCCCAGCTCCACGCTTCTAAAGACGTTCTATAATTAAGTTTATGTTTTTGTAGAACATCATCTACAATCCGCCATGTATTAAGGTGCTTAGGCGGCAGAATAAGATCATATTGAACGATATCGCTCAAACTAATGTCGTCTACTGCAGCTAATGGGTGACCAAACGGCATAATGAGTACAGGCACAAACCGGTACACTTTTTTATAAAGTATATCCGCAGGTACTTCGAGCATAGGGCCTACAGCAAAATCAACATCGCCATTACGTATGGCATCTACGCCAGACTTGCCAGACACACTATGCAAGCGAATATGAACATTCGGATACCGCTGCTTGAATGTCTCTATAATATTTGGCAATAAATACAAAATACTGGCTTCACCCGCAGCAATGTTTATTTCTGCTGTTTCCTCTGGGTGATGGAGTGCACTAAAACGTGTAGGCAAACTATCCATTTGATCTACGAGCGGTTGTGCGAGTTCAAGTAATTTTTTCCCTGCATCAGTTAATGTGATTTTCGGACCGTTCCTTAAAAACAACTTCGCTTTAAGCTCTTTCTCCAAACCTTGAATTTGTAATGAAACAGAGGGTTGACTTAATTGTAATAAATCGGCAGCTTTTGAGAAACCGCCAACTTTTGCCGCCATACAAAACGATCTAAGTTGTTTGTGCCGATTAGATTTTATTATTTGTTCATTCATACGCACATTCTATCATTAATTTTATTAATGATAGAGATAGCTTTATAGTGATTGTATGGGGGTAGCAAATGAATATAATGCATTGCACAAACCTACTTAATTACGATTTTGGAGATTTAAAATGAAATCATTAATCTTTAAAGGTGAAATAACACCTGAATACGCCAGCATTTTCACCGATGAGGCGAACAACTTTGTAGCAACCCTTGCTGAAAAGTTTGCTCCACGTGTACGCGCACTGTTAGATGATCGCAAAGAAAGACAAGCGGAGATAGATGCAGGCGCATTACCTGATTTTTTAGCAGAAACTAGAGCTATTCGGGAAGGTGATTGGAATATTTTAGGTGTCCCGACTGATTTACAAGACCGTCGTGTAGAAATTACGGGCCCTGTTGACCGTAAAATGATTATTAATGCCTTAAACGCCAACGTTAAGGTCTTTATGGCTGACTTTGAAGATTCGCTGTCTCCTACATGGGAGAAGGTCGCCCAAGGTCAAATTAACATGCGTGATGCGGTAAATGGGACGATTAGCTTAGATGATCCTAAATCTGGCAAGCACTACGAATTAAACGAAGATCCCGCTGTATTAATTTGTCGTGCACGTGGTTTACATTTGCCTGAAAAACATATCCATTTATGCGACCAAGAAATCCCAGGTGGTTTGATTGATTTTGCTTATTACTTCTTTCATAACTTTAAAGCGTTATTAGCCAAAGGTTCTGGCCCATACTTCTACATTCCTAAGCTTCAATCGCATAAAGAAGCACGTTGGTGGGCAGATTTGATGGATAAGGCTGAGGATTTAGTCGGGCTAGAACGTGGCACCATTAAAGCCACAGTCCTTATTGAAACATTGCCTGCTGTGTTTGAAATGGACGAAATTCTGCACGAATTCCGTGACCATATCGTTGCATTGAACTGTGGACGTTGGGATTACATTTTTAGCTATATTAAAACGTTGAAGAACTACCCAGATCGTGTACTTCCTGATCGCCAAGTAGTGACCATGAATAAACCATTCTTGAGTGCATATTCACGTTTACTCATTAAAACCTGCCACAAACGCGGGGCGTTAGCGATGGGCGGCATGGCGGCGTTCATTCCTGCTAAAGACGCAGAAGCCAATGCGGCTGTTTTAAAGAAAGTGGTTGGTGATAAAACATTAGAAGCTAAAAACGGCCACGATGGTACGTGGGTTGCCCACCCAGGCTTAGCAGACACGGCGATGGCAGTGTTTGACGAGTACATTGGTGAAGGTAATAGGAACCAAATGAGCGTGTCACGCGCTGATGACGCTGAAGTAACGGCGACTGATTTATTAGAACCATGTGACGGCGACAGAACAGAAGAGGGCATGCGCGCTAACATACGAATTGCGGTTCAGTATATTGAAGCGTGGATTCAAGGCAATGGCTGTGTGCCTATCTATGGTTTGATGGAGGATGCAGCAACAGCTGAAATTTCTCGTTCGTCTATTTGGCAATGGATTCACCACGGTAAAGACTTGAGTAACGGTAAGAAAGTAACCGTCGAGCTGTTCCGTGAACTGATGATTGAAGAAATGGAAACGATTAAAGGCGAAGTAGGCGAAGAGCGCTTTAACGCTGGCCGTTTCGACGAGGCAGCAAAAATAATGGATCGTTTTACAACTTCTGAAGAGCTGGTTGATTTCTTAACCGTCCCAGCTTACGACTACTTATAAACTTTATTTAACGTAACGAAAACTCACCAAAAGGAGATTTAAATGTCATCTTACACAAATGATATAAATGCAGTTTCAGCATTGGTTGAAGCCAAAGGCTCATCTTGGGACCCAATCAACCCTGAGTCAATTGCACGCATGCGCGCGCAAAACAAATTTAAAACAGGTCTTGATATTGCGCAATACACAGCTGATATCATGAATGCTGACATGGCTGCATTTGATGCAGACAAAACCAAATACACTCAATCACTCGGTTGCTGGCATGGTTTTATAGGCCAACAAAAAATGATCTCAATTAAAAAACACTTCGGTGGAAAAACGGATCGTCGCTATCTCTACCTTTCTGGTTGGATGGTTGCTGCGCTACGTTCTGATTTTGGTCCTTTACCTGATCAATCTATGCATGAAAAAACAGCCGTTGCTTCATTGGTTGAAGAACTATATACATTCCTACGCCAAGCGGATGCTCGCGAATTAGGCGGTTTATTCCGTGATTTAGACGCAGCTCGTGAAGCGGGCGACGACGTTGCAGCCAAGCGTGTTCAAGATGCTATCGATAACCATGTAACTCACGTTGTACCTATCGTTGCTGATATTGATGCGGGTTTTGGTAACGCCGAAGCCACTTACCTAATGGCTAAGCAAATGATAGAAGCGGGTGCTTGTTGCTTACAAATTGAAAACCAAGTAGCCGATGAAAAGCCTGTCTCTTATACACATCTGACGCTGCCGACGATATGCAGTGT
>CAJXTU010000026.1 GCA_913060865.1 uncultured Cycloclasticus sp.
AAGATGGCCTGCGCTTCGCGATTCGTGAAGGCGGCCGTACCGTTGGTGCCGGCGTAGTCTCCAAGATTATCGAGTAATGGACTCGAGAGTAAGTGCACTGAGTTGTTTCGGTGCAGGCCAGTAGCTCAATTGGCAGAGCAGCGGTCTCCAAAACCGCAGGTTGGGGGTTCGATTCCCTCCTGGCCTGCCATTTGGCAGGCAATAGACCTTAGTCGTCATTTCAACTAGAAGTTAAAAACTATGAGTGTAGAAGTAGATCAAGAGTCAGGTCAATTTGACGTGGTAAAGCTTGCGCTAGCAATTATATTAATAGTTGGCGGCTTAGGTGGCTTTTACTATTATGCTGACCAATCATTATTATTTAGAGTGATTGGCTTGCTTTTTGTTTTGTTAACAGCAGTGGCTCTTGTTTATACAACAAGCTTGGGTCAATCATTTTGGCGATTTGCACAGGGCTCAAGCATTGAGTTAAAAAAAATCGTTTGGCCAACTAAAAAAGAAACTATGCAAACAACATTAATTGTTGGTGTGATGGTTTTGTTTGTTGGAATTTTATTGTGGATGTTTGATGGCCTACTTATGTGGGGCATTGGACAAGTGACGGGTTAAGGCTAATATTATGGCATTGCGTTGGTATGTAGTTCACGCCTATTCAAATTTTGAACACCGGGTAAAAAGTTCATTAGAAGAAGCAATTGAACGTGAAGGAATGCAGGATCAGTTTGGTGAAATTTTAGTTCCAACTGAAGAAGTTGTTGAAATGCGTGATGGTCAGCAAAAAAGAAGTGAGCGGAAATTCTTTCCTGGATATGTCCTGGTTCAGATGGATCTTAATGATGCGACATGGCATTTAGTTAAAGACGTATCAAAAGTATTAGGGTTTATTGGCGGTAAAAGTGACCGTCCGGCACCTATTTCTGAAGCAGAAGCTAATAAGATTCTTAACAGAATTCAAGAAGGAGTGGAGAAGCCGCGACCAAAAGTATTGTTTGAGGTTGGTGAAGTCGTACGAATTAATGATGGCCCTTTCAAAGACTTTAATGGAACGGTTGAAGAGGTTAATTATGATAAAAGTTCGATTCGCGCCTCAGTGTTAATCTTTGGGCGTGCAACACCAGTAGATTTAGAGTTTAGTCAGGTTGAAAAAATCTGATTAATTTAACAGGGGAGCCGAAAGGTGTTTGACCCAATAAGGAGAAAGATATGGCTAAGAAGATTGATGCCTATATTAAATTACAGGTAAAAGCAGGCGAAGCAAACCCAAGTCCCCCGGTTGGTCCAGCGTTAGGTCAACACGGTGTTAACATTATGGAGTTTTGTAAAGCGTTTAATGCAAAAACTCAAGGTATGGAAAAAGGGATGCCGATTCCGGTTGTTATCTCGGTTTTTACTGATAAAAGTTTTACATTTATTACAAAAACACCTCCAGCTTCAATTTTATTGAAAAAAGCTGCGAGTATTCAGAAAGGTAGTGGTACACCAAATACAGTAAAGGTTGCTACAGTTACTCGCGCGCAACTTGAAGAGATTGCTAAAGTAAAAGATGCTGATTTAACTGCGGCAGATATGGATGCGGCAGTTAGAACAATAGCAGGTAGTGCTCGCAGCATGGGTATAGATGTGGAGGGTGTGTAAATGGCTAAGTTAACTAAAAAAGCAAAATTAATAAAAGATAAAGTTGAGCCTGGAAAAGCATATGACGCCAAAGGTGCGTTTGCGATTCTTAAAGAGTTGGCAGTTACTAAATTCGATGAATCTGTTGATATTAGTGTGAACTTAGGTATCGATTCACGCAAATCAGATCAAAACGTCAGAGGGTCGACTTTATTACCAAACGGTACAGGTAAGGTTGTACGTGTTGCAGTATTCACCCAAGGTGCGAACGCTGAAGCAGCATTAGCAGCTGGTGCAGATGTTGTTGGTATGGATGATTTGGCTGCGCAAGTGAAAGCAGGTGAGATGAATTTTGATGTAGTTATTGCTTCACCTGATGCAATGCGTGTAGTAGGCACGTTGGGTCAAATTCTAGGTCCACGTGGATTAATGCCTAACCCAAAGGTTGGAACAGTGACACCAGACGTTGCCAATGCAGTTAAAAATGCAAAAGGTGGGCAGGTGCGTTATAGAACAGACAAGGCTGGCATTATTCATTGCAGCATTGGAAAAGCGACCTTTGAAGAAAACGCGTTAAAAGAAAATATGGAAGCATTATTGTCTGATTTATTAAAGGCAAAACCATCTTCTGCTAAAGGCGTTTACTTTAAGAAAATAAGTGTCTCAACTACGATGGGACCAGGCCTGCAAGTTGATCAATCTAGCGTTACTATCGGCTAGACGGTTTCTTTAAGAAACCAAAACTTTGGATTGCTAATAAGTTAGCAATCGTCAAAGACCGTAGGTGCATACTTTGCTTAATATCCTACGCAGACGGTAAGTCCTTTATATTTCAAAGGATGGCCCCGTTAAAGGGTGCCCTTTTTGGGTTTTATAAACCGTAATAACTTAGGTTATTACATACAGTAGTCAGGAGGTATATATGCCACTAAATCTTGAGCAAAAACAAGCGGTAGTTGCTGAAGTGGCTGAGGTAGCTGCAAACGCATTTTCAGTTGTTGCGGCGGAATACCGTGGTTTGACTGTTGTTGAGATGACTGAGCTTCGTGAAAAAGCTCGTGCATCTGGGGTGTATCTTCGTGTTGTTAAAAATACGTTGGTTAGTAAAGCAGTTGAGAATACAGAATTTGAATGTATTCAAGATGCTTTAGCGGGTCCGTTAGTTATAGCGTTCTCGATGGAAGATCCTGGTTGTGCGGCTCGATTAGTGAAGGATTTTAGTAAAGACCATAAAAAATTGGAAACAAAGTTTGTTTCCGTTAGTGGTCAATTATTAGAAGCATCAGAGCTTGAACGACTATCAAAACTACCGACAAAAGACCAAGCAATCAGTATGTTGATGTCTGTGATGAAAGCACCTGTCGAGAAATTCGTCAGAACGCTTGCAGAACCACATGCACAGTTGGTTAGAGTTGTTGATGCAGTCCGTATTCAAAAGCAGGCCGCATAGGTATTATTTTTTAAACAAATTTAAATTAAAGGGGTTAAGACAATGGCTGTCTCCAAAGAAGATATTTTAGAAGCAATTTCAAATATGAGTGTTATGGATGTCGTAGAACTAGTTGAAGCGATGGAAGAAAAATTTGGCGTATCTGCTGCTGCTGCAGTGGCAGTTGCACCAGCTGCTGGTGGCGACGCAGGTTCTGCTGCTGAAGAGAAAACTGAGTTTGATGTCATTATGACAAGTTTTGGTGATAACAAAGTTTCAGCGATTAAAGCTGTTCGTGCTATTACAGGTCTCGGTTTGAAAGAAGCTAAAACTTTAGTTGAAAGTGCCCCAGCTCCTGTTAAAGAAGCTGTATCTAAAGACGAAGCTGAAGAAACTGTTAAGCAGCTTGTTGAAGCAGGCGCTGCTGCAGAAATTAAGTAATACTTGTTGTTACTAAAAAGCTATAAAAGCTTTTAAAAGAATAGGGTCGGTAGTTTTTAACTACCGACCTATTTCCCGTTGTAGGGTATTAAATTTCTAATTTACTCTGTTTGATAAATTAGAGCTAAACGAATAAAAGGGTTTAAAAATGGCGTACTCATATACTGAGAAAAGACGTATTCGTAAAACATTTGGTCGTCAAGAAGGTGCAATGGAAACACCTTACTTGTTAGAAACGCAGATTAGTTCTTACAAGCGTTTTCTTCAATCTGACGTTGCTGCTGCTGATGAATTAGATTCAGTAGGACTGCATGCGGCACTAGGTAGTGTTTTTCCAATTACAAGTCATACAGGTTATGCCGTATTGGAGTATGTGAGTTACCGTTTAGGTAAACCTAAATTTGATGTTAAAGAATGTCAATCTCGTGGAGCAACGTATGCTTCACCTCTAAGAGTTCAAGTTAGATTGGTGATCTATGATAAAGATTCACCCGCTGGTTCTAAGCGTGTTAAAGATATCCGCGAGCAAGAAGTTTACATGGGTGAATTACCGTTAATGACGGATAATGGGACCTTCGTAATCAACGGAACAGAGCGTGTTATTGTCTCTCAATTACACCGTTCTCCAGGTGTGTTTTTCGATCACGATAAAGGTAAGACACACTCATCAGGCAAGTTGCTTTTCTCAGCACGTGTCATTCCATATCGTGGTTCATGGCTAGATTTTGAATTCGATCATAAAGATATCGTCTATGTTCGTATTGATCGTCGTAGAAAACTTCCTGCAACTGTTCTACTTAAAGCATTAGAGTTTACCAATGCTCAAATTATGGATATGTTCTTTGAGAAGAATGTATTTCATCAAAAAAAATCAGCATTGACAATGGACCTTGTGCCTGAGAGGTTGCGAGGAGAGATTGTTGGGTTTGATATTAAAGTCAATGGCAAGGTCCTTATTGAGGAAGGGCGACGAGTTACCGCTAAACATATTCGTACCCTTAACAAGTCTGAAGTTAAACAGATTGACGTACCAAGTGAGTACTTACTTGGTAAAATACTTGCTTCGCCTATTGTTAATCAAGAAACGGGCGAAATTGTTGCAGATTTGAATGCTGAAGTAACTGAAGAAAATCTCGATGAAATCATCAATAGTGGTGCTAAAACAATAGAGACCTTATATGTCAACGATCTTGATAAAGGGGCTTTTATTTCCAATACGTTGAAAATTGATTCAACACTTGACCAGCTTGATGCGTTAGTTGAAATTTACCGAATGATGCGCCCAGGTGAGCCACCAACGAAAGAGTCTGCTCTAAAATTATTTCATAACTTATTTTTTACATCAGATCGATACGATATTTCGACCGTAGGTCGTATGAAATTTAACCTTCGTCTTGGTCGTGAAGAAATTACCGGTCCAGGCGTACTCAGTAATGACGATATTATTGCAGTATTAAAAGAGCTTATTAGTATCCGTAATGGTGATGGCTCAGTTGATGATATCGATCATTTAGGCAACAGACGGATTCGCTCTGTTGGTGAAATGGTTGAAAATCAATTCAGAGTGGGATTAGTTAGAGTTGAACGTGCCGTAAAAGAACGGTTATCCATTGCTGATTCTGAAGGCCTTATGCCTCAAGAGATTATTAATGCTAAACCCGTAGCGGCAGCGATTAAGGAATTCTTTGGTTCGAGTCAGTTGTCTCAATTTATGGATCAAAATAATCCATTGTCAGAGATTACTCATAAACGACGTGTTTCTGCATTAGGACCTGGTGGTTTAGCACGTGAAAGAGCTGGTTTCGAAGTACGAGATGTTCATGCAACTCATTATGGTCGCGTTTGTCCAATTGAAACACCTGAGGGACCAAACATTGGTTTGATTAACTCATTAGCTGTTTATGCAAGAACTAACGAGTATGGTTTCCTTGAAACGCCCTATAGAAGAGTTGTAGATGGTCAATTGACTGAACAGGTTGATTTCTTATCAGCGATTGAAGAGGGTCGTTACTACATTGCTCAAGCAAATGCTGAGCTTGATGACAAAGGGAACTTTGTCGAAGATATGATCACTTGCCGACATGCTGAAGAATTTGCGATTACGACAGCTGATAAAATCAATTATATGGATGTGTCGCCTAAACAAATTGTTTCTGTTGCGGCTTCAATTATTCCATTTTTAGAACATGATGATGCCAACCGTGCGTTAATGGGTTCAAACATGCAACGTCAAGCCGTTCCAACCTTGAAAGCGGATAAACCGTTAGTGGGAACAGGCATGGAGCGTGCAGTTGCAGTTGATTCCGGTGTGACGATTGTTGCAACACGTGGTGGCGTTATTGATGATGTAGACGCATCACGTATTATTGTAAGAGTTAATGACGAAGAGACTGAAACAGGCGAGTCTGGTGTAGATATTTACAACTGTACTAAATATACGCGATCTAATCAAAACACCTGTATTAATCAGCGACCATTAGTTAAACCGGGTGATTTAATTCAAAAAGGTGACGTATTAGCAGATGGCCCATCTACCGACATGGGTGAGTTGGCTTTAGGCCAAAATATGATGGTCGCCTTTATGCCCTGGAATGGCTACAATTTTGAGGATTCTATATTAATCTCTGAAAAAGTAGTTAAAGAAGATCGTCTGACGACTATTCATATTGAAGAAAAGGTTTGTGTTGCACGTGACACCAAATTGGGCTCTGAAGAAATTACGGCAGATATCCCAAATGTTGGTGAAGGCGCGCTATCTAAATTAGACGAGTCGGGTATTGTCTATATTGGTGCTGAAGTTAAAGGTGGTGACATACTTGTTGGCAAGGTAACGCCAAAAGGTGAGAGTCAGCTAACGGCAGAAGAAAAACTACTAAGAGCCATATTTGGAGAAAAAGCATCGGATGTGAAAGATACGTCTTTACGCGTTCCATCAAGTATGCAAGGTACAGTTATTGATGTAAAAGTCTTTACACGTGATGGGGTCGACAAAGACCATCGTGCGTTAGAGATTGAAGATGCTGAGCTAGCAAGTGTTAAGAAAGACTTAGATGATCAACTACGCATTGTTGAAGGTGATACCTACTTAAGGGTTGAAAAACTGATTCTTGATAAAGAAGTGATTTCTGGACCTGAAAGGCTCAAGAAAGGGACTAAAGTCAGCAAAGAATATTTATCTAGTATTTCAAACAAAGAGTGGTTGAAAATTAAGTTTAAAGACGAAGAGCTTAATGTCCAACTTGAAGCAGTGGCTGAGCAAATTGAACAGCAGCGGATTGACCTTAACGAATTATACGAAGAAAAACGTAAAAAAATCACTATGGGCGATGATCTGCAGCCTGGCGTGCTTAAAATGGTTAAAGTTTATCTAGCGGTTAAGCGTCGTATACAGCCAGGTGACAAAATGGCCGGGCGTCATGGTAATAAAGGGGTTATCTCAATGATTGTTCCTGAAGAAGATATGCCATACATGGAAGATGGTACTCCCGTTGACGTAATGCTTAATCCATTAGGGGTTCCGTCGCGTATGAACGTTGGTCAGGTGCTTGAGACGCATTTAGGTTGGGCGGCTAAAGGTCTAGGAAATGAAATTGGTAAAATGCTTGAGGCTAAAGCTAAGGTTGATAAGTTACGTAAGTTCTTAGATAAGGTCTATAACACAAGTGGTCGTCAAGAAGATTTAGACTCATTTACTGATGATGAAATTCTTGAATTGGCGGAAAACCTAAAAGCAGGTGTGCCGATGGCAACACCCGTGTTTGATGGTGCTTCTGAAGCTGAGGTTAAACAAATGCTGAAACTTGGTGGTCGTTCAGATACCGGCCAGGTTCAATTGTTTGATGGTCGTACAGGTGAAGCGTTTGATCGTGAAACAACAGTAGGTTACATGTATATGCTCAAGTTGAACCACTTGGTAGACGATAAAATGCATGCGCGTTCTACTGGTCCATACAGTCTTGTTACTCAGCAACCGCTAGGTGGTAAAGCTCAATTTGGTGGTCAGCGGTTTGGGGAAATGGAAGTTTGGGCGCTTGAAGCTTATGGTGCTGCTTATACTTTACAAGAAATGTTAACAGTTAAATCTGATGATGTTTCAGGTCGTACACGTATGTATAAAAACATTGTGGATGGTAATCACACAATGGACCCAGGGATGCCTGAGTCATTTAACGTGTTGATTAAAGAGATTAGAGCGCTAGGAATCAATATAGAGTTGGAACAAGATTAATTTCTTTTTCCTTTAGCATTTAGTTGAACAAAAACAGATAACAAGGAGATACGGTCTTGAAAGATCTACTCAATTTTTTAAAGCAACAAAACCAAACTGAAGAGTTTGATGCCATTCGTATAGGTTTAGCTTCACCTGACATGATTAGATCATGGTCTTATGGTGAGGTAAAAAAGCCTGAAACGATTAATTACCGTACGTTCAAACCAGAAAGAGATGGGCTATTTTGTGCCAAGATTTTTGGCCCAGTAAATGACTATGAATGTCTTTGTGGCAAATATAAGCGTTTAAAACACCGTGGTGTTATTTGTGAGAAGTGTGGAGTAGAAGTCACGCTATCTAAAGTACGACGCGAACGTATGGGGCACATTGACCTAGCGTCTCCTGTTGCTCATATATGGTTCCTTAAATCGCTGCCGTCACGTATCGCTTTGTTATTAAACATGACTCTGCGTGATATTGAACGTGTACTTTATTTTGAATCATTCGTCGTTGTTGACCCAGGTTTAACAACGCTAGAAATGGGTACGTTGCTAACCGAAGAAGAACATCTTGATGCGTTAGAGGAGCACGGTGATGAATTTACCGCCTTGATGGGCGCTGAAGCAGTCGATGGGCTTTTAAAAGCGCTTGATCTGAATGCAGAAATGGATACGTGTCGTGAGGACATCAATGCAACTAAATCAGAAACTAAGATAAAGAAAATATCTAAACGTCTTAAGGTTCTTGAGGCGCTACTTGCTTCTAAAAATAAACCGGAGTGGATGATATTAAAAGTCCTACCTGTGCTCCCACCTGAGTTAAGACCTCTGGTGCCACTTGATGGGGGGCGTTTTGCAACCTCTGATCTGAATGATTTGTATCGTCGCGTGATTAATAGAAACAATCGTCTTCATAGATTATTGGATCTTAGTGCACCAGATATTATTGTCCGTAACGAGAAACGTATGCTACAAGAATCCGTTGATGCGTTATTAGACAATGGTCGTCGTGGCCGTGCAATTACGGGTACAAACCGTCGTCCATTAAAATCTTTGGCAGATATGATCAAAGGTAAGCAAGGTCGTTTCCGCCAAAACCTTTTGGGTAAACGTGTTGATTACTCAGGTCGTTCTGTCATCGTTGTGGGTCCAACATTGAAATTACATCAATGTGGACTACCAAAGAAAATGGCGCTTGAGTTATTTAAGCCGTTTATTTTTAATAAATTACAACTTCGTGGAGAAGCAACGACGATTAAGGTTGCCAAGAAACAAGTAGAGCGTGAAGGTCCTGAGGTTTGGGATATTCTTGCTGAAGTTATTCGCGAGCACCCAATCATGCTTAACCGAGCGCCTACGCTTCATCGTTTAGGTATACAAGCTTTCGAACCGATATTGATTGAAGGTAAGGCTATTCAACTGCATCCATTAGTATGTTCTGCGTTTAACGCCGACTTTGATGGTGATCAAATGGCTGTTCACGTTCCTTTATCAATTGAAGCGCAACTAGAAGCGCGAACATTGATGATGTCAACAAACAATATCTTATCACCTGCTAATGGTGAGCCTGTTATTGTTCCCTCGCAAGATGTTGTTCTAGGTCTTTATTATATGACTAGAGAACGGATCAATGGTTTAGGCGAAGGTATGGCATTTGCTGATGTTGATGAAGCGGCTCGAGCTATTCAATCAGGAGTTGTTGCTCTTCACTCTAAAGTTAAAATCAGAATCGAAGAGAAGCATATTGATGAAGCAGGTGAAGTTCAAATAACAAGGCGTCTTGTTGATACGACTATTGGGCGTGCGCAAGTTTGGAGTATTGTTCCAAAATTACTGGACTTTGATTTAGTTAATCGAGATCTTACTAAAAAATCAATTATGCAATTAATTGATGCCTCTTATCGCCAGCTTGGTGACAAAGAAACGGTTATTTTTGCTGATCAATTGATGTATCTGGGTTTCTCAAATGCGACTAAATCTGGCGTATCATTCGGTATTAACGATATGGTTATTCCCGATTCAAAAGGGAAGTTAATTAAGTCAGCCCAAAAAGAAGTCAAAGAGGTTCAGAGCCAATATGCGTCTGGTCTCGTTACAAATGGCGAACGTTATAACAAGGTTATTGATATTTGGTCTCATACAAATGAGCAGGTTGCTAAAGCAATGATGGATAACTTGGGTACTGACGATGTCGTGGACTCTGAGGGAAATACTGTCAAGCAAAAATCATTTAACTCTGTTTATATGATGGCTGATTCTGGTGCTCGTGGTTCTGCTGCTCAGATTCGACAACTAGCAGGTATGCGTGGTTTGATGGCTAAACCGGATGGTTCTATTATTGAAACACCGATTACAGCGAATTTCCGTGAAGGTTTGAACGTTTTGCAATATTTCGTTTCAACACACGGTGCTCGTAAAGGTTTGGCCGATACTGCACTTAAAACAGCGAATGCGGGTTATTTAACGCGTCGATTAGTAGATGTTGCTCAAGATATGGTCGTGTTAACAGACGATTGTGGTACTGAAAATGGTTTAGAAGTAACGCCATTAATTGAAGGTGGTGAAGTAGTTGAGCCACTAGGTAATCTGATTCTTGGGCGTGTTATTGCTCAAGATGTAATAAGTGCTGCAACCAATGAAATAATTGTAGAAAGGAATACTCTCATTGACGAAGCTTGGGTTGAGCACCTAGAACAGAATGGCATTGATAAGGTCACCGTTCGTTCGGCGATCAGCTGTGAAAACAGAAAGGGTATCTGCAAAATGTGTTACGGACGTGATCTGGCACGTGGGCACCTAGTTAATATGGGCGAGGCAGTTGGTGTTGTAGCGGCTCAATCAATTGGTGAGCCTGGAACTCAGTTGACTATGCGTACTTTCCATATTGGTGGTGCGGCGTCAAGTTCTGCAGCTATTAACAATATTCAAATTAAATCTGAAGGTACGTTAACCTTTAATGACAAACTGAAAACAATTGAGAATAAAGATGAGAAGTTGATCGTTATATCTCGTTCAGGTGAAATTAGCGTGGTCGATGAATATGGTCGCACACGTGAAAATTATAAAATTCCTTATGGCTCTGAATTGACGGCTAAAGAGAATGATAAATTGTCTGCAGGTTCTGTATTAGCAACTTGGGATCCGCATACTCACCCAGTTATCACTGAAGTGGCTGGTAAGGTTATCTTTACTGACTTCGTTGAAGGCGTCTCTGTTCAGCAGCACTCAGATGAAATTACCGGTTTAACATCACTTGTGGTAACTGATGCTAAGCAACGTGGAAGCAGCGGTAAAGACTTAAGGCCTGCCATTACATTAGTTGATAATAATGGTGAGCCAGTATGTATCCCGGGTACTACTATTGCAGCTCATTATGTAATGCCTGCTGGAGCGGTGGTTATCGTAACTGATGGTATGGATATTGAAAGCGCAGATATTTTGGCGCGGATACCACAAGAATCTAGTAAGACTCGCGATATTACCGGTGGTCTACCTCGTGTTGCTGATTTGTTCGAGGCACGTAAGACAAAAGATCCAGCTATCTTGGCAGAAATGACAGGTACGGTCTCCTTTGGTAAGGAGACAAAGGGTAAACGTCGCTTAGTTGTCACAGATAAAGATGGCGAGACTAAAGAGCTTTTGATACCAAAGTGGAGGCACATTACCGTTTTTGAAGGTGAGCATGTAGAACAAGGCGAAACTATAGCTGAAGGTGAATTAACACCACATGACATCCTAAGGCTACGCGGTGTTTCTGAATTAGCTAGGTACTTAGTTAATGAGATTCAGGATGTGTACCGCTTACAAGGTGTGAAAATTAACGATAAGCATATTGAAGTAATCATTAGGCAAATGCTTCGTAAGGTTGAAATAACGTCTGGTGGTGACAGTACCTTTATTAAAGGGGAGCAAGTTGAGAAGACACGTTTCTTAGAGTTAAATGATAAGCTTGAATCTGAGGGTAAGGTTCCTGCAACAGCTGATAACGTCTTACTGGGTATTACAAAGGCTTCATTGGCTACTGAATCATTTGTATCGGCTGCTTCTTTCCAAGAAACAACGCGGGTATTAACTGATGCTGCTGTACGCGGTACTCGAGATGATCTTCATGGGCTGAAAGAAAACGTTATTGTTGGGCGCTTGATACCAGCAGGAACTGGTTTAGCACATCACTTGGAGCGTAGAAAAAACAAGGCTGCAGTAATGACGCCTGAGATGGCAGAAGAAGTTACTACGGCGACAGTGCACGATGAGGCAGAAGAGGCGCTTAAACAAGCTCTTAATATGCAAGAATAAATATGTACAGAATAAAATAGGTTTTAATTGAGCCAACTCAGTGATTGGGTTGGCTTTTTTATTT
The DNA here is from genome assembly GCA_913060865.1 of uncultured Cycloclasticus sp. Taxonomy (GTDB): domain Bacteria; phylum Pseudomonadota; class Gammaproteobacteria; order Methylococcales; family Cycloclasticaceae; genus Cycloclasticus. The sequence goes on from CAJXTU010000026.1 coordinate 12,054, forward strand.
AAAAGCAATTACGCCTTCATTCTGCTTGACAGAAAAGCAATATCTGCCTAAAATTCCCGCTCTTCACTGGATTGGTTTTATTATCCTGCTGAAATAACCTAATAAGTATTTTAAAATACACACTTTTAAAAAATGTGTAGAACAAGTTTTACACGAGTTTTTGGAGCTCTAAATAAGATATGACCACTATTAACCAATTAGTTCGTAAGCCTAGAAAGCGTAAGGTAGAGAAAAGTAATGTACCTGCCTTAGAAGCATGCCCACAAAGAAGAGGTGTTTGTACACGTGTGTATACAACAACTCCAAAAAAGCCAAACTCAGCGTTGCGTAAAGTTGCTCGTGTTAGGTTAACTAATGGCGCAGAAGTAACCAGTTATATCGGCGGTGAAGGCCATAATTTACAAGAGCACTCGGTGGTATTAATTCGAGGTGGTCGTGTTAAAGATTTACCTGGTGTGCGTTATCACGTAGTCCGAGGCAGTCTTGATACGTCAGGCGTTGAAGCGCGTCGTAGAGGCCGTTCTAAATATGGTGCAAAGCGCCCTAAAAACTAATTAATCGAGTTTAAAAATGTCTAGAAGAAAGAAAGCGATCAAACGAGAAATCCTCCCGGATCCAAAATTCAGTAATTTAGTTTTAGCTAAATTTATGAATATGATTATGGTTGATGGTAAGAAGTCTATTGCTGAGAAAATTGTTTATGGTGCATTAGATACTATTGAAAGCAAAGGTAATGCTGAGCCAGTTGATGCGTTAATCCAAGCGCTAGAAAAAGTACAGCCGGCAGTAGAAGTTAAGTCTAGGCGAGTAGGTGGTGCGACGTATCAAGTACCTGTCGAAGTACGCCCAAGTCGTAGAATGGGTCTCTCTATGAGATGGTTGATAGATGCATCTAGAAAACGTAGTGAGCGTTCAATGTCTGCTAGGTTAGCGGGTGAAGTGATGGATGCTCTTGAAAGCAGAGGTTCGGCGTTTAAGAAGCGTGAAGATACGCATCGTATGGCTGAGGCTAATAAAGCGTTCTCGCACTTCCGCTGGTAAGTTTATTCAGAAAGTTTAGGAAAAAAAGATGCCTCGTACGACTCCAATAGAGTGTTATCGGAATATTGGCATCATGGCTCATATTGATGCCGGTAAAACGACAACAACAGAGCGAATATTATTATATACCGGTGTATCGCACAAGATTGGAGAAGTTCATGACGGTGCAGCAACGATGGACTGGATGGAGCAAGAGCAAGAACGTGGCATAACCATAACATCGGCAGCTACAACGTGTTTTTGGTCTGGAATGGATAAGCAATATGACGCTCATCGTATTAATATTATTGATACGCCGGGCCATGTTGATTTTACTATTGAAGTAGAAAGATCGTTAAGAGTATTAGATGGAGCATGTGCTGTTTTTTGTGCCGTAGGTGGTGTGGAGCCTCAATCTGAAACAGTTTGGCGGCAGGCAGATAAATACAGCGTACCGAGAGTTGCGTTTGTTAATAAGATGGATAGGGCTGGCGCCGACTTTATGCGAGTTTTGCGTCAACTTAAAGATAGATTAGGTTGTAATGCAGTACCTTTGCAATATGCGATTGGTGCTGAAGATGGCTTTAAGGGCATTGTTGATTTAATCAGCATGAAAGCAGTTTATTGGAATGAAGGTGATAAAGGCATTTCTCATACCAAAGAGGAAATTCCTGAGGAACTGAAGAGTCAATGTGAATTGCTTCGAGAACAGTTGGTTGAAACTGCTGCAGAAGGTAATGATGAGTTGATGGAGTTATATCTTGACTCAGGTGAATTATCTGATGATGAAATTCGGCTAGGTTTGCGTTTGCGAACGCTTAGAAATGAAGTTGTTGTTGTGTTGTGTGGAAGTGCTTTTAAGAATAAAGGTGTGCAGGCAGTGCTTGATGCGGTTGTTGATTACTTACCGTCACCTGTTGATGTTCCGCCAATTACTGCGGTTATAACAGACGATAATAAGGTGCCTGAATCTAGGCCAGCAGATGATAAAGCGGCATTTTCTGCGCTGGCGTTTAAGATTGTTACGGACCCATTTGTCGGGACGTTGACTTTTTTTAGAGTGTATTCTGGGGTGTTAAAAACAGGTGATACTGTATTGAACCCAGTAAAGAATAAGAAGGAACGTATTGGTCGATTGGTGCAGATGCATTCAAACGATAGGCAGGAAATTAAAGAAGTCTATGCCGGTGATATAGCGGCAGCAATTGGATTAAAAGATGTCACTACGGGTGATACGCTATGTTCAATTAATGATTCGATTACGCTTGAGCGTATGGAATTCCCGGATCCTGTGATATCTATTGCAGTTGAGCCTAGAACCATACAGGATCAAGATAAAATGGCAGTGGCGCTGAGTAAGCTTGCTCAAGAAGACCCGTCATTTAAAGTGCATACTGATGATGAATCAGGGCAGACAATTATTTCAGGGATGGGTGAGCTACACCTTGAAATTATTGTAGATCGGTTAAAAAGAGAGTTTAACGTGGTGGCTAATATAGGTACTCCACAAGTTGCTTACCGTGAGACGATTAGTCAAAGCGTGGAGCAAGAAGGTAAATTTATTAGGCAGTCTGGTGGTAAGGGGCAGTATGGGCATGTTTGGCTTAAGATTGAACCACTAGAAGATAAAGAGTATGAGTTCGTAGATGCTGTTGTAGGTGGTTCGGTTCCTAAGGAATATATAAAGGCAGTCGAAGCTGGCGTTAAAGAGCAGATGAAAAATGGTGTTTTGGCGGGTTATCCCATGATCAATATAAAGGTTACTTTATATGATGGTTCGTATCATGATGTTGACTCAAATGAAATGGCGTTTAAAATAGCGGGTTCACTTGGCTTTAAAGAGGGTGCCGCGAAAGCTAGTCCGGCTGTTTTAGAGCCGATGATGAAAGTTGAGGTGGTTACGCCTGAAGATTATATGGGTCATGTTGTTGGTGATCTTAATAAGCGTAGAGGAATTATTCATGGTATGAATGATGTCCCCGCTGGGAAGACGGTTGACGCAGAAGTTCCGCTAGCTGAGATGTTTGGTTATGCGACTGACTTGAGATCTGCAACGCAGGGCAGGGCTACTTACAGCATGATGTTTGATAAGTATTCAGAAGTCCCTAAGGCGTTAGAAGAGAAGATCAAGAGCAGAATTTTTTATTAATATTAAGTAATGACGGGTATTTACAATGTCTAAAGAAAAATTTGAAAGAAATAAGCCCCATGTAAACGTTGGTACGATT
>CAJXTU010000027.1 GCA_913060865.1 uncultured Cycloclasticus sp.
GATCTACACACTGCATATCGTCGGCAGCGTCAGATGTGTATAAGAGACAGTTCTACAACACGTAAGCCCGTTGGGCAGGCTTTTGTTGAGTTAGTTTTTGATAATTCTGATGCAACAATCACGGGTGAATTTGCAAGCTATCGCCAGATTTCATTGAAACGACAAGTTAACCGAGAGGGTCAGTCGGTTTATTTCTTAAACGGCTCGCGTTGTCGTCGTAAAGATATTACAGATTTGTTCCTTGGCACAGGGCTTGGGCCACGTAGCTATGCCATTATTGAGCAAGGAACTATTTCCCGATTAATAGAAGCTAAGCCAGACGAGCTTCGAGTATTTCTTGAAGAAGCAGCGGGGATATCAAAATATAAAGAACGCCGTCGCGATACTGAAAACCGAATGCGTCGCACGCGAGAAAATTTAGAACGGATTGCTGATCTTTGTGAAGAGATTGACAAACAATGCCGCCATCTAAAGCGCCAAGCGAGCACGGCAGAACGTTATAAAGTACTGAAAGCAGAAGAGCGTCAACTTAAGGCGGAGTTATTAGCGTTACGCTGGCAGGGGTTACATGAGCAAGATGAAAGCCAACATCAAACAATAACGCAACTAGAAACTAAAGTAGAGGAAACCTTGTCCGCTCAACGAGAGCTAGAGGCAAATATCGAGAAACAGCGCGAGGAGCATAATACGCAACGTGAAACCTTGGCTGGGGTACAAGCTGATTTTTATGCCATCGGGTCGGACATCGCCAAACTGGAACAGGCCATACAGCATCAGCAAAATTTAAAACAGCAGCAGCAGGACGATTTAACGCATTTTAATACGGTACTTGAACAGTCTCAGCAAGAGCTGGCTAGGGGCGATGAGGAAATAATTGAAGCCGATGAACTGATTAAAGCGACTGATTTAGCATTAGAAGATGCACGGCAGCAGGAGACAGTGGTGGCTCAATCGTTAGTCGAAATCGAACAACAGATGAGCGATTGGCAGAAGGCTTGGGATGAATTTACGTATCAAGTGGCAGAGCCAAAAAGAAAAATAGATGTTGAAAAAACAAAAATAGCTCAGTTAGATCGCCAACTGGTGCAGTTAGCACAACGCTTAGCGGCAACACAAAGCGAACAAAATAGGCTGCAAAAAGTAGTAGAAGATAGTGATCTAACTGGCTTGCAGGAGCAGCACGATTCACTGAATTCTCAGTACTTAGAAGATCAAACATTGTTGCTAGAAAATCAGCACAGTACGTCTCTTTTGCGAACAGTAATTAATGATGAAAATGATGCTTTAGCTGAATTGCGGGCTGAACACTCACGATTAGCGGGTCGGCTTGAGTCTATCATCGTATTACAGCAAGCTAACTCAAGCGACTCTCAACAATCAGTTGAACGGTGGTTAGATGAGATGGGGCTAGCAAAAGCGTCTAAGTTAATTGAAGAAATAGATGTGGTCCCAGGCTGGGAGAAGGCGGTAGAAGCAGCTCTGGGTAAAAGGTTGCAGGCTGTTTGTGTTAGCGATATGGACGCGATATTAACGTCTAATATAGGGTCTCCTGCTGGTGAGTTAACATTATTTAACATAGCTTCAGAGTCTAAAAAAGTGGCTGAAAAAACATCCTTGGCGAGTTTAATCAGCTCTGATTTACCGTCGATGTTATTGCTTAAGAATATCCACTTTGCTGAGACGGTTGAGCAAGCAAAAGTATTACTAGGGAGGCTCGAAGCTCACGAATCGGTGATGACCAAAGATGGCGTCTGGTTGAATGCAGATAGTGTTAGTTTTTTACAGAACGAAAGTAAAAATAGTGCGTTAGTGCTAGAGAGGGAAAAAAAATCACTGACCCGACTTTTGCAAGAGGTGTCTGAACACGTTGTACAAAAAGAGACGGTTTTAGTTAACGCTCGTGCTGAATTATCTAAACTAGAGAGTTTAGGTCGCACCTTGCGTCAGCAGGAAACTGACGCGGTACAACAGGTGTCGAGACTGGCGATGCAGATTAATGACAAGAAGTCGGCGCTGGAATTAGCGCAGCAAAGGCTGCTGCAAGTGGCGGTTGATTTTAAGCAAATAACACAGAGTAAAAGTGCAGATGAAGCGAGTTTGCTCAACAGTAAACAAGTGCTAGAGCGTGCCATTGAACAATCTACACAAATAGAAACTCAACGAGATGTTTTGCAACAAGAACGTTCAACAATAAAATCAGCACTGGATGGAGCGAGGCGAGAGGTTCATCGTTCCCGCGAGTTGACGCATAACTTAATGCTAAAAACCGAATCCTTACGCTCGTCTCAAGCGCTCACCAATCAAAATTTACAAGCGGTTAAAGAACGCATGAAGCAGGCTGCTGATAAAGTCGCTGATTTGCAAGCTCAGTTAACCATTAGCAATGAGCCATTAGATGAGCAAATGATTGCGCTGGAAGGCTTGTTAAAAAAACGAATCACTATTGATGATCGTTTGATCAGCGTGAGGTCGTCAACGGAATCAATAGATCAACTCATTAGACAGCTGGAAACGGCCAGGCATGGCGCTGAACAGCAAGTACAACAAGCTAGAGAAAATGTGTCCGAGGCTAAAATTATTCATCAGGAGGTCTTAGTGCGAAAGCAGACCTTGGTGGAGCAATTACAAGAGTCAGGCGTTGAGTTGGCCGAAACATTGAGTAATATGTCAGATGGTGCAAACGAGGCCCAATGGCAAAGCTATGTGGCGACACTAGCTGAAAAAATAAATAGACTGGGTTTGATCAACCTGACTGCGATTGACGAATATGAGGCGCAATCTGAAAGAAAACAGTACCTAGATAAGCAACAGCTTGATTTAACTGAATCGTTAAAAACATTAAAATCAGCTATTGATAAAATTGATAAAGAAAGCAGGGCGCTATTTAAGCAGACCTTTGATAAAGTGAATGCTGGTTTTGAAAAACGATTCCCTAAGTTATTTGGCGGTGGGCACGCCTACTTGCAACAAACGGGAGAAGATTTACTTGAAACAGGTGTCACCGTGATGGCGAGACCGCCCGGTAAACGTAACAGCTCCATTCATTTGTTATCCGGTGGTGAGAAAGCACTAACGGCGGTTGCGTTGGTTTTTTCGATTTTTGATTTAAACCCCTCGCCTTTTTGCATGTTAGATGAAGTAGACGCGCCATTAGATGAAGCGAATGTGGGTCGTTTTGGCCATTTGGTAAAAGAGATGTCCGAGAATGTTCAGATGATATTGATTACGCATAACAAAGCAACCATGGAAATGGCCCATCAATTGGCGGGCGTTACGATGAAGGAACCTGGCGTATCAAGATTAGTTGCCGTGGATTTGGAAGAAGCCGCTAAAATGGCGGCTAGTTAATATAGCTAACATTATTTTTAAGGATAGAAAATGGAAGAGAATTCGTTAAGATTAATATTACTATTAGTTGGTATTGTCATACTGATGGGTATTTATTTCTATGACGTATTACAAAAGAAAAAGAACGATGAGGTTGAAGAGTTAAATATGCCCGATCGTGATGAAAGAGTTGAGCCTGTGATGAATGGTGAGTCAGCTTTTTCAGCGGTGTTTGAGGATCAGCAAGAGGCTAGTTCAGTGGGGCAGGCTGAGCCAGAGGTATTGAATGCGGATGAAGCTGCCCCCGAGGTTGAACAAGAGGATATTCCAGTAGCCGAACAAGCGCCAGTTATTCAGTTGGCTGTTTTGTCCAGAGAAGGGACTGTTCTGTCAGGCACGGCTTTATTGGATGGGTTTACGCGGTTAAACCTCGAATTTGGTGATATGGGTATTTTTCATCGATATGAGCGGCAAGATGGTGTTGAGGTTCAACAGTTTCATGTCGCAAATATACTGGAGCCCGGTACTTTTCCTGTCGGCAGTATGGCCGATTTTGAATCGACGGGTATTGTGTTGTTTTTTCAGGCGAATGACGCAGTCAATCCAGAGGAAGCTTTTGAGAATATGTTGGATGTGGCGCTTCAATTAAGCCAAAGCTTTGACGCAAGACTGGTCGATAGCGAAATGAACGAATTGATGCCAGATAAAATCACTCGTATCCAAGCTCAATTGGCGAACCTTAAACATTGATGAACGAAAGCACTAACAGCAAAAAGCGTGTCGAGCAATTACGCGAAGAGATTAATCGACATAATCAGAATTATTATCAATATGATGCGCCACAAATCCCTGATGCAGATTACGATGCCTTAATGCGCGAACTTCAGTTATTAGAAACTGAAAATCCACACTTAATAAGTGATGACTCCCCAACGCAACGAGTAGGTTCCGCTCCTCTTGAGTCATTCCAACAAGTGCAGCACGAAGTCCCCATGTTGTCGTTAGATAATGCGTTTGATGATGATGAGTTTGAGGCGTTTGATAAGCGTGTGCGCGATAGAGTGGGGTTACTCAATAAGGTTGAGTATCTCGTTGAACCTAAGCTAGATGGCTTGGCTATCTCTCTTTTATACATCGACGGCGTATTTGTGCGTGCGGCCACTAGAGGTGATGGAAAAATTGGCGAGAATGTGACTGAGAACGTCAAAACTATCAGTGCCATACCCTTACGATTAAAAGGTGATAACCTGCCTAAAACCATAGAGGTCAGAGGTGAGGTGTTTATGCCTCTCTCTGGTTTTGAAAAGCTCAATCGCGAAGCTGCTCGTTTATCTGAAAAGCCATTTGTAAACCCGAGGAACGCAGCAGCCGGTAGTTTGAGGCAATTGGATTCGACAATTACCGCTAAACGATCGCTGGCTTTTTATGCCTATGGTATCGGTGTCTTTGAGGGTTATGAGCTACCGCAAACGCAACAAGAATTATTTGAGCTGTTGGATGATTGGGGGGTTCCTATTTGTGATCAGGTGTCGGTTGAGACGGGAATGGAGCAGTGCCATAAGGCGTATCAACGGTTGGGCGAAAAGCGAGCCTTGCTGCCTTATGAGATTGACGGTGTCGTATATAAAGTGAATGATTTTGCGCTACAAAAGTCGATTGGCTTTGTTTCAAGAGCGCCTCGATGGGCGATTGCGCGTAAATTTCCTGCGCAGGAAAAAACGACAGAAGTCGTCAGTATTGACGTGCAAGTTGGCCGAACGGGTGCAATTACGCCAGTAGCACGTTTAGCACCCGTTTTTGTGGGTGGTGTAACGGTAACGAATGTTACCTTGCATAATGAGGGTGAGCTGCGCAGAAAAGATGTGCGTGTTGGTGATACGGTTATTGTTAGACGAGCGGGTGATGTTATTCCTGAAATTGTTTCGGTGGTACTTGAGAAAAGGAAAAGCAATGCGCCGATATTTGAGATGCCGATAGAATGCCCTGTTTGCGGTTCGACTATAGAGCGAGCAGAAGGTGAGGCGGTTGCACGATGCCCAGCTGGTTTATTTTGCCAAGCGCAGGTAAAAGAATCTATAAAGCACTTTGCATCTCGTAAAGCGATGGATGTAGATGGTTTAGGCGACAAACTCGTTGAGCAACTGGTGTCTGAGGGCTTGGTTAAAACACCGGCTGATTTGTATGTTTTGACACAAGATCAGTTGTCCGGCTTAGATCGACTGGCAGACAAATCAGCGAATAACTTAATAGTCGCGTTGGAAAAAAGTAAATCGACGACACTCGCAAAGTTTTTATACGCTTTGGGTATTCGTGAGGTGGGTGAAGTGACGGCAGCTAGTTTGGCTCAACACTTTGGCCAGTTAGAGGCCTTGCAGCAAGCAACAGCACAGTCTTTGGAAAGAGTGCCCGATGTGGGGCCAATTGTTGCGCAGCATGTCGTTGCTTTTTTTGAATTAGCGCATAATCGAGCGGTGATCTCGTCGTTACAAGAATTAGGGGTGCATTGGCCTGACGTTAGTCGTGTTTCTGACAGTGAGCAAGCGTTGGCTGGGAAGGTGTTTGTACTGACTGGAACGTTGTCCATAATGGGGCGTGTTGAAGCTAAAGACGCATTGCAGTTGTTGGGGGGCAAGGTAACGGGTAGTGTTTCTAAAAAAACTGACTATGTTGTTGCGGGCGAAGAGGCGGGGTCAAAATTGAATAAAGCGCTATCATTAGGAGTGACGGTTTTATCAGAAGAGGATTTTGTTGAGTTGATCGGTGCACATCAAGGCTCGTCACAATAAATATGAATGACGATTTAGAGACGCAGGTATGTATGCTACAGAGCCATATGGATGGCATGATTTTGCGTGCCCAGAAAAACGAAGAGATGTTGAAGCGCTTCCAAGAGTTGGATATGCGTTTATTGTCGCTTAATTCACTGCGAGAGTTAATTGAGCATATTCATGATGATGCTCAGCTGGTTTTTAATCTTCAGTCTTTGTCGTTGGTGTTGGCAGATGAAAATAATGAAATTAAACAGTTTCTCACTGAAGATGGCTTTAGGTTTGATGAATATCAAGGCGTCATTGTGTTACCAGATACGGCTTTATTTAAGGATAAGCTGGGTATGTCCCAACGTATAGTGTTGGGCGATGCCGATGAGGTGCTTCCAACAGAGTTTTGGCCGGATAAAAAAGAGATGCCGAAAACAGTCGCCATCATTCCCTTGCTACGACGTGGTGTTTACCTAGGCTGCATGGTGTTTGGTAGTGATGATGTAGCGCGTTTTCAAGTTGATATGGCGACCTATTTTTTGGATCGTTTAGGAAAGGTGTTGAGTGTCTGTATGGAAAACACCTTGAATTATGAGCAGCTGAGACGAAGTAGCTTATTTGATACCTTGACAGGCGTTAATAATCGTCGATTTTTTGAACAAAGGATGGATGAAGAAATCCTACGCTCGTTAAGAACAGGAGATTATTTATCTTGTTTGTTCATTGATATTGATTGGTTTAAAAAGGTCAATGACAACTTTGGTCATCAAGTAGGGGATATAGCATTGAGGCATGTGGCTGAGCAGCTGCGAAGTCAATTGCGAAGTAATGATATTCTTGCGCGATATGGGGGCGAGGAATTCGTAGTTATCCTGCCGACGGCACCTGAGAGAAAAGGGGTGGAAGTGGCTGAAAGAATGCGTGAGGCCGTTGCTAAGGCGGCTGTGAGTCTCTCTACTGGAGAGGAGTTAAATTTAACGGTTTCGATTGGCGTATCAACCTTTGTTGTTGAAGAACCCGGTATATCGAAAGCCTTAGATAGATCGGAATTGATTGAGGTGGCTGATAAGGCCTTGTTTCTAGCAAAGAAATCAGGCAGAAATCGTGTGCTGAGTGGCGGCGAGGTGGTGGCTATTTCCGGTGTTGACAAACAGTCGGGGTAAAGCGTTTGTAAACGATATGGTGGTTTTTTTTGTCATCGCTTGGTTTGCTTATTTCTGTTTTATATTGGCAAGAGCTAGGTCACTCAAACACATTGTTTTTCAAGGGTAAACAAAGTTATCAAGAAGGTCAGTTTTCGGGTATAATTTCAGCTTTATTTTTCATAAATTTGTTGGCGATAAAAAGGCCGTGTTAAGGCGGGATTTTTATCGTTTTTCTTAAAGTTTGTAATGAATTATTTGGCGTCTGAGGAGATACCGTTACATGTCTAAGCTCGTAAAAGAAACCATTCCTGTCAATATTGAAGACGAAATGCGTCAGTCATACTTAGACTACGCGATGAGTGTTATTGTTGGTCGAGCCTTGCCTGATGTGCGTGACGGGCTAAAGCCCGTGCATCGTAGAGTGTTGTTTGCAATGAGCGTGTTGGGTAATGACTGGAATAAGTCGTATAAAAAATCCGCGCGTATTGTCGGTGATGTGATTGGTAAATATCACCCGCATGGTGATACGGCTGTGTATGACACGATCGTTCGTATGGCGCAGCCTTTTTCAATGCGCCACATGTTGGTGGATGGACAAGGGAACTTTGGCTCGGTGGATGGTGATTCAGCGGCTGCGATGCGTTATACCGAAATCAGAATGTCAAAGCTGTCGCATGAGATGCTAGCCGACCTTGATAAAGAAACAGTCGACTTTAATGCCAACTATGATGAGTCGGAATATGAACCTAGTGTTCTACCGGCGCGTGTGCCTTTGTTGCTCGTTAATGGGTCATCAGGCATTGCGGTGGGCATGGCCACTAATATTCCTCCTCATAACCTGGCCGAAGTAACAACGGCTTGTTTGCGTTTAATTGACGAGCCAGAGACGACAATTGATCAATTGATGGAGTATATACCTGGGCCTGACTTCCCAACCGCAGGCATCATTAATGGTGCAAGTGGTATACGCGAGGCGTATGAAACGGGGCGCGGTAAAATTTATTTACGTGCGAGATATCACGTAGAAGGTGAAGAAAGTTCAAGTAGTAAGCTATCTATTGTCGTTACTGAGTTGCCTTACCAGGTGAATAAAGCGCGTTTGATGGAAAAGATTGCTCACTTAGTTAAGGATGGGAAATTAGAAGGAATTTCTGGTCTGCGTGATGAGTCTGATAAAGACGGTATGCGCATGGTGATTGAGTTGAAGCGTGGCGAAGTGCCTGAAGTCATCATCAATAATCTATACCAGCATACGCAGCTGCAAAATGTTTTTGGTATCAATATGGTAGCGTTGATTGATGGCCGACCTAGGTGCTTGAACCTTAAACAAATACTGAATGCTTTTATTGATCACCGAAGGGAAGTGGTTACTCGTAGGACGATTTACGATTTACGTAAAGCCCGTGAACGTGCGCATACCTTGGAAGGTTTAGCGGTAGCGTTGTCGAACATTGATGAAATGATCGCCATGATAAAAGCGGCCAAAACGCCTGCTGAAGCAAAAGTGAGTCTGTTAGCAGCATCATGGCAGCCGGGTTTGGTGTCTGAATTATTGGCCAAGGCTGATTCGAGTCGCTCTCGCCCGGATAAATTAGAAGAGCAATATGGTTTACTTGATGGTTTCTACCACCTGTCACCCGCTCAAGCTCAAGCTATTTTAGAGCTGCGTTTGCACCGTTTGACTGGCCTTGAGCAAGATAAAATTCTACAAGAGTATAAAGATCTCCTTATTGTGATCGATGACTTGCTTGATATCTTGGCGAATAGAGCTCGCTTAATGTTGGTTATCAGTGACGAGCTAAAGAAGTTGGTTGAAGAGTATAAGGAAGACCGTAGAACGGAAATCGTTGATAAGTTCTTGAACTTAACGGCAGAAGATTTGATTACCGAAGAAGATATGGTCGTCACCTTGTCGCATGAGGGATATGTTAAGTCACAACCGCTAACATCCTACACAGCTCAGCGCAGAGGCGGGAAAGGGAAAACTGCAGCGAATACGAAGAACGAGGACTTTATCGATAAGTTGTTCATTGCTAACACGCATGACACCGTATTATGTTTCTCCAGTAAAGGTAAGGTGTATTGGTTGCGCGTGTTCAATTTGCCAGTGGCTAGCAGAATTGCAAGGGGTAAGCCTATTGTGAACCTTTTGCCGTTGGAAGCTGATGAGCGAATTAATGCTATTTTACCTATTCGTGAGTTTAATGAAGATGAGTTCGTCTTTATGGCGACTGAGTCAGGAACGGTTAAAAAGACACTCATTAAAGAATTTGAGAAGCCACGAGCAAACGGCAAAATTGCTATAGATTTACGTGATAATGATACGCTCGTTGGTGTTGCTGTTACCGATGGTAAGAAAGACGTGATGTTGTTTGCCAGCTCAGGTAAAGTGGCGAGCTTTAAAGAAGCAGATGTTAGAGTGATGGGGCGAACCGCTAGTGGTGTTCGTGGAATGCGCTTAAAAGAGGAAGAGCGAATTATCTCGTTGATTATCTCAGAGCCGGGAACCGTTCTAACGTTAACAGAAAATGGTTATGGCAAGCGTACGCAGATTGAAGAGTACCCAATCCATAAGCGTGGTGGGCAAGGTGTCATTGCCATGCAAACCAGCGAACGTAATGGTGGCTTGGTGGGTGCGGTGTTAGTTGATGACACCGATGAACTTATGTTAATAACCGATGGTGGTACGCTTGTCCGGACGCGTACTAACGAAATTTCAATTTTGGGAAGAAATACTCAAGGTGTACGTGTTATTCGACCGGGCAAAAATGAAAAAGTAATTGGCTTGGATCGTATAGCGCGTTTAGAAGACGAGCACATAGATGAAGAAGGGGAAGACGCTTCATCTGCCGAAGAAATCACAGATTAATTGTTTTAAGGAGATTTAAATGTCCCGCGTTTATAATTTTAGTGCCGGCCCTGCAGCTGTGCCGTTGGAAGTATTAGAAAAAGCACAAGCTGAAATGCTTGATTGGAATGGCTCAGGCATGTCGGTCATGGAAATGAGTCATCGTGGTAAAGAGTTTATTTCAATTGCAGAAAAAGCTGAAGCCGATGTAAGAGAGTTGATGAATGTGCCGGATAATTACAAGGTGCTTTTCCTACAAGGTGGTGCGACAACGCAATTTTCAATGGTGCCGATGAATTTGCTCCGTGGTAACGATAAAGCGTGTTACGTTAATACAGGTGCTTGGGCCAAAAAGGCGATTAAAGAGGCAAAAATACATTGCCACGTACAGGTATCAGCAAGCTCTGAAGAAAGTAACTTTACGTCTATTCCTGCTATAGAAAGCTGGGATATTGATCAAAATTCAGCTTATTTACACTACACCAGTAATGAAACGATAGGCGGCGTTGAGTTTCAGACGACGCCAGAGGTGGGCGGGATAGATTTGGTGGCGGATATGTCGTCAAATATCCTATCTAGAGAAATCGATGTGAGTAAGTATGGCGTTATTTATGCGGGTGGCCAAAAAAATATGGGTCCATCGGGTATTGCGTTAACAATTGTCCGTGAGGACTTAATCGGTCACGCGCAAGCGGGTTCACCGTCTATGATGGATTATAAAAATCATGCAGAAGCTGATTCAATGTTTAATACTCCAGCGACGTACAGTTGGTATTTAATGGGCTTGGTTTTTGAGTGGATTAAAGAAAATGGCGGTGTTTCAGCGATTGAAGCGCGCAATATCCGTAAAGCAGAAAAGCTTTATGCGGCGATTGACGGCTCAGATTTTTATGCAAACCCCGTCGAGTTGGCTTCACGCTCTCGAATGAATATACCCTTTACTTTAGCCAATGCAGAGTTGGATTCACTCTTTTTAAGTGAGGCAAAGGCAGCTGGTTTGGTTACCTTAAAAGGGCATCGCTCAGTCGGTGGAATGAGGGCTAGTATTTATAATGCAATGCCAGAAGAAGGTGTGGATGCATTAATCAGCATGATGGCCGAGTTTGAAAGAACGAAAGCGTAGATAAACAATTAATTATTGATAGGTTAACGAACATGTACAAAATACAAACATTGAATAACATCTCGGTTAAGGGGCTCGATAAATTTCCACGAGACCGCTATGAAGTAGCCTCAGAGATGCAAAATCCTGATGCTTATATGCTCCGTTCTTTAAAGCTACATGATATGGATATTCCTAGTAGTGTCGTGGCGGTTGGCCGTGCTGGGGCAGGTGTTAACAATATCCCTATTGAGAAAATGAGCGCCCTCGGTGTGCCGGTTTTTAATGCACCTGGTGCAAATGCGAATGCAGTAAAAGAATTGGTGCTCACAGGCATGTTATTAGCTTGTCGTAATATTTGCCAAGCGTGGGAGTGCGCGAAAAACCTTGAAGGTGACGATGAGTCAATCGGTAAAGAAGTAGAGCAAGTTAAAAAGAATTTCGTTGGTTTTGAATTGCCTGGACGTACATTGGGTGTTATTGGCCTGGGTGCAATTGGAACATCAGTGGCTAATACCGCTCAGGATTTAGGCATGAATGTTGTTGGTTTTGATCCTGCTATTACAGTGGAGCGCGCGTGGCAATTATCATCATCAATAGAGTCAGCTAATACGGTTGATGAACTACTCGCGAAATCTGATTTTGTCACTATTCACGTTCCATTTAATGAAGGAACGAAAGATTTAATTAATGCGCGTCGTATCGCTACGATGAATGATAACGCAATTATCTTAAATTTCTCACGTAATGGTATTGTTAACGACGAAGATGTTGTAGCAGCATTAGATGCGGGTAAGCTCTATGCCTATATCTGTGATTTTCCCAGCAATTTACTAAAAGACCATCCGCGTGTTATTACCTTGCCTCACCTCGGTGCTTCTACAGCGGAAGCGGAAGAAAATTGTGCGATTATGATTGCCAATCAACTGAAGGATTTCTTAGAGAATGGAAATATTAAAAATTCAGTAAACTTTCCAGCCGTTAAAATGCCAAGAGTTGGTGGTTATCGGATGGCAATTGCAAACTCAAATGTGCCAAATATGGTAGGTCAGATCTCTAGTATTTTGGCAGAAACAGGCCATAACATATTGGATTTATTGAATAAATCAAGAGGTGATATTGCCTATACATTGCTGGATGTTGATACAGAAGTAACAGAAGAAGTTGTCAATCAAATCAAAGCCATTGATGGCGTTCTATCTGTTAGAACTCTTTAAGGGGGCTTTATGAGTGTTAATGATTCATTATCTGAGTTACGAGATGCTATCGATGAACTGGATAGTCAATTATTAACACTGTTCAATCAGCGTGCTGATTTGGCTAAAGAGGTGGCAACGGTAAAGTTGCGTGAAGGCGAATCGGTTGATTTCTACCGTCCTGATCGCGAGGCATCCGTTTTAAGGCGTGTAAAAGAGCAAAATCCAGGCCCTTTGAAAGATGAGCACGTTGCGCGCATTTACCGTGAATTAATGTCATCTTGTTTGGCGTTAGAAAAGCCGTTAACGGTTGCTTTTCTCGGCCCGTCTGGGACCTTTACGCAAGAAGCGGCATTGAAGCATTTCGGTCACGCTGTGAATACAATTGAGGCAACAACAATTGCTGATATCTTTCATGAGGTTGAAAATGGTGGAGCGCATTATGGCGTTGTTCCTGTTGAAAATTCAACCGAAGGTGTTGTTAGTCATACCTTAGATACGTTTATGAATTCCACATTACATATATGTGGTGAAGTCACGTTACGGATACACCATCATCTTTTATCCACGGCTGATGCGCTCGATCAAATCAAAGTTATTTATTCTCACCAGCAGTCTTTAGCTCAGTGTCGACAATGGCTTATGGGTCATATGGCAGGTATTGAGACCATTGCAGTTAGTAGTAATGCCGAAGCTGCTCGTCTTGCACATCAAGAACAGGGTGCAGCAGCGATAGCGGGTGAGATCGCATCAGATATTTATCAATTGAACACATTAGCCAGTAATATTGAAGATGAGTCGAATAATACGACCCGCTTTTTAGTTATCGGCCAGCAAGAAGTCCCATCAAGTGGTGAGGATAAAACCAGTATGATGATTTCTACAAAGAATATAGCAGGCGCGTTGCAAGGTGTATTAGCGCCTTTTGCCTATGCGGGCATTAGTTTGAATAAAATTGAGTCGAGGCCATCAAGGCAGGCGGCTTGGGATTATGTTTTTTTTGTAGATATTGATGGTCATAAAGATGATGAAAAGGTGGCTGCCGTACTGCTGTCTCTTATACACATCTCCGAGCCCACGAGACCAGGGAGGATCTCGTATGCCGTCTTCTGCTTGAAAAAA
>CAJXTU010000028.1 GCA_913060865.1 uncultured Cycloclasticus sp.
ACGAGATCCTCTCTGGTCTCGTGGGCTCGGAGATGTGTATAAGAGACAGCCCATTGGTTGGTTAAAATCCCAAACGACCATTTCTTCTAATGGGATTCCCATTCGGTAACCCGTGTTTCTACCCAAGTGCTCGTCGGGGAAAAATAAAATTTTCTCACGTTTTTCAAAACACCAGTCCAACACCTGTTTCGCATTTGATGACGTACAGACAATGCCATCGTGACGACCACAAAACGCCTTTAAATCAGCTGCTGAATTAATGTAGGTAACGGGTGTTACTTGTTCTTCGGCATTTAGAATGGTATTTAGCTCATTCCAGCTGCGTTCAACATTTGCACTGTTCGCCATGTCTGCCATTGAACAACCTGCTGCCAAATCAGGCAAAATCGTTATTTGCTCAGGACGCGATAAAATATCCGACACTTCAGCCATAAAGTGCACACCGCAAAAAACAATATATTCAGCTTTTGAATTGGCAGCATAATTGGAAAGCTTTAACGAATCGCCGCTCACATCCGCGTGTTTAAATACTTCGTTACGTTGATAGTGGTGACCTAAAATCACACAACGCTCACCCAGTTTTTCTTTTGCCGCTTGAATACGTTGATCGCACTCTTCGTCACTTAATAATGAATAATCCTGTATCGCAAATGCCATAGTGGTTCCTTATTCTGCCTCAAGTACGGGCGGCTTTCTTAACCGAATACCGAGCTCTTTTAACTGAGCATCACTGACCATTGCTGGTGCTGATGTTAACGGGCATGCGGCCGTTTGTGTTTTAGGGAAGGCCATCACATCACGGATGGTTGACGCACCCGCCATCAGCATAACCAAGCGATCTAAACCAAATGCCATGCCGCCGTGTGGAGGACATCCGTATTTCAATGCATCTAATAAGAAGCCAAATTTTTCTTCTGATTCTTCTGCGTCCATTCCTAGCAAATCAAACACCACTTGCTGCATATCGGTTTTATGAATACGAATAGAACCACCACCCACTTCAGTACCATTAAGCACTAAGTCGTAAGCTCTTGATAATGCTTTACCTGTATTCGCTTTAAGTTCTTCAGCATCACACGAAGGCGCGGTAAATGGGTGATGAATGGCATTCCAACGGCTAGATTTTTCATCCCAGTCGAACATTGGGAAATCAACGACCCAAACAGGCTTCCAATCACCTTCTAGCAAATCTTGGTCTTTGCCTATTTTATCGCGTAATGCGCCAATCGACTCATTAACGACTTTAGTCTTATCTGCACCAAAGAAAACAATATCTCCAGTTTGCGCACCGGTGCGCTGCATAATGCTTTCAACGACATCATCCGGTAAGAATTTCAAAATAGGTGACTGCAAGCCTTCTATACCTGCGGCCCGGTCATTCACTTTGATATAAGCTAAACCTTTCGCACCATATATACTGACAAATTTCGTATAACCATCAATATCCTTACGGCTTAGCGAACTAGCGCCGGGCACTCTCAAGGCAGCCACACGGCCATCTTCGCTATTCGCAGGGCCTGAGAATACTTTAAACTCAACGCCTGCCATTAAGTCGCCCACGTCTGTTAACACTAGGGGGTTACGTAAGTCAGGGCGATCTGTTCCGTAAACATCCATCGCTTCTGCGTAGGTCATTTGTGGGAATGCATCGGGTAATTGGACGTCAATCACTTCATTGAACAGGCGACGAATCATGCCTTCCATCAGCCCCATAATTTCATCTTCCTCCATAAACGAGGTTTCGATATCAAGCTGGGTGAACTCTGGCTGACGATCTGCTCGCAAATCTTCATCACGGAAACAACGAACCACTTGATAATAACGATCCATGCCTGCAATCATTAACAACTGCTTAAACAATTGCGGTGACTGAGGCAACGCGAAGAAGCTATTTTCATGCGTACGACTCGGCACCAAATAATCACGTGCGCCTTCAGGTGTTGCCTTGGTTAAGAAAGGTGTTTCGATTTCGTAGAAATTTTCATCTTCCAAGAAACGACGAAGATTTAATGTCACATCACGGCGAAGACGAATTTTTTCCAACATTTCCGGACGTCGTAAATCAATATAACGATAACGTAACCGTGTTTCTTCGTTCACCTCAATATCGCCGTCTACTTGAATAGGCGTTGTTTCTGAACGGTTTAAAACCTCTAAATCTAAGCCAAGTAATTCAATTTTACCCGTCTTCATTTTTTCATTAACAGTACCTTCAGGGCGCGGGCGAACACGTCCCTTTAGTTTTAATACGTATTCTCCACGCACACTTTCCGCTATTGCAAACGACTCGGCACGATCTGGGTCAAAGACCACCTGAACGATTCCTTCGCGGTCACGCAAGTCAATGAAAATAACACCGCCATGATCGCGCCTTCTGTGAACCCAGCCACAAATCTCAACTTCTTGACCTAAGTGGCTTTCATTAATATCGCCACAATAATGACTACGCATCATCTCAATTTCCTTACAATTATATTATGTTTATTTGAACAACTTTATCAGCCATCACATTATGAGCTTATCTCAAATAACCTTTCGGCTTGAAAAGCTGTTTTTGGCTACTTGCTTTCACCCGATTTCTTTGACGAGCTTTCCGCTAAATTTTTCTTTTTGCCGTTTTTAAAGTCCGTTTCATACCATCCTTCACCCTTCAAACGAAAGCCAGAGGCGGACATCAGCTTACTCAGCGCATCCTTTCCACATTCCGGGCACTTGGTTAACGGCGCATCACTTATTTTTCGTAATGCTTCACAACGATGCTTACAGGCACCACATTCATATTCATATATAGGCATATTTGCTCCAAATACTAGCTTGTTGATGCATTCACACGAACACATTAAACAGAACTGCGTATTTTCGGTGATTTACGAGGTCTATAGCAAGCAATGTATGTAAAATAAACAGTATTTTTATAGTTTATTGTGCAAAATTAAACCGAGATGACGATGCAACTGACGATTACAAAACCCGATGATTGGCACTTACACTTACGTGATGGGGCCGCACTTAATACCACGGTTGCCTTTACAGCCAAGCAATTTCAGCGTGCGATTATTATGCCTAACTTAGCCCAGCCTATCGTTAACACCGCATTAGCCGCCGCTTATCGGCAAAGAATTTTAAGCGCACTACCAGCAAGCAGTGATTTTCAACCCTTAATGACAATCTACCTTACCAATAACACAAGCGTAGAAGAGATTAGACAAGCAAGCCAACACAAAGATGTTTTTGCTGCAAAACTATACCCTGCAGGTGCAACGACAAACTCCGCTAACGGCGTTACTGACGTATCGGCATTAAGCCCCATATTTGAAGAAATGCAAAAGTGTGACCTACCCTTACTCGTTCACGCTGAAGTGACCGATGTTGATATTGACATCTTTGACCGAGAGCAAGCCTTTATTGATAAGTACCTTGCCGCTATCAGACAGGACTTTCCACAGCTTCGCATAGTTTTAGAGCATGCAACAACACAACAGGCAATTGATTTTGTTTTAGAGAACCATCACACCGCTGCCACGCTCACGCCACAACACCTTCTATTTAACCGAAATGATTTGTTGGCTGGCGGTGTTCGCCCACACAATTATTGTCTTCCTATTTTAAAACGCGAAACTCACCGCCTTGCCCTTGTTAAGGCGGCCACTAGTGGCAACCCTAAATTCTTTTTAGGAACCGATAGCGCTCCACATGCAACAGAGGCTAAAGAAAACAGCTGTGGCTGCGCAGGTTGCTTTACTGCGCATGCGGCAATAGAGCTTTATGCTGAAGTATTCGATAAGGCAAAGGCCCTCGATAAACTAGAAGGCTTTAGTAGCTTTTATGGGCCTGATTTTTATCAATTACCAAGGAACAAACAAACCTTAACGCTCAGCAAAGAAAGCTGGCAAGCTCCTGTTAACTACACCTTTGACTCACAAACGCTCACGCCGTTTAGGCAAGACACTCCTCTACAATGGACAATTAAATAAGTAGTCAATAATTTTCAGTGACGCATAAAAAAGCCCCTACTGAAGGGGCTTTTTTTTCAAATTCTAACTAGTCCTCTTCATCAAGAATATCTTCATCGCCCAACGGTGGGTTGCCATCGTAAATTAAGTAATTACGACGCTGAAAATGCGCGCTTCTTTCAAACTCGTAAGGATCTAACGAGGCTTGATCAACAATTTTCTTAGCCGTAATTAAATCAGCGCGAGTATCAACCCCTTTAAGGGCGATAGTCGACCACATAGCATCAGAATCATCAATTTGCTGAATAGGGTCTACAAAACTATCCGCAAAAAGGCCCACTGTGTCACGTAACGTGCTTGAACCTAAAATAGGCAGCACAACGTAAGGACCGGTACCCAACCCATAAGCACCTAGTGTTTGACCAAAATCTTCATTGTTCTTTGGAAGCCCCATATCCGTTGCCATATCGACAAAGCCAAGCAAACCCACTGTTGAATTAACAATGACACGGCCGCCATCTGATAATGCTTGATTAAATTTAAGCTGTAACACGTCATTAACAAAGACAACCACGTCGTCTAAATTGCTAAAGAAGTTGGTAATGCTTTCATCAACTATCTCAGGTGTTACGTACTGATAACCTTTTGCCACTGGCTCAAGAACATACTCATCAGCCTTTTGATTAAACTCATACACGCCTCTATTTACAAACTCTAAAGGATCATTTTCTTCTTGCGATGTTAGCGATGCGCAACCCGATAGCGCCACCATAATCACGCAAACAATTCCATTTTTTAAATAACCTGTTAACTGCATTAAAATATCCCCAACATTAATTTAAAGGCAAGTTTATTAAACCGCCTCATGTTCATTGACTTATTATAGCGTACTATTTTTAAAATGTTAGCTTTGCGCAAATGACAGATTCTAACTCAAAAACCATGTCCACTCGCTTTCGCAGTTACTTACCTGTCGTTGTTGATATTGAAACGGCGGGGTTTAACGCCACGACTGATGCGCTACTGGAAATGGCCGTTGTTATTCCAGCGATGGATGAGTCCGGGCAGCTTTTTATTCAATCCTCACACCGTGAGCACGTCATCCCATTTGAAGGTGCTAACCTAGACCCCGCCGCATTAAAGTTCAACGGCATTGACCCCTATCACCCATTTCGCCTCGCCATTGATGAAAAAGAAGCGCTAAGAAAACTATTCGCACCGGTAAGAGAGGCGGTGAAAGCACAGCAATGCACACGCGCTATTTTAGTCGGACACAACCCTGCTTTCGATATTGGCTTCATGAACGCTGCGGTAGAACGCACTAAGTTCAAGCGCAACCCCTTTCACCCTTTTAGTACATTCGACACCGCAACACTAGGCGGCTTAGCTTATGGGCAAACCGTATTGGCTAAAGCCGCTAAAGCAGCGGATATAGAGTGGGATAATGAGCAAGCTCACTCAGCGCTTTATGACGCTGAGCAAACGGCTATTTTATTTTGTAAAATCGTCAATCAGTGGGATTCGTTTGCTAAGCTGGCTTAATATCATCTAATAGTGCTTTCAATTCGCCACTTTCAAACATTTCAATCATGATGTCGGCGCCACCCACTAACTCACCTTTAGCGTATAACTGTGGGAACGTAGGCCAGCTAGAGTATTCTTTTAACCCTTCTCTTATATCGCTATCGTCAAAAATATTGACATAAGCAAACTCTGTTTCACAAGCCTGTAAAATCTGCACCGCCTTACTCGAAAAACCACACTGTGGAAAATAAGGGGTTCCTTTCATATACAACAAAACAGCATGACTGTTTAACTGATCTTCTATTCGTTCATTGATGCTCATTTTAATACCTTCAAAAATAATTTAATCGAATTATACCCTGAATCCCTAACATTAAGACTTAATTCCATACCCCCCACCACCGGGTGTTTTAATCGTTAGACGATCACCCTCTTTAACCTCAACACTTACTTTTGGCGGCAAAAGCACGTTATTCAACCGATTTTCACCACATTTACCGGCTCCCCCGCCTTGCAAACCCCATGGCTGGTGTCGCCTTCGTTCTGTCAACAGGGTAACATTAGCCGGCTGCAAAAATTCCACCTCCCGAACTAACCCGTCTCCACCATAATGCCTTCCTGAACCGCCTGAGCCCTTCCGCAGCTGATAACGATTAATTCTTAACGGATAATGCATCTCCAGTGATTCAATCGGTGTATTTAAGGTATTCGTCATATGCGTTTGGACACCCGATAACCCTGCATACAAATCACCGGCGCCCATGCCACCACCAATTGTTTCATAGTAATCCCAACGCTCCTTTTCTGTTCTAGCACCCATCGCCACATTATTCATACTGCCATGGCTTGCCGCTGTCATCCTTTCTGGAATAGCGTTTGCCAACGCCCCCATCACCACATCAACCAGTCGCGTACTGGTTTCTACATTACCGGCAGCCACAGCGGCAGGGTTAATCGCATTCACTAGAGAGCCCTTAGCTGCTTTTATTGTGATTCGCCTGTACACACCAAAACACGCTGGCGTATTAGCCGGCATTAAACACCTAAAAACGTAGTAAACGGCAGCTGCTACTACCGATAATGGACAATTAATATTGCCACTAACTTGGCCAGAGGTACCAGCAAAGTCGGCCAGAACATCGTTATTTGTAATGGTTAAACGCAACTTTATAAGAATATTCTCGGCGCCTAAGCCATCGTCATCCATAACATCATCAAAACAATAAACTCCATCAGGAATACCGCTCAATAACTGCTGCATTAGCCGATCACCATAGGCATTAAGGTACTCAAGCGCGGAGTGATATTGCTCCACACTCATATCGTCCACAATCGCCAACAGCCGTTGTACTCCTCGTTTATTCGCACTAATCTGCGCATTAAAGTCGCCTGTTGATTCAACCGTATTGTGTAAGGCTTGCTTTATTTGATCAAACGCCTCAGATAGCTCGTTGTTTCGCATGATTTTAACAGGCGAAATAAGTAAGCCTTCCTCATCTAAATGCGTGGCCAAGGGCATAGAACCAGGCGCCTGCGAACCAATATCCGCATGATGAGCACGGTTAGCGACAAAACCAATCAGCTTCCCACAATGATACACCGGACTCACGAGTGTCACGTCTGGCAAATGAGTGCCGCCTAAATAAGGGTCATTAAGTGCCAACATATCGCCCGCTTGCCAATCAACCTGATCGACAATATCTTCCATCGCATATGCCATACTGCCTAGATGCACGGGGATATGAGCGGCCTGCGCACACAATTGACCCTGCGCATCAAAAACCGCACACGAAAAATCTAAACGGTCTTTAATGTTTGGAGAAAAAGCGGCTCGCTGTAAAACAGCCCCCATTTCGTCACACACTGACTCGATTCGGCTGGAAAAAATACTAAGCTCAATAGCGTCCATAGTTGATTAGTTGCTGATTTTTATATAGAGAATTATAATGATCAATTAACAAAATAGGCAGCCAGATTCGGCTGCCTTTGTTTTTGCACACCAACTTAGGTTAAACAAGACCCATTATGCACCATCATATTATGCCCACTTACGCCTCCATGCCCATTCGCTTTCTTAAAGGCGAAGGCTCTTGGTTATGGGATGAAAAAGGTAATAAATACCTCGATGCTTTATCTGGTATTGCTGTCTGTGGTTTAGGGCACGCCAATCCTGAGGTAGCCGCAGCCATTAGCGAACAGGCCAATACGTTGATGCACACATCAAACCTTTATTATATTGATAAGCAAGAAAAATTAGCCGATAAGTTGTGCGAACTAACCGGCATGAACGACGTTTTTTTTAGCAACTCAGGTGCCGAGGCTAATGAAGCGGCTATCAAAATTGCGCGTAAATTTGCTCACAGCAAGTCCATACAAAACCCCGTCATCGTCACGATGAATAATAGCTTCCACGGTCGGACATTAGCGACATTAACCGCAACAGGTAACCCGGCAGTCAAGGAAGGCTTTTCACCACTACCCGAAGGGTTTTGTCATATTCCGTATAACGATATCGATGCATTAAAGGAACTAGCAAGCCAGCAACCTAACATTGTTGCCATTCTGGTTGAGCCCATTCAAGGTGAAAGTGGCATCAATATCCCTGATGGAGACTACCTAAATGAATTGCGCACCTTGTGTGACCAACATGACTGGTTACTCATGCTAGATGAAATTCAGACCGGCGTTAGCCGTACGGGTAGTTTTTTAGCCAGCCAACAAAATGCTATTACTGCTGACGTAGTAACGATGGCTAAAGGCTTAGCCAACGGCGTACCAATCGGCGCATGCCTAAGCTCTAAAAAAGCAACGGGCTTATTAACTGCTGGCTCTCACGGCTCAACATTTGGTGGTAACCCGCTCGCTTGCGCCGCAGCTCTTAAAGTCATTGAAATTGTAGAACGCGACCAATTAGCAGCCCGCGCTAAACAATTGGGCGAAAAGATGGGCGTTGCCTTCAAACAAAAACTCGGTCACTGCAAACACGTCATAGACATCCGTCAGAAAGGCTTGATGATTGGCATTGAATTATCAACACCCTGCGCTGAGCTCGTCAACAAAGCACTAGAAAAAAAGCTACTCATTAACGTTGCCGGTGGTAACACGGTTCGTTTATTGCCGCCACTAACCATTAGCGATGATGAGGCAGCAAAAGTAGTCGACCTTGTTAGCGACTTAATTATTGCCCACTAACCTATTATTTCTGTACAGTATTCGCATGAAACCACGTCACTTTATAACTCTTAATGACCTAAGCGCAGAAGAGTTGCGCCATGTTATTCAGCGGGCCATCGAATTAAAAAAAATGCGTGCCGACGGCATCATTTATGAACCGTTGAAAAACAAAGTTCTCGCGATGGTGTTTGAAAAATCATCCACGCGCACGCGCATTTCTTTTGAATCGGGCATGAGCCAATTCGGCGGCAGCGCCTTATTTTTATCGCCTAGAGACACCCAACTAGGCCGCGGCGAACCTATTGAAGATTCTGCCCGCGTTATTTCGCGCATGGTTGATGGCATTATGTTACGCACCAATGACCATGAGACCGTTACTACCTTTGCTAAACATTCCAAAGTACCTGTCATTAATGGCTTAACTGACCGCTTTCACCCTTGCCAATTACTCGCGGATCTGCAAACTTGGTTTGAGCAGCGTGGGGACATAAAAGGGAAGCGTGTTTGCTGGGTTGGTGATGGCAACAATATGTGCCAGTCGTATATGAATGCCGCAAAATTGCTTGATTTTAATTTAACTATTGCTTGTCCTAAAGGCTATGAGCCAGAGCAACAATTGCTTCATGCTACGGCAAGCCACGTTGAGTTATTTCATGAGCCTAAACTTGCGGCCAGCAACGCTGACCTGATCGTTACCGATGTTTGGGCCAGCATGGGGCAAGAAGAGGAGCAAAAGATACGCGAACAAGCTTTCGTCAATTTTCAGGTCGATACAGCCCTCATGTCCGTTGCAAAACCTGACGCATTATTCATGCATTGTTTACCAGCCCACCGCGGTGAAGAAGTCAGCGCTGATGTATTGGATGGAAAGCACAGTGTTATTTGGGATGAAGCTGAAAACCGATTACACGCCCAAAAAGCTCTTTTAGAATTCTTAATGAAATAATGCATCCATCAATTATATTTAAAGGTCATTTTGTGAAAATAATATTTTTAATACTTACCCTATTAACCAGTACCGCAGTGATGGCCGAAACGGCTTACGTATCAGATGAGCTAGAAATTATGGTTCGCTCAGGTAAAAGCCCTAGCCACCGCATTATTGCTACGTTAAAAAGTGGAAAAAGAATTAACGTTATCGAGCGCGACAAACAATCCGGTTACGCAAAAATAACACTCAGTAGTGGGCGTGAAGGCTGGGTATTATCACGCTTATTGCATAAAAACCCATCTGCAAAATCTCGTTTAGCTAAAGCTGAAGCCGAGTTAGCGACACTTAAAACAAAATTCACCGATTCGAGTCAACAACTAACTCAACTGAGTGAACAAAAAGGCAGCCTAGACACTCAAGCCAGTGAGTTAAAAGCACTCAATATCACATTATCACGTGAATTAGCACAGTTAAAAGAAACCTCTAGCAACGCCGTTAAAATTCTTGACGAACGTAACCAGCTTCAGCAACGTGTTGTGACGATTGAACGCGAACTAGAGAGTTTAAAAAGAGAAAATGATATGCTGCAAAACAGTGATGCCTTAGATTGGTTCTTAATCGGGTCCGGCGTCTTGTTGCTTGGCATTATCCTTGGGTTCATACTACCTAAAGTCAGTTGGCGCAAAAAGTCATCTTGGCAATCTTCATTCTAACTTCATTTATACGAGCACAATATGTCAGACAAAAAGAACGATAATAGAAAATTTTCTTCTCAAGTAGTGGATGGTATGGAACGAGCACCAAGCCGCGCCATGCTTCACGCCGTTGGCTTTAATGATGATGATTTCAAAAAACCTCAAGTAGGCATTGCCTCAACATGGGCCATGGTCACACCCTGCAATATGCATATTAACGGCCTCGCCGATGATACTGCTGAAGGTGTTAACGCAGCAGGTGGCAAGGGCGTTATATTTAACACCATTACCATTTCAGATGGTATTTCAATGGGTACAGAGGGCATGAAGTACTCATTAACCTCTCGCGAGGTCATCGCTGATTCGATTGAAACGGTCGTCGGTTGCCAAGGGTTTGATGGTGTCGTTGCCATAGGTGGCTGTGACAAAAATATGCCGGGTTGCATGATTGCTTTAGCTCGACTAAATCGCCCTGCTATTTTTGTCTATGGCGGTACTATTTTATCCGGTTGCCATAAGCAGCGTAAATTAGATGTTATCTCTGTCTTTGAAGCTGTTGGCGCCCGAGCAAATAACCTGATTGATGACGAAGAGTTACACGCCATTGAATCTAAGGCTATCCCTGGCCCCGGCTCTTGCGGTGGCATGTACACCGCTAACACTATGGCATCTGCCATTGAAGCGATGGGCATGAGCTTACCTAATAGTTCAGCCCAAGCTGCTATTTCAGCGGACAAGAAAAAAGACTGTGAAGAAGCCGGCAAAGCAGTTC
The DNA here is from genome assembly GCA_913060865.1 of uncultured Cycloclasticus sp. Classification (GTDB taxonomy): domain Bacteria; phylum Pseudomonadota; class Gammaproteobacteria; order Methylococcales; family Cycloclasticaceae; genus Cycloclasticus. The sequence goes on from CAJXTU010000028.1 coordinate 11,050, forward strand.
TCAAGCTGCTTGAGCTTGACATCAAGCCACGCGATATCATGACTCGAAAAGCCTTTGAGAATGCCATTACTGTCGTCATCGCCCTAGGTGGCTCAACCAATGCCGTACTTCATTTGCTAGCCATGGCACATAGTGCAGGCGTTGAGCTCAATCTTAACGATTTCACTGAGATTGGTAAACGCGTCCCAATGGTGGCCGACTTAAAACCTAGCGGTAAATATTCAATGGGTGAACTGATTGACATCGGTGGCATTCAACCGCTAATGAAAATCCTTTTAGATGCTGGCCTACTTCACGGTGATTGCTTAACAGTGACCGGTAAAACCTTAGCTGAAAATTTAGCTGATGTCCCCCCTTACCCAAGCAACCAAGATGTTATTCGCTCATTAGATAACGCCATTAAAAAAGACAGCCACTTAGTGATTCTTCATGGCAATTTGGCCACTGAAGGAGCTGTTGCAAAAATTACTGGCAAAGAAGGCCTTGGGTTTACCGGCACCGCGCGCGTTTTTGATTCTGAAGAAGACTCAATGAAGAGCATTCTTAACGGTTCAATCAAAGAAGGTGATGTTCTAGTTATTCGCTATGAAGGCCCAAAAGGCGGCCCTGGCATGAGAGAAATGCTTGCACCCACTTCAGCCATCATGGGCCGAGGACTGGGTGACAAAGTTGCTTTCATTACCGATGGCCGATTCTCTGGAGGCACGCACGGTTTTGTTGTCGGCCATATCACACCTGAAGCCTATCAAGGCGGTGCTATTGCCATTGTTGAAGACGGCGACACCATCACCATTGATAGCGTCAAAAATGAATTACAGCTCCACTTAGATGACGATGTTATTCAACAACGTCTTGCAAAATGGACTCGACCAAAACCTCGTTACACACGCGGTGTTCTTGCAAAATACGCTAGGCTGGTGGGCTCAGCCTCTGAAGGCGCCGTTACCGACAAAATTGATTAGAACAAAGTGATACGCTCTTACTTCCCCCAGAGGGGATTAATCACCGTTGTTTATAAACTTTGATCAAACCCCTCGACACACTTGACATGATGCGTGCCTTAATTGGCACGCCATCGGTCAGTAGCACGAACAATTCACTCGACCAAAGCAATCTGCCGATCATTTATTTGTTAGCCGATTGGCTAGAAAACATTGGCTTTAGCGTTACGATCGACCCGCTGCCAAGTCAACATGGCAAGGCCAACCTCATCGCCACCATTGGGCCTAACCACAAAGGCGCAGATGGGCTCGTTCTTTCAGGTCATACCGACACAGTGCCTTACGACGACAACCATTGGCAACAGGACCCTTTCAAACTCACTGAAAAAGACAACAATTTTTACGGCCTAGGTACTGTCTCTTATACACATCTGACGCTGCCGACGATATGC
>CAJXTU010000029.1 GCA_913060865.1 uncultured Cycloclasticus sp.
TCTACACACTGCATATCGTCGGCAGCGTCAGATGTGTATAAGAGACAGATGGAAAGGTCGCTAGTTATGGTGTTCTTGTCACCTATTAATAGAGAAGGGTTATGAATTTTGAACTAAGTGATGAACAGCGAATGATCTATGAATATGGCGATCAGGTTGCGAAAAAATATGATCAAAAATACTGGTTAGAAAAAGCACGTAAAAACGAGTTTACTCGAGAGCTATGGGACCAAGTAAGCGAGGATGGTTTTATGGGGCTGATGGTGCCAGAAGAATATGGTGGTGCTGGTTTAGGCATAACTGAAATGGCATTGCTAATGGAAGGTATGGCTAATAATGGGATTCCATTATTGTCCATGGTGGTGGGTTCAACAATGACGCTCCCGATGATTGCTGAGCATGGTAGTGAGGCGATGAAACAACGCTATTTGCCGGATGCTTGTGCGGGTAAAACGTTATTTTGTTTTGCTATTACTGAGCCTACGGCTGGTACGAATACTATCAAAATTAATACGATTGCGAAGAAAAAGGGTGATCGTTATTATCTAAATGGTCAGAAAACCTTTATTACCAGTGCCGATGAGTCAGACTACGCATTAGTCGTAGCCCGTACCCAAGCACATACAGATGTGGCCAGCAAAACGGATGGTTTTACACTGTTTATTGTCGATATGAAGGCAAAAGGCATGAGTATGACACCGCTCGAGATGGGTGTGGTTTTACCGGAGCGCCAGTATCAACTGTTTTTTGATGATATTGAACTGACTGAAGAGGATGTTATTGGAACGATTGATAAAGGCTTTGATATTTTATTTGAATCATTAAATCCTGAACGTATTGTTGTATCAGCGATCTGTACAGGCATTGGTCGGTTAGCATTAAAGCGTGCGGCAGAATATGCCTCGGAACGGGTTGTATTTAATGGGCCCATTGGCGCCTATCAAGGTTTACAACACCCATTGGCAGAAGGCAAAACTCAAATTGAGTTGGCGTCGTTAATGACGAAACAAGCCGCCTGGTTATTTGATAATAAAAAATCAGCAGGGGAAGCATCCAGTATGGCCAAAGTTGCCGCAGCCGATGCCGGTATTAAAGCAGTTGACTCTGCACTCCAGTGCTTTGGCGGTAATGGCTTTACCGATGATTATGGTTTATATGATATGTATTCGATTGTTCGTTTATTAAAAACGGCGCCCATTAATCGTGAAATGCTATTAAACTATATTGCAGAAAAGAGCCTCGGGCTGCCCCGTTCATACTAAATAAACTCATACAATATGCCTAATAATATACAACTTTGTCGTTCCATATTGTTTGTTCCGGGTTCGGTACAAAAACGTATTGATAAAGCAGCGAGTATTCCTGCTGATGCGATTGTGTTTGATCTGGAAGATGCGGTATCACCCAGTGAAAAAATTCGCGCGCGAGAACGAGTTGTAGATGCACTAAAGTCATCAGCATTTAACTCGAAGCAAATGATCGTTCGGGTTAATGGTATTTCAACCCCTTGGTTTGAAGGTGATATCAAGGCCATTGTTGCGGCAGGCGGTAGCGCTATTATGCTACCAAAATGTGAATCTGCTGAGGATGTTCTAATTACTAAATCATTCTTTAATTCGGCAGATATTCCACTCTTTGTGATTATCGAAACGGCAAAAGGTGTGTTGGCGGCACCAGCTATTTCAAACGCGTTAACGGAACAGGATTCAGTTTGTTTTGGTCATGTTGATTTTGCGGCAGATATGGCGCTTAATGAAGCAAATGCCAGTGAGGGGGTTATTTACCACTCACGCTGTCAAGTTGCATTGGCGGCAAGGGCATTTGGGGCGTCGCCGATTGATAATGTTTGTTTAGATATTGCCGATGAGCAGGCAATACGCGAGGACACTTTAGCGGGCTTAAAACTAGGGTATGCTGGAAAGTTATGTATACACCCTAATCAAGTAAATATCGTTAATGCTGTGTATACCCCAACACACGAAGAAGTAGATAAGGCAAAGGCTATTTTGGCAGCTTGGGATGTAGCTCAAGAAGAAGGGTCTGGCGTGTTTACGTTTCAAAATAAAATGATCGATCTGCCTGTTATTCGAGCTCAGCAGAACATTTTAATGCGCTATCAGGCGGCACAATAATAAGAGAGTTTAAAAATGAAAGAAGTTATAGTTGAAGGTCCTTATTTCGAAGATTTTACAGTCGGCGAGTTTCTAGAGGAAGCGCCCTCTATTACACTAACGACTGGGCATGCAAATATGCATCAAATGCTATTTGGTGATCGCTCAAGGTTACCGTTAGATCAACATCTAACGCACGAAATAACAGGGTCAGATCGTCCATTGGCGAATGCTATTATGGCGATGGGTTTCGGTGTTGGGCAAACCACGTATGCTTCGCAAAATGTAATGGGCAACCTATTTTATAGAGGAGTGGTACTTAAAAAGCCGGTCTATATTGGCGATACGTTGAGTACCACTACTCAAATCGTTGCGTTACGCCAAAATAAAATTAAAGGGGGGCGTCCCTCGACCGGTATGGTGGGTTTAGAAATTACCACCACTAACCAAAACGGTGACGAAATTATGCGTTTTTGGCGCTGCCCCATGGTTCCTTGTCGGAATCCAAAAGCCCAAACAGGGCATACTGATTATTTAGATGTCATTCCTTCGGATATATCGACCCAAACGCTTATCGATGCAGCCCCAACAGATTGGGATCTAGAAGCCTTTCGCAAACGTTTTACTGGTATTCATTTTGACCAAGTAGAGGTCGATGTTTTATTTAAAATTAAAGCGAGAGACACCGTCACTTTAGCGCCTGAGCTAGCCCGTGCAACACTAAACCTAGCAATGACGCATACAGACGCCGGTGCCAGTATTTACGGCAAGCGGCTAGTGTATGGCGGTCATACAATTTCGATTGCGGCCGCTCAGCTATTAAGAGCCTTACCTAACACTTTATTGATATTAGCTTGGCGACATTGTAATCATGTTGCTCCGGTATTCGAAGATGATATTTTACGTAGCGAAATTACCGTGTTGAAAAAAACGCCGTTGGCATCTGGTGGTGGCTTAGTCGATTTACAAATTAATGTTTGGGCTGATAGGGGCGATAATGCACCTAAGCCGGGGAAAAATGATCACGTTCTCGACTGGGGACTGGTTATTTTTATGGCTTAGCTCATTAGTGTCTTAAATATAAAAGATGTCTCTTTGGCGGTCGACTCATACACGCTAAGAGCGCAGATTATTGGAGAGGTAACGCCTAATAAACCGATTATCGTTCTTTTGCATGGCGGTTTAGACTGCATAGAAATGTGGAAAAATTTTCCAGTTGAGCTGGCAACGTCAACAGGTTTAGCTGTTGTAGTTTATGAGCGTTTTGGCCATGGAAAATCAGGTCAATTAACTGCACTACGTGAACGTGATTATAGGCATCATGAAGCCGAAGTTGTACTCCCCAAAGTGCTTAATACCTTAGGTTTGGAAAAAGTCATATTGGTTGGTCATAGTGATGGTGGAGTGATGGCGTTAATAGCAGCTTCTTTTTTAGCTGATCAAGTACTAGCCGTTTGTGCGATATCCCCACCATTGGTTATTGATAAAGTTGTTCGTGAAGGCATAGATGAAGCCGTTAAACAGTACGAAAAAGGTAGCTTGGCTCGGCGCTTAAAAGTGTTTCATGGTGATGCGACGGACGCTTTATTTTATGGTTGGGCAAAACCTTGGTTATCCGATGAGTTTAAAGATAGCTCTTGGGCCACTGATATTAAAAAGGTTGGCTGTCCGGTAAGCGTCATATTCGGTAAGGCAGATGTATATGGTTATCAGTCGAGTTTGGATGAGTTGCTTAATAATCTCAACAATACACCTGATGTTCTATTACTTGAAGGTGTTGGCCATATGCCGCATCATGAGGCGCAAAAAGAAGTAATACTATGGATTAAGAAGTTAAGTAACAAAGTACTTTAAGAAAAATATATAACCTACTGAAAATAAAGTTAAATAAGAGGAAGCTATGGATTTAGAATTAAAGAATAAGTCAGTGATTGTTACCGGTGGTGGTTCAAATATTGGTCGTGGGATCGTTCTAGGGTTTGCAAAGGAAGGCGCTAATATCACTCTCGCAGATATTGACGAAACACAGGCTAATCAAGTGGCCGAGCTAGCGCTTAAAAAAGGCGCATCGGCTGTTCAGGTTATTAAAACGGATGTTACTAATTTAGATCAAGTTAAGGCCATGGTTGCTGCGGCAGATAGTAAATTTGGCGGGGTTGATGCACTTGTTAATAACGTAGGTTGGGATGATTTGATGTTTTTTACCCAGACAACACCTGAGCTTTGGCAAAAACTTATTGCCATTAACTTTACTAGTAACCTTAACTGCACCCATTCGGTGCTTGAGGTGATGCTTAAAAATAAAACTAAGGGTTCTATTGTGTCATTAAGTTCTGATGCGAGTCGTCAAGGTGAGCCTCGAGAAGCCGTTTATGGTGCTTTAAAAGCAGGGGTTAATAGCTTAATGAAGTCGTTAGCGCGAGAAAATGGCCGCTTTGGTATTCGTTGTAATGCAGTATGCCCAGGTGTCACGATCCCTGAAGACGACGATGAAGTAGGCAAAAATAGTATGTGGACTCAAAAGGATGCCATGTTTACAGAAGAGCAGTTCGAGATGATTGCCAATGCGCTACCCTTGAAAAAAGTAGGGCGGCCAAATGATTTGGCAAATGCAGTCGTCTTTTTATCATCTAACGCAACAGCTGGACATGTTACTGGCCAAGTGTTAAGTGTTAGTGGTGGATATAGCATGATTGGCTAACATCTGCTGGTTTGTTAAGGTAACTCTAAGCTTGGTGTTTTAATGAGATATTGCTGACATTGAAGTTTGTGTGGTGTATTAAGTGTTGTTATCTATTAATCCTGTTCCCAACTCTATTGATGGATGACGGAATGGGGTGAGTTAGTTGAATTATACGTTGTTGACTCGGCTCACGCTATTTTCAAGCTTTGTTGCCGTATATAGACCTTTCCAGAAAATGATTATTTACTTTACGGCATAAAAAAAGCCTGACGTTTAATGTCAGGCTTTAAAGTTCCAACTTAACGGGGGTTAATCGGCACCATCAAGGAGTAGTTTCAGCCATTGACGGTATTCACCGTGGTAAATGGATTCATCGGCAGCACGAGGAGCGCTACTGTCAGGCTCAAGCCCAAGATGTTTTGCTTCTTCATCGGCACCCATAATATGGCTTTTCATGCCACGGTCAAAATCTTGCCAAGGCGATGTAATCCCATTGTAACCTTCTTGACAGGCATCAAACTCAGTTAAGTCATCGGGTGTGGCCAAGCCGCTGGCTCCATAAAAGTCTTCGTACTGTCTAAGCCGGCGCTTGCGTGCTTCAACTGGTTCACCAACAGGTGCGATGCAATTCACCGTCACTTCTGTTTCCTCATGGTTTAAAGGCCGCCAGTGACGGATTTGAGTTGAGATTCCATCAAACAAAATGACATTAGGGTAAATCATCACTTGGCGCAAGCGACCTGCCATCCATTTGGCTTTGCCTTCACCGACTCGATTGACGAGGTCATCATATTGCAAGCCTAAACCACGCTCACGGAAATTAGGGATATCTATCCAAATCATCACGTGGCCGTTACCCAATGAATAGTTTCCGCCTGATGTATCAGGGTTGGTGGGTTGAATTGCTTTGACACTATCCGTACCACCTGCTGCTTCCGCTGCTTCTTTGGCACGTAAGGCGGCTAACTGGAGATAGCTGGCATGAACAATATCTAAATGGTAGCCATCAACACCATTTTCAGCTTGCATTTTCCAGTTCCCATGATGCGTATACATTGATGTGCCGGGCAATATTTCTAAGCCTTCAGTCGATTGTTCATTAAATAAATCCATAAAGACCTTAGCGCCTGCAAGGTGGTCTTCTAAAGACTGTACCTCAGTGTTTAGGCTGGCAAAAATAAAGCCTGCGTAACTATCAACTTTAATGGCCGTTAAGTTGTAATCTTGCATGTTAAAACTATCTGGAAATTCAGCACTATCAAGGCTCTTAATATCAAGTATTTTACCTTCTGGGTTGAAAACCCACCCATGGTAAGGGCAAGACCAGTTTTTGGCATTGCCTTTTTTCTTACGACAAATTTTAGCGCCCCGGTGGGTGCATGCATTGATAAAGCCATGAAGTTTTCCTGTTTTATCACGGCTAATAATAACGGGCTGACGGCCCACCATGGTGGTGAAATAATCGTTTGGGTTAGGCAGCTGGCTATCATGAGCGACATATACCCAGTTGCTTTCGTAAATGTTTTCTAATTCAGCTTGGTATATTTCTGGATCAGTATAAATTGAGCGATGAACTTTAAAGGTTTCACCGGGTTTATCAATCACTCGCCATTTTATATCATCAGATTTCATTTTAGTATGCTCCATTATTTTTTTAAATAATTAGGGCTGCGGGTTTTGTCCGTTAGCCTATGGTTATTAATTACGTTTGAACTGGCCAGATTTAAGAGCTACTTAAACACTGAAAAAGTCCAGTTGGCGTGGGATAATGTCATTTCGAATAATCACTTTTTTGCTTTTAATGCTGAAACTGTCGTCCTTTGGTAATAGTTCATACTGGTAATCGCCAAAAAAGAAGTCAACACGGTATTCATCTAATTTATAGGCATTAGCTTGGAATTTAGCGTGGACTAAAATACGCTCTGCCGACGCTTCTATAATGCGAACATTGCTGACTAGGTGAGCCATTCTAGGCATTCTTAGTAATGATGAAGACAAACCAGAATTAACACGCCAAACGCGGTCTTTTAGGCGGTTTTTATCATCAAGATAAATGAGAGACACTTCGTTGTCTGGGTTTTCACAAAGAACGGTATCATCGTCCCAAGCCGGTACCCAAAATAAACAGTCGTCTTCGTATAAACTTAACCAGTCATCCCAATCTCTACGATCTAAAAGATCAGCCTCATAGAATAGAAAGTCAGCTACATCAGCGGTAAGTTGTTGGTCTATTGCCATTCGTTTCTCCTAAGGTTCTTATATTAATTAATTCTAATATTTGAAAATCCTAATATTAGCGAATGACTATGGCAACGAATTTTCTTTAATAAATTAAGATATTGTTTAATAACTGATTTAAATCAGAAATAAATACGGCACAGGAAAATTCTAATGTTAACGAGATGACCATACGAAATATGTGTTTATCTGTTCATCTGAAATGATCGCTGCTCGCGTTATTAAATAACTGATAGTAGTGTGAATAACAAAGAGTGAAGGATTCTACGAAGACCCACCGGCAAGTGTTAGCAAATTTTTCTAAGTACTTACAACGAATAATAAAAAGACATCCGTCAAAATACGAGGGGTATGGTTACCGACGCGAACAAGATACTGGAAGAGGTTGAGTAGCAAAGACAGTGCTTAATTAAGCATTAATTAAGTAAAACACCAAGGCAATGTTATAGGGCCAGTTATTACTCTACATGGAGAGGGAAATGTGCAGTTTGAATCGATGTTTAACAAGGGCTCAAACCTTATCAAGTTGACCGCATAAATTATGAGGGTGTCTAACGGTTTCTATTTTTTTCCCGTGTAATACTCTGGGTGAAACGTTAATACTTGCTCTCCATCGCTACCCCAAGCATGGCAGCCATCAATATAAAATGGTTTTGACGTCTCTTGGTCTGTTTTACCTTTCGCAATTCCGGCCATCGTCTGGTAAAGCGTTGTAGTGGCGGGTGCAACTAGATCTGCTAAATGCGTACAGCCTTGAATACCCGCAACTAATGTCTTGACTAAACGTGTCCACCCAGGAGCGATTTGTTGACCAATAAGTTTTTTGAAAATAGGGGTGATATCGCCACAGCAGTTATAAGGCGAATGATCAGTGACGGCAATACAATCATGAACGAGTAAATCGGTATCGACAGTTAAGCGAATCCACATTTCATGAATAGGTTCGCCAGGTTCAATTGTGCCACGGTAAGTATTATCAATAGGATAGGTTTTGACGTCTTTGATCTGTGCATCTACATCCCATAACCCATCGTCCCTTTTAAACCCTTTACAGGTAATTTTGCGGGTATGAATTTCTTGTCGAGCATGACTGCTTTCGGGTAATGGCATAAGGTGTTTTTTTTTGATTAATTAAGTGACTTTCTAGGTGCTTAGTTTGTCGTGATAACTTCTTGGTTGAAATTATAATCTTTTCTAAGTTGTTGTTGTGCGAGCATAGTGCAAAATTTTGGATACGTTTTTTTGATGGCATCAATCAGAGTTTCGTAGGGCAAGTCTGCAAAGCTGCCATGGTCGGTGAGGTATTCCATATGTTGCTGATCTTGTTGGTTGAAGGGGTGCATAAATGAGTCACTGATACCGTCGAACTCAAGTGGTTTAACATTAAAACGTTCACACATCTCAATGTTGAAAGCCGGTGTCGCCTTGACCCATTTCCCATCAAGGTAGAGAACGGTATAACCGTGCCAGATGAAAACATCTGTTTCCATTAAATCCAGTAGTTTTTGCGTACTTAAATGATTTTTAACATCGGAGAATCCAAGTTGGGCAGGAATACCAACAGCACGAGCAGCGGCCGCGAGTAAGATAGCTTTTGGTATGCAGTAACTTGATCCGCTATTTAGCGTATTACTGGCGGTGAAATTTTCTTTGTTTAGGTAAAACTTATAAGGGTCGTAACGAATAGAATCTCGAACGGCATAATATAAACGAATAGCTTTTTCAATATCAGTCTTTGCGTTTTTTGTGGCGTTGAGCGCAAATGTCTTAACAGACTCAGAATCACTATCAAGGAATTTAGTCGGCTTAAGAAGTTCAGTTAAGTTCATGGTTATCCTTATTTATAAGATATTGCTTGCGGTTCTTGATGTCCGTATTGCAGGCATATACGGAAATTTTCGCTAAACGTTTCGTGTTTGCACTGCTTAGTAGTTCTTGTGTTCATAGCAAATTATTGTCTGCTAGTAAGGCAAAGTGCTACTTTGCCACCATGTTGTAAAACTGTTGGGCTAACTCTTTAATAGATTTGCCTTGCGAGGGTTGAAACCATTGAATGCTCCAGTTTAATGAGCCTAATATAAAAAGTCGGATTAAGGTGGGTTCGCCTGTTAGTAAACGGTTATCTATCGCCTCAATGATAATCTTTTGCCAGAATTGTTCGTATTCGTCTCTTAAGGTAATTAAATGCTGCTTGGATTCATCACTAAGTGATCGCCACTCAGTGATTGAGACGATATGTGCATCTCTCTCGGGGCCGTGTAATGTTTTCAAATGACCGTAAATTAAAGCAAATAATGTTTGATTAATGTCAGTTAACGATTGTGTTTCTGTTTGCACTGCTTTCAAAGACTTTTTTAAACCATCTTCAATAACGGCCACTAGAATTTCTTCTTTACCTTTGAAATGATGAAACAGGCTGCCCGATTTAATACCAGTAGCCGCCGCGAGCATTCGAACAGTGGTTCGGTCAAATGAGTTTTCCTTAAATAACTTAGCTGCTGCAACGACAAGCTCGTTGCGCCTAATAGATTGTTTGGGTATAGTCATATTTTACCTAGCGCTTGCTTGGTTTTGAGTATACGTTCGAGGAGAGACGATGTCTACTAAAAGTACGATGATGGATTACCCATTAACATTAACTAACATGGTAGAGCGGTTAAGCACTTATTACCCTAGTGTGGAAGTGGTGTCGAGAATGCCCGATAAAACGCTGCATAGAACTAACTACTTAGCTGTGTACAAAAGGGCTAAACGTTTAGCCTCGGCGCTTAGTAAAAGAGGTGTTAAAAAGGGCGATTGCGTGGCGACCTTAATGTGGAATCATTACGCACACCTTGAGGCCTACCTCGGGATTCCAATAATGGGTGGTGTTCTTCATACTTTGAACTTAAGGTTATCGCCAGAAGATATCGCCTATATTGCCAATCATGCTAACGATAAAGTGCTTATTATTGACGATATATTGCTGCCTTTATACGAACAGTTTAAAGAAGATGTGACCTTCGATGAAGTTATTGTTGTTCCTCTTACTGGTGAGCTGGTCAGCGCTGAATATACCGACTATGAGGATTATTTGAAGCTCGGTGACGATGACTTTAGTTACCCAATTATTGATGAAAATGACGCTGCGGGTATGTGCTATACATCAGGTACAACAGGTAAACCTAAAGGAGTTGTTTATAGTCATCGTTCAACGGTTTTACATTCGATGACCGAAGCCATGGTGGATGGACTTGGGGTAAGCCAGTCTGATGTTGTTACTCCAGTTGTGCCGATGTTCCATGCCAATGCGTGGGGCTTAGCCTATACATCGGTATTAGTAGGCGCAAAACAAGTGCTACCAGGACCACACCTAGGTGCTGAAAGTTTGATGGATTTATATGAAGGCGAGCAGGTGACCTTGAGCGCGGGTGTACCCACCATTTGGATGGCGATAAAACAGGCGAGGGAAGCTGAGCCCAATCGCTGGAAAACTACAGCTAATATGAGAATGGTCGTCGGCGGCGCAGCTGTTCCAGAATCCTTACTGCGTGCATTCGATAGATTTGATATGAAAATTATTCAAGCATGGGGAATGACTGAAACAGGACCTTTAGCTACGTTAGGCTTGGTAAAAAATAGCTTATCAAATCTTAATGAAGAAGCTAAATATGCTTGCCGAATTAAACAAGGGTTGGCGTTACCTTTCGTTGATATTCGTATTGTGGATGAAGAGGGTGTTGAATTACCTTGGGATGGTAAAACATCGGGTAATGCTGAATTAAGAGGACCTTGGGTAACCGGTTCATATCATAATAATGAAGGTGCTGACGATAAATTCAGCAAGGATGGATGGTTGCGCACGGGTGATGTATGTCAGATAGATCAAGAAGGCTATGTGAAACTCACTGATAGAACTAAAGACCTTGTTAAGTCAGGCGGCGAGTGGATTAGTTCGGTGGATCTTGAAAACGCCATTATGGGTCACCCCGATGTTCTTGAGGCAGCGGTTATTGCTGTGGCGCATCCAAAATGGGATGAAAGACCGCTGGCAGTGATCGTAGTTAAGGCTGGTAAAGTGGTCACAACGGACGATATTCGTCAGTTTTTAGAGGGCAAATTTGCCAAAATTTGGCTGCCTGATGCGGTTGAGACGATTGATGAAATCCCAAAAACCTCAACGGGTAAATTCATGAAAATGTCGCTGCGCGAACAATACAAAGATTGGGTTTGGGATTAAGTAATTCCCAACCTGTATTTAGTTTTAATAAATTTTAATTAGGAATAATACTATGAACGATGCAGTCATCATCGAGGCCATTAGAACGCCTTTCGGTAAATATAATGGCGCATTTAGAGAAACACCATCGAATAAACTATTAGCTAATGCACTTGAGTGTTTGGTAGCTAAATCAGGTATTGATAAAGCGAAAATTGATGATGTTATAGCGGGTTCTGTAACACAAATAGGTGAGCAAGCTGCCGATGTAGCGCGCCAGTCGTTATTAATGGCTGGGTTTCCAATAGAAGTAGCAGGGGTTACTTTGAACCGCTTTTGTGGTTCAGGCCAACAAGCGGTGCACTTTGCTTCTCAAGTTATTGATGCTGGCGATTCTGATTATATGATCGCCTGTGGAGTAGAGAGCATGACACGTGTTGCGATGCTAACAGACATGACCGTTGGTGCTCCTTATAGTGGTTTTGAGCCAATGGGCGCCGAGTTACTCAATAAATACCCCTTAGTTCACCAAGGTGTTAGCGCTGAGCTAATGGCTGAAAAATGGGGCATTACGCGTGCTGAGGTTGATGCGTTTGCTATCAATAGCCATACTAAAGCACAAGCAGCTATCACTGCCGGCGCCAATAAAGAAATCATACCAATGCCAGGGTTAGATAAAGAAGGCAATGCTATTACTTTAACTGTAGATGAAGGTGTGCGTGCAGTAATAGACCCAGAGAAACTAGGGTCGCTGAAAACTATTTTTCGCCCCAATGGTGATGGTGTTGTCACCGCGGGTAATGCCAGTCAAATTTCAGATGGTGCAGCCGCCATTCTAATTGCAAACAAAAATGTTGCTATTGCTGATGGTTTTACACCAAGAGCAAGGTTTCGTGCACGTGTCGTCGTAGGAAGTGACCCTGTTTTACAATTGGATGGCCCCATTTCAGCAACAAAACTAGCATTAAAGAAAGCAGGTCTCACAGTAGATGATATTGACTGGTTTGAAATTAATGAGGCTTTTGCAACCGTTTCATTGGCTTGGATGAAAGAAATAAACCCAGCCGTAGAAAAAGTAAACCCATGGGGTGGTGCGATAGCGCATGGACACCCATTAGGTGCAACAGGTGCAGGACCTGTCTCTTATACACATCTCCGAGCCCACGAGACCAGAGAGGATCTCG
>CAJXTU010000030.1 GCA_913060865.1 uncultured Cycloclasticus sp.
CATATAGTTACTCATTAACAAAAATTTAATTTAGGAAAACAATCTGTATGGCTATAAAGAAGACGGAACTCTATTCATCCCTGTGGGCAAGTTGTGATGAATTACGAGGTGGGATGGATGCCTCGCAATACAAAGATTACGTACTCACGTTTCTATTCCTTAAATACGTTTCCGATAAATACCTGAACGACCCTAAAGCGATGATCGTGGTGCCAGATGGTTGTACCTTTCCTGATATGGTCAGTCTGAAAGGTGATAAGGAGATTGGTGAGAAGCTGAATATCGTGCTTGATGGTATTGCTAAAGAAAACGAGCTGCCTTGGCTTGCCAATAAAGATAACGACTTTAACGACGAAGAGCGCCTTGGTAAAGGCAAAGAAATGGTCGATAGACTCTCGAAGCTAATCGGCATTTTCGAAGGTCTGGATTTTGGTGGTAACAGCGCTCAGGGTGATGACTTGCTCGGTGATGCTTATGAATACCTGATGCGTAACTTTGCTACTGAATCTGGCAAGAGCAAAGGCCAGTTCTATACACCGGCAGAAGTGTCACGAATCCTCGCTAAAGTGGTGGGTATTACTAAAGATACTCTACAAAGCGTTACCGTTTACGACCCTACTTGTGGCTCCGGCTCACTGTTGTTAAAAGCTGCTGATGAAGCCGGTAACGGTTTAAGTATTTACGGTCAGGAAAAGGACGTTGCTACCACTGCGCTATGTCGCATGAATATGATTCTACACAACAATGCAGATGCTGAAATTGCTCCGGGTGGCTACAGCACCTTAGCCAAGCCTGAGTTCGAACAAGGCAGCTCCGCACTTAAAACTTTCGACTTTGCGGTAGCCAATCCACCGTTTTCCTTTAAAGCCTGGAATACTGGTTTCTTGCCTGAAAATGATGACTACGCGCGTTTTGAATACGGCATACCACCCGAAAAAAACGGCGATTATGCCTTCTTGTTGCATATTCTTAAATCCCTAAAAAGCACGGGTAAGGGTGCTGTTATTTTGCCTCATGGCGTACTGTTTCGTGGCAATGCTGAAGCTGGTATTCGACGTAATTTGATTCGTCAGGGTTACATCAAAGGCATTATCGGATTACCGGCTAATCTGTTTTACGGCACCGGTATCCCTGCTTGCATTATTGTGATTGATAAAGCTGGAGCTACAGCGAGGTTGAATAACCCCGATAGTGGTATCTTTATGATTGATGCTAGCAAAGGCTTTATGAAAGACGGCCCGAAAAACCGATTGCGGGATCAAGACCTACATAAAATCGTCGACATCTTTAATAATGAGATTGAGCAAGTTGGCTACAGCCGTATGGTCGGCTTCGATGAGATATCAGGCCATGATTATAATCTCAATATCCCCCGTTACATTGATAGCTCTGCCGCAGAAGACCTTCACGACCTTAGCGCTCATCTTAACGGAGGCATTCCAAATGCCGATATTGAAGCGTTAGACAGTTATTGGAAGGTGTTCCCTAGCTTACGCAAAACGTTGTTTACCGATGATCGAGCAGGCTACAGCCAGGCATTGGTAAAAGCGACGGAGGTGAAAACCACCATTCTCGAACACTCAGAATTCAAACAGTTTGCCGAGAAGAGCCTAGCGTTATTTGAGCAATGGAAAGAAGGTGCTAATTTACCTGCATTGAATCAGAACGACTTCCCGAAAGAGGTTATCCACCGTATATCTGAAAGCTTGCTTGCAGCTTATACCGAAGCGCCCCTGTTAGATCGCTACGATATGTACCAGATTGTTATGGATTACTGGTTTGAAACCATGCAGGACGATGTGTACTTCATCACCCAGGATGGTTGGCCAGCCGCCAACAGCCTCCGCGAGCTGGTGGTGAAAAAAGGCGAGAAGCTGAAAGAAACGCCGGATCTGATAATAAACAAAGCCAAATATAAAGCTGAGCTAATTCCTCCAGAATTGATCGTTAAGCGCTTTTTTGCTGATGAGCAAGCCACAGTAGATGCCAAACAGACCGACCTTGATGCTTGCACTCAGGAGCTGGAAGCTTTTATCGAAGAACATGCCGTTGAAGGCGGCTTACTGGAAGAAGCTATTAACGACGCCGGTAACGTAAACAAGGGTAGCGTTACCACTCGATTAAAGCAGGCTACCGATAAGGATGAAATTGAAGCCCTGAAAAAAACAAAGCAGTTATTTGAATCCGAAGCCGCTAATAAAAAGGCGGTAAAAGCTATACAGGAAGTACTGGATAAATTAGTGTTTGAACAATACCCGCAACTGACAGACGCAGAAATCAAAACCCTAATTGTTGAGGATAAATGGCTGGCTACTTTGCAGGCCAATATCATCGCCGAGATAGAACGGGTCACGCAGCAACTGGCCAACCGGGTGAAAACACTGGAGGAGCGATATGCCGAACCTTTGCCCGCGTTAACCCAAAACGTGGAAGTACTCAGTGCCAATGTCGATGAGCATTTGAAAAAGATGGGATTGCAGTGGTGAGTAACGCAGCACAGCAACAAATACCGGAAGGGTATAAACAGACTGAAATAGGTGTATTTCCAGAGGATTGGGGTCTAACTCAAATCTCAAAAATTTCTCATGTAGTTGATTCGTTGCATTTGACTCCTACATTTTCAGTCGATGGGTACGCAATGGTTAGGGTTGCAGATATAAAATCTGGTTATCTTAATCTCAAAACAACTCTTAAGGTTTCTGATGGAGTTTTTAAGGAATTCACAAGGAATTATCAGCCTAAAAAAGACGATATAGTATTAAGCAGGGTCGGTAGCTATGGTGTTAGCAGTTATGTTAATACCGATGAAGAATTTTGCATGGGACAAAATACAGTAGTTATCCATTCAAAGATTTCATCAAAATACTTATACTATATGCTTAATTCTGTTGCTACTTGGCAGCAGATTGAAGATGGTTCGTATGGTTCTGGTTACAAGTCATTATCATTAAAAAATATTAACGAATTACATATCCCGCTAGCAAAAGAAAAAGAACAAACTGCCATCTCAAATGCACTATCCGATGTCGATGCCCTGATCACCTCACTAGAAAAACTCATCGCCAAAAAGCGCGCAATCAAAACCGCCGCCATGCAGCAGCTGCTCACCGGCAAGAAACGTCTGCCACCGTTTGATCAAACTCATACCGGTTACAAACAAACTGAGCTGGGCGAAATCCCAGAGGATTGGGAAGTTGTTGAGCTAGAAAAGCTTGCGCATGTGCGAACAGGCTCAATGAATAACCAAGATAAAGTGGAAGACGGAGTTTATCCATTTTATGTCCGCTCTCAGAATGTAGAACGAATAAATTCTTATTCGTATGAATGTGAAGCTATATTAGTGCCAGGAGAAGGAAATATTGGAAATATATTTCACTATGTCAATGGTAGGTTTGATGCGCACCAACGAGTTTATGTCATTCGACAATTCGATGAAGAATGTTCAGCTAAGTATATTTTTTACTACATGAATGAGACCTTTGGTAGGCATGCGATGGAAAACTCGGTGAAGGCGACAGTGGATTCATTAAGGTTACCAACTTTCTTAGGATATAAGTTAGCAAAGCCAGAACGGCTTGAAGAACAGATGGCTATTGCTGCTGTTCTAACTGATATGGATAAGGAAATTAAAGAAGTAAAGCAACGCCTAAACAAAACCCAGCAACTCAAACAAGGCATGATGCAGGAATTACTCACAGGTAAAACAAGGCTAATTACAAAAACGACTAGCTAGTTAGATTAATTATAATAATAAGGATAGGGATATAAATGGATATTAGTGCTGATGTGAAATCAATCGATAAGTTGAAAGACTACTTTTTTATTGTGCCGGATTATCAACGCGAATATGTCTGGAAAGTAGATGACCAAGTTGAGCAATTTCTTGCGGACATAGACAATGAATATGAGCCCGGAGCTAAAAAACAATCTAGCTACTTTATTGGCTCAATAATCATCGTTGAAAAGAATGAAGAGGATGGTAAACACGAAGTCATAGATGGGCAGCAAAGGTTGACTACCATTGTATTGAGCATTTGTGCATTACGAGACCTACTAAAAGATGTAAAGCTTGATCCGACACAGATGCAATATTTCGACATTATTAAAGCGTGGCTATCTGATTTTGATCTTGCCTCGGAGCGCATGCAGCTAAGGCTTGAATTGCAATACGATGAGAGTAAAGATTTCCTAACCTATTTGATTCAGGGCGATGAATATAAAGGAGACACTTCATCTTCTATTCGGAAGATGAAACAGGCTTATGAACGGATAAAAGATCATTTTGAAGGCTACTTGCGTGATGGATTAACCGAATTGGTTGGGTATGCTCGCTATTTCTTAACAGGTATTGATCTCGTCGTTATCGAATCTGAGAACTTGAGCAGTGCATTAAAAATCTTTGAAACGATTAATCAGCGGGGTGCTGGTTTAAATGCGATGGATTTAGTTAAAAACTTGCTTTTTAGCGAAGCCAGAGAAGATGAGTTCGGGAAGATAAAAGAAACTTGGAAAAGGATAATGGCTCACCTTGAGGCATGTGGTGAAGGCCAAAGCCCGCTGCGTTTTCTAAAGTATTTTTTAGTTGCTCGTTACCATAAGGGCATGTTGAGAGAAGATGCGATTTATAAATGGATAATATCCGTTGAAGGTAAGGCTATTCTCAACTACCAAGCACAACCATTAGTACTGGCTAAAGAGCTTGAAAAATTGGCTGAGAGGTATTCTCGGTTGGTTCGAGCCACTGAGTTTATGAAAGATGGTAGCGAGTTCCCAAGCGTTACGAATATAGGTTTTATTAATAAATATAAGTCTCGTCAGCATTTAGTTTTATTGTTAGCGCCAGACTTAAATTGTCCTGATGACGTTATTGAATACTTAGCCAAGCAAATTGAGTCATTCTTATTCTTTACTAATACGATGGGGATTCAATCTAAATATAATGAGCATTCCTTTTCACAATGGGCCATTAAGCTAAGAGGAGTTAGTGACCGCGAAGAAGTTATCAGTGCGCTTAACGATACGATGTTGCCATACCTAGCATCTAGGTTTAGTACTTTCAAAAACGACTTTTTATCTATAAAACATAGTTCATACAACCCACAATATCGTCAAAGGTTTATCTTAGGAAAGATAGAAGATACTGCAAGGGAGCAGTCTGGCCTATCCAAACATGGGCATGACTTTGCTCAGAAGATGCAGGTAGAGCATATTTTGCCTCAGACACCTAAGAATCAAGTGATCCCTGATGAGTTTGAGGATATGCACGCCTATTATAATATGGTGTACCGGTTGGGGAATGTGTCGTTACTCGAATCACAAATTAACCAAGCTGTGAATAATTTTAATGATTTAAGTTCAGACTGGTATCAGAAGAAGCAACGTGAATACCGAAATTCAGACGTTGTACTTATAGACCTTTTGGATGATCAGTATGGTATTGGTAAAGATACTGGGTTGAATAGATTTCGAGATAAAAAAGACTACCTGTTTACAGAATGGAATACTCATTCAATTGAGACTAGGCAGAAAATACTATTGGATTTAGCGATTGATACATGGCTAGTCTGCGATCAGCGCCTGGACGAAATTAATGACTAAAATTGGGCAAAAGGAACGTGCCACTCAAAATCGCGTGGTCACATTGTTTCAACAGAAATTGGACTACGATTATTTCGGTGATTGGCAAGACCGTGCGGATAACTCCAATATTGAAGAGGGGTATTTGCGAGGTTGGCTCTCTAAACAGGGTAATGAGGGTGGGGTAATTACTAACGCCATCCGCCAGTTTAAACAGGCGGCCACCATGGGCGATGGTAAGAAGCTTTACCATGCCAATAAAGACGTCTACAGCTTACTACGTTACGGCGTTAAGGTGCGCCAGGGTCAGGGCGAAAACACCAAAACGGTTTGGTTGATAGACTGGAGTAACCCGTTTAATAACGCTTTTGCTATTGCTGAAGAGGTGTCGGTAAAAGGTGAAAATACTAAACGCCCTGATATTGTTTTGTATGTTAATGGTATTGCCTTGGGGGTGATTGAATTAAAACGCTCATCTGTATCGGTGACTGAAGGCATACGCCAGAACTTGGATAACCAGAAGAAAACCTTTATTCGTGATTTCTTTAGCACTATGCAGTTGGTAATGGCGGGGAATGATACTGAAGGGCTGCGTTATGGCAGCATTGAAACGCCAGAAAAACACTACTATGGCTGGAAGGAAGAAAACCCTCACTATGACTCTAGTGTCGATGAGCCTAGCAAAAAGCATTTGTCGGTACATGATGTTGATTACGCTGATGACATTCTCGATTTCGATATTATTAACCTGTGCCAAAAAAAACGCTTTCTCGAGATCATTCACAACTTTATGGTGTTTGATTCAGGGGTGAAGAAGACAGCCCGACAGAATCAGTACTTTGGTGTTAAGGCATCGCAGGCACGTGTGAGTGGTGGTGAAGGCGGGATTATTTGGCATACCCAGGGGTCTGGTAAAAGCCTAACCATGGTGTGGCTTGCGAAATGGATTCGTGAGAATGTTGATAACGCGCGTGTATTGGTTGTTACTGATAGGACAGAATTGGATGAGCAAATTGAAGGGGTATTTGCAGGGGTTGATGAAGAAATTTACCGTAGCAAAAGCGGTGCTGATTTGGTCGGTACCTTAAACGAAGCTGAGCCATGGTTATTGTGTTCATTAGTGCATAAGTTTGGTCGGCAAGGTGGCGAAAATTCTGATGACGAAGCAACCGATGATTACCTTGAAGCATTGACTAAAAACCTGCCGAAAGATTTTAAAACAAAAGGTAACTTGTTTGTATTTGTAGATGAATGCCACCGTACTCAGTCAGGTAAGCTGCATACTGCTATGAAGACGATTCTTCCGGAGGCTATTTTTGTTGGCTTTACGGGAACGCCGTTACTGAAAAAAGATAAGCAAAAAAGTATAGAAATATTTGGCTCTTTTATTCATACCTATAAGTTTGATGAAGCGGTGAAGGACGGTGTGGTGCTCGATTTGCAGTACGAAGCCCGCGATATTGATCAGTATATTACCTCGCAAGATAAAATTGATACCTGGTTTGAAGCGAAAACGCGTGGTCTGTCTGATATGGCTAAGGTTCAGCTGAAACAAAAATGGGGCACCATGCAAAAGGTGTTATCCAGCCAGTCTCGATTAGAACAGATCGTTAATGACATTCTGTTAGATATGGATACCAAGCCACGCTTAATGGATGGACGAGGTAATGCCATGCTGGTTTGTGCCAGTATTTACCAGGCTTGCAAGGTTTATGAGCTGTTTAGTAAAACTGAGTTAAAAGGCAAGTGCGCTATCGTCACCAGTTACCAGCCATCACCTGCTGATATTAGAGGTGAGGAAAGTGGGGTAGGTTTAACTGAGAAACTGCACCAGTATGAAATTTACCAGCAAATGTTGGCGGATTACTTTGAAGTGCCAAAAGACGAGGCTATTAACAAAGCGGAAGATTTTGAAAAGGATGTGAAAAAGCGCTTTAAGAAGGAACCGGGGCAAATGCGTTTGCTGATTGTAGTGGATAAATTGCTAACTGGTTTTGATGCGCCGTCTGCCACGTATTTGTATATTGATAAAAACATGCGGGATCACGGTTTATTTCAGGCTATTTGTCGTGTTAACCGTTTGGATGGTGATGATAAGGAATACGGTTATATCGTCGACTATAAGGATCTATTTCATAGCTTAGAAACCTCTATTGGTGATTACACCAGCGGTGCCTTTGACGAATACGACAAGGAGGATGTTGCTGGTCTTTTAACGAATCGCCTAGAGAAGAGCAAAGATAAGCTAGATGAGGCTAGAGAAGCCACTAAGGCGCTCTGTGAGCCGGTATTGGAACCGAAAGAGCTGATTGATTACATTCGCTACTTCTGCGGTGATGTGGCTGAGAGAGACGACCTTAGGCTTAATGAAGCCAAGCGGGTATCGCTGTATAAAAATGTTGCTGCCCTAGTGCGTGCTTATGCCAGTATGGCGAATGAAATGGTTGATGCAGGTTACAGTGCCAAAGAAGCATACGTGATAAAGGGCGAGTTGGAACACTTCAGCAAAATGCGACAGGAGATTAAGTTGGCATCTGGTGATGGTGTGGATATGAAACAATACGAACCTGCTATGCGCCAGCTGTTAGATGCTTATATTAAGGCGGATGGTAGTGAGATAGTTATCGACTTTGAAAAGTTGGGGCTAATTGAGTTGATTGTTGAGAAAGCCAAACAGACTCCGACGAACTCTGAAAGCAAGGCCGTCCCGGAAGCGATGGCCGAAACCATTGAAAATAATATGCGTAAGGTGATTATCGACGAGCAGCCGATTAATCCGAAGTACTACGAGAAAATGTCGGAGCTACTGGATGCGTTGATTGAACAGCGTCGTGCAGAAGCGATTAGTTATGCGGAATACCTGGAGCAAGTGAAGAAACTGGCGGAGAATATTACCAAGCCAGATGGTGTTACTTCGTACCCTGATTCAATGGATACTCGGGGTAAGCAGTCCCTGTATGACAACCTGGGTAACAATGAAGAGCTTGTCACGCAGATTGACACTGCTATCCGATATACGAAAAAAGCAGACTGGAAAACTAACCGATTTAAAATGCGGGAAGTTGAAAATGCTGTAAGAGATGAGATTGGAGAATATAAAGTAGATATTGATGATGTTATCGAGCTAATTAAAAATCAGTCGGAATATGATTAAGTGGATTCCCGTAAAACCATGATTACAGTTAGCGGAATTGATGTGCAAGTTGTCAGGAAGGCTATAAAGAACCTTCACCTCGCTGTTTATCCGCCTGATGGGCATGTGCGTGTAGCGGTGCCGGAGCATGTGACCGATGAAAATATACGTTTAGCGGTCATATCAAAGCTTAGTTGGATTAAAAGGCAGCAGCGTGATTTTAAAGATCAGCCACGACAATCTGAGCGGCAGTATATATCTGGCGAGTGTCATTACTTCTTAGGAAAACGCTGTCGACTTGAGCTGATAGAGCGGGCCGGTAAGCATGAGATTAAGTTGCTTCAGTCAGGCAAGCTTAAAATGTTTGTTAGACGGGGAGCATCAATTGAGGGTAGGGAGAAGCTGCTATATAGCTGGTATAGGGAGCAGCTAAAAACGCGGGTACCTGAGCTACTAGAAAAGTGGCAGCCGGTTATAGGTGTGCAAGTTGCAGACTATGGCATCAAAAAAATGAAAACTAAATGGGGTAGTTGCAGTATAGAACAACGCCGTATTTGGTTGAATTTGGAACTCGCTAAAAAGTCGCCTGAGTGTTTGGAATATATTTTAGTGCATGAGTTGGTTCACTTATTGGAACGCAATCACAATGATCGATTTAAGGGATTCATGGATACATTCTTACCTAAGTGGCGTGCTGCTAGAGATCTTCTTAATAAATCTCCGTTGGGGCATGAGGATTGGTTGTATTAGATTTAAGTTTTAATAAGCAATGTAACTACATGATAATGTTATAATTTAACTTATGAAACTAACGCCAAAACAAGTTCGATTTGTTGATGAATATCTCATTGATTTCAATGCATCGAGAGCTGCTGTTGCAGCGGGGTTTAGTTCAAGATCTGCCAAGGTGCAAGGCTCTCGTTTGTTAACTAATGTTAACCTTATAGCGACTATACAGCGTCGTCAAAAGGCTACGGAGAGGCGCTTAGAAGTGACCCGAGATACCATCATTCAAGGGCTGGTTATTGCCGCTGAGCAGGCTAGGGAGAACAAAGATCCTGCTTCGATGATTGCTGCTATGAGTGAGGTGTCTAAGATGATGGGGTTTTATGCTTCTAAGCCTTGTAACAAAATGCCTGAAACTGATTATGATTCACAAAAAAGGAAGTTTGAGGTAATGTCTGATAGGGAGCTGAGAGCTTTGCTCTGAAGGCTTAGCAGGTGCATGCTAACTTGTTCCAGGGCAGGCTGTAGTTCCGTTGCTTGGCCAGCTCTACGCCTTTAATTAAAAGGAATGAAGAGAGTTGGTACAGATGGTACAGGCTGTTTTCTTTTTCCTAAAAAAATAAAAACTTAATTAATAATATCAGTTTTTTTATAGTGTTTTATAAATAATGGGGATTTTGCCAACCCAGCCTGGACGGATCTCTAAACCTTTTTTAAAACAATGAGATAGAAATAAATAGGTTGCTCATATTCTTGCCCATTCTTCTTGCTAGCTAGGCCTAGTCGACCCAGTCTAGGGGTACCTCTACCGCTTTTTCAAAATTCATTCTTGCTAATTTAATAGTTGGTAATTTATAACTACTAGGTCTTGAAGGCCCATTTGCCCTTTTCCTTTGTGATTTTGGTAAACCAAGTAATTTTTTAAGGGCTTTTGACATAGATGACTTTGATCCAATATCTCGTAGGTTATTATTTGTGCAATACACTTTATAACTTTCGTATAGCGCGTCAACGGTTATATCTGTGCCCCATTTAACAGACCAGGTATTATGTGGGTCGAGTGAAAGGATTGGGGTGCTTGACTCGAGCAAGTGATGTGCCCATTGTTCAAGGGGTGTGAATCCTTTGATGGCAACCTCACCTAACGCTTTAGTTTTTGGAGCTTGGCGCTGCTGAGTCGTGATGTTTCGGGACTTGAGTT
The DNA here is from genome assembly GCA_913060865.1 of uncultured Cycloclasticus sp. GTDB lineage: Bacteria > Pseudomonadota > Gammaproteobacteria > Methylococcales > Cycloclasticaceae > Cycloclasticus. Next base: position 10,638 of record CAJXTU010000030.1, read on the forward strand.
CAGACATCATTGCTTCTAGCCCACCATCCTTCATTTGCTGATCAATGCTAATGAAAAAGTTAAAGTCACCTTTAAATTTATCAGTACATGCACAAACGCACCATCGCCGTTCACCAGCACTAGCAGGGACTGGCCATTCATTATTTGATGCGACTAGAAGACGAACATAATTTTTAGCCCGTGTAGCATCATATCCCTTCCGTTCAACCATAAAAGAGTCCTCAGTAATTAAAGCTTTTAGGACACCTTCTTGTTGCTTTTGTCCACCCCAGATAAGTTCATCTGCAAACATAAGAATTGCCTGTATTTGATGGGCATTAAAGTTACCCGTTAGATGCTTTTCTTGGGTTATATGCAAGTAATGTTTTCCGAACAACTTACCGAACCATTCTGCAAATTTACCTTTACCAATGCCTTTCCCTCCCTTCAATACTAAAGCAACTCCGTAACGGGTTTCGGGGTGTTGAATTGCAGAAGCCATCCAATCGAGTACCCATTCATATAAGGCTACATCGTTATCGCAAAGCCCTTCAAGAATTAGTTTCTTAAAAAGACTCCAGTCGCCTTCTACGGGTTCTATCGGTAAGCCTTGATAGATGTTGTAAGCGCCTGGCGTTTGTTGATTAGGTGCCATGACAATACCTTTGGGGTATTCTCTTCTATCAGATGATTTCCACCATTCATCAACAATATTTACTTTTTTTATACTTAGTACGCCACCCCTGAGAACTTTAGCTTTATAAGCAGGCCTGTTTTCTAACCAAGTTTTGACATCATTTAGCTTTCTGACCTCATGCGTTTGGTGCCCAAAGGTTGAGCAAACTGTTTCATTGAGTACAGTGGGTTTCCCGCCGTAATTAACAGACGCATAATCTTCGTTAATTTTGCTAATTTCTTTTTTAAGTGCCATGTTAATAACATGCATTTTTCTTGTGTCGCTTGATGGATCCTTCGTCATGAGTGTCAATGAGCATCCAAAATTGACCCACATAGGCATCGAATATTGACCCACCTTC
>CAJXTU010000031.1 GCA_913060865.1 uncultured Cycloclasticus sp.
ACGAGATCCTCTCTGGTCTCGTGGGCTCGGAGATGTGTATAAGAGACAGTGATATTCTGGTAACAATTTAGCCTCAGCAAAACGGCGTGCCGTTTCTTGGATCGCTAACTGCTCTTCAGACCAACTAAATTCCACACATTCCTCCTAAAATTTTTTAATACTTTATATGTATTAAATATAAGGGACCAAAATACTAACAAATGTTAGATTTTACAAGAAATTTAATCTTATTTATGGTATTTTTCTAACCATTAAAGATTATTGAAAACGATTGGGTAATAAAACTATGACCGAGCAAGTATCAACAGCAATTTCAACTGAACTATCGCATTTTGTTCATGACTTCGACCTTAATAAAGTGCCTGATGAAGTTCAGCAATATGCCCTACATTTAATCCTTGATGCAACTGGTATCGCCTATGCATCTACTCAATACGATTTTAGTAAAACGGGTCTTAAAGCACTACGTTTATTTGAAGAACCAGGTAATCACATTGTGTTGGGTACTGGCGAGAAAATGTCTTACCGTGATGCTGCCCTCGCCAATGGCTTGCTTATTCATGGACTTGATTTTGATGATACACACGTCGCCGGTGTGGTTCATATGACATCAGCCGTTTGGCCATGTGTATTAGCGGTTGCCGAGAAACAAAATTCAACTGGAGAAGAAATGCTTGCAGCCTATATAGCAGGCATGGAAGTTGGTGCCCGTCTTGGTATGGTCGCAAAGGGAGCCTTTCATCAAGTAGGGCACCACCCAACAGGGCTTGTAGGGGCATTCGCTTGTTCCCTCGTTGCTGCAAAGCTAATGAAACTATCGGCAGATGAAATGACTATGGCTCAAGGTATTGCTCTGAGTATGGCATCTGGTAACTTTGAGTTTTTAGAGGATGGCGCTTGGACTAAACGTTACCACCCTGGATGGGCCGCGGTATCTGGCATTATGGCAGCAACATTTGCTAAAGCTGGCTATATTGGCCCAAGCTTACCGTATGAAGGGCGGTTTGGTTTATACAAAAGCCATCTCATTGGCCTAGAGCCTGGCTGTGATTATGACTTGGCAACCACAAACTTAAACACTGTCTGGGAAGTCATGAATGTTGGTATCAAACCCTACCCGTCTTGTCACTTTACACATGCAGCGATTGATGCCACATTAATTTTAACTAAAGAACACCAATTAACCGTTGATCAAATTGAGAGCATTAAGGCACTTGTTCCGGAAGAAGTCGTTAAAACTGTGTGTGAGCCACTGGATACTAAACAATCTCCAACCTGTGCCTATGATGCGCAATTTAGCGTACCTTACCTAGTAGCCGTTGCTTTAGTTCGTCATGATTTCACTCTAGCGGACTTAGAAGAAAAACCATTAGCAGACCCAATTGTTGCTGCATTAGCGAAAAAGGTTAGCTATGAGGTGGATCCAAAGTCAGGATTTCCAACCTATTACTCTGGGGAAGTTCACATCACCTTGAAAGATGGTCGCATACTTAAACATCGCGAACATAAAAACAGAGGCTGTTTTGACAGACCTTTGAGTTCTGACGAAATTGCTAAGAAATTTTCCCTAAATTGCCAATTAGCGATCTCCGAAGAAAAAGCATTCAAGATTCAAACGTCTATTTTAAATTTGGCTTCATTTTCCAGCGTAACAGAGTTAACAAAACAGCTATAACAATCAACTTATTACCGAATAACGTCAGACCTAATTGGTGTTATTCGGTAATAGATCACTAACTTTTGATGCCATCCCAGAAGAAACCTACTTGAGCTTCTGCAATTTCATCTATTGACTTGCCCCCAGGTGAATACCACGCAAGCGTTCTATTTAAAGCACCTAATAAAGACAACCTGAATATTTTTAAATCAGTAGAGGCTTTTATGTCGCCTTTATTTTGTGCTTCAACTAACCATTTCCGCCACATATTTTCATATCTGTCCCGTAAGACGCGCCCCTCTTCTTGCACCGCGTCAGGCATCTGGCCGTAGTTACGAATACTAGTAGAGGTATAATCACCTTTCTCTAGTAGCGCAGCTAAGTGCCCTTTTGCCGCTTCAAGTAACACCTCTTTGGTGGAGCTCCCCTCAGGTAGAGCATTAACACGAGTGATGACTGTATTAATTATATTTTCAAGGCCAATTTTTAGAATTTCAAGAACGAGCTGTTCTTTAGAGTCGAAATGATAATAGAGGCTGCCCGCTTTCATATCTAACGCACTGGCGATATCTCGCAATGCTGTTCCGTTATAACCTTGTTTGCTAAAAAGAGCCGCCGAAGTATCTAAAATTCTCTCTCGGGTTTTTTTAACTTTATTAGTCTGCGTACTTTTTTCTTTTAACATATTAGTTCTTCAATGTTTCTTTTAATCTCTGTGCTGGCAATTATATCATTACGAATGTGCCGAAACCCCTACATATTACTGTAGTTAGGGCCACCGCCACCTTCAGGTGTTACCCATGTAATATTTTGCGCAGGGTCTTTAATATCACAAGTTTTACAGTGCACGCAGTTTTGACCATTTATTTGAAATTGGTCTTTGCCATTTTCATCTGCCACCACTTCATAAACACCGGCAGGACAATAACGTTGAGCAGGCTCATCGTAAAGCGGTAAGTTTTGATTAATCGGAATTAATGGATCAGCTAACTTCAGGTGACAAGGCTGGTCTTCTTCGTGATTGGTACTGGATAGAAAGACGGACGACAATTTATCAAACGTCAGTTTGCCATCGGGTTTTGGGTAAACAGGGGCCTCACATTGAGCAGCTGGTTTTAATGTTTCATGATCGGGTGTTGTGTTATGCCAAGTAAACGGTAGCTTTCCAGCAAAAATATTTTGATCTAACCAAGCAAATGAGCCGCCGATTAGCGTACCGAATTTATGTAACGCAGGACCAAAGTTACGTGTTTTGTGCAGCTCATCAAACACCCAAGACGCCTTATACTTCTCATCCAATAAGCTGAGTTCTTTGCTGGAAACATCACCGGCTAGTATAGATTCGATAATCGCTTCAGCCGCTAACATGCCTGTTTTCATGGCCGTGTGATTGCCTTTTATTTTTGCACCATTTAAAAAACCTGCATCACAGCCGACTAATAAACCACCGGGGAAACTCAGTTTAGGAACCGATTGCATTCCACCTTTATTAACAGCACGTGCGCCATAAGCAACTCGTTCTCCACCTTCAAGAAATTGTGCTATTTTTGGATTAAGTTTCCATCGTTGCATCTCATCAAACGGACTTAGGTGTGGATTGGTGTAATTTAAAGCAATGATAAAACCGAGTGCCACTTGGTTGTTTTCCATGTGATAAAGGAAACCACCACCTTCAGTATGGTTATCGAGTGGCCAACCAGCCGTGTGAACAACCAATCCTTCTTGATGTTTTTCAGGGTCAATTGCCCAAATTTCTTTAATACCTAGGCCATAGTGTTGCGGATCTACATTATCACGTAGGTTAAACGTATCCATAAGCTGTTTACCTAGGTGACCTCGGCAACCTTCAGCAAAAATAGTTTGTTTAGCCAATAGCTCCATGCCGGGCATATATCCATCTTTTTCCGAACCATCCTCAGCAACACCCATGTCGCCGGTTAGGATGCCTTTAACGCTACCATCGTCATTAAATAAGACTTCAGATGCTGTGAACCCAGGGAAAATCTCAACGCCCATGCTTTCAGCTTGCTCAGCTAACCAACGACAAACATTAGCCATACTAACGATGTAATTACCTTCATTATGCATCGGTTTAGGGATTAAGAAATTGGGGGTTTTAATGCCCTTTTCTTCACCCGTTAGGTAATAGACATCATCGCCTTTAACTTGCGTCTTTATAGGAGCACCCTTATCTTTCCAATCAGGAAAGAGCTCATTCATCGCAGTGGGTTCTAGGACCGCACCTGATAAAATATGCGCGCCCACTTCAGAACCTTTTTCTATAACACAAACCATTAATTCTTGGTTTTTCTCTTCTGCCAACTGCATTAATTTACATGCCGCAGACAAGCCTGCGGGGCCTGCACCCACGATGACAACATCGAATTCCATTGATTCACGTTCCATAAACCCTCTCCTAATGAATACGAAAAAAGGTGTCAGCGCTATGTTTTAGCCCTGACACCTCTTTTTAATTGATGAAGTGTCTATAAGGCTTTTTCAAGCTCTTCAATCACTTCAAATAAATCACCGACTAGACCATAATCAGCTACTTCAAAAATCGGTGCATCAGCATCTTTGTTCACGGCAACAATCGTCCCCGCATCTTTAATGCCTGCCAAATGTTGGATAGCACCTGAGATACCAAACGCCATATACAATTCTGGCGCAATAATTTTTCCCGTTTGACCGACTTGGTGATCATTGGGAATAAAACCAGCATCCACCGCGGCCCTTGAAGCACCAACACCGGCACCGAGTTTATCGGCTAAGCCATAAATAACACTAAAGTTTTCTTCACTGCCCACACCTCGACCACCTGAAACAACTTTTGCAGCGGCTTGAAGGTCTGGTCGATCACCGCCACCACTCGTTTTTAAACCTTCGTAACGAGTATGCGAGGGTAACGTAACCGATACCTCACGCGTTTCAATAGTCGCCGCGCCGTCTTGTGTTACAGCTGGGTAAGATGCAGTTCTAACTGTACCTAATACTAAGCCTTCTGGAGCTTCAACCGTAATAACCGCGTTACCTGCGTATACTGGGCGATCAAACACGGTTGCGCTTTCAACGCGCATAATATCGCTAATTTGTGGCACGCCTAGGTGCGCCGCCACGCGTGGCATTAAGTCTTTGCCAAATGTCGTACTCGGTGCAAACACATGACTATAATCAGAGGCCAACGCTTCAATTTGCGGGGCCAGTAATGCTGCCACAGCATTTTCATTAACCGGGTTCTGAACTAAAACTACCGTTGAAACACCTGTTAATTTTGCCGCTTGCTCTGCCACTGCGCTACCATCTGATGCTAAAACAACAACATCTACTGCCGCTAACCCAAGCTGACTTGCACACGCCACAGCACGTGCTGTTGAGCCGTTTAATAAGTTGCCATCATGCTCTGCAATAACTAATACCTTGCTCATTCGATCAACCCCTTTTCTTTTAATATAATCACCAGTTCTTCAACTGATTCCACTTTTATACCCGCTTCGCGTTTAGCTGGAGCAGATGTTTTCAAAACAGTCACTGATGGCGCTACTTCAACGTTCAGATCAGCCAAAGTAAGCGTTTCAATCGGCTTACGTTTAGCTTTCATAATATTAGGCAGTTTGACATAGCGTGGTTCGTTTAATCGTAAGTCCACACTAATAACGGCGGGTAAATCTACCGATAACGTTTCTAGGCCTGAATCAATTTCTCGGGTAACAAGCGCTGTGTCGCCTTCTATAACCACTTCTGATGCAAACGTTGCTTGTGGCCAATGCGATAAGCCGCCTAACATTTGAGCTGTTTGGTTATTATCATCATCAATAGCTTGCTTACCTAATAAAACAATTTTAGGTTCTTCTTTATCAGCCAGTGCTTTTAAAATTCGGGCACCAGTCAGTGGTTGAATTTCATCATCAGTTTCAACATGAATAGCCCGGTCCGCCCCCATTGCCAGTGCTGTTCTTAATTGCTCTTGACATACTTTAGGGCCAATGGTTACCGCAATCACTTCGTCTGCCTTACCCGCCTCTTTGATACGCAATGCTTCTTCAACCGCAATCTCATCAAACGGGTTCATGCTCATTTTTACGCCGTCGGTCGCAACACCTGAACCATCTGCTTTGACTTGTATGCGAACGTTATAATCTACAACGCGCTTAACACCCACTAAAATTTTCATTCACTCACCTTAATTTACGTTACTTTTAAGCATTCTAACAATCATTAGGTTTTTTTAAAAGATAATATCTTCCTAAGTTAATATTTTAGAATTTAACGTTAATTGTACAACATTGCCCGACTCATTTTTATCAAGGCATTCGCATACTTCATAATTTTTTATTTAAAAATTAAAATTTATGCACGACGACATATACTGATAACATATTCCTTTTAAAATAAACATAATGTCACATGCTATGGATATAAAAGAGGCTATTGAAGGGCGTATTTCCGTACGTGCTTATCAAGATAAATTAGTACCAAAAGCGATTATTTCAGAGGTTTTAAATACCGCAAGATGGGCGCCATCGGGAACAAACACCCAACCATGGAAAGTCGTTGTTACGCAAGGCCAGAGCAAACAGGCCATCTCAAGTGCCTTATTAGATGCGGCAAAAAACGGCGTCAAACCCAACCCTGATTATCTTTACTATCCTGAAGAGTGGGTAGAACCCTATAAGGCTAGACGTTTTCAGTGCGGCATGGACCTCTACCAAGCTTTAGATATCGGTCGAGAAGATAAGGAAAAACGAGTGGAAGCATCGTTGGCCAATTATCGCTTCTTTGATGCACCCGTGAGTATATTTTTCTTCATTGACAACGTTATGGGGAAAGGATCATGGTTTGATATGGGCATGTTCCTGCAAAGCGTTATGTTAGCTGCCCGTGGCCATGGTTTAGGTAGCTGCCCCCAAGCCTCTACCAGCGATTACCCAGATATTGTTCGTGATATTTTAGGTGTGTCCGATCAATATTCATTAATTTGTGGCTTGTCTTTGGGTTACCCCGACAATGAGAAACCAGTCAATCAATACCGCACACGTCGTGAAGAGGTCGAAAGCTTTACTACATGGGCTGATTAGTTTCACGCTGAAATACGGCGCTATCTTACATATCAGAGATAGCGCTAATCTTCATTCTTACGCCTATTTAAAAATATAAGCCTCTTTTGTACCCGTCTATTCAGCTTAAAATTTAATACTATCCAGCAGCACCATCTATTCTTGCTTTTGTTAATAACGGATAATTGACTAAAACAAATACGGCGAAACCTGTTATCCAAAAACATTGCGAAAGAAACACCGTCTCTATATAAAATTCATTTAGAAATAACGGTAAAAGCACCCTACTCACGCAGCCCATTAATAATAACCATTGTGCCACTCGTACCCATACTGAAGGTTGCTTAACGCTTCTTCCAGTGTGACCTATTGTTACACGCGACATCATAGATAAGGTTAGCAGGCCAAAACCACCCAGCGTAAAAGCGTGTAATGATATTGAACGTGTAATGACATTGACATAGGGTAATAAAGCAAACAGTAAAAACCCCAGTGTAATGACAATAAACGAAGCATAAAGGCCCCACAACAATGGCGTACTCCAAATGCCTTTAGTGTGCCAATTGAAGAGGCGAATACAGGAAATTAAAAACAAGGGTATTGCTAAATAACTACTTATCACAGCATCTAGGAAGAAAACCTCATTAATGGAAAACGCTAAAAATATAAGCAAGTTTGCATTATCTGAAAACGCTGAGTTTTTTAATTGAACCGGATAACCAACACCCTTTTCAATGAAAAAAGGCATAACACGGCGCCCCATTGTTAAGACAAGCCCTAACAACAAAAACAAACCGCCATAAATACCCCAGTACAAACCTTGACCAATAAAGCCAAATAAGCCTAGGTAAAAAAAGCTGTTAAACAAGGCCAATAGAAATACTTTCGATACAATACCGATCTGCCTACTCTGCTTAGCCTTTATTACAGGCACCGCTACAGCGATAAATAGGAATATATTGAAACTTAAATCTAATACTGCAGCGGGTATAAAAAAATCTGCTCCTAACAGCATACATAGCCGCGCACCGAACCACATTAAAAACAGTATCAATAAGGGTTTATATTGAAGCGTTTGCATTCCCGTCCAGTTTTTTACAGCAGTGAGTAAAAAACCAGTGACAACCGCCATTGCAAAGCCGTACAACATTTCATGTGCATGCCAATACAGGCCTGGAAGATTTCCTAAAGATGTTTGAAATCCATATACATACACCATCATCCAAACGGACATACTAACCACAGAAAAGATTCCTGACGCTAGGAAAAAAGGACGGAAACCTAAGACAAAAATACTAAAGTGAGGGTTTTCTTCGAGGTAGTCTGAGTTGTTACTCATCATGCTTTTTCAAACGTAATTAAACAACCATCGAGTATAACAAAGTAGCGGCAAGCTTAAGTGACTAATAAGTTTCTAGAAGCTTAGCAAATAGGCAAAAACCAACCCCGCGCTAAAAACATTTCAAGATTCCACGTCAGCAGTCAGCTTGATTCCGTTAAATCAGCGTTAGAGGGAATAGAGTGCTTTACTGGAAGGTAAGCTATTAAATATTGAGCCTAAGTGCTAACGTTATTTAACTTCCACGAGCGGTATATCGTGTTCATTTGCCCATGTTACCCATTCACAAGATGGCTTTTGCTTTAACTTCTGCGCCACATCATTTTTAGTCAGTGAGTCGAGCCCTAACTGCTGCTTAAAATTAGCTCTAAAGTGTGGTTCCAATGCAGCGACAGCTACCCAGCCATCGAGTGTTTCATACAAGGTATATTCAGGTAACACACCACTCAACAACGCGCCATCACTCGTTAATCCGTACTTTAAGGGCTGCGCCATATAGTCTGCCGCTTCAGATAAGGCTACTAGGTTTTGCCTTCCTCGCTCACCCTGTTGACTCCCCATTATCATCGCCATCCCTTCAAAAGCTGCGCGTTCTGCACCTGCTAAATCTGCGACCAATGTTTTAGGTACATGTGGCGGGCTCAACAAGCCTAACGCAGCTTGATACGTTAAGTCATGCCCCGCATGATTATCATTCGGGGCCGGATAACCCACTACGGCGAGATGATTTAAATGAGGAAATTGTTCGTGTAATTCATTCCAACCTAAACCAAGTCGCTCTAATGCAGCAGGACGTTGAGCAGTTAATAATAAAGTAGCTGATGACAGCAGTGTATCCAACTGCGCCCGCCCTTCGGCTGATTTCACATCAATCACTTCACGTTGCTGCCCGTGGTTTACTTGTGCATACCAATCAGGACAATACTGTTCAAAAGGGTCCCCTTGAGGTGGTTCAACTTTTATCACCCTTGCACCTAATTCCACAAAACGTTTAGCTGCTAATGGGCCAGGTAAATTAAGCGCGAGTGTGACAATAGTTATATTTTTTAATGGCTTATACATTTATCTTAAAGTGTATTATTTAAAAAGATCAGGGGTTAATTCGCGATGAAATCCAGAAAATGGTGAGGTGTTTATCGTCTTAGGTAAAGGATAAACAGCCGTATTACCTTGTGATGCCGCACCATCCACTCGAATAGTCGTACCACTGATATAACTGGCTGAATCGCTTAATAAGAAACAAATAGATGCACTAATTTCAGCCTCATTGCCTAATCGACCTAATGGAACGGCATCCTTTAACGTTCTTAAAGTAGCCTTAAACTCAGGCCCATACGTATCCATGCCGCTTGACATGATCCAGCCCGGAGCCACTGCATTAACCCGTACATTTGCATGACCCCATTCATATGCAGCTGTTTGCGTGAAATTAGCCATGCCAGCTCGAGCAGCACCTGAATGCCCCATACCCGGCATGCCGCCCCACATATCCGCGACAATATTTACTATTGAACCACCGTGTTGTGACATTGATTGCTTATACACTTCACGCGCCATTAAAAATCCGCCCGTTAAATTAGTGTTCACCACTGCATTCCAACCATTCTTACTGATTTTATCTAAAGGAGATGGGAACTGCCCACCTGCATTATTAACCAAACCATAAATGTCGCCATGCTTAGCTATAAATGTTGCAACCAGGTCCGTTACCGTTTCTTCATCACGAATATCACAACTACCGATATCACAAATTCCACCATCTTCAATAATCTCATCACGGACCGTTTCAAGCTTCTCTATTTTTCTCCCTACTAATAGAACATTAGCGCCTAAAGAAGCCAGTTCATGTGCATTACAACGCCCAAAACCACTACCTGCACCGGTTACAATAATATTTCGATTACTGAATAATCCTGGACGTAAATCTGATTGGTAACCCATATTTAAAACCCTTTATATAAAATTAAACAAAAACTATTTCGATTTATTTAAAAATGCAGTCATCATGTTTTTGGCATCATCCGTATCGAACAATGGAATAAATGCTTCACGTTCGAACAACAATCCCTCTTCTAATGTCGTATTAATCGCCTTGTTTACACAAGCCTTGCCGGCTCGTACTGCCAAAGGCGCTCTAGCAGCAAGTTCAGTGGCTAATTGCACTGCCTCAGCCTCAATATCAGCAGGTTCAATAACCCGACTAACAATACCTCGTTGATGCGCTTCTTCAGCAAGTAGGGTACGCCCATTCATCACCATTTCCATTGCTAAAGATTTGCCAACAATTCTTGCAACACGTTGCGTTCCGCCTGCACCGGGTATGACCCCTAGGTTCACTTCAGGCAAAGCAAATTTCGTTCCTTTAGTCGCCAGCAAAATATCGCACTGTAATGCCAATTCAAAACCACCACCCAATGCCATGCCTGATACTGCACATACAGTCGGTTTACTGAATGTCGAGATGGCCCTCCAACCCGTAGAGGCTTCAACCATTTCCAGCATTTCTTGACCACTGATACCAACCATTTCAGCAATATCCGCACCCGCTGCAAACGCCTTTTCTGAACCCGTAATAATGACCGCACCGATAGCGTCATCTTGTTCAAAGTTTTCTAACGCATGACCTAACTCAATCAATAATGTCGAATTAAGTGCGTTATATTGACGTGGCCTGTTAAGCCGGATTAGACCAACACCTTGGGCAGGCGATTCTATTAATAGCGTTTCATAAGTCATATTACCTCCTATTTTGCGGTTAAACGAACAGCCCCATCAAGACGAATCACTTCGCCATTCAGTACGACATTTTCAATAATATGTCCTGCCAGTGATGCAAATTCAGCCGGTTTTCCCAAACGAGGTGGGAAAGGCACAATTTTGCCTAACGAATCACGCGCTTCATCAGACAGTTCTGACAACATTGGCGTTTCAAAAATTCCCGGCGCAATGGTACAAATTCTAATGCCGTAACGTGCTAACTCACGGGCTATAGGTAATGCTAAACCGACCACGCCAGACTTTGATGCTGAATAACTCGCTTGACCAATTTGGCCATCAAAGGCTGCAACAGACGCTGTATTGATAATCACCCCACGTTCCCCATCATCTGTAGGTTCATTTTTTGCCATCGCTTGTGCCGCTAAACGAATAACATTAAAAGTGCCAATAAGATTAATATTAATACCTTTAGCAAATAAATCTAACGGATGCGGGTTACCTTCTCTATCAAGCACTTTACCAACGATAGCCACACCAGCCGCATTAATAACACCATGAACGCCCGTAAATCTGTCTCTTATACACATCTGACGCTGCCGACGATATGCAGTGTGTAGAT
>CAJXTU010000032.1 GCA_913060865.1 uncultured Cycloclasticus sp.
AATATTCGATGCCGATTAACCCCTAAAGTGGGTCAGTTTTGCATGCTTATTAACAGTCATGAGTACTTCGTAGGATGATAAGTCTTTATGTTTTACAGGATTGTAGGCATGGCCTATATCATTGAAAGCGTCCTCAATGGGTATCGTTTGATTGATCCAACAGATATGTTCGCTCTCTTCTAAGGGAGTTGATTCTAAGTGACTCGAAATGTTTGAGCCTTTGTTAACTAGCTCTAGTATGTTGCTTGTCATTTTATTTACCTCCTTTGTGGAGTTTTAATGCGAGAGAGTAGGGTGTTCTTATTGAATAGCCGTGAGCACATCCTTTTGTGAATTGTTTGTAGTTAGAGCAGGGGTAGCCTGATTCAATTATGTGTTGGCATGTCAGTGGTTTAGAGTTTTCAAGACCATCGACTATTGTGTCGGTATGTTGGTAGTCTCCGGTGTCTGTGTTGTTGAGTCCCTCTATGACAAGGTTTAATGAATCGCCAGAGGTTCTGTAAGCATTGTTAGCGAAGGCCCGAGCGTGTTGATACCTGTGGTCAATATTCAGGTTATTGGATGCAAAATCGCGCATGAATTCACAAGCCATCATGTTTTCGGGGCTTGGTAAACCGCACAAATGATCTATCCATTCGTTGTTGATTGTGTTGCGGCTATTCCGTGTTCTGCTGGGTGTTTTCAGTATCTTTTGATAAACTTGAACTAATGTTTCTGGGGGAACTTGAACTACTGTCTCAGCTCCTGCAATTAATAGGTGTCGTTCCTCTACATTACACTCAATACCATCACTAATAATTGGGTTTGCAATGTAATGAGGTTGAACCGAAGTGTAAATTGCCAGGTCAACGGGGTAAGGCCTTAACCAGTCCTTGATTTGTGAGTTATAAAGTGCAGTTGACAATTCAAAGAACAAATGGACGCAAAGGCCTTTTTTAATTGGCATTTTAGTGAATGGATCAATAATGCCTGCGCTTGCGCTGAATGATGCTACGCACACAATGTTGTGAAACTCTTCGGGCAAGAAATTCTTAATGAAATACGATACTGCTTGATACGTTGTTACATCTAAGTTTTCTGGAAGTTCAACGTCATCAATGTCAAGCATGAGAAGGGCTGTTCCTTGATCGGGGAAATTTTCACTGGTTCTTCTAACATTAGTTTTTGGGAGGCCTTCTTTGGCTGTTCCTCTGATCGTGATCAGCGGTTCATCAGCGAACTCTATTAATGAACGATGTAAATCGTATATGTCGTCTGAGTAATGATTGCCGTGATCCCAATACTTAATTAGTGGGTAGCTATCTTTCGAAAGCGCTCCAGCTTTAAGGCTAAATTTCTTGGTGGGTTTTGAACCATTTACTGGGGATAACATTGTTGAGTTGAAACTCATGTTACGCCCCCTTCTTTGGCGATGTATGAATACGTGATTCAATCCATTCATCTATATCATTACTCTTCCAGCCGACGGCTTTCTTGCCGAGCTGGATAGGTCGAGGGAAACAGCCTTGTTGTATATATTTGTATATGGTTGAACGGGCGAGGCCTGTTCTGGATTTTACTGCTGGAAGTCTTTGTATTGATATAGTCATGAGTAGCTTTCCTAGGATTAGTTGATCATGACTTCAGTATTTTAAGCACACATTTTCATTAAGGAATGCTTTTGCAAAAATGTGTTCCAAGTTTTATTTAATTATTTGATGGCCGGCCTCCTTTTTTCCCAGCATCGGATTTTTTCTTTCTCGATTCCATGTCCTTTTTTTCAAACACCTCAAGTACTGTGATTCTTTGTTTTAATTGTTTGTTTTCTTCAAGTGTTTTATGGTGATTGGTGTAGAGGGAGCGGTACTCTTCTATTATTTTGTCAGGGTGTGGTAGCCGGATTACAAAAGTGGAGACAGTATCTGATGCTCCTAGAGTGTCGTCGCTTTTGCCTGCAGATGGTATATGGGGCCTGCCTATAAGTCTGTTCGGTAAGTTCCATTCAGTTTGTGCCCAATCCCAGAACTCTGTTTCATCAAACGCAATTTCGTTATATTTAGTTGGCTTTTTATGAAGTTTTTTATCACTGATAGCGCGTGCAATTCTATTTCTAACGCTATTGTGCGAAATCCTTTTATCAAAATTTGGTCTAGTGATTCCAGCAATGAGTGGTACAACATCTCGTTGTTTGACTAAAGCCATACAGTTTCCCCTTTTTCTTTGTTTTCTTTTAGATTACTCAAGGTAGTCTGCCCAATCTTGCATCATGGCTTCTCGCTTTTTAAGAAGGTCGCTGCGTTGATAGGCTGCTTCAACTTTATTGGAATTTATATGAGCTAGTGCTGATTCGCCAAGCTCTGCGGAGTAAGTTGAGATTTCCGATACCCATTCACGGAAAGATGATCTAAATCCATGGACTGTTAAATCGGAATGCCCAAGATCTTTTTTGAGAAACTTCAGCATAGACATATTAGAAATAGACTTGTCCTTTTTAAGCCCAGGGAACAAGTAGTCGTTTGTTCGGTATAAGTTGTTAAGTGCGCTATTAACTCAGGGAAAAAAGTTAAGGCATCAATGATGTCATTTTGGCTTAAATTTCCGTACTTAATCATGCTTAGCTATTAGTTGTGTTAGCAATAGTGACTTGGTTGAGCATTAGGCGCCGATCGTCTTCCATAAATTTACCGTAGTGTTTTTCTATCATCTTGACCGATGTGCCGCAGTTCTCTGCAATTACTTGTGGAGACACACGAGCTAATAGCGCCTTACTGATGTAGTAGTGGCGTAGACAATAAAAAACTGACTCAGGCGGTAAGTTTGATGCCTTTGCTGCGTCCTTAAAGCGTCTAGCATGGTCTTTTATCCCCCAGTGCAGCCCATCATCTTTGACTAATAGGTATGCTGATGGGTGTCGCAATTTAGTTATCTGATTAAGGATTGCAACTGTTTGGTCACTCAGAAATGTGGTTCTTGTTCCTGTCTTACCAGATAATCTTAATGACTTTTGTTTGGGGTTAAAGTCAGAGACCTTCGCGTTTACTAATTCACCATATCTCGCGCCAGTATTTAAAGCGACTTGAAGTAATTGCCGAAAGCTTCCTGACGTTGCTAATAGAAGATTGTTCACTTGATCATCCGTGAAGAATATATCGCGGCTACGTGAGACATTACGAAAGTTAGTTACTTTTCTCCATGAGGCATCACTATTAACGTAGTCATTTCTATACGCAATATTTAATGCAGCTTTAAACATATTCATAACACGATTGGCTGAATCCTTTGATTTACGTATTTTTTCCTTGGTTTCAAGGCTTTCGCCATCTAGCTTTTTGACCATTTTGTTCCTTAACGCTCTGACTTGCAGGCTGGTAAGAGTTGATATAAGGGTTTTAGCAAGCGATTGTGACACATGCTTAGCTAAACGTTGTTTTGCCTCTTTGGCAGACCGTTCTGAATTTTCAACGGAAAGGTGGCTGACGTAATCATCAATGGCATCTTGTATTGTATAGCGATGGGCATTGAGTCCTTCTGTATTTTCAAAATACTGTCTGGCGAGTTTTTGAGCTTCAGTGAAACTAGTTGATTCGTCACATTTCAAAGATTCATAGGTGTTTCGCCTATTTTCTGTTCTACGTGCTATCCATCGACCAGATCCATCTTTTAGTTTCCTGAAGCCTAGGTATTGGCCCATAGCTAATTTATACCAATATGGCTCTGTTCTAGGTGCTAATTTACTTCTTCCTGAAATGGTATCAATTCGATTGGCCATTTAATATTCTCCTACAGTTCTGTACTAATCCCGCACGGAACATATACGGAACAATTGCTTTAAAACTACATTAAATCACTTTGGACTAGTAAGGACAAACTCTTTTTATATCAATTAGTTAGGCTGGATTATATGAGACGTCTCTGGACACTATTTGAGCCCTTTCACGGCGGTAACAGGGGTTCGAACCCCCTTGGGGACGCCATATGAATAAACCGCTTACAGCAATGTAAGCGGTTTTTTTATGCCATATAAAAAATTTCAGTTATACGATTTATTTTATTTTTGTAGTGAAAAATATGGTTAGGATACTCAGGTAGAGCTTCTTGAATAAAGCTGTCGTAAACAGGAATAACTAACAATGCTTGATAAGTTTCTTAAGTAGTGTCTTCTTTGTATTTAAGAACCAACGCTTGTTTTGATGTCAGAACACAAGCTAGTTTATTAAAAACAGACAAATTTGAAATGCTGCCTTTGATGTATGAGATGAGCGATTCATCTTTCTCCTTACGTTAAAGGGAGTATTAAAGTGACCTTAAGGCCTCCTAATGTATCAGAAGTGGTGAAATTTAATTGCCCACCATAAAGTTTGACTATATCTTTTGCTATTGAAAGCCCTAAACCATGCCCTTCAACGGTTTCATCTAGCCGCACACCTCGTTGAGATATTTGCTTAAGTTCTTGAGGTGTTAATCCAACGCCGTCATCTTCAATGATGATCTGTATGTTGTCGTGCCTACTTATTTGACAATAAACTAAAGACTTTGCCCATTTGCATGCATTATCTAATAGGTTACCTAATAGTTCGTGCATGTCCTCTAGGTCACCAAAAGAGGGGGTATCTTTATCAATGTTGTATTGAATGTCGATGGATTTGTTTGAATGCAGTTGGTTCAGAACGTTAATCAAGTCGGGTAAATCTTGCCTTGGGCGAAAACGTTGAGTCGATATTTCTTTACCCGCTATACGGGCACGTTTGAGCTCCCGTTCCATCAATTGATGAATTCGTTCTATTTGTACACTCGCTAAATTTACCTGTTGGCTGTCCATGCCTTTTTTAGAGGAGTTACAAAACTGAGTAAGAATACTAATAGGGGTTTTGAGTGCGTGAGCTAAATTACCTAAAGCATTTCTGGAGCGCTCAAGCCGCTGACCAAGTAAGTCTAAAATGTGGTTGAACTCTTGGATGAGTGGAAGCACCTCACTAGGCGCATTTTCAGAAAGTTTGTTGATTTCACCATGCTCAAGCCGGTTTATATCACTTCTAATAGAATCTAATCTTTTTAAGGCGCGACGCACAACGAAGCTTTGAACGGCTAATAAAGTAATAAGCCCTGCAATCGCTAATAAGGTGAAGGAGCCAATGAATTCGTTCCGCTGTTGTTTGAGTACGGTTAAATCTTCAGCTACCGCGATGGTGAGTTTTATGTCACCTTTTTGAAAGCCTTTTGACCAAAGGAGTACATGTTGCCCAAAAGGCCCATCGATATGCTCAAGTTTGGTTTCCCCAGGTTCAAGTGATGAGAACGGTAAGATTTGTTGTTCTAAAGAGGGGGATGAGAGTGCATTACCATTTGTAAATCGTACCGAGTAATAATGGCCAGAAGACGGTTGATTATAAATGGGGTTAATGCGATGAGTATTGATTCTGTGGGGCTTAATGCTTGAGGTTGCCAGCAGTATATTGTCGCCATCATGTTCAAGGCGTGTGATTAAAAATTCTTCGGTAATGGTTTTTATAGATTGGCTTTCTAACACCCAAAATAAGCCCATTAAAACGATTAATGAAAACGCAAGCCAGACTTGTAAATGATGTTGTAATGACTTCATGGAAGGTCTGCCATATAAATATAACCTTGGCCTCGGCGTGTTTTAATTAAATCTTGCCCAAGCTTTTCTCTTAAGTGGCGAACATAAACCTCTATCAAATTACTATCGCGATCAAAACTTTGTTCGTACACGTGTTCTGTTAATTGTGATTTATTTAAAATCTTCCCTGGATTCAGCATGAAGTAGCGTAATAACCGAAATTCGGTGCCGGTTAATGGAATAATTTGACCGTCTGCTAACGTCACCTCTTGACGTGATTCATTAAGGTCTAAGGTGCCACTTTGTATTGTTTGCCCCGGCATATTATGACTTCGTTTAATAAGTGCTTGAATACGCATTAAGAGCTCTTCGTGATGGAAGGGTTTACCTAAATAGTCATCTGCGCCCGCTTTAAAGCCGTCGACGCGTTCATGCCAAGCATCACGGCCTGTGAGCACAATCACGGGGAGTTGGTTGCCTTGATTGCGCCAGTTTTTCAGTACTTCAAGTCCAGTACGTTGTGGCAAGCCAAGATCTAGAATAACGGTGTCATAGGGTTCTTCGTTACCCATAAATTCGGCATCGACACCATTGTCGGCACAGTCAACAGCAAAGCCGTGGCGTTCAAGTTCTTTTTTCAGCGTAGCTGCAATTAATTTATCATCCTCAACTAAAAGAAGTCGCATGCAATTTTTTTCATCCTCATTATTATGTCCTTACGTTTATATTACTCATTCAAGATAAAGACGTGATATATCATTATTCTAACGTTAATAGACGAGCGTTTTCCTGCTTCTTTATTTCTTGATAGGAAAACAGTCACTCTATGATGATTGTCTACGGCGTTTGTAATGGCTAGCAGGCTCGGGATTTTCAGTTTCATTTAAGCTTGCTCAGTTAGCATGCATTTATGAAACTTAAAATGACAATGCTAATCGTTGGGCTCTGCCAATCAATGCTTGTGTTTGCTCAAGGCGAGCAAGAGACAAATATTGGCCACTTGCATGAAAGCCCCTTAATAATCTCAGCCGATTTATCGTTAAATGAGGTGGTTGAAAAAACATTTCAACGAAATCCGCAATTAATGGTATTACAAGCTCGACTCCAGCATGCAGATGCGTTGCGTAATAAAGCGCAAAGTTTATGGGCTGATGACCCGTCCATTACGATAAGCCACTACAGTGATCGTGTGCATGCAAGTGAAGGGCTACAGGAATGGGAAGCGGGCGTTGATTTTCCAATTTGGTTACCAGGGCAACGAGAGGCTTGGCGACAAGCCTCTGAGCGACAACGTCAACTTGTAGGGTCTTCTGAATCTTCTTTGAAACTGCATTTGGCAGGTATTGTTCGTGAAATATTATGGGATATTTCACTTAGGAGAAACCAAGTTTCCGTAGCTGAACAAGAATGGAACGTTGTGAAGAAGCTTGAAAAGGATGTCAAAAAACGCGTTGAATTGGGTGATCTTGCTAGATCAGACCTTATCCTTAGTCAGCAAGAATCTTTATCAAAAGAGGCTGCATGGCGAGTTGCTTATCAGGAATATCGACATGCACAGCACCGTTATGACATGGTGACAGGCTTATCGATGTTACCGAAAAATATCGAAGAACCGGTAATAAAGGATCTGACGATTAATATGGACCATCCTTTATTAAAAGAATCACATGATAAGGTCGTTAAGAGTACCGCTGAACGTGACCTGATGATCATCGAGAAAAGAGACAACCCTTCATTGTTTTTGGGTTCGAGACGAGAAAAGGGGGCGTCAAATGAAGATTACGTCGATGCGATTGGGATTAGCTTGAATATACCTTTTGGCTTGGAGTCACACAGCCAACCGAAATTGACGAAAGCCGAAGTGAGTTTGAGCGAAAGCCGTAGCCAGATGGAAATATTACACCGTGAATTAAAGATGGCAATTCAAGATGCCAGTAGAGAGCTGAGCGCCACGACAGAGCAATACGGTTTTGCGAAGCGCCAGAATGAACTGTCTAAAAAAAACTTAGACATGTCTCGTAAGGCATTTGCACTGGGCGAAACGAGTTTACTCGAACTCATTAGAGTTCAATCACAAGCATTCACAATAGATCGACATATGCATCAAAAGCACCTAGAGATGGGTTTACAAACCGCTCGCCT
The DNA here is from genome assembly GCA_913060865.1 of uncultured Cycloclasticus sp. Classification (GTDB taxonomy): domain Bacteria; phylum Pseudomonadota; class Gammaproteobacteria; order Methylococcales; family Cycloclasticaceae; genus Cycloclasticus. Next base: position 7,700 of record CAJXTU010000032.1, read on the forward strand.
AAACCAAGCAAAAGGAATGATTCCATGAGACATTTTTTATTAATACTAATTATTTCCTTTAGTGCCAACGCGCTAGCAGAAGGGCAGTTTAATGACAGTTTGATTAAGTTATCTTCTGAACAATCAACATCGTATGGCATTGTTACAGCACCGTTGAAAAAAGCGGGTGACGTGTTGGGCGCTCGTTACCCTGCTGAGGTGGTGGTACCTAATTCACAATTACAGGTCATCAGCGTTTTACAAGGCGGTTTGGTCGAAGGTTTAATGGTCGCCGAAGGTGAGCGTGTAATCAAAGGGCAGGTGCTCGCAAAAATTAATAGCCCAGGCGTGTTGGAATTACAGCGTGATTTGTTACAAACGATGAGTCAGCTTAATCTAGCAAGGTCATCACGAAATCGAAATAAACAACTATTGGATGAAGGGATTATCCCTAAACGCCGTTATTTAGAGTCGCTTAGTGTCTGGGAAGAACTGGTGACTCAAAAGGAACAGCAGGAAACAACATTGGCCTTTTCTGGTATGAGTAGTGAGGCACTGTCTACATTAGAAAAAACACGGAAACTGAGTAGTGTGCTAACGATAACAGCACCCTTCGATGGCGTTTTACTGGAACAAATGGCTATACCCGGTCAAAAACTTGGGGCAGCTGACCCCTTGTTTAAAATTGGTAAATTGGCCCCTTTATGGTTAGAAATTCACGTGCCTGTTGCTGTCGTTAGTGAAATGAAACTGGGTGATAAGGTTGCCATTGCAAACCTTAATGTCCAAGGGGAAATCATTACGATTGGTCGAATGGTGCATGCAGCTGACCAAGGTACATTGGTGAGAGCACTGGTTGAAAATAATGTAGAGCAATTACGCCCAGGACAAATTGTTCAGGCGCGTGTTGAGATACAAACAGGCGCACAGCAACATTACTGGGTTCCTCGCAAATCAATCGTGCGCTTAGATAATCAAACGATGATTTTTATTGAACATGAACAGGGTTACGAAGCGATAAAAGTTGAGGTGCTTGGTGCCCGTGAAAGCGGTCAGATTATCGCCTCTCAAAAAAGTATTTTAGCGCCTGTTGTGACTAGCGGAGCCGTCTCATTAAAGGCGATACTTATTGGTGCGGGCGGCGAGGGGTAACTGGCGATGCTAAATAAAATGATTCAATTTGCGTTGACTCAGCGTTTGCTGATGATGATGGTAACAATCATCCTCGTTATTGCCGGCTGGAATTCCTTTCAAACCTTGCCGATTGATGCGTTTCCAGATGTTTCAACGACGCAAGTAAAAATGATTATTAAAGCGCCAGGGATGACACCAGAGGAAGTCGAAACCCGTATTACTGCGCCGATTGAAGTGGAGATGCTGGGTATCCCCAAACAAAACATGCTGCGTTCCATGTCTAAATATGCCTTGGCTGATATCACGGTGGATTTTGAAGATGGCACCGATATTTATTGGGCGCGTCAGCAAGTGTCAGAGCGCCTGAGCGCCATTTGGGGTGATCTACCATCGGATATTGGTGGCGGTGTTGCGCCAATGACAACACCCTTGGGTGAAATGTTTATGTTTACCATTGAGAGCGAGCAATTGTCCATTATGGAAAAACGCTCGTTACTTGATTGGGTGCTAAGACCCGCGTTGAGGACAGTACCCGGTGTTGCAGATGTGAATGCCTTGGGTGGTTTAGTGCGTACGTTTGAAGTAACGCCCGATATTACCTTGATGAACGCGCAAGGTATTACGCTCGATACCTTACGGACAGCGCTAACAGAAAATAACAGGAACGACGGTGCTGGGCAACTCATTGACGGTGAAGAAACGTTGTTAATTAGGAGTGATGGCAGCATTAAATCACTAGAAGATGTGGGTGATATTGTTGTTAAAGCACACCCCGTCGAGCCCGTTACCATTCGTGATATTGCAGAAGTAAGTATCGGCTCGTTAACACGTTACGGTGGTGTCACTAGGAATGGCCAAGGTGAAGCAGTTGAAGGACTCGTGTTAGGGCTGCGTGGTGCGAATGCCAGAGAATTAGTAGAAGGCGTGTCTCAAAAGTTAGACGAGCTGCAATCCGCGTTACCTGAAGGCGTAACGACTCGTGTTTTCTATAACCGGGGTGATCTAGTCGATAGAGCCGTAGAGACGGTGGGTATGGCGTTGGGAGAGGCAATCGTTCTAGTATTGATACTCCTCATATTGTTCCTAGGCGACTTGCGGGCAGCATTAACGGTTGCGTTGATCTTACCTCTGGCTGTTTTGGGTACCGTTATACTGATGAGTCAGTTTAATTTATCAGCCAACCTCATGAGTCTTGGAGGGCTAGCGATTGCTATTGGTATGCTAGTTGATGGGGCGGTTGTGGTGGTTGAAAACATCGTGTCCGAATTGAGTCACAAAAAGAAAACTACGTTATTACCCCGTCTGCACATTATCTATCGTGCGGTAGCCGATGTTGCGCTACCAGTAACGACCGGCATCATTATTATTATGGTTGTGTTCTTACCCTTGTTAACCCTGCAAGGCCTTGAAGGAAAGTTGTTTTCACCGGTAGCGATTACGATTGTTTTTGCGCTAGGTGCTTCATTAATTCTATCGTTGACGATCATTCCGGTGCTAGCAGCGACGTTGCTAAAGAATGTTAGCCACGAAGACCCCATTTTGGTCAGGTATCTAGAAAAAGCTTATATCCCTGTCCTTAAATATTGTTTGCAATTTAGTAAGGTGCCTATTTTTATCGCATTGGCATCACTGGTGTTGATGACGGTGTTGTATTTACAACTGGGTAAAAGTTTTATGCCCACAATGGATGAAGGCAATATTATTGTTCAAACAGAAAAGCTGCCGTCGATAGACTTGGATGAATCGCTACGTATTGATGACTTAGTAGCAAAAGCGATCATTGATAAAGTACCTGAAGTAACCGGCATCGTTTCGCGTACAGGGTCGGATGAAATTGGCTTGGATCCAACTGTCTCTTATACACATATGACGCTGCCGACGATATGCAGTGTGTAGATCTCGGTGGTCGCCGTATCATTAAA
>CAJXTU010000033.1 GCA_913060865.1 uncultured Cycloclasticus sp.
GAGATCCTCTCTGGTCTCGTGGGCTCGGAGATGTGTATAAGAGACAGCTTCAGTACTATCCTCATGGCTGCTTTCCTGCTCAGGGTTTGAAGCGGGTTGAATTTCAATTTCTTCATTGAGAGGTGATAAAAAAAGTGTGGAGTCTGGGTTAATTTCTGAGCCCATTTCAGCGATATTGTTCCAAGTATCAGGGTCTGACTCTTTGAGAGCTGATAGCGAGCTTGCTAGTTCTTCAAAGGCGTCTGAGTTAGCGGATGAGAAATAAACATCGAGTAATTTTAGTTTGTATCCAAGGTTATCAGCATCACCTTTAAGAGCATTTTTTATTAGATCTTCTGCTTGTTGATAACGGCCATAAGCAATATATACGTCACACTCGGTTAAAGGGTCTGCTTCTTGCGTTTGTACACTGGCGTTAAACTCGCTGGGTGTGAATTCACTTAATAGAGGCTCTTCTTCCAAGATAGTGGATGAAGTGCTTGGTTGCTCAATATTTTCTTCAGATATAGTGGGTGTATAAGGTGGGGTTTCGTTAAACGAATCATCATTATTTTGCTTAGAGGCTTCTTTCTTGCGACGTGCTAGGAATAGTCCAAGTAACGCAATGACTAAACCACCACCATAAAGGGGCAGGTTACTCTCATCTTCCCCACTAACGGGTGTTGCTGCATTAGTGGCTGGAGGTTTTGTATCTGGGGTGGATTCAGCAACAGGTTTAATTGATTGAAGCTGTGCTAATTGTTCATCTTTTAAAGCGAGTAAGCGTTGAAGCTTATCAACTTGGGATTCTAAATCATTGAGGCGTGACTTAACTTCTTTGTTTTCCTCTTCAAGGGTCGTTGCCATTTCAATGGCAATATTAGCTTGATTATTAGGGTTTGTTGAGCCGACCGGAGTCTCAGCAGTATTGCCTTCAACGGGGATTTCTAGGGTGGCCTCTTGTTTAGGCGTTAATAAGGTTAGTTTTGCTTCATCTACGTTATTTTCAAGTTTTTTTTTAAGGCTGGACTCTGTTGTAGAAGGTTGAGCTTTTTTATCTACTTGTGCAATAGCCGCTGGTGCGCTGGCTTTAGTGGAAGATGACCACAAGGCATTTTGTTCTACGTAGTCATTATTAGCCTGGGTAATGCTTCTACTGTTTATTTGTTCATCGCTTGGAAGTTGAAGAATAGCGCCTTTTTTTAGAGCATTCATATTCTTTTTATAAAAGGCTTTTGGGTTGTTGTCATACAGGGCCAACATCATTTGTTGATGTGTCGCGGTATGATTCGTGTCCATGAGCTTTTTGGCAATGCCCCAAACGGTATCTCTACTTTTGGTTGGGCCGTATTCTGTTGGGGGTGCTGCTTGTGTAGCTGGTGCAACATAATTGGCCACAGCTTGTGTTGTTGTTGGCGCAGTTGGGGTGATTTTTGGCGTTTTAGGTAACGCTATCGGCGTTGTTCTAACATCGGACATCGTAATAGGCGGATCTAAGAGAATGGTGAATTCTTTTAGTGTTCGACCTTGAGGCCACTCAACCTCGAGTATGAAGTTTACAAAGGGTTCCTTAATGGTTGCTTCAGAGCGAACATCAACAGTAATTTCACCATTTTTACCAAGTATAGGGGTGAATTTCAATTGAGTTAGGTAATGAGGTCTATCAATACCTGCTTTTGCAAATGCTTCTCGAGAAGCGATGCCTATTCGAATGTTACTAGGGTCTTCTTTTTGAGAGCCAACGAGAGGAATTTGAGCGTTCAATAATTGGTTTAACGCCGAATGAGTTTTAATTTCCCCGACACCTAATGCATAAACACTGGCTGAGTTAAGTAGACAGAGTGCGGCAATAGCTTTAGTTGGTTTGTTCATTTTGTTGCTCCTAAACTAACAGTAGTGTTCTATCCCTAAAACAAAAGTAAGGTGATGAAATATATAATTAATATTAACTATAGACTAAAGATAATTTTTTACTAGTACTTCGGCGATTTGTACACTGTTTAATGCCGCTCCTTTACGAACATTATCGGCAACAACCCACATATCAAGTCCCCTTGGGTGAGAGATGTCCTCTCTAATTCGGCTAACATAAACATCATCGTTACCCGCTGATTCGGTTACAGCAGTGGCGTAACCGCCATCTATTTGTTCGTCCATTAAAGTAATGCCGTTGAAATTCGACATTAACTCGCGTGCTCTTTCTACGCTTATTTTTTCTTTAGTTTCAATATGTAATGCCTCTGAGTGGCCATAAAAAACAGGCACACGAACAGCCGTTGGGTTAACAAGAATTGAATCATCATTAAAAATTTTCTTGGTTTCCCAAACCATTTTCATTTCTTCTTTTGTGTAGCCATTTTCTTGAAATACATCAATTTGAGGTAAGACGTTAAAAGCGATTTGTTTTGGATACACCTTAGCTTCAGCATTCTTACCGTTGAGCAATTTAGCGGTTTGGCCTGCGAGTTCTTCAATAGCACTTTTTCCTGTGCCCGATACAGCTTGGTAGGTGGCGACGTTAATTCTTTCAAGACCCACAGCATCGTGAATAGGTTTAAGTGCTACCAACATTTGTATCGTTGAGCAATTAGGATTGGCGATAATGCCTCTGTTTGTGTGTTGGGCTATGGCCTCTGGGTTAACTTCTGGTACAACCAAAGGAATATCATCGTCATAACGGAAATGGGATGTGTTATCGATAACGATGCAACCGGCTGCAGCAGCTTTAGGCGCATACTCAGCAGACACTGATCCGCCAGCAGAAAACAGACCAATTTGAACGTTGCTAAAGTCAAAGTCAGCAAGGTTTCCTATTTTTATATTTTTTCCATTAAACTGAATGTTTCCACCAGCAGAACGACTGCTGGCTAAAGGATATATTTTTCCAACAGGGAAGTTTCTTTGTTCTAGGATTGATAGCATGGTTTCACCAACAGCACCCGTGGCGCCTACAACAGCGATATCATATGTTTTCATTTGCGTATATTCCTATTTGAATTTAATTCATTTTAAAGTGAAAACGTCACCTTATATTGACTTAAATAAGATGACGTTGTGTATTTTTTTACTCAGCTTTTGCTCAGTAAATGACTACAACTTAGCGATCAAGAACGGCAAACATTCTGGCTGTAATGTCTTGCACGCTTCCAACACCTGCAATAGTGTCAAATTTAAGTGGAGTTGATTCAGACGCCTTGGAGTAGAAATTAACTAACGGCGATGTTTGTTCGTGATAAGTGGCTAACCGGTCTCTAACGATATTTTCATGATCATCGTCACGTTGGATCAGTGGTTCTCCAGTCAGATCGTCTAGACCCTCTTGCTTTGGTGGATTGTAGACAAGGTGGTACGTTCTACCAGAATCCAAATGTACGCGCCTACCAGCCATCCGACGAACAATTTCTTCGTCGTCGACTGCGATTTCAACAACTTGGTCTATCTCAACACCCATGTTGGCGAGCCCTGTTGCTTGTGGAATAGTCCGAGGGAAGCCATCTAGTAAGAAGCCGTTGGCGCAATCGTCTTGAGTTAGTCGTTCTTGAATTAAGCCTAAAATCAATTCATCGGATACAAGGCCACCGGTATCCATTATTTTTTTCGCTTCTATGCCCAACGGAGTACCTGCTTTAACTGCTGCACGTAACATATCGCCAGTAGAGATTTGAGGAATACCGAACTTTTCAGTTATAAACTGTGATTGAGTACCTTTGCCAGAACCTGGACCACCTAATAGAATTATGCGCATTAATTTTTCTTAAACTCGTTATTATTTTAATCGCGCAAAGTAACATAATATGTATGTTTAATCCAGTTGTAACGATGGGGATGAGCTTATCCTGCAAACTGTTTAATGGCTAAATCCATGTCACGACTTGCTTGCATTAGGGCTTCTAGTTCTTCAAGTACTACCGATGAGCTTATGCCTAAGCGTACACATAAATCCTCGTTTAAAGACTCTTCACGGTGATCACCTAGGTCGTGTAAGCCGAGTGCGTTATTGACTAGTGTGATGAGTGTGCAGTAGGTTGAATGATTGCCTGAATAATCCATTGTGTGGTGCTCTCGCGCGACGATAATCACTTCGTCAGGTAACTTCCATTTTTCTAATAACCAGGCACCTAATTCAGCATGCCCCATATTCATAGCGTTTTGTCCTATGCCCATGCCCAACGCGTGTTTTTCTATACTGTTAATTGAGCGAGTTAAATTAGCGGCATAAAGTCTATTAAGTAAGAAAAATTCAGGTTGAAATAAATGGCCTAACAATAAAAAACCGATGTTGTGTAACAAACCACACAAATAAGTTAAGTCGGGTTTCGTTCGTGTGTTTTTAGGTAGGTGCTTTGATAAGGTTTGAGCCAAAGTGGCACTATAGATAGCGTGTTTCCAAAATGCAGTTAAGCCTAAAGGACCGTCAACTGGGTTTTTAAGCTTTTTACCAAGCGATAAACCTAGGGCAATATTGATGGCAAAATCAAAGCCCAATACACGTGTAATAGCATCACTAATTGAATTGATGTCACCTTGATAGTTGAAGAAAGCCGATTTTGAATGACGTATTATTTGGGCACTTAAACTAGGGTCTTTTTCGATGAGGGCGGCCAAATCGCCAGTCTCGGCCTTATCATTATTTTTTAGAAGAATTAATTCGTTTGCCATTTGAGGCATTGCAGGTAGTTTGTATAGGCGTTCTAGATGGCGCTTTTTTTCATTGTCAGGGGTGAACGGTGTTTTGTTAGTGGGGTAGTGAGGATCTAATTGAATTGAATGGGGCGTCTCAGTAAATGATCGGTATTCGCATTCCCCCACAAGCATTAGCAATTCCTCCGGGGTTATTTTCATAAGAGTGCCTGCTTTATCCGATTCAACAATAACAAATTCATATGATTGAACGGTTAATGCAATAAGTACGGTGTCGGTTTTAAACGGGTTAGCTGATAACAGTTGTTTAGTATTGTTATCCGTATGGGAATGACAGATTCCTTTGTGAGATACAAGGTGTGTAGGGTGATCGTTCGACAATTCAAGTTGTTTGAAATTGATGATTTCATCAAAGGGTACTATCGCCAATGTTACTGTTGAATTTGTTTTTAAAAACACGTGCCTGAGTACGCAAGTAGTTGGGGTGGTTAGCTCTTTAGCGTTTTCTTCTAGTGTATTGTTTGGATTAACCGATATGAATTTAACCGAGTTTGGTTTTAGCAAGTTAGCTTGATCTTTTAAGTACACCATTGGTTATGTCTCCATAAAGTTCTTATGGAACATAATAATAAAATTAGCGTAATTAGTTGAGAGTGAGGTCACAACTTTGCATGTTAACTCCGTGGTGTAGAAATGGGGGTTGCCATGGCCATAAAAAAGCCCTGATTAACAGGGCTTTTTTGGATGGCGATTATGTTGTTTATTGTGGCTGTTTGGTTATTTTGATATCAGCCTTTTTTCTAAGCGCATTGATATGCTTTTGAATGTGTTCTTGTTCCAAAGAAGCGGTAATACTAGGCTTTACTTCTTCAAAAGTAGGGGGGGTGCCTTCACGCTGTCCAGTACGTAAAATGATATGCCAGCCAAATTGAGTCTGAACGGCTTGTTTTGTATAGGCATTATCTTTTAGTGTCAGTACGGCTTGAGAGAATTCCGGTACCATTCGTTGAGGAGCAAACCAACCTAAATCACCACCTTTAGACGCACTGGGGCCGGTTGAATACTCCTTAGCTAAGTCAGCGAACTTACCACCTTTAGCCAGCTTTTCTATTACTTCTTTTGCTGTAGCCTCTTCAGCGACTAGGATATGACTCGCTTTTAACTCAGTGACGTCCATTTTATCAATTTTAGAGTCGTATTCTTTTTTGAGGCGCTCTTCAGGAATGGGGTTGTTATCAAGAAAGTTAATCATGGCAACTTGAGATAACATGCTCAAATTGATGAAGCTCATTCTGGCTTTAAAATCAGGTGATTTTTCTAGTTTGTTTTTTTGTGCTTCTTCTTTTAAAAGCTGCATATTAATAATATCATCAACCAGTTGATCCATTGGTATGCTGTTTTTTGGGTCAATTTGGCGTCTTTCTAAGGCGTAAAATTGAAGCATCGATTGCTTTAGTTCATTCCCGTTGACAATGGCAATTGTCGAGTCGTCCTCTGCAAACGTCTGCTGTGCAACACTTCCAAGTAAAATCGAAGCAATGATCGCTAGTTTAACCTTCATTTAAATCTCCTGTTGTTGTGGTTGTTCTTCTGGTGTGAAAGCTTTAATGCTTAAAGCATGAATGTCACTCTTCATCATGTCACCTAAAGCGCCGTAGATTAATTGGTGGCGTTGGATACGTGATTTATTGGCGAATTTGTCTGAGACGATGGTGAGGTAAAAATGCCCGCCACCTGACTTAGCACCTTCGTGCCCAGCATGTGCCTGGCTATCGTCTAATACTTGAATGAACTCAGGCTGAATAGCCTTGCTTAAGGTGTCTTTTATAATCTCTGTACGATTTGTCATTTTTTATGAAATAGTCCTAGTTATTGTCGTCTGATATATTGATGGGTTCTTCGATGTGTTTTATCAAGTAAAAACCTTGGGCGATGATGAAAATAATGGTCAACCCAAGCATGCCAAATAATTTAAAGTTTACCCAAGTGTCGGTATCGAAATTGTACATAACGAAGAGGTTTAAAAGACCAATCGTTATAAAGAAAAGAGCCCAAATACCGTTGAGTTTGCTCCAAATGTTATCTGGGAGTGTCAATCCGCCACTCATCATACGTTTAATTAACGGTGTGTTGCCGATAAAGTGTGTGACTAGACACGCGAAAGCAAAAAGCAAATTGATGATGGTTGGCTTCCATTTTATGAAGGCTTCATCTTGCAAATAAAGGGTGGCACCACCGGCAATAAGAATGATAAAAAATGTCATTAAGTGTGTAGGTTCAACCTGTTTATTTTTAAGCCAGAAGACAAACACCTGGATGCTGGAGGCAACGATGGCAACAATGGTCGCAGCATAGATTCCTTGCCATTTGTAGGCAATAAAAAACAATAAAATAGGAAAAAAATCAGTTAGCAGTTTCATGAGGTAAGGTAGTGGTAGTGTTTAGACGGAAAGGTCTATGCCCAGTTGATCATGAAGTTCATCACGTAACGGTTGGGTTTCCAAAGCTTGATTATCGAGGTAAGACTGAATGGATTTCTGGTTCTTAATATCTATATCACTAAATCTGAAATTCACTTTCTGACTGTCATCTAATGATTCAACTTGTTGGAATAAGTCAGCACGTGCAGCATTACTCACTGTTAATGGGCTGTTTTCTTCTTTGTCTAATGCCTGTTTTAGCTCCAAGTCTTCATTTGGAACGGAGGGCTTATTAGCCGCCTTTTTTGGGTTTGGTATTAGGCTAACACTGGATAAATTTGCTTGAATGTTCATGAGGGATAATTGTTACAATGTGCCTATTATGTCGTCCTAATTTGGGATTATTTCGGTTCCTTTAAATAAGCAATCTAACACAATTATTAATATTTCACTATGAGTCCATTAGAACGGTATTTAGTTGATCAAGCGCAAAATGGTTTCATCAACGATAGTGCGCAGAAGGCTATTATTGAACGTTTAAATAATTTATACCAAGAGTTACAAACTCCCGCTACTCAACAGGCTGAAAAGAAAGGTTTTTTTTCAAAATTTAGGCAAGAATTAACGCCTGCTATAAAAGCGCCTAAGGGGCTTTATTTGTGGGGGGGTGTAGGGCAAGGTAAAACGTACTTGATGGATATATTTTATGATTCGCTGCCGTTTAAAGAAAAGCAGAGAACTCATTTTCACCGTTTTATGCAACGAGTTCACCAACAATTAGCTACGATAAATAACGTTGAAGACCCTTTGCAAATAGTGGCCGATAAAATTGCGAGTGAGTCTAGAATAGTTTGTTTTGATGAGTTCTTTGTTTCAGATATTACCGATGCAATGTTGCTTGGCCGCTTGTTTGAGGCATTGTTTAAACGTGGAATATGCCTTGTTGCCACATCGAATATAGAACCGGATGGTTTATATAAAGGCTGTCTCTTATACACATCTGACGCTGCCGACGATATGCAGTGTGTAGAT
>CAJXTU010000034.1 GCA_913060865.1 uncultured Cycloclasticus sp.
GATCTACACACTGCATATCGTCGGCAGCGTCAGATGTGTATAAGAGACAGGGCCACAAGCTTTCCAACCCCAGCCGCCATCGGAGTGTTTGAAGCTTATATTCCTGAAGCCAACATCGGTTAATACCTTTTTAGCTTGCTCTTGAAGTGGTCTAATCCGCTCAACTGAAAACACTCTTGGAATTAAACTCGCCAAAATTGACGACTGATAACCGGAACCCGTTCCCACTTCTAAAACATTTTCTGGAAGACCATCTTCAATTAATAACTCTGTCATACGTGCAACCATATACGGTTGCGAAATTGTTTGACCATGACCGATTGGCAATGACGTGTTTTCGTAAGCACGGCTGGATAAAGCCTCTGCCATAAACAAGTGGCGAGGAACTTTTCTCATAACAGCAAGAACACGTTCATCCTTAATGCCTAATTCTTTCAACTGAAGAATAAGTCGGTCACGCGTTCGCTGTGATGTCATGCCAATCCCTAACAGGTCTTTCATAAAGTAACGTCCTCTAACCAGCCAGCCAGGTCGTCTAAACGTTGATAATTTGTCAAATCAATTTTAAGTGGCGTAATGGAAACATACCCGTGTTCAACTGCATGAAAATCGGTCCCTTCACCGGCATCTTGTTGAGCACCTGGCGGCCCTACCCAATATATTTTTTTATTCCTTGGGTCGCGGGCTTCAATAACAGGCTCCGAACGATGCCGTTGCCCTAACCTTGTCGCCTTAAGCCCTTTTATCTGCTGTATTGGTAAATCGGGCACGTTAACGTTCAAAATTGTATCGGATGGGAGTGAGTTAGATATTAATTGCTTAAGTAACTGAACAGCAATGATCGCGGCCGTTTCAAAATAACGAGGTTGACTCGCGTTTATCGAGATAGCTATAGATGGTAAGCCTAAAAATCGACCCTCAGTTGCCGCGGCAACAGTACCCGAATAGAGCACATCATCACCCATATTTTCACCGTTATTAATACCCGAAAATACAATATTTGGATCCTCTTCTAATAACCCCGTAATCGCCAAATGAACACAGTCGGTTGGTGTACCGTCAACACTGAAAAAGCCATTCTCCATCTTTTTCACCCTAAGAGGCGTATCGAGTGTTAAAGAATTACTAGCAGCACTTCTGTTTCTGTCTGGAGCCACAACCGTTACGCGAGCAACCTCTGACAATTTCTCTGCCAAAATCGATAACCCTGGTGCGAGGTATCCATCGTCATTACTAAGTAAAATATGCATTAAAATTATCTAGATAAGGCTGTTGGGATGATTAAAAAGGCTTAAGTTTGCTAAACTCTTATTATGCCTGAAGATAAAAACAAAGACCTCAGTTCAGATGAAGATTCTCTATTATTTCGAGAGTCTATGCGGGATGTTAAGGTCCTAGCGAAAAACGAACGATATAGTTTTGAAGAAAAACCAAAGCCAAAACCTATCAAAAAAAACCTGGCTGTAAAACTAAACGCAGGTCACCCGTTTATTCAAGAAACCAATATTATTCAAAGCAATGATGTACTCTTCTATACACGTAATGGGGTTCAACACAAAACTACCAAACAATTAAAACGCGGCCGCCTCATTATTGATGAGAAAGTCGATTTACATGGCCTCAGTAAACAAGAGGCACATGAGCTTTTACTTGAGTTTTTAGTTGAGCAAGTAAGTCTTAGGCATCGTTGTATTCTTATTGTGCATGGGAAAGGCACAGGATCATTAAATAATAGGCCGGTGCTGAAAAACTTAGTCTACAACCTACTTAAGAATGAACCTTCAGTTCTTGCATTTGCATCAGCACAACAACGAGACGGTGGAACCGGTGCTGTATATGTCTTACTAAAAAACATATAAGTACAGCAACAACACACCTAAAACTAAGCGATAAATGACAAATGGTAACATGCCCACTTTCTCAAGCATTTTCAAAAACAGCGCAATACAGGCAAATGCGCTGATAGCAGAAATTACCACACCAGCCACAATGGCAAACCACTCTACCTCAATAGTACTGCCCATTAACTCTACTGACTTTAATCCACCTGCTAAAAAAATTAATGGGATGGATAGTAGAAAAGAAAACCTTGCCGCCGCTTCACGAGTTAAACCTAAGAATAACCCCGCTGTCATCGTTATACCTGAACGTGAGGTGCCTGGAATAAGCGCCAACACCTGATATAGCCCAATAATAATGGCTGTTTTAATCGTTATTTCATGCTCATTTTTGTATCGTTTCCCTATCGCGTCTGAATACCACAAAAGCAAACCAAACAAAATTGTTGCTAATGCAATAACCGCTGGAGACCTTAAATAGGTTTCTATTAAACCACCTGCTAACAAACCAACCATACCAACAGGAATTGTGCCAATTATTATCATCCATGCCAAACGAGAGTCTTGGGTATGATCTTGTTTTACAACTGAAGCAAGCCACCCTAATATTAATTGCCTTATATCGTGTCGGAAATAGCTGACAACAGCCACTAACGTGCCCACGTGTACCGCAACATCAAAAGCAAGCCCTTGATCCTCCCAACCTAATAGAAGTGGTAACAAAATTAAATGAGCAGAGCTTGAAATAGGTAGAAATTCGGTCAACCCTTGCAACAGACCTAAACCTAAAATTTGCTGAAAATCCATTAACTTGCCTTATGTAACGTCATGTTTGTATTAATCAACTCACGTATAACCGCCGTTGCATAGCTACCCGAACCTAATCTAAATGATAGGCGCAACTTATCATCCGATAAAATATCAACTTGAAAATCCTCAGGCACTACTCTTAATGGGCGCCGTGCCGCTTCTACCTTCTCTTTTATTAAACCATCATAAAAAACGTTATTCTCAAGACTAATATTATTTTCTAGCTCGCTCACTTTGCCTGATACTGCATTATTATTTATCCCCACTAATGGCCCTGTTGGATGAATATCGTGTTCCAACAGTCGCTCAGTTATTTCAGCACTCAGAACATCTTCACTAAAATATTGGCGCGTGCCATCAAGAATGAACGCGTCACCCGCCATTGCTTTGTCCCAATTTTCATCCGTCACGCGTTTGGCCAACACCCGATTAAACAAAAAAGCACGAGCTGACGATAAAAACAAACCTTTCATCTTTTTATTTTTTATCGTTTCATTTTTTAAGAACAAGGCATGAACACGATCGAGGTTTTGGCATAAATATCCGAAACGTTGTTCCATAAAATAATTTGGCACGCCAAACTGTTTTATAGCCTCCACTCGTTTAAGCATTAACTCTTTATTAAAATTTAACTGTGAAACAACAATATCAAAAGCATTAAACTTTATAACGCCTCGTTTTAATTTTTTTAAATGACGAGTTACCCGCCCAACCTTAATCGAGTCGTTCTCTAATTGGTGCCAATCAGGACCTTCTTTACCCGGCAACTGCACACTGAACCATTGTTTTGTCACTGCATGTCTATCTTTCATGCCGGCATACGAAATAGACCGCCTTGGCACCCCGGCATGTATTGAGAGCATTTTTACGATATCGTCCGTATTTAAACCTCTTTTCTCGATGTATAAAAAAACATGCTCACCAGAACCCGACGGTTCAAACGTTAACTGCTCATCAACCTGAAAGTAATCCGTTTGCTCTCTTAGCGTACCAACACCAACAAAACCTCCGTGTGCGTAGGGTAAATTCTCGACGTGTTTTTCAAAGCCCATAATGAATTAAGCTGCTGGAACTAATAACACGACAGCATGTGTTTCGATACCCTCTTTCCTGCCAGCAAAACCCATACCTTCCGTTGTTGTAGCCTTAATATTGATTTGAGAGAGTTCTGCCTGTAAATCATCCGAGATGCACAGAATCATACCCGTCAAATAAGGCGCTAACTTAGGTTCTTGAGCAATAATCGTTAAATCAACATTACCCACCTTTAGGCTCGCTTTTTTAACCAGTGCAAACACATCGCGTAATAAGGTACGACTATCAATATTGGCATACTGATCACTGGTGTCTGGAAAATGTTGGCCAATATCACCCTGGGCAATTGCGCCTAACAACGCATCACATAAAGCGTGAAGAACAACATCACCGTCTGAATGGGCCAACAACCCAAACGAGTGAGGGATTTCTACACCACCTAATATGAGCTGTTTCCCCTCTACAAATCGATGTGCATCGTAACCGTGACCTATACGCATGCTTCTTTTTCCTGTTGTTGAATATAAAATCGAGCTAGGTTTAAATCAGATTGCGAGGTGATTTTTATATTATCGGAGTGTCCTTCAATGATTTGAACAGGCCGATTAATTTTCTCAATCGCACTGGCTTCATCTGTTACAACTTGCTGCTGCTTTTTTGCTAATAGCAACGCTGTCTCTAATTCTTCAAGCTTAAATAACTGCGGCGTCAACGCACGCCAGAGGCTTGACCTATCAATTGTCTTGACTGCTAACTGATGATCAACTTTTTTTACCGTATCATGGATTGGAGACGCCAAAATACCACCTATTTGCTGGCCTAAAGCTGCTCGAATTAATAGAGCAATATCACTACATCTAACGCATGGTCGTGCGGCATCATGCACTAGTACCCAATCATTTAAAGCTGCTCGATGTTTGATTGAGCGAATGCCGTTTAACACAGAATCGGCGCGCTCTTTACCACCATTGGTAACAGTAATGCGCTCATCAGCAGAATAAACGCTTTCTTGCCAATAAGTATCGCCTGGCTGGATACAAACAACAATGTCGTTTAAATCATCACACGACAGCAATCGCTCAAGCGTCGCATCAAGAATAGTCGTTGAGCTGAGTTTTAAATATTGTTTCGGAATAGCCGCCTGCATTCTAGAACCGATACCCGCAGCGGGGACAATACACCAAATTTTTTCAATGTTACTGCGCATTCTTGGGCTCAATATATTGAAAAAATGTTTCCTCCTTACCAATAAAGCCTAGCTCACTACGTGCTTTATTCTCGATGACGTCCAAGCCGCTTTTTAGATTCGTCAGTTCTGCCTGTAACGCATTATTACGTTGAGTGAGCGCTTTATTTTCTTCTTTAAGCGTCGTTATACGTTGTTCTAGTAACCATGAATGTTGAACCCTTCCTTCAGCTATCCAGAGTTTATACTGTAGATAGCCGAAAAGAATAATAAGAATGGCAAGCAGAACTTTCAAACTAAGTTAGGTATTTAAACGCCTTTTTACCTGCGTACACAGCATTCGTACCCAAGTCTTCCTCAATACGTAACAAACGATTATATTTAGCAACTCGGTCAGATCGGCACAGCGACCCCGTTTTAATTTGCCCAGAACACGTTGCAACGGCAAGATCAGCAATTGTGGTATCTTCCGTTTCACCTGAGCGATGTGAAACAACTGATGTATACCCTGATTCATGAGCCATTTTTATCGCTGCTAATGTCTCAGTCAGTGTACCGATTTGATTCACTTTAATAAGAATTGAATTGGCAATATTTTTATCAATGCCTTGTTTGAATATTTCTGGATTTGTTACAAATAAATCATCACCAACCAACTGAACTTTGTGACCGAGTTTTTCAGTCATATAAGCCCAACCATTCCAATCATTCTCGTCCAAACCATCTTCAATAGAAATAATCGGGTACTGATCAACCCAGTCTGCCAAGAAGTCAGTCATCTGATGCGAGTCAAAACGTTTGTTTTCAGACGCTAAAAAATACTCGCCGTTTTTATAAAACTCAGAGCTCGCAACATCTAAACCCAACGCTATATCATCACCAACCTTAAGGCCCACGTGTTCAATCGCTTGCAAAATGACTTCAATCGCTTCTACGTTTGATGACAAATCGGGGGCAAAACCACCTTCATCACCAACCGATGTGCTCAAATTTTTCCCAAGCAATACAGATTTCAGGGCATGAAATACTTCAGTACCATAACGCATTGCTTCACTAAAATTTGGCGCACCAACCGGAAGAATCATAAACTCTTGTAAATCAACACTGTTATCAGCATGTGACCCACCGTTTATAATATTCATCATCGGTACTGGTAATAAAAAATCTGTATCGCCTAAGTAGCGGTACAGCGGTAAACCACCTTCATTGGCTGCTGCATGTGCCGCAGCTAAAGATATACCCAGAGTAGCATTAGCACCCAATCGAGCTTTGTTATGTGTGCCATCCAACTCAATCATCGTGTTGTCGATTAATTGTTGATCACTGGCATCCATCCCTACTAAGGCATCTTTTAATTCACCATTAACATGACCGACGGCCTTTAAAACGCCTTTTCCACCGTAGCGACTTTTATCACCATCACGTAATTCAATGGCTTCTCGTTCACCTGTTGAGGCACCTGAAGGAACCATTGCACTACCAACAACACCTGACGCCAATGTAACATCAGCCTGTAATGTAGGATTACCACGTGAATCAAGAATTTCACGTGCTTTTATATCAACTATCTTTGCCATAACGTCCTCAAAAAATATATTGTCTTAAAATTCGTTTTCAATAAACCCAGCTTGTTTTACTGCATCGTCTATTGTTTTCATAATGATTAGTAACTCTTTCATCTTAGCCAATGGTACAGAATTTGGACCATCACTAAGTGCCTTTTCAGGGTCAGGGTGTGTTTCCATAAAAACGCCTGAAACACCGGCAGCCATAGCCGCACGTGCTAATGTAGGTACAAATTCACGCTGACCGCCAGACGAACTTCCTTGCCCACCAGGTAGTTGAACCGAGTGCGTTGCATCAAAGACGACAGGCGCATTTGTTTCACGCATAACAGCTAGTGAGCGCATATCAGAAACTAAATTGTTGTAACCAAAAGAAGCTCCTCTTTCACATACCATGATATTTTGATTGCCCGTAGAACGTGCTTTATCAACAACGTGCTTCATATCCCAAGGTGCTAAAAACTGACCTTTTTTGATATTAACCGGCAACCCAGTTTCAGCAACGCGCGTGATGTAGTTTGTTTGACGGCACAAAAAAGCAGGGGTTTGCAATACATCGACAACCGAGGCAACCTCATCCATTGGGGTGTCTTCATGTACATCGGTGATCACGGGTATGCCCAACTGGCTTTTTACAGCTTGCAACACCCTTAGCCCTTCTTCAATACCAGGGCCTCTAAACCCATCAATAGAAGATCTGTTCGCCTTATCGAAGGATGATTTATAAACAAACGGAATACCCAACTCATCAGTTATCTCTTTTAACGTACCCGCTGTATCAAGTGTCATTTGCTCACTTTCAACAACACAGGTGCCTGCTATCAAAAAAAATGGTTGATCTATCCCTACCTCAAATCCGCAAAGTCTCATGTTTATTTGGCCTTTTCAGTTGATGTAGAGTAGTCAATAGCCGCTGAGATAAACCCACTAAATAGCGGATGCCCCGCTCTCGGCTTTGATGTGAATTCTGGATGAAACTGACAGGCTAGGAACCACCTATGTTCTGGTATTTCAACGATTTCGACTAAGCGACCATCCATTGATTTACCGGAAATTTTCAAACCTTCGGCTTCGAATTGCTCTAAAAATGTATTATTAAACTCAAAACGGTGGCGATGACGCTCGGTAATAACATCCTTTCCATAAACTCGATGCGCTAATGAGCCGGGAACTAATTGACATTTTTGGCTGCCTAAACGCATCGTGCCGCCAAGGTCAGACGTTTCATCACGTTTCTCAACTTTACCCGTTTCCGTTAACCATTCGGTTATTAAACCAATAACAGGGTAGGGAGAATCTGGCATAAATTCGGTACTATTTGCGCCCTCGAGGCCCATTTTATTCCGTGCGTACTCAATTACCGCAGACTGCATGCCTAGGCAAATCCCTAGGTAAGGCCTGTCTCTTATACACATCTCCGAGCCCACGAGGCCAGAGAGGATCTCGTATGCCGTCTTCTGCTTGAAAAAA
>CAJXTU010000035.1 GCA_913060865.1 uncultured Cycloclasticus sp.
ATACGAGATCCTCTCTGGTCTCGTGGGCTCGGAGATGTGTATAAGAGACAGTCAACAAAGTGGACAAGTCGATGAGCTAATAAAAACGCGCTATCTCACGTATTGCCACGATAAACAGCATGTTAGTTTTATGCGTTATTTTGAGTTGTTAAATGACGAAGAAAAGCAACAAGCACGACTCGAGGCCATACAAACAGCAGCGCAGGGTGACGAGTTACTTGCTAACATTGATTTATTATTGAAGCTGGATGAGCCAGTGCGGGCGCAAGTATTAGTGCTGGCGAACTTAGACAAAATTAATGATTCTTTTTATGGCAGTTTATTAGACATTGCTAAGCAGCTAGAAGAGCATCAATGTTGGCTTGCTGCAACGGCTTGTTATCGCAGCTTATTGTGGGGTATTTTAAATGCAGCTCGCACTAAAGCCTATACGCATGGGGCCAAATACTATAAAAAATTAGCGGTTATGTTGAGTGATATTCATGAGTTTGAGCCCTTAGTGGAGCATGAGGTATTCATTGAACAGCTGAAGAAAAAGCACGGTCTAAAACGCAGTTTTTGGGATCGGGTTTTATAGAGCGATAAAGAAGTTATAGGCATTAAAAAAGCCGCTAACCCTTGTGAGGCAGCGGCTTGTTAGGATGTTTTAAGTCTTCCTGAGACTTTAAAGTGGTGGAGGTGGCGGGAATTGAACCCGCGTCCGCAAGCACTCCGCCCTCGGCTCTACATGCTTATCCTATAACTTTTAGTTTAATCAGTGGCTACCCGATAGGCTAGGAAGACCAAAGACGATTTCGGTTAAGTTTTAGTACATCCGCCCCGAACAAGCTTCAATACGATCTTATGAGCTATGATGCCTGAAGTGACCCGAAGATCGCTGGACGCATAAGCACGGCTCCAGTCAGACAGCAATCTACTGGTGTTTAGGCAGCGATTGCGTAGTTGTCGTCGTTTGCAACTATAATTTTTCAGATGTTTTACGAGATTCCTGAAAGCTCGGCATGCACCTAAGGTTTTGCTACCCGCGTCGAAGCCAGGTCACCCCCTTTGGTTAAGTTCGATACTATACAGCAGGAAAGGTTCATATTTATATAAAAGAATTATCTCCTTTAAGCCGTATTGTTGAATAGAACACCTTTAAGGCTAAGGCTAGCTACCAAATCACTTTTTTGTTGAATATCTTGAAGGGCGAGCTTTTTTTACTTTATCTGGGTGATGTTGGGGCGTCATTGTGAGCAGAAAGAAACTGTATTTATGGAGCTGACACATACTCCATTAGCTTTTTTGTCATGTCACGATACAGGAATGATAGAAACCAGAAAATTATATGGATCTGGCTTATTTGCTGGTGTATTAGATTTTAAGTGTTGGTTGGGCTGTTTGGGACGTGGGTTTTTTAATACTAAAGCCATCGCAAGAAATATTAAAAGGTTTAAGCCACCCTTATAGAGAGGTTTAGCTTAATTACCCTGCATGTTTCATAATACGTTGCTTTTCGCGTTGCCAGTCTTTGTTTTTTGATGTGGCGCGCTTATCGTGCAACTGCTTACCCTTTGCCGAGCCTATCTCAAGTTTAACGCGGCTTTTTACCCAATACATTGAAAGTGGAACGATCGTATAGCCTTTGCGTTCCACAAGTGCAACTAGATTGATGAGTTCCCGACGATTAAGTAGTAACTTCCTCATGCGTGTTTGTTGTGGATCGATATGCGATGAGGCCGATAGTAGCGGTGATATATGAGCGCCTGCGAGCCAAGCCTCGCCATTTTTTATAACAACGTAGCTTTCTTTTAGTTGAACGCGGCCATCGCGAATACTTTTAACTTCCCAGCCCTCAAGCACCATGCCAGCCTCAAAGCGTTGCTCGATGAAGTAATCGTGCGTTGCTTTTTTGTTGGATGCAATGGAGTTTGGATGTGCTTTTTTCTTTTTACCTGCCATGTCGCTATTCTATGTGAGCAGTGAAGTTAGTGCTATAAAAGTTAGTTAATAACTTGGTTAAATGTCAAAGTTGAGTTAATTTATTATTTTTTAAAATATATTTATCATTTATGAGAAAAGCATCGCTACATGGTCAATGGTCATCTCGTTTTGCCTTTGTTTTGGCGGCAACGGGCTCTGCTGTAGGTCTTGGTAATATTTGGAAATTTCCTTATATTGCAGGTGAAAATGGTGGTGGTGCCTTTGTTCTGATTTATTTATTGTGTATTTTGGCGATTGGTTTGCCCATTATGGTGGCAGAAATCATGTTGGGTCGTCGAGGTAGGCAAAGCCCTATTAACACGATGAGAGACTTGGCGGCCGAAGCGGGAGCTAGCCGGTTTTGGTCTTGGCTAGGTTGGCTTGGGGTGATAGCAGGTTTCTTAATTCTATCTTATTACAGTGTTATAGCTGGGTGGGCGATGGCCTACGTTGTTCGCGTAGCATCAGGTGTGTTTGAAGGGGCTACTGCTGACGGGGTGAGTAATATTTTTGGGCAATTGATTGCAGACCCTGAAAAGCTTCTTGCTTGGCACAGTTTGTTTATGATTGTGACAATGCTTGTGGTTGCTCGAGGGGTGAAGGGGTTAGAAAGGACGGTGAAGTTTTTAATGCCCGCTTTACTGGTTATTTTGATCTTATTAGTTGGTTTTGGAATGGAGCAGGGTGCCTTTGAACAAGCCGCTTCATTCTTATTTAAAGCAGATTTCAGTAAGGTGAGCAGCGAAGGTGTTTTAACAGCGATGGGGCACGCCTTTTTTACGCTTAGTTTGGGTATGGGAGCCATTATGGTATACGGCTCCTATTTACCAACAAAAGTTTCAATTGGCTCAACAGCGGTTATTATTGCGCTAGCCGATACGGTGGTGGCGTTATTGGCAGGGCTAGCTATATTTCCTATTGTTTTTGCCAATGGTTTGGAGCCTGGTAGTGGTCCAGGTCTTATTTTTCAAACACTGCCGATTGCTTTCGGGCATATGGCGTATGGTTCTGTGTTTGGTACTTTGTTTTTTGTCTTGTTGGTTTTTGCCGCTTGGTCATCTTCGATTTCGTTGATTGAACCTGCCGTTGCCTGGCTAGTTGAAAATAAGAAAATGAGCCGGATGCGGGCGTGTATTTGGGCGGGTTTAGCGACATGGATTTTGGGAATTGGAACGGTCTTATCCTTTAATCTCACTGCAGATGTTAAACTATTTGATAAAACCTTTTTTGATATTTTAGATTACTTAACGGCCAATGTGATGTTACCGCTCGGTGGTTTAAGTATTGCTGTTTTTGCGGGTTGGGTGATGAGTAAAGAAAATAGCGCCAGTGAATTACAACTGAAATCACCGATACTGTTTAATAGCTGGCTTTTTTTGGTTAAATTCGTCTCGCCGGTCGCTGTCGCCATCGTGTTTCTAAAAGCGATTGATGTGATTTAATACGATGCATAAAATTGAACGTAGCGCCTTAGTTCGCCATTCAGCCATAGATATGTTTCACCTTGTTAATGATGTGGCATCGTACCCCACTTTTTTAAAGTGGTGTAAGAGCAGCAAGGTTTTGTCTGAAACGGCTGAGAGCATGACAGCTGAACTTGAGGTGGCGTGGAAGGTACTGCACAAAATTTTTAGCACGAAAAACCAGTTAAAAGCAGGTGAAAGCATCAAGCTTGAATTGTTAGATGGGCCATTCGAATCTATGTATGGAGAGTGGCATTTCAAGCATCTTCGCGATGATGCTTGTAAGATAACGATGGAAATTGATTTTGAGTTTAAAAGTTCGGTCAGTAACTTTGTTTTTAGTACTATTTTTGGTCAAATTTGTGGTTCATTGATGGACTCTTTTATAAAACGAGCAGATGAAATTTATGGGTAATGTAGAAGTCGCTTATGCGACACCTGAAAAACAGTTAATTTTGGTGGTGCCTTTTGAAAATGGTATGAATGCACGCAGTGCGATAGAAGCATCAGGTATTCTGACAAATTTTCCAGACATTGATCTGGACAAAAACGCCGTTGGAATATTTAGCAAACCTTGTAAGCTCGATACCCCGTTAAGAATAGGCGACCGTGTTGAAATCTATCGACCGTTAATCGCCGATCCGAAAGAAGTTAGGCGTCAACGTGCTGAAGCGGGGAAGCAAACCAAAAAAGGTGCGCGAGCAGTTAACGAATAATTTGGCTTGAATTAGAAAGAAAATAGATTATATTAATGGTTATGGAATTTGACGATGCAAATATAGCGTTTAACATCACATTAAGTGAGGTGTTTTCGTGCTCGTTTATTATCCAACAAGCACTTCTTCTTTGCTTGCCTCGACTGCCGCAGCGCGGCTAATCAATTGTCCTGGCGAGGTGAAACGCAATTACCTGCCGATTAGTAAAAATTTGTCATAAATATGACATTTGGAGTTTAGAAATGAGTAAAGAGAAGTTAATAATTTTTGATACAACGTTACGCGACGGTGAACAAAGTCCGGGTGCGGCAATGACGGCCGAAGAAAAGTTACGTATTGCTAAAGCGTTGGAAAAGATGAAGGTCGATATCATTGAAGCGGGTTTTCCCATTTCAAGTGAAGGGGACTTTTTGGCTGTTCAAGGGATAGCGCGAGCAGTTAAAGACAGTGTTATTTGTGGTTTGGCAAGAGCAAACAAAGCAGACATAGAACGGGCTGGTGAAGCGTTAAAAGATGCTAATGCATCGCGTATTCACACGTTTATCGCCACATCACCATTGCATATGCGGGAGAAGTTATTATTAACTCCCGACCAAGTATTTGAACAAGCTATTGATGCGGTGAAACTAGCGAGGAATTTTACCGATGACGTTGAGTTTTCTCCTGAAGATGCGGGTCGTTCGGACCTTGATTATTTGTGTCGAATCATCGAGGGCGTTATTGATGCAGGCGCAACAACTATCAACATACCTGATACGGTGGGTTATAACTTACCTGACCAGTATGGCAATACCATTCGCCAGTTAATAGAAAGGGTGCCTAATTCTCACAGAGCCATTTTTTCAACACATTGTCATAATGATTTAGGCTTGGCGGTGGCCAACTCATTAGCGGGCGTTATGAATGGTGCGCGCCAAGTCGAGTGTTCTGTTAATGGTTTGGGTGAACGAGCGGGTAATGCTGCACTTGAAGAAATTGTGATGGCGGTGAGAACCCGACAAGATTTGTTTCCATGTGATGTTGGTTTGGATACGACTCAAATAATGGCGTGTTCAAGGCTAGTATCCGGTACAACCGGTTTTGCAGTACAGCCAAACAAAGCGATTGTGGGTGCTAATGCTTTTGCCCACGAGTCAGGCATCCATCAAGATGGTGTGTTAAAAGCACGAGAAACTTACGAGATCATGAGAGCAGAAGATGTCGGTTTAAGTTCGAATAAATTAGTTTTGGGTAAATTATCGGGTCGAAGTGCATTTAAAGATCGGTTGGAAAAATTGAATATTACCTTAGATAGCGAAGCTGAGCTAAATATTACTTTTCGCCGTTTTAAGGACTTAGCGGATAAAAAATCTGAAATTTTTGACGAAGATATTCAAGCGTTATTGTCAGACTATAAAATGGAAGAGACGTTTAGTGAGGCGATTAAATTAGTCTCTGTTAAAGCGTGTTCGGAAACGGGTGAACTGCCCCATTCTAGTATCACGTTGATGGTGGAAGAGGTTGAGAAGAAAGCATCCTCGCAAGGTAGTGGGCTTGTAGATGCAACATTTAAGGCCATTGAACAGATTATGGATAGTGGCGCTACTCTTCAGCTTTATTCTGTGAGTAATGTCACCGAAGGGACTGACTCTCAGGGCGAAGTGGCTGTTAGGCTGGAAAAAGGTGGGCGCATTGTAAATGGGCATGGCTCAGATACGGATATTGTGATTGCGTCAGCAAAAGCGTATGTGAATGCGCTTAATAGGTTGTTTAGCCCTAATGAACGTATCCACCCTCAAACTTATGAAGGTATCTGACAAGAGCCCATAAATTAAGTAAGCTTCATTTTTAGTGAATGAAGTGAACTGGTTATTTTTCAATAAAAAGCGTTTTACTAATAAGGGTAAAGCGCTTTTTTTATATCTTTTTCTTTTGTACAGAAAGAGGCTTTTCTGATCGACATCATTTTCTAATTTAGAGGTGCGTGTGATACTTCTACTCGAAATTTGAGTTTGATAAATCAAATTAATTGAGGAGAAAATATGAGTGATAGTGTTATTAGCCAAGAGCTAAAACAAGAAGTAGAAGCACTTCTTAACAACTATGTTCAATGTATCGACGATGACGAATTAGAACGCTGGCCAGATTTTTTTACCGACCCTTGTCTATATCAAGTCATTCCTAGAGAAAACCATGAGCTGGGCCAACCAACAGCTGTCATGTGGTGCGACAGCCGCGGCATGCTAGAAGACCGTATTACCGCCTTACGTCATGCCAATGTGTATCAAGTTCAATGGTACCGTCACCTGATCAGTAACCCCGTTATTAAAACCGATGATGGCGACACCTTCCATGTTCAATCAAACTACGCCGTGTTTAAAACCTGTAACGACGGAGACAGCACCGTTTATAACGTCGGTCGTTATGTCGATGAGATTGTTCGTGATAAGGGCGTGCTTAAATTTAAAAAGCGCTCCGCTATTTACGACACCCATCGAATCACCACATTAATGGTTATCCCTATTTAAGTAAGGAGAAAGA
>CAJXTU010000036.1 GCA_913060865.1 uncultured Cycloclasticus sp.
GTGCCTGGGGCCGGAATCGAACCGGCACGACCGTTAAAGTCGCGGGATTTTAAGTCCCGTGTGTCTACCAATTTCACCACCCAGGCAATCAAATTGAGCGCGAATTTTACCCTATGATTGCAATAAAGACGAGTAGAAGTTTTAGAAATTTATAAGTTTTTTAGTAAGCCTTCATTAATGGCGAGTTTAACCAGTTCGATATCGTTCCCAATACCTAACTTTTCATGTACGCGGTAGCGGTGTGTGTTAACTGTTTTGGGGCTTATTGATAAAGACTCTGCTATGTCTGAAATTTTGTAACCATCCACAATTTTGGTAACGATTTGTAATTCTCTGTTGCTGAGTTGGCTGAATATATTTTTTTCTACTTCTTGTGCGCCAAAAATAAGGTTGGTTGCAACAGCTGATGATAGGTAGTTTTTACCTTGATAAACAGCCATGATGGCTTTGATCATTTCATCAACAGGGCAACCTTTATTAATGTAACCTTTGGCACCGAGTTTGATGGCTTGATGGGGAATTGGGCCATCGTCGTATACGCTTAAGGCAATAATTTTAGTAGTTGGCTCGTGCCTTAAAATTCGTTTGATTGCTTCAGCGCCTCCGATGCCGGGCATATTTAAGTCCATTAGAATTACGTCTGGCTTGAGTTGATCGGCTAATTTAATGGCTTCTTCACCGGATGAGCCAATAGCGACAACGTCAATATCGGGGTCTGAGCCTAAGAGGTATTCGATACCGCTTCTAACTAGCTCGTGATCGTCAATGAGTAAGACTGTGATGCTGTTTGAATTCATTAATTAGTACTTATTCATCTATTAATTAAACTGGCGCTCATCTTGACTAGCATAGTCCAAATCAAAGATAATGCCCACGCTTTTTGGTATTAGGCCTTGGCCTAATTAAAAGGGAAGTTGGTACGATTTCGATCAATCCCAACGCTGCCCCCGCAACGGTATATAAGAAAAGTGTATCAACAGCCACTGTGTCAAAACATGGGAAGGCGATACATCGGTTAACGTAAAAATTAACCACTTATGAGCCCGGAGACCTGCCATAGGCAAACCGGTACGTTGCGGGTGGGCAACAGGGCTGATGTTGACTTTTTCTCTTTTTTCAACCTCATAACTTCCTCTCGTGGCGTCATTTTAATTGGCGCGGGGCTGCGCCTTATAACGAGGAAATCTCATGAAAAAAACTCTTTTGGCTGCCAGTATTACAGCTGCATTATCACAACAAATTGCATTGGCTGAAAACTCCATGCTCATTACTGCAACTAGGACTCCAAGCAATATTGATACATTAGGTAGCACTGTTTCTCTTATTACGGCAAAAGATATCGATCGTAAACAATATGTGTCACTAGATGAAGTTTTAATGAGTGTGCCGGGACTTAATGTTGTTCAGTCCGGTGGAAAAGGGGCTCAAACCTCAGTATTTTTACGTGGAACAAATTCTGAACATGTCCTCGTTTTAATTGATGGTGTTGAAATGAATGACCCAAGCACACCAAGCGGT
The DNA here is from genome assembly GCA_913060865.1 of uncultured Cycloclasticus sp. GTDB lineage: Bacteria > Pseudomonadota > Gammaproteobacteria > Methylococcales > Cycloclasticaceae > Cycloclasticus. The sequence goes on from CAJXTU010000036.1 coordinate 1,519, forward strand.
GCTTTTGATTTTTCAAATTTTTTAGTTGAAGGTATTGAAAGTATAGAAGTAGTACGTGGTTCTCAAAGTGTATTATACGGTTCAGATGCAATTGGTGGTGTTATTCAAATAAGAACAAAAAAAGGGCAAGGAGATCTTAATTTTCGAGTTAAAGCTGGGGTAGGTACTCAATCAACTCACCGTGAATCAGCTGTATTATCGGGTGAAAAAAACAACTTTAATTATTCTGTTGCTATCGGGCGCTTAGACACTGATGGAGAAAGTATTGCAGCTAAAAAGAAATTAGCGCCAGGGAGTATTACTGAGGATGATAATTATGAAAATATCGTTTTCTCAACACGTTTAGGCTGGAAGATTTTTGACTCTTTAGAGGCAGATTTTACTGCTCGTTACATTGAAACTGAAGCCGATATCGATGGCGGTTTTGATTTTTCTGGTAATACGGCTGAGGATGCTGATGCAACGAATGATAGCGAGCAATTGTACTTAGGTCTTGAATTAAAAGGCTTATATGCTGATGGTGTTTGGCAGCCTATTTTAACGGCTAGTCGTTCTGATATTGAAAGGCAAAGTAAAGATGAAAGACAAAGTCCGTTTGGCACCTTGGTAGATACAAACTTTGATGGTCAAAAAACAAAATTCGCACTTCAAAATAATCTGTTTTTATTTGAAAATCAAATCATTACCATTGGTTTCGAACATGAAAGTGAAGAGATGAACTCCAAGGGGTTCAGTGATTTTGGTGGTTTCATCATTAATCAACTAACCAACGCTGATCGTGATACTAAGTCTACATACATTCAAGATCAAATTGAGGTAAATGATCAACTCTTTATTACAGTAGGCGCTCGCTATGACGACACAGACGACTTCGGTTCAGAGTTAACATATAGAACGACTGCTAGTTACAACGCTACGGAAAACACACGTTTACATGCTGCTTATGGAACTGGTTTTAAAGCGCCGTCGCTATTCCAATTATTTGGTTTTACCCCCAATAACTTTGGTAGCGCATACAGTGGTAACCCAAATTTAGATGCAGAAACAAGCGATAGTTGGGAAATTGGTATAGACCAACTGTTTTTTGCTGGCGATATAAAAACTAGTATTACTTACTTTGAGACAAAGGTTGAAGATTTAATCACAACTCAATATATAGGCTTTAATAGTACTAGCGTTAATAGAGATAATGCCGATATGTCTGGTGTTGAAAGTGCAATACACTTTAAAGCACTATCTAACCTTGATATAGATATTAATCACACTTATACGCGTACTAAAGATGAGGACAATAAGGAGTTATTACGCCGACCTAAGCATAAAGCGAATATAGAGTTTAACTATGAGCCTGCTGAGCATATCAATATCAATACGAATGTTTTATATACGGGGCAGCGCGTTGATGTTGATGGTTTTGGTCAACGTGTTGATGTTGGAGGCTATAGTGTTGTAAATGTTGCTGCTGCTTATAAGCTTAGCAACAATGTAAAGTTGTTTGCACGTCTTGATAACCTTACTGATAAGTACTATGAGCCCGCTTATGGTTTTCAGGCATTAGGTCGCGCTGGATTTATTGGTGTTGAATTAATCAATTAAGCGTTTACTTTTAGGTATTTAATAAAAAAGCAGGGATGGCTAAGGCTTACTCTGCTTTTTTATTTCTGCCAAGGTAAAACCCATTGGCTCCCTTGGTGCTCTCCAAAAATCGCATCAACACCATAAACAGCCTGCATGTTCTCAATCGATAAGACATCGTTGGCGATACCTTCAGATGTTTTTACCCCGTTATTCAGTAAAACAAGATTCTCACAATACCTCATGGCTAAATGCAGTTCATGTAAAACAATAATGACTGTTTTTCCTTTTTTCGCCAGCGTCTGCAATAACGCCATAACCTCAATTTGATGCCGTGGGTCGAGAGATACGATCGGCTCATCTGCCAGTAAAATAGGGCTCTCAGTGGCTAGTGCTCGAGCTAGCATCACTCTCGCTCGCTCACCGCCAGATAGCTCATTCACCGAGCGGCCTATTAGGTGTTCTATATCCACTTCTTTAAGAGCCTTTTCTACTGCTTGTAAGCTCAAACTATCTGCATGATGGCCATCATTATGCGGGTGCCGGCCTAACATAACGACCCGTTCAACGGTTAGCGGCCAATGGCATTCGCCGAGTTGCGGCAAATAGGTTATTTCTTTTGCTAATTCAAGCGCTTGCATGGCTTGAATGTCTTTGTCTGCCAAACGTATTACACCCGATTCAATAGGCAGTAAACCAGCTAAGGCACGCATCAGCGTCGATTTACCGGCTCCATTAGGGCCAATTAATCCAGTGAGTTTTCCTGCTGGAAACTGAATACTCATATTTTTTAATATGCTGTGGCCGGATAAACTAACGGCTATGTTTGATGCCACTAAACTCATGACAGCCACTCTCGTCTGGATTTTAAAATTAAATGTAAAAAGAAAGGGGCACCTAATAAGGCGGTTAATACGCCAATTTTCAGTTCTTGTTGCGTCGGTATTAAGCGAACAATCATATCGGCTGCTAATAGTAATATAGCACCACCCAGTGCGCTGCATATTAATAGCCGCCCGGGTTGGTAACCTACATGTGGCCGCAGTAAGTGCGGGACTACCAAGCCTACAAAGCCAATACCACCGCTTACCGATACCGCAGAACCAACTGCTAAGGCAACGCCTAAAATAATACGTCGATTAAGCTTTGCTAAGTTAACACCCAAAGATTGGGCGGTGTCTTCACCGAGTGAGAGTACATCTAAATCGCGCCGTCCTTTTAGCATTAACCACCAACCTAATAGGGTTGGCAGTAGAATCAACCAAACGTGTGTAAAGCTTCTATCGGCTAAGGAGCCCATTAACCAAAAGAATATTTCAAGAGAAGCATAGGGATTAGGCGATAAATTGAGCGCTAACGCTGTTAAGGCCGCTGCAAGGCTACTAACAGCGACGCCAGCCAATATTAGGGTGAGCATGCTGCTATTTTTACCGGTTAATAAGTACAGAAAAACAACCGCTAATAAAGCACCGGCTATCCCCCCGAGCGGTAATACCATTGGGAAAATAGCGGTTAAACCAAAGTAAAAAACAATCACTGCGCCCAAGGCGGCACTGCTTGATACGCCGATAACACCGGGTTCGGCCAAAGGGTTTCTAACCATGCCTTGTAAGGCCGCGCCAGATAAACCTAATGACCCGCCAATCAGCACAGCGAGTAGGGTACGTGGTAAACGAATTTCTTCAAATACAATAGATTCTAGTGTAGATTCGTTATTAACAATACTTTTTAAACTATTGATAATGCTAATATTTAATTCACCTATTATTAATGACAATGCCATTAACACTAACAGGCTCATTAATAAGATCGCTGTTAAACGGGTTTCGTTATGGTTAGTCATTAAGCGAGTTTGCATGGGCGTATTAAAGAGGTTGCGCTAATAATTGCTGCTGTAGATAACTCGCTGCAGCGAAACTAGACGGTCCTGCACAACTCCAATACCTATCAGGAATGGTTATTCTTTTTACCTGCTTGAGCGCTGCGTATCGATGGATGGCCTGGTGCTGTAAAATTTGGTGCGCTAAGCTGTTGGTGTTGTTATTGGAGCGTCCTAATAGAAGAATGTCTGGCTTTGATGCTAACAGGGATTCTAGCGATAAAGGGGCAACAAAATCTAACTTCAACTCCGCAGCAATATTTCTTAGCCCTGCCATTGTTAAAATCTCATTGACGATAGTCTGCTGGCCTGCGGTAAAGCCGTTGGCATAGTAAACAGCTGCTCGTTGAGACCTGTTATCTTGTGCCCCAATAATGTTAGCTAACTGTTTGCGCATAGCCAGAATAAGCGCCTCGGCACGAGCAGGTTCACCAATTTGCTGACCTAAAAAGCGCACTTGCTGAAAAATGCCGTCACTGTTAATAGGTAAGCCTAACTTAATCACCTTATAACCTAGCTCTTCAAGTAGCTGGTTAGTTGGTTGGGCGGTAAATTCACCGGCTACAATTAAGTCTGGCTTAAGTGCCATAATCTCTTCAATACGGCTACTATGCTGATGATATTGAGCCGCTTTTTTGTATAAATAAGAGGCTTCTGGGTTGGCTGCTAATGGCGTAATAGCAATTAATCGCTCGGGCGGTAATAGCGCCATTAATAGCTGATCGGCACATAGGTTTAACGAAACAATTCGCTGAGGCTTTGCTAGTACATTAGCGCTTATCAATAAGCTGATAAAAAAGGCGATGAGTCGCTGTGTTTGTTTCAATTGCATGCCAGTAATTATACGGCTATTTAACAAAAAACAAGGGATATAAAAAAGGCTAAACCTCATCTTCAGGTTTAGCCTTTTTGTTGACTCACTAAAAAATGTAACCGTTATTACATAATAATCTGCCAGATATAAGAGATTAATAGTGCGATTTGAACAACAAAGAATATACCGCGAACCAGCACAGCAATAATCGAGGTAGAAATTAAATGTGCGATAGATTGAGCCACTCTGGCATACAGAATGTACATAACGGTTGGTTCTAATAAAGCCATTTGACCCGCCAAAGAGGCCGTTAATACGACGGCAGCAAAAACCGGTAGCACTTCAAGGCTATTTAAGTGTGCACGGGTTAATCGCTGACCAAACCCGGGTACATCTGAGCCATCCGGTTTAAAGCCGTTTATAGGAATACCGCGCTTAAGAACAAGATCACTAACCGCACGAAATGTGGCTATCGATAAAACAAGAATTAAGGTCCAAAACGCGAACCCGCCTAGGGCTACAACTGCATTACTCATATTTATGTCTCCTAAATTTATTATTAGTTTGTATCACTGTTCACCAACATGGTGATTCAGATATAGTATCAGAGTATTTAATCAACCCTTAATGAAAAGGCTTCTCTATGAAATTACTCAATGTT
>CAJXTU010000037.1 GCA_913060865.1 uncultured Cycloclasticus sp.
ATATCGTCGGCAGCGTCAGATGTGTATAAGAGACAGATTTTATAACGGCTAATTTTGAAACTACTTTTTTAACACCGCTGATCGTTGCTGATAATTTAACAGCTCGTGTCAGTTGCGCGGCGCTCTTTACGTGCCCGTGTAAGGTAACGACTCCATGATAGGTATCTACATTGATATTAAAGGCATCTATTTGCCCATCTTTGATTAATGTTGTTTTAACACTAGCGGTAATAGATATATCGTTAGATATAACACCTAAGGGTCTTTCGTCGGTACCGACAGCGTAGCCACCTGCACCTGCCCCGCCAATTAAGAGTGTGGTGCAACCGGTTAAAATCATAACGGTTAATAGCGCCATTATTAATACAATATATTTGTTCATTGTTTTATCCATTTATTTTAGTAGATACAGATACTTACATTAAATACTTATACTAAACTCTTAAGTTTTCACTAACGATTCTTAGTGATTAGCGTGGATTGGTCTTTTTAGCTTGTTTATTAAGTTGCCTTAAATGTTTTAGTTTTTCGCCGATTTTTATTTCTAGGCCTCTTTCTACCGGTTCGTAAAATGTGGACTTGACCAACGCCTCAGGTAGATACGTTTCCCCTGCAGCAAAGGCATTGGGCTCATTATGTGCGTAACGATAACCTTTATGGTAGCCCTCTTCTTTCATTAGTTTAGTTGGTGCATTTCGTAGGTGATAGGGAACATCTAAACTCCCCGTCTGCTTAATAATAATATCGACCGCATTGTATGCGTTATACACCGCATTACTTTTGGCAGCACAAGCTAAATAAATGACAGCTTGAGCCAAGGCTAGCTCTCCTTCTGGGCTACCTAATTTTTCTTGAGTTTCCCATGCGTTTAAGGCTATTTGTAGACCACGTGGATCTGCATTGCCTATGTCTTCTGAGGCCATACGTACAATGCGTCTAGCGACATATAAGGGGTCACAGCCTCCATCCAGCATACGTTTTAACCAATAAAGCGATGCATCTGGATCACTACCTCGTACCGATTTATGCATGGCCGATATTTGGTTGTAAAAATCTTCACCATGATTATCGAAGCGACGCACACCTTCTCTGATCACCTCTTCAACAATAACGATTGAAATAAGGTTTTGTTTAGATGTTGAGGCCATTTGTGCACTCAATTCAATAAAATTAAGCAACCGTCTTGCATCTTTATCTGCTGCGTTGATTAATAAGTCAACCGCCTCATTTTCAATAGAAAATTGACCCGCTAACCCATTTTTTTCATTCGTTAACGCATTGTCCAGAATTGAACGTAAATCATTTTCTTCAAGCGACTTTAAAGTGTAAACCCGCGCTCTAGATAAGAGTGCATTATTGAGTGAAAAAGATGGATTCTCGGTGGTTGCGCCAATAAAAGTAAAAACGCCTGTTTCAACGTGGGGCAAAAATGCGTCTTGCTGTGATTTATTAAAACGATGGACTTCGTCAACAAAAAGAATGGTGTTTTGTTGGAACTGAGCTCGGTTCTTTTTAGCTTCCCCAACAACCGAACGAATATCTTTAACGCCCGCTAAAACAGCCGATAATGCGATGAAGTTTGCCTCGGCTTGCTGTGCGATAATTCTTGCTAATGTAGTTTTTCCAACGCCTGGTGGGCCCCATAAAATTAGCGAATGTAGTTGACCTGACTGAATAGCTTCATAAAGCGGTTTATCTTTAGATAGCAGATGTTGTTGGCCTGAGAATTCGTTTAATGTCGCTGGCCGAAGGCGTTCAGCTAAGGGCTCTGTCGGTTTCATTACTCAACTGTTTCATCAAAAACATCAGCCCCTTCAGGCACGTTAAATTCGAACATATCATCAGCAATAGGCGTGTGGACGTTCACACTAGTGAATAATAACCGCGTAGTTTGTCCAAAGTTATCTTGTAAAACCATTCTAGCGAGTAAACCTTTGTTAAAGCCGATGTTAATAAATTCAAAACCACTTGAATCTTCTATAGGTGTAAGGCTTAACCATTGCAGGTCATCGCTATCAGCTAACTGAGTAATGTTAAATAGTTTATCGAGCTCAGCCGAGCCAAGAATAATAGCTAGTGGCGAGGAATTGATAGATTGTGATGCATCTTTAATTGTCGCTTGCTCTAAGTCCTCATCGTAGACCCATAACTTGTCACCATTCGAGATGATTTGTTGAATGTACGGTGTTGAATAATGCCAGCGAAACTGGTTAGGTTTCTTTATCCAAAACTCACCTGTTGATGATTGTGTGTGAAGGCTGTTTTCACTACTAATAATTTGAGTGAATTGGCCGCTTAGATTTTTATAGCGTTGCAGGTGATTTTCTAGACTATCTTGGCCACTTTTAGCGGCGCTTAACCCACTAAAAGCAAGCATAAAGAAAGAACAAAACAACAAGTGAGGGGTTTTCATAAATTACAGCTCAGGTGGTGGTGGGGCTAATACTTCACGCGAGCCGTTAGATTGTAATGGACCGACAACGCCGCAACGCTCCATTTCTTCAATCATTCTAGCCGCGCGGTTATAACCGACTCTTAACTGACGCTGTACACCTGAAATAGAGGCTCTGCGTGTTTCTGTCACAATTTTTAAGGCTTGATCATAGAGTTCATCGGAATCTTCCGAGTTACCGCCAGCCCCTCCCCCATCAAATTCAGCAGGGTCAGACGCTGTTAAAATGCCGTCGATATAGTTTGTTTTACCAGACTTTTTCAATTGTTTGACCACTTTGTGTACCTCGTGATCATCAACAAAAGCGCCATGAACACGTTGCGGTAAACCAGAACCGGGGGGTAAATACAGCATGTCACCGTTACCTAATAATGATTCCGCACCTGATTGATCTAAAATAGTGCGAGAATCAATTTTGGAGGAAACCTGAAACGCTATTCGTGATGGAATGTTTGCCTTAATTAATCCTGTTAACACATCCACCGAAGGGCGTTGCGTTGCTAGAATTAGATGCAAACCTGACGCACGTGCTTTTTGTGCAAGCCTAGCAATGAGCTCTTCAACTTTCTTGCCGACCACCATCATCATATCGGCGAGCTCATCAATAATGATAACAATTTGAGGGAGCTCGGTCAGCGTCCCCGCCTCGTCTTCGTCGATAAATGCTGTGGGTTCCCATAATGGATCAGCCAATGGGCTGCCTTCTTTTATCGCATCTCTTACTTTTTTGTTATAACCACTTAAATTTCTAACACCCAATAATGACATTAATTTATAGCGGCGCTCCATTTCGGCAACCGACCAACGCAACGCATTAGCGGCTTCTTTCATGTCGGTAACAACGGGGGTAAGAAGGTGTGGAATTCCTTCGTAAACAGATAATTCGAGCATTTTCGGGTCAATCATTATCATTCGAACCTGCTCAGGTGTTGCTTTATATAGCAAACTCAAAATCATCGCATTAATAGCCACTGATTTACCCGAGCCTGTTGTACCGGCAACTAATAAATGTGGCATTTTAGCCAAATCGGCCACCGTTGGTTGCCCCGATATATCTTTACCTAAAACCAGCGTTAATGGAGAGTTGGACTTTTCATAAGCTTGAGATGAAAGGATCTCACTAAGCCGTACCATTTCTCGCGCTTCATTCGGTATTTCCAAACCGATAACGGATTTTCCTGGAATAACTTCAACAACCCGTACACTATGTGTTGACATAGATCGCGCTAAATCTTGCGCAAGGCCACTAATGCGGCTGGCTTTAATGCCGGGTGCTGGCTGAATTTCAAATCGTGTAATGACTGGTCCTGGGTTAACCGCTACAACATTAACATCGACGCCAAAATCTTGTAATTTCAACTCCACTAATTTAGATAGCGCTTCAAGAGCGGCTTTAGAGTAACCTTCAACGTGTTCCTTTGCTTCATCTAACAGAGCCAGTCCAGGTAAGGAGCCCGCTGGGTCACCAAACAAAGCAACTTGCCTTTCTTTTTCAACTCGTTCACTACTTTTTATTTCTCTTATGACAGGTTCAATACGCGCCTTAGGCTTAGCAGAAAATATTTTTGACTGTTTTTTGAACGTATCAATACGTTTCTTTTTTACCGTGTCAGATGTTTTGCGCTCCTTAGTATCCTCAATATAGTGTTTAAGTGAATGAAATGATTTAATAGAAAAAGCGCCTATTTTATCCATCAAACTAAGCCACGATAGCCCTGTCGATAGCGTAATTCCAACAAGAAAAAAACTAAAGAGAATTAATGTTGCGCCTTGGAAAGCAAATAAATGAATTAAAAAATCTGTCAGCTCTAAACCAATAATACCGCCTGGTGATCCAGGAATGGTTAGCCAGTTTTGATAATAATGCATATCCAGCAAACCAGAACCGGCGATTAAAAAAACAATAAAGCTGACCCAACGAATGATTTGATGTGCCATTGTGTCAGCATGATCGCTACGCGCTTCGGCAAGAAATTTCCATGCGCTGCTCATCAACATAAAGGGGAAAGTAAAGGCCATAAAACCAAGGATTGATAACATAAAATCAGCAATCCAAGCACCAACAACGCCGGTGATGTTTAAAACAGCCTGATCGGCACCGCTATGGGTCCAACCTGGGTCATTTACGTTATAACTAAACAGCGAACCCAATAAAAACAGGCTCACCGTCAACAGCACTAAAAAAGCCGATTCTTTTAGCAGTTTAACGACTTGTTGGTGTGCGGGTGAAACCGTTGTAGTTGTAGTGGTCTTTTGATTCACGTGAAGTTGTATACACTCGTTGGATACATTGCAACGCCCAACTATTTAATAAATAAAATGGGTTCCCTGCCTAAATGTTAAGACATAATTGCGCTTTATCTTATCACTTTCAGCGTAAAAGTTTAGTGTTTTAAAAACGCTTGTTAATCTATTAATACACATCAAATTACGTAAACGTCATATCGAGTATTTACGCTATTAACAGTATAGCTAACGGGTTGGTCATTCAAGCTAGGTGCAGACTTAGGCCGTTTCACCACCACACGATGCACGGCTGCCTTTAATGCAGCTGTTAGTAGTTTGTCATCACTACCGGTATGTTCCGTAAGATACTGTAATACTTGCATTTCTTTTTTTATTTTTGCTGATTTTTTTCTATTCGGATACATAGGGTCCAAGTAAATAACATCAGGTTGTTTAGTCGCAGATAAACAATTCTTATTCAGATAGCTAACGGAGTCTTGGAAGATGCACGTCATACGTTTTGCAATATCCGCAACATCTCGATTCTGGGCTGCACGATTGAGCGCATCGGTCAATAAGCCATATAATGCAGGATGTTGTTCGCACAACGTTACTTCAGCGCCTAGGCTTGCTAATACAAAGGCATCTTTTCCAAGCCCTGCTGTCGCATCTAAAATGGTCCATTCTGGGTGTTTATCTAAGCCGCAAGATTTAGGAAGCGGTTGGTTTTTACCGCCACCATATTGACGCCGATGTTTGGCTTTACCACCAACAAAATCAATACATAAGTTTAATTCATGACTGCTTAGGCGAAGCTGAAGCATTAACGATTGATTGTAATAACGTAAGAAGCATTTTTCATTCTCAATGTAACTAATTGCTCGGTAGTAGCCAGTGTTTAATAAGTCTTTTACGTCAGGAGATAGAATATCCGATTCATTAAGAATAATAGGGAAAGGTGTAGATAACAAAGGATAGCCTAGTGAATGATTTTATCGCTAGATTTTAGTTTAAATATCGAACCAGTGGAATAACTTATGTTCTGAAGGGAAAGGGTAAGGGAAATCTTAAAATTAACACCGATCCGCTATAACTTAGCCATTTCTTAAACAACGAAGGTAAGCAGAAGGAAGGATTCAGGGGTTCTTTAAGATGTTGATTTTAAATCGAAAAATGGGGTGGATGAAGGGACTCGAACCCTCGACAACCTGAGTCACAGTCAGGGGCTCTACCAACTGAGCTACACCCACCATCGACGATTTCTAACAGTACTTTGCTTTCTCTCAAAGGTGTTTTCAAGCCACTTAGTATATCGTTATGGTGCGCTTGACAGGACTCGAACCTGTTACCCTCGGCTTAGAAGGCCGATGCTCTATCCAGATGAGCTACAAGCGCTTCAACATAATTACTGTCTCTTATACACATCTCCGAGCCCACGAGACCAGAGAGGATCTCG
>CAJXTU010000038.1 GCA_913060865.1 uncultured Cycloclasticus sp.
AGAGCGTCACGGTAAATCTGAAGATGGCGCATACACCTGTGTTTATCATCAATGGTCTTTTGATGCAAAAGGCGATTTACGCGGCGTTCCCTTTCAGCGCGGCCTTGCTGGCAAAGGTGGTATGCCAAAAGACTTTGATAAAAAGCAACATAGCTTACGTAAAGCGCGTGTCGTTAACCATCGGGGTGTAATTTTCGGCACCTTTAGTGACGACACCCCCGATATTGAAACCTATATGGGTGAAGATATTTCGTATCATTTTGACCGTATATTAAAAGGCCCAATTGAGGTGATAGGACATACTCGCCAGTATATTGCAGGCAATTGGAAGTTCTATTCAGAAAACACCAAAGACCCTTATCACGCGAGTTTATTACATTTATTTCACCCAACCTTTGGCATTTACCGTGCTTCGTTAGGTGGCGGTAGTATTGTTAATAATGACGTGCACTCAGTGTTGTGGGTAGAAAATAGTAAGGAAGATGAAAGTAAGCTATCGGATGCTAAGAGTAATAACACGAGAACCTATCAAGACGGTACTTACCAGTTGGCTGATATGTCACTATTGGCCGGAATGAAAGAGTTTGATGACGATACATCAACCGTTATCTTTTCACTTTTTCCTTCTTTGGTTGTGCATCAAATTCAAAACACACTCGCCTTTCGCCAGATTTTGCCAAAGAATGAAAATGAGTTTGAGCTAGTTTGGACTTTTTTTGGTTATGCTGACGATACTGAAGAGTTACGTAACATGCGCTTAAAGCAATTAAATTTGGTCGGTCCTGCTGGGTTAATATCGATGGAAGATGGTGAGTCAACAGAGTTATGTCAAAAAGCAATTGTGCGCGACGGAGATTTCTCTAATGTGCTTGAGATGGGTGGCGTTGGTACAGGTACTGACGATCATTTTGTTACAGAAGGGGCGATACGTTCTTTGTGGAAAGGTTATAGAAAGTTAATGGATGTATAAACCTTAATAAAAGCGCCAAACTAAAAAGCCTTGCTATTGATAGCAAGGCTTTTTTATATGAATTAAATGGGCTTGTTTTCTGACAATAGAAAATGACATCTAGCCTGAGCGATTGGCTTATTGATATCTTCCTGCCAAGTGGTGACATTGCATAAAGCGATTCGGCTTCCTAGCCTATTAATGTCGCACTTTGAATACATAGTCGAGGCTTGACCAGGGCGTAAATAATCAATGGAAAAATCAACTATTTTAGGTATATTAACGAGTTCTATTTCCCACATTAAATGTAGTAGGGCGGCATTTTCCATAAACCCAGCAACGACGCCTCCATGTAGAGCAGGTATGGCGGGGTTGCCGATATTGCTTTCCATAAAGCGAAGGCTAGATACAATGCTTTCTCCCACCATGCTAGTCTCTACACCGATTGTTTTGGCGTAGGGAATAAGCTCTATTAACGCTTCATAATCATGGCGTGACTTTATACTATTTATTTTGTTTACTAATGACATTTCAGCTGACAGGAAATTGTTTGTTAGAGCGGATAAAACTACCGACTGCCGTTGCGGTGGGTGCGCCTATATCATCTGTAAAGGCAGTGGCGCGTACAAAAGCGATGGTGTGGGTTAAGTGGTAACACTCTGCAAAAATATTAATATCAGTACCTGGGGCGGCAGGACGAATGTGGTCTACCCTTAAGTCGAGCGTTGCCAGCGCGCGCAAATTGTTTTGTAATTGAAAAATCGCTGCGCCACAGGCAGTGTCAATAGCAGTAGAGACGGCGCCTCCATGAATATAGTTATTAACAGAGTCTCCAATGATCTCCTTACTATAAGGAAGTTTTAGCGTAATAGATCGTTCGCCCGCGTTGACTAATTTTAGATTGAGTTTTCTAGCGTGGGGGGTTTGGCAAATTTTTTCTAAATAAGGATTTGTGTCCATATTATATTTTTTCTTCGTTTCCGATGCCAATGCTCTGTAGCGCTTTTTCCAGCCACCCTTTTTCCTTTTTTTCTCGCTTAGGAACGTCAATAACTTCTGTGTTGATTGTCATGGGTTTAAATTCATTGCTGGGTTTAAAGTTGCCGCTGAGGTTAACCAGCTTATCGGCTTCAAAAAATACAGTAATGCGTTCAGTTTTTATTTGTTTTCCGGACTTTTTTAGGTCGTAAAAATAATCCCAGCGATCTTTATGGAACGGGTCTGCCAATAATGGAGTGCCTAGTAAAAACCTGACCTGACGCTTATCCATACCGGGCCGTAGTTGGTCAACCATTTCTTGTGTAACGACATTGCCTTGATGGACGTCAATTTTGTAAACCCCAGGTAAGGTGTCAGCAACCTCAAGCATTTTATTGTTTAGGCTTTCAGTTGTTGAGCAAGCCATTAAAAATGAGCTTGTAATGAATGTCATTATTAAAATGAGAAACTTTCGCATTTAGGATCTTCTGTGTATGATTATAAATAAGTGATGATACATTATCTCACTGTTATATCCACCCTAATTTAGAGGTTGAAATGGAGTCAAAAGATATAAGGGCCGCAGGTTTAAAGGTAACGTTACCTCGTTTGAAAATACTTGATATGTTGGAAAGTAGTGGTAATAAACACCTTTCTGCTGAAGATATGTATAAGGCGCTTTTAGACGATGGCGAAGAAATTGGTTTGGCAACGGTTTATCGTGTGCTAACTCAGTTTGAAAGTGCTGGTTTAGTGAATCGCCATCACTTTGAGGGTGGAAGTTCGGTTTTTGAATTATGTCACGAGGAACATCATGATCATATTTTATGTGTTAAATGCGGTCGGGTTGATGAGTTCTGTGATGACATCATTGAGCAACGCCAAAAGGCGATCGCACAGGAGCAAGGCTATCAAATGACGGACCATAGTTTATACATCTACGGGATTTGCCCAAGCTGCGTTAAATAGCTTTTTCAACCATCTCTTTTGCGTGTGCGATCGTTTTATCGGACAGGTCAATGCCACCGAGCATGCGTGCAACTTCATGAATACGTTCGTTTTTGTTAAGAGTGTTAATTTGAGTTTTCGTTTGAGTGGCATCTTTGTGCTTACTGACAAATAAGTGCTGATGGCCCTGAGAGGCAACCTGTGGAAGATGTGTTACACACAAAACTTGTCGATTAGTAGAGATCTCACGTAGGCAAATTCCGACCGTTTCTGCAACACCACCTCCGATACCGGCATCAACTTCATCAAAAACCAGGGTGGGTGTTGTATTGCTTTGAGTTGTTACGACTTGTATGGCGAGGCTGATACGTGAAAGCTCTCCGCCTGAGGCCACTTTTCCAATGGGCGAGGGTGGCATGCCTGGGTTGGTGCTTACCTGGAACGCTATGTCGTCCAAGCCATTTTTTTGCGGTTTGTCGTGTGGGCAAAAAGTGACGTCGATACTAAAAACGCCATCAGGAAGGCCTAGGGTCTTTAATGTTTTTGTAATAGCCTTGCCCAGCTTAGATGCGCTTTTCAAGCGGACTTGATGCAGTTGTTCAGCGTTTTTTCTATAATTTTCTTCAGCAACAAGAATTTCCTGGTGGATGGAGGCTAAGCGCTCGTTTCTATTATCAAGTAATTCTAATCGTGCGATTAATTCATCATATTTATCGGAGAGTTGCTGAGGCTCAACATGGAGCTTTCTTGCTAATTCGTGTGTTGTGCTTAATTGACGGTCAAGTAAGTTAAGTTGTTCAGGGTCATCTTCTTGTTTGTCAATTTGGATTCTTAAGTCTCGGCAGGCTTCTTGTATTTGAATACTAGCTTCTTGTATTTGTTCAGATACGGTTGCGAAGTCGGGGGATAAATCAGTCAGTAATTCTAATTCCTGAGCGGCACCACTAAGTTGGTTGTGGACGGATTGGCTTTCAGCTTCGTAAAGCGTGTTGAGTTGGCGTTCAGATATTTCAATAATGCGACTCATATTTGATGCCAGTGTGTGCTGTTGCACTAACTCATCGTAGTCGAGCTGAATCACATCGGCTTGTTCTAACTCGCTAATTTGATATTTCAACAGTTGTTTTTCACTGTCGTTATCTTCGTTACCATCAGTTAAATGGAGGAGCTCATCATTAAGGGTTCGCCAAATTTCAAAACTTTTATGACAGTTAACTCGGGCAGTTTGCTCAGGCAGGTAGGCATCTAATAATTGGCGTTGTTTGTTTGTGTGGAGTAAATCTAGATGCGCGTGTTGTCCATGTATGCTGATAAGGTGCTCAGATAATTGTTGTAGTGTTTTTAAGTTGACGACTTGACCATTAATATAAGCCTTGGAACGACCATCGGCACTAACGGTTCGACGAACTAAGCAGTCGCTTTGATCGTCAAGGTCATTGTTGATTAACCACTGCTGACATAGCGGTAAGGTTGTAATGTCAAAATCTAAACTTAGGTCGGCTTTGCTAACGCCCGGCCTAAGTAAACTGGCGTCAGCTCGCTCACCCAGACATAGTTTCATTGCGGTGAGCAAAATAGATTTTCCGGCGCCAGTTTCTCCCGTTAAGACGGTCATACCTTGCTCGAGGTCGAGACTTAATTGATCAACAACGGCGAGCCCTTTAATATCAATGGATTTAAGCATGGCTTTAAGCTTGAGGGGCTTTACTCCAGCCCAATTTTACCCGCAAAATATTGAAAAAATCATGATCCGTTGGGTGCAGTAGTCGTATTTTATTATCGTGTCGCTTAATGTTAATGAGGTCGTCTTCAAAGATGCTTGGAAGCACGACGTTATCGCAGGTTAGCTGAGCTTTATGCTTGTCTCTTTGGCTAAACTTAATACTAATTTCGCTGTTCCCATCAACAACAATTGGGCGATTGCTGAGTGTGTGTGGGTTAATAGGGACCAGTACGATGGCATCAAGAGAGGGGTGCATTAGCGGCCCTCCGCCTGATAGCGCATAGGCAGTTGAGCCGGTAGGTGTCGCAATAATTAAACCATCTGATCGTTGAGAGTTAACAAAATTATGATCAACGTATGTTTCTATATCTATTAAACCCGGTGACTTTAGACGGTGAAGAGCGACCTCATTAAAGGCTGATTGTTCGTGAATAACTTCGTCGTTACGAATAATTTGTGTATTTAAAATAATACGTTCTTCTTCGTGATAATGACCTTCAAGAATTTGTTTGATTTGAGCTTTCATCTCTTCGGGTGAGATGTCAACTAGAAAGCCAAGTCGGCCTAAATTAATACCGATTAGAGGAACGTTAGTATTAACAATGGCGCGGGCGGCCGACAATAAGGTGCCATCGCCGCCGATAGACATGATTAAATCGCACTGTTGGGCTAGGGATTCCATGCTCATGACCTGTTCGGCCGGTACTGAAACATGGTGAGCAGTTTCATGGTCTATGCACACATTAATATCAGCCTGTTTTAACAGCTGGTATAGGGATTGAACGGTGGTGGAAATATCGCTGGTGTCGGGTTTTGATATAAGCCCAACTTGTTTAAATTGTGTATCCATTATAGTCCTCAGTTAGAGGCGAAAAGTTTACACGAAGTCACTCGATTTACGCCCAAAATGCAAAAAAATATTTTATGAAAAATAATCTTGCATGACCTGTTTTTGATAGTTGAATTAAATCATAATGTGCAAACTATGAGTCAATTAAATAAAGAACTGAATGAGCGTTCTCGCCATTTGTTGAAATTGTTGGTCGAGCGTTATATAGCTGATGGGCAGCCTGTTGCCTCAACAGCTCTTTCTCGCGACAAAAGCCTGGGTGTTAGTCCGGCAACAATTCGCAATATGATGGCTGAGTTAGAAGAGCTTGGCCTTATTCACTCGCCTCATACATCAGCGGGGCGTGTGCCGACCAATAGCGGTTATCGGTTTTTTGTAGATTCATTGCTGACCGTTACACGACCTGAGCAAAAGCAGTTAAGCGAGCTGAAGATAAATGTTGAAAAAGAGCGCGGAAGTAGTCAAATTATTACCAACGCTTCCCAGTTGTTATCAGGTATAACGCACCTTGCCGGTGTGGTCAGCATGCCGAAAAGAGAAACGGCAAATTTTCGACCTGTCTCTTATACACATCTGACGCTGCCGACGATATGCAGTGTGTAG
>CAJXTU010000039.1 GCA_913060865.1 uncultured Cycloclasticus sp.
TGTAACTTAAAATCCCGCGGCTTTAACGGCCGTGCCGGTTCGATTCCGGCCCCAGGCACCATTGAATAACAAGGACTTAGTTCGTTTCGGACTGGGTCTTTTTTATTGCCTGATGTTTTAGATACTCCAACGGCACAACGGCAGCCGACAACAACGGGAGTTTTTAACATGAGATTACACGTAAGGTCATTTAAAAATTTCCCGTTGATTGTCTTTGTTAGACGGAGCGTGAAGCAGCGTAGTCTCACAAAGGCAATATTTATTGTCGGTTGCCGTTAGATCGGGTCAACGGCCTTTCATGCTAGCTGTCAGCACGGCTGTAATTGTCCTCAAAACGAATAATGTCATCTTCTCCCAAGTAAGAACCAGACTGCACTTCTATCATTTCAAGCAAGACTCGCCCTGGGTTATGTAAACGATGCTTTGTGCCAACCGGGATATAGGTCGATTCATTTTCTGAAACTAACATCACTTTATCATCTCGGGTAACTTCTGCGGTCCCTGTGACCACGATCCAGTGCTCTGCACGATGGTGGTGCATTTGTAAAGACAGCGAGGCACCTGGGTTGACGGTAATCCGTTTAACTTGGAATCGATCACCTGTATCAATTGAGTCGTAATGCCCCCAAGGTCGATAGCATAGGCGGTGATTTTCCGCTTCTTCACGCTGATCGGTGACTAATCTATTAACAATATTTTTGACGTTTTGAGCGTTTTCTTTGCTAGCAACCATCACTGCATCGGCTGTTTCAACCACTACAATGTTATTCAGCCCTAAAACAGACACGAGGCGATGCTCACTATGTATATATGAGTTTTGTACATCATCAATCATCACATCGCCTTTCAGGACATTGTTATCTATATCTTGCTCTGCACATTCCCATAATGACGACCATGAGCCCACATCATTCCACGCGGCATCTAAGGGAACGACGACGGCTTTATTGGTTTGCTCCATGATCGCGTAATCAATAGACTCTGAACGACAGGCAGTAAACGCATCCGCATCTAAACGGATAAAATCGAGGTCCTTGACGCCTTTTGATAAGGCTTCACGGCTGCTGGCTAGAATATCTGGAGCATGTTTTTCTAGTTCGGTGATTAACGTCGATGCTTTAAACATGAACATACCACTATTCCAGTAATACGATCCTGAATCGACATATTGCGTAGCGGTTGCCAAATCAGGTTTTTCTACGAATCGTTTTACGCGACTGGTTATGTTTTTTTCTTCAGCTTGAATATAACCATAGCCTGTATTGGGCGAAGTGGGTACGATGCCGAACGTGACTAACAAGCCCTCTTCTGCCTGTGTTTTTGCCGTTGCGATAGCCTGATGAAAGGCTGGTATATTATCAATGACATGATCGGCTGCTAATACCAATAATATAGGGTCTTCACCTGCTGCCTGTGCTTGAAGCGCTGAAATAGCTAAAGCAGGCGCTGTATTACGTCCTATGGGCTCTAAAATAATATTAGCTGAGTTTATTTCTAATTCATGTAGCTGTTCGGCCACCATAAAACGGTGGTCGTTATTACAAACAATAATAGGTGCTTGCATACCACCAATGCCATTCAAACGGTTTAACGTTTCTTGAAACATCGTGTTTTCACCAAACAAAGCGATAAATTGTTTAGGTTTATGCTTTCTAGACAAGGGCCAAAGGCGCGTTCCACTGCCACCGGACATAATAACGGGTATCATAAATTTCCTTATTTAATATAATTTTTTATTTGTAAATGTATTAATTAATGGCGATCAGTTCAACATCAAACACCAACGTTGACCCACCTTTAATAGCGCCGGTTGACTGGTTACCATACGCTAATTTACTTGGGATGAAAAAACGGGTTTTTTCTCCAACCACCATCAACTGAACGCCTTCGGTCCAGCCTTTTATAACTTGATTTAAGCCGAATGTTATCGGTTCACCTCGCTCTGTAGAGCTGTCAAATACCGTTCCGTCCAAGAGGGTGCCGTGATAATGCACAGTGACTTTATCTGTTGCCGTTGGATGAATAGTCCCCGTGCCTGTCGACAGCACGATGTATTGTAGGCCAGATGTTGTGGTTGTAACGCCTTCTTCTAGACCATTTTTAGCCAGAAATTCTTCACCAATTTTAATATTATCTTGGGCATTCACCTTCGCGTTGCCATTTAAAAAATGCTGTACTAGGTCTGTCTCTTATACACATCTGACGCTGCCGACGATATGCAGTGTGTAGATC